>NZ_JAMAUR010000010.1:0-69612 GCF_023714225.1 Mesobacillus sp. MER 48
AAGTGCTCTACCAAGCTGAGCTACTCCCCGATAAAGAGAAAATATAATGGCGCGCCCGAAAGGAGTCGAACCCATAACCTTCTGATCCGTAGTCAGACGCTCTATCCAATTGAGCTACGGGCGCATAATGTTTTAATAGCAACTTATATATATTAACACAATCGTTTAAGTGTGTCAATATCTTTTTTGGTGCGGCCGAGAGGACTTGAACCTCCACGGGGTTGCCCCCACTAGGCCCTCAACCTAGCGCGTCTGCCATTCCGCCACGACCGCATAACATGACAGGTTTATATCTTAACTGATTCAAACGCATTAATCAACAGGTAATTAATGGTGCGGGTGAAGGGAGTCGAACCCCCACGCCTTGCGGCGCCAGATCCTAAGTCTGGTGCGTCTGCCAATTCCGCCACACCCGCGTATTAATATCATCCCGCCTAAGCAGAATCCAGAGAAAGTTTTTTCAACTGTTGTAAAAAAACTGGTGAGCCATGAAGGACTCGAACCTTCGACCCTCTGATTAAAAGTCAGATGCTCTACCGACTGAGCTAATGGCTCATTTTTGAAGTGGAACAAATATTGTATCCACCCATTTATTTTCCCTCATCGCATCTGATGCTCAAAAGACCTTCGGTCTTTCTCGCAGATTGCCAGGGAAGAAAACTCAATGCAGCGAGCAATCTGCTCTGCCGACTGAGCTAATGGCTCAAAAAAATGGCTGGGCTAGCTGGATTCGAACCAACGCATGACGGAGTCAAAGTCCGTTGCCTTACCGCTTGGCTATAGCCCAATGAAAATGGCGGTCCCGACCGGGATCGAACCGGCGATCTCCTGCGTGACAGGCAGGCATGTTAACCGCTACACCACGGGACCATTGAAGATATTTTTTGTTTTTTTGTAAATGGTGACCCCTACGGGATTCGAACCCGTGTTACCGCCGTGAAAGGGCGGTGTCTTAACCGCTTGACCAAGGGGCCATATATGAAATGTTCTGGCGGAGAAGGAGGGATTTGAACCCTCGCGCCGGTTACCCGACCTACACCCTTAGCAGGGGCGCCTCTTCAGCCTCTTGAGTACTTCCCCATACCTCGAAAAAATTAATGGCTCCGCAGGTAGGATTCGAACCTACGACCGCTCGGTTAACAGCCGAGTGCTCTACCACTGAGCTACTGCGGAATAGCAGCATTTCTTCTTGCGTTATTTCATGATGACGTCTTATCGACTCTTACTATTATAGGGAGCAGCCCAGCAAAAGTCAACCATGTTTTTAATATTTTTCGAACCCGAGCTTGAATGCCTGGAAACCTTAATCTACAACTATTTCTTTGACCTTGACCAGCTTTCCCCTGCATTTTCCGCAAACATATTTTGAAGTGTTAATGGATCTTTTCCTGCGATAGTCCAACTTACATTTGCTGCATTGATAAATCAGGAACTTTTGGCTCTTTGATTTTCGTTTCTTTTCCTCAGGCAGAGTGGAACAAAATCTGGGTGCATCTACTTGTTTGAGCAATTTCCTAAAATCATTGTCTCGATGCTTATAGCCTTTCCCTTCCAGGTGAAGATGGTAATGGCAAAGCTCATGCTTGATAATACCGATAAGCTCCCCTTCTCCAAGCTGTTCGAAATACTTTTTGTTAATTTCGATATTGTGGCTATTCAGCATGTACCTGCCCCCGGTGGTTCGAAGTCGGGAATTGAAAAAGGCTTTATGCCTGAACGGCTTTCGGAAATAGTCATCTGAGATTTTACTAACAAGATTTTGCAATTCTTGGTCTGTCATTTAAGAACTCCTGCCTTTTCAGAAACCTGACAACCCATTATAGCATATATTAATGTTACCTTTTACCGTATTTATCTTAAGGAGGTATTGTTTATGCCAGTCTGGTTCCAGAATCAAATGAAACGAGCCTTCTATGAAAAAAATCGTTATCAAATCAAACTCTTAAATCAATGTTGGTTTTTTTATAGAAAGAAACAGGAGTAATGAAAAAGACTGCAGATACGACTGCAGTCTTCTTTATTATGCTTGATCGGGCTTTAGCATCGTCAAAGCGACACGGCCTTTTTTCTGGTCTACACTGTCTACCCATACTGTTACTACATCGCCTACCGAGACAATATCCAATGGGTGTTTTACAAAGCGGTTGCTTAGTTTGGAGATATGGACAAGGCCATCCTGTTTAACGCCGATATCCACAAAAGCTCCGAAATCCACTACATTTCTTACAGTCCCCTGAAGCTCCATCCCTGGTTTTAGATCCTCCAGCTTTAGAACATCTTTCTTTAGAAGCGGAGCTGGAAGTTCATCACGCGGGTCTCTTTCCGGACGGACGAGAGCGTCAATGATGTCCTTAAGCGTCAGTTTACCGATTCCAAGCTGGTCAGCTGTCTGATCGATATTGATTTGCCCTAAAGCATCCTTCAGTGCGGATGTCCCTAGATCAGACGTTTTAAATCCGAGACTGTCAAGCAGCTGCTTTACCTCGCCATAGCTTTCCGGGTGGATGCCAGTGCGGTCAAGCGGTTCTTTTCCGTCAATGACACGAAGGAATCCAATTGCCTGTTCATAGGTCTTGGCTCCAAGGCGCGGGATTTTTTTAAGCTGTGCCCGGCTCGTGAACTTCCCTTCCTCTTCTCGCTTCTTGATGATGTTATTGGCAACCGTCTTTGATAGTCCTGATACATATTGCAACAATGATGATGAGGCTGTGTTTACGTTAACACCCACCTGGTTAACTGCCGTTTCTACAACGAATGTCAGGGATTCGGATAGTTTCTTCTGGCTTACATCATGCTGGTATTGACCGACACCAACAGATTTAGGATCGATTTTCACGAGTTCTGCCAGGGGATCTTGCAATCTGCGTGCGATCGAAACGGCACTTCTTTCCTCTACTTGATAGTTCGGGAACTCTTCACGGGCAAGGTCAGATGCGGAGTAGACACTTGCGCCTGCTTCATTGACGATTAGATAGAAAATTTCTCGATCCAGTTCCTTTAGAATATCTGATACGAATTGCTCCGTCTCCCTTGAAGCTGTACCGTTGCCGATGGCCACCATTTCTACATCGTAATCTTTCAGGACTTTAATGAATTTGTCCCGTGCTTCGGTACTTTTAGCACTCGATGTATGCGGATAGATTACACCGATCGATAAAACTTTTCCGGTCTCATCGACAGCAGCCAATTTGCAGCCTGTCCGGAACGCAGGGTCTACTCCAAGAACGACCTTTCCTTTTAAAGGAGGCTGAAGGAGCAGTTTGCGCAGGTTTTCGGAAAAGATATGGATCGCCTGCTCTTCTGCTTTTTCCGTGAGCTCATTCCTGATTTCACGTTCAATTGATGGCTGGATCAAGCGTTTGTAGGCATCCTCAATCGCTTCTGTTACCGAAGTTGTTGTTACAGAATGATTTTTGGAAATCCACTTACGCTGCAGATAACTCATGATCATCTCTGTTTTCGGCTTGATTGACACCCTTAAAAGGTCTTCTTTCTCACCTCGGTTGAGCGCAAGAATCCTGTGAGGGACTACTTTACTGACCGGTTCGGAGTATTCGTAGTACATCTCATAAACATTTTTCTCATCTTGCTCTTCGTTTTTTACGGCAGATTCAATAGAGCCTGTCTTAAAGGTTTCGCTTCTAATCCATTTACGGCTTTCTGCATCGTCGGAAATGATTTCGGCAATGATATCCTTCGCGCCTGCAATCGCGTCCTCAACGGATTCAACGCCTTTTTCTTCTGATAAAAACTCCCCGGCCTTACCTTCAAGACTGCCGCTAACAGGGAATTCCAGCATCCATTGAGCAAGAGGCTCAAGGCCTTTCTCTTTGGCGGCGGTTGCTTTCGTCCTTCTTTTTTGCTTGTACGGACGGTAAAGGTCTTCTACTTCCTGAAGCTTGATCGATTTTTCTATGTTCGCTTTAAGTTCGTCTGTCAGCTTTCCCTGTTCCTCGATCAGCCTGATGACTTCTTCTTTACGCTGTTCCAAGTTCTGTATGTATTGCCATCTTTCAACGATGTCGCGAATTTGCACTTCATCAAGGGCGCCAGTCATTTCTTTCCGATATCGGGCGATGAACGGGACCGTGTTCCCTTCAGCGATCAATGAAATCACACTTTGCACCTGTTTCGCTGCTAACGATTGCTCTTTGGCAATGATTTTTACATATTGGTCTTGCTTATCTATTGTTTGAGTCAAGAGACAATCCTCCATTATCATATTGGTATTTCTTGATACCTTAATAGTGTACCAAAACCGGGGTGAGGTTTACAGTTTCGCTTCTGCCCGGAAGGATAATAAAAGGCATCTATATAAAACAAAAAGAAGTCCACCGGCTATAGTAGACTTCCCACAATAAAAGTTGCATCATCCATTGAGTTTGCGTATTCCCTTTTGATTTGTTCCGCGACGGCTGCTACGGACCGGTATCCCTTCAAAAGTGTTTTTGCGCCATGGATATCAAACCCATCTGAGTAGATCAGGAATTTTGAATCTGGCTCGTAAACAAATCGTTGGGTGTGGAATACTTGCGGCTTCCCTGAAAGATAACCTGTAACCGGCAAAGGATACGTCAATTTGCCGTTTGGCGCATAGAGGAAAAAGCGGATATTCCCGACGCAGCTGTACACGAATTGACGGCTTTCGAAGTATACCTTGAAGATCGATACAGCAGCCCCGCGTTTTTGCACCAGAATGTTGTTGCAGTATTTCATGAGTGTATCAACATCTTCATGATGGTGCTGTTCGACTACTGAAACGACCGCCGCAGATGCTTCATGCGCGTATTGCCCTGACCCGAGTCCATCTGCTACTACACAGACAAAATATTCATCGGTGGCTGTATAATAGTAACTGTCACCGCACTCTAATTTACCTTCTTTGATTGTCTGGTAAGCATAAAGTTCTATTTTGTCCTTGAACTGTTGGATCATGTAATATACTCCGAGTTGTTGTTTTCCGCATGAATCGCTTCTTGAAGCTTTTTGATTGCCCTTCTTTGAAGTCTTGATACATGCATCTGTGAAATACCGAGCTTGTCACCAGCCTCTTTCTGGCTCAGGTTATCAAGATAGGTATATTGGATAATTAACTTTTCGCGCTCGCTCAGTACATGAAGTACTTTTTCGAGAACCATTCTCTGGTTGATTTTTTCATAGCCTTCATCAATATTTCCGACGATGTCCAACAGGGTGACTGTTCCGCCGTCAGAATCGGCTTCAATAGAATGGTCAACGGATAAAGCCTGGTAGCTTTTCCCCATCTCCATCGCTTCCAACACTTCTTCTTCGGAAACCTGAAGTGCTTCTGCGATTTCATCCACTCGAGGAGAGCGGTGCAGCTGGGTGGTCAAATCTTCTACAGTTGTCTTGATTTTAGGACCAAGTTCTTTTATCCTGCGCGGTACGTGAACACTCCACGTTTTATCTCTTAAGAATCTTTTGATTTCACCAATGATGGTCGGCACGGCAAATGCTTCAAAGCTTTTGCCGAATGTTTCATCGTAACGGCGGATTGCGCCTAAAAGACCGATCATTCCAACCTGGAAAATATCCTCGTGGAATGACCTTCCCTTCGAGTACTTTCTCGCGATGGTTTCGACAAGGTTTTGATAATGAAGAACCAGCTCATTCTGGGCGTCTGCATCCTCATGTAGCTGGTAGGCTTTGATTAATTCATTAATCTCTTCTTTTGGCCTCTGCTTAGGTTGAGATTGTCTCTGCATCTCTCTCCACCTGCTCTCCTTCTCGGTACTTGGTCATAAAGACCGTGACGCCCTCTTTGTGATGGATCCGAACCTCGTCCATCAAGGTTTCGATCAGATACAGTCCCAAGCCTCCTTCGCGAAGGAATTCCACAGAACTATTCTGGTCATAAGGACCGAGGCCCTGGCGCGCTGAGTGGAAGTCAAAGCTTTGTCCATTATCTGCAACCATCACTTCAAGCTTGTCTTCATACAATCCGAAACCAATGATAACTTCGCCATTCTCATTGTTTTTATATGCATGCTGCACAGCGTTGGTACATGCTTCGCTGGTCGCAATTTTTAAATCTTCAATTTCGTCATAGGAGAAACCCATGCGGCTTGCAATACCAGAAAGGGTCAAACGAATGACACCTACAAATTCCGGTTTAGCCGGGATTTTCATCTCAATATAGTCAAATGACTGGTTCATTGCACTCCACCCTCTATCTGGCTGTTTATATCGATAATGTCGGCCAAGCCGGTGATTTCGAAAAGTCTCTGCAAACGTTCGGACAAGCCGACGATCTTGAACTCGCCGTTATGTGCACGGACGTTCTTGAATACTCCTACAAATACTCCAAGCCCAGTACTATCCATATAATTGACCTCTGAAAGGTCAACAACCATCTTTACACCTTCTTTTTCAGATAAAGGGAAAAGCTTTTCACGAAGCTGTGGAGCTGTATATGCATCAATTTCACCGTTTACTTTAACTGCTAACTTAGATTCTGTTTCTTTAACATCTATCGAAATATTCATAAATGACCCACCCTTTACAATTCAATTGCTCTTTTGATTTACCCGTTTCGGGTTCTGATTAAACATCTCTTTTCAAAATGATCAAAGTAAAATCATCCCGCAATTGGAAATGCTGAAGTTTTTCAAGTTCCCTAAAGATATTATTGACAATTTCCTGAGCATTTAAGTGAATATATTTATTTATATATCCGATTAATGTTTCCTTTTCGATGAAACCCTCTTCCGTCCTGCACTCAGTCACTCCGTCAGACATCAGGATCACCATATCCCCAGGAAGTATTTCTTTTTCGTACTGGGTATACTTTGTCCGTTTGTCCACTCCTAACAGCAAGCCTCTTGCGACCAACTCTGAGAATTCCTTCTTTTTGGAATCATAATAGAAGCCAGGCTCATGCCCTGCGGAAGCATAATAGAAGATGTTGTTGGAAGGATTGAACATTCCATAAAACATTGTGATGAACATGCTTGGGTCAACGTTCTGTTCAACGACTCTGTTCAGGTTTTCCAGGATGCTGCTCGGATCAAGCCGGTTTTCTGGCAGGCTGTCCATCGCATACTTAATCATGGACATACAAAGCGCTGCCGGAATCCCTTTTCCGATTACATCAGCGATCGCAACACTGATATTGTCATTCTCATCCTGGACAAAATGGAAATAGTCACCATTCATATGCTTTGCAGGGACGCTGATTGCGCCGATATCGATACCGGGAACGGTAGGGATATTCGTGCCAAGCAGGGTTTGCTGGACATTAGCGGCAATTTCCATTTCGGACCTTAATTCCTCCTGCTGGTGCCTTAAGCTTTGATGCTCACGGTAAGCAATACCATAACCAATCATCACTTCGAGGAGAATGTCAAAGGAATGCATAATATCCTCTGGTAGTTCAGGATACATTTCAAGAAGCAAGCTTTTATGCAGGCTGATGATTTCTTCCGGTGCGATTTTGTGCTCTATCGACTTCCGGCTGAATTTCTGTCCTGCATATAATGCTTGTTCGGATTGCTCTTTTATATAATTGTCAAGAATATCCCGATACTTTGATTCCATCATTTCTCGGAAATCCATACTGTTTCCCCCTAACGGAGCCATTTAGTTGCTTTGATCTGTGTTCCTTGTCCAGGAGTAGAGTCTATGTCGAATTCGTCCATAAGACGCTTAACCCCGGGAAGGCCAGCTCCAAGTCCTCCTGATGTTGAATAACCATCTTCCATGACCTGGCGTATTTCTTTAATACCTGGGCCGCTATCTACTGCATTGATTCGCAATCCCGCTTTTCCGCCGTCATACAGTTTATCGATGCAAATCTGTCCTTTTCCGGCGTACAAGTAAATATTCCTGGCCAATTCACTGATGGCTGTGGTGATTCTTGCTTGGTCAACCGTGCCGAAACCAAGCTCTTTCGCTACATTCCTGCCAAGCTGGCGCGCGGCCACGATGTCCCATTCATTGATAATCGTTACGCAGGATTGGATGTCCATTCAGCTATTCCCCCAATTCCTGTTGTAATTTCTCCAAACCTTTTTCTAAATCTAATGCAGTTAGGACATCATCAAGTCCGATTCCTAATTCAATTAGCGTTATCGCTACAGCAGGCTGGATTCCTGTTATGACTACAATCGCACCCATAAGCTTGGACATGTTGATGACATCTCCAAGGACTTTGGCGATAAAAGAGTCGATGAAATCGATTGAGGTTAAATCAATGACGACACCATTGGCACTTGTCTCATGAATTTTATGGAGCAAGTCCTCTTGAAATTGAAGAGCAGTTTGGTCATCAAGCTCCCATTGAATGGAGACCAACAGACAATCATCCAGCTTTAGGATAGGTATTCTCACTTTGCTCCCTCCAGTGAAACGATTTTTTTATTTGTCAGCTCAAGAGCTGCTTCTATTCCTTTTTTCAAGTTATTCTTCGTTGTAAATTGGTTCAGGTCAATGCCCAGGTTGACGATGGTCTGGGCTATTTCCGGACGGATTCCGACCAGCATGCACTTGGCACCAATAAGCCTGACAGCATCCGCTGCCTGGATAATATGGTGGGCAACCATCGTATCTACGACAGGAACACCTGTAATATCTATAAGAACTACCTCAGAACGGTGTTTAACCGCACCTTTTAGCAGGTTTTCCATGATTTGTTTTGCACGCTCTGTATCGATGGTACCAACAAGCGGCATCACCGTAATTCCTTCAAATACAGGAATAAGCGGAGCCGAAAGTTCCTGAAGGGCAATTTTCTGAAGGGAAACCGTTCTTTCCCATGTAGACGAGTATACACTGACAATCTCATTGTTCATTGGAGTTGCCCAGCGGTCAAACTCAAAGATGATTTCCATCTGATTCTCAGGCGTTACGACTTCTTCCCTCTGCATCCCTTCAAAAACAATCAAATTAAAGGTATGAAGGCCTTTGGTGACAAACGTCAATGGCCAGCCAAGCCTGACCACCTTTTCAGCAAAATCCGTCAGCCTTTCCTTATATTCCTCACTCGTACCTTTAAAATTAGATATGATCAAATCGATAAATTCCTTGCTCGTTGATTGGAATACACGATCTGATACTAAACGGACCACCCGATCATCCGCTTCTTCTTTCGTCCTATCTATCCATTGATCCAGGATGTCTTGTTTATGACCCTGAATATAATTTGATATTATTTTATTCATTCCATCCTCCCCATTCTATCACAACAAAATTTTACATTACCCCAATCCGCCCAAATGTAAACCATTTTTAAAACTGTAATTAAATTTTCACAAAATCCTGATTATATATCTCCATTTAATGATAACAGTTTTCTTTCGTCAAATAAAATCAACTTGTCGACACCATTCATGGAATATCGCATAGTTATTATTCCTATTTTTGCTGAATTAAATTTTAGCGTGGGTAAATTTTGTGTTTATGCCTGTGTGGCGATTGGGAGATTGGTGACTCTTCGGCTTGCTTCGGACAGCTTTCCTGCTTTTCTTGCCGCACCTCTAAAACAACCCCCGCCAATTAAAAAAGAGACAAGCGCTTTGCTTGCCTCCCACACAGAAAACATCCGTTTTTATTTTTTGGGGGTTATGTAAAAGGCCTGCTGGCAGGCCAGGTGTTCCGGTTACAAAAAAACGCTCTTTTTATTCAAGAGCGTGCTGTTGATCAGAATTCAATAAGACCTAAACTTACCTGAAGGGCTTCATCCACTTTTTCCATCATTTCGTCATCGAGATGGGTAATTTTATCGGTTAGGCGCTGTTTGTCAATTGTGCGTATTTGTTCCAATAATATGACCGAATCTCTTTCAAAACCGTACCGCTTCGCATCAATTTCTACATGAGTTGGAAGCTTGGCTTTTTGGATCTGTGCCGTGATCGCTGCGATAATGACTGTGGGACTGAACCGATTCCCGATGTCGTTTTGGATGACCAGGACAGGGCGCACTCCGCCTTGTTCCGAACCAACAACTGGGGATAGGTCTGCAAAATAGACGTCACCACGTTTGACAATCAAAGGATCATCCTCCGCTGACTAGACGTTCAACTGTGTGTTCTGCCTCGTATTCTGCTTGAAATGCTTCTGATGCAATGGTTAGATTAATCTTGGCCATTTCCATATAGCCACGTCTCATGGATTCACGAATTTGTCTCTTTTTCTTCTCACGCAAAAACATTTTTGTTGCCTGATAAATAAATTCGCTGCGGTTTACGTTTTCTTGCTTAACAAATCCATCTAGTTCACTCAACAGATGCTGCGGTAACTTTACCAAAATCTCAGTTGTTGCGCTGGATTCAGACACAAACATACACCTCCACCATCATCACTACATACCATTATTAAGTTCGTTATCTCTCTACCATTTCTAATATTATCACTATTTATGCCAGATGCAAAGGTAAATCAGCAATTCTTCTGTATTATCCGCCAAAAAATTAGTATTTTATGCATGGTATTAGCGGGATTACACAGCTTTGTTAATTATTGGATGTGTTTTATAGCAATGAATTGTTCAAATCGACGACTTTGCCATTTTGCCTGTACAATCTTGGCACCCTGGAGGAAATGATGCACGGGACTTCATAATTAATGGTTTCCAGCTTGCTTGCAATCTCATTGATGGAAATCGATTCTTGTTCCTGGCTCCCGATCAGGGTAGCGACCGTTCCAACGGGAACCTCATTCGGAAGTCTTACCATGCATTGATCCATGCATATACGGCCAATGATCGGCGACCTTTGGCCATCGACCAGCACTTCCTGCCCCTGGAGCCTTCTTATCCATCCATCAGCATACCCAATCGGCAGCGTCCCTACCCAAATTTCCTCAGGTGCTTCATACGTAGCACCGTAGCTGACTTTTTCACCTTTTTCCAGTTTCTTTACATGCACAATCCTCGAGTGGAGAGTGAACGCCTCCTGGAGCTCCACCGGCAATTCAGGAGCGATTTCCATTGATGGCGCCAGTCCGTACATCACGATTCCTATTCTTACGGCATTAAAGCGGGCATCGGGGTGCATAAGGGCGGCTGCACTGTTGCTGCTATGGACGATTGGCGGCAGCTGGTCCAGGGCTGACAGCATTCCCTTGAACGATGCCAGCTGCCTGTTGAAATACGTATCATCCAATTCGTCCGCTGTTGCATAATGTGTGTAAATGCCATGAAGCTGCAGGCGCGGGTCTTCTGTTATAAGCCTTTCCACAGCCTTCAGCTCTTCCACCGTACGGATTCCAATCCGGCCCATTCCTGTATCTATTTTTATATGAAGCAAAAGGGCGGCATCCTTTTTCAATACTTCCTTCGCTTTTTCCAGCCATTCTTTCTGAAAAACAGTAAGGATGATTCCTTCCTCGGCTGCGATATTCACGTCTCCCGGCCTGCTGGCACCAAGGACAAGGATCGGTGCAGTGATCCCCTTTTTCCGCAATGCGAGTGCCTCGTCCATGAATGCTACCGCAAGCATTGACGCTCCTGCTTCCAATGCCGCCTCAGCCACTTGCAAATCCCCGTGTCCATATGCATTGGCCTTCACAACTGCAATAAGTTCAACATCCTCAGACAAATGACCTGAGATTTCCTTTACGTTGTTTTTGATCCGATCCAGGTCCACTTCTGCCCAAGTATCACGGTAAAAAAATCCTTGCTCTTCCACCGAAAACTCCACTTCCTTCAATCCGAGCTTAATTTATATTGTTTAATTATCAAACTGAAAGAACTCAATGTCAAATGGATATATACGGATTTTTCAAGGAGGAACTACTTCTCGGGAGTGAACTGGTTTTAGAAGAGGATATCGATTTATTCCTGAAAAACTAAATATATTCCTTAAAAACACAATTATATTCCTTAGAAAATGGTTTTTATTCCTTAAACGTCAGATTATATTCCTTAAAAACAGATTTTATTCCCAAGCCCATAAAAAAACAGGCCCAGGTTACTCTGAGCCTGCTTGACGATTCTTATTTTTCCATATCGGCCAATACCGATTTGGCGACCATTTCCATCTCTTCAGGTGATAAGTCTGTGGATGCCAGCATATAATCGACTCCGAGATGTGTCCATGAAATCGATGTTTCGTTCATAGCACCAACCGTGAATCCAAGGTCGACAGGCTTTCCAGTCATATTGATGGCCGAGGACATCGCAGGCATGGCATTCGCTTTCTCCTGGATGAGCGTGAATGACTTGTCGCCGTCGTATGTCAAGACAACTCGCTTGCCATCCTCTGTCTTGATTTCCTTTTCATCGATCAGCGTCACGCCCGGGATTTCGGCGACTGGATATTTCACTGTAAATTCCTTGTCTTCCACATCAGCCATAACCGGTACCTCAAGCTGAGCACCTGTCATGTTCTTTTTCATGTCAAACGCATCTTTATCAAAGCTTGCGTCGAATTTCACATCAGAGAATTCTACCGTCACCAGCGCATTGCGGTCCGGATCCATCACCTTCACGCTTACTGGCGCAAGACTCTTCTTTTTCAGCTTGATTTCCTGGATTGGAAGCATCTTGTTGTTCTGGTATCTTGTTTTCGTCTCGAACACGTAATGTTCCTTGGTAGCCGAGAATTTCGCTTGCTTATCCTCGAGGATATCTGTGATTAAAGATTCGTACAGATAAGCCTGGCTGCTGTTCTTCGGCCAGTCGCTCTGGAAACGGAAGCTCTTGTTCAGCGCAGGTGTCAGAACAAAGACTCCCTCATCATTCCTGAGGATCATCTGACTTTGGTCCTTCTGGGCATTCTTCAAATTCACACGGTAAAATGACGGATCTTTGTGCCAAATCTCCACATCATACACTTGCGGCTCGGTACCCATCTGCAATGTCATCTTTGCCTTAGCTTTGTAACTCTTTAAATCATTGAGCGTTCCGTCCAAGTCCTTAACCACAGATTCCTGTGATTTTGTACCGCAGGCAGCCAGAGCAAAAATAACCATGAGCCCGGCGAGAAGCAGCAATAACCTTTTCTTCATTCTTCCAACCCCTTTTAGTCTCATTTAAACGTGTAAAGGGAAAGAAAGGACAGGAATAAGACACTGGCTGCAAAATTGCTTGAGTAGTCTTCGTGCAGCCATATTCTCGCCGCCCTAGCCTTGTCTCCCTTACTGCATTATGAATATATGAGACAACCTGGGCGAATATGCCCCCGGGATTGACAAGCATTTTAAATTTTTTCGATGACTACCTGCGCAATGGCGTAATGCTCGCTGTGAGAGATCGACAGGTGAATTCCTTCCATATAAGGCTTTGTGATAACCGGGCGTCCATGCGGGTCGTTTTCGATTTCAATATCCATGAAAGACAATTCCCTGCCGATGCCAGTCCCTTTTGCTTTTGAAAAAGCTTCCTTAGCTGCCCATCGTCCTGCAAGGAACTCAATTGCCCTCCGTTCCTTATATTGACGATAAACTTCTCTTTCTTTCTCGGTTAACACTCTATCAGGAAAACGCGGCTGCGACTCCACCAGTTTGCGGATCCGCCCGATTTCCACAATATCGATTCCTGTTCCGATGATCATTTTTACAGCTCCCTTCTAAAAAAGCTTCATTCAGCATACAAAATAGTGTACAACTTTTGCCAATTAGGGCTATCCTTTAAAATAGGATTATCATTAAACCAGAGCGATTTGATTAAGCCTCACGATATCAGTAACCAGGAGGTTTCCATGTTTACAAGGACTGAAAACTTGCGTGACTACATCCGCTTTTACCCGGTCATTACCTTCATCATATTCATTCATATCTTATTATACTTGCTGACAGCATTGCCAATTTTTCCGAGCAAATACCTGTTTGAACGTTTGGCAGGAGTGAACCTGTATGTTGTCAACGGAGAATACTGGCGGATCGTCACCCCCATCTTCATGCATGCCGGCTTTGCGCACATGCTGTTCAACAGCTTTTCGCTTGTCTTGTTCGGACCGGCGCTGGAGCAGCTGCTCGGCAGAACAAAGTTCATCCTGGTATATCTTGTTACAGGGATTGCCGCGAACCTCGCCACCCTGTTGCTTGAACCGCTGACTTATACACATGTCGGCTCAAGCGGCGCAATTTTTGGCCTGTTCGGTTTCTATATTTCTATCATTATGTTCCGGAAAGCGATGATGTCGCGCGAGAACTCGCAGACAATCATGACCATTGCCATCATCGCCGTCATCATGACCTTCGTCCAGTCGAACATCAACATTACCGCCCATATTTTCGGAATGCTGTCGGGCTTCCTGATTGGCGCGGCGGCCTACAGAAGGTAAAAAAAGCGCCCAGCAGGCGCTTTTTTCGTATCTTTCAATATGTGTGCTTTATGTTTCATGCAAATACCAGGGTTTTGTCCTCACTCTGGCATTTCGAGTGAAACAACATCCGACCTGTCAATCTGGAATTTCATGCGAAACAACATTCGACCTGTCAATCTGGCATTTCATGCGAATACCAGTTATAAATTTTATCAGCGTGCCGCTTTTCGAGATCGATGACTTTGCCTCCGGCACCGCCATGTCCGGACATGACAATCGCTTCTACAGTGGCAAGCTTCTTTTTCTTCTGAAAAGAGCTTTGTTTGACACTGAAGGATTGGATTTTATTTTTCCTCATATATACAGTGTTTTTGGCCATGTTCCGATAACGGAATGTCAGCATCCCTTCGTCAAGACTCCAGCCTGCATCCTTGTAATTGAGGTATGACCAGATGGCCGAGAGAGCGAGCAGAATAAGCGCTCCGTATCCCCACGGCCTAAAAAACCAGATGGCCAGTGCGATGACCGGCAGGACGAACAGCCAGCCTTTCAACAAATATCTCCGGTATGCCCGCGGAGGTGCGGGCGATAGATTGACGCGGAAATGGTAATCCGTCAAATACGGTTCAAGCAGGCCGGGGATTTTTCTTTTTTTCACAATCGGCAGTATGAGGACCTTTGAGCTTTCCTGGTCAAGCGCCGATCCGCCCGCACTTTCAACGAATGCCGACGCATATCCAAGCGGCTGCCTGATTAGGTTCTCGCTGATCCGGACTGCCTGGATACGATTCAACGGGATCGTAAACTGCCTCTTCTCCAATAACCCCCGGGTTATGACAAGATCATTGTCGACTTTCCTCACGGTAAAATTAGCGTATTTCAGCATCGTCCCAAGAAGTGCGATGAGCCAAGCCAGCAGAAACCCGATGAAAACGACAACACTGATAAAAATAACGCCGTTTTGGACAAAGTTTTCCACTCCATCAAAAATCTGTTCATAAGGAATGAATTCTTCAAACTGGAACACGAACGCCAGCACCGCGGAGATGACAACCCCTACTCCGCCTGAAGTCGTTGCCAGCATCAACAACTCAGGAACTGATATTTTATAAAGTACCTCTTCACTTGAAGACAGGTCCTCTTCTCCTTGCTGGATTTGCCCATGCTTCTTGATGGAGACCAGGTAATCATGGATTTCCTGGGCATCCTGCTTCGTGATGGCCGTGAGTACCGCTTCGCCATCCTGCAGGCCCATCCCGCCGGAGCCCGCTGTCTCTACTTTTACCTTCACAAGCCCGAAAAGCCGCTGTAAAATTCCTTCCGACAAATCAAGGCTTTGAATCCGGTCGAATGGAATGTACCGTTTTTTTCTGACAATCAGTCCATATTCAATCCTTAGTTCACCCTGCTCGATTCGATATGTAAATCTATACCATGACAGAACCCCATATACTAACACCAGTACGACTACCGCGATTGACCCAATGAAATAAAACAAGTCCCAATCCGTGCCCCTGCTGCCGAAGACGACGAAGATCAGGAATGGAATGATCATTTCTTTCAGCTGTCGGAGTGCATTGACGATCGCGGCCACTGGATGCAGTCTTTTCGGCTCAGACATCTTCATCCGCCACCCTTGCCAGCCTGGAAATGGACGTTCTCAAGCTCTCCGCTTCCTCCATATCAAGCGCTGGTATTTCATGGACCGTCGCAGCGGTTGACACCGTCACCGTCGATAAACCATATTTCCTTAACAATGGCCCCTGCAGCGTATCAACATGCTGGACCCGAATCATCGGGATCAGCGTCCTTTTCACAATAAAAACTCCATATTGAAGCTCGATCTCCTGTTCCCTGACTTCGTAACGCCAGCGTTTCCAGCGCAGCTTCGGCAATAAAAAAATGAACAAATAGCTATATACAACTGCCACGGAAATAGCAGCTCCAATTATCCAATTCGGAAAATCAAAAATCATCGTAATGGCGATCAGACCGCCAGCTAATATCCAAACCAACAGGGAGTGAAGACCAGCGGCAATTTTCCAGACAGTCAAAGCCCGCTCGGAAATCCGCTTTTGCGGCTCAGAAATCGTCATAAGTTATCCTCCCATTATTACCAATTAATAGCACCTTCCTAAGTATACAACAACTCCCCACTCCTGGGGCACTAAATTAGCAAGGAATGTGCTGGGAATGAGATTCACTAAGGGGCCATCCGACGAGTGAATGGCAAATGAAGAGCCCATTCGACAGGAGCCTGGTTCTCATGGAATTTATCGACTATTTCAGGAGGAAGCTGCTGCCGTCTATGACTTCGATTTCCGGGATTTGTTTTAAATCCTCTGCCAGCTTAAACAGGGCCAGATCTTTCTTTTTCGCTTCGATCATACAGTGGATTTCAGGAACGGAGCCTTTTATTCCGTTCAGGAAGTCCATGAACATCTTTACATCGACATATTCGGCGTGTGCGCGGAACTCTTTTTCCGAACGAGGGCTTGATATATGCATCTTCACAGGGAGCATGGATTGTTCCCATGTCCCGACGACACGCTCCCATTGCGCTTCCCAGTTTATATCCTCATGATGGGCGAGATGGTGATGGTAATCGAACACGAGCGGGATCCCCAATTTTTCGCAAAGATATAGCGTGTCATGCAGAGTGAACGAAGTATCATCATTTTCAAGCATGATCATGCTTTGCAGCCGGGTAGAGACCAGCCCCCAGTTATGGATGAATTGTTCAAGGGCTTTCTCCCTGTTCTCATACACGCCGCCTACATGGAGGACACAGCGATGCACAGGGTTGATCCCCATCCCCTTCAATAACGCATGGTGCATCGCCAGCGTCTTGACCGAGTTGTTGAGCGTATCGGTCTTCAATGTATTCAGAAGGACAAAATGATCCGGATGAAAATCAACCCTCATTGGATTCTCATGTAAAAAATCAGCAATTTCCTTGAGTGGCTGTTTTAACGCCCGCATATACTTCCAATCGGAAAGCTCCTCATGATTGGCAAGCGGAATCAGCCGGGAGCTAAGCCGGAAAAAGTGAATCTCATTCGCCTTGCTGTGCCTTAAAAGGCGGAGGCAGTTTTCAAGATTGGAAACCGCGATTCTTTCAAGCTTATTGATCGCCGCTTCACGGTCCTTGATTCCCTGGAATTGCTTGAAAGTCATCGTCTGTGACGGCGAAGCATTCTTCAACTCCTCGCTCATCGCCACATATCCCAGCCTCACAATCGTCATCAGATTCACCCCACTCTTTTTTCAGTAGTATGCCCAACTAACATGAGCGGCAAGTTCTAATTTTGCGGTTCATATGCGGCCGATATCCAGATTCAGGACGAAGAGTTAAGCTAGTTTGGCGGACTGTTGGTCGATATATTTGGAAATGTGGTCGATAAAATGGCAAATGTGGTCGATATATTTCAAAATGTGGTCGATATAATCGGAAATGTGATTGATATATTCTGAAAGGTGGTCGAATAATTAAAATATCCCGATCTGTTGCGGAGATTTCATGGGGTGCAACCCAATATGGGGTCGGTAAATCCTAAAAAGTGATTATTACTTTTCTAAAATCCTCTTAAAAACAGCAGGATTCATACAATAAAGTGAACACTTCACTAAAAAAAACACTCACTTTTCAAAAATCGCATAAAAAAATCCCCGGCTGGGTAAACCAACCGGGGATTTCGTGTTTATTTTAGCGTGATGATCTTGATTTGTAGCTGCCGCCTTCTCTGCTGCCGCCACCGCCTGTGCGTTTTGTTCCAGAACGTGGCTTGTAAGGCTTCTTGCGGCCATCGCCTCTGTTATCGTAACGTCTGCGGTCGCCTCCTTGAGGCTTTTTGTCTCTTCTGTTTGGAAGAGGCTTTTCCTCAGTAAGCTTAACAGGAGTTGTATCAGGCTCTTTAGTGAGCATTTTCAATACGGATGCAACGACTGTTTGAGCATCATGGTCTTTTAATAGCTCATCTGCAGCCTGGCGGTAGTATTGAAGGTTGTTTGACTCGATTGTTTGTGTAATCTTTTCAATAACAGCTCTTTGCTGGCCTTCAAGCGCCTGGTCCAGGGTTGGAGCAGTCATTTTTTCCATACGGCGTTTAGTTGTTTTTTCCACTACATGAAGGTATGAAGTCTCTCTATGTGTGACAAACGTGATCGCCATACCCTCTTTACCTGCACGGCCAGTACGTCCGATACGGTGTACATAGCTTTCAGGGTCCTGAGGGATATCGAAGTTGTATACATGCGTTACGCCAGAGATATCAAGTCCACGCGCTGCAACATCTGTTGCAACAAGGACGTCGATTGAACCTTCCTTGAACTTTCTTAATACGGACATACGCTTAGCCTGTGTCAGGTCTCCGTGGATGCCTTCAGCTGTGTAGCCGCGAAGGTTCAATGCTTCAGAAAGCTCATCAACACGGCGCTTTGTGCGTCCGAAGATGATTGCCAGTTCCGGTGACTGGATGTCAAGAAGACGAGTAAGGACGTCGAACTTGTTCTTTTCCTGAACCTCAACATAGTATTGCTCGATCAAAGGAACAGTCATTTCCTTTGCTTTAACTTTAACAACTTCAGGGTCCTTCATGAAGCGCTCAGCGATCTTGCGGATCGGTCCCGGCATTGTTGCCGAGAACAATAATGTCTGGCGTTCGTTAGGGATTTGCGCAAGGATGGCTTCGATATCTTCGATGAAGCCCATGTTCAGCATTTCATCTGCTTCGTCAAGGATGACTGTTTCGACATTATCCAGACGGATTGTCTTTCTGTTGATATGGTCAAGCAGACGTCCTGGTGTTCCGACGATGATATGCGGACCTTTTTTCAGTGCGCGAATCTGGCGGTTGATGTCCTGTCCGCCGTAGATAGCAAGTACGCCGACTCTTTTGCCAGCACCAATTTTATATAATTCCTCGGAAACCTGGATAGCCAATTCACGGGTTGGCGCGATGATAATTCCCTGGATGTTATGGTTTTCTTTCTTGATTTTTTCCACTAGAGGAATACCGAAAGCCGCAGTCTTACCAGTACCTGTCTGTGCCTGGCCGATCACGTCTTTATTTTGAAGGCTGATTGGAATCGTCTCTGCCTGAATCGGAGTTGCTTCCTCAAAACCCATATTCTTTACAGCTTTTAATGTTGCGGGGCTAATCCCCATGTCTTGGAACATTGTCAACTTTGCTCATTCTCCTTTATGTTCACATTTATCCCGCACCGGTTCTTCCGATGCTTCGTTTATTTAAGTGGCTGTTTAAGGATCCAAATCATTTCTGATTCTGGTTAGTTTATCGTACCTTTACGGCAAAATAGGTGTTAGCACCTTGTGTTTTAAGCAGGGCTGAATCAGCAGTCGCTTGCGTATGCTGAAGCACAGAACCTGAAATATTAGCAAAAAAAGACATTCTCCAGCACGGGAGTATGTCCGCTTAAAGGATTTTCTCAGTTAGACACTCAATATTCATCATACCATCTTTAGTCAGGAAAAGCAATTTTCGAGACGAAGCTTCAGCTGCTGATTCCCTCTCTCGGTTTGGAGGTCAAAAAATCATATACTTCATCAAAAAGGTGTTCTTTTTCGTCGCAGTGGCAAATCAGATGTTTGGAGTTCTTATAAAAAATCAGCCGTTTTTCCTTTGCGCCGATGTTTTCATAAAGATAACGGGCGCTCTTGGGAGGGACGATGCCATCGCTCTCGCCCTGGGCGATCAAGGTAGGCACCTTGACATCGTTGAGAATAGGCTTGATTTGGTTTACAAGCCTGCGAAACTGCAAGGTTGCGGTCATGGGTGTTTCTTTGATTTTTCTCGTGTAACGCCTGAACAACTCATTTTCCTTCAATTTTCCTTTTACAGTATCTCTCATCATTTCCCTGATGTCGAATGCAAGCTGCTTTGGATTCACATAATAGGCAGCGGCACTAAGCAGGACCAGTTTATCGACCGGATAGGCTGAGGCCAGATAGCTGGCAATCAGACCGCCCATCGAAAACCCGACTACATATACGGTATCACACTCATTCAATAGAGCTTTCAGTTCCCTTTCAGCATGGTCAATCCACTCGTTATGCTTTATTCCCTTCAAACTTAGCTCATCGCCATGTCCAGGAAGGGTGGGAACAACTATTTTCCAGTCAGTCCGCGCTTTTAATGACTGGGCTAAAGGCTCAACTTCATAAGGAGCTCCGGTAAATCCATGGATCAGCAGACAACCTATCATAACCATCACCCATTAGTTTTTCTCGTATTTAATCTTTCCCCATTTTAAATGATTTAACCCAGAATTTCCTCGATAAAGCATTACAAATCAACACCAAAAAGATGTCCCGGTTAAAGGACATCTTTTTTGCTGGTTATTTTTGAAGCGCCTGGACGACTTCCTCAAGCGCCATACCGCGTGATGCTTTTACCAAAACGATTGTTTCATCGGTTACATAATTTTTCAGTTCTTCACTCAATTGCTGTTTATCATCGAAAGCAAAGACCCTGTTTTCACCAAGGACTTCTTTTGCACCTCTGGCGATCGATTCGCTCAGCTTGCCGTATGTGAACACGTAGTCCACCTTATCGGCATCAAGGGAAGTCCCCACTTTATAATGGTATTCTTCCTCCAGCGGCCCTAACTCGAGCATGTCACCGAGTACAAGGATTTTGCGGTTGTAGCCAGACAAATTGGCAACAAGGTCAATCGCCGCATTCATGGATGTCGGACTCGCGTTATAGGCGTCATTGATGATTTTTTCGCCGTGAGCTCCCTCTGAAAGCTCCATCCTCATGTTTGTCAGCTTCAAGCTGGCAAAGCCGTCGTTCATTTTTTCAAAAGGAACGCCCAGGAACTCTGCGGCAAGCATGGCTGCCAAGGCGTTCAGGATATTATGGTTTCCGAGGACCGGCAAATAGAACGTGTCACTGACAATGTTCGTTGTGAACTTGTTGCCATTCTCCATAGGCTCGATATCAACCGGATACAAATCATTCTCCCGGCTTGCCCCGAATGTTTTAAGTACGCCATTTCCCTTATAGTCCTGCAGTCTTTCCTGCAGTAGCGGTTCATCTCCGTGAAAAATGATCAGACCATTTTCCTGAAGGCCAGTGATGATTTCCAGTTTCGCATCAGCAATGGCTTCTCTTGAACCAAGATCAAGCAGGTGGGATTCTCCGATATTTGTGATGATCACTGCATCCGGACGACCCAATTTAGTTAAAAAATCAATCTCACCCTTGCTGCTCATCCCCATTTCAAGCACGGCAACCTCTGTATCTTCCCGAAGACGCAAAAGCGTCAGCGGAAGTCCAAGATGATTGTTGAAGTTCCCTTCTGTTTTTTGAACCTTGTATTTTTGGGCAAGCAGATTTGCTGTCATATCCTTTGTTGTCGTTTTGCCGTTGCTGCCTGTAATCCCGACAACCTTGATATCAAGTGAATCCCGGTAGTTTCTTGCAAGTTCCTGAAGAGCAGTCGTCGTGTCTTCGACGATGATGACTGGAAGGTCCTCCGGAGGATTCGGCACATCTTTTTGCCAGAGGGCCGCAGATGCTCCGCCATTCTGGATGACATCCACTACAAATTTATGTCCGTCTGTCCGCACACCTTTAAAAGGAACAAATAGATTCCCTGCTTCAATTTTGCGAGTGTCAATCGAAACACCCTTGACCTCGATATCAGCAAATTTGCTTACATCATTCAGCCCGCCTGCCATTTTCGCGATTTGTGCTAAGGTTTTTTGGATCATACAGATTTCCTCCCATGAAAAGAGAGAACACGGCCATTTGTTCCTCCGTGTCCCCCTGGATATTAAGCATTTTTAGAATGTATATTTGATCTTCTGCTTTTCAGCGTGGCGCTCGATTCCCAGGTTCACCAGCTTTTCGATCAGCTGCGGGTATTCGACACCTGCGTGCTTCCATAAAAGCGGGAACATGCTGTATGGAGTGAATCCAGGCATTGTATTGACTTCATTGATCAAAAACTGACCATCCTTTGTCAGGAAAAAGTCAGCACGAACGAGGCCCGAGCAATCAAGCGCTTTGAAAGCTGTGATTGCCATTTCCTTAATATCTGCATATTGCTGCTCAGTGATTTCTGCGGGAATGATCATTGCCGTATCGCCATCTTCGTACTTCGCCTTGTAGTCATAGAAGTCTTTCTTAGGGACAATTTCACCTACAACCGAGCATTCAGGCTCATCGTTCCCCAGGACGCCAATTTCGATTTCCCGTGCGACAACACCCTGTTCTACGATGATTTTACGGTCAAATTGGAACGCCTCTTTGAACGCCTCTTCAAGCTCTTGCTTATTGGACGCCTTGCTGATTCCCACGCTCGATCCGAGGTTCGCTGGTTTTACAAAGCAAGGGTAACCAAGTCTTTCTTCGACTAGACCGTATACCTTCTCGCTGTCCTTTTCCCATTCGCTGCGAAGGGCTGACACATAATCCACCTGCGGCAATCCCGCCTGAGCGAAAATATTCTTCATGATGACTTTATCCATCCCTGCCGATGAGGCAAGAACACCATTTCCGACATAAGGAAGGTTCAATAGTTCAAGCAAACCCTGAACCGTGCCATCCTCACCGTTTGGTCCATGCAGCAATGGGAAGATGACATCAAGCGTCTTGCCCTCTTCCTTTCCGCCAGCCTGGAATAAAGCCTGAGTAAACGAAGGGGTTGGCAGATTCGAGCCATCCGCGAATTCAAGCTGTTTGACGTTCTCAGCAGGCGCGTTCAGCTGCGGTCCCTTGACCCACTCCCCTTCCTCCGTTATGTATATAGGATAAATCTCGTAGTTTTCAAAATCCAATGCCTTCGTCACAGCCAAAGCTGTCTGCATCGATACTTTATGTTCAGCCGATTTGCCGCCGTACAGCAGCCCGATTCTTGTCTTCATAAAAATAGACCTCCAATAAAATTCAATCCGCTTATTATTTTACCACTTTATTTTTTAATTAAGGAATTGTTATCAATATTTAATATTTGCTCTCCAGCTATACTATTTCCTGTTTTACATGCATGAAACCTGCGGGAAACACAAAATTAGCAATAGGCATCCGTTCCTGATCCAAATGCCTAATGTACTATATGACTTAACTAAGAACATCGTGAAAGGACAACACAGGTAAGGGTCATTTTTTAAAAAGGTTCTTGTTGATGGAGGCACCGCTAATTGGCCGGTTGTTTTACTGGCAAAAAACCGTCGAAATTTCCAATTCGCTATAAAAACGGGAAAGTCGCTATAAAAAATTGATTTTCGCTATATAAATGGAAAAGTCGCTATAAAAACTGATTTTTCGCTATATAAATTGATTCTCGCTCCAATTTCCGATTCTGAAACGGAATCAAACATCTGTTTTATTTTTTTTAAAGAAAAAACGCTCAGGATTCCCTGAACGCTGGTTATTTTACAATTAAAACCGGCGCTTTCACCCGTTTTGCGACTTTATGGCTGACACTGCCTAGGACCATTTCCTGCAGGCCATTCAAACCGCGGCTGCCGACGACCACGATATCAAACTGGTACTTGTTTGCATAATCAACAATCGCAGGTCCAGGTTCTCCGAGCAATTTTTCAAACTTGTAGTCCAGGTTTTCTTCTTCAAGCATATTGGTTACAGGCTGAAGCCTAGCTTTCCTTTTCTCCTCGACCACTGTCTGGTCCGCATTATGAAGGACATCCTCTTTGGAAGTTTGTCCATCAACAACATAAACTACAGTTATTTCACTGTCACCGTTAAGCTTCGCCAATTCTGCCGCTTTTTTCGCAGCTCGCACTGAATGATCGGAACCATCTGAAGCGAGCAAGATTCTATTAAACATCTCATTCCCCTCCATTTCCATAATCTAATATATAAAGAAAGCACGCTGATTCGTCAACGTGCTTTTTCAAACTTATTTTAGTGTCCCGTAAGCTTTGAGCCTTCTCGTTTGTGAACAGCCAATTTGTCAATCAAGTGGGAGCTTGGTTCATTCAAGCCTTGCAAACGGACCACGTTACCGTTCTCTCTCAATTTGATGATGATTTTATCAATAGCCGCAACCGCTGAATCATCCCACACATGGGCATGAGTCAGATCGATGACGACTTCTTTTGCTGTTTCTTTCAAATCGAATGATTCAAGCAGATCTGTAACGGACGCGAAGAATACTTGTCCTGTAACAAAATACGTACGGCGTTCAGCGGCAACATCAAGTGTTGAAGTAACTTTTACCTTTGAAATCTTTGCGACAAAGAAAATCGCACTTAAAATGATTCCGGCAAATACACCTTTTGAAAGGTCATGCGTAAACACTGTTGTTACAGTGGTGACAACCATGACGATTGAGTCTGTAACAGGAGTCTTTGCCATGCCTTTAATGGATGACCAGTCAAATGTTCCGATAGATACCATGAACATGACTCCTACAAGGGCAGCCATTGGAATTTGGACAACGATATTTCCTAACACAAGAATCAGGAACATAAGGAATGTACCGGCAACGAGCGCAGACAGTCTGCCTCTGCCGCCAGATTTTACATTGATGACGGATTGGCCGATCATTGCGCAGCCTGCCATGCCGCCGAATAATCCGGCAACGATATTCGCAATTCCCTGGCCGCGGCTTTCTTTGTTTTTATCACTTGAAGTATCTGTCATGTCATCGACGATTGAAGCCGTCAGTAAGGACTCAAGCAAACCAACGATCGACAAAGCCAATGAATATGGGAAGATGATTTTTAATGTTTCGAGATTGAATGGTACATCAGGAATCAAGAAAGTTGGCAATGCAGCCGTCAGATTCCCCATGTCGCCAACTGTTCTCACATCACTTTTCGTCATCAGAGCAATTACTGTAATGACGATAATCGCTACAAGTGGTGATGGAACTGCTTTTGTGATGCGCGGAAAAAGATAGATGATTGCGAGCGCGCCCGCTACCATTGCATACATAACCCATGTAGCATCTACAAATTGCTCAAGCTGTGCCATGAAAATCAGAATCGCAAGTGCATTCACGAAACCGACCATAACGGAACGCGGAATGAACTTCATGAATCTTGCCAATTTAAACACACCAAACAGAATCTGCAGGACACCTGTCAAAATTGTAGCTGCCATCAAATATTGCAAACCATGGTCAGCAACAAGTGTCACCATCAGCAGCGCCATCGCACCGGTCGCGGCTGAAATCATGCCAGGACGGCCGCCGACAATCGCGATTGTCACAGCAATAGCGAATGAAGCGTAAAGTCCTACCATCGGGTCAACACCAGCAATAATCGAAAAGGCGATCGCTTCAGGAATCAAAGCAAGCGCAACGACAATCCCTGAAAGGATGTCCCCTTTCACGTTGCCAAACCATTGTTCTTTAATTGTATTAGTATTCAAGTAAACACCCCTTAATTTTTATTTTATGGCTTCCTACTCTCAAGCAAGCCGGGTCCGATAAAAACAGAATTCATCATAACATATTTATTAAAGCTATCAACCATTGTTGTAAGCGCTATTTTTTATGTATTTCTTCAAATATTGACTGATATCTCCGTTTTTCACATAGATAAAGTAAAAACCTTAAAATGTAAATCGGCCTTCTACCTTGCTTGTTTAAAGCTTTTTAAAACGGAACTTTGTTATGAGATTCCAGGACATTTTTACATGAAGATATCCCTCCTTGTGACCGTGATTCCAACTTTTTTCCGTTTTCGGGCACATGTTGAGCCTACTTGTTACCGAAGTTCCAGCTTTTCTCCGTTTTCGGGCACATGTTGAGCCTACTTGTTACCGAAGTTCCAGCTTTTCTCCGTTTTCGGGCACATGTTGAGCCTACTTGTTACCGAAGTTCCAGCTTTTCTCCGTTTTCGGGCACATGTTGAGCCTACTTGTTACCGAAGTTCTAGCTTTTCTCCGTTTTCGGGCACATGTTGAGCCTACTTGTTACCGAATTTCTAGCTTTTCTCCGTTTTCGGGCACATGTTGAGCCTACTTGTTACCGAAGTTCCGGTTTCTCTCGGTTTTCGGGCACAAGTGGCCTTAATAACTGTAATTCTTAACTCAATAAACGATCAAAGTCCTGCAGCTCAGTGAGCTGCAGGACTTTTTTTCAACCAATCGGTGTGCATATTTCAATATAATGTCCATCCGGGTCTTCTGCGTAGGCAACGACCTGGCCCCATGGTTTTTCGGTTGGTTCGAGCAGGATCAGGACTCCGGCGGTGCGCAGTTTTTCTACGGCGCCCTGGACATCTTCTGTTGTGAAGCCTAACTCGAAGGTGTGTTCATTCCTGATTCCATCCGGGATTGGAAGCTTGGTAATTTCACGGCCGCTTTCCCTTGTGTTCATTGAAAGCACTGTGCTGCCTGTTTCATATTCGATATAGGTGCCAAATTCGTTTCGAAGTTTCAGGCCCAGCAGCTCGCCATAAAAATGCTTTGTTTTCTCCAGATCGGAAACATATAAAATCACGTATCCCATTTTCATTTCCATCGTCATCACCTCTTTAGTTTTACATTCGAGGTGGATTGGCCAGATTCCTTCATTAAAGTTTTCCCAGCTCGATAATTCTGGATCGCTTCCTTCGTGCAGGCATAAATCCCCTCGCTGATCAGTTTGCCTAGCGGCGAAGCTGTCCCTGCGTAGGAAATCTCTTCCCCCTGCTGGGTTGCGGCGATACAAATGCTGTCAGTTGAAATGCCGATGTTCTGTCCGGCAATCAACAGGGTGTTTCCTTCCAGCTCCTGCAGGGCGCTCATTTTTGCCTCAGCTGCAGTCATTGCGCTCTGGATAAACGCTTCTTCAGAGATTCGGCCATTAATGAACAGCCATGTATTGATATTCCTTGGGCTCTCGCGATGCGTATTGCCTGCCGAGACCATAATGAAGATCGATAATCCGTCAGCTTCGAAAAAACGGCGTGATGCGGTTTCCGCAGGAACAGCCGTCATCATCGCAACAGTCTCGCTCGGCAGAAAACCATTCGCCTGCAGATACTCAGCCATTTCTGCTTTATGGTCGCTGCAATTATAGTCCATTGGGACAACACGGTGTACAAAGGAATTGTGCCAGCCAATTCCTGCACCCGTTATTCCTGAAGACATTGTCCTTAATTTCATCGGTGACTTTAGTGTAATCCGGTCGAGACTGAATTCAAGAAACCTGGCATCTATTTTAAAATTGGCAGCTTCATTGCCGTCTGATTCGGGAACAAGCAGCAGCTGTGGCCGGGCGATTTCCGGGTGCGGGTGGTTTTTGATCTGTGTCTTATAAACAGCCTTGATTCGCTCTTCTTTTAAAACCTCAGAAGGAGTATCGACAATCAGCACCTCACCGTTATCCAGCAGCAGCAGCCTGTCACAATATAGCGAGGCAAGATTCAAATCATGGAAAATCGAGACGACTGTCAACTGCTCCTCTAAAGCCCATTTTTTCAGCAAGTCCAACAGCTCTTTTTGGAAGCTGAGATCAAGGTGATTCGTCGGCTCATCAAGCAGCAGAATCATCGGCTGCTGTGCCAGTGCCTGCGCAAGATAGACCCGCTGCCTTTCGCCGCCGGATAGTTCAACGATCGATTTCTCCTGGAGATGGGTGATCCCTGTCTGGTCCATCACCTTGAGGACAATCTCTTCATCCTCATCACTCCAGCTGTGGAACCACCCTTTCTGGTGCGCATAACGGCCAAGCGAAACGGTCTCTTTCACACTATACGGGAAGGCCTGGTCAGAATGCTGCGGCAGGACTGCCATCATCCTCGCAAGCTGCTTCGGTGTATACTGGGTCAATGGCCGGCTATCCAGCTCGATGGCACCTTCCCGGAATTCCAAAGCGCCGCTGATCATTTTTAACAGCGTGGTTTTCCCGCTTCCGTTTGGTCCAAGAATTCCGAACAACTCACCCTTGCCAACCTCAAAGGAGATTTCCTTCAGCACCTCGCCGCCCGCATATCCGCCTGTCAAATTCTTCACTGTGATCATCGGCCAGCACTTCTTTCCCTGCGATTTTTCATTAAAATTAACGCAAAAACCGGTGCTCCGATTAATGCCGTGATTACGCCAATCGGCAATTCCGAGGGTGCGATGATAGTCCGGGATATTAAATCAGCAAGAATCAGGAATCCACCGCCAATCAGCACCGATAACGGCAGCAAATGACGATGGTCAGGTCCCCAGACAGTCCTGGTCAGATGCGGAATGACGAGACCAACGAAACCAATCGTCCCCGATACAGCAACCGCTGAACCTGTTAAAAGGGAACCCGACAGCAAAATCAAAAGCTTCCGACGCTCGACATTGACGCCGAGATGCTGAGCCCGTTCCTCGCCAAAGGACATCGCATTCAGTTCCCTTGTATTTGCCAGTAAAATCACCAGACCAATCATAAAGAAAGGAAAAATGATTTTTATATACTCCCAGCCGCGCATCGATACGCTGCCGAGCAGCCAGCCAATGATTTGCCTCAGCTCTTCGCCTGAGAGAGCAATCATAAGCGAAATGAACGACCCTAGAAAGGAGCTTAAAATGATTCCCGTCAAAATAATGGTTTCCACCCTGAGCAGCCTGTCGACTTTCCGGGCAAAAAACAGCACAAACAACACAGTGGCGAATGCGAACAGAATGCTGAGCACCGGCAAGGTGAAGGCACCGATCAGCGGCAGTGAGAGGCCAAAAAACAGCGTAACGACCGCACCAATGGAGGCACCTGAAGAAATCCCGAGCGTATAGGGATCTGCCAGCGGATTTCGCAACAGGCCCTGAAACGCGGCACCGGCAATCGCTAGTGACGCGCCAACCAGTCCTGCCAGCAGCACGCGGGGCAGCCTGATTTCCATAACAATACTTGCATGCATCGGATCGATTCCCTCTCCCTGAAAACGGAAAATGTCAGCACCAATGATTTTGATGATAGCGGGTACAGGAATGGAAACCGTTCCGATCGATATTCCCAGCAGCATTGAGATGATCAAAAATGCTGCAGCAAAAACATATGCTAATCCTTTATTATTTAAAAACGTCCGGGTAAATGGCTTTTGCAAGTACCTCCGCTCCTTCAGCGAGCCTTGGGCCAGAACGGGTAACAAGATCGGAGTGGACATCGAATACCTGCTGGTCCTTGACCGCTTTTACATTGTTCCAGCCCTTCCGCGCAAGCACCTGCTCAACTGGCTTCTCCGTATAATATCCATAGGTTGTCACAATGACATCCGGATTACGCTCAACCATGACTTCCGGGTCGACTTTCGGCCAGCCTTCCATGTCACCGGCAGCGTTCTTCGCACCAATCAACTCAAGCATTTCATTGATAAACGTATGATTGCCGGCGGTGTAGATTTCCGGTTCAGGCGAGACCTCAACAAATACAGTCTTTTGCTCTTCTGGCTTAATGGATTCCGCTTTCTTCTTCAGTTCTGTGAAGCTGTTTTTCATCGAATCTACTAGCTCGGCTGCTTTTTCAGTCTCACCAATCGATTTTCCAATCATCTCGATTGACTGATACACTTCTTCAAATGACTGCGCATCATTCACCACGACAACCGCAATTCCTGCGTCCTTTAGTTGCTGCAGACCTTCTTTGGCCGTGTCTGCGGTGGACCCAGGGGCAAGGACAAGATCCGGCTTCAGCGAGATCATTTTTTCAATATTAAACTCGATTCCGCCGACTTTTTCCTTAGACATTGCTTCTTCTGGATAATTGTCGAAATCTGTGACGCCGACAATTGCGTCCCCGCTGTCAAGCGCATAAACGATTTCCGTGTTGCTCGGAATCAGGGAAATGATCTTTTCAGGCTTTTCTTCAATGACAACTTCTTCATCAAACGCATCTTTTACCGTGACAGGAAATCCTGTCTTCTGTTCCTGCGCGTTTTTTTCGCCTTCCTTTTTTTCTGGCTGTGCACCAGTAGCGCAGCCAGCCAGGATCATGGCAGCCGCCACCCATATCAACAATAATTTCTTCATTTACTTCTCCTCCGTTTTTTCGATATAAATAAAAAACATCTCCACCTGAAGGGGAGATGTCCGAGTAAGCAAATGTTTTTATCAAAAAAGACATAAAGCCTGTCGGCACCTCCCTATCCTCGTAGGTTTGCTTGGTGCAATGGACAGGCAGGTCTCCTGGCTCATGGTCAATGCTCGCTGCGCCTTCCCATACATTTGTACAGTGGCATGTTGCAGCTTGCTCCCATTTACAGTGGCGGGACCGCGTTGGATTTTCACCAACTTCCCTATTAAGTCTTGTTATAAAAGACACCTGTTCAGATCGTTATGTAATTTTCCGCTCCAACTCATTATACACGAATTGCCAAAAGCTGCTGCAAAAATTTTGTTTTTTCGACTTATTGTGCAAGCAAGCTCCATTCCTTCAACTTTTTATCGAAAACAAGCCTGCCGTCAGGATTGCTCCGGCTTGCTTCTTTATATTCATCCTGCATATCATCCATGTTGGCAAAATCTCCGATAATCCAGATCGGTATTTCAATCTTGTTGCGGTTCTGCTGGATATTCTTCAGCGAAAACACAGCCCCTTCCTTCAAGGCTGGTATCAGTGATTTCAGGATTTCCTTGCTTACAGATGGATAGGACTTCTTTTTCCGGATTCCAAGCAGCGTTTTTTCCGGTTTCATTTCTCCGAGTTTTCCTGACAGGACATTGCCAAGCATGCGGAAAAAGTCATTGAAATTGCGGTAATAGATCTTATTGAACCAGCCGTCCTCATTGGACAGGTACACAAAACGATTATTAAGCTGATTGTAAAAAGGCAGCTTCAAATGATGCTTGATATGCCCGAGATAAAGAAGTTCGGCAATTTCCTGGGCCGTCAGCACATTCAGTGCTTCCACTTCCTCAAAATCAATCCAGCAAAAATCTCCATATGCATGTACATTGGCTCCTACCAGCTTTTCGGCACTATCTCCTGGTACATACTCAAATAAAGTATGCCTGTTGAATTCGCCATCCTCATAGCGATGCTTCAACAGCAAAAGATGGTTAAATGGATCAGGCAGCGACCTCGAAAATTCATGGAATTCGATTCCGTGCGAAAGTACATAATGGTCCCGTTCGTTCATGTGGAGATATAATAAATCCCTGCTATAAGGATGGTTCTTTTTCAACAGCAAAACCTCCCGGAAAATTCTAAGCTGCAGAATGCCAGCGGCTCCGTACAAATGACGCTTCTTCCATTCTAACAAAAACGGTGGAAAATATCTTATTTTGAATCCTCAAAAACATAATTATTATCCACCTTTCCGGTTAAAAGAATCCCTTTTCAAAAGAAACTAAACCCTCCTGTCATTCGTCTAATACTTATAGGGACATATTACCTGCTCAGGGATTGTGAGGATAATATTCGTCTGCTAGCATAAAATGGTAATACATTCTCGTACAGGCGAAAGATACCTGGTAAACGATATTGTAAAAATGATTTTGGACAGGGTGTAGCAAATGGATAAATCCACAAAAAAATTCGACCGCTTTGATTGGACGTTAACACTTCTCTTAATGCTGTTTTTTCTGACCAGCTGTCTCGCCATTTATAGCGCCCAGAAGACCGGGCAATATGTTGGCCAGAACTTTTTATATAAGCAAATATTCTGGTATGTCGTCGGTTCAGGTATCATTGCAGTAGTAATGATGTTCGACAGTGAACAATACCGCAAGCTCTCCTGGTATTTATACGGCTTCGGAGTTTTCCTGCTCGTCTTCCTGTTTTTCGCTCCTGCCAGCATTGCCGAAGAAAGAAACGGGGCCAAAAGCTGGTTTTTCATCGAGCCATTCGGTTCAATCCAGCCTTCTGAATTCATGAAAGTCTTTTTGATTCTTGCCTTGAGCAGCGCCATCTATACCCACCATAAAAATCATCCTAGAAAGACACTCCAAACAGATTTCCTGCTGTTCATCAAGCTTGGCCTTATCACCGCCTTACCGTTAGGGATGATCATGATGCAGCCTGACCTCGGAACTTCCCTGGTCGTGATTGCGATTTTCACAGGAATCATCCTAGTTTCAGGCATTACGTGGAAAATCATCCTGCCTCTCTATGGCGGTGGAGCTGTACTTGGGGCCGGCATTCTGTATCTCGTCATCTGGAAGCCTGAGATCCTGAAAAAATACCTGGGGGTAAAAACGTATCAGTTTGGGCGCATCTATGCCTGGCTTGATCCGGAGAGCTACCCGGAATATGGCTACCATCTGCTAAAATCCCTCAGTGCGATTGGCTCTGGCATGCTGACTGGAAAAGGTCTCAATGGCAGTGAAGTCTATATTCCTGAAAGCCATACAGACTTTATTTTCAGTGTCATTGGCGAGGAATTCGGCTTTGTCGGCGGCAGTTTTGTCATTAGCCTGTACTTTCTGCTTATCTACCATCTGACAAAAACGGCACTGGATACGAATGACCCTTTCAATACCTATATTAGTGCAGGTGTCATTAGCATGATTACTTTCCACGTCTTCCAAAACGTCGGAATGACTATCCAGCTGCTGCCGATAACGGGAATCCCGCTGCCTTTCATCAGTTATGGGGGAAGCTCGCTTATGGGCAATATGCTGGCGATGGGGCTGATTTATGGAATCCGGTTCCATCATAAAACCTATATGTTTGCCTCAAGTGACAGGAGTTTTGATCTATGAAGCTAGTAAGCAATTATCGTGATAATAATGTTTTGAGGAAAAGTTTCATCCAGCTTGCCTCCGACATTTTCGGACTTGATTTTACCAACTGGCATGAAAAAGGGTATTGGGGAAGTCGATATATTCCGTTTTCCTATACGGATGGCGGTCGGGTGGTTGCGAATGTATCGGTCAATGAGCTTGAGTTGATCATAGCTGGAAAAAGCCGCAAAGCCCTGCAAATTGGTACTGTAATGACGCACCCTGATTATCGCCATAAAGGGTTGTCAGCAAGTCTGATGAACCATGTGCTGGCCGAATATGAGGGAAAGTATGATTACATGTATCTGTTCGCCAATGACAGCGTGCTTGATTTTTACCCGAAGTTCGGTTTTGAACGGGTTGAGGAGCACCAGTTTTCAACGATAATTCCTTCTAATACAGACCGGGCAGGATTAAGGAAACTGGAGATTCCGGCAGATCTTAAGCAGATTGAAAAAATTGTTTATGGGAGAGCGCCAGTTTCCCAGGCCTTTGCGACTGCAAACTCTGGCGGCATCACCATGTACCATATCCTGAATGTTTTTCCCGACCATCTTTATTATGCTGAGAAAGAGGACGCGATTGTCATTTTCACGGAAGAGAACGGTCAGGTCCAACTGTATGATGTAATCAGCACCTCGCCGGTGAATATCACCAATATCCTTCCTGTAGGGGAAGTTGTCTTTCATTACACACCTGACTACAAGGATTTGGACTTTCGATCACTTCCTTTTAAACGGGACGGAGAATTATTTGTAAAAATTGGCATCGGACAAGAGTTCCCGCGTTTTTTCAAGCACCCTCTCACATCGGAGGCATAAATGAAAAAAGGCTGAGACCAAGCTTACGGATTTGGTTTTGAAGTAGAAAACATCAAATATCAGTCTGAAGACTGGCAGCCACTTATGGATTGACTTGTTAAAATGTCTGCAGGTTTATATGCTGAAGCCATAAAAAAGAGACCGTTATAGAACTATCGGTCCCTTTGTATCCATATATTATCTCACCAACTAACGCTCACCTTTTGTCACTTCACATTTTTAAAATAATCTTCCTGAAGGAGCCCATATACAGCACAATCCTTATAATGATTCTTGGCATTTCGAATCATGTGCTTAAAGGTTCCTTCTTGTTCCATTCCCACTTTACGCATTATTTTTCCAGAGGCTGGATTATCAGTATTATGTGCTGCTGATATTTTGTGAATGTTCATATGTCTAAAGCCAAATTCAATGACAGCTCTTAATGCCTCAGTTCCATACCCCTTGTTCCACCAGGTGTAACCGATTGAATAACCTACTTCACAATTCTCAGTCATACTATCAAAATTGAAGAGGTCAATAGCTCCAATCAATTCACCACTTGCTTTCAGTTCTATACCCCAATAACAGAAATCCTGGGTATCATATTTACTTACGATTTCTGTTACCCTCTCAATAGTTTCTGCTAAAGACTTGTGTGCACCTTTTATAAGATTATCCATTACTCGATCATCTGAAAGCCAATGATCAAATATACTTTGAGCATCAGAAAGTTCAATCTTCCGAAGAACTAATCGATCCGTTTCTAATCTGGATGTACCATAATAATTAATCATTTTCTCACCCGCCTGACCAAATCATATCAATCACTAATATTTTCTTCACCTTACTCTGAAAACCCTTCTTCACCTAAACTGCTAACGTTTAAGTGTATAACTTCACAAAATAACTTAAACAATTCCATAAACGCAAAAAACGCACAGCGAGTCAATTTTTGCTGAGCGTTTTCAAGTGGGAAATTACATAGATTTTGTTTGCTGATTAAGTTGCAAATTGGTGTGTGCATTTAGTTTTTCTACTCCTAAACCGAATCCATTAAGACCAAGCATCAGCCTTTTTCCATTGCCTTTGCCCTGATTTTACCTATGGCCCTTACAAAGAAGTACACAATGAAGATTCCCATGAGTACAAGCCCGGTTTTGTTCAGGTCAACCAGCTTCAGAACAGCTCCTGCCAGCGTGACAATGTACAGCATCCCTAACATCGCATTCATTTCTTTGTTTTCAAAATATGCAGTCATTCTGGCACCGAATTGAGCGCCGACTAACGCACCGGCAATCAGCATCAAACCAATGAAGTAATCGATTTGTGTGTTGACCGCATAGGAAATGAAACCAACTGAGACGATGAGCAGCACTGCAAACAAACTCGTTCCGACTGCTTTTTTAGGATTGAATCCCAGCGAGGTGATGATAAGCGGGACAATGATGAAGCCGCCTCCTACTCCAAGCGATGCCGAAACAAAGCCGCCGACGAACCCAACTGCTAAAAGCTTTGGTACCGAAAAATGAGCGGGTGCGGGATTCTCTCCGTCTTTCTTTTTGCCCTGGCGAATCATTTTTATCGCAAAATAAGCGAGCAGCACAATATAAAGGAACGGAATGACAATGTCATCCCAGCCCCGCGCTTCAAGAGCATATACAATCGGCCGGGCCAGCTGTGTCGCGACAATCCCGCTTAGCCCCATGATCAGTCCCTCTTTCCAGAGGATATTTTTCATGCGGATGTGAGCGGCAATCCCTGACATTGATGTGCCCACCGTGAAAAACAAGCTCGTCGTGATCGCTTCAAGCGGCGAAAAACCAATCAATAGTAAGATCGGTGTCAGGATAAAACCTCCCCCAACTCCGAAGAAACCCGACATTACGCTGATCAATCCGCCCAGCAGCAGAAAAGGTATATATTCCATAGACAACATCCCTTTTATAGACTATTTCCTTTTTTAGGATACCATTAATAATTGGCTCTTGCAGAATTATAAATGGTATACTTCTAATTAGGCTCAATTGACACTTACTATAACAATTCAAAGGAGATACTGTTTAATGTCTGAATGGATTCACTCGATTGAAGAATGGCTGCTTGAATTTGGTTCATGGGGATTATTCTTCGTCTCTTTCCTGGAATCTTCTTTTTTCCCGATTCCTCCCGATGTTTTGCTGATTCCGATGGGGATCTCCAACCCTGACAAGGCTCTCTGGTATGCCTTCATCACCACAACCGGTTCCGTGCTCGGTGCCCTGCTTGGCTGGTATATCGGCAAAAAAGTCGGCCGTCCCATCCTTCGATATTTTATAAAAGAAGAGAAAATTGTCCTGGTCGAACGCTATTTCGAGAAATACGGTGCAATGGCCATCCTGATTGCCGGCTTTACACCTATTCCATATAAAGTCTTCACGATTTTTTCCGGAATCTCAAACGTCAAGATTCCTACACTCATCATCTGGTCCATCATCGGCCGCGGCCTGCGCTTCTTCCTTGAAGCAGCCATCATTGTTGCACTGGGCGACAAAGCCATGCCGTTCATCGAAGAAAACTTCGCAATGCTGACAATTGCCCTCGGAGCTGTCGTGATTATTGGATATTTGATTTATATGTATCTAAAAAGATCGAAGAAATCATAAAGGTTCATAAAAAATGCTTGGAGCCTAGATGGGCTTCAAGCATTTTTTATAGTTGATCGTTAGTTGTAGAAAGCCATCATTTTTCGAATCTAACTAACGTTTTTTCTGGTATTTCAATCTGGTCAATATCAAAGTTATTGATTTGGAAGATGATCTCACCCTCTCGCTTATCCTTTTCTTCTCCAATCCAACAACTATACAGTTCAAAATAATCCCCTTTTACAAGATAGTTGTTCATTCTATTACAAAGTTCTAACAGCTTTACTTTTGATTCAGCACATGTTTCTTGGTCCATATATTCCGAAATCTCAATTCCCCAGTGACTTGATACCTCGTAAACATAAGGGGTAGTCAACTGATATTTCTTTACATTTTGGAGTTCTCTTTCTCCTGCAAAACAACTTCCAATGTAAAAAAAACCACCTGAAGATCCATCATCGTTTATTGATAATTCTATATTGCAGCCAATGTAGGAAGCTAAACTCATTCTCAATCAATCCCTTGGTAACCTTTTTAAACTACTCTACACCGTTTATTTAAAAAGAATGAGGAAAATTTTCGGTCGCACATTGGGCATAGCTTGCACCCGATACTAAACTTAATTTATAAAGGACAGTATTTATTTTTTTGTCTATTAGACGTTCTGAGTTTTCAGACGGTCCTATTTTCAGGCAACCTTGCCGCTGCAATAATTGGAACCATTTACAACACATCTTCTTTTACCAAATCAATTTTACGAAAATAAAGACCCTCTAGAAAGTATACAAACTAAATTGAAATTTGGGAGGATTATTACTCTGTTTTAGAGAAATGGTTCTCGTTAGGACCAATATAGTAGGGCATTTTAGGCGATAACTTAATTTTGGCTGGGAGTGATTGATTTGAAAATTGCCATTTTGTCTGATATTCATGAAGGTTTAAACCGGAAAAATACCGGTACTGATATTATGACTGTGCTAAAAAGATGGATTGAAGCCCATTTACCTGATGTGTTCATTTTAAGCGGTGATATGACCGCAGGCCCTAAAAAAACCCTTGATCTTTTAAATCAATTACAAAGTGATTTTCCACAAACCAGGGTTTTATTTGTGCATGGAAACCACGATATTTATTATGAGGATTCAAAAACCTCTTACGAAATACTGCTTGAGTTTCCAGGTAATCTTGGAAGTGGACCAATTGAGTTAAACAATGATTGGGTGATTATCGGCGATGGGGGCTGGTATGATTATACTTTTGGAGTAAAGGGTTATACGAGAGAACAATTTGCACTCGGGAAGTTTAATAAATTCACTTGGCCAGACAAGCTATATGCAAATTGGCCCGGTCAGGATCAGGATGAAACTGAGCGTTATTGTGAAAAGTTAGAGGGGTGGCTAAGTGCGTATAGCGGGAAAAATATTATCATGGTCACACATTTCGTCCCTTTTCCCAAGTTTGTTATATATAAGGACGACCCTAGCTGGGACTTTTTCAATGCCATGATGGGCAGTTCACGTTTCGGGGAATTAGCAGTGAAATATGGCGTGAAAAAATATATTTTTGGCCATATTCATAGACGATATCACGAACAGTATAAAGGAATGGAAATCATCTGTAACCCGTTAGGCTACTACCCTCACGAATGGGACTGTGAATCAGTGGAGGAAGAGATTTTTTCAAGAGTTAAAGTTATAGAAATTTAAGAAAGATGAAAATGTATTGATCTGTCCATAATGATTCTTAATTCAGTCATTCTAATCCAGTCAATAGATTACTGAATAATGGCTTTTTAAGCACAGTAAGCCACAATCCTATTTGACTGCTGCAACACCTAATGCATAATGATTGAAAAGTAGTCCTTTACTAACTCAGATTGTAGTTCCTCGCAATTAATTATAAGAATTATTTCTGAGTGCTTACCTTTCAGTAGTCGTTTCTTTTTCTTCAAAATTACTTCCGTTTATAGTCTGATAGAAAATCCAAAAACAAAACTAAAATGGGGGCCTATATATTGAGGACTTTCGCTACGGCGAGGTCTGCATGCATGCTTTCGAAGAATTTACAGGGTAGTGATTGGTTTTTATAATTCAATGGTATGTATAACCGGCCAGACCTAACTAGACAATATCCGTAGAAGGAAGCCGGCCCAGAGTTTCTTTTCGGGTCATTATTCAATCTACCTTTTATATCTAACGTTAAAATGGCGGAATCATATTAAAAGGCCAAATCTCATAGGATTTGGCCTTTTCTTTGTGGATTTACCGTCTTCTGCTTCGCTTTCGCAAAAACGATGGAATCTCAAGCGAGTCATCTGGCTGCTTGGTACCCCGATCGTAATTCGCGGGCTCCTCGTAGGCAGGCGGATTACTGTAGTTGCCCGATTGGCCATAGTTTCCGGACTGGCCGTAACTGCCGGTTTGGCTGTGGTTTTGAGCTTGGCCGTAATTTCCCGTTTCTGCATAGGCAATACGCTCTCGCTGTCTCGATTGAGAGTTGTATTTCTCACGTGAATTGGCAATCATGTCTCCAGGACGGCGTGATGTGTTCGTTGGCTGTGCTTCCTCAATATCATGATCGAAGCCGGTCGCAATGACGGTCACCATGATTTCATTTGTCAGGTTTTCATTGATGACCGACCCAAAAATCATGTTAAGCTGGTCATCTGTTGCCGCTGCCACAATGTCGGCGGCTTCCTGTACTTCATACAAACTAAGGTTCATGCCGCCTGTGATGTTCATCAGCACTCCTTTCGCGCCATTGATGCTTGTTTCTAGCAATGGGGAGGAAATGGCCTTTTTGGCAGCATCGGCAGCACGGTTTTCGCCTGAAGCGACACCGATGCCCATTAGCGCCGTTCCTTTGTTTGACATGATCGTTTTCACGTCAGCAAAGTCGAGGTTGATCAAGCCTGGCACGGCGATCAAATCTGAAATGCCCTGGACACCCTGCCTGAGAACATTGTCTGCCTCACGGAAGGCTTCAATCATCGGCGTTTTCTTGTCGACGATTTGCAGCAACCGCTCGTTTGGAATGATGATTAACGTATTGACGGCTTTCTTCATCTCTTCAATTCCGGCTGCCGCATTTTGTGCCCGCTTGCGGCCTTCAAAAGTGAACGGACGAGTCACCACTCCAATTGTAAGTGCACCAAGTTCACGCGCTATATGGGCAATCTCCGGCGCAGCTCCGGTCCCTGTTCCGCCTCCCATTCCGGCAGTTACGAACACCATGTCCGCACCTTCCAGAGCATCCCTGATTTGCTTCCTGCTTTCTTCAACAGCCTTTCTGCCGATTTCAGGATTGGCACCGGCCCCCAGGCCCCTGGTCAGCGAACCGCCGATTTGCATAGTGACCTCTGCTTTTGACATGTTGAGAGCCTGCGCATCTGTATTCACAGAAATGAACTCTACTCCCTGCACACCGTCCTCAATCATCCTATTCACGGCATTATTTCCGCCGCCGCCTACACCAATTACTTTTATAGTCGCAAATTGATCGATATTAGTATCGAATTCTAGCATATATAGTCCCCCTAATTAGCTTCTGATATTGCCCCCTATTTCTCACTATACCTATAAAATTCTCCACTGGCTTGGAAATTCCGTCTTTTCCTGCGATTTGTTAAACAAATGTAAACCTACAGTAATAAAGTGTCATTCTTGGTGTAAGTGATGCACCAGGCATTCGGTAAGAGTTTAGGAATAAATCTGTGAAGAAATACACTTAAATTATCCTGCTTATCGAGTAAAATACGAGCTGCTAAAAAGAAGTTTTCTTCACAAACTTCTTAGGTATAAAAATAAAATGCGATGCCCTTTAAAGCATCGCAACATTTTACCAAAAAAGTTCTACCTTAATTCTAACTTAGTTGATTCCACTTTTAGAGTCTCTCTATTTGTAAATAGTGATTTTAATTTTACCTCCCTTGATTATGACAGTTTTAGGATCTTGAACCTAAAACAATTATCTATTTTCCCTCAGTTTTTTCGTTCATTACCCCTTTTAAAATTCCCAGTTATCTTCGCCATTACGATTTGCTCTTCCGTTGAATTTTCAGCAGCATTTATTCTCTTTAGGAACTTCTCCGCTTCTGTACCTTTTAAGATCTTTACCTTCCGACCATAATAATCCAAAAAGACTGTATTATCTTTTGTCACTCGAAAACTAAAAGGTTCGTCACCTAAACGATTTCTTCTATCGATATTATTCATTTAAACTTTTATCATCCTTATACAAATTTAGTATTTAAGAATTTAAGCTTAATTGCCGAATTTAGATCAGATTTTCTCAAATATAGAAAGCCCACATTTCTTCTTAAACATTCCTGCCTGGTATGAATTCAACAAAAAAGTACTTACTCACATTTAATCCACGCACTCGTTATTTTTCTAAGAATGCTTTTTTCTTACTCAAATGACTCGGCAGTATCAATCATTTTTTCCTTGGTCCCATTTTCTTCTGAATAGGATGTCAAAATGTAATGGTAATCACCATCAGTCCAATGAAGCGAGGATCCAGGTCCTTTTATATAGAAACCGTTATCTCCGTTAACCATAACAGCCTCTTTGTTTTGAAGATTTTTGTATTCAACCGGGGGTGGTTGAATAGTCAATGAAAATTGCATTCCCCCTTCTTTTCCCTTGAAAATGATCTCGAATATATCTGTTTCATGAGGAGGGGTAACTCTTTCGTACCCTACTATGGTCATAGGAAATTTAGTCGGAAGCTTTGGCGCGATTCCTTCCTCTTTTAATTCCTCTTTTAGTGTCGTGTGGTCAAACCTTTCCTCTTTCTGACTGCATCCCAATACGATAAAGGGGACTAATAAAAATAACAAAGATAATACCCTTTTCATGGACATACCCCTTTCAAATACCTTAAGGATATTTATTTACTCAAAATCCCAATTAGAGTAGTTTATTTAATGTATTCGATCAACCAACAATCCCGATATTCCCCTTCATGGAGTTCACGTTTTGGGAGTAGTTTTACTTTTTTGAAACCAGATTTTTCATAACATCTTAAAGCCCTCTCATTCCTAACTTGAGGGTCCATAACTAATCGGTCAGCTTTTTTATGATTAATTAGGAATTCAACCATAGAGGTAACAAGTAATGTGCCGATTCCTTTATTCCAATATTCTGCTTCACCTATGAATTGATCGATCCCATAAATATTTCCATTTAAGTATCCATATACATTTTTAGTGTCACTATCTAAATTATAATATTGGATATATCCAATTTCCTTACCATCAAATTCTACAATACATTTAACTGTATCATCTTCAGGATTGTAAAAAACATCATTTACTTTCCCTATATCAAATGGGTTATCTCTTCCTTCATAAAATTCAAGAACAGACGGGTCTGAAAGCCACTTGGATAATATATAATTATCCTTTACTTCTAATTTACGTACTTTTAAATGACCGTTTTGGAAAAGCATAAAAATTACCCCTCTTATTAAATTTTCCTGCTGGTTCAACCAATGTTATTTCAACGGGGTTTCATCTTTATTATTTAATGCCTCTGCCTGGCTCATAAAGTAATCCATATTGGCACTTATAGTCAACTTCAATCCTAATCCAACTTCACGAAGTGTTTTCCGTAAGTCTTCAAAGTTCTGTTTATCCTCTTCTGTTAATTCTGTAAAGCTATACAATTCATCATGTGGATATTGATTTAATTTGGAATACAAATGTCCAAGGACTTCCTTATCATTTTCCGAGAGCGTTCCTAATTGTTCTCCAGTAGTGATTCCAAGCCAGATACCATTTAATACATCGTCTAATTTGGCTGTAACCAGGTTTGGTTCAGGCCATTCATCATCCATTTGGTGGGCAATCAGGCCTTCCAACTCTACTAAGTTATTTTGGACCTCTGTAACAAGAACTTGCTCCTTCACGAAGTTCATCTTCATCATTCCCCAACCAACAATCATGACGAGTATTAGGTTTAACCCTATCGAAATACTGAGAAGTAATTTTCTTCTACCGCCCAATCAGACTCCTCCTTAACTATTGGAAAGACGTCGTTCCCATCCTTGAACGTCTTCACTCATTACTCCCATAACAAAAGCCGCCAAAACGGCAGCCGATCTTCAACATTGCAACGGTTAGCAAAAGTGCTTCCTATTTTCTTAATTCTTCAGACAAACCGTCATCATTTCCGTATTCGAACCTGGCGATTTTCCCTTCTTCTTTCGGGGAGAAAGAAACTTTTCCTTTTACATTCGCGGTATTTTCTTTACCGCTTTTCTTATAACCGACGATGGCAACGAAGGTATAAAGATTTTGATTATCCTTGTTTTGCTTGATCGTGACGTCCTTAAGGGTTAATTCATATTCATTTTCGTAAGCGAAGGTCTGGTATTGAGTACCCATTGCGGTTGCTATGAAGAAATCGAGCCCGGATTCTGTAAAGTAGGGGCCATAAACTTCTTCTACATACTGATCAAATTCTTTGTTTTCTTCTTTATTATTTACAACAGTCTTATATTTAGGATTCCACATTAGGTCCATATATTCCTCGTCTGGACCGGTAAACTGGTGTTCAAGAACTTTGGTGATTGCTTCTTTCTTACCCTCTTCCGATTTCGAACATGCTGCCATGAAAAGCCCCGAAACCATCAATAAGAGGATGATGAACCTCGTTTTTTTCATCATACCCAATCCCCCTTTATAGAAGTAATACGCTTCGAAAAGACAAAAGTTTCAGATTATTCATTTTTGGGCGGCTGTTATTTATAGGAGTCAATGTGCTTCGGTTAGTTTAGGCCATTAGTAATTGGGTAGATTAAAGTATGTTTGCTTGCTAACTAAGGACTGGATTCATAGGTGTTTAGCTGTATCTTGTTTCAGATTAATCCTTACACATTAAACAGCCCGCCATGGACGTCCTAATACAATAAGGAGTGAGAAATTTGAATAATACTTTTTACAATGGCTGGGATAGCATTCTTGGCAAATTGCCGAACGTGCTGATTGCACTTGCTGTTCTCCTGGTCGGATGGCTGGTTGCCAAGATCATCGAAAAGGCGGTTTATAAGGGACTGCAGAAAACCAGCCTCGATAACAAGCTTTTTTCGAATGTGAACAATAAGAAATATTCTGCTGAAAAAATCATCAGCAAGATTGTCTATGTACTGATTCTTGTTTTTGTCTTCATCATGTTCCTGAATATACTGGATTTATATGTTTTGACTGAGCCGCTTGTTGGGATGTTCTCAACGATTGCCGCGGCGATTCCAAATATCCTGAAAGCAGGCTTGATCCTGTTATTTGCATGGCTGATCGCATCAGCATTGAAATTCTTGATTCAAAAAGGCGGCAAGAAGCTTGGTGTCCATGAGAAATTAAGCAAGTACAAGCTTACGGAGGACAACCAGCAAACGACAAACGCTGTAGATACGGTCGCGAACATCGTATTCTACCTAGTTTTGCTGATGGCTTTGCCAGCCGTATTGTCTGCACTGAATCTTCGCGGAGTTTCTGAGCCATTTGAAAATATGATCGAGGGAATCCTCTCCTTCATTCCTAAATTATTCGCGGCAGCGCTGATTCTTTTAGTTGGCTACTTTGTTGCCAAAATCGTCCGCGATATCCTGACGAACTTTTTGCAAAGCATTGGCACAGAAAAATTAGTCCAGCGTTTTGGACTGTCCCGTTTATTCGAAGGCACAAGCCTTTCACGCGTGATTGGCACAGTTGCTTTTGTACTGATTTTGATCCCTACCGTCATCGCTGCTCTTGAGCGTCTTGATGTGAAAGGAATTTCTCAACCGGCAATCGCGATGCTCAATGACATCCTGACGATGATCCCGAATATCGTTGTTGCCATCATCCTTGTCATGATTGGACTATGGCTCGGAAAATGGCTGAAAAAATTCACGGCTGATTTGTTAAGAAGAATTGGCTTCGACTCTTATTTTAAAGGTATGGGTCTGGCAAGCACCACAGGCCGTCCCAACTCATTAAGCCTGTCCGAAGTAGTCGGCTATATCGTACAGGTCATCGTTGTCCTGTTGTTTGTGGCTGAAGCATTGAATGTAGTCAAACTTGATTTCTTCGTCGACCTTGCACGCGGTGTGATTGCGTATCTGCCGCATGTCATCGCAGCGATTGTCATCCTTGGTGTTGGCCTGTGGCTTGGCAGCCTTGTGAAGCGAGTGCTCAGCAGCATCCTTCAGGGTGATTCTTCCAATGTGCTGGCAACGGTCGCAAAATATGCGATTATCACCATCACCGTCTTTATGGCGCTGGATCAGCTTGGAGTCGCACCAGCAATTGTAAATGCGGCGTTCATCCTGACGCTTGGCGGACTGGCACTGGCATTCGGTCTAGCATTCGGGCTTGGCGGCAAAAACTTTGCTTCCAAGTACCTGACAAAGCTTGATGATAAAATTGAAAGAACCAGCATCGACCAGGAAGCGGTCCAGCAGCAGAAAATAAAAAAGAACAACCCGAACCCTGCGACACCGCCAAACTTGAATAACCTGAACCAGAGTCCTGGTACAACCAACATGACTGACCAGAACTCAGGTTATCCGCCAAATTTGAATAACCAAAACCCTGGAACTCCCCCGAACTTGAACAACCATGGCGGAAACAATAACCCAATGGACCCTGATAATGATAACAATCCGTTGAAGCCATAAAAATAAGCAAAAAAAGCTCAGGAATTGAACTGCATCACGTTTAGACTTAATCGGGATGCAGTTCAACATTCTCTGAGCGTTATTTATGTATTTTGCTTTGAAACAGCCTGCAGCATATGGAGTTAGCGGGTTTAATTCTTTATTCACAAATCACCTCTAACGTCAACCTCGTTGACAAAACTAATCATAAGTGTTATTATAAACTTGGTTGACAATTTTATGTAGGGGTGAGCAAATGTTTAGTATAGGAGATATGGTGATCTATTCAGCACATGGCATTTGTAAAATTGATGATATCTGTGAAAAAACAGTGTTAGGTGTGACAAGACCGTACTATGTATTACACCCAATGAATGACAATCATCAATTGACTCTAAGTGTTCCAGTTCATAGTGATAAAGTAGCCCTTCATGAAATGGTCCAAAAAGAAGATGCCCGGGAGATTCTTGATTCCTTTAGGTATGCAGGAATTGACTGGAATGACAAACCCAATATACGACATAATTTATATTCTAAAGTTGTAAGCAACGGAGACAGAATCGAGATTGCAGGACTCATCAATACCCTCATGCGAAAAAAAATCGAAGCCGAGCAGAATGAAAAAAAGCTTTACGAACAGGACAGAAAAATATTGGATACTATACAAAGCATCCTTTTCAAAGAAATAGCCATTGCTCTGGATACCACTGTTGAAAGAATACATGAGCATGTCACAGGGCTGTTGAAGGAAAGTAATCAGGTAGTTAACTAAGGGACGGTCTTATGCTTCCAAAAGGAAGCATAAGATTCGTTCCATTTTTTATACATCCAGATTCCTTACATATACAGCATTTTCCTCAATAAATTGGCGTCGGGGTTCAACCTTATCCCCCATCAATAAGTCACATACCTCATCGGCCTCCCTGGCATCATCCAATGTGACTTGAAGCAACGTCCTAGTTTCCGGGTTCATGGTCGTTTCCCATAATTGTTCCGGGTTCATTTCTCCCAGTCCCTTGTACCGCTGCAAATTCGGTTTTGGTGTGCCTGGCAGTGACGCCAATGTGCTTTCCAGTTCAGCATCATTGTAAGCGTACTGTATATTCTTCCCCTGCTGGATTTTATATAATGGAGGCTGGGCAATATAGATATAGCCCTTTTCCAGTACAGTTCTCATAAATCGATAGAAAAATGTCAGCATGAGGATTCGGATATGCGCTCCGTCCACGTCTGCATCAGTCATGATGACAATTTTATGGTACCGTGCCCTTGAGATATCAAAGTTTTCCCCAATTCCTCCGCCGATTGCCTTGATCATTGTCCCAATTTCGGCATTTTGGAATATCCGGTCCATCGCGGCTTTTTCAACGTTCAGGATTTTCCCCCTGAGTGGCAGGACAGCCTGGAAATGGCGGTCACGTCCTCCCTTTGCAGACCCGCCAGCAGAGTTTCCTTCCACAATGTACAATTCACTAATGGATGGATCTTTGGAAGTACAGTCTGCAAGCTTACCCGGAAGTGTTGAAATTTCCAAAGCGCTTTTTCTTCTCGTCAATTCACGCGCACGCTTGGCAGCAATTCTCGCTTTTGAAGCAAGTGAACATTTCTCGGCGATTCTTTTTGCGATTGCAGGATTCTCCAGCAAAAACAGTTCAAGCCTCTCTGAAAGGATTGTATCGGTTGCTGATTTCACTTCAGAGTTGCCAAGTTTTGTTTTGGTTTGTCCTTCGAATTGCGGGTCTGGGTGCTTAACCGAAATGACAGCAGTCAGTCCTTCCCTGACGTCCTCCCCGGAAAAATTAGCTTCATTCTCTTTTAAGTTTCCGTTTTTCCTTGCGTACTCGTTCATCGTTCGGGTTAAAGCTGTTTTGAATCCCACTTCATGGGTTCCACCTTCATGTGTATGAATATTATTGGCGAATGAATATAGCATCTCCGCATACCCTTCGTTATACTGAAGGGCAATTTCCAAGGATATCCCTTTATGTTCACCTTCTATAAAAATCGGTTCATGAATTACGGTCTGCTTTTCATTTAAATGCTCAACATAAGACCTAATTCCACCCTCATAGTAATATTCATTCTTTCGCTGTTCACCGCGCTTATCAGAAATCGTGGTCATAATCCCCTTATTCAGGAAAGCCAGCTCACGAAGTCTTGATGAGAGAATGTCATAATCATACTCAAGCGTTTCTGTAAAAATTTCACCATCCGGTACAAAGTGAATGGTAGTGCCGGTATGGTTTGTTTCCCCTACTGTTTTTAATTCCCCTTGAGGGACCCCGCGGACAAAACTCTGGTAATGGATCTTTCCCTCCCGGTGGACATATACCTCGAGTAATGAAGATAAGGCATTGACGACAGATGCCCCGACACCGTGCAATCCCCCAGATACTTTATACCCGCCCCCGCCGAATTTGCCGCCAGCATGGAGTACGGTCAAAATGACTTCGACGGCCGGTTTTCCTTCCTTCTCATGAATTCCAACCGGGATACCCCGGCCATTATCCGTAACCTTAATACTATTATCTTCTTCAATCGTGACGTGGATCTCATCACAATATCCTGCAAGGGCTTCATCCACGCTATTATCCACAATCTCCCAGACCAGATGATGCAATCCCCTCCCGGATGTTGAGCCAATGTACATTCCGGGCCGCTTCCGGACAGCTTCAAGCCCTTCCAATACCTGTATCTGATTGGCGTCATACGCCTGCTCTTGAACTCCTGCTTGTGTCATGCAAATGTAATCCCCTTCACGTTCCCTATCGTACATAATAGGATTAATTGTCAATAAAGTTGACAATTAAAGTGTATTAAAAAACCCTCTTATTGTCAACTTGATTGACAATAAGAGGGTTACTTTTAATCATCCAGATTCCAATCCATCTTCAAAATTTCTTTAAGGAGCCTCACTTGCTCAGACCCGATTTTTTCTGTTATTTTCTTTTCCAGGCCAGCCTTGAGCATTTCATTTTTTTCATAGCATTCTTCGCCAAGAGTGGTTAGCCTTATCCATTTTTCCTTTTTGTTATTTTCCAGGTTGTTGACTTCGACTAATCCTTTTTCAGCAAGGTTTTTGATGAATTTATGTATGGCCTGACGGGAAATTTCAACATTTTTATTAATATAAGAAATGGTTGGCTGCTTTTTATAAATCCTCGCCATGATATACCATTCAGAATTTGAAATATAAATATCACTCTGGTTGTTCCAGGCTTTCTCTGAGATTTTACGAAGAAGCGTATGACGCTCACTCAATAGATCAACCAGGTCTAAATTTACTAATTCAGAGTTTACACTCAATGGACTCACCTCAATCCCTTTTCTTCTCCACTACTATACAACAATTGCGGTCAGGGACAAACATTTTTTTACCGGTGATTGAATCAGCCTTTTCCTCCTAAAAAAAACAGCCCAATTCATTTGGACTGCTGCGGGTATGTATTTATGTAGTTAACTGAAATTGTCGATGAAAAAGATGACGAGAAAAACGATGAAGGCATAAAAACTAAGATGCAGCAGCACAGTAGTGAAAAAATCCTTCAATTTATCAAATGAAAAAGGTTCACTCTTTCTTGTCCTTGCTCTCATAGCCAGCCTGTCCCCCTTAGCAAAACTACCCATTAAGTCCATTTTTTTCTTTTTAATCATAGCATAATCCAGCTTGTTTGTGGCTGATAATTTACAAAGCAGCAATTTAAATCCAAAAGAATAACCCTCTAAGAAGAGGGTTATCTTTGGCCATATGTTTTGAATTTCTCTGACAATCGAGCCATTTCTTCATCTGAAAGCAATGTTGGCTCACCTATCGCTTTGGCCTGGTAAAAAATCTGGGCACTGAATTCGATTTCTTCCGCGACAGTGAATGCTGTTTCGATATTATGCGCTCCGGCAATCAATCCATGATTCGCAAGCAGGACCGCCCTTCTGTCCACCATGCCCTCAAAGGCCTTTTCCGCCAGCTCTTTCGTCCCGAATGTTGCGTAAGGAGCACATCTTACATTCGGGCCGGCAAACGCCACCAAGTAGGATACCGGCGGAATATCCCAGCCCAGGGCCGAGATTGTTTTGGCATATGGCGAGTGGGTGTGGACAAGCGCGCCTATATCTTCGCGGCGCTGGTAAAAAACCAGATGCATATCCAGCTCGCTCGATGGCTTCTTGCTCCCATCAACAACCTCGCCATCCAGATTAATGACCACGACGTCTTCAGGCTTCGTTTCGAAGTAATCAATCCCGCTTGGACTGATGGCAACCAGCTGCTTTTCCCGGTTGAAAATGCTGATATTACCGCCAGTTCCCTTTGTGAGCCCACTTGTGATGATTTTCTTGCCGTACTCTACGACTTTCATCCGTTCTTCCAGAAGCAACATATTCTGCGCCTCTCTTTCCCTAAGGCTGTTTTCGTAATGATTGTTGTTAAAATCCTAAAGCCGATTTTAACGTATGATTAGGCATTTTGCTGGTCGGTATCTAGTTTGCAAGCTCTTTTCTCGTCTAAATCGTCCATTTAGCGAAGTTACCTAGGTCATTCAATGCATTTTTACAGCAAATAGCTACAAAGTTTTAGAAAAGAGCCTTCCCTAAAGATTACGGTCTTATTATCGCATATTATGGCTTGATGCTGAATCCTTTAATACTTGTAAAAACTGTTCACCTGTTTTGCAGGCAGCTGAATTCAGGATGAACTGCTTCGCCGCTGTCAGGCAGATTCTCTCGGCTGTTACGCGCTGATGTTCATCGGCAATGGAAGTTAAATCCTTCACTTTTGCCAATCCCGCAATACGGCGGATCATCTCCATTCCCGTAACTGCCGCTGTATCCTGGAGAACAGCGTCCAGGTACCAGCGGTCGAAACCCTGCTCCTTGGCCATGATTTCCGTCACGTTTTCCTTCCAGCTGGTTAGGAATTTCTCGGTAAATAGATCGACTGTATCCTTGATCGTCTGCTCCAGCCATTCGCTAAACTTCTCGTCAGCATTCGTCACATATGCCCTTGTCCACGCAAACATCAGGTTGGCAATCACGTTTCCTGCGTCATATCCCATTGGCCCGTAGAACGCGAACTCCGGATCGATTACTTTTGTAGAATCTTCTTTTACAAAAACAGAACCAGAATGAAGGTCGCCATGAACAAGTGCCTGGGCATTGGTCATGAACGCAAACTTCAGCTTGGCTGCTTCGAAGCGTAATTGATCGTCACCATAGATGTTCTCCTCAATCCACTCCTTATTGGCAGGAAACAAATCATTACGGCTGTTATGGTCTGTAAAAGGTTCTGAGTATACGAGGTCCTCAGAAATTTCGCATAATTCCGGATTGATATAATCCTGAACAAGTGCCTTCTTCGCTTTATGCTCCATGACTACATCGGAAGTCAGCAATAGTGTATTCACCATGAATGTCGTCAGGTCATCCGCAAGCCTGGGAAACATTCTTCCCTCATTGAGAGCCGTACGCAGGATTGTATGATCAGAAAGATCCTCCATCACACAGCAATTCATTACATCATCATACAGGTACACATCAGGCACCAATCCCGGAGCCAGCTCACCCTCAAGCTTCAGCACATTCGACTCGATCCGGATGCGGTTGGTTGACAGCTTGAACTCGTCGGAAATCCTCGCCGTATCCCCAGCCTGTTTGACAATCAGTGATTTCCCGGTCTGTTCATCGCGAACACGGAACACATAGTTCAAATTTCCATCGCCTATTTCATCACAGCTTAAATTCGCTTCTCTATCAAAAAAGTCGGTCTTTGCTTTTACATAAGGAATGACCTCATCTGCATTCATCAGAAAATACGTATTAAAATTTGTCATGATGTCCATTACCCCTTCCCGTGGAACAATTATAGAAATCTTTTAAAAATTATTATAGCTTAAGATTGTATTTCGGGGCACTAAAATCCATCTGGAATCATAAAAAGAAGACAGCTTTCCTGCCTTCTTTACAAGAGATTTTATTACCCGCAAGGCAGAAGGATTGTGAAGGTCGTGCCCTTGCCTTCTTCACTCTCGACATTAATTTTGCCTCTCATTCTTTGGACGATATCATAGGAGATCATCATCCCAAGGCCGGTGCCTTTTTCCTTTGTTGAGTAATAAGGGTGACCGATCCGGGCGAGTTGCTCCTTTGTCATGCCGATGCCCTCATCACGGAACTCGATCCTTACATTGTCCTTGTCAACCTTGGCGATGATGAAAATACTTCCGCCCGAAGGCATTGCTTCAATCCCGTTTTTCAGGATATTGATGAATACCTGCCTGAGTTCATGCGCATCTCCCTTGATGCAGAGATTCTTATCGATTGCTTCTACCAATTCTGTATTGCCGAGATGGGAATAGGATCTCATGAACGCAGTCGTTTCTTTCAAAATGGCACTCAGGTCGATTTGATCCATCGATCCTGTATTTGGTTTGGCCAGCGCCAGGAAATTATTGATGATTGTCTGGGTTCGGTCAAGCTCCTGAAGAGAAATGGTAATGAAGAGATTCTGGTCGTCACTCAGGTTCCTTTCTCCCTGCAGGACTTGCATGAAGCCTCTGATTGTCGTCATCGGGTTACGGATTTCATGGGCAACCGATGCAGCAAGCTGACTGATGGCCGAGAATTTCTCCGCCTTGTGAAGTTCATGCATAAGCTTGAGCTGTAAATTGGTCATTTCAATGATATATATGAATAGCGATAAGGCAATGAATGAAACGAGCGAAAAGACAACCAAATACATGTAGTCGCCTGCATGGCCAGATTTAATCAATGCAGCAAGCCTTGTAGCGGTAACTAAACCATAGACAAAGAGCCCAAACGCGATTCTCCGATTGACCGTCGATGTTTTATAAGGCTTCTCAATCGCAAAAAACAGAATGATGATAACCCCGTAATTGACGGCTACAATCGGCAGTCTTTCTATCTCAACCAGGCTTTGTAACAGCAGCAGCACCATTGCAATTAAAAGCCCATCCGTCCTGCTTAAATAAAAGAAGGCAATAAAGACAGGAATCAGCTTAAAATCGAACTCCATGCCGCCATGGAACCTGACAGGCAATGCCATTGTGACTAACAGCGTCGCCAAGATTGCCATTTTAAAGATTTGTTTCTTATATACCGAGCGCTTCTGCATCCACAAAAAGTTATACATGAAGCCGAGTGAGAGTATGATGAAAAAATGCAAGATCAAATCTTTAATGAAATCTATCATTTTATCCCCCGGAATTCTTATGATTAAGAATAATGACCTATATCTATTATCCACCTGACTTAACGATTCTTCAACGGAAAATTCTGAAATTATTAGGTTTCTTCCAAAATTTTAAAATAAACTTTTTTCACAGTGCCTCTAAATCTTATGCTATAATGAAAACAACCATTGCTTTACCAAAGTAAAAACCCCACTCGTTTCGAGTGGGGTTTTTTGCAATGTTTATTAGCTCTGTTATCGTCCATTGGTGATTTTTGTATAGACAGGACAATTCATAACTTTTCCGTTTAGTTTTCAACACTGTCAGATCAACAGTCTAGTTCACCAGAATCAAATATAAAAAAACAAGCCCTGATCAAATCAGGACTTGTTTGTATGGGCTAATCCGTTATTATAGTTTTGTAACGTTAGCTGCTTGTGGTCCACGAGCACCTTGCTCAACGTCGAAAGATACTTCTTGGCCTTCTTCAAGAGTCTTGAAGCCTTCGCCTTGGATAGCTGAGAAGTGTACGAATACGTCTTCTCCACCTTCACGCTCGATGAATCCGAAACCTTTTTCTGCATTGAACCATTTTACTTTACCGTTTTCCATTTTTGTTGCCTCCCAGTGTGATATCCACACAATTTGTTACTATTCTTGTCTCAGTGATATCCAGGCGAATCAAGCAGTGCATGTTCTTTCCTTGCATACCGAACAAAAATAATTCTCCCTTAGAATAACAGAATTAAAGGCATAGTGCAAGCGTTAAGGGAGTTGGGAAAATTAGGAGTGCCAAAAAAACGGTTATGGATTAACAAATGGGGATCATGAAAATGTGATATAATAAAGGTAACATGAAAGGGCGTGGCTAATTGAAAAGCGCAAGCAACCTTTATAAATCTGGTCAATCTGTCAGTATCAAAGAAACCGGCGAAACAGTGACAATCATGAAGTCTCAATATGTGAAAAACATGAAAAGATATTCATACACTGTCAAAGAACATCCCAGCACTTTTTATTTTGAGGAGGAGCTGGAGAAAAGCTAGAAGCTGGTTTCCTTGCTTCTTTTTTTTTGATTATACGCTCCATGTCAACTCCTAAGCGTGCGCCTTTTAGCACGCTTTTTTCATCACGATTTCCTCTCCAATCACATCCTGATCGATCACTAATTACTTTTTTCCTATTAAACCCTTATTAGGCAAAAATAAACTCTATCTAAACTACTTATTTAGCAACTCGAAATTTGTCTATTAAATAGGCATCTTACTCTATTAACTGTTTTTATAATATTCCGTAAAATAGAGTTGAATCTATTAATAGGAGGAATGACAATGACTTTGAAGAAGAAGGTTCTTTCCGTATCCTTATCAAGCATGATGGCATTAGGCGCCGTGACTGCAATAGCTCTGCCGGCAGGTGCTGTCGGTAATGGGCCGAATACCGGCAATGGATCCATCCAGACATCGATTTTGCATACATATGAGAGTTTAGTTGATTACCTGAAGACCCAGGATGCCAAGCAGGAGGCAATGGAACTGGAGGTGATTGGCCAGACGGTGAAAGGCCGTGATATTTACATGGCTAAGTATATCTCCAATCCTGAAAACCCAACCATCTTGTTCCTGACCCAGCAGCATGGGAATGAGCAGCTGACAACCGAGGGAGCGATGGAATTCATCAAACATCTAGGTACTGCTAAAACGGGCGGTGTACTTGAGAATGTGAATGTTCTTGTCATCCCAATGCTCAATGCAGATGGCGCAATGGGCGATGTCGACTTCTCACTTGAAGACTATCTTGCTGATGGCGACCGCCACCTGACTCGCTATAATGCGAACAAGATTGACCTTAACCGTGAGCATGATAAGGTAACCAGCGAAATGCAGCCTGAAGCCCGTGCGCTTCATGAAAATGTTTTTGCTAAATATGATATCGATTACATGATCGACCTCCATCACCAGGGTACCCTCAGCGAAACAGAAGGCGAGCTTGTTTCAGGTTCCATTTTGTATCCTACGAACGAAGCCGTGAAGCCAGAGGTACTAGAAGGCTCGAAAAAGCTCGGCTCAATCGTATACAATACCCTTGAGGAAAAAGGCTGGGGACATATCGGGAAGTATGTCGGCGGCAACGGAGCGAACATCGGCCGTAATGGCGCGGCTGTCCGCTATGATATTTCAACACTCCTGTTCGAAATGCGCGGAATGTCCGATCATTATTACGAGCCTTATGCATTAGGGCAAAAGAGCAATGGCTATCTGATCAAGCAGACGATCACCACACTTGATGCAACGGTAAAAGCCATTGCTGATGGCTCGATCGAGACAGCTGATACGAGCTTCTGGGATACGCTTCCTGAGCAGTCAAACAGACAGAGTGAGGAAGACGAATAAACTTTTCAACAGTGTGGCCCCTCGGGGATCACACTGTTTTATTTTGTCATCGAACAGAACACGACATTTATAGGGATAGGAGCGGTGCCTGTGGTTTCGTATGATAAAAGTAAACCTTTACAGGAGGCCAGCTGATGAAACTCATTCATTTTGCCATTGCTGTCATTATGTTGTTCGGCCTTTTCACAGGACCCGTCTCTTCCCAGGCTGCCGTTACAGGCTCTGAATGGGAAGACACCATCTACGAACGCCCGGAACAGTTTTCAAGTTTTACCACAGAAAAAGATGTTTTCATTACGATGAGGGATGGCGTTATTTTAGCGGCTGACGTCCACCTTCCTGATGGACCGGGACCGTTCCCCGTCATTCTTACGCAAACCCCTTATAATAAGAATGTCAGCAGTACTGAAAACCTTAATGAGTATTTTATTAAACGCGGGTATGCACATGTGGTTGTTGATGTCCGCGGAACCGGTGCCTCCCAGGGGGCCTGGGATTCATTTGGCGAAGCCGAACAGCGTGATGGCAAAGAACTCGTCGAATGGGCAGCATCCCAGCCATGGAGCAATGGCAAGGTTGGACTGTACGGCTCCTCCTACCGGGCAATCAACCAGTTGTTGACCGCAGCTCAGCATCCCGATGGCCTGGAAGCCATTTTTCCGATTGTCCCGATGGGTGATATGTACCGTGATATCCTTATGTCCGGAGGATTAATCAACACTGGCTTCATCCCACTCTGGCTCGGGCTTGTAACAGGCAGCGGCCTGCTCCCCCCTTCCTACACTTTATCGGACCCAATCATGGGAACGACCCTACTGTTGAGCCATACCGGACAAACGCTCGGCTTTCCAGTCAGCACCCTCAGCTCGGCGATTACGGGCGGGGAATTTGCATACGATGGGCCCGCCGCACAGCTGCGCTCGCCATTGGCGGTAGCAGATCAAATTAATGTTCCTGCATTTTTTACAGGCGGACTTCATGATCTGTTCCAGCGCGGCACGCCGCTCCTTTATGAAAAATTAAAAGCAAATGGCGTACAGACCAAACTTCTGATGGGCAACTGGACGCACGGCAATTATGGCAGCGGCTTGCCTGCGGACAATGTACCTGCCCTTGACCAGCTGGCCTTACGATGGTTTGACCAGTATTTGATGGGCATCAACACTCAAATCAATAAAATTCCTGATGTCACACAGTTTGTGTTAGACGAAGGGGGCTTCGAGGTCCAGCCTGGATGGCCGCATAAGAATGTCGCCGCCCAAAAATTTTACCTGCGCAGCGGCAATCTGTTGACGAAAGAGAAACCTTCCTATGCTGAGCCTTCCCGAACAATGCTTCAGCAGCCGTTGAATGGCATTTGCTCGGGAAGCACGAACCAGTGGATGGCCGGGATTCCGGATGCCCTTCCTTGTACGAAGGATAATCGCCTGACGGAAATTACGGAGCTCACCTATACGACACCCCCGGCAAATGCTGATCTTCGCGTGTCCGGTCCAATTGCCGCGAAAATTTTTGCGAGTACAACCGCGAGAGACCTTGTACTGTCTGTGCGTTTAACGGATGTAGCGCCGGACGGAACTTCGAACGAGATTACTGCAGGCTGGCTCGCCGCCTCGCACAGGGCAGTCGACGACAGCAAAAGCCGATACCTTGATGGAGAAAACATTCAGCCATGGCACCCTTTTACGAGGACCGCAGTGCAGGAAGTCAAACCATATGAAGTGATGGAACTGGACGTTGAAATCTTCCCTAGCAACTTTGTCATCAAAGAAGGCCACAAACTCCGTGTCGCCGTCGGTCCAAGCGACTTCCCGCACTCGATGTCGCCGCTGCCTCAATTGTTGGATCAGCTCGGCGGAGTCGCGACGATTTTAAATAACTCTAAATATCCTTCCTCTATTGTTTTACCAGTGGTGGAAGAATGATTGATGATGCCCGCCTGTGGATTGGCAGTTTTTGGGTACAGATCTTTCGTAAACCTTGTTTACTTAAAATCAAGTTAATTACCGGCGGAATCTTTCTCAAGCACTAAAGACTCCCTTTCCTAATATGAATAAAATAGGTAAAGGAAGGAGAATCATATTGAGCATTACGGAAATGATTCCAGGAAGAATTTATGTTGGCGGCAGGATTTCTCCTGAGGATTGGCGCTTTATTGATCAGCATATAAACGCGATTGTAAATCTGCGAACGAAGCCTGACCGGCCGCCGTTTGATTTTTCTCATCATGTCATGATTTGGATGCCAATCACCATTAAGGTGACTCCGAGTATTACATGGGTGGAAAACCTGATGGCCCATATAAATCTATTAGTTAAACAGGGGTATTCCATCCTTATTCATGATACGTATGGATATCAGCGGCTTGGATTTGTCATTACGGCCTATTATATGCAGCGCTTCCGAATGAACCGCGAACAGGCATTGAATACAGTGCAGAAAATCAAGCCGAATATACAGCCTACCGTTAATTACATGGAGTTGCTCGCCAGGTATGAAAACCATCTTGGACTTGGTTAATTGAAAAAATTTGATAATGACACTTTTAATCTTTTTTCAAATGGTTTATAGTGTTAGTGCAGAATCCGTTTTCACAGGTGATGGAGTTCACCTTTAACCGCCTGAATGGCTAATGACTCCTGCCAGTTGTTTGATCACTGGCAGGAGTCTTTTTGTTTTGGGTAATCTAATAAACATGGAGGGATTTGGATGGTATATTTGCTTGTTGGGGCGGCAGGTTTTCTCGGAGCCTCCCTGCGTTACTTCGTTGGTGTTTTCTTTTTTCACGAAAGTACCGTTTTTCCGTTTGCTACTCTTACGGTGAATCTGTTGGGAAGCTTTTTGCTGGCCTGGCTGACAACAGGTCTATTTATCCGTATTTCCTTGCCTTCACATATTAAAACAGCGTTGGGAACAGGCTTTGTCGGTTCCTTTACAACGTTTTCAACTTTGAGCGTGGAAACTGTCAATCTGCTTCTTCATGGAAAGCTTGTGCTTGCATTTTTATATATTGTGGCGAGTATATTTGGCGGATTATGGATGAGCCGTTTAGGATTCCAGGTAAAGAAGGGAGTACGAACTGAATGACGGTCAATCATATTCTGATGGTTGGAATCGGAGGCTTCTTCGGAGCCATCTCACGGTTTTGGATCAGTCAAGCGATTAATAAAAGAATCCGGCCCAAGATTCCCGTTGCCACACTGCTCATCAATTTATTGGGCTCCCTGCTGCTTGGCATCATGGTCGGTTTAGGATTGAATGGCAATCTATTTATGCTGCTCGGAACGGGTTTCATGGGAGCCTTCACCACTTTTTCAACCTTCAAGCTTGAAGGAATACAACTCCATATCGAGAGAAGGAAAAGGGAATTCTTCCTGTACAACTTCTTTAGCTATGGAGGCGGCATCCTGCTGGCTTTTATCGGACTTCAGCTTGGTTTATGGCTGGCATAAAAAACGGCACAAATCCGTTTGGATTTAAAACCCTGGTGATCAACGGCAGGGTTTTTCCTTTGCCAAGAAATAGACTTGAAAGCAAAAAAACCTGGCGAGAAGATTTCTCTCACCAGGTTTTCAGAACAAAAGCAAAGTTATTGTTTATTCAACCGTAACTGATTTAGCCAGGTTACGCGGCTTATCGACGTCACAGTCACGGTGCAGCGCTGCGTAGTATGAGATCAACTGCAGCGGGATTACTGAGATAAGAGGTGTTAATAGGCTGTGCACTTCTGGGATGACGAAACGGTCTTCGTCTGTTTCCAGTCCACTCATGGAAATGATGCACGGGTTTGCTCCGCGTGCTGCCACTTCTTTGACATTTCCGCGGATGCTCAGGTTGACGAATTCTTGTGTTGCAAGGGCGATGACTGGTGTGCCTTCTTCGATCAGCGCGATTGTTCCATGCTTCAGTTCTCCGCCTGCGAAGCCTTCCGCCTGGATGTACGAAATTTCCTTCAGTTTCAATGCGCCTTCAAGGCCTACGTAAAAGTCGATTCCGCGTCCGATGAAGAATGCGTTTCTTGTCACAGTCAGGTATTCGCGCGCGATGCTTTCGAATTCTTCTTTGTCGTCGCAAAGAGCTTCCATTGCATTCGCAACAATTCCTAATTCCTGAACAAGATCGAAGTCAACTTCATGGCCAAGACCGCGGGCTGTTACTTCCGCTAAAATCGCAAGAACAGCAAGCTGTGCTGTATAAGCCTTAGTGGACGCAACTGCGATTTCCGGGCCAGCGTGAAGAAGAAGCGTGTAATCTGCTTCACGGGATAGTGTTGAACCAGGTGCATTCGTAATTGTAAGCGCCTTGAAGCCCATTTCCTTCACCTGAACAAGAACCTGGCGGCTGTCCGCAGTTTCTCCGCTCTGAGAAATGAAGATGAATAATGGCTTTTCAGATAGAAGCGGCATGTTGTAGCCAAACTCGCTTGAGATATGGACTTCAACAGGGATCTTCGCCAATTTTTCGATGAACTGCTTGCCGACAAGGCCTGCATGATAGGAAGTACCTGCAGCGATGATGTAGATACGGTCTGACTGGTTCATCGCAGCAACGATGTCAGAATCGATTTCAAGTGCGCCTTCTCCATCCTGGTAGTTCTGGATGATTTTGCGCATCACAAGCGGCTGCTCATCGATTTCCTTGAGCATATAGTGCGGGTATGTTCCCTTTTCAATGTCGCTTGCATCAAGTTCTGCAGTGTAAGGAGCGCGTGAAACTACTTCGCCTTCAAGGTTCTTGATTGTCACTTCATCCTTAGTGACAATCACCATTTCCTTGTCCATCAGTTCAACGTACTGGTTTGTTACCTGAATCATCGCCATCGCATCACTAGCGACTACATTGAAGCCTTCGCCAAGGCCGACAAGAAGCGGGCTCTTGTTTTTCGCCACGAAAATCGTATTTTTGTTTTGCTCGTCTATAAGGGCAAGTGCATATGAACCATGTAAAAGTGTCAGCGTTTTACGGAACGCTTCTTCTAAGTTCAGACCTTCGTTTACGAACAAATCGATCAATTGTACGATAACTTCAGTGTCTGTTTCACTTTTCAATTCGACATTCTGCAAATACTCGCGCTTCAATAGATCATAGTTTTCGATGACGCCATTGTGAACAAGAGTCAGTCTGCCTGTTGAGCTCTGATGAGGGTGAGCGTTCACCTTGCTTGGAGGACCGTGAGTAGCCCAGCGAGTATGACCGATTCCAGCGTTAGCCATTACTTCGTTGTCCACTGCGTCGCGAAGATCCGCAATGCGTCCTTTTTCCTTAAAAACGTGAACTCCATTTTCATTCATGACCGCGATTCCCGCAGAATCATATCCTCTATATTCAAGCTTTTCCAGGCCTCGCAATAAAATCTCTTTCGAGTCGTTATTTCCAATATATCCAACAATTCCACACATAACTTCTTTTCCTCCTGTACGACAGGGGGCAAGAAGCCTCTTATATAGGGGCAGCTTGCCCCCTTATCTCATATAATTAGTCCTGAGGTCGACTTCACAAAGCCAATCCTCGTTAGTTTTAGCATCCCCATCTCTTTGTCCATTAAGTTGCCCTAATGTTTTAAAGATGGAATTCGCGGCTGTGCTTTCAGCCGGGAGGCATCCGCCGAAACTTCGATAAACCTCCACCTCGTCAACTAATCCACTTTTCCGGTCAAGGATTAGTCCTGGCGCTTTAGTTTTCCATTGTTTTACCTCTTCCCACCTTTCGATAAATTGTTTTCAAGGCAAAAATCAGCCATTAACAAAAACAGGATAATCATACATGATACTGATACATCCGTCAATAGAAAACAAAGGAAAACAGCCTTCCCCTACAAATACCCTTTAAAGGACGGCTAAAACTCCCTTCACAAGAAAAGCGTAAGCGCCTTGTTCAGCCCTGACAAGCGCTGGAGGGCCGATCAGTGAAGTCGCTTTTTGACTTCATTGGGCGGACCGAAGCGACTCGAAGGGCTAGGCGCTGGAGCTGGACACTTCTCTAAGTGAAAAAATAAACTTTCTCTATAAATAAATATGCATAAGGGCTCTTTTATGTGCCGAAACCCTTATGCATATTGCCTGTTTTCCTTATTCTTTTAAACCCATTTCTTCTTCCACAACCGCTGCGATTCGGTTCACGTATTCCTGGCAGAGTTCTGCAGTGGCTGCTTCAGCCATCACGCGCACCAATGGTTCTGTTCCGGAAGGACGGACCAGGATCCGGCCATTGCCGTTCATTTCCGCTTCTACCTGTTCAATTACTTCTTTTACCTTCTCGTTATCCGTAACGTGATGCTTATCCGTCACACGGATGTTAACAAGAACCTGTGGGTACTTCTTCATTTCCCCAGCCAGTTCGGAAAGCGGCTTGTTTGTTGCTTTCATGATGTTGGCAATCTGAAGACCTGTCAAAAGTCCATCTCCAGTTGTGTTGTAGTCAAGGAAGATGATATGGCCGGATTGCTCGCCGCCAAGATTATAGCCGTTTTTCTTCATTTCTTCGACTACATAACGGTCACCGACAGCTGTCTGGACGCTTTGCACGCCATTTTCCTCCAGGCCTTTGTAAAAACCAAGGTTGCTCATCACAGTGGATACAACTGTCCCCTGTTTTAACTGTCCGCGTTCCTTCATGAATTTACCGCAGATATACATGATCTGGTCGCCATCAACGATGTTCCCTTTTTCATCAATCGCAATGAGGCGGTCGCCATCTCCGTCAAAAGCAAGACCAAGATCTGCTCCTTTTTCCTTCACGAATTCTGCAAGAGCTTCAGGGTGCGTCGATCCTACGCCGTCATTGATATTCAGGCCGTTAGGGGATGCTCCCATCGTTGAAGTATCCGCATCAAGGTCGGCAAACAAGTGGGTTGCCAATGAAGATGTAGCTCCATGTGCGCAGTCCAGCGCGATATGAAGACCTGTGAAATCTTCGTCAACAGATTGTTTTAGATATTGAAGATACTTCTGGCCACCCTCGAAGTAATCATTAACCTGTCCAAGATCAGCACCTACCGGACGAGGGAGCTCATCAGCCTCCATGTCCATCAATTGCTCAATCTCGTTTTCCTGATCATCAGAAAGCTTGTATCCATCGGGTCCAAAAAACTTGATCCCGTTATCTGCTACCGGATTGTGCGATGCAGAGATCATGACTCCTGCCTGTGCGCCAAGTGCCTTAGTTAAATAAGCTACTCCAGGAGTCGAAATCACACCGAGCCTCATAACTTCCGCTCCGATTGAAAGCAGGCCGGCAACAAGAGCCCCCTCGAGCATATGGCCAGAGATACGTGTATCACGGCCGATCAGCACTTTTGGCCGATCGTGCTCCTTTGTCAGGACATACCCTCCGAAACGGCCAAGCTTGAAAGCCAGTTCTGGCGTCAATTCGCTGTTCGCAACTCCACGTACTCCATCTGTACCGAAATATTTACCCATCCTTTAAATCTCTCCTTGTATGAAAAATTGCAGTCAATTATGCTTCTTTTTTCGCAATTGATATACTGGCTTTTTCTTTTGCCAGTTTCCACGTTATATTTTGAGGTGCCGTCACCTTCATAGCGACTTCGTGAGTCCCTTCCGCCAACTTCGATACATCAATCAAAACATTAAAATCATCAGCAGATAGTGCAGAGACGAGATCGCTTGGTCCTGAAACCGTCAACTTTGTTTGTCCGTCTGTAGGATCAAGAAAATCTATTTCATAGCCCTCATCCATCCCATTAATTTCAATTGGGACATTGGATATGGTCTTCTCGGAAGCCTTCGTGACGTTAACGTTCACTTTTACCAATTCTGGTGAAACCGCGACGATACCTTCCCCAATAATGACCGGCAGAGTAAGTTCCGTATCCTCTTCGATTTTGCTGACATCCACTTCCACTCTGACCCTATCAACCTTCTCAAGTACATCCGGGTCAGCGAGGATTTCAGCTTCCTTCGTGTCCAAAGTGATTGAATCTATGGTCACGCCACTTGGAGGATTGCCTTTTCGGACAATATCAATCGGTACCTTTTTGCTGGAGCTCTTTACCGGGATAGTCACTTCAACCACACCAGGCTCCACATTGACATCCAATTTATTCATGTCTCTATCCAGGGCAAGGACACTTGCTTCCCGCGTGATTGTATCCGATATTTTTCCGGAAGAATTCACTGTTGCTTTTACATAGGTGATTCTGTCGACAATATCCTTGGCACCGGTAATTTGAACTTTATTCGGTTTTACAGTTGGCTTCTCGGCAATATAGCCCTCTTCGACTATATTTCCGCTGAATTCAGCTTCGACGCTGAATTCCTTCGTCACCTTCTCCTGGATGGACACATTGGCATAACCAGGATCGATGGTGACCGTCAGCCTTTCGGATACATCTTTGATTGTGATGGGAACACGCTGGTTTCCCATTTCAGCATCCGTCAAATCGACGAACACTTCAAAATTCCTTAGTGTTTTTGCCTGCTGAACCAGGTTTTTCGGTCCCTGGAGCGTAACAGTAACCGTCTCGGGAACACCTGATACGACTAATGTATCGGTATCATAAACCCTTTTTACCGGTACGTCTTCAACCGTTGCCACCTTTTCATCAGATGGGACGTTCACATCCCCGGGCTTATTCGGGTCGTTTTTTGGAACAGATCCAAAGAGCAGCACGGCAAGAACAAGGGCAACCACTTTTATGAACCAAGGATTATCCATCCATCTATCCATTTTTCTTCCCCCTCCAATTCCAGCGGGTAGAAGCTGCCTGCTTGATTCTTGATGGTGAAATCAACTCGGCAGTGAGCAGTTCCCTTAGCGTTTCCCCGCTCAAGTCCCTGTATAGTTCGCCATTCCGTGTGACCGAAACACTCCCTGTTTCCTCGGAAACGACGATCGTGATACTGTCGGTTACTTCACTGATTCCGAGCGCGGCCCTATGCCTTGTGCCCAGTTCCTTCGAAATGAATGGACTCTCTGACAAAGGCAAATAACAAGCTGCTGCCGCAACGATATTTTTCTGTATGACAACGGCTCCATCATGAAGCGGTGTATTCGGAATAAAAAGGTTAATCAACAGTTCAGAGGAAATTCTCGATTGCAGCTGGATGCCTGTTTCTATGTAATCACTCATTCCTGTTTCTCTTTCAATTGAAATCAATGCCCCGATCCGGCGCTTCGCCATATAATCGGTGGACTTGATAATGGCCTCCACCATCTTTTCTTCGTCTTCCTCTTCCTGCAGCCCGGATCTGGCGAAAAGCCTTCCTCTGCCAAGCTGCTCGAGTGCCCGCCGCAATTCGGGCTGGAAAATGATGATAATGGCCAGGAATCCCCAGGTCAATACTTGTTCCATCATCCAGCTGAGCGTATTTAACCCGAAGTAATCACTGACAAACTTTACGATCAGGATGACAAAGATCCCTTTCAAAAGCTGGACAGCCTTCGTCCCTCGAATAATCGCGATCAACTTATAGATGACGAACCAAACCAGGAGAATGTCAACAATATTAGCTAGATATTCCAAGAAATCGAAATCCGCAAACGACATTGCACTTCCTCCAGTAGTTTAGTAAGGCTCTTTTGCGAAGTTATTCCTCTAGCCTCCAAATGAACCCATTTGTAAAAAGGCTCTTTTCGTACATGATGTTGCTTTCACACACAAAGCCGGCTTCTGGGCTTTTATTATTATATCCGCTATCCGTTTCATGAGCATCCTTCAAAAGAGTCACGAAACATGTTAATTATATGTGTTCGAGAAGCAACATTAAATGCGAAAACAGCGTTGTAAAAAGCGGAAGCTGACCAATGCACTTCTGCCTGTATTCTAAGATAACTTTATCATTATACCATAAGGTCAGCTTAAACGAATAATGATGTCATCTAAAGCTTCGTTGACCAATGGAGTAAAAAGATACATCCTTAAAAAAAAAGCCATTCCTATTGGAATGACCGTTCCTTCTCGTCATTTTCAAATAGATCTGCCGTGTTTTTCACGGTATTTTTAATATGATACCAAATCCATTCGAATATTTCATTGACTTCGGTTACTTCCCCTGTGACATTACCGGCTGAAGCCATGTACCTTTCCCCGTTGATGACGGTCAAGTTCCCTTGTACTTCGCCTTCAACTTTCACCTTGCCATTCCTGACCACGACATCCCCCTTGACAACTTCCCCTTCAGGTACAATGACGGTATCATTTTCAACAATCAAATTAGGCTGTTTCGAAACAGAAAACTGATGGTCCTCGTTCCAGGTCGAAAGAATGCTTGCACTCATCAATGCAAGGAAAAGCGATGCAGCTGTCAAAAGCGGATGACTCCTGAACCAGCGTTGGACTTCAGTCTTTTTCTTCTCCTTTGGCAATCCGGCCATGACTTTTGATGTAAAGTCATCCGGCGCCTGGATATGGGAAGTACTCTGGACAAGAGCGATTGCCTTGTTCAATTCCCTGAAGTAGCCCTGGCAATCAGAACAGCTCTGCAAATGCTCTCTTAAAATCTTTTCGTGTTCTTCAGTTATTTCATCATCTAAATACTCGTGCATATAGTCAAAAACCTGTTCGGGACATTTCAATTTCTTTCACCTCACCTTATACGTGTCGCAACTGCTGCCTTAACGCTTCTCTGCCTCGATGGATCCTCGTCTTCACTGTTCCAAGCGGCAAATCCAGGATTTCACTGATTTCATTCAGGCTAAGCTCCTCAATATACTTTAATACGATGACCGATCTGTATTTATCGGGTAGTTTTGAAATTTCTTTTTGAATTGTGTCTTGCAATTCGATACTTTCCACCTCATCCTCTGGCAAAGGAGTTTCAGATGGCACCTGTGAGTACATGGTCAAGCCTTCCGTTCCCGGCACCTCTGCATCAAGAAAATAATCTGGTTTCTTTTTACGAATCCGGTCAATGCAAAGATTGGTAGCAATCCTGTATAACCATGTTGAAAACTTCAGGTTTTGATTGAAGCTGTTAATATTGATATATGCGCGGATGAAAGCCTCCTGTGCAATATCCTCTGCCTCATGCCGATTCCCGAGCATACGGTAGCAAAGCTGGAATACCTTGTCCTTGTATACCTCAACAATCTCTCCATAGGCATTCTGGTCTCCCTTGATTACCTGTTTTATTCTGTGCTTTACGATCGTTTCCATTATTTTACCTCCGCGCTTCCTGCGGCTAATCGATATACGAATCGATTCCGTAAAAGGTTTCGTTTTTTTTATAAAAACTTTATTTATATATGTAATTATGTCTATTCCGTTTAAACAGACTCTTTTCGGCAAAAAAAGCTAAAAAACTCGATACGTTAATATTAACAAATTTTTACCAGTTTGGTTTAAAAAGTTTTGGTCCGGGGTATAAAGGGACTATATTTAATGAAAGCGAGGAACAAAGATCAATGTGTGCAGAAACGCTGTTGAAGGATATAGAAAATTGCCGTAAAGAAATGGTTGAACTAGCTGCAAGAACCTCGCTGTCAAACCAACGGGTAGTAGACATGAGCATGAAGCTCGACCATTTACTAAATAAATATTATCACTTATCCTCAAAAAAGCCAGTTCTATATTAATGATAAAGAGCAGCAGCCGTAACAGGGCCGCTGCTCATATTTTTTTGTTTAACCATCTCATTCTATTCTTTTTTCGAAGCTTTGATTACAAAAGTTTCTCGCCAAATAAAGAACCCATCAGCGCAACCGCCGCGACTGCCGTCTTGTTCTTTTCATCCAGGATTGGATTCACTTCAACGAATTCCGCAGAAGTAATGATTTTCGCTTCAGCCAGCATTTCCATTGCCAGGTGGCTTTCACGATAGCTGATGCCTCCTGTAACCGGAGTACCAACACCAGGAGCATCCGTTGGGTCGAGTCCATCCAGATCAAGTGAAAGATGGACACCATCGGTCTTATCTTTAAGATAATTGACCGTCTCCTCAATGACAGCAGCCATCCCTAGGCGGTCAATTTCGTGCATGGTGAACACCTTGATACCCATTTCCTTTATCAAGTCTTTCTCCCCATCATCCAGTGCACGCGCACCAATAATGACAATATTCTCCGGCTTCACCTTAGGAGCATACCCGCCAATCTGCGTCAGCATCTCATGACCCAAACCAAGACTCGCAGCCAGCGGCATACCATGAATATTTCCAGACGGCGAAGTCTCCGCCGTATTCAAGTCTCCATGGGCGTCATACCAAATCACACCAAGATTCTTATAATGCTTGGACACACCAGCCAACGTCCCAATCGCAATGCTATGGTCCCCGCCCAAAACAAGCGGAAAAGACTTCGATTCTATAATGTTATCTACTTCATCTGCAAGCAGGCGATTCTTCTCCGCCACCAACTCAAGGTTTCGAAGATTGCTGTTAGGGTCAATCTTCACCTCAGGTCTGCCAACTGCAATATCACCCAAATCTTCTATCTCATCAAAAAGCACTCTTAATCTCTCATTGATACCTGCATAACGGATTGCACTCGGGCCCATGTCAACTCCCCTTCTCATCTGACCCAAATCCATCGGCATCCCGAGAATCGAAAGTTTCTTCATTCCTGACTCCCCCTTGCTTTCTCTCATCTCTCCCCTTATTTTAAACGCTTTCATTAGGATGACTCAACCGGACAATTTCATGAATATATATACAGTTTGGAATAGAATGAATTTACGAAATGATTTTGTTGAGGCTGTGAGACGGGAGGGTTTTTTGACAGTTTTGGGTGATTCTTTTGCAAACCTGTCAAAATCCAAGTGGTTTCTTGACAGATTTGGCTCCTTCTCCTGCAAACCTGTCAAAATAACGGAGGGTTCTTGACAGCTTTGGCTCCTTCCACCGCAAACCTGTCAAAATCCACGTGGTTTCTTGACAGCTTTGGTTCCTTCTACCCCAAACCTGTCAAAATAACGGCGGATTCTTGACAGCTTTGGCTCCTTCCACCGCAAACCTGTCAAAATAACCGCGGATTCTTGACAGCTTTGGCTCCTTCCACCGCAAACCTGTCAAAATAACCGCGGATTCTTGACAGCTTTGGTTCCTTCTACCCCAAACCTGTCAAAATAACGGAGGGTTCTTGACAGCTTTGGTTCCTTCTACCCCAAACCTGTCAAAATAACGGCGGATTCTTGACAGCTTTGGCTCCTTCCACCGCAAACCTGTCAAAATCCACGTGGTTTCTTGACAGCTTTGGCGCCTTCTACCGCGAACCTGTCAAAATATCCGCGATTTCTTGACAGCTTTGGATTCTTTTCCTGTGAACCTGTCCGAACTGGAGACCACTTCCGACAGCTTCTGAAATATCCGTTAAATCTGTCCAAAACCCCATGGTTACTTTTGACTGACTCATCCTCTCTTTATTCAAAATTGTCTAATCACGACGTATTCCTTACAGCTATTACAAGTAGTGTAAGATAACAATTCACAATATAAGTAGCGTGAAATAAAAAAAGCCATAAACCCGACTGGATTTATGACTGAAATGGTATTTATGTAGTATGATGGTGGAGCCTAGCGGGATCGAACCGCTGACCTCCTGCGTGCAAGGCAGGCGCTCTCCCAGCTGAGCTAAGGCCCCATTTGGAGCGGAAGACGGGATTCGAACCCGCGACCCCAACCTTGGCAAGGTTGTATTCTACCACTGAACTACTTCCGCATGATTTTATTATATAGGTAAGACCCCTAAAAATAAAGGAAAAATTATTCTTAGGGGCCTTGACATGAGTGAGCCATGAAGGACTCGAACCTTCGACCCTCTGATTAAAAGTCAGATGCTCTACCGACTGAGCTAATGGCTCTCAATATTGTAGATCAACAAGTTGTTATCACTCGGTTAAGCATGTTATCGCATCTGCGATGCTCGAAAGTCCTTACGGCCTTTCTCGCAAGTTGCCGCAGAAGCAACTCCAGGGAGTGAGCAACTTGCTCTACCGACTGAGCTAATGGCTCATAGGATATAATCTACCCTATTCATTGTCTCTTAAGCATCCTGAGTGCAAAAAAGAAAATAAAAATGGCTGGGCTAGCTGGATTCGAACCAACGCATGACGGAGTCAAAGTCCGTTGCCTTACCGCTTGGCTATAGCCCAATGAAAAAATAAAAAGGACATTAGTAGCTTGTCCAATTTTAATATGTATTAAAATGGTGGAGGGGGACGGATTCGAACCGCCGAACCCTGAGGGAGCGGATTTACAGTCCGCCGCGTTTAGCCACTTCGCTACCCCTCCACAAGCCAAAAAAAAATGGTGCCGGCAAGAGGACTTGAACCCCCAACCTACTGATTACAAGTCAGTTGCTCTACCAATTGAGCTACACCGGCATTAGGAATATTTCACTGTGTGAAAATGAATGGTGGAGGATGACGGGATCGAACCGCCGACCCTCTGCTTGTAAGGCAGATGCTCTCCCAGCTGAGCTAATCCTCCATTTTATGATGCTGTTTAAAGTAGATGGTGACCCCTACGGGATTCGAACCCGTGTTACCGCCGTGAAAGGGCGGTGTCTTAACCGCTTGACCAAGGGGCCATATTATAGTATTTTGAGAGCTTCCAAGCGGGCTCGAACCGCTGACCTCTTCCTTACCATGGAAGTGCTCTACCTGCTGAGCTATGGAAGCATGTATTGCTGCCAGCTCAAATGACTTTCGTCATTTAGAGATAATGGCTCCGCAGGTAGGATTCGAACCTACGACCGCTCGGTTAACAGCCGAGTGCTCTACCACTGAGCTACTGCGGAATAGTGGTAATTTAACATAACTCTTGCAGATGATTCGAATGCCTCATCTTAGGAATTTGTCCAAGATGAAAATGCACTTTTGCCCGGCGGCGTCCTACTCTCACAGGGGGAAACCCCCAACTACCATCGGCGCTGAGAAGCTTAACTTCCGTGTTCGGTATGGGAACGGGTGTGACCTTCTCGCCATCGCCACCAGACATTTTTAAAGAACAATATTTATTATACTGTCTTTTATGCATTTTTCAAGAGAATTTTTATGAAATCTTTATTCCCTCAAAACTAGATAATGTGTAAGAAGAATTCAAGAGAAACGAATGATCATTGTCCAGCTCCGGCTCCTAGCCTCTCGAGTCGCTTCGGTCCATCCGCCGAAGTCAAAGAACGACTTCAACTGCTGGCCCTCCAGCGCTTGTCGAGGCTGTACAGTCG
>NZ_JAMAUR010000011.1:0-65058 GCF_023714225.1 Mesobacillus sp. MER 48
ACCAAATAGTCTGGTGGCGATGGCGAGAAGGTCACACCCGTTCCCATACCGAACACGGAAGTTAAGCTTCTCAGCGCCGATGGTAGTTGGGGGTTTCCCCCTGTGAGAGTAGGACGCCGCCGGGCACACGAAAGAACAGCTGAATGGCTGTTCTTTTTTTGTGTTTTGATCAATTTTCATGAGCAGCAGAATTTTTCCGTTTAGCCAGGTTGGTTGATATCTTTGTCAAAGTGGTCGATATATCTCTGGATTTGGTCGATATATTTGTAAATCCGCCGATAAATTCGAAAATGTGGTCGATAAAATCAAAAAATCGCCAATAAAATTCTGAATGGATCCTCGTAAAAGAACTCTTAGGTACACTTTTACCGTAAAAACTACTCATTTGGCAAACATTTTCAAACAAAAACGCCTAGCTTGATATGAAATAACCCTAGAATCAGCACCAAATCCTCTTTTTCCCACAAGCAAATACCACCCTCCAGTTATCTCACGGATAGAGTCACTATTGATTCCGCCTGCCCATATAATGTTACGAAAAATCTCATTTCCTTTTCTCATTACAAGTTTCCGCCCCCTCTGAAATGGGTATAATAACCAACACACCCCTCATTGGCATGTTTTGGCATACATAATTTTGGCGAAAATAATACAAGATGCATTGATTGCAACAAAAAATATTTTTTTGTATAATTAATGTCAAATATAGTCAAAGTCAGATTGGGGGAGGTTTAGTGAGGAATATATCGGACATCATTGAGAATTACCTTAAGCAGGTTTTGGAAATGAGCGATAAAGACATTTTGGAAATCAAACGAAGTGAAATCGCCGATAAATTTCAATGCGTGCCGTCCCAGATCAATTATGTTATCAATACAAGATTCACGATTGAAAGAGGCTATCTTGTTGAGAGCAAACGGGGTGGCGGCGGCTACATCCGGATCATCAAAGTCCAGGCTTATGATCATGCACACTTGATTGATGATTTACTGTCTTTGATTCGGACGAGAATTTCGCAAAGCAGTGCTGAAGATGTCATCTACCGGCTTGTTGAGGAAGATGTAGTCACAGACCGTGAAGCAAAAATCATGCTGAGTGTACTCGACAGGTCTGTCCTGTATATCGAGCTGCCGCAGCGGGATGAGCTGAGAGCGAGAATGTTGAAGGCGATGCTGATGGCATTGAAGTATAAATAATACCAAAGCAGACAAAGAGGTGAGGGCATTGATTTGCCAACAGTGCAATCAAAGGCCGGCAACGCTGCACTTCACGAATTACTCAAATGGGGAAAAGTCGGAACTGCACTTGTGCGAAAAGTGTGCACAGGAAAAAGGTGACTTGTTCATGATGAGCAATGGCCCTGCTTTTTCGATCAATAGCTTGCTGGCCGGTTTATTGAATATGGAGCCTGCTTTTGAACAAAAAAAGGAAGCTTTTGAGACTGAGCAAGTTGCTCAGTGCCCTCAGTGCTCGATGACATTTCCGCAGTTTGTAAAAGTAGGCCGGTTTGGCTGTGCGACCTGCTATGATGCTTTTCGGGAGCAATTGACGCCAATTGTCAGGAGACTCCATAGCGGAAATTCCATGCACAATGGAAAAATACCGAAAAGGATCGGCGGTGACCTTCATTTAAGGAAGACAATCGATCATCTTAAGCAGACCCTAAAGCACCAAATTTCTGAGGAAGAATTTGAGCAAGCTGCCGGGACGAGGGACCAGATAAGGGAACTCGAAAGGAAATTGTCAGCAGGTCAAGAGGGAGGGGAGTAGCCTTGTCATTGGAGAAGTTCATCAATCAGGCTGTCAGCTCCTGGATGAGTGATGATGGTCCTGATTCAGATATTGTCCTAAGCTCTCGCATCCGTTTTGCAAGAAATCTTGATGAATATAACTTTCCCACCTTGTTCACCGATGGAGAGGCAGAGGCGGTCATCGGCACGATCATGGAGCGTGCCAGCCAAACTTCTGCAGCTGGCTTTGGACAGCTGGAAATGATCAAAATGGATGAGATACCACCTATGAAGAAACGGGTTTTGGTCGAGAAGCATTTAATCAGCCCGCATTTAGCGGAAAACGCTGTTCATGGTGCAGTGCTCTTGTCGGGTAATGAAGAAATTAGCATCATGATCAATGAAGAGGATCATATAAGGATTCAATGTTTATTCCCGGGCTTCCAGTTAACTGAAGCTTTAAAGGCTGCCAATGAAATCGATGACTGGCTTGAAGAGTATGTGAACTATGCTTTTGATGAAAAATTTGGCTATCTGACCAGCTGCCCGACGAATGCAGGAACTGGCCTGAGGGCATCGGTGATGATGCACCTGCCGGGCCTCGTTCTGACTCAGCAAATGAACCGGATTGTCCCGGCGATTAACCAGCTGGGTTTGGTGGTAAGAGGTATTTACGGTGAGGGCAGTGAAGCACTGGGCAATATCTTTCAAATATCGAACCAGATCACGCTTGGAAAATCGGAAGATGATATCGTGGATGATTTGAAAAGTGTCGTCGGCCAGATAATATCTCAGGAAAGGTCGGCGCGGGAAGCATTAGCGAAGACTTCGAACATACAATTAGAAGACAGAGTGTTTCGCTCTTACGGGACGCTTGCCAACAGCAGGATCATCGAGACAAAGGAAGCTGCACGATGCCTGTCTGATTTAAGGCTTGGAATAGATATGGGTTATATAAAGAATATATCGAAATCAATTTTGAATGAATTAATGATTTTGACTCAGCCGGGTTTTTTGCAGCAATATGCGGGAGGGCCGTTAAGACCGAATGAGCGGGATATCCGCAGAGCTGCTTTAATAAGAGAACGACTGAAAATGGAAACAAAAGACGAGTCAGGAGGATGATCTTATGATGTTTGGACGATTTACAGAGAGAGCACAAAAAGTATTGGCACTCGCACAGGAAGAGGCAATCCGCCTTGGACATAACAATATCGGTACAGAACACATCTTACTTGGCCTTGTGCGTGAAGGTGAGGGCATAGCAGCTAAGGCGCTTTATGGTCTCGGCCTTGGCGCAGAGAAGATCCAGAAGGAAGTGGAAAATCTGATTGGCCGCGGCCAGGAAACATCCCAGACAATCCACTATACTCCTAGAGCCAAGAAGGTGATTGAACTATCCATGGATGAAGCGAGAAAGCTTGGTCATTCCTATGTAGGCACAGAGCACATCCTTCTTGGCTTGATTCGTGAGGGAGAGGGCGTTGCAGCCAGGGTGTTGAACAATCTTGGTGTCAGTCTGAATAAAGCGCGCCAGCAGGTCCTTCAGCTGCTTGGCAGCAATGAAACGTCCGGCCATCAGGGAGGCGGTACGGCAAATGCCAATACTCCGACTCTTGATAGTCTGGCAAGGGATTTGACAGCCATCGCAAGGGAAGGCAGCCTTGATCCGGTCATCGGCCGAAGCAAGGAAATCCAGCGTGTCATTGAAGTGCTGAGCCGCCGGACAAAGAACAACCCTGTACTGATCGGGGAGCCGGGTGTCGGTAAAACGGCGATCGCTGAAGGCCTGGCACAGCAAATCGTCAATAATGAAGTGCCTGAAATCCTTCGTGACAAGCGTGTTATGACTCTTGATATGGGTACAGTTGTTGCGGGCACTAAATACCGCGGTGAATTTGAGGACCGTCTGAAAAAGGTCATGGATGAAATCCGCCAGGCCGGGAATATCATCCTTTTCATCGATGAGCTTCACACGTTGATCGGTGCCGGCGGAGCAGAGGGTGCGATCGATGCATCCAATATCCTGAAGCCATCACTTGCCCGCGGTGAGCTGCAATGTATCGGGGCGACGACATTGGATGAATACCGTAAATATATCGAAAAAGATGCTGCGCTGGAACGGCGCTTCCAGCCAATCACAGTGGATGAGCCAACTGCAGAGGAATCTGTCCAGATTTTAAAAGGGCTTCGTGACCGCTATGAAGCTCACCATAGAGTATCGATCACAGACGAGGCAATCGAAGCGGCGGTAAAACTGTCTGACCGTTATATTTCAGACCGTTTCCTTCCGGATAAAGCGATTGACCTGATTGATGAAGCAGGTTCAAAGGTCCGTCTTCGCTCTTATACAACTCCTCCAAACCTCAAGGAGCTTGAAGTGAAGCTTGAGGAAGTGCGCAAGGAAAAGGATGCTTCAGTCCAAAGCCAGGAGTTTGAAAAAGCGGCATCCTTACGGGATACAGAACAACGCCTGCGCGAGCAGCTTGAGAATACGAAGAAGACTTGGAAAGAAAAGCAAGGCAAGGAAAACAGTGAGGTTACAGTGGAAGACATCGCGAATGTTGTCTCCAGCTGGACGAATATCCCTGTTTCGAAGCTGGCACAAACTGAAACAGATAAGCTGTTGAATCTTGAGGAAATCCTACACTCACGCGTGATTGGACAGGATGAGGCAGTCAAGGCTGTATCAAAGGCTGTTAGACGTGCACGTGCAGGCTTGAAGGATCCTAAGCGCCCGATTGGTTCATTCATCTTCCTTGGGCCGACAGGTGTTGGTAAAACGGAATTGGCGAGGGCGCTTGCCGAGTCCATGTTTGGCGATGAGGATGCGATGATCCGCGTCGATATGTCCGAGTATATGGAGAAGCATTCAACATCTCGTCTGGTCGGTTCGCCTCCAGGCTATGTAGGATATGATGAAGGCGGCCAGCTGACTGAAAAGGTCCGCAGGAAGCCATATTCCGTCATCCTGCTTGATGAAATTGAAAAAGCACATCCAGATGTGTTCAATATTCTACTGCAGGTCCTTGAGGATGGACGCTTGACAGATTCTAAAGGACGCACAGTCGATTTCCGCAATACGATCATGATCCTGACATCCAATGTCGGTGCTGAAGCATTGAAGCGCAATAAATATGTCGGTTTCAATATCCAGGATGGGGAACAGGATTACAAGGATATGAAGGGCAAAGTCATGGAGGAGCTGAAAAAAGCCTTCCGTCCGGAATTCCTGAACCGTATCGATGAAATTATCGTGTTCCATGCTCTTGAAAAACCGCATCTGAAAGAAATCGTGACACTGATGTCCGATCAGCTTGTGAAGCGTTTGAGGGAACAGGAAATCACTCTTGAACTCACAGATGCGGCGAAAGACAAGATTTCTGAAGAAGGTTATGATCCGGAATACGGAGCCCGTCCATTGCGCAGGGCAATCCAGAAGCATATCGAAGACCAGCTGTCGGAAGAATTGCTGAAAGGAACAGTCCTTACCGGGCAAAATGTCGTCATTGATGTCGAAGAAGGGAAGTTCGTCGTCAAGACTCCGGAAGGATCCGCAAAGTCCTAATATTGCTTAACATGTGAAACTCAAGGGGTATACGTACTTAAATGCGTGTACCCCTTTTTTCAATATGGCTGTTTGATTAGCAGCAAAAAAATGAACAACAGGATATGTGCTTTGGCCTTGCTGAAAAGAACATTGGAAAATTACATATATCCTCCAACCGCTATCATTTCTTTTATTGCTTGTTAAGCATTATTATATAGATAACTACATTTATACTGAGAGGCTAAGAAAATGGCTAAAAGAAAAACGAAATTCATGTGCCAGGAATGCGGCTATGAATCTCCGAAATGGATGGGGAAATGTCCGGGCTGCGGACAATGGAATAAGATGGTCGAGGAAGTGGAAAGCACTGGATCGACAAGAAGGGGGGCTTTTGCAAACACAGGAAATACCACTATTGCGGCAAAGGCGACACCAATCACTACAATTGAAACAGTCAGTGAACCGAGGGTTAAGACGGACCTCAACGAATTGAACCGCGTGCTTGGCGGAGGCGTTGTCAGGGGATCACTTGTCTTGATCGGCGGAGATCCGGGTATCGGAAAATCGACACTCTTGCTCCAGGTATCCTATCAACTGGCGAAAAAGGCTCATTCTGTCCTTTATATTTCAGGTGAGGAATCCATGAGGCAGACGAAGCTGCGCGCTGACAGGCTTGGAGTCACATCTGACAATCTCTTTGTCTATTCAGAAACGAATCTGCAGGAAATCAGCCTGACAATCGAAAACAGCAATCCGGATTTTGTCATCGTCGATTCCATCCAGACGATTTTCCATCCGGAAGTTACCTCTGCGCCGGGAAGCGTGTCGCAGGTAAGGGAATGTACGGCGGAACTGATGCGCATCGCGAAGACAAAAGGCATCGCCATCTTCATCGTCGGACATGTGACGAAGGAAGGTTCGATTGCCGGTCCAAGGCTGCTTGAGCATATGGTGGATACCGTTCTTTATTTTGAGGGAGAAAGGCACCATACATACAGGATTCTCAGGGCGGTGAAAAACCGTTTTGGCTCGACGAATGAGATGGGCATTTTCGAGATGAAAGAAGCAGGCCTTGAGGAAGTGGCGAACCCTTCGGAGATCTTTTTGGAAGAAAGGTCACAGGGTGCTTCCGGTTCGACGGTTGTCGCTTCGATGGAAGGAACTCGGCCGGTCCTGGTTGAAATCCAGGCGCTGATTTCACCGACGAGTTTTGGAAATCCTCGGAGGATGGCTACCGGGATTGACCATAATCGGGTGTCGCTTTTGATGGCGGTGCTGGAAAAGCGCGTCGGTTTGCTTCTGGCCAATCAGGATGCGTATTTGAAGGTGGCCGGCGGGGTGAAGCTGGATGAACCGGCAATCGACCTTGCTGTAGCGGTGAGCATCGCATCGAGTTTCAGGGATAAGCCAACTCGTGCTTCTGATTGCATCATCGGTGAGGTTGGCCTCACGGGGGAAGTCCGAAGGGTATCAAGGATCGAGCAGCGTGTTCAGGAAGCAGCCAAGCTGGGCTTCGAAAGAATTATTTTACCAGAAAATAATCTTGGCGGATGGACTCCTCCACAGGGAGTCGAGTTGATTGGTGTATCATCTGTCAGCCATGCACTTAAAGTCACCTTAGGAGGTTGATGGATTGGAACAAAAGGAGCTTGAAGAAAAAGCGCTGGGTGAAATCCTCCGGTTTATCGCTCCCGGTACGCCGCTGAGGGACGGAATCGATAATGTTCTCCGTGCCAATACTGGCGGGCTGATTGTTTTTGGCTACAATGAGAAGGTGAAAAACCTCGTGGACGGCGGGTTTGAGATTAACTGCAGGTTCAGTCCGAGCTTTCTCTATGAACTGGCGAAAATGGATGGCGCCATCATTCTTAATGATACAGGCAGTAAAATATTGTTCGCCAACGCCCAGCTTGCCCCCGATACAGGTGTCCCGTCAACTGAAACCGGGATGCGCCACAGGACAGCGGAACGCGTGGCTAGACAGACAAAGGCTCTGGTCATTGCGATTTCCCAGCGGAGGAATGTCATCACCCTTTACCAGGGAAACCTTCGTTATGCCCTGAAGGATATTGGCGTCATTTTAACAAAGGCCAACCAGGCGATCCAGACACTCGAAAAATACAAAGTGGTTCTCGAGCAGAGCATTACCAATCTGGGAATCCTAGAATTCGAGAATCTTGTCACCTATAATGATTTGCTGCAGGTCATCCACCGTTTCGAAATGGTGCTGAGGATCAAGACAGAGCTGTTTACATACTTAAGTGAGCTTGGCATGGAGGGGCGGCTGATTCGCCTGCAAATGCAGGAGCTGTTATCTGAGATGGAACGAGAGGCACTGCTTGTGATCAAGGATTACTCTGCAGAAAACGATATGAAGGCCGAGGATGTGATGGCCAGGTTCCAGGACTTGTCGAAGTCGGGAGTCATAGAGGATTCTACCATCCTGAAACTGCTCGGATACCAGGGATATGTGCACATGGACGAATTCATCTGTCCAAGGGGATATCGGATGCTCAATAAAATTCCGCGGCTGCCGATGATCATCACCGAAAATCTGGTCAATCGATTTGGGAAATTTACCAATATGATCTCCGCATCAGTCGAAGAACTGGACGATGTCGAGGGAATCGGTGAAGTAAGGGCGCGGAAAATCAAAGAAGGGTTCAAACTGATCAGGGACCAGCTGATGGCAGACCGCCAAATGTAATGCACCACATTGGCGGTTTCCTATTAATTGACACTCGCATTTGCCGGTGCTAATTTAAAGAAGAGATTACTCCTATAGGGATATTGGCTAACTATTTTGTTCAGAGGAATATTTTAACAACGGCTTCTATTAAAAATGTTGGCCAAATAACGTAACTTTTTCATAGGTTGAAACGTATAAATCTTTGGGTATATTAAATGGATTGAAAACGAAAATGTTTTCAATATGCAGGGTTTCAAATTTTAGAAGTTGTTTATAATGAGTAAAAGGAGGTGAAAGGATGTTAAGACGTATCATTCAAGCCTGCTTCCTGATCATTGGGGGAACGCTTGGTATATTCTTAATTCCTGATTTATTATCATTGATGAACGCGGGAGATATGACTCTCATCAATAATCCTTATGTTACTGCTGTTTTGGGCGCACTTATTTTTTATCTTCTTACTTTTTGGGCCGTCGATCCTGTGACCAATTTTGTGAAGTGGGCTGAAGAATCGCTGATCAAGGCACCAATCACGGATGTCCTATTCGGCAGTGTCGGGCTTTTCTTTGGTTTGCTCGTGGCGTTTTTGGTTGGTTTTGCATTGAATGCCATCCAGGTGCCAGTCGTGAATACTGTTGCCCCGACACTTTTGACACTTTTATTTGGTTACCTGGGATTCCAGGTCGGCTTCAAAAAACGTGATGAGCTGCTTGGTTTATTTTCAAGGTCGAAGAAAAAGGGTGCTGAAGAAGAGACGGAAAAAGAAGAACGTCCAAGAGAATGGAAAATTCTCGATACCAGCGTGATTATTGACGGAAGGGTTGCTGACATCTGCCAGACTGGATTCCTTGAAGGAACAATTGTAATCCCGCAATTTGTCCTCGAAGAATTGCAGCATATCGCAGATTCATCGGATGTGTTGAAGCGCAATCGCGGCCGACGCGGATTGGACATCCTTAATCGCATTCAAAAGGAACTTAAGATCAATGTTGAAATTTATGAAGGTGATTTTGATGATATCCAGGAAGTCGACAGCAAGCTGGTGAAACTGGCCAAGCTGACAAATGGCGTAGTCGTCACGAATGATTTCAACTTGAACAAAGTCTGTGAATTGCAGAAGGTGGCCGTATTGAATATCAACGATCTTGCCAATGCGGTCAAACCAGTTGTCCTTCCTGGAGAAGAGCTGAACATTCAGGTCATCAAGGATGGAAAAGAGCATAACCAGGGCATCGCCTATCTTGATGATGGCACCATGATTGTTGTCGAAGAAGGCCGCGATTATATCGGAAAACGCATTGATGTGCTCGTGACAAGTGTATTGCAGACATCTGCAGGAAGAATGATTTTCGCGAAACCCAAACTCGTGGAAAAAAGCGTAATCAGTTGATTTTTACATGACGAAAAAAGCCTTTATGGGCAGTTGATCCCCGCTTCCTTCACCAGTTCCTTGAAGGCATGAAGCAGGGCTTCGGCTGCCCCTTTATATGTATTTCACTTCGAAAAATTGAAAAATGTCTAGCTCCAGCGCCTAGCCCCTCGAGTCGCTTGTCTAGCTTCGCCTCCTAGAAACTCCGAAACTTCAACTCCGCCGGCAGAAGCAAAAAGCGCTTCTTTGTCGGAGTCTCCAGTTTTTGCGTTTCTGGGCAGTCGGCTGCACATTTCGATTTCAGTCCGCCCAATGAAGTCAAAGAACGACTTCACTGCTCGGCCCTCCGTGGCACACGATGTGCTAGACCCGCCAGCCACAGGACGTGGCGTTTTTAGGCGGGCAGCGCTTGTCGGGGCTGACCAAGGCGCTTGCTTTTCAAATTAGATAGGAGTTTTCTTTATGCCTTATCAGGTCATTATTCCTGCTGCAGGTCAGGGCAAAAGGATGGGAGCAGGGAAAAATAAGCTGCTGCTGACGCTCGAAGCAACCCCAATCCTCATCCACACGCTAAAGGTGTTTGAAGCTGATCCCGAATGCTCGGGCATCATTCTTGCCATCCATCCCGATGATGAGCAAGAGTTTAAATCTTTATTGAATGAGTATGGTATACATAAGGTATCATCACTTGTCACCGGCGGACAGGAAAGGCAGGACAGTGTATACAACGGGCTGATGGCCGTAAGTTCCCGGGATGGGATCGTGCTTGTGCATGATGCCGCACGCCCATTCATCAAAATCGAGACCATCCACAAGCTCGTGGATGTGGCAAGCAAGGATGGCGGGGCAATCGTAGCTGTTCCTGTAAAAGATACAATCAAGAAAGCGGCCAACAATCAGGTTTCTGAAACAGTCGAACGCTCCAGTCTGTGGTCCGTCCAGACTCCCCAGGCTTTTCGCGTCTCTGTTTTGCTCGAAGCGCATAACAAGGCAGCGAGGGAACAGTTCATCGGGACAGATGAATCAAGCCTGGTTGAACGTATCCCCCATCCAGTGAGCATCATAGAAGGAGACTATGATAATATAAAGCTGACAACACCAGAAGATTTATATTTTGCCGAGGCCATTCTGCGCAAACGGAATGAATCCGGTGTTTGAAAATAGAATGGAAAAAACAGCACTTTTAAAGGAGTAATTCACTATGTTTCGAATTGGACAAGGTTTTGATGTGCATCAACTGACGGAAGGACGCCCGCTGATCATCGGCGGAATCACGATTCCATATGAAAAAGGGCTGCTTGGCCACTCGGATGCTGACGTACTTTTACATACGGTAGCAGATGCATGCCTGGGGGCAATTGGCGAAGGAGATATCGGCCGGCATTTCCCGGATACGGACCCAGAATTCAAGGACGCCGATTCGGCAAAATTGCTTGAGCATGTATGGAAGATTGTGAAGGGAAAAGGCTATGAACTCGTCAACATCGACTGCACGATCATCGCCCAGCAGCCAAAGATGGCCCCGCATATTGAAGCGATGCGCGAGAGGATCGCGGGATTGCTTGAGGGGGAACCGGATCAGGTGAACGTCAAGGCGACGACAACAGAAAAGCTTGGATTCCCGGGCCGAGGTGAAGGGATTGCTTCCCAGGCAAGCGTATTGCTGAAGCAGACAGAGAAATAAATTCGGTGCTACTTCCGCTTTATATATTGATAGTGATACAATAATGGACAGCTATATTAGAGGAGGATTCACTATGTCAGCAGATATCCGGGTGCGTTACGCACCGAGTCCGACTGGACATTTACATATCGGGAATGCCCGTACAGCATTATTCAATTATCTATTCGCACGCAACAGAGGCGGAAAGTTCATTATCCGTATTGAAGATACAGATAAAAAACGCAATATCGAAGGCGGAGAGCAGAGCCAATTGAAGTATCTTCAGTGGCTTGGAATCGACTGGGACGAGAGCGTCGATGTTGGCGGCGAATATGGACCATACCGCCAGTCAGAGCGTAACCACATATATGAGCAATATAATCAGGAGCTTCTTGATAAAGGTCATGCCTACAAGTGCTATTGCACCGAGGAAGAGCTAGAGGCTGAGCGCGAGGAGCAGGCTGCACGCAATGAGACTCCACATTATTCAGGGCGCTGCCGCAACCTGACGCCAGAACAGCGCGAGCAGTTTGAACAGGAAGGACGCCAGCCAAGTCTTCGCTTCAAAGTGCCTGCAGGCCAGATCCTGAAGTTCGATGATATGGTAAAAGGCGACGTGAGCTTTGAATCAGACGGAATGGGTGACTTTGTCATCGTCAAGAAGGATGGCACGCCTACTTACAACTATGCGGTTGTCATGGATGATCATTTAATGAAGATTTCCCACGTTCTTCGCGGGGATGACCATATCTCCAATACACCGAAGCAGCTTGTGATTTATGAAGCGCTTGGCTGGGAGCCGCCTGTGTTTGGCCATATGACGCTGATTGTCAACGAAAGCCGCAAAAAGCTGAGCAAGCGTGACGAGTCCATTATCCAGTTCATCGAGCAGTACGAGGAGCTTGGCTATTTACCTGAGGCACTGTTCAACTTCATTACCCTGCTTGGATGGTCTCCATCAGGTGAAGAAGAGATTTATTCAAAGGATGAGTTCATCGAGATTTTCGACCCTGCCAGACTTTCAAAATCTCCGGCTCTCTTTGACCAGCAGAAGCTTGCCTGGATGAACAATCAATATATGAAAAAAGCAGATCTTGACAGGGTTTTCGAGCTTGCACTGCCGCACCTCGTCAAAGCTGGAAAGGTCAGCGAGAATCGTAGTGCAGAAGAGGAAGCATGGGTACGCAACCTCATCTCCCTGTATCATGATAAAATGAGCTTCGGAGCGGAAATCGTCGAGATGTCGGATTTATTTTTCCGCGATGAGGTAAACTATGATGAAGAAGCAAAAGAAGTTCTTGCAGGCGAACAGGTTCCTGAAGTGCTGAAAGCATTCCTTGGAGAAATCGAGCAGCTTGAAGAATTCAAGGCGGATGGAATCAAGGCAGCGGTGAAGGCGGTCCAAAAAGGTACCGGCCATAAAGGCCAGAAGCTTTTCATGCCGATTCGTGCGGCTGCGACAGGCCAGACACATGGACCGGACCTGATGCTTGCGATGGAATTGATCGGGAAAGACAAGGTCAAGGAAAGAGTCCAGAAACTTTTGGGCTAATAACTTTTTTAAGCTCTTTTAGTTAACAGAATTTCAAAAATGTAATATAGTAAGAGTAATTCTATAAAACCAAAGTGTTGAAGAGGAAAAGTAGAAGAATGACGCTTATTAGAGAGAACCATCACCGGCTGAAAGTGGTTCAGGCCCCTCATTTTTTGAAATGCGCCTCAGAGTCCCTGTGCGAAAAGGCAAACATAGCCATAGTAGTATTGGGCGGGACCTCCCGTTAACAGGCGGAAGTTGAGGCCATGCCAGGATTTGAAGGCGGCCTAAACAGAGTGGAACCGCGCATACAAAGCGTCTCTGTCGTTTACGACAGGGGCGCTTTTTTATATGGTGTACTCCGGGAATAGTCTGAGTGGCCACTTACCGGTCAGATAATCACGGATATGTGCCCGGTCTCAGGGCAAGGGGTGGAAACGGGGCACATAAAGCACCGATATGTGCCCGGTCTCAGGGCAAGGGGTGGAAACGGGGCACATAAAGCACCGATATGTACCCGATCTCAGGCAAAGGGATGAAAACGGGGCACATAAAACACGGATATGTTCCCGGTTTCAGGCAAAGGGATGAAAACGGGGCACATAAAACATGGATATATGCCCGGTCTCAGGGCAAAGGGTGGAAACGGGGCACATAAAACACGGGTATGTACCCGGTCTCAGGGCAAGGGGTGGAAACGGGGCATATAAAACATTGATATGTGCCCGAAAAAGCCAGAGGATCAAGATTTCGGTCACATACATCCCAAACAATTGGGCTATAACCAAATCTCCGCTTTAAAGGTGCTCACAAAGGAGCAAATTCCCTATCAGTTTTTAAAAGAAGGAGGGTTTCAACATGTTTAAAATGATGAAGGAAGATATAGAAGTTGTGTTTGAACAAGATCCTTCTGCGAGAAGCGCGCTGGAAGTGATTTTGACATATGCTGGATTGCATGCGATCTGGTCTCATCGTTTGGCACATGCTTTCTATAAGCGCAAGTTTTATTTTATCGCAAGGGCCATCTCGCAGATCAGCCGCTTTTTTACGGGGGTTGAAATCCATCCGGGAGCAAAGATTGGCAGAAGGTTTTTCATCGATCACGGGATGGGCGTCGTCATCGGCGAAACTTGTGAAATCGGTGATAATGTGACGGTGTTCCAGGGGGTTACCCTCGGAGGGACCGGCAAGGAAAAAGGCAAGCGCCATCCAACGGTGATGGACAATGCGTTGATTGCGACTGGCGCGAAGGTTTTAGGTTCGATCACGATTGGGGAGAATTCTAAAGTCGGGGCAGGGTCGGTTGTCCTGAAGGATGTGCCGCCGAACTCTACTGTGGTCGGCATTCCGGGAAAAATCGTCATCCAGGATGGCGTCAGGGTCAAAAAGGACTTCAATCATCGCGATTTGCCGGACCCTGTTTCTGACCGCTGCCAGGAGATCGAAAAGGAACTGGTTAAACTAAGAAAAGAACTTGAACTAGTGAAATTACAAGAAGAGATTGAAGTTGTGAAACAAGGAAGGGGCATGGGAAATGGGAATCAAAATTTATAATACACTTACCCGCAATAAAGAAGAGTTTATCCCACTGGAAGAGGGAAAAGTGAAGATGTATGTCTGCGGACCTACCGTCTATAACTATATCCACATCGGAAATGCCCGTCCGGCTATTGTTTTCGATACGGTGCGCCGCTACCTTGAATTCCGCGGCTACGAGGTCAGATATATTTCTAATTTTACAGATGTCGATGATAAACTCATCAAAGCCGCGAACGAACTCGGCGAAGATGTACCGACCATCGCTCAGCGCTTCATCAATGCCTATTTCGAGGATGTCCACGCACTTGGCTGCAAAAAGGCCGATGCACATCCAAGGGTGACCGAGACAATGGATTTGATCATCGAATTCATCGGTGCCTTGATTGAAAAAGGCTTTGCCTATGAGTCCGGCGGGGATGTCTATTACCGCACGAGGGAATTCGAAGGATACGGGAAGCTTTCCCATCAATCGATCGAAGAGCTGAAGGTTGGAGCAAGGATCCAGGTCGGAGAGAAGAAGAAAGACGCACTTGATTTTGTTCTTTGGAAAACAGCAAAGGAAGGCGAGATTTCCTGGGACAGTCCTTGGGGCAAAGGCCGTCCGGGATGGCATATCGAGTGCTCGGCAATGGCACGTGAATATCTTGGGGATACAATCGATATCCACGCAGGAGGCCAGGACCTTGCATTCCCTCACCATGAAAATGAAATCGCCCAGTCAGAGGCGTTGACAGGAAAGACGTTTGCCCGATACTGGATGCATAATGGTTATATCAATATCGATAATGAGAAGATGTCCAAATCACTTGGCAATTTTGTCACCGTGCATGAAATCATCAAGCAGCATGATCCGCAGGTGTTAAGGTTCTTCATGCTGTCCGTGCATTATCGCAATCCAATCAACTACAGCGAGGAGCTGCTTGAAAATACGAAGGCTGCCTTCGAGCGCCTGAAGACTTCCTACCAGAACCTGAAACACCGCATGGATGCAAGTGCTGAATTGACCGATAACAATCAGGAATGGCTCGATAAAATCGCTGCGCTCCGCAGTCAGTTCATCAAGGAAATGGACGATGACTTCAATACAGCAAATGGTGTGTCCGTATTGTTCGACCTATCGAAGCTGTCCAATCTGTACCTGATGGAGAAGAATACTTCTGCAGTAGTGATCCAGTCATTCATCAATGAATTCGAAGCTTTATTCGGCGTTCTCGGTCTGTCACTGAAGGATGAAGAGCTGTTGGATGAAGAAATCGAGGCACTGATCGAAAAAAGGACCCAGGCACGGAAGGAAAGGAACTTCCAGCTGGCAGATGAAATCCGTGACCAGCTGAAGGAAATGAACATCATCATTGAGGACACTCCTCAGGGCATCAGATGGAAAAGAGGCTAAATGATGCTGCATTACGAAAAACGAGTGGATGAAAAACAATTGAACAGCCTTGCGCTTGCTTATATGGGTGATGCGGTGTACGAACTGTATGTCCGGCATCACCTGCTGCACAGCGGGAAGGTGCGGCCGAACCAGCTGCACAAGGAAGCGACCGCTTATGTTTCAGCAAAATCACAGGCGAAGTACCTCCATAAATTGATGGAAATGGATGAGCTGTCCGAAGATGAGATGGCCATTGTCAGACGGGGCCGCAATGCGAAGTCAGGCTCAGTCCCGAAAAACACCGATGTCCAAACATATCGTTACAGTACAGCCTTTGAGGCCTTGATCGGTTCTTTACATCTGGCAGGGAATGAAAGCCGGATAGAAGAACTGATTGCCAAAGTATTTGCACTCGCTGAAGAATAGATAGGAGGAAGGGTTCCAGATGAGCCAGAGACAAACGCAAAAACAGAACCGGAACACCAGGCAGAAGCAGGATGACGATAAAAACCGGAAACCTGCGCGGAACCTGGCGCAGAAACCGGAAGACAAACCTAAGAGAAAACAAGCCAGGAACCAGGACCATAATACAAAACGTGTCCAGAAACCCGCAGCTGGCCGTGACATGAAGCAAAGGCAAAAACCTGAACATGAGCGGGAGCAAAATGAAAACCAGGATTATATTATTGGCAAAAATCCAGTCATTGAAGCACTGAAATCAGATCGTGACATCAACAAGATCCTGATTGCGGAAGGCTCCCAGAGCGGACAAATGCAACAGGTCATCGGAATGGCAAGGGAAGCCAATGTCATGGTTCAATTCGTCCCGAAAAAGAAGATCGACCAGCTTGCTGATGGCAATCACCAGGGTGTCATCGCCCAGGTAGCAGCCTACGAATATGCGGAGATAGATGATCTGTTCGCGGCAGCGGAAAAGAAAAATGAGGCTCCTTTCTTTTTGCTCCTTGATGAAATTGAGGACCCTCACAATCTTGGATCAATCATGAGGACAGCTGATGCTTCAGGAGCGCATGGAATTATCATTCCTAAGCGGAGAGCTGTGGGACTGACGTCTACAGTAGCAAAACTATCTACGGGTGCAATCGAATATATCCCGGTTGCGAGGGTCACGAATATGGCACAGACAATCGATGAACTGAAGGAACGCGGTGTCTGGATTGCCGGAACCGATGCATCGGCGAAACAGGATTATCGCCAAATGGATGGCACATTACCTTTGGGCCTGGTAATTGGCAGCGAAGGAAAAGGCATGGGAAGGCTGATCCGGGATAAATGTGATTTCCTATTGAGCCTGCCGATGGCTGGGCATGTGACTTCCTTGAATGCATCAGTGGCCGCAGCGCTTTTGATGTATGAAGTTTACCGCAAACGTCAACCTCTAGGGGAATAGGAATGGATATCCTGCTTGTTGACGGCTACAATATAATCGGCGCATGGCCGGAACTGGTCAGCCTCAAGAAGAAAGAACTCTCAGCGGCCAGGGATAGGCTGGTGGAAATCATGGCTGAGTACCAGGCATATACCGGCTATCGCGTCATCATTGTTTTTGACGCTTATTTTGTATCAGGCACACAAAAGAAATATAAAAATTATAAAGTCGATGTAATTTTCACGAAAGAAAATGAAACGGCCGATGAACGGATTGAAAGGCTGGCGATCGAACTAAGCAACCGCCAAACGCAAATTCATGTAGCCACCTCTGACTATACCGAGCAATGGGCGATTTTTGGACAGGGAGCCTTACGGAAATCAGCAAGGGAGCTGCTTAATGAAACAAATTTAATCAGTAAAAAAATAGAAAAAAGCGTGAAAGTGATCCAGGAGAAGAAGCCAAGTGCAAAGATTCCGCTTACAAAAGAAGTGGCAGAAATTTTTGAAAAATGGCGCAGAGGAGAGCAATGACCTGTTGACGCCTTAAAAAAGCCTGCTGTATAATATTTCTAACTGTATGTGCGGGCGGGGGGATCGAAATGAGTGCTGACATCGGGAATCGTTTAAATGACGCTTATTTATTGCTGGAAGATGAAGAAATTGTTGAAGCAGTTCACAGAGGAGAAAGTGATGCACTTGATTTTCTGATTCACAAATACAGGAACTTTGTTCGGGCGAAAGCACGTTCATATTTCCTGATTGGAGCAGATAAAGAGGACATCGTGCAGGAAGGAATGATCGGGCTATATAAAGCAATCCGTGATTTCCGGGAGGACAAGCTAACATCATTCAAAGCATTTGCAGAACTATGCATTACCCGTCAGATCATTACGGCCATCAAGACGGCCACAAGGCAAAAACACATCCCGCTTAACTCCTATGTTTCCCTGGACAAGCCGATTTATGATGAAGAATCGGACAGGACACTGATGGATGTTTTATCCGGAGCCAAAGTGATGGACCCCGAAGAGTTATTTATCAATCAGGAAGAGTTTGACCAGATTGAAGTGAAAATGTCAGAGCTGCTGAGTGACCTTGAACGAAAAGTGCTCGCATTGTATTTGGACGGACAATCCTATCAGGAAATTTCCGAAGAGCTGAATCGCCATGTCAAATCCATCGACAACGCGCTTCAGCGTGTGAAGCGGAAGCTTGAAAGGTATCTTGAACTGAGAGAGCTGTCAGTATAGGCGAAATTGACGAAAAATAGCCATAAAACTGACTTTTACTCCCAAAAGCTCTTATTGACACAATCTATCAGCCGTGTTATCTTTTTAAAGATATAATAGATGGCGGTTTCATAGAATTCCGCCTGTTGAAGCGGGTGTAGATGTCAATGAACAACAAAGTGACTCTTGCTTGTCAGGAATGCGGGTCCCGCAATTATTCCACTACGAGCAACAAGCAAACGCAAACGGAACGGCTGGAGCTGAAAAAGTACTGCAGCAACTGTGGTGCCCATACAGTTCATAAGGAAACGAAATAAGGTTTTCAGATAGATCATCATATGGAATTCCGATAAGTTGGAGGTTACAAAATGCAGCGCATCACTAAGTTTTTCAGTGAAGTTGGACGTGAAATGAGAAAGGTCAGCTGGCCTAGACGCAAGGAACTGACTCGCTACACGATTACAGTTCTGTCTACAGTTGCTTTTGCTGCTCTGTTCTTCGCAGTGTTAGACCTTGGTATTTCTGAATTGATTCGCTTAATTCTTGAATAACCACTGCACACTCATGGTATAATGGAAAATATAAACGCAGGACAAGTTTAAAAGCCCGGATAACGGGTTTTTTATTTGCTTGAAAAAAATTCACCATTACATTAGATGTTGTATAGCTCCAGTGCCTAGCCCCTCGAGGTCGCTTCGGTCCAGTCAATGAAGTCAAAGAACGACTTCACTGCCTGGCCCTCCAGCGCTTGTCGGGGCTGACCAAGGCACTTACGCTTTTCTAGTGCATTTGGAAATGGGGAGGGACGGACGATTTAGTCCTCGATAATGGAAAAGAATTGGTATGTAGTGCATACTTACTCGGGCTACGAGAACAAGGTCAAGACGAATCTTGAAAAGCGTGTTGAAACAATGGGCATGCAAGATAAGATCTTCCGTGTGATCGTTCCTGAAGAAGAAGAAACAGATTTCAAAAATGGCAAAAAGAAAGTTGTGAAGAGAAAGACTTTCCCTGGCTATGTTTTAGTAGAGTTGGTCATGACAGATGATTCCTGGTATGTTGTCCGCAATACGCCAGGCGTAACGGGCTTCGTCGGCTCTGCAGGTGCTGGATCAAAACCTACACCGCTGCTGCCTGAAGAAGTAACTTTCATCCTTAAGCGCATGGGCGTTGAAGAGAAGAAGGTAGATGTCAACTTCGAACTTGGCGAGACAGTACAAGTCAGCGAAGGGCCGTTTGCGAACTTCACGGGTACAATCGAAGAGATCGATAAGGATAAAGCGAAGCTTAAAGTTCTTGTCAATATGTTCGGGCGCGATACTCCGGTTGAGCTTGAATTTTCCCAGATTGAAAAATTATAATCTGAAATAACTTGAAATCAACTTTAAAAAGTGTTAATATTTCATAGGTCAGTATGTCTTGGACGATTGACAGATATATGTCAAGTTCTTTATTTTATATAAAGACTTTTTATTATGAGTGGGAGGGGAAAATCCCCTATTACCACATCACGGACTTTAAGGAGGTGTGTCTCGTGGCTAAAAAAGTAATTAAAATGGTTAAATTGCAAATCCCTGCTGGCAAAGCCAATCCGGCACCACCAGTTGGACCTGCACTAGGTCAAGCCGGTGTTAACATCATGGGATTCTGTAAGGAATTTAACGCTCGTACAGCTGATCAAGCTGGATTGATCATTCCGGTTGAAATCACGGTTTTTGAAGACCGTTCATTTACATTTATTACGAAAACTCCTCCTGCTGCAGTTCTTTTGAAGGTAGCAGCTGGAATCCAGTCTGGTTCTGGTGAACCAAACCGTAATAAAGTAGCAACAGTCAAGCGTGATAAAGTACGTGAGATTGCTGAACAGAAAATGCCTGACCTGAACGCAGCTAGCGTTGAAGCAGCAATGCGCATGGTTGAAGGTACTGCACGCAGCATGGGAATCAATATCGAAGACTAATTTCTGCTGCAGAGGATGAATGGGTTGCGGAGCTGAATTAGATTTCACCCGCAACCTTTTGTCTGAAACGGCGCCTTTATGGCGCCTTCGCTTTTCAAGCTCTGGTGCCGTCAAGGTGCCACCGCTTTCGTTGTCTAGCTCCGACGTATGGCCTATGTGCCATTGCGTCTCCGCTTTTCAAAGTGGGAGGTTATTCCGTTAAAACCACAATACAGGAGGAACTAAAAATGGCTAAAAAAGGTAAAAAGTATCTTGAAGCTGCTAAGCTTGTAGATCGCTCTCAAGCATATACAGCTGCTGAAGCAATTGAGCTTGCTAAAAAGACAAGCACAGTTAAATTTGACGCTACTGTTGAAGCTGCTTTCCGTCTGGGTGTAGACCCTAAGAAAGCTGACCAGCAAATCCGTGGAGCGGTTGTGCTTCCAAACGGAACTGGTAAAACTCAACGCGTTCTTGTATTCGCTAAAGGCGAAAAATTAAAAGAAGCAGAAGCTGCTGGTGCAGACTATGTTGGCGATGCAGAATACATCAACAAGATCCAGCAAGGCTGGTTCGACTTTGACGTAATCGTTGCTACGCCTGACATGATGGGTGAAGTTGGTAAGCTTGGTCGCGTATTGGGACCTAAAGGTTTGATGCCAAACCCTAAGACTGGCACAGTTACTTTTGATGTAACAAAAGCAGTTAACGAAATCAAGGCTGGTAAAGTAGAATACCGCGTTGACAAGTCTGGTAACATCCACGTACCTATCGGAAAAGTTTCTTTCGAAGACAACAAGCTTGTTGAAAACTTCAACACAATCTTCGAAACAATGATGAAGGTCAAGCCAGCTGCAGCTAAAGGAACATACATGAAGAACGTTACGATCTCTACTACAATGGGACCTGGCGTTAAAGTTGATCCTTCAACTGTAAAATAATAGTATTTGACAATCAACGAAGGATTGTATATAATTCTTCTTGTTGTGAAAATAGAATTACATTTGTACCGCAGACAGCAGGGGCTTAATGCTTAATATCCTGCCGAGGTCATACGATAGAGCAACATACTTGCTATTGTATACTTCCTCCGCGTCTGCCTTGATGCGGAGGTTTTTATTTGATCGGTATAAATGCAGAAATCTACAGGAGGTGTAAGGATGAGCGCAATTATCGAAGTGAAAAAGCAAATCGTTGACGAGATTGCTGGCAAACTTAAAGAAAGTAAATCAACTATCGTCGTTGATTACCGTGGACTTTCAGTTGCTGAAGTAACTGAACTTCGTAAAGAGCTTCGCGAAGCTGGTGTTGAATTCAAGGTTTACAAAAACTCTATGACACGCCGTGCTGCAGAAGCTGCTGAACTTGCTGACTTAAACGCATCTTTAACAGGCCCTAACGCAATCGCGTTCAGTACTGAAGATGTCGTTGCACCAGCTAAGATTCTTAACGAATTCGCTAAGAAGCATGAAGCCCTTGAAATCAAGGCGGGCGTAGTTGAAGGCAACATCGTTACAGTAGAAGAAATCAAGGCACTTGCAGATCTGCCATCTCGCGAAGGTCTACTTTCTATGCTACTCAGCGTACTTCAAGCTCCAATCCGCAATCTTGCTCTTGCTGCAAAAGCTGTTGCAGAACAGAAAGAAGAGCAAGGCGCGTAAGTTAAAAATAATTACCGTTTAACAATAAAAAACTAACCTATTAGGAGGAAACAAATCATGACTCAAGAACAAATCATTGAAGCAGTTAAAAATATGACTGTTTTAGAACTTAACGATCTAGTAAAAGCAATCGAAGAAGAATTCGGCGTAACTGCTGCTGCACCAGTAGCAATGATGGGTGGAGCTGCTGCTGGCGGCGCTGCTGAAGAAAAAACTGAGTTTGACGTAGTTCTTGCATCTGCTGGCGACCAGAAGATCAAGGTTATCAAAGTTGTTCGTGAAATCACAGGTCTTGGTCTTAAAGAAGCGAAGGAAGTTGTTGACAACGCTCCTAAAGCTCTTAAAGAAGGCGTTTCTAAAGAAGAAGCTGAAGAAATCAAAGCTAAGCTTGAAGAAGTTGGAGCTAACGTCGAAGTTAAGTAATCAACCTTACAATAAAAAGCTCGCTGCTAAAGCGGGCTTTTTTTTCGCTTTTATCATATTGGCAGTTTAAAGTTTGATAGGTGCCCTGGAGATTCGGGGCATTTTGAAAAGGGCTCTGTTCAAACTCGCTTCGATTATTAAATCCTGTTGATTGTAGTGGAAGGCGCGAAGACTCCTCCGAAAATGCTAACGGATTCCATCGTGCGTGGGCAGATTCGAGGAAGCTATTCAATGTCCTGCGGGCGCAGCTGGTCAGGTGAGACCCCGCAGGAGCAAAGCGACGAGGAGGCTCAGCGCCAGCCCCGCGGAAAGCGAAGTGCCTGGAACGAAAATCAACAGTCGATATTAACAGAGCCCAATACTAAACTCTGTTCATTTTTTTGCTTTTTAATCACAAAGAGTTTATAATACCGCAGTAGCAATGCAATCCGCGATCGCATTCTTCAAATGAGTCCCCGTGGAGGTGAGAGATTTTGACTGAACATTATTACTCCCGCAAACCCAGCACTGAAAGCAATCCTGTGAAATGGCAAAGCGAATTGAAGGGAAACACCTTCCGTTTCAAGACGGACAGCGGCGTTTTTTCGAAAAAGGAAGTCGATTTTGGTTCGAGATTATTGATCGATACCTTCGAACTAAAGAAAGCTGATGGGATGCTTCTCGATGTAGGCTGCGGCTATGGACCGATCGGACTTTCAATTGCCAGGGCCTATCCAGAAGCGATGGTCCACATGGTGGATGTCAATGAAAGAGCGATTATGCTTGCGAAAGAAAACGCGTCCGAAAATAAAGTGGACAATGTGAAAATCTATGAAAGTGACCGGCTGAATGGAGTGGAAGAAGACGGATTCGATGCAATCCTCACCAACCCGCCGATCCGAGCCGGCAAAAAAATCGTTCACGATATATTCGAACAAAGTTTTCAGCGTTTAGCTGAAGGCGGAGAGCTCTGGGTGGTCATCCAAAAAAAACAGGGTGCTCCATCAGCGATGGAAAAAATGAAAGAACTTTTTGGCGATGTAGAGGTTGAGGCGAAAAGTAAAGGATACTTTATTCTCAAATCTGTTAAATGTTGACGTGAGAAAACCGCTATGTTAATATTATAAAATGCCAATATATTAGTTTCCTTTTCAATTACTATTTTCATCGAAAGTTGTATAATTTTGGGCATAAAGGGAAAACTAACAAAATAATTGTTCGTTGCAGGAAATGTGGTTTTTAGGTGAAAACCCTTTTTCTTTTTGTCTTTTGAAATGGAGGAAACTTCATGGACAAGACAGGGATAGATGAATAATAACGCTTGATTTGAGGGGTGAATCAGTTGACAGGTCAACTAGTTCAGTATGGACGACACCGCCAACGTAGAAGTTATGCTCGCATCAGTGAAGTTTTGGAATTGCCGAATTTGATTGAAATTCAAACCTCTTCCTATCAGTGGTTTCTTGATGAGGGCCTCCGTGAAATGTTCCAGGACATTTCACCGATTGAAGACTTTACTGGTAACTTATCGTTAGAGTTTATCGATTACAGTCTTGGCGAACCGAAATATCCAGTGGAAGAATCAAAAGAAAGAGACGTTACTTACTCTGCACCATTGCGGGTAAAGGTCCGCCTTGTAAACAAGGAAACAGGTGAAGTAAAGGACCAGGATGTCTTCATGGGCGATTTTCCGCTTATGACAGAAACTGGCACGTTTGTCATAAACGGTGCTGAAAGGGTTATCGTTTCCCAGCTAGTGCGTTCACCAAGTGTGTACTATAGTGGGAAACTTGATAAGAACGGGAAGAAAGGGTTCACTGCAACCGTTATTCCTAACCGCGGCGCCTGGTTAGAGTATGAAACAGATGCCAAGGATGTTGTATATGTAAGGATCGATCGTACGAGGAAGCTCCCTGTTACGGTTCTTTTGCGTGCATTAGGGTTCGGTTCTGATCAAGAAATCATTGATCTGATCGGTGATAACGAATATATCCGTAATACTCTTGAAAAAGACAATACGGAAAGTACGGAAAAAGCGCTTCTTGAAATTTATGAGCGTCTCCGTCCTGGCGAACCGCCTACAGTTGACAATGCAAAAAGCCTTTTGGTATCAAGATTCTTTGATCCAAAGCGCTATGACCTTGCAAATGTAGGGCGTTATAAAATCAACAAAAAGCTTCATATTAAAAACCGTTTATTCGGGCAAAAGCTTGCAGAAACATTGGTGGATCCTGAAACAGGAGAAATCATCGCAGAAAAAGGCGTCACTCTTGACCGCCGTACTTTGGATAAGATCATCCCTGCGCTTGAGAACAATGTTGGCTTCAAGACAATCAGCCCTTACGGCGGCGTGGTTGAAGAGGATGTAACGCTTCAAAGCATTAAAATCTACTCACCGAACGATGTTGAGGGTGAGAAAGAGATTAATGTTCTAGGAAACGCCTATGTCCCTGAACCGATCAAAAACATCACGCCTGCTGATATCATTGCATCCATCAGCTACTTCTTTAACTTGCTGCATGGTGTTGGCGACACGGATGATATCGACCATTTAGGTAACAGACGTCTTCGTTCTGTTGGCGAACTATTGCAGAACCAATTCCGTATTGGTTTGTCCCGAATGGAGCGTGTAGTCCGTGAAAGAATGTCCATCCAGGACACAAACACGATTACACCACAGCAATTAATCAATATCCGCCCGGTCATTGCGTCCATTAAAGAGTTCTTTGGAAGCTCACAGCTTTCACAGTTCATGGACCAGACAAATCCGCTGGCTGAATTGACACATAAGAGGCGTCTTTCTGCATTGGGACCTGGTGGTCTTACACGTGAACGCGCAGGCTTTGAAGTGCGTGACGTTCACTACTCCCACTATGGACGTATGTGCCCGATCGAAACGCCTGAAGGTCCAAACATCGGTTTGATCAACTCACTTTCAAGTTTCGCGAAGGTTAACCGCTTCGGATTCATCGAGACTCCGTACCGCCGTGTTGATCCTGAAACAGGTAAAGTGACAAGCCATTTCGATTACTTAACAGCTGATGAAGAAGATAACTATGTAGTGGCACAGGCGAATGCTCGTCTTGCTGATGATGGTTCCTTCGTTGATGAAGAAGTAATTGCCCGTTTCCGCGGTGAAAATACTGTTGTCATGCGTGACCGCGTCGATTACATGGACGTATCACCGAAGCAGGTTGTATCCGCAGCCACTGCGTGTATCCCGTTCCTTGAAAACGATGACTCCAACCGTGCCCTAATGGGTGCGAACATGCAGCGTCAGGCTGTTCCATTGATGCAGCCTGAAGCACCAAGAGTCGGAACTGGAATGGAACACGTTTCTGCCAAAGACTCCGGAGCTGCAGTCATCTGTAAGCATGAGGGGATTGTCGAGCATGTGGAAGCCCGTGAAGTCTGGGTACGCCGCGTCAAGGAAGTAGACGGACAGGAAGTCAAGGGTGACCTTGATAAGTACCGTATGCTGAAGTTCATCCGTTCCAACCAGGGAACATGCTACAACCAGCGCCCAATCGTAAGTATTGGCGACCGTGTAACCAAAGGGGAAATCCTTGCAGATGGCCCGTCAATGGAAAAAGGTGAACTGGCACTTGGCCGTAACGTCCTTGTTGGCTTCATGACATGGAATGGTTATAACTACGAGGATGCGATCATCATGAGTGAGCGCCTCGTTAAAGACGATGTATATACATCGATCCATATAGAAGAATATGAGTCAGAGTCCCGCGATACAAAGCTTGGACCTGAAGAAATCACACGTGATATCCCGAACGTCGGGGAAGATGCATTAAGAAACCTTGATGAGCGCGGAATCATCCGTGTCGGTGCTGAAGTAAAAGATGGAGATCTTCTAGTAGGTAAGGTAACACCAAAAGGGGTTACTGAATTGACTGCGGAAGAACGTCTCCTTCATGCAATCTTTGGTGAAAAAGCAAGGGAAGTGCGTGATACTTCATTGCGTGTTCCACACGGCGGCGGCGGGATTGTCCTTGACGTCAAAGTGTTCAACCGTGAAGATGGCGACGAGCTTCCTCCTGGCGTAAACCAGCTTGTCCGTGCATACATCGTTCAGAAGCGTAAGATTTCTGAAGGTGACAAAATGGCAGGACGCCACGGTAACAAAGGGGTTATCTCAAAAATCCTTCCGGAAGAGGATATGCCTTTCTTGCCGGATGGAACACCAGTCGATATCATGCTTAACCCACTAGGGGTACCATCACGTATGAACATCGGACAGGTGCTTGAGCTTCACCTGGGCATGGCTGCGCGTTACCTTGGAATCCATGTTGCATCTCCTGTTTTCGATGGTGCCACTGAAGAGGATGTCTGGGCGACAATCGAGGAAGCAGGCATGGCAAGGGACGCTAAGACCATCCTTTATGATGGCCGTACAGGCGAACCTTTCGATAACCGTGTATCTGTCGGTGTCATGTACATGATCAAGCTTGCCCACATGGTAGACGATAAGCTTCACGCTCGTTCTACTGGACCATACTCACTTGTTACGCAGCAGCCGCTTGGCGGTAAAGCCCAGTTCGGCGGACAGCGTTTCGGGGAGATGGAAGTTTGGGCGCTTGAAGCATACGGCGCTGCATACACATTGCAGGAAATCTTAACTGTCAAGTCCGATGATGTTGTTGGACGTGTTAAAACATATGAAGCGATTGTTAAAGGTGAAAACGTACCAGAACCAGGTGTTCCTGAGTCATTCAAAGTATTGATGAAAGAGCTTCAGAGTCTTGGTATGGACGTAAAGATCCTTTCAGGCGATGAAAAAGAAATCGAAATGCGCGACTTCGATGATGATGAAGAGATGCAGCATGCTGAAACATTGACAATTGCTCCTGAAGCAGAAGAAATGGATTCAGAAAAAGTGGGAATGAAAGAATAGGTCCATCTAATTGGCACACGTGTACAAACAGTTGAATAACAGTATTGTCCACGTGTGTTCCTTTTTGGATGGCCATAAGGGTAAAACCCTAGATTAAAAGGGAGGTAGGCCCCTTGCTAGATGTTAATAATTTTGAGTACATGAAAATTGGCCTCGCTTCACCAGACAAGATCCGTTCATGGTCTTTCGGTGAGGTTAAAAAGCCAGAAACAATCAACTATCGTACTTTAAAGCCAGAAAAAGACGGCTTATTCTGTGAGCGGATCTTCGGACCGACAAAAGACTGGGAATGTCACTGCGGAAAGTACAAGAGAGTCCGCTACAAGGGCGTTGTCTGTGACCGATGCGGTGTTGAAGTAACTCGTGCAAAAGTCCGTCGTGAAAGAATGGGACACATTGAGCTTGCGGCTCCTGTTTCTCACATTTGGTATTTCAAAGGTATTCCTAGCCGCATGGGACTAGTCCTTGACATGTCTCCGCGTGCACTTGAAGAAGTTATTTACTTTGCTTCGTATGTGGTAACGGAAACTGGTGACACTGCTCTTGAAAAGAAGCAATTGTTATCAGAGAAAGAATACCGTGCTTACCGTGAAAAATACGGCAATAAGTTCCAGGCTGCCATGGGAGCTGAAGCAATCAAAAAGCTGCTTTCTGATATCGACCTTGATAAAGAAGCAGATATGCTGAAGGAAGAATTGAGAACTGCACAGGGCCAGCGTCGTACTCGTGCGATCAAGCGCCTTGAGGTAGTAGAAGCATTCCGTGGATCAGGCAATGAGCCATCATGGATGATCCTTGATGTTCTCCCTGTTATCCCGCCGGAACTTCGCCCGATGGTACAGCTTGATGGCGGCCGTTTCGCAACGTCTGACCTGAATGACCTGTATCGCCGTGTAATCAACCGTAATAACCGTCTTAAGCGACTTCTTGACCTTGGTGCTCCAAGCATCATCGTCCAGAACGAAAAGCGTATGCTTCAGGAAGCTGTTGATGCGCTGATTGATAACGGCCGCCGCGGACGTCCGGTAACCGGACCAGGTAACCGTCCATTGAAGTCCCTTTCTCATATGCTGAAGGGTAAACAAGGTCGTTTCCGTCAAAACCTTCTTGGTAAGCGTGTTGACTACTCTGGCCGTTCTGTTATCGTCGTAGGGCCTAACCTGCACATGTACCAGTGCGGACTGCCAAAAGAAATGGCTCTTGAGCTGTTCAAGCCGTTTGTCATGAAAGAACTTGTCCAAAAGGGCTTAGCCCATAATATAAAGTCTGCCAAGCGTAAAATCGAGCGCGTCCAGCCGGAAGTCTGGGATGTACTTGAAGATGTCATCAAGGAGCACCCAGTATTGCTGAACCGTGCACCGACTCTTCACAGACTTGGAATCCAGGCATTCGAGCCGACATTGGTAGAAGGACGAGCAATCCGTCTTCACCCGCTCGTATGTACAGCATATAACGCTGACTTCGACGGTGACCAGATGGCTGTCCACGTTCCGCTTTCTGCTGAAGCACAAGCAGAAGCACGCTTGTTGATGCTTGCAGCACAGAACATCCTGAACCCTAAGGACGGCAAGCCAGTTGTAACTCCTTCACAGGATATGGTATTGGGTAACTACTACCTGACACTTGAAAGAGAAGGCGCTGTCGGTGAAGGTATGGTCTTCAAGGATACAAACGAAGCATTAGTTGCCTATCAAAATGGCTATGTGCATCTTCATACACGTGTTGCTGTTGCCGCATCATCACTTGGCAACCAGACATTCACTGAAGAGCAAAATGGCCAGCTCTTGATCACGACTGTTGGTAAGTTGATTTTCAATGAAATCCTTCCAGCGTCCTTCCCATATATCAACGAACCTTCCAAGCAAAACCTTGAGGAGAAAACTCCTGAGAAGTATTTTGTGGAAAAAGGCGCTGATATCAAGGAAGTTATCAAGAGTATGCCATTGGTTGATCCATTCAAGAAGAAAATTCTTGGAAACATCATTGCTGAAGTTTTCAAGAAGTTCAAGATCACCGAAACTTCAAAAATGCTTGACCGTATGAAGGGACTTGGCTTCACATACTCCACTAAAGCGGGTATTACGGTCGGTGTGGCTGATATCGTGGTTCTTAAAGAGAAGCAGGAAATCATTTCAGAAGCACAAACGAAGGTCGATAATGTTCTTAAGCAGTTCAGACGCGGTTTGATTACCGAGGATGAGCGTTATGACCGTGTTATTTCTATCTGGAGCCAGGCGAAGGATAATATCCAGGCGAAGCTGATGAAATCACTGGATAATTCCAACCCAATCTTCATGATGAGTGACTCCGGTGCCCGTGGTAACGCGTCCAACTTCACGCAGCTTGCTGGTATGCGTGGTCTGATGGCCAACCCGGCGGGACGGATCATCGAATTGCCGATCAAGTCAAGTTTCCGTGAAGGTCTTACAGTATTGGAGTACTTTATCTCTACTCACGGTGCTCGTAAAGGTCTTGCCGATACAGCACTTAAGACTGCGGACTCAGGTTACCTGACACGCCGTCTTGTAGACGTAGCCCAGGATGTCATCGTTCGCGAAGACGATTGCGGAACAGACAGAGGCTTGTTTATCAAATCTCTTAAAGATGGTACTGAAGTAATCGAACCTCTTGATGAGCGATTGATTGGCCGTTATGCAAGAAAGGCAATCAAGCATCCTGAAACAAAGGCTGTAATTGTACCTGAAAATGGCTTGATTACAGAAGACCTTGCTGTTGAAGTAACAGAAGCAGGTATCGAAGAAGTTTGGATTCGTTCTGCATTCACATGTAATACACGCCACGGCGTATGTAAGAAATGTTACGGACGCAACCTGGCAACTGGCCAGGAAGTCGAAGTTGGCGAAGCAGTCGGCATCATTGCTGCGCAGTCAATCGGTGAGCCGGGCACACAGCTTACAATGCGTACATTCCATACCGGCGGTGTTGCAGGAGACGATATCACACAAGGTCTTCCGCGTATCCAGGAATTGTTTGAAGCGCGTAATCCTAAAGGTCAGGCTGTCATCTCTGAATTGGAAGGTGTCGTAGTAGGCATCAACGAAGGAAAAGACCGTCAGCAGGAAATCGTGATCCAGGGTGAAATCGAAAGCCGCACATACAATGCGCCATATACAGCACGCCTAAAGGTTGCTATAAATGACCATGTTGAACGCGGTCAGGAACTCACTGAAGGTTCAATTGACCCTAAGGAACTATTAAGAGTCAAAGATGTTCAATCCGTGCAGGAATACCTATTGAAAGAAGTTCAAAAGGTATACCGTATGCAGGGTGTTGAGATCGGGGATAAGCACGTAGAAGTAATGGTTCGCCAGATGATGCGCAAAATCAGGGTAATCGACGCTGGTGAAACAGATGTACTGCCAGGCACATTGCTTGAAATCCATCAGTTCACTGACGCGAACCGCAAAGCGCTTCTTGAAGGTAAAATGCCTGCAACAGGACGTCCAGTATTGCTTGGTATCACAAAAGCATCACTTGAGACAGATTCATTCCTGTCCGCAGCATCCTTCCAGGAAACAACAAGAGTGCTTACAGATGCAGCGATCAAAGGCAAGCGAGATGAACTTCTCGGCCTGAAAGAAAATGTTATCATCGGTAAACTTGTTCCAGCAGGAACTGGTATGCAGCGCTACAGAAGAGCTGAGCCAATCTCAACGGAAGAAGAAAATGCTGAAGATGCCATCACTGTAGAATAAAGTAAAAGCGCGGTACTCTCTGCTTCGGCAGAAAGTGCCGCCTTTTTAAAAAATAAGAGCGAATCTATGAATAAAGAAACACATTAGCGAAAAAAGTTTTTTAATGCTGTTGACATACCTTGCACTAAATGTTACTATTTCAAAGGTGCTCCTATTTACCGGTTACTTTGGAGGATATCGATGTCTTATGAAAAAGTAGCTCAAGCTAACAAGATTATAGTAGGATCAAAGCAAACAGTGAAAGCACTGAAGGCTGGCGAAGTAATCGAACTGGTCATTGCAAAGGATGCTGACACGAAAGTGACAGCGAATCTATTGCAAGCTGCCAGGGAAATGAACACCGCCATCACCTATGTCGACTCTATGAAAAAATTAGGGAAGGCATGCGGAATTGCCGTCGGCGCCTCAGCTGTAGCGATAACCAAGTAAAAACTGTTTTTGCAGTCAACTGCAAGAACTTTGTTTTTTGTAAAAAAATGAACCACCTGGATGTGTGGGCTTACACAAAATGTGAAGGGAGGAAAATGATCATGCCTACAATTAACCAATTAGTGCGCAAGCCACGTAGCTCAAAAGAGGAGAAGTCAAAATCTCCGGCGCTAAATAAAGGTTACAACAGCTTCAAAAAAGCACAAACTAACGTTTCATCTCCACAAAAGCGTGGTGTATGTACTCGTGTTGGTACTATGACTCCAAAGAAGCCGAACTCAGCGTTGCGTAAATACGCTCGTGTACGTTTGACTAACGGAATCGAGGTAACAGCTTATATCCCTGGTATCGGGCACAACCTTCAAGAGCACAGCGTTGTTCTTATCCGCGGAGGACGTGTAAAAGACTTACCGGGTGTGCGTTACCACATCGTTCGTGGTGCTCTTGATACTGCTGGTGTAAACAACCGTATGCAGGGCCGTTCTAAGTACGGTACTAAGAGACCAAAAGCAGCTAAGAAATAATAACCAAAACTATTAACCCTTTTTGAAAGGAGGAAATTACATGCCACGTAAAGGTCCAGTTGCAAAGAGAGACGTATTGCCGGATCCGATTTATAACTCAAAGCTTATCACTCGTTTGATCAACAAAATGATGATCGATGGCAAGAGAGGTAAATCACAAAAGATCCTTTATTCAGCTTTTGATATCATTCGTGAGCGTTCAGGCAAGGAGCCAATCGAAGTATTCGATGCAGCTCTTAAGAACATCATGCCTGTTCTAGAAGTAAAAGCACGCCGTGTAGGTGGAGCTAACTACCAAGTACCAGTTGAGGTGCGTGCAGACCGCCGTACAACTCTTGGTCTTCGCTGGTTGGTCAACTACTCACGTCTTCGTGGGGAAAAGACAATGGAAGAGCGTCTTGCTAACGAAATTCTTGACGCTGCTAACAACACTGGTGCTTCTGTTAAGAAGCGCGAAGATACACACAAAATGGCGGAAGCAAACAAAGCATTCGCTCACTATCGTTGGTAATCTTACCTTCAATCTAAAAACACTCATACTAGGAAGGAGAAAGACCAAATGGCAAGAGAGTTCTCCTTAGAAAAAACTCGTAATATTGGGATCATGGCTCACATTGATGCTGGTAAAACAACAACAACTGAGCGTGTTCTATATTATACAGGCCGTATTCATAAAATCGGCGAAACTCATGAAGGTGCTTCTCAAATGGACTGGATGGAGCAGGAACAAGAGCGTGGAATCACGATCACTTCTGCTGCAACTACAGCTTCTTGGAAAGAACACCGCGTTAACATCATCGACACACCAGGACACGTAGACTTCACTGTTGAAGTTGAACGTTCACTTCGTGTACTTGATGGTGCAGTAGCAGTACTTGACGCACAGTCAGGTGTTGAGCCTCAAACTGAAACAGTTTGGCGCCAGGCTACTACTTACGGAGTTCCACGTGTAGTATTCGTTAACAAAATGGATAAGCTAGGCGCGGACTTCCTATACTCTGTTTCAACTATCCATGATCGTCTTCAAGCGAATGCTCATCCAATCCAGCTTCCAATCGGAGCTGAAGATGAGTTTGAAGCAATCATCGACCTTGTTGAAATGAAAGCTATCTTCTACGGAAATGACCTAGGTACTGAAATTACTGAAGGTGAGATTCCTGAAGAATATAAAGCACAAGCTGAAGAATACCGTGAAAAGCTAATCGAAGCGGTAGCTGAGCTTGATGAAGAGTTAATGGAAAAATACCTTGGCGGAGAAGAGCTTACTATCGAAGAGATCAAAGCTGCAATCCGTAAAGGTACAACAAACGTTGAATTCTACCCAGTTATCTGTGGTTCAGCATTCAAAAACAAAGGTGTTCAGCTAATGCTTGACGCTGTTATCGACTACCTTCCATCTCCACTGGATGTACCAGCAATCAAAGGTACTCTGCCGGATTCTGATGAAGAAGTTGAGCGTCACTCTGACGACAACGAGCCATTCTCTGCTCTTGCGTTCAAAGTTATGACTGACCCTTATGTTGGTAAGTTAACGTTCTTCCGCGTTTACTCTGGTACTCTTGAGTCTGGCTCATATGTACAGAACTCAACAAAAGGAAAGCGTGAGCGTATCGGACGTATCCTTCAGATGCACGCAAACAGCCGCCAGGAAATCTCAAAGGTTTTCGCCGGTGACATCGCTGCAGCTGTTGGTTTGAAAGATACTACTACTGGTGACACTCTATGTGATGAAAAGTCTCTAGTTATTCTTGAGTCCATGCAGTTTCCAGAACCAGTAATCCAGTTATCAGTTGAGCCTAAGTCAAAAGCTGACCAGGACAAAATGACAACTGCATTGCAAAAACTTCAAGAAGAAGATCCTACATTCCGCGCGCATACTGACCAGGAAACTGGACAGGTAATCATCGCTGGAATGGGTGAACTTCACCTTGATATCATCGTTGACCGTATGCGTCGTGAATTTAAAGTGGAAGCTAACGTTGGTGCACCTCAGGTTGCATACCGTGAAACTTTCCGCGAATCAGCTTCGGTTGAAGGTAAATTCGCTCGCCAATCCGGTGGACGTGGTCAATTCGGACACGTTTGGATTGAGTTCTCTCCAAACGAAGAAGGAAAAGGCTTCGAATTCGAGAACGGTATCGTCGGTGGTGTTGTTCCACGTGAATACATCCCAGCGGTTCAAGCTGGTCTTGAAGACGCTCTCGATCGCGGAGTACTTGCAGGATATCCACTTGTTGACATCAAAGCAAGACTATTCGATGGTTCTTACCACGATGTTGACTCTTCTGAAATGGCGTTTAAAATCGCTGCTTCAATGGCACTTAAGAATGCGGCTTCCAAGTGTAAGCCAGTTATCCTTGAGCCAGTCATGAGGGTAGAAGTTGTAATTCCTGAAGAATACCTTGGAGATATCATGGGTATGATCACTGCTCGTCGCGGACGCGTCGAAGGTATGGATGCTCGTGGTAATGCACAAGTTGTTCGTGCGATGGTTCCACTATCAGAAATGTTCGGTTATGCAACTGCTCTTCGTTCAAGCACACAAGGACGCGGTGTATTCTCAATGCACTTCGACCACTACGAAGAAGTTCCTAAATCTGTTTCTGAAGAAATCATCAAAAAAAATAAAGGTGAATAATTGATTTTCATCTTTTAATCAAGTATAACTACTAATGTAAGCATACGCTGTGGGATAGGCTCGCCTATTTCACAGCACATTAAAATATACTTAATTTTCATATATCAAAGGAGGATTTTTCTAATGGGAAAAGCTAAATTCGATCGTTCTAAGCCACACGTTAACATTGGTACAATTGGTCACGTTGACCATGGTAAAACAACTCTAACAGCTGCTATCACTACTGTTCTTTCTAAAGTAGGCGGCGGTGAAGCACGCGGTTACGACCAAATCGACGCTGCTCCAGAAGAGCGCGAGCGTGGAATCACAATCTCAACTGCACACGTTGAGTACGAAACTGCAACTCGTCACTATGCACACGTTGACTGCCCAGGACACGCTGACTATGTTAAGAACATGATCACTGGTGCTGCACAAATGGACGGCGGTATCCTTGTAGTATCTGCTGCTGACGGCCCAATGCCGCAAACTCGTGAGCACATCCTTCTTTCTCGTCAGGTAGGCGTACCTTACCTTGTTGTATTCATGAACAAGTGTGACATGGTTGACGACGAAGAACTTCTTGAACTAGTAGAAATGGAAGTACGTGACCTTCTTTCTGAATACGACTTCCCTGGCGATGACATCCCAGTTATCAAAGGTTCTGCTCTTAAAGCTCTTGAAGGAGCTCCAGAATGGGAAGAAAAAATCAACGAGCTTATGGCTGCAGTTGATGAGTACATCCCAACTCCAGAACGTGACACTGACAAGCCTTTCATGATGCCTGTTGAGGACGTATTCTCAATCACTGGCCGTGGAACAGTTGCTACTGGACGTGTTGAGCGTGGACAAGTTAAAGTCGGTGACGTTGTAGAAATCATCGGTATGACTGAAGAGCCAAAATCTACTACTGTAACAGGTGTAGAAATGTTCCGTAAGCTTCTTGACTATGCGGAAGCTGGAGACAACATCGGTGCACTTCTTCGTGGGGTAGCTCGTGAAGATATCCAACGTGGTCAAGTACTTGCTAAGCCAGGTTCTGTTAAGCCACACACAAAGTTCAAAGCTGAAGTATACGTTCTTTCAAAAGAAGAAGGTGGACGTCACACTCCATTCTTCACTAACTACCGTCCTCAGTTCTACTTCCGTACAACTGATGTAACTGGTATCTGTAACCTTCCTGAAGGCGTAGAAATGGTTATGCCTGGCGACAACATCGAAATGACTGTTGAACTAATCGCTCCAATCGCTATCGAAGAAGGAACTAAGTTCTCAATTCGTGAAGGCGGCCGTACTGTAGGCGCTGGCGTAGTTGCGACTATCCAAGAGTAATTTTAAATAGAAACAATGAAAGCAGCTGGGTGACGATCCAGCTGCTTTTTTATGTTGAAATCGGTCTATTATAAAACCAGGAGGTACATATCTCAAATCCTAAGTGTGACGTGGATGGGTTAAAAAAAAGATATTCTCCGCCCGAAATGAGAGGTCAGAAGAGAATACGGTCGCAGAAAGAGTGATTCTCCGCCCGAAATGAGAGGACAGAAGAGAATACGGTCACAGAAAGAGTGATTCTCCGCCCGAAATGAGAGGACAGAAGAGAATACGGTCACAGAAAGAGTGATTCTCCGCCCGAAATGAGAGGACAGAAGAGAATACGGTCGCAGAAAGAGTGATTCTCCGTCCGCAACGTGAGAGGAGAAGAAACTGCGGTCGCAGAAATAGGGAGCATCATGTAATAGATAATCGCTGATGAATAGATTGCATAAAAGGTAATCGAATACCCGTATTAGGAGCGAAAGTAATATCCTTCACTTTTTAAAAAAACACCGCTTTTATAAATACAACCGCTCAATAAGGAGCATCTCATTCTAGTTTCTTCTATATATATTCCACCAATCAAACAATAGGAATTATTTTCTCCACGTCCAAATAGTTAGAAATCTCTTTCCCCACTTGTAAAATACCAAAGTGGCCGCTATAATAGTAAAAGTGTGTTGAACATAATTAAAAAGCGGAATACTTCTTGCGTTTGGGTTATGTTTTATGTATAATAGACAATGTTGGTCTTTGACTGCGATGATGCGGAAGGTTGCTGACACACCCGGCCGCTTTGCCATGGCGAGTGTGTGGGAAATTTTCGCGGAGAATGTCTATTTTAAAATAGGCGAAAAGGAGGGAAAGTAATGGCAAAACAAAAAATTCGTATCCGTTTGAAAGCTTATGATCACAGGATTCTTGATCAATCTGCAGAGAAAATTGTTGAAACTGCGAAACGTTCTGGTGCGGCAGTGTCTGGTCCAATCCCACTACCTACAGAAAAGTCCATTTACACAATTCTTCGTGCGGTGCACAAGTACAAGGATTCTCGTGAACAGTTCGAAATGCGTACGCATAAGCGTCTGATTGACATCATCAATCCGACTCCGCAAACGGTCGATTCACTAATGCGTTTAGACCTGCCATCAGGTGTAGATATCGAAATCAAACTTTAATCAATAAAACATTATAAATCACAGGAGGTGTGACTGAAATGACCAAAGGAATCTTAGGAAGAAAGATCGGTATGACTCAAGTATTTGCTGAAAACGGCGACCTTATCCCGGTAACTGTTGTAGAAGCTGCTCCAAACGTTGTTCTTCAAGTAAAATCTGCTGAAACAGATGGCTACGAAGCGATCCAGTTAGGTTTTGAAGACAAGCGCGAAAAGCTTTCCAACAAGCCTGAAAAAGGACACGTTGCAAAAGCAAACACTGCTCCTAAGCGCTTCGTTAAGGAATTCAATGGTGTCGAAGTAGCAGGATATGAAGTTGGTCAGGAAGTCAAAGTTGATATTTTCGCAGAAGGCGATATCGTAGATGTTACAGGAATCTCAAAGGGTAAAGGTTTCCAAGGTGCTATCAAGCGTCACGGACAATCTCGCGGACCAATGGCTCACGGTTCTCGTTACCACCGCCGCCCTGGTTCAATGGGTCCTGTTGCTCCAAACCGCGTATTCAAGGGTAAATTGCTACCTGGTCGCATGGGTGGAGAGCAGATCACTGTTCAAAACCTGCAAATCGTCAAAGTTGACGCTGAACGCAACCTTCTTCTAATCAAAGGAAACGTTCCAGGTGCTAGAAAAGCCCTTCTAAAAATCAAAACTGCTGTAAAAGCTAAGTAATTTTTACAGGAAAGGAGGAAACAAGAATGCCTAAAGTAGCATTATTCAACCAAGCTGGTTCACAAGTTGGAGAAATCGAACTTAACGATTCAGTATTTGGTATTGAGCCTAACAACCACGTAATGTTCGAAGCAGTCGTTATGCAGAGAGCTTCATTACGTCAGGGAACTCATAAAACTAAAATTCGTTCTGAAGTAGCGGGCGGTGGACGCAAACCATGGCGTCAAAAAGGTACTGGCCGTGCTCGTCAGGGATCTATCAGATCTCCACAATGGCGCGGAGGCGGTACTGTATTCGGACCAGTTCCACGCAGCTACAGCTATAAACTGCCTAAGAAAGTTCGTCGTTTGGCAATCAAATCTGCTTTATCATCAAAAGTGCAAGCTGAGAACATCCTTGTTCTTGAGAGCCTAGCTTTCGAAGCTCCAAAGACAAAGGAATTCAAGAGTGTACTAACTGGTCTTTCAGTTAACACGAAAGCATTGATCGTAACAGCAGGTCTTGAAGAAAACGTCGCACTATCTGCACGTAACATTCCTGGAGTAACTGTTGTTACTGCTGATGGAATCAACGTACTAGATGTTTTAAATCATGATAAGCTGATCATGACAAAAGCAGCTGTTGAAAAAGTAGAGGAGGTGCTTGCATAATGGATGCACGTGATATCATTAAGCGCCCCGTTATTACAGAACGTTCTTCAGATCTAATGGCTGAGAAGAAATACACTTTCGAAGTCGACACAAGAGCGAACAAGACACAAGTTAAAGATGCTATTCAAACTATTTTCGGCGTAAAAGTTGAAAAAGTTAACATCATGAACTACAAAGGTAAGTTCAAGCGTATGGGCAAATTCGGCGGTTACACTAACAAGCGTCGTAAAGCTATCGTAAAGCTTACTCAAGACAGCAAAGAAATCGAATTCTTCGAAGTATAATAATTCAATAAGAAGAGGAGGGAAACGAAATGGCGATTAAAAAGTACAAACCTACCTCCAACGGTCGTCGTAATATGACAGCATCTGATTTTGCTGAAATTACAACTGACAAGCCGGAAAAATCCTTGCTTGCTCCGTTGCACAGAAAAGGCGGTCGTAACAACCAGGGTAAGTTAACTGTTCGTCATCAAGGTGGCGGCCATAAGCGTCAGTACAGAATCATCGATTTTAAACGTACAAAAGATGGCATTCCAGGACGCGTTGCCACAATTGAGTATGATCCAAACCGTTCAGCAAACATTGCGTTAATTAATTATGTAGATGGTGAAAAGAGATATATCCTAGCTCCTAAAAACCTAGTAGTAGGTATGGAAGTTATGTCTGGCCCAACAGCTGACATCAAGGTAGGTAACGCTCTTCCACTAGCTAACATTCCAGTTGGTACAGTCGTACACAACATCGAATTGAAGCCTGGCAAAGGCGGACAATTGGTTCGTTCTGCTGGAACTTCAGCACAGGTTCTTGGTAAAGAAGGTAAATATGTATTGATTCGTTTGAACTCAGGCGAGGTACGTATGGTCCTTGCTGAGTGCCGTGCAACTGTAGGTCAAGTCGGCAACGAACAGCACGAATTGATCAACATCGGTAAAGCAGGTCGTTCACGCTGGTTAGGCAAGCGCCCAACAGTACGTGGATCTGTAATGAACCCTAACGATCACCCACACGGTGGTGGTGAAGGACGTTCACCAATCGGACGTAAGTCTCCAATGTCACCATGGGGCAAACCAACTCTTGGTGCTAAGACTCGTAAGAAGAAGAACAAATCCGACAAGTTTATTGTACGTCGTCGTAAAAAATAACGGGATTGAGCTACGGTTCGCGGGAACCGTAGGGCAATCACGAAGGGAGGTTCAATCATGGGTCGCAGCTTAAAAAAAGGACCTTTTGTTGATGAGCACTTAATCACAAAGATCGAAAAGTTAAATGAAACTGAAGGCAAGAAAGTTGTTAAAACTTGGTCTCGCCGTTCTACGATCTTCCCACAATTCATCGGACACACGATTGCTGTCTACGATGGTCGCAAACATGTACCTGTTTATGTCACTGAAGACATGGTAGGCCACAAGCTTGGAGAATTCGCTCCAACTCGTACTTACAAAGGTCATGGTAATGACGATAAGAAAACAAGACGTTAATGAGAGGAGGGCATCCAAATGCAAGCTAAAGCTGTTGCAAGAACAGTTCGTATTGCTCCTCGTAAAGCTCGCTTAGTTCTAGATTTAATTCGAGGAAAGCAAGTTGGTGAAGCAGTTGCTATCTTAAACCTTACCCCAAAGGCAGCTTCTCCAATCGTAGAAAAAGTGTTGAAATCTGCATTAGCAAACGCAGAGCACAACTATGAGATGGATGTTAATAACCTTGTCGTATCCGAAGCTTACGCTAACGAAGGACCAACGTTGAAACGTTTCCGTCCACGTGCTATGGGCCGTGCAAGTGCAATTAACAAACGTACTAGCCACATTACAATCGTTTTATCAGAAAAGAAGGAGGGATAATCAGTGGGTCAAAAAGTAAATCCAGTCGGTTTGCGTGTCGGAATCATCCGTGATTGGGAATCAAAATGGTACGCAGGCAAAGACTACGCTGATCTTTTACACGAAGACCTTAAGGTTCGTGAGTACATCACTAAGCGTTTACGCGATGCTTCTCTTTCTAAAGTAGAAATCGAGCGTGCTGCAAACCGCTTGAATGTAACTGTTCACACTGCGAAGCCAGGAATGGTTATCGGTAAGGGTGGAACAGAAGTTGAAGCACTTCGTAAAGCGCTAAACGAACTAACAGGCAAACGTGTTCATATAAACATTCTTGAAATCAAAAAAGCTGATATCGATGCGAAATTGGTTGCTGAAAACATCGCACGCCAATTGGAAAACCGTGTATCTTTCCGTCGCGCACAGAAGCAAGTTATCCAACGTGCAATGCGTGCTGGCGCTAAAGGTATCAAGACAATGGTATCCGGCCGTCTAGGCGGTGCAGACATCGCTCGTTCAGAACATTACAGCGAAGGAACAGTTCCACTTCATACTCTTCGTGCCGATATCGATTATGCTACTGCTGAAGCAGATACAACTTACGGTAAGCTAGGCGTTAAAGTATGGATTTATCGTGGAGAGGTCCTTCCTACGAAGAAGAAAACTGAGGAAGGAGGCAAATAATATGTTATTGCCAAAACGCGTTAAATATCGCCGTCAACACCGTGGCAAGATGCGCGGTCAAGCTAAAGGCGGTACTGAAGTAAACTTCGGTGAATTCGGTTTGCAAGCTCTTGAAGCTTCTTGGATCACAAACCGCCAAATCGAATCTGCCCGTATTGCAATGACTCGTTACATGAAACGTGGCGGTAAAGTCTGGATCAAGATTTTCCCTCACAAGCCATATACTGCAAAGCCTCTAGAAGTCCGAATGGGTTCTGGTAAAGGTGCTCCTGAAGGTTGGGTAGCAGTTGTTAAACCAGGCAAAGTAATGTTCGAAGTTGCTGGCGTTTCTGAAGAGATCGCACGCGAAGCATTACGCCTTGCATCACACAAGCTTCCTGTAAAGTGCAAGTTTGTTAAACGAGAAGAAATTGGTGGTGAATCTAATGAAAGCTAATGAAATTCGTGACCTTACCACTGCTGAAATTGAACAAAAAGTTAAATCTTTAAAAGAAGAGCTATTCAACCTGCGCTTTCAATTAGCGACTGGACAACTTGAAAACACAGCTCGCATTCGTGAAGTACGCAAAGCGATTGCTCGCATGAAAACTGTAATTCGTGAAAGAGAAATCGGCGTTAACAGATAATTGAGAGGAGGTTCTCACAATGAGTGAACGCAACCAACGCAAAGTTTATACTGGACGCGTAGTATCTGACAAGATGGACAAAACTGTTACTGTTCTTGTTGAGACTTACAAAAAGCATCCTTTATACGGCAAGCGTGTAAAATACTCTAAGAAGTTCAAGGCTCATGATGAGCAAAACGAGGCAAAAATCGGCGATGTAGTTCGTATCATGGAAACTCGTCCGCTATCTGCCACAAAACGTTTCCGCCTTGTAGAAGTGGTGGAAAAAGCTGTTATTATCTAATTGTTCGGATTAAGGTTTATTCCGAAGGGAGGTTACTCGCATGATCCAACAGGAAACACGTTTAAAAGTTGCTGACAATTCAGGTGCTCGTGAAGTTCTTACTATTAAGGTTCTTGGCGGTTCCGGCCGTAAGACTGCTAATATTGGTGACGTCATCGTCTGCACAGTGAAACAAGCAACACCAGGTGGCGTTGTTAAAAAAGGTGACGTTGTCAGAGCAGTTATCGTTCGTACAAAAACTGGTATGCGCCGCACTGACGGTACTTACATTAAGTTTGACGAGAATGCTTGTGTAATCATCCGTGACGATAAGAGTCCTCGTGGTACTCGTATCTTCGGACCAGTTGCACGTGAGCTTCGTGACAACAACTTCATGAAGATCGTTTCATTAGCTCCAGAAGTACTATAATCTATTTCAAATGCCTTTAAGGAGGTGCACACAGATGCATGTAAAAAAAGGTGACAAAGTAATGGTCATCTCTGGTAAGGACAAAGGCAAATCAGGGATCATCCTTGAAGCTTATCCAAAGCAAAGCCGTGTTCTTGTAGAAGGAATCAACATCGTGAAAAAACACGCTAAGCCTTCTCAAGTAAATCCACAAGGTGGAATCTTGAACCAGGAAGCACCTATCCATGTATCAAACGTAATGCCTGTAGATCCGAAATCCGGCAAGCCAACCCGAGTTGGATACACTGTCGAGAACGGCAAAAAGGTACGCGTTGCTAAAAAATCCGGTGAAGTTCTAGATAAATAGTCTATTGAAGAAGGGAGGTACAATCGATGAACCGCCTAAAAGAAAAGTTCAACAATGAAATTACTCCTGCTCTTATGAGCAAGTTTAACTATAAGTCAATTATGGAAGTTCCTAAACTTGAAAAGATCGTAATCAACATGGGTGTAGGTGACGCTGTTGCCAACGCTAAAGCTCTTGATGTTGCAGTTGAGGAATTAGCAACGATCACTGGTCAAAAGCCAGTTGTGACTCGTGCTAAGAAATCAATCGCTGGCTTCCGCCTTCGTGAAGGTATGCCAATCGGTGCGAAAGTAACTCTTCGCGGTGAGCGCATGTACGAATTCATCGACAAGTTAATTTCAGTATCTTTACCACGTGTACGTGACTTCCGCGGTATCTCCAAGAAGTCTTTCGACGGACGCGGTAACTACACACTTGGTGTTAAAGAACAGTTAATCTTCCCTGAAATTGATTACGATAAAGTAAACAAAGTACGTGGCATGGACATTGTTATTGTAACGACTGCTAACACTGATGAAGAAGCTCGTGAACTATTAACACAATTCGGAATGCCATTTCAAAAGTAATCTCTAATAAGAGGGAGGCGAAAACGTGGCTAAGAAATCAATGATTGCGAAACAAAAACGCACGCCTAAATACAAAGTACAAGAGTACACTCGCTGTGAGCGCTGCGGCCGTCCGCACTCTGTATACCGCAAATTTAAGCTTTGCCGTATTTGTTTCCGTGAATTAGCATACAAAGGACAAATTCCTGGTGTGAAAAAAGCTAGCTGGTAAAACTGAAAGCTCTGGAAGGAGGTAAATTAAATGGTCATGACAGATCCGATTGCAGATTTGCTAACTCGTATTCGTAACGCGAATATGGTTCGTCACGAAAAATTAGAAGTACCTGCTTCTAACATTAAAAAAGAAATCGCTGAGATCCTTAAGCGTGAAGGTTTCGTGCGTGACGTTGAATATATCGAAGACAATAAGCAAGGTATCATCCGTATCTTCTTGAAGTACGGTGCAAACAACGAGCGTGTTATCACTGGTCTTAAGAGAATCAGTAAGCCAGGACTTCGCGTTTATGCAAAATCAACTGAAGTACCTCGTGTACTTAACGGTTTAGGTATCGCACTAGTATCAACTTCAAACGGCGTTTTAACTGACAAAGAAGCTCGCGCTAAGCAAGTGGGCGGAGAAGTTTTAGCATACGTTTGGTAATAGATTTTTCTGAATGAATGGAGGTGCAACAAATGTCACGCGTAGGTAAAAAACCAATTGAAATTCCAGCTGGTGTTACTGTTACTCTTGATAACAATCACGTAACAGTAAAAGGACCAAAAGGTGAATTGTCTCGTACTTTTCACTCTGACATCGAAATCAAGGTCGAAGAGAACGTAGTCAACATTTCTCGTCCAACTGATAACAAAGAACATCGTGCATTGCACGGAACGACTCGTGCGGTTCTTGCTAACATGGTTGAGGGTGTATCTAAAGGATTCGAAAGAGGCCTTGAGCTAGTAGGTGTCGGTTACCGTGCTTCTAAGCAAGGTAACAAGCTTGTACTTAACGTAGGATACTCTCATCCGGTTGAAATCGAGGCAGAAAAAGGCCTTGAAATCGAAGTTCCTTCTAATACGAAGATCGTTATTAAAGGTACTGATAAAGAGCGTGTTGGCGCATTGGCTGCTAACATCCGTGACGTACGTCCACCAGAGCCTTACAAAGGCAAAGGTATTCGTTATGAAGGCGAATATGTACGCCGCAAAGAAGGTAAAACAGGTAAGTAATGCCGCATAGGTTAACGAAAGGAGTGACGTAAATGATTACGAAGGCTGATAAAAACGCTACTCGCCGTAAGAGACACGCTCGTGTCCGTGCGAAACTTAGCGGAACTGAAGCTCGTCCTCGTCTAAATGTGTTCCGTTCAAACAAGCACATTTATGCTCAATTAATCGACGATGTAAATGGAGTAACTCTAGCGAGTGCTTCTACTTTAGATAAAGAAGTGAACGTTGAAGGCAATAACCTGGAATCAGCAAAGCAAATCGGTGAATTAATCGCTAAGCGTGCTGTGGAAAAAGGTTATAAGTCAGTAGTATTTGACCGTGGCGGATACCTCTATCATGGCCGCATCCAGGCACTTGCTGATGCTGCCCGCGAAAACGGCTTAGAATTTTAATAGAAAAAGGAGGGACACAAAAAGATGCGTCGTATTGATCCAAACAAACTTGAACTTGAAGAACGCGTAGTTACGATTAACCGTGTTGCTAAAGTTGTTAAAGGTGGACGCCGTTTCCGTTTTTCTGCTCTAGTAGTAGTAGGAGATAAAAACGGTTATGTCGGCATGGGTACTGGTAAAGCACAAGAAGTACCTGAAGCGATTCGCAAAGCTATCGAAGATGCGAAGAAGAACCTAATCCAAGTACCTATGGTTGGTACTACAATTCCTCACGAAGTTATCGGACACTTTGGTGCTGGTGAGATCCTTCTGAAGCCTGCTTCTGAAGGTACAGGAGTTATCGCTGGTGGACCAGTTCGTGCGGTACTAGAATTAGCAGGTGTTGCTGATATCCTGTCTAAGTCTCTAGGAACGAACACTCCAATCAACATGGTTCGTGCAACTCTAGAAGGTTTATCTCAACTTAAGCGTGCAGAGGACGTAGCAAAACTACGCGGTAAATCTGTGGAAGAACTGTTAGGATAAGGAGGGAAATCAAATGGCTAACAAATTAGAAATTACCCTCACTCGCAGCCTGATCGGCCGTCCGCAAGATCAGCGCGAAACAGTTAAAGCCCTTGGCTTACGTAAAGTTAACCAAACAGTTGAGAAGGTTGATAATGCAGCAATCCGCGGCATGATCAACAAAGTTTCTCACCTGGTTACAGTAACTGAAAAATAATTTTAACCTTTTTAAAATAAGGAGGTGCCAACATGAAACTTCATGAATTAAAGCCTGCAGAAGGTTCTCGTAAAGAACGTAAGCGTCTTGGACGTGGTATCGGTTCTGGTCAAGGTAAAACTGCTGGTAAAGGTCATAAAGGTCAAAACGCTCGTTCTGGCGGCGGTGTACGCCCTGGTTTTGAAGGTGGTCAAACTCCTTTATTCCGACGCTTGCCTAAACGCGGTTTCACGAACATCAACCGCAAAGAATACGCAGTCGTTAACCTAGATAGCCTGAACGTATTCGAAGATGGAACAGAAGTAACTCCAGAACTTCTAATCGAAACAGGTCTTGTCAAGAAGGAACTAGCAGGAGTTAAGATCCTTGCTAAGGGAAGCCTTGAGAAGAAATTGACTGTTAAAGCTCATAAGTTCTCCTCTGCAGCCGAGGAAGCGATCAAAGCTGCCGGCGGTCAAACTGAGGTGATTTAATGTTCCAGACAATCTCCAATTTTATGCGCGTGGGTGAAATTAGAAATAAAATTCTCTTCACCCTTTTAATGTTGATTGTATTTCGTCTCGGTTCATTTATTCCTGTACCGAACGTAAATGCAGATATTTTGAAAGCACAGGATGACATGAGTGTCTTCGGTGTGCTGAATACTTTTGGCGGCGGTGCGCTGCAGAACTTCTCCATCTTCGCGATGGGAATCATGCCGTACATCACTGCTTCAATCATCATCCAGCTTTTGCAGATGGATGTTGTGCCAAAGTTTACTGAATGGTCCAAACAAGGAGAAGTCGGACGCCGTAAATTAGCTCAGTTTACCCGCTATTTCACGATCGTTCTTGGTTTTATCCAGGCACTCGGTATGTCTTATGGCTTTAACAATATGGCAGGAGGATTATTGATCCAAAATGCCGGTATCACTTCTTACCTGATGATTGCCCTTGTTCTGACAGCTGGAACTGCATTCCTGATGTGGCTCGGTGAGCAGATCACGGCAAAAGGTGTAGGAAATGGTATTTCAATCATTATCTTTGCAGGTATTGCTGCCGGAATTCCGACAATGGTCAATCAGATTTATGCACAGCAGTTCTCTGATGCAGGCGACGCTCTGTTCCTGCGCATTGTGACTGTATTGCTGATTCTGATTGCTGTTATCGCAATCGTTGTGGGTGTTATTTTCATCCAGCAGGCAACACGTAAAATACCGATCCAGTACGCTAAACGCATGAGCGTAGGAAACAACGCGGTTGGCGGCCAGAACACTCACCTTCCTTTGAAAGTGAACGCTGCTGGTGTCATCCCGGTTATCTTCGCGATTTCGTTTGTCGTTACACCTCCGACAATCGCTCAGTTCTTCGGCACGAATGATGTGACACTCTGGATTCAGAAGACGTTTGATTACACACAGCCGATCGGTATGATCGTCTATGTGGCACTAATCATCGCGTTCACGTATTTCTATGCGTTCATCCAGGTCAATCCTGAACAAGTCGCCGAGAACCTGAAGAAGCAGGGTGGATATGTTCCTGGTATACGTCCAGGAAAAAACACACAGGAATACTTGACAAGGGTTCTTTACCGCCTGACTTTGGTTGGTGCGATTTTCCTTTCAGTAATCTCTGTGCTGCCAGTGTTTTTCATTAAATTCGCTGGTCTGCCTCAATCGGTTCAGATTGGCGGAACTAGCTTGCTGATCGTTGTCGGCGTTGCGCTTGAAACGATGAAGCAGCTTGAAGCTCAGCTTGTAAAACGCCATTATAAAGGCTTTATAAAATAAGATTTAGGGGACTTGTGTCCCTTGAATCTTTAATAGAGACTGAGGGGGGAAAACTTGTGAATTTGGTTCTGATGGGGCTTCCGGGTGCCGGTAAGGGCACGCAAGCCGATAAAATTGTTGGTAAATACAACATCCCTCATATCTCAACTGGAGATATGTTCCGTGCAGCTATCAAAGAAGGAACGGAACTTGGATTACAGGCAAAATCATTTATGGACAAGGGAGAGCTGGTTCCTGACGAAGTTACGATCGGGATTGTCCGTGAACGCTTAAGCAAAGAAGACTGTGAAAATGGATTCCTTCTTGATGGATTCCCGCGCACAGTTGCACAGGCTGAAGCACTGGACAGCATGCTTGCTGATCTTGGCAAAAAAATTGATTATGTCATCAACATTGATGTGGATCAGAGTATCCTCATGGAGCGTTTGACAGGACGCAGGATTTGTAAAAACTGTGGAGCGACATACCACCTTGTGTTCAATCCTCCTGCAAAGGAAGGCGTTTGTGACCGTTGTGGCGGCGAGCTTTACCAGCGCGCTGATGATAACGCAGAAACAGTTCAAAACCGTCTGGACGTTAACATCCAGCAAACAAAGCCTCTGTTGAACTTCTATGAAGATAAAGGTTACTTACGCAATATCAACGGTCAGCAGGACATTGATGTCGTTTTTGCTGATATCGAAGAATTGCTTGGGGGCTTAAATTAATGATCATATGCAAAACCCCTCGTGAAATAGAAATTATGCGGGAAGCAGGTCGCATTGTAGCGCTGACACACCAGGAGTTGAAAAAACACGTTGCTCCTGGCATTACAACCAAAGAGCTGGATGCCATTGCTGAGGATTTTATCCGCAAACAAGGTGCAACTCCTTCTTTTAAAGGTTATAATGGTTTTCGCGGCAGCATCTGTGCATCCGTTAATGAAGAACTAGTTCACGGGATACCTGGAAATCGGGTTCTTAAAGAAGGCGACATCATCAGCATTGACATCGGCGCAAAGTACAACGGATACCACGGGGACTCCGCTTGGACTTACCCGGTTGGAAAGGTTGATGAAGAAACCCAGCGTCTGTTGGACGTGACAGAAGAGTCATTGTTCACGGGCCTGAAAGAAGCTAAGCCAGGGGAACGTCTTTCGAACATCTCCCATGCAATTCAAACGTATGTGGAATCAGAAGGCTTTTCTATTGTTCGTGAGTATGTCGGCCATGGAATTGGGCAAGAATTGCATGAAGACCCGCAAATTCCTCATTACGGCCCTCCTAACAGAGGACCGAGGCTGAAGCCTGGAATGGTTCTATGCATAGAACCGATGGTGAATGCAGGAAGCCGCTATGTAAATACGTTAGCCGATAATTGGACTGTTGTAACGGTTGACGGTAAAATGTGTGCTCATTTTGAGCATACCATTGCGATCACTGAAACTGGTTTTGAGATCTTAACAAAAGCCTGATCACGGTGTTCAGCCGTCTGATTCTGTTTTTTAGTCTTTAAATAGGCAAAAATGATTTTTCTATGCGGACGGGAAGCCAGCTTTATGTTATAATCATAAGGTTGAATATTTTTCATCAATATTCTCGATTGGATGCCGTATCACAATAGAAAGTTCCATTCCGCGTAAGCGGGCTATGATTTAATACGAATTTGAATAAAGAAGGGAGACCAGTTTATGGCGAAAGATGATGTAATTGAAATTGAAGGCACAGTAATAGAAACTTTGCCGAATGCAATGTTTAAGGTAGAATTAGAGAATGGTCATACAGTGTTGGCTCATGTTTCCGGCAAAATCAGAATGCACTTCATTCGGATCCTGCCTGGAGATAAAGTAACAGTTGAGCTTTCTCCATATGATTTGACTCGCGGAAGAATTACTTACCGCTTTAAATAAACCGTGACTCCGTACTATCAAGGAGGTTAGAGTAATGAAAGTGAGACCATCTGTTAAGCCAATCTGTGAAAAGTGCAAAGTTATCCGCAGAAAAGGCAAAGTAATGGTGATCTGTGAAAACCCTAAACATAAACAAAAACAAGGTTAATATTAAAGGAGGTGCGCATCTAGATGGCACGTATTGCTGGTGTAGATATTCCACGTGAAAAGCGTGTAGTTATTGCTTTAACATATATTTTCGGAATCGGCAGATCAACTGCTGAGAAAGTTCTTGCTGAGGCTGGTGTTTCTGAAGAAACTCGCGTTCGCGACCTTACTGAAGAAGAACTTAACAAAATCCGTGATATCATCGACAAGTTAAAGGTTGAAGGTGACCTTCGCCGTGAAGTTTCACTAAACATCAAGCGTCTAATGGAGATCGGTTCATACCGTGGCTTGCGTCATCGTCGTGGATTGCCTGTTCGCGGACAAAACACGAAGAACAACGCACGTACTCGTAAAGGTCCTCGTAAGACTGTAGCTAACAAGAAAAAATAATCCGTAAAGGAGGGTAACATTTAAATGGCTCGTAAAACTAATACACGCAAACGCCGCGTCAAAAAGAATATTGAAAGTGGAGTTGCGCATATTCGTTCAACTTTCAACAACACTATCGTAACAATTACAGACGTACATGGTAACGCATTATCATGGTCTAGTGCAGGTGCGCTTGGTTTCAAGGGTTCACGTAAATCCACTCCATTCGCAGCACAAATGGCAGCAGAAACTGCAGCTAAGACTTCTATGGAACATGGTCTGAAAACTCTTGAGGTTACTGTTAAAGGACCAGGTGCTGGCCGTGAAGCAGCAATCCGTGCTCTTCAAGCAGCAGGTCTTGAAGTAACTGCGATCAAAGACGTTACTCCAGTTCCACATAACGGCTGCCGCCCGCCAAAACGTCGCCGTGTTTAATTTTTCTGTATAGAATTTGTACTCCTGTCTATAATGGGATATGATACAAATATTTTCTAGGTATACAGAAATCATTAATCCAGTTGTTGTGCACAAACGGGAACGTATACATGGGGGAATTTCGGTAAGGGAAAAAAACCTGCCGGGGTTTCGACGTTTTGAAGGAGGGTATATTTGATGATCGAAATAGAAAAACCAAAAATCGAAACGGTTGAGATCAGCGATGATGCCAAGTACGGCAAGTTTGTCGTAGAACCGCTTGAGCGTGGATATGGTACAACTTTGGGTAACTCCTTACGTCGTATCCTATTATCCTCACTCCCAGGTGCAGCTGTCACATCGATTCAAATCGATGGAGTACTTCATGAGTTCTCAACAATTGAAGGCGTCGTAGAAGATGTAACATCAATCATTTTAAACGTTAAGAAATTAGCGTTGAAGATCTACTCTGATGAAGAGAAGACACTTGAAATCGATGTACAGGGCGAGGGTCCAGTCACTGCAGCATCCATCACGCATGACAGTGATGTCGAAGTCCTTAATCCGGATCTTCACATTGCTACTCTGTCAAGCAAAGGCTCATTGCGTATGCGCCTGAATGCAAGAAGAGGACGCGGATACAATCCTGCTGACCAGAACAAGCGTGAAGACCAGCCGATCGGTGTCATTCCAATCGACTCTATCTACACACCGGTTTCACGAGTATCTTATCAAGTAGAAAATACACGCGTAGGGCAAATGACGAATTATGACAAGCTGGTATTTGACGTATGGACAGATGGCAGCACTGGTCCTAAGGAAGCTATTGCACTAGGTTCAAAGATCCTGACTGAGCACTTGAACATTTTTGTCGGTCTGACTGACGAAGCTCAAAATGCTGAGATCATGGTAGAGAAAGAAGAAGACCAAAAAGAAAAAGTCCTTGAGATGACGATTGAGGAACTTGATCTTTCTGTTCGTTCATATAACTGCTTAAAGCGTGCTGGTATCAACACTGTCCAGGAGCTTGCTCACAAGACAGAAGAAGATATGATGAAAGTGCGTAACCTTGGCAGAAAATCACTAGAAGAAGTGAAAGCAAAACTAGAAGAGCTAGGCTTAGGCTTACGCAAAGATGACTAGTTATTGATTAACTAGGCATTTTGCTGTCAGTCCTATCGCTGCCGGCTTACGACTTCAACAAAGGAGGGAAACACTCATGGGATACAGAAAGTTAGGACGCACAAGTGCCCAGCGTAAAGCAATGCTACGTGACTTAACAACTGATTTGATTATCAATGAGCGTATTGAAACTACTGAAACACGTGCGAAAGAGCTTCGTTCAGTTGTTGAGAAAATGATTACTCTTGGAAAGCGCGGAGACCTTCACGCTCGCCGTCAAGCATCTGCTTGGGTTCGCCACGAAGTTGCAAACGCTGAAACAAACCAGGATGCAGTTCAAAAACTATTCGCTGACATCGCTCCTCGTTACGCTGAGCGTCAAGGTGGATACACTCGTATCATGAAACTTGGACCACGCCGCGGTGACGGTGCGCCAATGGTAATTATCGAGTTAGTTTAATACCATTAAACACTCAAACAAGGGCGATGGACAGTTTATACAAACTTGTTTCATCCCCTTTTTTTACTATAAGGGCTAAGTCCCTTGCAAAAACTTAAAAAATGCAGCACAAGCCAAAAACGAGCGTTATGATGCGCAGGCCACTGGGAAAGAAGAGTTCACTGGCCCCATCGGCCGGTTATTCCAGGGAACTTTTTTGGATCGGCGCGGGTTGATCATGGATCGATCACGTACCGGAGCTGTTCTGCCTGTCTCGTCTAGCTCATGCACTTCTCCCCAGTCCTTTTAAGGACTTGCAATTCGCGGATCGCTTCCGCTCGGGGAGAGGTGCAGGCTTTTTTTATATCCAGAGATTTTTGTATAAGGCTCTTTTCTCAAACTTTGTTGCTATTGACTACAAAATGGGATTGAATGACCTAGTTTTCTTGATAAAATTAATGCTTATAATGAGAAAAGAGCTTGCACACTTAAAAGCGAACTGCAAAATTGCTTATAGCACGTTAAAATCGGCTTTAAGTTTTTAACAACAATCTTTACGAAAACAGTCTTGTATAATGATGACTAGCAGAATATTAAAAAGAGAAGAGACAGTGAAGAAGAGTCGAGAGGAGGGCGGAGATGAGCAAACCACTAGTGAGTATAGAGGGTGTATCCTTCAGCTATGAGGGACAGCAGACGCCTGCGCTGAAAAATATCACCTTTGATATTTTAGAAGGCGAATGGCTGGCGATTGTCGGTCATAATGGTTCAGGCAAATCGACGCTGGCAAAATTATTGAATGGGCTTCAATTCCCCCAGGAGGGAACAATCGCAGTATGCGGAACAGTACTGTCTGAAGATACAGTGTGGGAAGTTAGAAAAAATGTAGGAATGGTCTTTCAAAATCCTGATAACCAGTTCGTTGGAACGACGGTAAGGGATGATGTGGCTTTTGGTCTGGAAAATCACGGCGTGCCGCAGGAGACGATGGTAGAGCGTGTACAGACTTCACTTGATAAAGTCAAAATGGGAACCTTTCTGAATCAAGAGCCGCACCATCTGTCAGGCGGCCAGAAACAGCGTGTCGCCATCGCGGGTGTGATTGCCTTGCAGCCGGCCATCATCATTTTGGACGAGGCTACATCGATGCTTGACCCTCGCGGCCGTGCAGAAGTAATCGAAACCGTACGCGAATTGAAAGACCGCGAAAACATCACGGTCATTTCGATCACGCATGACCTTGAGGAAGCTGCCAAAGCAGACAGGATCATCGTCATGAACAAAGGGGAGCTCTATCGTGAAGGAACTCCCGAACAGATCTTCGAGATGGATGAAGAATTGGTTAAGCTGGGTCTGGATATCCCTTTCCCGGTAAAAATGAGTAAAATCATGCGTCAAAAAGGAATAGGACTTACGAAAACATATTTGACAGAAGAAGAGCTGGTGACGGAATTATGGACATCTCACTCAAAAATGTAGAATATCGTTACCAGGCTGATTCCCCGTTCGAACGTCTTGCGATATCCGATGTATCAATCGATATCCCTTCAGGAACATATCTTGCTGTCATCGGTCATACCGGTTCGGGCAAGTCTACCGTTCTTCAGCACTTGAATGCTCTCTTGAAACCAACAAAAGGCTCCGTCCTGATTGGCAGCCGGGAAATCAAGGCAGGGCGGAAAGAGAAGAACCTTAAGGGTGTCCGCGAAAAGGTAGGCATTGTCTTCCAATTCCCGGAGCATCAGTTATTCGAAGAGACAGTGGAAAAGGATATCATGTTTGGCCCGATGAATTTTGGTGTTACTGAAGCGGACGCGAAGGCTCGTGCCATTGCAGTGCTCAAGTTGGTAGGATTGCCTGAAGACATCCTTGAAAAATCGCCTTTTGACCTTTCAGGAGGTCAGATGCGGCGTGTGGCCATCGCGGGTGTACTGGCGATGGAGCCTGAAGTCATCGTATTGGACGAGCCGACTGCAGGTTTGGACCCTCGCGGACGGAAAGAAATTATGGACTTATTTTATACTCTTCACAAAAAAAGGAATTTATCTACAGTTCTTGTCACCCATAGTATGGAGGACGCAGCCAGGTATGCGGATGAAATAGTTGTCATGCATCAGGGCAAGGTTTTTACAAAAGGGACACCCGAACAGATTTTTGCCGATCCAATCGCTTTGCTGGAACTTGGGCTAGATGTACCCGAAGTTGTTGGCCTGCAGTTAAAGATAGAAAAAGCATTTGATACGAAATTCAGTAAGGTCAGCCTTTCAGAAGAAGAGCTCGCGGAAATGGTCGCAGAGTTCGTGAAAGGGGGCGGTCAAAAATGATGGAGAAAATGATTTTTGGCCGTTATGTGCCTGGAGATTCACTTCTTCATAGGATGGACCCGCGTTCAAAGCTGATCATGGTGTTCCTGTTTGTCATCATAGTATTTATTGCCAACAATGTACCGACCTATGCTGCACTTGCAGCCTACACATTTCTAATGGTAGGTTTGTCGAGGATTCCGTTAAGATTCCTGTATGGCGGGCTGAAGCCAGTGTTTTTGCTCGTGTTGTTTACATTCCTGCTCCATATCTTCATGACCAAAGAAGGCGATATCGTCTTCGAGCTTGGCTGGCTGAAAATCTATGAGGAAGGTCTCAGGCAGGGGATATTCATCTCCCTCAGATTCCTGCTGCTGATTCTCATGACGTCACTTTTGACTTTGACGACGACGCCGATTGAGATTACCGATGGACTCGAGACATTGCTGAATCCTTTGAAAAAATTCAAGTTCCCTGTCCACGAGCTCGCTTTAATGATGTCAATTTCGTTGAGATTCATCCCGACGCTCATGCAGGAAACCGATAAAATCATGAAGGCTCAGACAGCACGCGGAGTAGAGTATAACAGCGGCCCTGTCAAAGAGCGGATCAAGGCGATCGTGCCATTATTGATTCCGCTGTTCATCAGCTCGTTCAAGCGGGCAGAGGAGCTTGCTGTTGCAATGGAGGCAAGAGGCTATAAAGGCGGCGAAGGACGAACGAAGTACCGACAATTGACATGGGGCATGGTCGATACCGCGATGCTTCTCTTCCTGGCAGCTGTCACAGTTCTACTATTCGTTTTAAGAGGGTAATCATTATGCCGCGAATCAAATGTATAATTTCATACGAAGGCACCGGTTTTTCCGGCTATCAGGTGCAGCCAGGCAAAAGGACGGTCCAGAGTGAGCTGGAAAAGGCCTTGGAGAAGCTGAATAAGGGGACAAGCATCAGGGTTAGCGCATCAGGCCGTACAGACGCAGGAGTACATGCCCGCGGCCAGGTGATCCATTTTGACACGATGCTGGAAATTGAGCCGGCCAGATGGCAAATCGCGCTCAATTCCCTGCTGCCTAGTGATATTGCTGTGCATTCGGTGGAATTGGCAAGGCCTGATTTCCATGCCCGCTTTGATGCGGTTGGCAAGGAGTATCGCTACTTTCTGTTGCTGGCAAAGCATCGTGATCCCTTCCAGCGGAATTATGCCTATCAATTTCCGTACGAATTGAATTTTGAAGCCATGAAGGAAGCAGCAACACAGCTGCTTGGCACACATGATTTCACTAGTTTTTGCTCGGCGAAAACAGAAGTGGAAGACCGGGTGCGAACCTTGCAGGAAATAGAATTTTCCGAAGAGGATGGTCTGCTGGAATTCAGGTTTGTCGGTAATGGCTTCCTTTACAATATGGTAAGGATCCTTGTCGGAACATTGCTGGAGGTAGGAACAGGCAGGAGAGCTGCCGGCAGCATGCATCAGGTGCTCGTGGCCCGAGACCGTACCCAGGCCGGCAAGACCGCACCTGGACACGGACTGTATCTGTGGAAGGTTTTTTATGATGAAGAAGACCATCAATTCGAAAATTAATTTCAAAAAAATGATATGACAACTAATCCTGGTGTTGACAATCTCTCAACCACAGGTTAAGATATCATATGTATGTATTTTAAACCCACGATCAGCCCCGGAAGAGCTTTATCGTGTTTGAAAATATACCAAAATGAACTTGATTTTTTTTTGATTATTTAGGAGGGAAACTCATGCGTACAACGTTTATGGCAAATGCCAACAATATCGAACGTAAATGGTACGTAGTTGATGCTGCAGGCAAGACTCTAGGTCGCCTTTCTACTGAAGTAGCAGCTATTCTACGTGGTAAACATAAACCAACTTTCACACCACATGTTGACACTGGTGATCACGTAATCATCATCAACGCATCTAAGATCGAACTTACAGGCAAGAAATTGACTGACAAAATCTACTACCGCCACACAATGCACCCAGGTGGATTGAAGCAAAGAACAGCTCTTGAAATGCGTACAAACTACGCTGAAAAGATGCTTGAACTTGCAATCAAAGGCATGCTTCCAAAGAACTCCCTTGGACGCCAAATGTTTAAAAAGCTTCATGTATATGCTGGTAACGAGCATCCACATCAAGCACAACAACCTGAAGTTTACGAACTTCGCGGATAATTATTAAGGAGGTAATTAACTTGGCACAGGTTCAATATATCGGTACCGGTCGTCGTAAGAGCTCCGTTGCGCGAGTTCGTTTAGTACCAGGCACTGGAAAAATTACAATCAACGATCGTGAAATTGAAGATTATATCCCATTCGCAGCACTACGTGAAGTAGTTAAGCAGCCGCTTGTTGCTACTGAAACTGTAGGAAGCTACGATATCCACGTTAACGTAAATGGCGGTGGATACACTGGCCAGGCTGGCGCAATCCGCCACGGTATCGCTCGTGCGCTACTTCAAGCTGACCCAGAATTCCGTCCAACACTTAAGCGTGCAGGACTTCTTACTCGTGACGCTCGTATGAAAGAACGTAAGAAATACGGTCTTAAAGGCGCTCGTCGTGCACCTCAGTTCTCAAAGCGTTAATTTTACGCTTCGGAAAGACTCCCAATTTGGTTGGGGGTCTTTTTTTATTAAATTTGCTGGTGACTGTCTGGCGGAAGGGGCCAATTGGAATCTGTTAACTGGAAAAAAACGCGCAGAATTTCCAGTCCGCCAATAAAATCTGAAAATCGCCAATAAAAATAAATTATCGCCAATAAAAAGAGACAATCGCCAATAAAATTGTGAAAACCCGCCAATAAAATCTGATTATCGCCAAATAAAATTTTATTGTGTAAGAAGCATAGGTTGGAGGCTATATTTGTTACATTCTAACCGGCTAAATTTATACTTTTAGGTCTAAAATTTATGAATTACATATTCGAAAAGCAGCCGATTGACGCGAAAACCAGCCTAATAAAAAGCAGAGGCAGCATTTTTCGCCTCCGCTTTCATGAATTAATCTTCGTAACCCTGCATTGAATCCATATGGCTCGCGATCATGGCGATGATTGTCGGTGCTTCTTCTTTGGTGAAAATAAAGTTCGTTTCGTCTTTGAATATTTCATCATCTTCAGTCCAAATCCGGTTGATACGGCGAAGGACACCGTCTCCAGTTGCCTCGACCAGTCCGAATTGGTACGTCACTTCCACGTCATCCTCCTTAAAAAAGGCGGTGACCTCAGGAGTTTCCCACTCAACATCGATTTCTTCAAAGATGTCGTCATCGATGATTTCAGTCATATAAAGATCTTCATCGTCCTCTTCGTCAGTGTTCAGGTATAAGCTGTCATCATTATCCGCAGCATAAACGATATCGATTTCCTCGTCTTCGCTTATGTAATCATGGAAGCCCTCATGGACCGCATCAACAATGTCGTCAATATCCGAAAGAATCACTCTTGCAGGCTGCTCGAGCTCTTCGTCAAAGGTCTCTGTATAAAATTCCTCATTATGCGGGTCAAAGTATAATATATAAAAATAATCTCTTTCACCATCATCATAGTCCACAAAGAACTGAATCCGTGGATGCTTGGATCCTCTTTCAACCGCCATCTGGCCTTCCTGGTCATATTTTTCACAAATAGACTCAAGATGATCCTGCAACTCACCGACTACCCGATCAAACCACTCCATCGACATAGAAATCCATCCTTTCGTTCTGTATTCTGCATTAGCTTGCCCTGACAGACATCGGAATGGCGTTAGCAATTAGAGGAAATATGAGGATGAAAAATCCGGGATGGCGGAAATGAATATAGGTAAAATCCAATTACGGTTTTTTAGCGGGTGCACTTAAAATCAAAGCTGGCTATTATAGCTCAAGGGGGGAACGTATAAGAAGTAATGGGGATTATAAGTGACCCATCGGGGTAGAATCGGTGTAAACGGGGATTTAAGATCTTCATTAATATAGAAAAACCGCCTGAGCTTAATCTCACTCAGGCGGATTCCTTTTTATAAGCCCAACATTACTTCTGCCATCTCCGGAAAATCAATGAAAGGGTTGCGGTTTCCCTGCATTTCCTGGATGGCGGCATTCCGATGCTGTTCATACAAGGTGACCGGGTGTTCTAGATGCCAGCCAAGCAGAACCTCGAAGTTCATCTGAGCATCAAGTTGGATGACATCCTTGTATCTCAAATTGAAGTAAAATACGGCTCTTGCAACAATTCCTTTACCGTATTCGGGTTCGAATTTACCTGCTTCTACCATTCCACATCCGGACCTTATTCCAGATGCAGCAAGCTCAGGTTCATAGGTCTGGAAATCGTAAAACGGATGATTGCTTCTCATGCTGTTGCATGCTGGCTCGCAGGCAAACAGGTGATGCAGGTCGCCTCGCATTGGCTCCTTTCCATCAAACCACGATTGGGGTACAACATGTTCTGTATTGAAAAGAATATCAGAACTAGCTGAAAAACCTCCCTCCTTCAAAGTTTTGAAGAGCCGCAAGTCCTCCTCGATCACCTCAACGGGGTCGAGTTCCTGGCCGGAGTAGAGGCTCTTCAGTTGAAGGTTCTCCTGCAGGTCCACCCAAGGATAAACATACTCATGCGGCGAGTATTTTAGATGGTTGGTGTGGGTTCTTGTCAGCAGCAAATGGAGCTCCTCTGGAACGAAAACAGCGTCACAATAATATCTCTCGCGCATTTTCGCGTCCATTTCTGCATCATAATACGGCTTATTCTCGATGTTATGAATGTACGCCTCACTGGCCGAGAGAATCATAACGCATCCATAACCATCGTTTTGAAGCTCTGGCTAAAGATTTCAGCAAGATGCTCCGGAACTGTGAGATAGACAAGGCCATTGCCTTCAAGCTTAGGTGAATTTCCGAGCGGGACCGTACGCTTAATTAATTGTCCATATAATTCAGGCTCAGTCAGATCACGCTCAAACTGGGCATTTGCGAGTGTTTTGATTAAAGCAAGGGCGCCGGATACGTGTGGTGCAGCCATTGAGGTTCCGCTCAATGTGGCATATTTACCATTCAGATAAGTGGACGTGATCCGCTCTCCCGGCGCCACGACATCCACCTCATTATTCGAGTTGGTGAATTCCGATGAACCTCTTTCCAGGTTTACGGCTCCAACACTGATGACTTCATTATAGGCGCCAGGATAGGCAAACTCGTTGGTCGAGTCATCACCATCACCTTCATTGCCTGCTGCACATACGACGAGAATATTTTTTTCAACAGCGGCTTTGATCACTTCATGCAATTCAGGGACATCAGCGGGACCGCCCAGCGACATGGAGATTATATCCACTTCCTGGTCAATTGCATATTGAATCCCTTTGATTATCCACTCATATTTCCCAGAGCCGGCCTTGTTCAATACTTTTACGATCAACAGTCCTGCCTCTGGGGCGACGCCTATTACACCATCATCATTTTCATGGGCAGCGATCGTCCCTGCAACGTGGGTCCCATGTCCGTTATAATCAGTATAAATATCCGGATTGCTGCGGTCGTCGTCGGTAAAATTCCTGCCGCCGATAATTTGGTCCTTTAAATCAGGGTGGGTTGTTTCACAGCCTGTGTCGAGCACAGCAACTTTAATGCCTTTCCCTTTGGTTCTGTCCCAAAGCTTCGGTGCCTGGATTAACTCTACACCTTGAGGTACCTCATTAGTTTCTTCAGCTTCTGCGATTACTTTGTAAGGAATTACGCGAACATCTTGCTCCATATCTTTCCCTCCTCAGAGATTAAAATTGAAGCGAGTTCTGGTTGTACTAACAAGTCTAACAATTCTGAAAATTAAAGAACAGTTTCAATAGTAGTGATTTTTAATAGTAAAAGAATAACCAGAAATGGGCATTTAATCCTAAAGAGTCCAGAACCATATTATTCAGTAAACGACTGAGAAAACTGGAAAAGGAAACGTCGTTCTGGGTTGCATTACACACTCCCGCAGGTTGAACACTACTTCCTAAGGGGTGAGAATACTTTGAACGTCGTAACGACATTTATAGATAAAAGAAAACAAAAACAAGTGAAATATGAGCGTTCGATGCTCCGTGAACTAACCATTAACATCCTGCAGGCCAGGGTGAAACAATATTTTGGCTCTTCAAGGCTGACCTCAAACCTCATCATGAATTCAGGAATCGAGGAAGCTTGTTATGATGTCGCAATTGAAGCGTATTTACTTGGTGCCAAGTTCAGCCGCTTAGGCTACTTCGGCGAGCCGATGGAAGCGGTAAAGCCTCGCTGTGAAAAAGAAGAGCGGCATTTGATTGATACCCTGTACAACTTTTTCCTGTTTTGGGGGAAGGGAGAAGAGGGAGTTGGATCAGATGAGCTTTACTACCTTTGTGAACAGTATGTCGACAGCTGGTGGAGAGATGGCTTCATGAAGGGTGAAAAGAAATATAAGCTGAGACTGCATTAACAGCATAGTTCTAAACCGTCTACCTGTCCCATATAGTTTATTATCAGGGACTAGCTGGAAGGATGGTTTAGAACATGCTGAAAAAAATTAAAATCGGATTATTTGCAGCCGGCCTCGCTGTGCTGTTCCTTATATTGCAGTATGATTTTACCGAAAATGATTCATGGGAATCCTGGAATCTGCCGCTTTCGGGAAAAACCATCTATCTAGACCCGGGGCATGGAGGAGTCGACCCGGGGGCGGGGGATGACGATCCTTTTGAAAAAGAAATCGCGCTGAATGTTTCCCTCAAGCTCCGGGATTACCTTCAGCAGCAGGGTGCGCTTGTCATCATGACGCGCGAGACCGATGTCGACCTTGCGGATAAGGGCCTCAAGGGATATAGCAAACGAAAGGTCCAGGATTTAAAAAGACGCCTCAATCTGATCAATGAATCTGAAGCTGACTTTTTTGCGACAATCCATTTAAATGCGATCCCATCCTCAAAATGGAGAGGTGCACAGACTTTTTATTCAACCAATTACAAAGAAAACAAACGAGCCGCCAAGCTCATCCAGGATGAATTGCGCCGAAATCTTGAAAACACGGACCGGGATGCAAAGTCAGCAAACAGCATATACCTGCTGAAGCATACGAATAAGCCTGGAGTCCTAGTTGAAATTGGCTTCCTGTCTAATCCAGGAGAAGCAGCAAACCTCAAACAGGAGGCATACCAGGAAAAAGTTGCAGCCTCCATCTATGAAGGAATGCTCAGGTATTTTACTGACGAACAAAAATTCTGGGAAAAGTGAGAAGGGTGATGCATCCTTCTTTTTTTATTGGGGAAAATAAATCCTATTGGAAAAAATATCTTTCAGAAATGTGTGATAGGTTTAACACTTAGGAATTTTATCAATATGGTATACTGGCAATGGAGCTAAATTTTACAAAGGACGGTGTCAATATGATTACTGAAGCTAAAGTACGTGAAAGCCTAAAAGACCTTAAGGATCCATTTTTACATAAAACACTCGAAGAGCTGAATGCCATCGAAGAAATAAAGATCAAAGAAGAAAAGAATCATGTAAGCGTTAAAATTGGCATTGCGAAAACGGGCACGGCAGAACAGCTGCAGCTGCAAACGGAAATCGTCAATATCCTAAAAGGCGCTGGAGCGGCTTCCGTAGGCTTGCGATTCTTTGACCTGCCTGCAGAAGTTCTATCGAAATTCCAGACAGCAGCACCAGAAGAAGAGGACAGCCTTCTTTCTCCAAGCAGCAAAACAACCTTCATTGCCATCGCGAGCGGCAAAGGCGGAGTAGGGAAATCTACTGTTTCGGTTAACCTTGCTGTCTCACTCGCAAAATTAGGCAAAAAGGTTGGACTGGTTGACGCGGATATCTATGGTTTCAGTGTTCCTGACATGATGGGAATCACGAAGCGTCCGGTTGTAAGAGGGGAAAGAATCATTCCGGTTGAGAGACATGGCGTGAAGGTCATCTCGATGGGCTTTTTCGTTGAGGACAATGCACCAATCATCTGGCGCGGGCCCATGCTTGGCAAAATGCTGAACAGCTTCTTCAATGAAGTAGAATGGGGCGAGCTGGATTACCTGCTATTGGATCTTCCTCCAGGAACAGGGGATGTGGCATTGGATGTCCACACTATGCTGCCCTCATGTAAAGAAATCATCGTGACGACTCCGCATCCGACAGCTGCATTTGTTGCCGCGCGTGCAGGTGCGATGGCGCTTAGGACGGAACATGAAATCCTTGGAGTTATTGAGAACATGTCATACTTTGAAAGCAAGCTGACTGAAGAAAAGGAATATGTCTTTGGACAAGGCGGCGGTGAAAAATTAGCCGATGAGCTTAATACAAAGCTGTTGGGCAAGCTGCCATTAGGCCAGCCAACCTGGAATGAAAACGACTTCGCTCCATCCATTTATCAAGAAGATGATAAAATTGGCGCAATCTATACAAATATTGCCCAGGAAGTCGTACAAATGCTTGAGAATAAGTAATAGGAAAAGCCTCTCCGTTTGGAGAGGCTTATTTTTATTGACTTTTTATTGTCCTCCAGAGCCTCCGCCGGATGCACTGGAACCTCCGCCGCCGCCTGAATCGCCGCCACCGCCCTGGCCGCCGCCTTCTGGCTTCTGGGTCGGTAATTCTTCAGCTGCTTTAACAATCAATGCCTGCAATTTTGCTTTAAACAGCGGGCTTTCAAAGGTTTCATTCATTACTTTCTGTAAATGTTCCCGATACTCCTTGCTTTTGAGAACATTGGTCAACTCTTTTTCTAATTCGGGATCCTTCATGACCTCGATCATCATGCCCTTATATTCAGGATCCTTCATTAAGTCCTTAAGCAGTTTCTCGTTTTCCTTCTTCATGCTTTTTGCGACACTCTCGGCAAACTTTGGATCTTCAAATGACTTTTTCCAGAAATCCATGCCTTTGTCAGATGTCAGCGTTTTCTCGATTGTATCGGTTACGACCGGCTGGTCCATTATCAACTTTTCCTTCATGCCGTCGTCACCCATAACTTCCTGAATCGCCTTTTTGCCATCATCAGTCTTCAGGATGTCGACAACCATCTTCTTTGTTTCTTCATAATCAACCTGTCCCCCGCCTGACTCGGTTGGAGCACATCCGGCAGCCAAAAATAAAAAGGATGCGGGGAGTATAATTCTTATCCATTTCTTCATATTTTAATCCCCTTTCACATAGACGGCCCTAAGTTTAGGATGAGTAATAAGACAAATTGTTATACACAAATAACGACAGCTAGATTTTTCAAACCCGCATTGGTACAATCATATAGTGCAGTTTAATTTTGTTCTTGGGGGAAAAAATCGTGACTAGCCGTAATTGGGTACACTTGTTTCTCACCACGCTGGTTGTTGGAGCAGTATCGACCGCTGTGGTTGGCTTTATTGTCCGCTGGAGTGAATTCCAGCATCTGTTAAGTGATTTCAACATTCTTGAATTACTTTCAATTTTAGTATGGCTAATGGGCGTCGGTCTTATATTTAGCATTCTTAGCCAAATGGGGTTCTTTGCTTATTTGACGATCCACCGTTTTGGGCTTGGCATATTTAAGTCATTATGGAATTCCGTGCAGCTTCTCCTGATTGCTTTTGTGCTTTTCGATCTTGTATATCTTCGGTACAATGCCTTTGCTGAAAAAGGTGAAAGTTTCCTGCCATATATAGGACTTGCCGCAATCGTCCTGGCTGCTGGCTTGATCGTTGCACTCCTTAAGGTAAAACAAACAAATAAAGAAGCCTTCATACCAGCAATGTTTTTCATGATTGTCGTGACAGTGATTGAATGGGTGCCGGTTCTGCGAGTAAATGAGCATAGCTGGGTATATCTTATGCTTTTCCCATTATTGATCTGTAATGCATATCAACTGATGGTCCTTCACAAGCTTAACCAAAAGTCCATGGAGGAACGGAAAGCTCTAGAAGCAAAAACTAAGACAGATAAAAAATCATCAAATAAAAAGGCGCAAAAAAAACCGTCCAACGCGTAGTTGGGCGGTTATTTTACTTCTGCTGATTTAGAGTCACCATTAGCGATCATTTCAGAAACAGTGACCATTTTTAAATTTTTCGACTTGATATCTTTCAGTACAAGCGGCAGAGCTTCTGCAGTTTGCTTGGCAGAATCAGAGGCATGCATCAAAAGGATGTCGCCTTTTTTTGCCTTTGAAGCATTTTCGGCAATGACCGCCGTTCCGGGATTGGTCCAGTCCTTCGTATCAAGACTCCAATGGACAACTGTGTACCCGAGCCGCTCAGCGATTTTCAGTGTGCGTTGATCAAAATGGCCGGTTGGAGCACGAAGCAATTCAATGTTCTTCACATTCAGCTTCTTGAACGCCTCCTGCGCCTTCATGATGTCTCTCCTGATTTTGTCTTCCTCCAGCTCAGTGTAATCTTTATAATCGTACCCAAGCATGCCGATTTCATATCCTTCTTTCACCATCCTGCTGACAAGATCAGGATGCCTTTCTGCCCAGGAGCCCGAGAGAAAGAAGGTAACCGCTCCGGCTTTTTGCTTCGCCAGGACATCCAGGATTGGTTCAGCTTTTTCGTCCCCCCAGCCAATATTAAAGGTAAGGGCTAAATCCTTTTCACCCTTATAGATCGCTTTAGGACCATCCTTGGCTGAAAAGGCGGGGATCTGGACCATATTATCCATGTAAAAGAACCAAGCTGTAAAAAAGGCTGCGACAATGATGACAAAAGCTGTTTTTATCGACCTGGCATTCATCACATAAAAGAAATTCATATTCTCACCACCTCGTCCAATGCACTCCTTGTCTAATTTTTATTCAGGATTTGAAAAGATATGATAATTAAAATGATGATTATAAAATTCAGGAAAAAAGATAACACTACAATCACTATGAGAAAATGAACAGGAGTGTATGTATGCTTGGTGTTCTGATCAATGAGAAGGAATTAAAAGAGCTGGAATACTTAATCAAAAGAGAGATGGATGAAATCCTGTTTGACCTGAAGGATGAACGCATCGATCATATCGTAAAGAGATCGATGAGAGAGAGATATCAAATTTTGTTCTCACTGTTTAAAAGAATCGCATCACCAAAAGAGTGCCTAAAGTATATGCCGGCGAAAAAGAGCATATCCAGAGGATAAAAAAGTTTTTGATATTTATTATTGACGTATGAAAAATATCCTGATATATTAATAAACGTCGCTGCTGAGCAAGTCGCTAAACGATCAATCAGCGGTGAGAAAATAATAAAGAATGTGGTTGACATTAAGTCGGTCGCATGATATATTATGAAAGTCGCTTATGAGCGGCAAATAAAGTAAATTGTTCTTTGAAAACTAAACAAACAAGCGTCAACAAACAATAAATTATCATGCTTCTATTATAGAAGACATGAGCCAACGTTTTAACTTATGAGCTAACTCATAACTCTTTCTTGGAGAGTTTGATCCTGGCTCAGGACGAACGCTGGCGGCGTGCCTAATACATGCAAGTCGAGCGGATCTTCATT
>NZ_JAMAUR010000012.1:0-64119 GCF_023714225.1 Mesobacillus sp. MER 48
ATCAAACTCTCCAAGAAAGAGTTATGAGTTAGCTCATAAGTTAAAACGTTGGCTCATGTCTTCTATTAATAGAAGCATGATAATTTATTGTTTGTTGACGCTTGTTTGTTTAGTTTTCAAAGAGCAAATTGTGTGCGCCGCTCAGAAGCGACTTTAATAATTTATCACATCACAGCGTTGAATGTCAACAGCTTTTTGATTTTATTTTTTCATCACCAAAATGTTGTTAACCTGTTCGCGACTGTTTCTATATACTATCACCCGACATGCGCAGAGTCAATACGATTATACCTTGAAATAATTGGGAAAAGTTTCGATTGTTCACTTTCCTTCTGTATATAAAAACAGCTGATCTCCATCCGGGAGACCAGCTGTTTATTTACCTTATTTAGATATCGTAATGATATTCTCGTCTTTCACATCCACATTACCCTCTTTGTTGATGACAATGCTTTCGCCTTCAGATAGATTAGTGAATACGATTGGAGTAATGATAGACGTTGCGTTTTCCTTGATGTAATCAAGATCCACCTTCAATAACGGCTGTCCTTTTGTGACAGTGTCATTTTCAGAAACAAGTGTTTCGAACCCTTGTCCCTTCAGATTAACCGTATCGATACCCACATGAATAAGGATCTCCCGTCCAGAGTCAGAGAGGATTCCGATTGCATGCTTTGTTGGGAAAAGGTTTACGATCTTTCCGTCGACCGGTGAAACAATTGTACCTTCAGCAGGTACGATTGCAAAACCGTCACCCATCATTTTTCCAGAGAATACCTGGTCAGGGACTTCTGTAATTGGTTTAATCTCCCCTTTAATAGGAGAAACGAATGTTTCAGCTGCGGAATCTGCATCATGATGAGTCTGCAATGCTTCCGGATTCACTTCTTCAATTTGCTGCTCAACCTCTGTTGCCTGGTTCGTTTCTACAGGACGAGGTCTTTTACCGCTCATGATGTCCTTCATCTGACCTTTAATAGTCTCTGAACGCGGTCCGAAAATTGCCTGGATGTTGTTGCCGACTTCAAGGACTCCAGCAGCACCCAGCTTTTTCAAGCGATCTTTATCGACGTTGCCAATATCATTAACAGATACACGAAGTCGTGTGATACATGCATCAAGGTGAGCGATGTTTTCTTTACCGCCCATTGCATCAAGGACTTCATATGGAAGGTCGCTAGCTTGTCCCTTCACTCCGCCTTCTTCCCCATCTTCTTCAACTGCTTCACGGCCTGGTGTCATCAGGTTGAACTTACGGATTGCGAAACGGAACCCGAAGTAGTAGATGACCGCGAAGACTAGGCCTACAGGGATTACAATCCATGCGTTTGTCTGCGGGTTGATCAATCCAAACAGAATGTAGTCAATAAGACCACCAGAGAAAGTCATACCGATTTTTACATTTAATAGATGCATTGTCATGAATGATAGACCAGCAAAAATGGCGTGTACTCCGAAAAGCACTGGTGCTACGAACAAGAATGAGAACTCAAGTGGTTCTGTAATACCTGTTAAGAATGAAGTCAGGGCAGCAGAAACCATTAGACCGCCGACTACCACTTTTCTTTCAGGACGTGCTTCGTGATAAATAGCCAATGCTGCAGCTGGAAGACCGAACATCATGAACGGGAATTTACCTGTCATGAATGTACCTGCAGTAAGATTTTGTACGTTATCAGCAATTTGGGCCATGAAGATACGCTGATCCCCGCGAACAACTTCTCCAGCTTGAGTAGTGTACTGACCAAATTCATACCAGAATGGTGAATAGAAGATATGGTGCAGACCGAAAGGAATTAATGAACGTTCAACCACACCAAAGATAAATGCTGATAAAGTCAAGTTTGCGTGAACCATGTTTTGCGAGAATGCATTCAGGCCGTTTTGGATTGGAGGCCAGATAACCATCATTACCAATCCAAGCAGGATGGCTGTTCCTGCAGTGATAATCGGAACGAAACGCTTTCCTGCGAAGAATCCAAGATAGGATGGCAATTCGATTTCAAAAAACTTATTGTAAAGAGCTGCGGCAATTATACCCACGATGATACCGCCAAATACTCCTGTCTGAAGCGTTGGGACACCTAAGATATTTGCGTAGTTCAGTCCGTTGACATCTTCTGGAGTAATGCCTAAGACAGTACCCATTGTCACGTTCATGATCAGGTATCCGATAATCGCAGCAAGACCGGCAACACCCTCACCGCCCGCTAAACCAACAGCTACACCAACCGCGAATAACAGCGGAAGGTTTCCGAAGACAATATCTCCGGCTTTTTGCATGACAGCAGCAACCAGATCGACGCCGCCGTTATTTAAAAATGGAGCAAGCTCTAACAAAGCAGGGTTTCTAAGCGCAGCACCAAGTGCAAGCAGAATACCAGCTGCCGGGAGAAGTGCAACCGGAAGCATCAGCGCTTTACCTACTTTTTGAAGAACACCAAAAGCTTTCTTAAACATAGGAAGACCTCCTGAAATTTTTTCTCTTAAAGCGGTTACAAACATTAAAAAAACAAATAAAAAAGGCATGAGTAAGGTGTATCGAAAAGAAGCATACGGATATAGTACCCATAAAACTCCAATTCAATTACATTCTTTACTCATGCCTGATCGAATCAGTAACACGTAAGATATAACTGCTTATTTAACTTTTTTTCTGAAGCCTTTGCAGATGCATCGTCAGATACACGGCTTCGGCAACGAATACTTGTTTTTTCAAGGTCTGCTGCATCACTTTAATGAGTTTCCACGAAAGATTGTAACACAGAGGGTATTCCTCTTTCAAGAGGGTTGCAAATTTTTCCGGTTCTTCTACTTTTTCTCCGTTATTGACCCTCTCGATGGTAAAACGTATGTGGCGGACAAGCCTCGTATAGTCTATTCCTTCTTTATCGATTTCGACATCCAGGTTTTCTTCAATCATTTGTACCAGTTTTGTCACAAGCTGTGAGTGTTTGTTCACATCAGACAGATTGCGATTCATGATGGCGCTATGGATATGGAGGGCAACAAAACCGATTTCTCCATCAGGAAGTTCAATTCCGGATCGATCCTTGATAAGCTGAACCACTTCTTTAGCAATCTCAAATTCCATTGGATACAGTGTCTTTGTTTCCACCAAAAATGGATTTTTGAACTCCATCCCCTTTGAAATCCTTGTTACTGCAAACATCAAGTGGTCCGTCAAGGCGACATGGATGTGTTCATTCAGCTGGCCAGCTGTCCGTTTCTTGATTAATTCAATGGAAGATATGATTGCTTCGTGCAGGTCATTTTCAACAAAAGGCAAAAGCTTGATGTAGTTTGCCTGCTCTTTTTCATCCTTGAGGACAAACATTTTCTCCGCCTGGCCCTCTTCGATCAGGTCTCCCTTTTTCCGGTTGAAGCCAATTCCCTTGCCAATCATGATGACTTCCCCGAATGTTGGATGGTCAGCAATCAATACATTATTGTTCAAGCCTTTTTTCACTTCGATTCTGTCCATGCCGTTTCCCCGTTTCAGCTTGTTCTATGGGAATATCGTATATAAGGAGAATTTAGAAGTCAATCTGAAGTGTTTACCTGGCAGTCTTCAAATTTTGCCAAAAAAAGATCCAGCGGCATCCGCTGGACCGAAATGTCTATTCTGTTAAAAACACAAAGTATAGAACGAAGATGACGAAGAACAGGTACATAATCGGATGGACATCTTTTGATTTCCCCTTCACGAGCATGGTGATTGGATAAAAGATGAATCCTGCCGCAATCCCAGTTGCGATGCTGGATGACAATGGCATCGCAATCATTGTAAGGAATGATGGTACTGCGATTTCAAAGCGGCCCCATTCGATTTTCCCAAGTGAAGAAACCATCAGTACACCAACGATGATCAATGCTGGTGCTGTTACGGCTGAAGTGACCACTGAAAGCAGCGGGAAAAAGAATAGCGATAACAGGAAGAATCCTGCTGTTACTAAAGAAGCAAATCCGCTTCGCGCTCCTGAAGCTACACCTGCAGATGATTCAATATACGATGTTGTTGTCGATGTTCCGAAGATGGAACCAACAAGGGATGCGATTGAATCTGCAAATAGCGCACGTCCTGCGCGAGGCAGCTTGTTTTCTTTCATTAAGCCTGCCTGATTGGCAACTGCAACCAGTGTACCTGCATTATCAAAGAAATCGACGAACAGGAAAGTCAAAATGATACCGAGCATCGTTGATGTGTAGAAAGATGGATCGCCGAATGCCGTGAAAACTGCTCCAAAGGTTGGCGCTACGCTTGGTACTGCACCAACTACTTTTTCAGGTGTTTCAATAAGATTAAAAACCATACCAACGATGACGCTGATGATAATTCCGAAGAATACCGCACCGTGAATGCCTCTTGTCAGCATGATGACGGTGATTAACAATCCGAAAAGCGCAAGCAATGTGTTGGCGTTTGTCAGGTCGCCTAACCCAACAAGCGTTGCCGGATTATCGACGATGATACCTGCATTCTTCAATCCGATAAAGGTGATGAACAATCCAATCCCTGCTCCGACTGCGTGCTTTAGTTCAACTGGGATGGCATTGATCAATTTTTCACGCCAGCCTGTAATCGTCAGCAGCAGGAAGAACACACTGGAGATAAACACTGCTGCAAGCGCATGCTGCCATGGTGCACCGTGGCTTAGAACAACTGTGTAAGCAAAGAAGGCATTCAAGCCCATACCCGGCGCCAGGGCAATTGGGTATTTTCCGATCAAACCCATAATGATGGAGCCAATCGCCGCTGCAAGAGCTGTTGCCACGAATACAGCACCAGCATCCATTCTCAATGCTTCCGGAAGATCCTTTATGTCTGACAGTGTGAGTACATTAGGATTTACAATCAGGATATACGCCATTGCAAGGAACGTGGTCATTCCGCCAATGAATTCGCGGCGATAATTCGTGCCAAGCTTATCAAACTCGAAATATTTCTTCATTTTTTCTTTTCCCCCTGAATAGTTTCAGGAAATAAGGCCAAAAAGAAAACGCCACGGGTTACCGGGCGTTGACTAAAGGCAATAGCAGAAATGATGGCCAGGCAATACATTGAAAGTATGACAGATTGCCAGCCATGATTTATATACCTCGTAGTCAAGCCATTTACGGTAGCTCGGTAGAAACTTCTGGGCCATATCCCCAAGATTATACGACGAATTATGACAAATTATTAAGTTCAGTTTCATTCTAACAGGACTTTTGCCCTGAGTCAATAAAAAAAACGAACATTTTCATGTCCGTTTTTAATAATTGTTCGTATTTTATTCCCATTCGATAGTTGCAGGCGGTTTGCTGGTGATATCATAAACGACGCGGTTGACGTGATCGACTTCGTTGACGATCCTTGTGGAGATAATCTCAAGGACATCCCACGGAATCCTTGCCCAATCAGATGTCATTCCATCAATGGATGTTACTGCACGGATGCCAATTGTGTAATCATATGTCCTCGCATCCCCCATGACACCTACGCTGCGAATATCCGGAAGAACGGTGAAATACTGCCAGATTTCACGATCAAGGCCCGCCTTCTTGATTTCGTCCCGAAGAATGGCGTCCGACTCACGGACAATCTCCAATTTTTCTTGAGAAATGGCCCCAAGAACACGGATGCCGAGTCCAGGTCCAGGGAATGGCTGACGCCAGACGATTTCATCAGGAATGCCAAGCTCGGTGCCAAGCGCACGGACTTCATCCTTGAACAATGTATTCAACGGCTCGATCAAACTGAACTGCATATCCTCGGGAAGACCGCCGACATTGTGGTGGGACTTGATTGTCTGTGCCGTTGCAGTGCCGCTTTCGATAATATCGGTATACAATGTTCCCTGTGCCAGGAATTCAATGCCCTTAAGCTTTTCCGCTTCATCATCGAAAACATAGATGAACTCGTTTCCGATGATTTTACGCTTCTGCTCCGGATCGGATACACCCTCGAGCTTACTGAGGAAACGATCCTTGGCATCCACCTTTATAACGTTCATGTTGAAGCCATCAGCAAAAGTCTTCATGACACCTTCTGCTTCATCTTTGCGCAATAATCCATGATCAACGAAAATACATGTCAGCTGATCGCCAATCGCCTTATGGATCAATACGGCCACAACTGAGGAATCAACACCGCCGCTCAATGCGCATAGAACCTTCTTGTCTCCTACCTGCTGGCGGATTTTCTCCATTTCGATTTCAATGAAGTTTTCCATCGACCAGTTGCCTTCGCATCCGCACACCTTGAAGACAAAGTTCTTCAACAGGTCATTCCCATACATGGAGTGGCGAACCTCAGGGTGGAATTGGACCGCGTAAAGCTTACGGCTCTCGTCACTCATTGCTGCAATCGGGCAGGATGGATTGACTCCATCTACAGAAAATCCTGGCGGTGACATGGTGACGAGGTCGCCATGGCTCATCCAGACAACCTGTTCACCCGGAGTCCCTTCGAATAATGTGTTCTGGTTATGGAGAGTCAGCAGGGCTTTTCCGTATTCACGGTTCTTTGCCTTCTCGACCTTCCCGCCGAAATGCATTGTCATAAGCTGCATTCCGTAGCAGATGCCCAAAATCGGCAAGCCCAGCTCGAAAATCTCTTCATCACATCGGAAGGCTCCCTCATCATAAACAGAGTTCGGCCCTCCTGAAAAAATGATTCCCTTTGGGTTCATTTCCTTGATTTCAGCCGCTGTAATCGTGTGCGGATGAAGCTCACTGTAGACGCCAAACTCCCTGATCCGTCTTGTGATCAGCTGGTTATACTGGCTGCCAAAGTCTAATACTATAATCATTTCCTGGTCTTGCAGCTCGTTTTTCATAAATTCACCTCATTTAAAATAGACGCGGTACTTCCATTAGATGGTTATGTAAGTAGTATGGCTTGTTACGCATAAAAAAAGCCAGAATCCTGCCATCCAAAAATAATAGGAAAGCAGAATTCCAGCCCGTTACGAACAAAAAGAAGCCTGCCTTCATAGTCAAATCATTTCCGGTGATTTGGTAGATACTTTCGATCCATATTATCGAGGATATATGAAGGTTGATTCTATATAGTTGCACACATTGTATCAGTATAATATTTTAACGGTCAAGCCCCAGATTTCCGAATCATGTTTTCCCAGTGCTTTTTCACGTCCTGCCACATCTCTTCATTCAATTCGCCGCGATAGAGATATTCTTCATACTTGGAGGTGAGTCTTCTCATATCGCTTGTCGAGAAAAATGAATCCACATAATAGGCGTAATCACGCAATGTCTGGCCATCCTCCCGCCTAAGCCCGTATCGTCCAAGCTGCTTCAACAGGGCAATATAGGCTTTCTCCAGGTACTTGTTTTGCTTTTTATACTTATAGAGAAGGATATACAGTGCCGGAAGCCATTTCCCGCGAAGCCTGTACATGATCGCAGCGAACATAGCAAGAACCAGCATTGTCAGCAGAATTTTCCAGAAATTATCCTTCAGGAACGCACCGGCATTTTTCAGACCTTCTGAAAAGGAAACCTCAGGCTTGCCAACCTGTGCCTGTTCTTCCGGCAGTTCCGGCTTCTTTGGCGCCTCTGGTGCCGTTACGTTTTCATCCTTTTCCTCTGTAGTGGATTCAGTGTTGTTGTCGTTGTTGTATTCGAACTGGACATTATTTGAAAATCCTTGAGTCGGTTCGAATGGAACCCAGCCGACACCGGGAAAATATCCCTCCACCCAGGAGTGGGCGTTATTATTTGTGACCTCGTAAAGCCGGCGGCCGCTATCAAGAGTATCGATATAATCCCCTTCGGTATAGCCTTTTACCCAGCGGGCTGGAATGCCAACAGAACGCATCATGACAACCATCGATGTGGAAAAATTGTCGCAATAGCCCCGCTGTGTATCGAACAGGAACTGATCGACATAGTCCTGGTCATCAGCCGGGACAGCAACATCCGTTTGATCGTAGACAAATTCGTTCGAACGGAAGTATTTTTCAATTGCCTGGGCTTTTTCAAGCCACGTCTGTTTATCCTTCGTAATTTCCTCAGCCAGGTTCACAACCCGCTCTGGAAGCGCTTCTGGCACCTGTGTGTATTTTGCCAGGAAAGCCGCATTCTCCTCTCCTGCAATATCCTCTTTCCCAGCCGCCTTGAGCTTGTCGACACTGTAGACAGGATAATCGAATGTGAGTGAGTACGGGCCGAATGACCCTGATTGTCCATCAGGAAGGGAAGTAATTTTCTCTGTCTCGGGATCGAGCATGAACTGCAATGACGAGTAACCTGCAGAAGCCTTCACTTGTTTCACCCCGAGCGGATAGACAAGGTGTGGGTACCCGATTTTCGGAATGACCCTGCTGTTACGCTCTTCTGTTTTCACACCCGCATCGAAAGGCTGCAGCGGAATTGCCTGTTCTGGTAAAAATTCAACTGGTGTTGCCGCTTCGGATTTTTCTGTGATCCATCCTTTTCCCGTATAGACATCTTTCGTTTCGATCCTCCAGTAATGCCGTCCATCTGCTTCTGAGGTAAAAACAACCCGGTCGTCACCGATGAATGGTCCGCCAAGAGCTGAATCATCTGTTCCATAGCCAACCTTCTTAACGCCGCCGCTGCCTTCCCCGGAATCCTGGTTATAGGAGGTAATGAATGGGACAGGGTCCGGCCAGATCGGGTCAGCTTTAGGGGCGGCATAGCCGATCCCCACACTTAAAACAATCATCGCCACCAAAGGAACCATCCATTTTTTCACGCTGTTGAGGTTCTTCTTCACCACTTCCTTGTCAGCAATCCGGTGGTACGACAGCATTCCCAGCACAGCAAAACCAGCAATGACTGTCCGGACAATCGCCGCATCTGCTTCATATGGAGTGAACGTGTCAAGAACCGTGATGTAAACTAACGTCATGAAGAAAAACACAAAAATCTGTTTTCGGTTGATCAGCCAATATTGAATCAGATAAGCCATCAGCCAGAGCAGAGTAAAGAATAACAATGTCCGAAATACATTAGAAATCTCTGTCCAGTCCGCATTCACTATATAAATGGCATTCGACATCGCCTCGGTGAAAAGCTCGGTGAACCATTTCAAACTGAAAAATGTTCCTTCATAATACATGAAGTGGACTGAGTATAAGATGATGATGATTTTCACAAGTGCTCCCGGAATCACCGGCATGTTGAAGTACGACATCATCAGCGAGACAAATACAAAGCCAAGGAAGACACTCAAATGGCCTGTATCAGTCAGTTCCTTTAATGGCCTCAGCCATTCCCATAACAGCAAAAAGCTGAAGATATACAGCAAGAAGAAGGCTGCATCTTTTTTCGGCTTAGCGATTGTCATCCCTTATTCACCTCCGAGAAGGCTTCCGGGAACTGGCCGTCATGTACCATGACAAGCCGGATTCCCCTTGCATTTGCCGATGACCTTAAGTTTATTTCTGTTTTTGACGGTGATTCCTGGCTATTTTTAATCAGGAAAATACTGACCGCTCCGTTTCTTTGATTGTAGAACGCCGCTTTTTCAATCAACTCTTTCGTGAGTTGGGCGGTAACCAGCATGATTGAATTGTTCTGCTGCGCTAGGAAGGTTTCTGCTTCCAGAACTCGGTCGAATGGGACCGGACTGCCATCCTGGATTTTGGCAAGATGGTAGAGAAGCTGCTGCTGCTGGCTCTCCCCGCCGCGGGCAGGAAAAGCCACACGCTCATTGCTCGATGTCAGCAGTCCGACCTGGGCCCCTTTGCGCAAAATCGCCCTGAGGACGGAAGCGGTAAACGAAACGATCACTTCAAATCGCGGGTCCGGCGCACAGTCCATCAAAAGTGTCACATCATGTGATTGCCTTTGTTCGAATTCCTTTGTCATGATATCATTTCGCCTTGCTGTCGCTTTCCAGTTGATCCAGGAAAACCGATCCCCCGGCTGGTACTCACGAACACCAATGGCCATCGATGTATCTCGCTGGACACGCTCCTTCGAGGCAGTCATGCCCTGGTCAAAATGGTGTGCGACCGGGCGGTAAACCAAATCCTGATAAGCAGGATAGACAAGAATCCGGTTTTCAGCCGGCAGGATTTTTTCTTTTTCAATCAAGCCGAGCAAATCTCCCGTCTTCAGCTTGATACCTGTCAGGACATGTTCGCCCCGGGGCAGGTTCTCGATCGAGTAGTCGAAGCTGAATACCCGATTGAATCCCGGGAATACCATGGTATTCGCCTGTTGCAGATCCCGGTTCCCGGCAAGCGTCTCTCCTGCCTGTTCTTCGGCGATTGCGTAAAACAGCGGGAATGGGATATTTCTTTCAAGGACGATGCTCGCCCTGAACTTTTCGCCAGCGTTGTACTCCTGTTTTGTGTATACTCTCTCCGCCTTTATTTCTTTTAAAGAATATAAAGCAAGACTCAGTGCATACAGCCCGAATGGCACGAAGCTGTAAAAAAGGAACCAGCTGACAAAACCGCCCTGGAACATCGCATACGAAAAAGTAAGCAGAATCAAGAACAGCAAAACGATCAGCTTCCATATTTCTTTGAACTTTTGAAAATATAGTTTCATACTATTTCACGAGCCTTTGGATCGGCACAGGCACTCTCGCCATCACCCTGTTGACGACATCCTCAGCGGTGACCCCTTCAAACCTTGCCTCTGATTTCAAAATGATCCTGTGGGCGAAGACATAGGGTGCCAGATACTGGACATCATCCGGAATGACATAATCCCTTCCGTATATGAAAGCGTACGCCTGGGCCGCCTTCATCAAGGCAATCGATCCACGTGGGCTTACACCAAGATAGACACTTGAATGGCCGCGTGTCCGGCTTGCCAGTTCTACAATATATCGCTTGAGCGTTTCGTCGACGATGACTTCTTTTATGCTCTGCTGCAGGTCGCGTAAATCTTCAAGCGAGACCACCGGCTGCAAATCCTCGATTGGAAGATTGCGCTGCGCCCTGTCAAGCACTTCCATTTCCTCATCAAGCGCCGGGTAGCCCATTTTCATTTTCAGGAGGAAACGGTCCAACTGGGCTTCAGGCAGCGGATACGTTCCCTCATAATCAATCGGGTTCTGTGTCGCCATGACAAAAAACGGCTTGTCGAGAATATGCGTTACGCCATCGACCGTAACGCTATGCTCTTCCATGCCTTCAAGCAGAGCTGATTGAGTTTTCGGAGACGTCCTGTTGATTTCATCAGCCAGGATGATGTTGCCCATGATTGGTCCCGGCCTGAACTCAAATTCCATTTCTTTTGGATTATAAATCGAAACGCCTGTCACATCTGAAGGCAGCAGGTCAGGAGTGAACTGGATCCTTCTGAACTTGGCACTGACAGACTTCGCCAGCGCGCGGACCATCATCGTCTTGCCGACACCCGGCACGTCCTCAAGCAGCACATGTCCTCCAGCGAGCAGCGCAATAAGGCTTAACTCCGCCACGTTCCGCTTGCCTGTCATCACCTTATCGATATTACCCAGAATTCGATCAACCGTTGGATTCATCTGGTCCCTCATTGAAATTTCCCCCTTATATCTATTTATCTACGAAAATACGTTTTATTTTTATTTCCAATAAGTCTATATTCTCTATTTTTCTGTCAAAATCCTGTAATTGCTGTTATGAAAATATTTCTGCTTTGCGATAGACGTGAATTCGTAAAAGAAAGTTTCATAAAAAGAGAAAACGGCCTTCAATTGAGAGGCCGTCAACATTTCATCTATTTATCTATTTAGCTTGCAGCCTTTGGAATCGCACCCATGCCCTCGAGAATGATCCTCGCGTCTGTGTTCAAATACGATTCGATATCGCTCCGCAAAAACAGCAGCGAGTGATCCTTGATGACTACCTTCAAACCTCGCAAGTCAAATTTGGATGCATAGTTGTTCACAGCATTAATGACTGCCATGTCCTTCCTGGTTAGCGGCTGTTGGCCGGCTTCCATGCGTTTTGTCAAAAATTCAAGCAACTCTCTGGCATTCGACTTTAAATGGCTGCGGTTCTCATTAAGGATTTCAATGTTCTCTTCCATATACAATCTCGCAGCAGCAAAATCCAATTCCTCGACACGATTGTTGATCCTGGCAATCAAATCCAAAACGTGCATCACTTTCTCCTCCTGATGTTAAAAACTCTGCTTATCTTCTATATCGGACGGCAACTCCGCCACTCCATCATTTATGTGAAAATTAGTCATTAAGACACAGCATAGATAATGGCAGTAGGCAGAACAGGCTATTAAAAGAATTTCATTCCTGTAAATAAGAAACAGCTGGCCCATGCCAGCCGCCCCCTTTGTTTATCTGTGAATCTTTCCATTTTCGTCAACATAGATCGATTCAACGATCGTCCGTTCGAATGGTTTCCCTTTACTGTCAACTCCGGTGACTTCTGTTGTCAGGTTGTAAACGCCAGGCTGGTCAAAATCCCCATCGGCGATTTTGCCTGCTTTAACACCTTTACCTGCTTCTTTGAGTTTCTTTTCATTGTCATGGTCAAATTTGATCCAGTTTGTTTTATAAGAAGCTTTCATCTTCTGGCTTTGGTCTTTTTTCAATTCAATACTAAGCGGGCTATTGATACCAACTACCATCAAGTAGGCAGCGCCCGGCCCGTTTACCTTCCACATCCCAGCCTTTGGCCGATCGACTTCAAACAGGTGGACCCATGCTCCTTTGAAGAAATCACTGCTGTCCTGCTCGATTTTCATCACGCTGTATTCTTTGCCATCAGGACCTTTCAGCTTGAGTGATGGCAGCTTTTTTTCACTCAGAAAAGCCATCTGGAAACGCTCTGCCCCTTCCTCAATGATGAAGCGGTCATTGATGGCTTTTTCCGATTTCCCGCCTCGGACAATCTGGGTTGTATCAGGCTCCGCCACTGCTTCTTCTGGTGAAAATGTACCGGCAGCGGCTGGCTGTGCTGACATTGTATATGGTTTGAATACTGAAAATGTATATGAGCCTTCCCGGACTGTTGTATGGTTCCAGGCTCCTTCCCGGACGATGGTTCCGCCTGGCAAGCGGGAGCTGGAGACTGTCACAACACCATCATTCGAGCCATAACTGCTTAAATAAAGCCCACCCCAGTACAATGCACTGCCAAAAGAGCCCCATTTATAGCCGCCCAGTGTGTAATAACGGTTCTTGGCTGCATTCGCGTGATTATCGGTAATGCTGCGGAAATAACTCATATTTCCAGTCTGCAGTGACCGTGTAGCATCATTATTGCTTCCAAGCAATGCCGCAAGCCACCAGGCAGAACTGCTGTGAGCCAGGTCTGACAGCTGGGTGCCATGATGCGGCGCGGAGAGGGTGATGACATTTGAAACATACTGGTGGGCGCCATAGTGGACGAGCGCAGTCTGTGTGTCAACCCCGCCTTTACTGTGGCCGACCACGACCAGCTTCTTATTGCCGAAATGCTCATAAATTTGCTTTAGCTTTCCGGCCAGCATCGCTCCATTTTCCCACATGTCCTTTTCGGGGTATAAATCGATAAATGCTGTCTGATAGCCATTGGCCAGTGCATTCTCATACATATCATTGCCGTCCCACCACACGGAGGCCGAACTGTTATATCCATGAATGAAGACGATCGGCGATTTAGCCGGATCAATCCAGGAAGGATCTGCCCCCAGATACCATGTGCCTGGAACCCCGGAGGAACCCCCGCCCAGATCACCTGCTTTAGCGGCAACAGGAACCATCAACAATAAAACCATTAATAATGACATAATCCTTTTGCTCCTTCTCAAACTTTACCCCTCCTCCTTTTTACACACATCATTTAAAAATATTAAAAAGCATGTTGGATTAGAAGGGTACTTTGCTTCATTTTGATTGGGAAGATAGTATTATCTCACTTCTTGAACAAGAAGAACCCGCCAACCCGGCAGGCTCTCAGACTATTATTCTCCTACAACTTTTGCGTCCTTCAGCAACTCATCTGTCAGCGTGATTCCTTCTTCTTCAGCTGCCTTTTTATTAACGACCAACTCAAGCTTTTCAGGGTAACCAACCGGGATGTCAGCCGGCTTTTTTCCTTCAAGGATTTCCACCGCCATTTTTCCAGTGGTATAGCCAAGGTCATGATAATCCAGTCCATAGGATGCGAATGCTCCCCGTTTCACTGAATCACCTTCCCCCGCGAACATAGGAATATCTTTATCATTCGCAACTGTGATTACCGACTCAAGCGCCGCAACGACGGTATTATCCTTTGGAATATACAGGACATCTACACGGCCAACCATCGACTCGGCTGCCTGCTTCACTTCAGAACTTGTCGAAATCGTCGATTCAACGGCTTCCAGTCCTTCAGCCTCCAAAGCTTCCTTAGCGTTTTTAACATTCACCACCGAATTGGGTTCACCATTGTTGTAAATAATTCCGACCTTCTTCGCTCCCGGGACGAACTTTTTGATGGCAGCAATGGTATTCTTGATGGCATCAGGATGTGTGTCAGAGGTTCCAGTCGCATTTCCGCCCGGCTTCTCCATTGACTGGACGAGCTCAGCGCCGACAGGATCCGTGATCGCAGTGAACAGAATCGGGATTTCCTTCGTCGCCTGGACTGCTGCCTGGGCACTCGGTGTCGCAATCGCTAAAATCAGGTCACTTTTATCTGAAACAAACTTTTGGGCAATCGACGCATTGTTATTCATGTCACCCTGGGCATTCTGGTAATCGATCTCCAGGTTCTTGCCTTCTTCATAACCGGCATCCTTAAGGGCAGCGATAAATCCTTCCCTCGCAGCATCAAGAGAAGGGTGCTCCACAATCTGGGTAATCCCGATTTTCACCGTCTTTTCCTTCTTCTCTCCGCTCGCCTGGTTACCACCCCCGCCGCACGCGGCAAGCATCAGCATCGCACCACTCAATAAAACAGCCAAACTCTTTTTCATCCTTCATCCTCCCCAAATTCATAAAAATAGTTATGTATCTTCTTGGTGAATGAAAAAGCTGCCAATCCTCCTTAGGAATGTTTTTCTTATTATTTTTAATATTCTGATATTAACACGTGCTAAAATGTCAGACAATAGTAAATTTAAACTTTATTATTATATAAGCAATAATTTTCGGAAGCAATACAAATTCACTTAACTAAAAGGACCCTCATTGATGAGAGTCCTCCTAATATAAAAAGTTATTAATGATCAAGACTGCATATAAATCCAGCCCTGTCGCTGTTTGCGAATCACTTCTGCTGCTCCTGATGGCACTTGGATTGCTCCCTCGACCATATCTTCCATAACATAGCCGTTTTTCGCCATTGAGTTTGCGCAGGCTGCAAATACCACGCCTCGTTCTTGAAGTTTCCGGATACGCTCTTGAAGCTCTGGAGAACTTTTTTCCTTGCTAAGCATATGGATGCCTGCTCCGAAAGCTACCACTTCAATCTCCATTTTGTCCTCACCGATTTCAGAAAGTGAATTTTCAATATTGTTCAAAACTCCAGCCCAAGTGCTTTCATTTGTTCCAGCAGGATCAGAGACCTGCCAGACAACCTGATAATGTCCCTCCGGCGTCGTACTTGGCCGTCCCGTTTCTCCGTCTGTTTTGGCTGCAGCCCAGGAAAGGCCTGTAGTTAAAAGCAATGCTGTCATTACAATAAAGACTATCTTCTCTCGCATGTTGATCTCTCCTATCTAGTAATGGGTATGAATCTTAGTTTTGAATTGTACCGACTCTTTCAGGCACTCCATTCAGTGGCTGGATTTCCCTATTTCCAAAGGCTGGTTCAGGCAGCTTATGAAGTAGCTTAACTCGCCCCAATTCAGGATCCGCCTGATTTTTAGATAAGTATCTTGCCACTACTTCGGTCGCGTCCAGCGGATTGCCTTCAGGACCATTTACTGTCTGAGCATTATCATTGATCTTAAGTCCAGTTCCAATGTCATCCGGCCGGCCTGGATACCAATACCCGGCAACAGTGTACTGTTTGTCCTTATCAAGAGGCTGCCAGATTCTTTTCTTTTGATCAAATATCTCAATATTACTTGCTTTACCGAAGGCAGGAGCATATGGATCAAGTTCATAACGAACACCGCTGTATGCCTGGACCCATCCTCCTGTCCATTTGAATGGATCCGGATTTAGTGAGCCGTTCAGGCTCCTCTCTATCTGGTCGTGAAGCTGGCTCCCTGTTATCGTTCCCTTCGCAATGAAAGGGGCCACCGGGATAAAGTGATAAATATCCTCCAGACGGATATCGCCAGTTGCAACGTGGGTCCCATAACGAAAACCCCGGATTGTGCCAATGTCGGCTCCAGCTTCTTTCCGGAACACATCTGCCAGGAAGTTATGAGAAGAACCCTCCACTACACCCGGCATTTCATGATCAGAAAAATTCCCTCGATAGAGAGGTTTTTTTGCCTCACCAATAACTGTATCAATAGGTTTATACAAAATTGTCTTATTTATTGGATTTTCGTGTGAGTGAAACCCTTTGCCTTTCACAAACATGGCTCGTTCCTTTTCGACTAGTTTTGAAGTGCCTTCATCCTCTTTTATGCTTTCGTCGATTTTATGTAATTCATAGCGCCAGCCTGTAATGCCCTCTTCTCCTACCTGGAGATCAAGCTGCCCGACAGCTATTCCATCATGGCTCACCTCGGAAACAAGGGTGCCTGACTTTGTCTCAATCAGCCTAGGAGTCTCTTCATGCATATCCGCTGACAGAAGAACGTCTACCCCAGGATAGCGGTTTGCCAGCTGAAGATTCTTGGCCAGACCGAGCTCAGAAATCATGATGATTAAGTCTACCTTTTCTTTTTCACGCAATTCATGAATCATTTCAGGCAATTCTTCACCTTCCCCAGTAAACCGGAAACCTTTTGTCGTGCTTGTTCCAACAGTTGGTCCGCGTTCACTTGTAAAACCTACAATTCCCACACTAAGACCAGCCCGCTTGATTACCCGGTAAGGCGGAAGGACCCGCTCACCAGCCTTGTCGGCGTATGGCTCGCCCTCGTAATATAGATTTGCCGCGACAGCTCCCCAGCGCCCATTCTCGAAAAGATCAAGATAGCGTTCGGTTCCATAAAGAAAATCCCAGTTTCCAGAAGCATACCCATCAATCCGCCATTTATCTAAAATATCTGTCATTGCCTTGCCCTCAGTATAAAGTGCCTCTGCTCCGCCATGGAGTGTGTCCCCTATGTTAAACAACAGGTTTTGGGAAGATTCTTTTCTAATTTCCTTGATTACCGTTGCAATTCGGGCAAGCCCGCCCACAGTCCCTTCAAAGTTTTCGGTATTAAGGTTTTTCCTGGGTATAAGATGCCCATGAAGGTCTCCAAGCTGCATAAGTGTCACCGATTTGTCAGCGCTTTCATCCCAGCCCGACTGTTGAATATGCTCTTCCCCCTCCAAAGGATTTGCATGTCTATTCTCTTTTAATTCGGTCAGGTTTGCATAAGCTGTATACCCAGTGGTTAAAAAAGCGACTGTTATAATACTTGCGGCCACTTTACGATAAATGGAAGTCTTCAACTTTGTATTTCCCCCTCAAAAATTTAAATATATCAAGCAATCTTCAAGTCGCCATCTCAATTCCCCTTTCAACTTGCTTGTCAGTTCAGGATACTATCAGCGGTATTTAATAAAGTCAACGACGATTCTTAATATTCAGTCTTTTTACCTAATAATTCAGTTATCATTAATTTTATAAAAAAGGCTTTATTTATCAATGTTTTGGTGGTCATTACATTCCTGAAAATAGTTATATTTATCCAGAATAGTTATTAACATGAATATCAGTTTGTAATTGTAAGTTATTCCTGCGAAAAACTTGCTGACTTTACTCCAAAACTAAACGGCCTGCCTGCTATTATCTGGCAGCAAATGAAAATCGGGGCTTTACTGATACAAACGTACATTTTACATTTTTAAAAACCAATTAGTTTGTTTGTCCATTCAAAAAAAAGAAACGAAAATATAATGCTAAGGAATCTAGTAAAAAGGAGTGAATGAAATGTATAGAGAGTACAAGAAGTATCCAATGCCGCAGTGGGATTATCCCGAAAAAGACCGCAAAAAATCCAAAAAGAAAGACAAATGCGACAAGAAAGAGGATAAAAAGTGGTATAAGCAGGAGCAGGAACCAGAGCAGATCGCGATTGGCTACATCACTAATGGTGCCATTGCCATCGATGACAGTAATGCATCAGATAACCCAACCAATAGTGCCGTTGCACAGGATTACAGTAATGCTTCTGGCAATCCAGATGACAGTGCTGTTGCACAGGGCCAAAGCAATTCACTGGATGACGGAACGAATAGTTCTGTTTCCCAGGATAAGAGCAGCTCTGCAAACGACACTGATAACAGTGCCCTGGCTCAGGATGACAGCAACGCTTCTGACGATCCATTCGACAGCGCTGTTGCACTGGATGACAGCAAGGCCAAAGAGATTTTTTAAAATGGTTCATTACTAGTAAAAAAAGGAGTGAATTTAGATGTACAAAGATGAAAAAAACAAGTCCCAAAGCTGCAAGCAATTTGCTATTGGCTACATTGAAAATGGAGCCGTTGCATTAAAAGGCAGCAGCGCTTCAGACAACCCCGATACAAGTGCCGTTGCTCAAAGGTTCAGTAATGCTTCAGATAACCCGGTAAGCAGTTCTGTTGCTCAAGGAAAGAGCAATGCAGCTGAAAATCCTGTTGATTCTTCAGTTGCACAGGGTAAGAGCAATTCTGCGGATAATACTCTCGATAGTGCTCTTGCTCAAGACGACAGCAATGCATCCGACAATCCTTTCGACAGCTCTGTCGCCCTCGACGACAGCAAGTCCACGGAAGTTTTTTAAAATAAGAAATAACAATCGATCCCCCACAGCCCCTGTGCAGTGGGGATCGATTGTGTCATTTCCAGCCGCTGAGAAGTATTAGAAAAAGAGGTGAATTTTATGGATAAATGGACTAAGGAACAAATGAAGAAAGAAATCCTGGAGGAGCTGTCTGGTGAATTAACGAAGAAAATCAGGAAAGAATTCAAAAAAATGATAGCTGAATATCTGGAGCCAAGACTGAAGAAGGAAATCAACAAGAACCTTTCGACTCTCATAGAAACGCATTCAGGTCGGGATTTTAACAGCAAGCTGCAGAACATCTTACAGAACTATCCTCTTCAGCTCAATCTCCATCTTAATTTAAGCCAGCATCAAAACCCTGAACAAATCTCCATCGGCCATGTAGACCATTCTGCGGTTGCTGTAAAACACAGTAACGCAGTCGATGACCCGGTTAATAGCGCTGTTGCTCAGGACCACAGCAACGCTGCAGATGATCCTACTAACAGCAGCATTGCACAGGGCGGGAGCAGTTCAGCAAATGCTCCTACGGATAGTGCACTCGCGCAAAATGACAGCAGTGCCATTGATAATGCGACTGACAGCTCTCTTTCCCAGGAAAACAGCAACTCGTCTGATGATCCGGTTGATAGTCAAATTTCTCAGGACCATAGTAAATCTTTCGAAAAAGATGCTGATGCTCCGACTTATTGAGATTATAGAGTCATTATCCCTCTGCGGCATTTTGTTTCTTCCATCCCGCTCCATTCATATTCAAGAGCATCCATTGGGTGCTTTTTTGTTTGTAATCTGGATTTCTTAAGATACATATCTTTTTCAAAAAAACATACATCTCTTGAATGGCAAAATTCGTATATATGCGTTGTTTTAAAACATCCTTTGACCGATTTATACGTTTTTCCGAATTAAAGTTATGGTGCCCGTCATGTGTACGTTCAATGAGTCATAAAAGCGAAATAAATCTTCTAAATCAAAACAAAAGCTTACTTTAAATTTTCAAATATTCGGTATGTGTGTATATTTTTAAGTATTTATTAACTTCCCAATAAGGAGTATGATAGTAATTAAAATAATATTTTCGTATAGAAGGGCATCTTGCGAAAAGGACATCATAAGGAAAGAGGTAATTATATGAATGCAGCATACTCTACATCTACAAGCATGTCTAAAACAAAGACTCTTGTGATTAATGCTCTTTTTATCGCGTTGACCGTGGTAGCGACAATGTTTATCAACATCAAGCTTCCAATCATGGGAAATGGCGGTTTGATCCACCTTGGTAACGTTCCTCTATTCATCGCCGCGTTTGTTTTCGGCAGAAAAACAGGAGCAATTGCAGGAGCTTTCGGAATGGGATTGTTCGACTTGATCTCCGGCTGGGCTGTATGGGCTCCATTCACATTCATCATCGTTGGTTTGATGGGTTATCTGGCAGGCTTGATGGCTGAAAAAATGCCAGGCAAAAAGGTAGTTGTTTATTCGCTCGCAGTGATCGTCGCGATGCTGATCAAGATTGTGGGTTACTATTTTGCAGAAGTCGTCCTTTACGGCAACTGGATCCAGCCATTCGGCTCCATCCCGGGCAACATCATGCAGGTGGTACTCGCAGGATTGATTGTGATCCCTCTTGCAGGACGAATCAAGAAGTTGTTCTAATCAGTAAGATCAGAGTAATAAAGAAATCCCCTATGGTTTCATAGGGGATTTCTATTATGTATAAGGTCATGGTATGAAGCTGATTTTGTCGATACCACTTTAAAAATTTGTAGATATTTCTCGGGAAATTGTTGAATTTTGAAAGTGGATCAAACATTTTCGACTTTATTTGCCATAGCGTATCGTCTGACGATATACAGACAGACACCAGTCCCAATGCTTTTTGTACATTGCTTTATATCGGCTGGCAATATGCGCTTGTGTTTAATAGCATTCTCTTATACTTATAAATACCGCTAATTTATTTCTTGAACAACGAAAATAGCCAGCTCCATTTTCTGTTCCGGATTTCCTCTTCTAAACGTTTGTTAAAATCAATTTGAGAATTCCACTCATTCTTTTGTTCCTCGCGCATTTTCTGCAGCTCTTTTTGCAGGAGTTCACTTCGCTCCCTTTCCTGTTCCAACAAGTCTTCGTATTGGGCATTTTGCTGTTCCAGGATCCTCTCGATTTTCGCATTGGTTCTTTGGGCTGAATTCCCAATACTCGAACTGATCACATGATGATCCTGCTGAAGCTGTGAGACATTCGTTTTCAGCTGGGCCATATCGTTTTTCAGCTGCACATTCATTTCACGCGCCGCTGCCAATTCATTGACAACAAAAAGTAAAACCTCTTTTAACTGATTCGGGTCCTGAGGCAGATTTTCGTATGTATCGTTAAGAGCGATTTCTGTACCGCCCGCTCCTTCCAGCTTCTCTCTTTGCTGTGCCACAAGGTCCTTGGCTGTTTCATCCAGCGGCTTGTCCGTATCGCGTAACGCTACAAGTGCTTGGATATCGGATTGCACGAAGATCCGGCGGTCACCATCTTTCAAAAACTCGTAACCATTTCTCTCCAAAATCTGGCCATACTTTCGGACAGTAGGCGTCGCAATCCCAATCTCTTCCGCCACTTCCTTCGTTGAGAATGCCTGTTCATTCGCTTGTATATCGTGTCGCATATCGCACATGCACCTCCTATTTACCAATATGCTAGGTTTTAACCGTAATTGCAATAGTCATATCGTCTATATTTATATTCTATCAGAAATACCGCTGTCTGCCATGTCGGTTAGTAAGTAATTTTCACCCTATCCATGGCGAATAATGTCGAAAGCCCGGCTCAACAGAAGTTGAAGCCGGGCTTTTAAGCGATATACAACTGGTCACACCCTGATACACTCAATTCTTTCCTATCAATTCGTCTATAGTTTGTGTTACATCCTCCAATATTCTTTCCCATTGATCTTGTAAGGTTTTGCTTAATCCGATATGAAACCTGATTTCATCAGGCTCCACGCCCAAGAGGTATCCCCTGATGGATTCTTTTTGCCCATATAATAGATTAAACAGGTGGAAATCATGCGGGGAAAAAGCCAACTCGCAGTGTTCATGCAAATCAGCAAGCTCATAAACCGTAAGACTGCCTGGTGTCTTCCCTGAAACGGCAGCATCAATAATAATCACTATTGGAGCGCCCATTATTTGCTCCAGGCAATAATCAATATCCGATTCACCAATCAAAAACAAAACATCCGGGTCACAATTCGTCCTGGATAGCTCCTCTACCAAGTAAATACCGATCCCATCATCCATCATCAGCATATTCCCAATGCCTAAAACGATGACCTTCTCCATTAGAACACCTTTATTGTTTTCACTTGTTTTCCGGGAGTGTATACATGAGTCGCACAGGACATGCATGGATCGAAAGAACGCAGGATTCTTCCGATTTCGGCAGGCTTATCCGGATTCTGGATGGGTGTCCCGATCAGCGCTTGTTCAGCGGTCCCTCTGTAGCCATTATCATCCCTTGTTGAAAAATCCCATGTTGAAGGAGTGATGATTTGATAGAATGAGATCTTCTTATCTTTTATCTTAAGCCAGTGTCCCAGGGCTCCTCTTGTTGTATCGACCAATCCCCTTCCAGAAGCTGATTCCGGAAGTTCATATTTTTTCTGCACATCCACTCCCGGGATGATCTGCTGGAGCAATAACTTCATGATCTCAGCGATTTTTTTCGTTTCAAGCGCCCTGGCAATGGTCCGGTCCATAGCGGAGATGCCATTATCATAATTCCCGCTTAGTATCAGTCTTGCCAGCGGCCCCACCTCAAATGGAAGCCCGTTATATCTTGGCGCTTTTACCCAGGAATACGCATTCTTCTTATCCATATCAGGTTCCGGGACGACTTCACCAGGTGAATACGTTTGTTCTGTTGATGTAAAGTAAGAGTAATCAATTTTCTCCAGGATCTTACTTTCGTCAAAAGCCTGCATACCTTCCCCAGTCAATACAAGTGGATCAACATATAAAGTCCCGAGCTCTTTATAGCTATTAAAAGAGCCATATGACAGCAAATTCCCGTATCCGCTGCCCAACTGGTAGTATTCTTGATAATATCGGGCGATATCATATACATCCGGAATCATTTTTTCATCAATGAACGCAGATATCTTCTGTAAAATCGAATCCAGGTGGACCACCTTTTCTGCGGTTGCCTGGGTCGTGATCCCGCCAATGAAAACCCCATGGTTATGTGGGGCTTTTCCTCCGAGGACCGCGAGCATCTGGTGGCCAAGCCTGCTGATTGTCAGAGACTCAAAGTAATGCCTGGATATCCGGTCATTGATTTCAGTTGGCAGCCGGAAGTCATCATGATCGGCTTGGAACAGCGAATTTTGTTCTATTTTCACAAAATCGAGGACTGTATATTGATAAAAGTGGCGTATATGATTTTGCAGAAATTCACAGCAATGAATGATATCCCTTAAGTACTTCCCCTGTTCCATCGGCTCAATCTTCAGGGCATCCTCCAACGCCAAAGAAGAAGCCATCGAATGTGCAGCCGAGCAAATCCCGCAGATCCGCTGGGTAAAATAAACGGAATCAAATGGGCTTCTCCCGATCAGCATTTGCTCAAACCCTCTGAATAAATTGCCTTTTGTTTTTGCCTCGACCACCTGATTGTTTTCTACCGTTACATCAATTTCCATAAAGCCGCTGATCCGTGTTAGTGGGTTTATGACAATTCGCTTACTCATCCTTCACCACCCTTGTCGTGTCATAGCTGATAAACGGAGCCATCGCATCCGGAAAACCAAATTGCGCACAGCCGATGCATGGGGTATCGTCCCCTATCGGCCAGTTCACATGTCCGTTCCATTGCCTGGTCGGGCAATCAATCCTTGTCACCGGCCCGCGGCATCCAAGCTTGAAAAGACATGTTTTATCTCCCAATTTCTCTGCAAATATCCCCCTGTCAAAAAACGGCCTCCGCGGGCAGCGATCATGGATGAGGGTGCTGTAAAACATCAGCGGGCGGCCAAGATTATCCGTTTCTGGTTCTCCGTAAAGGAGCATATGGGCAAGTGTTCCCAAAAACCAGTCAGGATGGACAGGGCACCCTGGCAGTTTAATCATCTTCTTTTCTGGAAGAACAGTTTGCAGGCCCACTGACTCAGATGGATTCGGCCTGGCAGCAGAAACACCGCCATGGGTCGCGCATGCACCAACAGCGAGGATGCCCGCCGCTTTGTCTCCAAGCATCCGGGCAGCCTCAAGACCCGTAAGCGGCTTTCCTTGCCAGCTGCCGATAATATTGTAAAGACCGTTATTTTTTAGAGCGACTGCTCCCTCAACAGCCAATATGAAATCATCATTCATTACCTCCATCAGTTTTGCAATTGCCTGTTCTCCTTCAGCTGCCATAAGGCTGTTGCTGTACCGCAAATCGACCATTGAATTTAACGCATATTCGAAATCAGGATTTTGCCCATTCAATAACGAAATAATATTCCCTGAGCATCCGTTCAATTCCAGGTATACTAAGTTTCTTTTCTTGATCAAACCCCGATCAAGTTGTTTGATAGCTGTATTTGTAAGTCTCTCAGCAATCGCCTCATTCGTTAACGGTTCTGGCGGTAAAATAAACTGGCTCATTGCATTAACCTCCCCACCACTGGCAGCATCGCAAGGATGGATTGCTGTCCGGCATGACAGGAGGCAAATTCCCGGGAATATTCCCTTCCCGAAACCAGACCGAAATGGGTCGCTGCCGCCCAGGCACGATTGTTCGTCACATCATAGACGATGCCATTCACGGCAACATAAGCAGGCATTCCGTTTTTGCCATCGAATGCTGCTAACTCTTGTATCGTAAAAGATCGTTGATTGTTTGTTGTGTTATTTGGATTTGGCAGGGGAGTGAAGGGCGGTATTTGCGGCTGGTTTGTAGTAGCAGGCTGCGGAATCGAATTCTGTATTGGCCCAGAGTTTTTACTTGCCTGATTAGCAAGGAGTTCACTTAAAAAATGAATAGAAGACAGCGAGTCCCATATGCGCTGCAGAATTTGCTGGTTTTTATAGTAATCACTCGTTCTCGAAAGTGAATACAAGTCTTGCCGTGCCTGGGTGATAAGGTGATTCAGCTGTAATCTGATTAACTGGATGTTGTTCATAACTTCCTCTCCTTAAGGCAGCTTTCCTCCTATCCTATGCGGTAGCCCAGGAATAATTAACATATTCTTGGCAGGAGCATGCCAGAGAGACGCTGCAGCCTGCGTGTTGTACCAAAAGGAGTCCTCAACAACAGTTTACCGGACTCCAGCGATGATACCTGGCCAATCACTTCAGCATCCCTGCCGAATTCGTTTTGTTTCATTATTTTCATCGCATTCTCTGCCAAACTCGATTCTACAATCAGCACAATTTTCCCCTCATTGGCTAAATAAAGTGGATCGAATCCTAAAATATCACATGCTCCCTGGACATCCTTCCGTATTGGAATCGAGCCTTCTTCAAGCTCGATCGTCACCTGAAAGTCTTCACATATCTCGACAAGGGTAGTGGCCAGTCCGCCCCTTGTGGGATCCCGCATGATTCGAACCCCTCGTATTTCATCTATGAGTTTTTGAATAAGATGATTCAATGATGAACAATCACTCGTGACATCTGTCATCAGTCCCAGTTCATTTCGGGCGGCAAGAATTGAGACGCCATGATCCCCTATTGTACCGCTTACGATTACCGCGTCCCCTTTTTTCATTTCTTCCGGATTTGGACGGTGCATCTCCTGCAGTTCCCCAATGCCGGTTGTATTGATGAAAAGACCATCCGCACTTCCCTTTTCGACAACCTTTGTATCACCGGCAATAATATGGACACCCGCCCGTTCCGCTTCTTCTGCCATACTCTGGACAATCTTCTTCAGGTCCTTTACCGGAAACCCTTCTTCAAGAATGAAGCCTGCAGTAATAAACCGCGGGATTGCTCCGCAAACAGCTAAATCATTTACGGTCCCTGTTATCGCCAGCTTTCCAATATTGCCTCCAGGGAAAAAGATCGGATTCACGACAAAGCTATCGGTCGTCACAGCCATATTATTGATCATCCCAGGCAGAATAGCGGAATCCAGTTTCGTCAGGACTCCATGGCCAAATGACTTAACAAACACATCCTGAATCAGCAGGTGGGTAAGTTCACCGCCCTCCCCATGCGCTAAACCAATTTTCTGGACCAAGCCTATTCCCCTCTCATATATTGATAATGTGCCGCACAAGTGCCTTCCGTTGAAACCATACAAGGCCCAATCGGATGCGCTGGTGTACACCCTTTATTAAACAAAACACAGCTTTCGGGATTGATTAATCCCCTGATGATTTCACCGCAGCGGCATTTTGTTTTCCTCGGCTCTCCTACAGATACTTCATACCGCTTTTTTGCATCAAATTGTGCGTACTCGTTCTTAAGGACAAGACCGCTTTCTGGAATCGTGCCCATTCCACGCCAATCTTCATCATGGAGCTGCAGATATTGCTTAAGCAATTTTTGTGCGTGAAGATTGCCCTCATCTTTTACAACAGAAGGATAGTCATTTAATACATCCTGCTTATTCTCGAGAAGGAGCTCCAGCAATTTATAGATGCCGCTTAAAAGCTGCACGGGTTCGAATCCGGTTATTACGCCAGAGACCTGGTAATCCTCCACTAAAAAATCAAAGCTCTTTTTTCCTAAGACGACTGAAACATGTCCTGGTAAAATAAAGCCATCCAGCTTGACCTCTCCTGAATCCAGAAGAGCTCTCATAACTGGTTCCACCAATTTCGTTGTCATCCATACACTATAATTCTTCAACTCTTTTCTTTCTGCTTCGCAAATGGCAAGAGTCAAAATAGGGATCGTAGTCTCAAAGCCAATCCCGAGGAGAATGACTTCCTTATTGGGATTTTCCTCGGCGATCTTCACACTGTCCAATGGTGAATAGATCACCCGGATATCCTTGCCGTCCGTTTTTGACTTCATCAGGCTCACCCGGGAACCAGGCACGCGCATCATATCGCCAAACGTACACAGGATCCTGTTGGAACCTTCAGCCAATTGAATCATTGCATCAATTGATTTCTGGTCTGTCACACACACCGGACATCCGGGACCGGCAATCAGCCTGACATGATCCTTCAACCTGGTTTTTAACCCCGATTTGGCAAAAGCCATTGTATGTGAGCCGCATACTTCCATCAATACTGGCACTCTTCCAAATTTCTTTTTAAACTCTCCAGCCAGTTCAATCACGGCCTCCAGTGACTGACGGGCCAGGGCCGGATCAGAGAGCGTCTCCAAACTTTCCATTTATAATATTCCTCCATTCCTCGATGCTTTCGCGTGCAAAGGTCTCGTCTACTACGGTCATCGCCTGTCCGGCATGAAGCAATACATAGTCGCCTTTTTTCACTTCTGGGACAAACAGGATCCCGACATGCATCCTTGACCCCATCACATCCACCAGAGCTTTCTGCTCCTCAATCTCCATCACCTTTGCGGGTACTCCCAGGCACACAGTGATCCACCACCTTACTTTTAATAGCATGAGAAGCTATGATGATTTGCCCTAATGATAAGCCGCCATCATGACAGGGAACGTTTTTATGCGTCTTAACGGCAAACCCTTTTTCCACGAGCCTTGCTTTGATTTCTTTCGTTAAAAATAAATTCTGGAATGAGCCCCCTGACAACATGACCGTCCTGTTCAGGTGCGGGTTTCTTTCTGCTAATCTTTCAATCATCTCCACACAGCAGGAAACAATAGTTGAATGAAAAGTGTGAATGATTTTGGCCGTACTGACGCTGTTGGATTGATCCTGGATGATTTGAGAGAGCATTGGGGAAAGGTCTAGTTGAAGTTGATTTGCCTGGTTTGTTTTTAGATGGAATGGATAAGTGTCAGCTGGATGGTCCATCTCTTTCATCATGTAATCTGATAATCTGATTGCCGCTTCCCCTTCATATGAGGAAGTTAAACAAGTTCCCAGAATCGCACTGACTGCATCAAATATTCTTCCGCAAGTACCTGCCATCGGGGTGTGAATTTGATTCAAGATCATCTTTTTTAGAATGTTGATTTCATTGGCTTTGTCAGGGAATAGCTTCATTGCTATCTCTATTCCGTCTTCTTGCCAGTATTGATAGAGCATTCCGACTGCATTTCTCCATGTTTCTTTCACGGCTTTCTCCCCGCCTGGAAGCGGGGTATATTCCAGATGGCCAAGACGTTCAAAGGAATCGGCATCGCCGTAGAGAAACTCAAATCCCCAGATATTCCCGTCATCGCCATAGCCGGTTCCATCAAGGATGATCCCGAAACAAGGTTCCTCGATGCCGTTATCCTCCATACAGGAAACATGATGGGCATGGTGATGCTGAATGGGTATGATGTTGCAATCATATTCTTTTGCCAGTTCCGTTGATGCGTACAGTGGATGCTGATCAATTGCTATATGCTTCACTTCAACATCCAGCCATTTTTGATAGTGATAGATCTGGTCCTTAAAAAAACGAATCATTTCTTCGTTGTCCAAATCGCCAATATAGGAACTGACCACGATGTCCTTTTCCTTCCCAAGCGCAAAGGTATTTTTTTGATTTCCGCCAAAAGCAAGAATTCCATCAACTTCTGATTGAGTGTGAAAAGGGTCCGGCACAAATCCTCGTGCCCTCCTGTGAAAGAGCATATGCTCACCGTCAAACTGTACGACAGAATCATCAATCGGAAGGTGAATGTCCCGGTTGTGGGTTAATAGAAAATCATATAAATAGCCGTCGATGGTTTCTTCTCTGTAAGGAATCGGCAGTCCTGAAGGGTTGGCACTGGTCATGACCATACTTTCGAGTCCGCTTGTTTCAAATATCCTGTGATGCAAGGGAGTATACGGCAGCATGATTCCAATCGTGGACAATCCTGGTGACAGCACTTCCGGAAGGGTGCTTTCCTTTCTTTTCCGCAACACCACGATAGGCATGACTGTACTGGTGAGCATTGCCTCTTCTTCTTTTGATAAATAACAATGCTTTTTTACTACATCCAGATTCCTTGCCATAATGGCCAGTGGACGGTAGAGACGATTCTTTCTTTTTCTCACTTCCAAGATTGCCCTCTCCTGAAAAGCATCACATGCGAGATGAAAACCGCCGATGCCTTTTATCCCGACAATATGGCCCCTCCTTAATAGTGCACCTGTCTCAAGAAGCGCCTTCTCATCCTGTGCCGCCAACTTCCCTTTTTGATAAAATAAAGCAATGCTTGGGCCACATGCAGAACAGCATATCGGCTGGGCATGATGCCGACGGTTCAACGGGTTTTCATATTCTTCATGGCACTGTTCACACATTGTAAATTCACTCATCGTTGTATATGGCCGATCATAAGGCAGGGCCTGGATGATTGTGTAGCGCGGGCCGCATTGTGTGCAGTTGATGAATGGGTATTGATATCGCCGATTGGATGGATCTTTCATTTCTCGCAGGCAATCCTCACAAATCGCCGCATCCGCAGAAATCCATGGTAAGGAACAGGAATCTATTTTTTTGCTTGGGATGATCGTAAATTCTTGAAAATAGACAGGGGGAATTGGAGTTGCGGTAATTCTATCGATCTTTGCCAGAGGTGGCGGTGAATTTTTTAGTTCTGCTACGGCTTTTTCTAGCTCATCTTCGTTTCCTTCCAGAATCAACATGACATGGTCAAGATTATTCTGGACGGTTCCCGTCAATTGAAATTTTTTCGCAAGGGAATAAACGAATGGCCGAAACCCAACTCCCTGCACCCTTCCCGTCACCCTGATGCTCACTGCTCCGTACATTGCCTGTACGCTTCCTTGATCCAGTTGACCCAGCCTTCAAGACCTTCACCAGTCTTCGCGGACAAAACCATCAGCTCTGCCGCAGGATTAATAGTCTCTAAGTCTCTTTCAGCTTCCTCAACACTGAATGAGACATATGGAAGGAGATCGACCTTATTGATAATCGTCAGATCCGTACGCCTGAACATCACAGGATACTTCGGGATTTTATCATTGCCTTCCGGTACGCTTAATACGACGACTTTATAATCTTGTCCTAAATCATAGCCTGAAGGACAAACCAGGTTCCCTATATTTTCGATGAAGAGAATATCAATGTCTTCCAGGTCAAATTCTGGAAGTGTTTTGGCAATCATCCTCGCATCAAGATGGCAGCCTCCCACTGTGTTAATCTGAATTGTTTTTACCCCTAAAGACCGCAAGCGCTCCGCATCACGGTCCGTGGCCAGATCTCCTTCAATTACGGCCACAGTAAAATCGTGGCGCAATGACTTGATTGTTTCTTCCAGCAGGGTCGTTTTACCGGCACCAGGTGAACTCATGAGATTGATGACAAGTGTTTTGTGATCTTTAAATAGTTTTCTATTATAAACGGCAGCTAGATTGTTATCCTTTAACACATCTGCGCCAAGCTCAATTTTCATCGCCTTCAACCCTTCCTTCATAAGATTCAACCCTGAACGTTTCACCGCTCACCAGCAGGCTGCCGGGAATGCCACACTCCGGACAAAGCGCAATCCTGTAATCAGGCTGAAAATTACACCGGCATTCCGGGCACCAGGCTTTTGCTTCTTCCCGAATAATATGCAGCCTGCTATCTTCGTCAATCAAACTGCCTTCCTGTCTCTGAAAAAAGAGAAACGCCAGCTCAAGGGCATCGGGCAGGACATTGGATAAATCCCCCACTATGACATCAATCTGATCCAGCTTTTTAAAACCTCTTGCAGCAGCGTCCTCTGAAACGATTTCAATGATTTCTGACATAAGTGACATTTCATGCATCCTAACACCACCCAAGATATCCCTCATCTTATTTTTATGCCTGTCTTTTTGGAAAAGACCTGTGAGCCTCCGATAGGAGCTGGAACATAAAAAACTCCCCAACCTCAAGATGGCTGGGGAGTTCACATCTATTGTTAAAAATTAAACTTGAACCGTTTCCGCCGACTTTTCTAACATTGTACCCTTGCTGGCAAAACTGGTATGCCATGATAGAGCTTTTTCCAAAACATGCGGTGTCTGCCCGCCTCTTTGCAGTGCTTCCTGGTAATAGGCGCGCAGCTGCTCGCGGTACATTGGGTGCGCACAGTTTTCAATAATCAGTTGTACTCTTTCCCTTGGTGCGAGGCCTCTCAAGTCTGCATACCCTTGTTCGGTGACAATCACGTCGACATCATGCTCTGTATGGTCCACATGTGAGACGAAAGGCACGATGCTTGAGATATTCCCTCCTTTGGCAATCGATTTAGTGACAAAGATGGCCAGGCGCGCGTTTCTGGCAAAATCGCCGGAACCGCCGATTCCATTCATCATTTTCGTGCCGAGGACATGAGTCGAATTCACATTTCCGTAGATGTCTAATTCCAAAGCTGTATTGATGGAAATCAACCCGAGACGGCGGATGATTTCAGGGTGGTTGGAAATCTCCTGAGGGCGCATCATCAACTTCTCGCGATATTTTTCAAAATTCGAGAACACCTGCTGCATTTTTCCCTCGGAAAGCGTGATTGAACAGCAGGAAGCAAATTTGACCTTCCCCGCATCGATCAGGTCAAACACCGCATCCTGAAGCACCTCTGAATAGACCTCCAAGTTCTCAAACTCTGAATCCAGCATTCCATGCAGAACAGCATTGGCAACAGAACCAATCCCTGATTGTAATGGGGCCAGGTTTTCCGTAAGCCGGCCGCTCTGAACTTCTTTTCGAAGTAATTCGATTAAATGCTGCGCCATCACGACCGTTTCTTCATCCGGAGGAACAATCGTTGAAGGTGAGTCCAGCTGATTCGTGAACACAATCCCTTTAATCTTGTCTACATCGACCGGGATCCCGATGGTTCCAATCCGATCGTCTGGTTTAGTAAGCGGGATAGGCTTCCTTTCACCCTGTTTTCCTGGTTCGTATAAATCGTGCAGTCCCTCGAGTTCTGTTGACTGGGCCGTATTGATCTCAATGATAATCGACTTCGCATTCTGGGCGAATGCCATGGAATTCCCTATTGAAGTCGTCGGAATGACCATGCCGTCTTCACTGATTGCAACCGCTTCCAAAATTGCGACGTCTACTTCCATGACATCCGCGCGAATCAGCTCGGCTGTATGCGATAAATGCTGGTCCACAAATAGAAAGTCTCCCTGATTGATGCCGCGGCGCATTGTCGGATCTGCCTGGAATGGCAATCTTTTGCCGAGGATGCCTGCCTCAGCGAACAGCTTATCTACATCTGAGCCCAGTGAAGCTCCGGTATATACATTAACCTTAAAATTTTCATCTTCATTCACCCTATTAACCAGGGCAAATGGTACCGCTTTCACATCACCCGCACGCGTGAATCCACTTAAGCCTAAAGTCATTCCATTTTCAATGAAGGAAGCTGCCTGTTCAGGAGTCACAACTTTGTCCTTCAGACGCTGATCTCTAATTCGGTCTAATTGCTGTTCCATATCTCGATCCCTCGCTTAATGAATAGTTATAACCATTTTACCCATTAGCACTATCAAGAAATGGTTTTTAGAACACTAGACAAAAGATTCCGACAAAACAGCAAATTTAGGTACCAAAGCAGAAAAACTCAGAATCCCAGCAGTTTTCTAAAATAACTGGAGTAGGATTGGCTGACCGGCACATGCTCACCATTATCCATCGACAACAGAAAAGTGGAATGAGTATCGGGATAAATCGTCTTGATATGGTTCACATTCACAATGAATGAACGATGGCATCGGATAAAGGAATCCTTCGGAAGCAAATATTCAAATTCCTGCAGGGAGTATTTATGTGTTCCCGATATTTCATCAGTATAGACATGGGTCTTCTTATCTTTTGCCTCAATATGGATCACTTTCGAAAAAGGAACCGGGATCCAGCCATCCTGGGTTTTCAGGGTGACAACTGACTTCCCATCGGTCAGCGCCGGATAAATCGCCGTCACACAGCCCTCAAGCTCGCCATTATGTAAAAACGGAACCGCCATGCCATGATAAGGAATGCCAAAAACATCCCGGTTAATAAACTCAGAAACCTTCTGCTTCGACTTCAGCGCCTTATAGGCAATCGTCCCTTCCTTCACAGGATCGCCAGCAGCAATCTTCAAATCCACCCTCTTGCTGGGACGATAATAAATATATTCATTCGTATTCGAAACCGCAATCGAGATTTCATCAGAAAATAACTCCCCGATGACATCCAGCAATGAGCTTAAGGTTATATCCTTCATGCTTTTATCACCTCGATATTATTATACTATTATTATGAAAATTCTTAAGCTGTGCTTTTAAGGAAATACCTTTGCTAACTACTACATTCGTCCACTCAAGTAAGGTGTTATATGCATATCCATATTAAAGAATAAACATAAGGGGTGTTAATAAAATGCCAAAAGAATTTATTAACGAGAAGGGTGAGGTTAAAAACCAGCTCCCACCACTGCCTAAACAGGATGCTGCTGAGTGTTTGGATTTTAATCCAGTTACTCCTGATCAATCTGGTGACCCTCAGTGTGGACCAGTTAATCGAAACGTCAGTTTTTGCTGTGAGGCAGAAATTCCTGAAGGGTTTATGGGCGTGGTTGACGATATAAGGTTAATTTATAATACGAATCAATTAAGAACCTATATAGAGGAATGCGACAAGACTGTTGATACTGACTGTGGTCCTGTAACAGTACCATTATATCAAGTAAGGGTTACAGGATGCATCCCGTTCATTGGAAGCGTATCAGTAATAGGTGATTGCGGAGGATTAGAAACAACAGGAAATGACCCTGCTTGTCAGCCAGCCTTAGATAATTCCGGACTTGGACGTATAAGTTGTTCAGGTAAAGTATGTGTAGACCATGTTATTGGTTGTTCGGCAACTCCACCAACCACTCTCCCTGATTTGAACTGTGACACGATTTCAGTTGCAGCATATGGTGTGTTTAATAATAATCGGCCAGGTGCAGTTTGCGGACTTCAAATTACATGCAGAAGCATAATCTTTGCAGGTGCCTTCCAACTTCCCGCTATTTCCTCCACATAGAATTTAAATCGTGATATGAAAATGGATGCATCTTATTATGAATTTTAATTTGTTATATAAGAGTACAAGCTCTTACACATAAAACTAAACAGGTTCAAAACGTACGATATTCTGATAGATGAAAGGCTTAAAATGAAAATGTTATATGATTGCTTACATGGAAAAAAGGCCACCCATCAGTTTAAAGAACTAAGGATGGCCTTATAACAGGTTTATTTTAAATCGATTTTTTATTGTTGTGAACTGAACAAGTGTCTGCGTATTGATAACTTATTGTCTAACGAACAATAATGAAAAAATCATGTCTGATGCGTTATTTTTCATATTGACGGTCAGCCACTTTTACAAGCAGCTTTCCGGTATTATTACCTTTAAAGAGATCAAGGAATGCATTCGGAATATTTTCAAACCCTTCATGAATCGTTTCTTGATATTTGAGCTTGCCTTCCTGCAGCCATTTCCCAAGCTGCGTTGCACCCTCCTGGAACCTATTTGAAAAATTACCTACTGTAAAACCTTGCATGAGCGCGCTTTTCTTAATAAGCGTGGTTTGCACACGAGGCCCTAAATCCACACTTGCCAGGTTATAAGAAGAAATCGCTCCGCAAACAGGTATGCGTGCATATCGGTTCAGTTTCGTCAGAACTGCATCCGATACCTCTCCGCCAACATTATCAAAATAAACATCAACTCCACCGGGACATGCCTGGCCGATTGCTTCCTTCAAATCCGCAGCTGTTTTATAATTAACCGCTTCATCAAATTGCAGTTGATCCTTCAAGAATGAAATCTTGTCCTCCGCCCCCGCGATTCCAACTACTCTGGCGCCTTTTATTTTGGCAATTTGCCCTACAACAGAGCCGACTGCTCCCGCTGCTCCAGAGACAACGACCGTTTCGCCTTCTTTGGGCTTCCCAATATCCAATAATCCAAAATAAGCGGTTAGCCCCGTCATCCCCAATATCCCTAAATGCGTCGTAATCGGTGCTAACGAAGGGTCGATTTTTCTGATTTCCTTCTCTTTTGCAACATAATGCGTTTGCCAGCCAAACATCCCAATAGCGATATCACCCTGTTGAAAATTTTCAGACTTGGATTCTATCACTTCTCCGATTGAACCGCCTTCAATCACGTTGCCAAGCTGAAAAGGTTCAATATACGATTCTGTATCTTGCATTCTTCCTCTCATATATGGATCAACAGACACATAAAGCGTACGAAGTAAAACTTCCCCTTCCTCAAGCTCTTTCGTGTCCTGTTCTATAAAATGGAAAGTCTCCTCATCGGGCATGCCTTTAGGTCTGTTCGCTAATACAATTTGCCGATTTTTTTCATTCATAGCAAAGCTCCTTTCGTTTTTGATGGATCTTGCTTAATTAGACGATTAGTCTTTTCCGTAGAGATAGTATAGTATCATTAGGTTCTTTTTTTATTGTGGAGGAATCCATATTCTTTTTCAAATAATTCAATTTCAACAAGAAAAAAGAGGCTTCTCAAAAGTTCAATGAACTAATGAGAAGCCTCTTATAAGATGTTAGCATTTTGTTATCAAACCTTTTCAAAGCCCATATATATAAGGCTTCGAGGGGCAGATTACATCATGCCTCCCATTCATCACTTTTTATTAATTGTGCGAAATAGTTAAAACACTAGGATTTTTATTACAAATTTTAGAGAATCAAATATTTTTCTAAATATTACTCAAAAAAAATGCAGACAAATTTTATACTTGGAATTCCTAAATTTAGATTAAGAAAGACTGCTGTATAGGCAGTCTTTTTTCTAATATAAGAAAAGGACTAATAATTTAATTTTTAATCGAGTTTCCCATTTTGTATGCTGGGAGCAATCCTTGAACTCTGGCATACGATTCTGTTTTCATGTCTAAAATGAAGCTTTCCAATGTCTTCATAAAGGCAGACATATTCGAATCAAACAATTCTAATGCTTCCCAATTTTCATTTATTCATGACCATCAAATAAAAAACGTTCAACATGCTTTTTACTAAATGCATAAGCAAACTGTCCTGCAAAGTAATAATTAATACCTTGGTATCGATGTTTTAGGCTGAGTATTAATTCAAAGATATCAAAAACAAGGAACAAGCTCATTTTCAACAAGTATAATCATACTATTGATACTTCATCGATATTTATCGAATACCTTTCTATCTTAGCAATTGATGAATCCCATTCCTTTACCCGATAATCCAAAGGAACAGCTAATTTTATGCCATTATCGTTTAAAAGTGTCTGCAACTGTTTTATTATTTCCTGGCACATAGATTCATATAAGGGTTTAACCAAATCATATTGAGCTTTTAGTTTTTTCTTCACCATATCTTCCTCCATCTAAGTAACTAGATTATGTAAACGTATGGTTGGTTAGGGATTTTCACCTAAGTTGTATATTAAAAAATTCCAATTTTAAAGGTATTTTGCCATAATTTGTAGAAATATACTTACTAAATAAAAATAGGAAGGTGCTTTAATGTTGAAATGGATTACAAAAAAAGATCTAGTCTATTGGTTTTTATTTCTATTATTTACTTGGTTAATAACAAGTCACTATGAAACAACCTTAACTCAATGGAGTTTTGCCGGAACGATAATTTCTATTATATTGGCTGTAATTGCAATTATTTATTCATTCGATCAAAGCTCAACGACTCTTTATTCAACAAGGAAGCTTGAAGAATCGGCTACCAAAATAGAGCATGTAACAAATTTATTAGAATCTACCAGTAACAGAGATATATTCGAAAAATTAGAGCAAAGAATTGAATCTTTAAATACTGTTTTTGATGAAAATATGAAAAAAAACCTTTCTCAACATCAAACTGAATTGACAAAATTATTAAGTGATAAGTTCGATAAGGCTCCAACACAAAAAGATCAAGCTGAATTGCTGACAAAAGAAGAATGGAAGAAAATCATTTTAGGGATTTCACAAAGCGGTGGTCTCCCTATAATTTCATTATTGTATTCATATCTTTCGTTTAAAAACAATCAAGAAATGGAATTTAACGCATTAACTAAGTTTATTTTTGATGATCCTGATTTAAGCGCGGAAGTACTTATTACAATTGCTGATTATATAAGAGGTGGAGTTTACGTCTTCGTCAGTATGAATGCTTATACAGTGGACGATAAAAACACTTTAAATATTAAAGGTGTGTCCCCTTTATTTGAAGAAGCTGTTTTAACATTTATTAATAGCGATAAATTCGTGCCTTTTTTAAACACTATTAGAAGTTTTATGGATTTAAAACATAAATAAATCCATATTCACTAGTTTTATTCTTTTCGTTATAAAAATAAGAAGATACTTTATAATGCGACTTCCAGGTAGCTAATGATTACAGTCAATGAATAACAGACTGATTACCACTCATTCTTTCTGAATAATCAAATATATTAAATCAAGAATTTTATAGTCTTTGCCGTGGTTTGAGATAATCGTCAAAGTAATTCAAGTGAGTGATTTTTTTCCTTCCTCGATGTTATGTTAAATAAAAAAAAACTATCACTTAAAAAAACAAGCTAACTCAACGATATATATTTTAGCTTAAACAACTTTTTTAAGGAGAGATATATTTTGATTTCTAAGGATATAAGAAATATGATATTAGCATTTTTATTTTTAACGATTGTAATAATAATTGGATTGTTATTACGATACTATAACGTTCCTAAAACCGGAATATTTTATTACTTAGGTAATAAAATAAGCACCCCATTTAAATAATGGGGTGCTTATTAATTATTTAGGAGTAAAACCAGCTATAGAAAAATTTTTTATGTTTTTTAACTTATTACAAGCTTTTTTATATATACCATTTTTGCAAATTCTATCAGCAACACTATTAGTTACAAATATAACTACAACACCTATAAAAATTTCTAGCAGGTTAGCCTATATAGCAACCTACATGTAGTAAATTTTATCTATTTTTATAGATATATTTAATGCCTAAAGTTAAAATACGGAAATAAATTAATATTTTTTAACTATTTTTAATTAAATTTCAAATGATAATATGTTATTATATTGAAGTAATTCAAATTTTTGGGAGGTTTAATGTGAAAAAAAATTTCGTTTTATTAATGGTATTGGTTTTATTCTTTTCAACTATGGTTTTAAGTGTTGGACCTATTGATGCTTCAGCTGCTACTATGAAAGACGTGCCGGGTTCTGCTGGTTGGAAATACCGTGTTGAAAAGCCTCATATTGATGGCGTGAATAATGATTGGCATGTACATGTGGAAAAGGGAAAAATTAAAGGAGCTGAAAGAGTTACTGGAGGGAAAAGTCATAATAAAACCTTAGATTCCTCTGGTGTTCCAAAAACAGTGCAAAATAACGTGAAAAAGACAGAAGATTTTAAAAAAGGGGTAGAAAAACAAAAAAAATTAGATGCAGAACGTAAAAAGGTTAGTAAAATGTCTTGGAAAGATATAATATTAAGTCCTGTAACATTTTTAACAACAATAGCAGTTTTAGTAGGTGTAACTGTAGCAACTTTATTATCGCAACCTAAATTAATATTTGGGTAGGAGGAAACTAGATGATATCACTTCAGAGAATTTTAAAATTGCGTGATTTAGAAATATTTCATGCATTAAAAGACGGAAATATTTTAGCATATGCAGTAATTGAGGATACTAGAAGTCCTTTTACAGAAGAAGATAAAAAAATGGACCCTTTATGTTATATGGATGAAGAAGACATTAATGAAGTTCTAAATGTTTTTAGAATATCATTAATTAATGATGAAGCTCTAACAAAAGAAGATTCAATTACTTTGAGAACGTTTTTTTCAGACTTTGTGAATACTTCAGAATTGACGAATTTCATTATTAAGGAATATATTCAAAAAGACTTATATGATTATGAGGACAATATAGAGTTTTTCAATAAGATTTTAAAAAATATAGGTTCAACTTATATTATTAAAGAATTTGATGAAAAAAAATGGATTTATTTATCTCAAGATTAAAATTTTAGTGCGCAACAAAAGGACAAATTTATTACTGATCTTGAAATGAATAGAGGCTAGTCGCCCTTTCTTCTGATATGAGAAACCGCCGATCCGACCAAGGATAGAGCGGTTTTTCTCATTGAGAGTACCGCCAGGAATACTATCTGTATATAAATCAATCCCCCCGTCATCTCTTTATTATTACCTATAAGAACACCGAGTTCTTCCAATATAATTGACTTTGTATCCACTTCTCTACCATAAACATTTATTTCATCAGATTCATTATTTTCGTTTACCAGTTCCGTTTTAAATTAAGTTAAACCAGTTGTATTTCACATAGAAATTTAATAAGGAAAAATAATTTTTTTGTATATCTAATTAACTACCCATATGTTAAATTTTTGAATATAAGGAGATAAAATGAAAAAACGAAAATAATTCTGAACTGACCTATCGATTTGAGACACAAGAAAAAAACACCTATGCTACCTGTTCTCTATATTCAATTGGGGACAGGTAGTTTAATTTTGCCATGAGTCGTATTTGATTATAATATTGGATGAAATTTTTAACCTTTTCCACTACAATAGGATTTGTAAGATACTCTCGTGGCTGAGAGTAGAATTCTTCTGACTTTAAGGTAGAGTGGAAGGATTCAATCACGGCGTTATCCAAGCAGTTGCCTTTCCGAGACATGCTTGTGATAATGCCTTTTTCTTTTGCTAGCGATTGAAAAGCTCTAGATGTATATTGTGCACCTTGATCACTGTGTATTATTACATTTTCAACGTTTCGATTCTGAACAGCGTCTTTTAAGGTGTTCAATACAAGTGTTACGTCCTGGCTCAAACTTATTCGGTAAGCAATTATTTCATTATTATAAAGGTCCATAATGCTAGATAGGTACATCATGGATTGTCCGAATGGAAGATATGTTATATCTGTAACCCATTTTTCATTTGGTTTAGATGCTTTAAAATTACGTTCCAAACGATTCGGAACCACAATATGGCTCTCTCCTGAGAATTCAACCTTCTTCTTTGGTTTTACTCGGCATTGCAGGTTATATTTTTGCATTACTTTTTGAACAGTATTCCGGTTAACTTCCACTTTAAAATCTTTTTTAAGCCATGCCTTAACAGTCCGATGACCTATACGAAACTTATGTTTTTCACAAATCTCTTTAATTTGAAGTTCTAATTCACTTGGTTTACAAGCTCCTCGTTTCTTCCAACGGTAATAGGTGGCACGTGGAACCCCTATGCAATCACAGATGGTAGAAATGGTATATTTTCTTTTTAAGTCCTCTACAAGCTCTAAAACAACCTCTGGTACCAACTCCTTTCGATCTCCTTGTACTTTTTTAATATCTCCAGGTGAATCTGTAAATGCTGGTTCTCTTTCTTTAGCTGCTCAACTTCAGTCAATCCCTCGGGTCCTTTTCCAAAGCTATACTGTTTACCAATAGGTTGAGAATGAGAAAAACGATACATTTCTCCCTTTCTGTACCACATCATCCAAATCCTGATCTGAGAGTCATTTACAATCCCCAACTCCTCCATTATTTCACGATTGGAATATTGCCCTGACATTTTCAGTTCAATTGCTTTCATTTTTGTCTCATATGAGTAAAAATTATTGTTCTTCCCCATAAGAAAAACACCCCCTGTATGTCATAGAATAATTACGACTTAAGGGGTGTTTTTTCCTTTGTCTCATTTACCTAGGTCTCTTCATTCTTACAATCATTTTATTGTTCGGTTTAGTAGCTGTACACCCTTCTAATACAGCTACCAAAAGAGATGAAAGTTCACTTTATTAATGTTGGACAAGGTGATGCTATATACATAAAAGCACCTATCGGGGAAGATGTCATCATTGATGCTGGTAACATAGACGGCAGTGATGTCGTTGCATATCTAAAGAAGCAAAAAGTAGGTGATATTGAAATTATGATCGCCACTCATCCAGATGCAGATCATCTTGGTGGTTTGGATGAGGTACTCAAAGCCTACAAAGTAAAATCTGTTTATTCCCCTAAAGTAAGCCATACAACACTAGCTTATAAAGAATTTTTATCCGCCGTTAAACGTGAAGGTTTAAGTATTAAAACAGCATCAAAAGGCGTTAGGATTCCTCTTAAAGGGATAACGAGAAGCTTTGTTGCACCACTAAAATCCTATATTGCTAGTGACTTAAATAATTGGAGCGCCGTATTAAAGCTTGTATATAATAAAAAGTCATTCCTATTTACTGGTGATGCAGAAAGTAAATCCGAAACAGACATGATTACCTCAAAACAAAATTTAACCGCGAATGTTTTGAAAGTGGATCATCATGGCGCTAGTACATCATCAAGTAGCAACTTCTTAAAAGCAGTGAAGCCACAATACGCAGTAATATCTGTTGACAAAAACAGCTATGGGCATCCTACAAGTACCATTTTGAGTAGACTTAAATCGGCTAAGGTAACTACGTATAGAACAGATAAAAGTGGTCATATCATCTTCACGACAAACGGTACTACAGTGAGATAATGCGTGGAATTATTGATCGATTTGAGGGAGAGATTGCTGTAGTTGAAATTGGTGGTACCACAAAGGACTTCCCTAAAGAATTGTTTCCAAAGTTCGCAAAAACAGGTGATGTAGTGGAAATAAATGAAGATAAAGTTACAGTTTTAAAAAAACAAACTGAAAAACTCAGAAAAGAAATTGAAGATCTAATGAACGAAGTTTGGGAAGATTAAATAAAAAGCCCCTCTTGGGTAGGGCTTTTTACATTAAACTATTAACTCCGTACAGGAAACACAACAAAAAACTTTACTTTTCTGGTAAGTGGTTAGATATCTCTTCAAGTTCTATTTACAATTATACTTCTTTACAATTAAGATCCTTGGTGAAGTAAGTAAAGCATTTGGGGATGCGATAAGGAAACTCCTTGAAAAAGCATTAGGTATAGGAGCGGCCCTCGGGAGTTTTTATATCCTAAAACTTAAAAGACCGAATTTAGATATTGAATATAAAACAGAATAAATTATTTTAAAGATGACCGCTACATATATGTAGGAGGGATAAAAAAAATTAAGAGATTCAGAGAAAGTACCTGGAAATTAATCAGTACTTTTTTAAACAAGAGGTATTATAATACAAGTAGTCGGTTGATATGACATAAAAGTGAATTGCCGTATTGCGAGCAACTCATTTTAAACTTTAAACACAAAATTAGTGCAAATTAAAAGTTTAATCCAGTATTCCACCAGTCATTATAATCTTTTAGAAACTTTTGTTTGGCTTGTACTTCGATTATCTTGGTAATCATAAAAGCATCTTTACCAAAAGAATTTAGAGAGGTTCCTAAGTGCCACACTTCATTACTATCTAAAATAATAAATCTATCGTGGCAGCGATTATTTTTCTTTGCGTTTACATTCTCCCTATTAATAGCAAAGGGTCCAAAAAGTCTTTTAAAACTCTTCGTTTCATATAAGGCAAGTAAATTTATTTCTATATCGTCTGGAAGATCTTCTAAAATTCCAAAACTTCATAGTCCAAATACTTATCTATGATTGATACAGACTTTTTTGCCGGTCTAATCGTTTTGATTAAAAACATTTTTGATTCATATATTTCACCAGGTGAAAAATAGAACTGTGTTTTAATAGATTTTTCTGGTTTTAAAAAGTTAGGTGAGTTTTTTTGAGCCTCTTTTTGCATATTTGAATTGAAAGGATCAATATTAGTTGGATTAATTTTTTCTGTTATATCAGACACCGTTTCGAATGTTTCGTGGCTATTATAGAAGTTTACCTTTGATATTAGCCCTCGCTTTTTTACCAACCTCATCATATACTGGAATGCGTATAGGGGAACTGCTTGCTCTTAAATGGGCAGATGTTGATTTGGAACAAAGTAAATTAAGAGTTACCAAAACTCTTTATAATCCTAATAATAATTACCGAGAATATCAACTTTTGACCCCAAACACAACTGGTTCAGTCCGAACTATTAAAATTGATGAAATGCTAGTAAGCATGCTCAGAAAACATAGAATTGTGCAAAGAGAATCTAAAATGAAAAACAGACAAATATACAATGATAAGGGTTTTATCTTTGCAAGGAGTGATGGACACCCTCAACTAAGGAAGGTTATTGAAGTGAGGATTAAACGACTTCTTAAGAAAGCTGAGATAAATAAGAATATTACACCTCATTCATTCCGCCATACCCATACTTCCTTGTTAATAGAAGCAGGAGTGGGGATAAAAGAGATTCAACAACGCCTTGGGTATTCAGATATAAATACCACAATGAACATATATGCTCATATGACCGCCAATATGGAAGAAAAGGCCTCTCATCAGTTTAGTAAACTAATGAAAGACCTTCTCTTATAGACGGTAATTATTTAATTTTAGCCGTGTATTTTTACTTGTGCGGACAAACGCGCGGACAAATTGACAATTACAGCTTTTAAAACGTTGATATAACAGGAATTCAATCCCCTTATTACATCATTCCGCCCATTTATTAACCCTATAAATATTTAAAGACATATGCCAAAAAGCCTTATAAATCAACGTTTTAAATTCCACACACTTTATGAAAACTATTAATAACAAACCCTACCGGATACTAATCGGATACTAAATATTAGACAGCCCATCAAAGAATAAGGATTTTTCATTGTAGAATGATTTACTAATCCAAATTATGTATACACTGGTAATTAGGGGTGTTTACAAGATGAAAAATGTTCTAGCAATGTACAATTGTTCTTATTTTATCAATGAAATCAGTGAAGAACTAGAAATATCTCTAAAGAATATTCTTAATATTCTTGAAAATCATGTAGCAGGGTTTCAATACAATGGAGCAAAAACATTTTCTCAATCCCATATAAAAAAGATATTAATTGAATATGTGGATTATGGTATAAGTTCTAAAGTAATCGCAAAAAAGTACGGACATTGTTATAAGACAATATTAAAAATATTACACGAAAACAAAATAGCCTTAAGGCCAAAAGGAACACAAAAGATTTTTGAAGATGATGAGCCCATCATCTTAAAGATGTATTTAGAAAATATCCCTACGAAAACTATTGCTGCACATTTTAATGTTAGTTCAGGAGCTATAATACGACTCTTACATAAGAATGAGGTAGAAATCAAAGAATATCAGCCAACTATTGAATCAAGACAGGATCATCGTAAGTATACTTGTAATGTGAATTACTTCTCAATACTCGATACTGCAGATAAGGTTTATTTCTTGGGTTTATTTGCATCAGACGGAGGTTTTTTAAAAAAAGCGGTAACCGGCGATTTAATAGGCATCAGTATAGGGTTAAAAGCATCATCTTATAGAATTCTAGAATCTTTTTTATTCCATATAGAAAGTACTGATATCCTTAGACTCGATTCAAGAATATACACCTATAAAGGAAGAACACGTATTTTGTATCAAAATAAGGCTGTAGTGTATTCAAAAATTTTTGCAGAGTTTGTTCGAATTCAATTAGAACTACCCCAATCTTTTAATAAAACCTTTGATATTATTTATCCAAGCACAATCCCTTTAGAATTTGCACGACATTTCTGTAGAGGTATTTTTTGTGGTGACGGTACAATAGATACTTATAGTAATAAGATAGTTTTTTATGGAACCAAAAGCCTCTTGGAAGGTATTCGTAAAGTAATTTGTAACCATTGTGCAGTAAGCTTCATTGAATTAAAACCCAAGGTAACAAAAACATCAAAAAGTGAAGATCATCTCTACGAGTTAGCCTGGAGTGGAAAAAGACAAATTTTAGCTATTTTAGATTGGCTATACATCGACACTAATTTATACATTGAGGAAAAATACCTAAAATATAAATCCCTGGATAGAGAAAAAGCAATAATTAATATAACTGACTTGATTAGCATTGAGGATATAGTTGACAAGCGTAAAAAACTTGGCATGAGCCAACTAGCCTTGGCTAGAGCAACTGCTTGCTCTGGGGCTGTTATAAGTGATCTTGAAAGGAACATAAGAACAACGATGACTACATCGATAGCAAAAAAATTACTAGAAGTCCTTTCAATTGACTATGATCCCAATGTTTTTCTTTATAGCATAGATCAATATGATCAATTAAATATATAACCTCCAAATATATATGGGTTTTTAATATCCAAACTCAATTACTAATAAGAACTGCACTTATTAATCATAGTATAGGTGCAGTCTTTACTTATTAAATTCACCTGCTTTTAAATAAAAAAGAGCTGCGTTAAACAGCTCTTGGACTCATTCTGTTTTCATTTGTTTATTAGTGACCAAATGAACCTTTGTCTTCTTCTTCTTTTCTCTGGAGTTGTAATCCATGGCTTTTCCTTTTCATAGAATTCTATATCACTTTCTAAATACAAAGCCGTTCTTCCTTTTGAGACATATTGTACGGGATTTGGAAAATCTTTTTCTAGCTTTTTTTCGTGTATACTTTGTCGTGGCATTTTCCATCTTGTAGTTAAATCTGATATCGTTAGTAGTTTTGGAAATTCACTCATTGTTTTATCCTCCTTTTCCCGAAGGTTATTCAGCAAGCTGAACGTACCTTTTTCGTTTACGAAAAAACCCATTGCACTGACTGACAGCTGTCAGTGTATAAATGGGCACTCCGTCTTCTTAACGACTTCGTGATCAATCAATAATCACGTTTTTCACACCTTCAAATAATTTGAAAGAAATCATTTCGCACAACCTTCCTTCACAATATTAAACCGATAAAATGTTACAAAAGATACAAGACTAAAAAATATACGTAACCTAGATTCCCTTTGATTTATCAACTGTTTGCTCTTTTTTGGTTACAAAGTTACACATTTTTTTAAGATTAATTTTTATATCTTATAACAATCTTTTTAAGTACATTTATTAAGACTGTATTTATTTTTATGTAACTTTGTAACCTCTGCTTCTCAAGCTTATACTATTCCATATATTTATCGGGTTACAATTTCCAAATCTTCTTGTAACCCATTGTAACCACGAAAAAAACAGGGTTACCTTTGGTATTTATTATCATTAAAATCGAATCCTAATTTATTTACATAATCCATATTTATTTCAACGACTCGGTAGGTCTGTCCTTCATGCTTAATTGACTTGTAATCAACAAAAGAGCCATTTTCTGATTTACCTACCGTTAATCCTCGTTTTAACCATTCCTTTCTTATTTGTCTTTCTTCTACACCTAACATGCTCTTAATATACTTTGGATGTAAATATAGAGTTTTGTTTCTATAAATAGCATTCATCATATTAGGTTTGTAAGAGCCTGGGTAATAAATACTTAATCGATTACTATCTAAATCTGTTAATATTTCTTCAAAAAACTGCATTGGCATGTCAATTGATTTATTTTCGTATGCTATTTCTTCAAATAAATATAACAGTGCTTCTAAATTCACATTGATTCCAAGATATTTTTTTAATATACTTCCCGTAAAGTACACAGCTGCATAATACCCAGCCAACCTATTTAGTACTTCATTTCTTTTTGCTCTATTTATAAAGTGCATTCTAACCTTATGATATTCAGGTATTAATTCTTTTTTTTCTTTCAACCATAGTATTAAAAAATCAATACCGATTGCCCCATAATTATTTCTTACTCCCTCCACTAATTGCATAATATCTGCGTGGTTACTTTTTAATGGTTGGTCTACTAGCGGAATCACCCTGGCTGCTACACCGCCCTGATTTTTAGCATACTCGTTTAATGAAACCTCTCCTGTACTCAATAAAATATTGTTCCAGGTATACTCTTTTTGATTTCCATTCAAACTACCTCTTCCCTTAGACTTCCCTCCCGAAAATTGATAAATAATTATGTTCAATACTTTATCATCTGCCTTTCTCGTATCATCCATAAGTAATGGAAAGCTATTTAAATAGGCAGCTTTACGTTCTATTGACACCTTAGTCGCATTCCATTCATTTATTAACCCATCATTACCCCAAACGCTAGCTGCTACCTTTAAAGTAGTTGTCTTACCTTGTGACGTAGCACCACTTAAATCAACTATAAATGGTTGAATACCTAAGTCTTTAATAATTACACTTGCAAAGCTAGCCAGTACAAAAAAAACCGCCTTTGGATAATTTTTTATTCGTTCGAACACTTCTAATTTCCAACTATTGCTCGTTCCTTTAATTTCGAATCCATCTTTAAGCTGATAGTCTCCCTCATCCCCCGCTACGACTTCAATATCATTTCTTAACAAGGGATGAACAAAGTGATTCTTTATCAAACCCAATCTTTCAACCGCAGCATACTGTTCTATTACATTACAGTTTAAAAAGAGATCTAAGTATTCAATTAGCGGTTTAGCATTGTTTTCATTAACTGAAAAGCCTTTTAAGCTTAATTCTAATAATTCTTTCTTAATTGCTATTGTAGATGCCGGTACAATTTCCTTAACTTTTTTATTGCGTTCATTCCATTCAATTTCATACATTACATGTGGTTTTTCAATATTTAGAAATTCCTTTGTAATAGTAGGTACTTTACGAGAAATCATTTTTAAAGTTTCTTCTCTTTTTATCTCTCTTTTGTAAAGTGATCCATTCACAATAACAAATGGTTTAGGGATTTTCATGCCTTCTTCTGAATCAAAATCTTCTTGATTTTTCGTTTCCACTAGTAAAGAATTCAGTTTTTTCTCATCTTGTAAAATAGCAGCCTGCAATAATCACACCTCCAACTGCTTATACTCCATACATTAAAGTGCTAAGCTACTAAATGTAGTTCTTTTCTCAGCAGAAGACCCTTTTTTTTCTCCAGTAGTACTTTCTACTAACTTATTGAAAAATTTTATATCTCTATTAGTTGTAGTCATCATAGCGGTCATATTATCTAAAAAATCATCTATTTCATCTCTTTTGAATAGATATTTACTTCCTACCCTGTAATAGGGAAGGCCGCTTTTTATTAACCTCTCCTCAATAATTGGTTTGCTAATATTTAAATATGAGGATAACTCATTATAGGTAAGAAAATACTTTTGTTTTACTATCTCATCTACTCGATCACTAATTGCCTTTTCAACTAACATTTTAATAGTGTTTTCATCAACTTTAATATCTAACATTCCACCTTACCCCCCCAATTAGTAATTCATGGTTTACATATTTTTTAAAAAATAAAAGGTGTAAACCTTATTCATTCTTCGATTAGAGTATTGTATACAATTTAAATATGCCCATCCTCCTCCTTTTTGTTAACCATGATTTACAAATATCTGAAACTAATGTACAATGAACTTGGCTTCTTTGTCAACCATGATGTACAATAAGGGTATCGATTCTTATGAAAAGGGGGATAAAATGAATTACCTTGGTGATTTTTTAAAGGATTTACGCGGAAATCTTTCCTTAAGAGAGGTTCAAGAAGGAACAGGTATAAGCCATACTTACTTAAGTACATTAGAAAAAGGTTATGATCCCAGAACAAAAAAACAAAGAAAGCCGAATCCAGAAGTTCTACAAAAACTTGCAAGATTTTATAAGGTTAGTTATTCCGACCTGATGTTTTTAGCAGGTTATTTAGAAAATGAAGATAAGCCTTCAGATGAATCCTTCCAGGAAAAAGCAGAGAAAATAAAAGAATATAGCTTCACTTTAAAAGAATTAGATGAACAAAGAGCACAACTAAAATCTTTAAAGAACATCAAATCTTCTAGTCCCATTTCAAATAAGGATCATATTGACTTACATTTACTTATTGAATCAGATATAGATTTATTTTACAAAGACAGAGTACTCTCTATACAAGATAAAGAAAAAATTAAAACATTACTAAAAACTTTTTTTGAATAGGTGAAGGAATGGCTCGAATATACAAGAAAAAAACTAAAAAAGGAATTAGCTGGGGATATCGAGTTTATGTAGGTACCGATCCTATAACAGGGAAAGATATACGGAAAAGTAAAGAAGGGTTCTCTACACAAAAAGATGCAAAACTTGCTGCAGCTTTATTTGAAAGGCAGATACACCAGAACGAATATATCCAACCTTCAAAAATGCTGTTTGAAGAGGTTTGTAATGACTGGGAAGGGCATTATAGCCAAGATGCAAAAGAGAGCAGCTTAAGAGCAAGACGTATTGCATTAAAACATATAATTAAGGAGTATGGGCAAATCCCCATCCAAAAGATCACTAAGAAATCATATCAAGATACAATCGATAAACTTTCAAATCAATTTAGTTCTAATTATATTTCAAGTATCCATACGTCAGCAAACATGGTCTTTGAATACGCATCTTCCCTTAAATTGATTAGTGAAATACCCACCAAAGAAATCAAATTACCCAAGAAAAAAATAAATGTTTCTGACCTCGAAAAAGGGGATTCATTATTCGATAAGTTTCTTGAAAAAGAAGAGCTAGAAGAATTTCTTACGGTAACAAAGAATGATGGCCTAGAAGGTGACTTATTAGCTTTTACAATGTTAGCATATACAGGGTTAAGGATTGGAGAAATGATCGCATTAAAATGGTCTGATATCGATTTCGAAAATCATACATTAAGGGTTATTAAAACTTATTATAATCCAACGAACAACAAATCAAAATTCAAATTATTGACACCCAAAACTCTAGGTTCTATTCGGACAATAACCATCGATATTTTACTCGTCAACTTGCTCAAAAAGCATAAAAAAGAACAAGAAAAGGTAATGAAAGATAAAAAGCATTTTTATAACGACAATGGTTTTATATTTGCCAATAATGAAGGATATCCTAAAACAATTAAGCATCTATCAATTAGAATGCAACGAATTCTTAAGAAGACATCAATTAATAAGCAAGTTACACCACATTCATTTAGACATACACACACTTCCTTATTGATTGAAGCTAATGTTCATATTAAGGAGATACAAGAAAGGCTAGGACATAGTGATATTAATACTACTATGGATATTTATGCCCATATGACAAAAAACATAAAGAAAGAGGCTTCTAATAGGTTTAGTAACCTAATGAAAGACCTCTCTTTACATCTCATAAATTAACACAAAGTATTACTATACAATGGACTTATAACAGGAGATTATCATGAATACATCTATTAGTATAAAAACAAAAACATTAATATCAGAACGTCAGCAAATAGCTTATGGGTTAATTCTTCTAATTGTTTGGATAACCACTTTAATTAATTTCATATTGTATTTTCCTGAACTACTACACGGAATATCTTTATCTATGGTAATCTTTTTGTTTTTTCATTTATTCAACATAAGAATACATGAATACTCTCACCATTATGCTGGTAAAATAGTTAGGATTAATTCAACAGTATTATTAAAAGAAAAGATTTGTATCCCCAAAGGAATCAATCACAAAAATAACTTGATATTGATGGCTTTAGGGCCAATTATTGTAGAAACTTTTATTTTCTTTATTATTTTTTGGGCAAATCCTCTCCCGTCTTTTCTTTATTTACTTCAGTGTTTGTTTGGATGGCAAGGAGACATCTATTTAATTTATATGTTAGTAAAGACAAGAGGAAATACTTATTTTAGCTTTGATGTTAATCAAAAACAATTTCTATCAAAAATTTAAACTAATTCTCCTGTTAACTCCTTTATATCTTTAGAGCATTCATCAATAATGTATTGTGGCACAATTTGATATTTACATGGATTCAACTGATACAAATAGTCATTTTCTATATGAAAGGTTTCATTTACAAACTTTTTTATAACATCATTTTGGCTATTCTCCATATTTATTATTCTATAGATCTGAAGTTTTTCGTAATTGTTTGATGTTTTAATATATAATCTAATCATGTTTTCTATATCGACTACTAAGTCATAGTAAGTTTGATAATTAAATCCATTAACAAATTCAGCAATATATGAAGTACCAACTGTGATTTCTTCTTCCGTCATTACTCTCGGCACTCCATCAGTAATGAATAATGGGTCCTTTCTCTTTTTAAATAAATTTGATAATAGCTGATAAGCCTCTGACTTATCGTCGTTTATTTCCAGAAATCTTCTTAAATAAATCAATTTATTTATATCTTCATCTAGACTGGCTATATTTTCTCTCGCTATTTCTAAGAAAGTTTTAATATCTGATTTCATTATCGTCTTTTCAGTTAAAATTCCATTTGCGTTTTCTAAAAAACACCCTTCGGGTAAAACAGTTTCAAAGTTACGCGGGAAGTGGTATATCATATCTACTATTGGATCAAAATCATGAGTTAGCATTAACACAGTTTTTCCTTTAAGACTGTTATCCCCTCTAAATAACATATCGATAATCGCATACTTTTTATTCTTATCAAATGAAGATATTGGATCATCTAAAATAATTAAGTCGGGATTGCTCTTAATAACTTCATACATAAACAAAACTAATGCAAAAGCATTTTTTTCTCCATAACTAAGAAAAAGTTTTGCATTTTCAACGTTATCTTCAACAAAATCATTGTGTTTAAGTTTTAATTTATAAGTGTGATGTTCATCTTCTTCAAGATTAACCTGATATTTATACCCTGCATATTTTAAGAAGTTATTTATCTCATTTTTATATTCTTTAATAGTCTTCTCAATATGCTTTCTTTGTTTATTTATTTCCCCCTGCAAAATTCCGGCTTTAAGGAGAATTTCATCTAGGGATCCATTGATAGCAGAAATTTTTTCTGATGTTAACGTTGAATTCAAATGACTAATAAATTCTAAATCTATTTTATATTTGTTAATAACCTCTGTAACTTTATCAAATTCCTTTAGTGTTTGGAAACCTAATGATTTTATACTATTTAGTTTACTGTATAGAACTATAATTTGTTCTCTTACTTCTAATAAGTACTTTTCATGTTCATCTTTTAATCCATCAACACTTTGGGTTATTTTAATAATTTTCTCATATGTATCTTCTGTAAAATAAGCACTTAAACGATGAACAACATCAATTACTTTGTTCAGATGTTCTATTAACTTAGAATTATATTCTTTTTTCACTGCAAGTATTGTATCCTTTTTCTTTTCAATTTCCGAAGTACAATATGGACATGCATTAGAAATTTCTAAATAATCACTCCCATTCATCTGCCATTTTAACCACTTAACATTTTCTTGATGTTGTATAAAATCTTTATATACAGTCAATTCTTCTGGGATATTTTTGATTTTGTTTCCAGTTCCTATTCCTTTATATAAACTACTTGATTTAGCTAAACCTTTAGAATTACCAAAGCAGGAAATTAATTCACTTAAATCATATAACAGCGTATCAATTTCTTCGTTATCCTTAAACGTGTCTCCTATAACCTTTATCAGTTGATTGATTTGAACCATACCTTGTTCATATTTATCATCACGAATAAATATATCAAAACTATCCTTCAATAAATCATCTGCCAAAAAAACATATTTATCCACATAGTCTTCATTAAATACAGCTACAGTATTTATAGAATCCAATCCATTAATTTCAGGGTTATTATTTTCTTTATCTCCTCTATATTTGAATGGTTTCAAATTCATTAGGTGGTTGGTTGAAGACTTCCTATCATTAATATATAAATCAATGGCTTTTGAAATAGTAGTTTTTCCTGTACCGTTAATGGCATACTTAATATTAACTTTATTTTCAATAATTGATATTTCACCAGTCTCAATACTATTACAATTCTTAAGGTTAATGTCCACTTTATCCCACCTTTTATAAATATGTTTATAATAATTTTAACACCAAAACCACAATATACCAATAAATTCATATTATTTCCAAATTATAATCAAACTGAAAGAATTTATTATGAAAGTTTAAAAAAAGATTATAACTTAAAACAGTTCTCAAACACCTTCTAATTCGTTTTTTAGACTCTTGCTTATTCCAGAAAAATATTGTTTGAGGGCTAATTAGATTAAGGAATAGGAAATTCACACGTTGAATTGGTGTTTTATGAGTGGGGATGGTTTCGAATGAACTATTTTACAAACGATGATCATTGGAATTTACATGGTTAAACAAAAAAACTAGAGAAGTTATTGACCATCTTATTTGATGAAACAAATGAAGAATAAAAAAAGAGGCGCTCCCATAAGTACAAAGACTTAAAGGAGCACCTCTATAAATATTAACAACCTGTTATCGGTCACTTTTTCGGACACCATGAAGTTTACGAATGCTTACAAACCCTTAATTAAAAGAGGTTTTAAGTCTATATTACATCATGCCGCCCATTCCGCCCATTCCGCTCATGTCAGGCATTCCAGCACCAGCTGGTTCTGGGATGTCAGCAACTACTGCTTCAGTAGTCAAGAACATTGCAGATACAGATGCAGCGTTTTGAAGTGCGGAACGAGTAACCTTAGTTGGGTCAACGATACCAGCTTCGATCATGTTTACCCACTCGCCAGTTGCTGCGTTGAAGCCTGTGCCGACTTCTTCGCGCTTCAGGCGCTCAACGATGACCGATCCTTCAAGGCCAGCGTTGTGAGCGATTTGGCGAACTGGTTCTTCCATAGCGCGAAGGACGATGTTCACACCTGTAGCTTCGTCGCCTTCAGCCTGGATTCCAGCAACTTTGTTGTATACGTTAAGAAGCGCTACGCCACCGCCTGATACGATACCTTCTTCAACTGCAGCGCGAGTTGAGTTAAGAGCATCTTCAATGCGAAGCTTGCGTTCTTTCAATTCAGTTTCAGTAGCAGCACCAACCTTGATGACTGCGACACCGCCAGCTAGCTTAGCAAGGCGCTCTTGAAGCTTTTCACGGTCAAATTCAGAAGTTGTTTCTTCCATTTGAACACGGATCTGGTTTACGCGGCTTTCGATTTGAGCGCTGTCTCCAGCACCTTCAACGATTGTTGTGTTTTCTTTTGTAACCACAACTTTAGAAGCGCGTCCAAGAGATGTGATTGTAGCAGACTTAAGGTCGCGTCCAAGCTCTTCAGTGATTACTTCACCGCCAGTCAATGCAGCGATGTCTTCAAGCATAGCCTTACGGCGGTCACCGAAACCAGGAGCTTTAACAGCCACTGCGTTGAATGTTCCGCGAAGCTTGTTGACTACCAATGTAGCAAGTGCTTCACCTTCAACATCTTCAGCAACAAGCAATAATGGCTTGCCTTGCTGTACAACTTGCTCAAGGACAGGAAGGATTTCCTGGATGCTGCCGATTTTCTTGTCAGTGATCAGGATATATGGATTTTCAAGAACTGCTTCCATCTTGTCAGAATCAGTTACCATGTAAGGAGATGCATATCCGCGGTCGAACTGCATACCTTCAACAACATCCAATTCTGTAGTGAAGCCTTTAGATTCTTCGATTGTGATAACGCCGTCGTTGCCAACGCGCTCCATTGCTTCAGCGATCAATTGGCCAACTTCTTCGTCAGCAGAAGAGATTGCCGCAACTTGTGCGATAGAAGCTTTGCCTTCGATTGGCTTAGAAATAGCCTTAAGCTCTTCAACAGCTGTAATAACAGCCTTTTCCATACCTTTGCGGATACCCATTGGGTTAGCGCCGGCGGTTACGTTCTTAAGACCTTCACGGATCATCGCCTGTGCAAGAACGGTTGCAGTAGTAGTACCGTCACCAGCAACGTCATTTGTCTTGCTTGCTACTTCAGCAACAAGCTTAGCACCCATGTTTTCGAATGCATCTTCAAGTTCGATTTCTTTTGCGATTGTTACACCATCGTTTGTGATAAGAGGCGAACCGAATTTCTTCTCAAGAACCACGTTGCGTCCTTTTGGTCCAAGAGTTACTTTTACTGCATTTGCAAGAGAATCTACTCCGCGAAGCATCGCGCGGCGTGCTTCTTCACTGAACTTAATTTCTTTTGCCATTGTAGAAAAACCTCCTCAGAATTTTAATGAATATGTTAACCCACTACATTTTTGTTAGTGTCCAGATCCAGCGCCTAGTCCCTCGAGACGATTGTTTAGTGTCGCCTCCTAGAAACTCCGAAACTTCAACTCCGCCGGCAGAAGCAAAAAGCGCTTCTTTGTCTGAGTCTCCAGTTTCTGCGTTTCTGAACAGTCGGCTATACATATCGATTTCGGTCCTGGCAATGAAGTCAAAGAGCGACTTCACTTCCAGGCCCTCCAGCGCTTGTCGGGCCTGACCAAGGCGCTTCCGCTATTCTATTCCACTATTGCTAGAATGTCGTTTTCACGTAGGATCAGGTACTCAGTTCCCTGGTACTTCACTTCTGTTCCTGCGTATTTTGAGAAGATAATGCGGTTTCCGACTTCAACTTCAAGAGCAACGCGCTCACCGTTTTCAAGTACACGGCCAGTTCCAACAGCTACGACTTTACCTTCTTGAGGTTTTTCTTTCGCTGTGTCGGGTAAAACGATACCGCTTGCAGTTTTTTCTTCAGACTCAACAAGCTCGATAATAATGCGATCTCCTAGTGGCTTGATCAAGTGAAACAACCTCCTCAAATTATATGTAGATTTTTTTTATTAGCACTCGCCTCAATAGAGTGCTAACACAATTTATATAATAATGAATCTCTATTTTTTTTGCAAGCGTGAAGCTAAAATTTTTCATGAAAATTCACGAGGGTCCTGATGGTGTCGAATGCTGGTGAAATCTCTGCTGACGGCGTCACTTCCTGGTTTGGTAGAGGACGTGCTTCTTCAGCGGACTATCCTGATCCACTCTTGGGTGAAGAAATGTTTTAACAGGTTTCATGCCGATTTTTTTCATGACATTGACAGAGGGTTTATTGATTTCTGCTGTAAAACTGACGACCTCGCTAAAGCCCAGGTTCTTGAATCCATATTCCAAACAGGCCCTGGCACCTTCTGTTGCATAACCTTGGCCCCAGGCATTTTTCTTCAGCCTCCAGCCAATTTCGATGCACGGGGTAAAATCTGATTCGAATGTTGCCCTGTGAAACCCTATGAATCCAATGAACTCTTTTGTTCTCTTCTCTTCAACCGCATATAACCCAAAGCCGTATTCTTTGAACTCGGCAAGAATCGCCTGATAAAATCTCTCAGTTTCTGCCGAGGATAAAACACGAGGAAAATAATTCATCACATCCGGGTCTGCATTCATTTTGCAAAAGTGCTCTAAATCTGCGCTTAACCAGTCGCGCAAAATCAGTCGGGATGTTTCCAAATAAATCATTTGGACCTCCAATCATTTTTAATTCACCTTAACAAGTATCTGGTAGTCAGGGAATACTAAGTTCGAACAACCAACTTTTTCATCCTGACCCTACAATTTGAACTTTCAAATCATTTACTAGTAGAATATAGAGAGTGTATAGATAAGCAAAGCTATCCCCGTATTTTATTTTACAGGCCAGCATATTATTACGTAAAATTTCAGAACATACATTTCTGCATTATTAAGGAGTTTTTTCGATTGAAAAAAGAATACTGGTACGTCATTATTGCCTATATTGTTATGCAGCTTTCAAGCCTGGTCGGTGTCCCAATCATTGCTTTCATCGGTGCTGCGATGGGAAAAAGCCTTGATGAAATGCAAACCCTTGCGATTCCATACTGGCTTGTGATCAGCTTTTCACTGACTCTTCTGATCATCCTGCTGATTTTAAGGAAGGAAAGAACCATAAATGCTGATTTGCGTGAAGTATCTTCGCCGGCAAGTTCGGCTGCCTGGGCTTTCGCCGGGGTATTCCTGGCCTTGTTCGCGCAGTCGATTGCAGGCAGCATCGAAAGCATGCTTGGAATTGAGATGGGCTCGGAGAATACTCAGGAAATCATCAAACTGATTGAAAGGTTTCCGGTTGTGATTCTCGTCAGCTCGATCATCGGTCCGATTTTGGAGGAAATCGTCTTCAGGAAGATTATTTTTGGCAGTCTGCACAGGAAAATGAACTTTTTCTTAGCAGCCTTGATCAGTTCCGTCATATTCGCACTGGCCCATATGGAGCCGGAGCATGTGATCCTATACTCTGCGATGGGCTTTACGTTTGCCTTCCTTTATGTAAAAACAAAGCGGATCATCGTGCCGATCATCGCCCATGTTACAATGAATACAATGGTTGTACTGCTTCAATCCGTATTCAGGGAAGACATTGAGAGAATGATAAAAGAAGCAGAGAAAATACAAAGCTTTATTGGGGGATTTTAAGTCATGAAGCAATCGCCTATGTTTTCAGGCATTGTCTACATCTTGTTAGGCAGCTTATTCACCTATTTCGCCATCCAAAATGTCAACGATACAGGCTGGGGATTTTTCAGTTATTTGCTCGTCCTGCTCGCAACGTTCGATTTCGGTTCCGGCATCAGAATGATCCTGTTCCATTTCAAACTGAAACAAATGGATAAAAAATAGCTCCTTCATCGAAGGAGCCATTTTTTATTCTTCAGAATCACTGTCTGTCGGATAATGCTTCAAGAAATAAATCAATGATTGCAATTCTACTGCCAGATCAATATGATGGATCCTGATTGAAGACGGTACATTCAGCCTCGCGGGCGTAAAATTCAGGATCCCCTTCACATTCGCCTGTACCAGTCTGTCCGTAATCGGCTGTGCTACCGCTGACGGCACGGTCAGGATCGCCACCTGGATGCCTTCCTCGACAACAACTTTATCGAGGTCATCCATGTGATAGACAGGTACATCGCCAATCTGCGTCCCAACCTTATCCAGGTCGACATCGAAGGCAATTTGAATTTTTGTATTATTGTTTTTGGAAAAATTATAATTCAAAAACGCCGTTCCTAAATTACCAACACCGATCAGCGCAACCTTCGTGAGTTCATCCTGGTCGAGCGTCTTTCGGAAAAAAGTCAGCAGGTAATTCACATTGTAGCCGTAACCCTTTTTACCCAAAGCCCCGAAATAGGAAAAGTCCCTTCTGATCGTAGCCGAATCCACTTTTACCGCTTCACTCAGTTCCGCGGACGATACCCTCTGCTTGCCTGAAGAATGCAAGTTCAATAAAAATCGGTAATACAGCGGCAAGCGTTTTGCAGTTGCCTGCGGAATCTTCATAGCATCATTCGTCATTCTCCATCCTCCACCTGTTCGTATTCTATTTTAACTTCTCATCTCTCTTAAAATCGCCGTTTTTCCCGCCAGTTTTCTCCACAAGATAGGTTTTGCCGATCACCATGCCTTTGTCAACGGCCTTGCACATATCATAAACAGTCAGCGCGCATGCTGATGCTGCTGTTAACGCTTCCATTTCTACCCCTGTATTCCCTTTTGTTTTAACTGCTGCAGCGATATTTAAAATATAATCATTTCCATTTTGCTCCCATTCAAACGAAAGGTCAATTCCTGTTAATGGAATCGGATGGCACATCGGAATGATTTCGGACGTCTTCTTGGCTGCCATGATGCCAGCAACCTGCGCGACTGCCAGGACATCACCTTTTTTCATCTTATTTTCAGTAATCCTTACATATATATCTTCATTAACGGTAATGCTTGAATGGGCGACTGCCGTACGGACCGTCTCAGGTTTTTCACTGACATCGACCATCTTCGCTCTTCCCTCTTCATTAAAATGCGTAAATTCTGCCATCTTCAAGCTCCTTTCAACCAAATAATACACTATTTTCACAAACTTGTGTGTGAACTTTGTTTCTATCTTCACATATAGAAGATGAAATTTTTCTGCCTTACCGCCTGTAGCAGGCCGCACATATTGCCGAGCCAATAGGATTGGGTTACACTATCCCTAAGGCATTAGAGGTGAAAAATAATGATTCTATTACAAGTCAATCAGCTATCAAAATATTTTGCGGCTGATCTTATTTTATCGAATATCAAGTTTGAAATACAGACCAATGATCGTGTTGCTCTTGTCGGCCGGAACGGGGCTGGGAAATCAACCCTCCTGAAAATCATTGCCGGCTATGAATCCCATGACGGCGGCGAGATCATCCGCCCGAAAGGAACATCAATCGGCTATCTTGCCCAGAATACCGGGCTGGAATCCGAGAAAAGTATTTGGGATGAAATGCTGGCCGTTTTTGATCATCTGCACAGCATGGAAAAAGACCTGCGCCGGCTTGAGGAAAAAATGTCTGATCCTAACATTCTGTCGAACGAGTCCGAGTATGAAAGAGTATTGAAGGATTATGACGTTTTGCAGGTCCAGTTCAAAGAAAAAGGCGGCTATCAGTACGAAGCTGACATCCGCTCGGTCCTGCACGGCCTGAACTTCCAGTCTTTTGATTATTCCACAAAAATCTCCACTTTAAGCGGAGGACAGAAAACAAGGCTTGCGCTCGCCAAGCTGTTATTGACACGTCCTGATATTTTGATTCTTGACGAACCGACCAACCATCTGGACATCGACACGCTATCCTGGCTTGAACAGTACCTACAGGGTTATGCCGGTGCGATTCTGATTGTTTCACACGACCGTTATTTCCTTGATAAGGTTGTGAACCAGGTATACGAAATCTCCCGTCACCAGCTGACGAAGTTCCCGGGCAATTACAGCTCATATTTAGAACAAAAAGCAGCAAATTACGAGCGCGACCTGAAGTTATATGAAAAGCAGCAGGATGAAATCTCCAAGCTGCAGGATTTTATCCAGCGGAACCTTGCCAGGGCCTCGACAACGAAACGGGCCCAGAGCCGCCGGAAACAACTCGAGAAAATCGATCGGATGGACAGGCCGATGGGAGATGAAAAGTCAGCTTCCTTCAGCTTCCAGATTGAACGCCAGAGCGGGAATGACGTCCTGAAGGTAAATACACTTGCTGTCGGCTATCAGAATGAAGCCGTATCCGAAAATATCTCTTTTAACCTTTCGCGTGGCGACAGTACTGCACTTGTTGGGCCAAACGGCGTCGGAAAATCGACCTTACTAAAAACAATCGTCGAAAAACTGCCTTCGATTACCGGCAATATTCAGTACGGCTCAAATGTCTCAATCGGCTATTACGATCAGGAACAGGCAGAGCTGAGCTCGAATAAAAAAGTTTTAAATGAACTGTGGGACGAGTATCCACTGAAATCGGAAAAGGAAATCCGCACCGTATTGGGCAATTTCCTTTTTTCAGGCGATGATGTGTTAAAAATCGTCTACACCCTGAGCGGCGGTGAAAAAGCACGGTTGGCACTAGCCAAGCTGATGCTGCAAAAGTCCAATTTCCTAATTTTGGATGAACCGACAAACCATCTGGACCTGGACAGCAAGGAAGTGCTTGAGAACGCCTTGATCGATTATCCAGGCACCATCCTGTTCGTCTCCCACGACCGTTACTTTATCAACAGGATCGCTACCAAGGTCCTTGAGCTCGATCGTAGTGGGGCAACAGAATATCTAGGTGATTATGATTATTATGTCGAGAAGAAGTTAGAGCAGGAAGAACTTGAGGAACTGGCCAGACAGGCGGCCATAGCAGCTGGCATAGTCACCGAATCAGTCAAACAGGACAAGACCTCCTATCAGCAGGATAAAGAGGCAAAGAAGCTCGAGCGCCAGCGCAAACGGCGTATGGAAGAGGTCGAAGCGTTGATCGATAAGCTCGAGACAGAAGTTGCAGAATATGAAGAATTGCTTTGTGACCCCGAAGTATTCCAGGATCACGAAAAAGCAGGAGAAATCAATTCTAAAATCGAAAAAGCCAAGGAAAAACTCGACGAACTGATGGAAGAGTGGACAGAATTGGCGTAAGTTTGGAAAAACCGGGCATGAATGTGTCCGGTTTTTTTGTATGTGAAAACTTATTGATGATGGTTATCCACAGAAAGTTGTGGATTGTTTACTAATGATTTGGTTTGTGCGCAAAAACGGTGTATTTAATAGCAAAAATGCTGTTTTTATTCGCAAAACCAACCTTTTTATTCGCAAACTGGAAAAATCAAATATTATTTCCAATTTAAGAACCCAGAATTCTACTTTTTATCCAACAAAAAAGTCCCGATTAGCAACCGGGACTTTTTGTTCACATAGTTATTCACATAGTGAAGATTGATTTATAGGTTATCCAGAGACTTTTCCACATTATCCACAAAACAAGCATTTCTTATCCACATTATACACAATCTAACACTGTTTTCGTTTACATATCCACAGAAGAGTCTGACAAAAATACTTTTTAACTGCGACTTTAGTTGTGGATAGTTATCTCCAGACCAGGGTTTCCGTTCAATGTCAGTGCTGCTCTTTGCCCTTTATCATACATGACACTACCTGCAGCGGCAATCATCGCTGCGTTATCAGTGCATAAAGACAGCGGAGGAATGACAATTTCCACATCTGAACCTGCAAATTCTGTGGATAATTTTTCTCTCAGGCCTTTATTGGCTGCAACTCCTCCGGCAAGCAAAACTTGTTTCACACCATATTCCTTTACAGCCTTTTGGGTCTTCGTGACGAGTACATCAATGACACTCTCCTGGAAGCTTGCCGCAAGCTCTTCAGGAGCAATTTCTTCTCCCCGCTGCTGTGCGTTATGCACAACATTGATCACAGCCGACTTCAGCCCGCTAAAGCTGAAATCATAAGACCCTTCCTCCAGCCATGCCCTCGGCAGGTCAATGGTTGCTTGTCCTTCATGAGCCAGCCTGTCGATATGCGGACCACCTGGATACGGAAGATTGAGGGTACGCGCTACCTTATCATAAGCCTCACCTGCGGCGTCATCCCTTGTCTCGCCAATCACTTCGAAATGGCCATGCTCCTTCATATAAATAAGTTCCGTATGTCCTCCAGACACAACGAGCGAAAGCAGCGGAAACTTCATCTCGGCAACAAGTCTGTTAGCATATATATGACCTGCGATATGATGGACTCCAACAAGAGGGATTCCATTTGCAAACGCTAAGGCTTTCGCAGCGTTGACACCAATCAATAAAGCACCAACGAGGCCAGGACCTTCAGTCACGGCTATCGCATCCAAATCCTTAACATCCACATTAGCCTGAGCTAGCGCTTCCTCCAACACAAGCGTAATCTGTTCCACATGGTGCCTAGATGCGATCTCAGGTACCACTCCGCCGAACCGCTTATGGCTCTCGATCTGAGAGGCCACGACATTCGCGAGGATTTCCTGTCCATTTTTAACGATTGCGACTGCAGTCTCATCACAGCTCGTCTCTATTCCCATGATTAATTGGTCTTTTTTCATTATAAATTCACCCACATTACTAAAGCATCTTCCATATTGTCTGTATAATATTGCTTCCTGATGGCTCCTTCTTCGAATCCAAACTTTCGATAGAGATTTTGGGCCCTATTATTGCTTACCCTCACTTCGAGCGTCATCCTCAATGCTCCCATTTCGCGTGCAAGCTCCATTACCTTTGCCATCAGTGCCTCGCCCAGCTTCATTCCCCTGTATTCCGGCAGCAAAGCGATGTTCGTGATATGTGCCTCATCCACAATGATCCACACACCACAGTACCCCACAACCTTCTGATCCACTTCCACCACTAGATACTGAGCAAACTGATTCTTCGTCAACTCATTGAAAAAAGCTTCCCTGCTCCATGGAACAGTAAACGAATTGACCTCAACCTCCATCACATCATCTAGATCATCAACCGTCATATTCCGGAACGTTATCGTTTTATTCATATTCGCTTCCCACTTATTTTTTAGTCTCTTGCGCTTTCAGCCAATTTGCCTCTGCTTCAGCCAGGCGGATATAGTTAGGGACGAAGGTATGAAGGTCAACAGCCTCTTTATCCCTTCCTAACAAAGCAAGTTCTGCAGGCCTTGGGTTCAACTCGGTGATCTCTGCAAAAACAGCCTTATCCCCAAGCTCCTGCTTAATGAGCTCCTCATGCAGACCAAAATCATTGCTCGTAAACAAAACCCTGCTATCCATATCATTCAAAGCCTTTACCCACTCAGCTGACATCACAAGCTGGTCTTCTTTCACAATTTCCAACCTTTGATTTTCGAATTTATATAAACCGGTATAAATCTGGCCTCTCCTCGCATCAAAAAAAGGAGACACATAGCCGTCAAAATAACGTCCTGCTGATGCTGCAGCCACCTGAAGGCTTGAGACACCTGATAATGGAATCTTCAGTGTCCAGGCCATCGTCTTGGCAATCGTCACACCGATTCGGACACCCGTGTACGATCCAGGTCCTTCAGCCACAACAATCTTCGATAAATCACCCGGTTTGACATTGCACTCCTCCATCAGTGTCTGGATCGCCGGCATCACCCGAACGGAGTGATTTTTTTTAATGTTGGAGATATACTCGCCCAAAACCGTTTCGCCATCCAGCAGACCAATACCCAAAACATAATTGGACGTATCTATCGATAATACCTTCATTTAAAAAATCTCCTTACACAATTCTTGATACCGCTCGCCCTTTGGCTCGGCGACAATTCTTCTTGCACCATTATCATCAAGGTACAACTGAAGCAGCAATAGTTCCTGCGGCAGCTGTGCTTCAATTAAATGTGCCCATTCCACAACTGTTACACCATTACCTTCAAAGTATTCTTCAAAACCAAGATCTTCAAACGCATCTTCCACGCGATACACATCCATATGATATAAAGGAAGCCGTCCCTGATATTCCTTAATGATCGTAAAAGTAGGGCTATTCACATTCCTGGTAATACCAAGCCCTTCAGCAAGCCCTTTGGTAAAAGTCGTCTTTCCCGCACCTAAATCACCTTCAAGGGCAATCACGTCACCCTCTTTCAAAAGAGCAGCCAGCCTCTTCGCAAAATCCTTTGTCTCTTCGGGCTGCGTGGAAATGAATTGATAAGTCGCCATATATCTATCACCAACTAACAATCAATTTTATAATACAAAAAAACCTTAGGATGCCTCCTAAGGATGACGATTCTATATGTAGTTTACACGATTTATCCAGTCCGGGCAAAAAAACCGGCCATTTTCCCTTTTGAATAAGGCAGAACGGTAATAAAAAGCAAAAAAAAAAAACGAAACCCTGTTTCGCTTTACGATTCTAGTAATCTAGAAAAATGGCGGTCCCGACCGGGATCGAACCGGCGATCTCCTGCGTGACAGGCAGGCATGTTAACCGCTACACCACGGGACCATAATATGTATGAAAAAGATGGATTATTGCGGGGGCAGGATTTGAACCTGCGACCTTCGGGTTATGAGCCCGACGAGCTACCGGGCTGCTCCACCCCGCGTCGATAATATTATGTGTAATCCATTAAATTGTTCAAACAGCCCGGCGGCGTCCTACTCTCACAGGGGGAAACCCCCAACTACCATCGGCGCTGAGAAGCTTAACTTCCGTGTTCGGTATGGGAACGGGTGTGACCTTCTCGCCATCGCCACCAGACTATTTGGTTT
>NZ_JAMAUR010000013.1:0-57835 GCF_023714225.1 Mesobacillus sp. MER 48
TACCGAACACGGAAGTTAAGCTTCTCAGCGCCGATGGTAGTTGGGGGTTTCCCCCTGTGAGAGTAGGACGCCGCCGGGCACACGAAAGAACAGCTGAATGGCTGTTCTTTTTTTGTGTTTTGATCAATTTTCATGAGCAGCAGAATTTTTCCGTTTAGCCAGGTTGGTTGATATCTTTGGCAAAGTGGTTGATATATCTCTGGATTTGGCCGATATATTTGTAAATCCGCCGATAAATTCGAAAATGTGGTCGATAAAATCAAAAAATCGCCAATAAAATTCAGAATGGATCCTCATAGACTATTCTTAGGCACTCTATTACATTAAAATCTTAACTTCTCATGAATATTTTTGAAGGAATATCTCAAAATGTTGGTCTAATATCATCAATCTAAGTCCTAACGCTTATATTTCGATAAAAACAAGTGCAATTCCCCCGTGAACGGCTTAATTAAATAATAAACCAACCTAAATTGTTATAAGACATACAAGGAAATCGAATGACAATCATAAAATATAAAACAATTAAACTTCCTGAAATATTATTCGGAAAATTGTATACAAAATTGGGCTCCTGGCAACAATAGGTGTACGGAGGTGGAGAATTTGGGTTCGCTTTTAGCTAAGAATCAAATCGGGGAGACGTGTGTGGTTTGCGAACAGACGAAAACAGCTGGCATACACCTGTATACTTCATTTATTTGCACAGACTGTGAGAGCATCATGATTAAGACAGATACGAGTGATCCTCAATATAAATATTACGTGGAGAAATTAAGGAAAGTAACTAAACCAGGTATTTACAGTTAAAAGTCCATTTCGGGCTTTTATTTTTTTTGCCATGAATCAGTGTTAGAATAGATAGGTGTGAAAATGACAATAAAGGTGAGAATATGGATCAATCGAAGACCCCCTTGTATTCCCGATTGGTGGGGCATGCTGAAGGGGAACCGCTGTCCTTCCATGTACCGGGCCATAAAAATGGGACTGTTATTTCCGAGAAGGGACAAAGCTTTTTTAAAGATATTCTAAAACTGGATGCCACTGAAATAACCGGACTGGATGATTTTCATACTCCCGAGGGAGTTATTTTAGAGGCTGAAGAGTTGCTCACGGACTTATATAAAACGGAAAAAAGCTTTTTTTTAGTAAATGGATCGACTATCGGGAACCTGGCGATGATTCTTGCCGCGGTTAATGAAGATGATGTTGTGCTGGTTCAGCGCAATTCGCATAAATCAATCATGAATGCACTCAGGCTCGCTAAAGCGAGGCCAGTTTTCATCAGTCCGGAGTATCATGAGGACTATGCTGTCGCTGCAGGACTGAGTTTGGAGGCTGTAGAATCGGCAATCCAGCAGTATCCCGGGGCAAAGGCACTCATTCTGACATACCCAAATTATTATGGATTAACGTATGATCTTAAAAGCATCATTGACTTGGCGCATCGTTATCGGATTCCTGTATTGGTGGATGAGGCACATGGCGTGCATTTTATCGCAGGGGACTATTTCCCGAAGTCAGCGGTTGAGCTTGGTGCTGATCTTGTTGTGCAATCGGCACATAAGACACTTCCGGCCATGACCATGGGGGCGTTCCTTCATTTTCAGACAGAACGGGTAGCGATGAGCAAGCTGGAGTTTTACCTGCAGGCGCTGCAATCAAGCAGTCCTTCCTATCCATTGATGGCATCGCTGGATTTGGCCCGGAGCTATCTGGGTACCTATAATCAGGCGGATCTGACTTATTTGAAAGCAGAATTGCAAAAATTCCGGGTAAGCCTCGAGCACCTGGAAACAATTCGGATTTTGTCAGGGGATGACCCGCTAAAGTTAACCATTCAATCCTGGTCAGGCTTCGAGCTGCAAACTAGACTTGAAGCAAAAGGGATTTTTACAGAATTGGCTGACCCACATAATGTCCTGCTCGTTCTGCCTTTACTTAAAAAGAATATGGCACATTACCTGCAGGAAGCTGCTGATAAGATTAAAGAGGTTGTCAGCAACATTCCAAGAAGAGTCAGTCACCCGGAATCGAAACTAACGGATAAAGGAATTTCCACACTGGCAGCAAGCTATAAAGAGATGGAGAATCAGCTATGTGAGCCTATACCACTGGAAGAGGCGGCTGGCAGGGTTTGTGCGGAACAGATCATTCCGTATCCGCCGGGGATTCCCATTTGCCTGCCAGGGGAATGCATCACTGAAGAAGACATTCAAATGATCTTATATTTAATAAGAAAAGAAGCGAAAATCCAGGGCGGAGAGTATTTGCATGCTGGTAAAATAAAAGTGTTTCAGAGTTGGAGGATATAGATGGACAAGGGTATATTCATTACAGTCGAAGGGCCGGATGGTTCGGGAAAAACGACCATCATTCAGATGCTGGCGGAGAAGCTTGAAAAGGAAGGATATGAGATTGTCGCGACACGTGAACCTGGTGGAATAGAGATTGCGGAACAAATCAGGCAAGTCATCCTCGATCCGAAAAACACCGCAATGGATCCGCGTACAGAAGCCCTTTTATATGCGGCAGCCAGAAGGCAGCATCTTGCCGAAAAGGTCAAGCCAGCGCTGGAAAGAGGGAAAATTGTTTTATGTGACCGATTTGTCGATAGTTCACTGGCGTATCAGGGCCATGCCCGAGGCTTGGGTATTGACGAGGTCTATTCAATCAACCAGTTTGCGATTGAAAGCATGATGCCCAAAATGACACTGTATTTTGATGTAGCACCAGAAGTGGGGCTTGAAAGGATCAATAAAAATAAGGGCCGTGAAGTGAATCGTCTCGATTTAGAAAAGCTGGAGTTCCACCAAAAGGTAAGGGAAGGCTATACGATGATTGCCGAGCGATTCCCGGAGAGGATTGTCACGATTGATGCTTCAAAGGAATTGGAAGAGGTTTACGTACAAGCTGAAGAGAAAATTAAAGAAATATTGAAAATGTAGATTCCATGAACAAGCCTGTCCTCTGTCAGGCTTGTTTTTTATCTGGTAAAGATAGAAGTAAATTTCCAGTCTGCGAATAAAGGGCTGCTTTTTGCAAATGAACACTGTTTACTAGCGAATAAAAAGTTTTTTTAGCGAACTATGTATTAAAATTTGCGAATAAAGAGTTGTCTTTAAGGAATGGGGGCAATTTAGGCACCCTCTTTTCTGGAAGCGAATGGAATTTTACGTTTATATCATGTGTTGTCCCAGGAATCCTGTTATAATAAGGATACAACTGTTACGGAAGCAAAATTTCATGCCAATAAAAAAATTCAGGGGGTAAACGAATGAAATTAATTTTAGCAGTGGTTCAAGACCAGGATAGCAACCGCCTTTCAAATGCGCTGGTCGACCATAATTTCCGTGCAACAAAGATGGCCAGTACAGGTGGATTCCTGAAATCAGGGAATACCACGTTTATCATAGGAACAGAAGACATCAGAGTGGATAAGGCATTGGAGGTCATCAGGGACAACTGTAAGTCTCGTGACCAGCTTGTGGCACCTGTCTCACCTATGGGAGGGAATGCAGATTCATATGTTCCATACCCTGTCGAGGTCGAAGTTGGCGGTGCGACTGTTTTCGTATTGCCTGTCGAGCAGTTTCATCAATTTTAACGGGAAATGCCCGGAGGTTAGCACCAAATGAAAATTAATCAGGATATGCGCCTTAACATAGATAAAGTGCGCCAGGACCAGAAACAGCAGCCTGGCAGCGGCATCAAATTCAATGCACTTGTGGAGAAACAGGAACATAAATTGCAAATCGGACAGCTCCAGCAATTAATGAAGGAAGTGGAATCTGCCGGCGAGCGGCTGGCACGGTCCAGGACTTTCAAGGACCTTGCCAAGTTCAAGACGCTGGTGAAGCAATTCGTTAAAGAAGCAGTCAATTTCGGAATGGAGCTCAAGCACTCGCATAGCTGGAACCAATTTGGCGAAGGCAGGTCTTTGAAGGTCGTGGAAACGATTGATGATAAGCTGGTCGAGTTGACGGATGAGCTGATGAAGAAAAAGGATGAACAGATTGATATCCTCGGCAAGATTGGGGAAGTCAAAGGCCTGTTGATCAATTTATATACGTAAGTGAGTGATCGCCTTGGCAAAGACATGGGACGAGCTGGAGAGACTCCAGCCCAATGTTTTGAAGATGATAAAAAACAGCATCCAGAAAAATCGGGTCGCCCATGCCTATTTATTTGAGGGAATGAGGGGCACCGGCAAAAAGGAGATAAGTATACTCCTTGCCAAGAGCATCAATTGCCAGGCGCCGGTGGATGGCTATAAACCTTGCGAAAACTGTTTGAACTGCAAAAGGATCAACCATGGGAACCATCCGGATATCCATCTTGTAGAGCCTGATGGCCTTTCGATCAAGAAAGGGCAGATTCAGCTGCTGCAGGAGGAGTTTTCGAAAACAGGGGTTGAGTCGAAGAACAAGCTTTACACGATTGTCCATGCTGACCGGATGACGACTAATGCGGCGAACAGTTTGCTGAAGTTCCTCGAGGAACCCCATGCAGGGACTGTTGCTGTGTTGATCACCGAGCAGGCACAGCAAATGCTTCCGACCATCTTATCCAGATGCCAGATGATCAATTTTACGCCATTATCTCCTAAAAATATGACAGAACAATTGATAGCAAACGGGGTCCACCCGCATACAGCCCCGCTGCTGGCACAGCTGACGAATAATTTGGAAGAAGCTTTAGAGATAAGTAGTAATGATTGGTTTGCACAAGCACAAAAAATAGTGTTAAAATTATATGAAGTGCTGAAGAAGAATTCGCTTGAAGCTATGGTCGCGCTTCAGGAGAACTGGTTCACGCACTTTAAAGAGAAAGAACAAATCGATCGTGGTTTGGATTTATTACTTCTTATATTTAAGGATTTACTATACATTCAGCTTGGCAAGAAGGACCAGGTTGTGTATCTAAACGAAAGCTCACGTTTAGAACAGTTTGCACTACAGACATCCGGACGGCGTCTTACCGAACAAATGGCAGCCATTCTGGAGGCGAAGAGGAAGCTGCATGCCAATATGAATCCCCAGCTGCTCATGGAAGAGCTGGTGTTAAAATTGCAGGAGGGATCTACACTTGTATGATGTAGTAGGTGTCCGCTTCAAGAAAGCGGGGAAGATTTATTATTTTGATCCCGGCGATCTCTCAATTCAAAAGGACGAATTCGTCATTGTCGAAACTGTAAGGGGCGTTGAGTACGGCAGAGTGGTCATTCCCCGAAAGCAAGTCGGCGAAAATGATGTGGTCCTGCCTCTGAAAAAGGTCGTCAGAATTGCAGATCAGAAGGATCGTCTCATTGTCGAGGAGAACAAAACAGCTGCAAAGGAAGCATACGATGTTTGCAGTGAAAAAGTGAACGAACATCAGCTTGATATGAAGCTTGTTGATGTTGAATATACATTTGACCGCAACAAAGTCATTTTTTACTTCACGGCTGACGGCCGAGTTGATTTCCGGGAATTGGTCAAGGATTTGGCATCCATCTTCCGGACAAGGATCGAGCTTCGCCAGATTGGTGTCAGGGATGAAGCAAAAATGCTTGGCGGTATAGGGCCATGCGGAAGGATGCTTTGCTGCTCTACGTACCTGGGAGACTTTGAACCTGTTTCAATCAAGATGGCCAAGGATCAAAACCTCTCGCTCAATCCAACAAAGATTTCCGGTCTTTGCGGCAGGCTGATGTGCTGTTTGAAATATGAGAACGACGAATATGAAACAGCGAAAGAGCAGCTGCCAGACATTGGTGAAACAATCTTGACGCCGGATGGACGAGGGAAAGTCGTCGGATTGAACATCCTGGAACGAGTCATGCAAGTTGATATCCCAGGACAGGAACGCGTTCTGGAATATACACTTGAGGAAATTCAGGAAGCAGGAGCTGTATCGTTGCAATCATCCACAGATTAATGAGGTGGAACAGGTGGATAAAAAAGATATCTTTGACTCAGTAAGTAATATGGAAGCGCAGATCGGTGATTTATACCGTCAGCTTGGTGAGTTAAAACAGCATTTGGCAGAGATTCTGGAAGAGAATAATGCACTAAAGCTGGAAAATGAGCATATAAGACGCCGTCTGGATCAAACCATTGGTAAAAAAGATCCAACCATTAAGAAAAGCGGCAAGGAAAACAGCAATCAGGCACAGGCTGATAAAAACGTAGTCGACATCGGTGAAGGCTATGACAATCTTGCCCGCCTGTACCAGGAAGGCTTCCACATCTGCAATCTGCATTTTGGCAGCCCGCGAAAAGAGGATTGCTTGTTCTGCCTGTCCTTTCTTAATAAAAAGTAATTGGCAGCCTTCCTTTATAGGGAAGGCTATTTTTATAAGTTCGTTTTGGAGGAACACAACAAATGGTAAACTTACGAGAAGATGAACGACTGGATTATTTGCTTGCGGAGGATTTGCGGATTATCCAGAGCCCGAATGTATTTTCTTTTTCCCTGGATGCTGTCCTGCTTGCGAGATTTGTATGGGTGCCGATCCAAAAAGGGAAGATCGTCGACCTATGCAGTGGCAATGGGGTGATTCCCTTGTTTTTAAGTGCGAGGACGAAAGGGACAATCACCGGAGTCGAAATCCAGGAACGATTGTACGATATGGCCATCCGCAGCATTGAATACAATCAATTAAATGACCGTCTCCATATGGTTCATGGGGACTTAAAGGATGCTCCAAAACAGCTTGGCTTTGAGAAGTACGATGTTGTAACCTGCAATCCGCCATATTTTCCGACCCCGTCCAAGGAAGAGATCAATGTGAATGAACACCTGGCGATTGCGCGCCATGAGATTCTTTGCACGCTCGAGGATGCGATTCGGTCGGCAAGCCAGCTGGTCAAACAGGGTGGGAAGGTTGCATTTGTCCACCGTCCGGGAAGGCTGATTGACATCATTGAGCTTATGCGGAAATACCGGCTTGAGCCCAAGCGGATCCAGTTTGTCTATCCAAAGGCAGGGAAGGAAGCGAATACGCTGCTGGTAGAAGCCATAAAGGATGGCAGCCCTGACCTTAAGATTCTTGAGCCGTTAACGGTCTATGATGAAAATAATGAATATACCCCAGTGATCAAAGAGATGTTATATGGAAGCAAATAAGTAAAGGCTCTTTTCTGGAACTTTGTTGCCATTTGCTGCAAAATTGCATTGAAGGACCTAGGTAACTTAGCTAAATGGACGATTTAGACGGGAAAAGAGCTTGCAAACTATTTACCGACCAGCAAAACGCCTTATAATACGTTAAAATCGGCTTTAGGATTTTAACAACATTCATTACGAAAACAGCCTAAGTAAAAGAGGAACGGGTGGTTTAAAAATGCAGCAGCAAAAAAGTTTTGAACGCGAGAATGAAAAAGGAATCCTGTATCTGGTGCCTACGCCAATCGGAAACCTGGAGGACATGACCTTCAGGGCGATCAGGATGATGAAGGAAGCGGATTTGATTGCCGCGGAAGATACAAGAAATACAAAAAAGCTGTGCAATTACTTTGAGATTGAAACGCCCGTTACCAGCTATCATGAACATAATAAGGAAAGCAGTGGGCATAAGTTGGTTGAGAAACTGAAGGACGGAGCCAAAATTGCGCTGGTCAGCGATGCGGGAATGCCGACTATATCAGACCCTGGTATGGAACTTGTGGCCGAGGCGATTGCCGAGGGGCTCACGGTCGTCCCGCTGCCAGGAGCAAACGCAGCCCTTACCGCATTGATTGCTTCAGGGATCCAGCCGCAGCCTTTCTATTATTACGGTTTCCTCCAGAGAGGCAAAAAGGATAAAAGAAAGGAACTCGAACAGCTGGCAAAACAGGCAGCCACCATAATCCTTTATGAATCACCACACAGATTGAAGGAGACACTGGCATTGATGCTGGATGGTCTGGGTGACCGCCGAATTGTTCTTTGCCGGGAATTAACGAAGAAATATGAAGAGTTCCTCAGAGGGACTGTTTCTGAAGCACTTGCATGGACTGAAACGGAAGAAGTGCGCGGTGAATTCGTACTGATTATTGAGGGGGCGTCTGTAGATACCCTTGAACTTGAAGAAAATCAATGGTGGGAAAAACTTAGCTTGACTGAACATGTGGAGCATTATATCTCAAAGGAAAATATGAATTCCAAAGATGCCATCAAGCAAACAGCAAAGGACCGGGGTCTGCAAAAACGGGAAGTTTACCAGGCTTACCATATAGAAGAATGAAAACGTAAAAAGGCCGTGGATGCTATCCACGGCCTTGATTATATTTTATATTAAGCTTTTACAGGTTCGAAGCTTCCCTGGATTTCTTTAAGAAGCTGTTCAGCACCTTCACGGCTAAGGATTAACTTGCCGCCAGCCAATGTGATGTTGTTGTCAGATACTTCACCAGTGATGTGGCAAGTCATGTTTGGCTTGTACTTCTTCAGGATGATGCGGTCATCGTCAACATAGATTTCCAAAGCATCCTTTTCTGCGATGCCAAGAGTCCTTCTTAATTCGATTGGAATAACCACGCGGCCAAGCTCATCAACTTTACGTACGATACCAGTAGATTTCATTTTTTATAATCTCCTCTCATTTTCCCATATATTTATTCGTCATTTTTCGACATTTTTCTCTTATTGGTTTTATAATACCAGTGATTCCAATTACCGTCAATTAAATTATTTTTCTTTTATTAGAAAAATTTTACACAGGGCTTGAAGCTTATCATACCAAGGTTTACTGATAAGTAGTATTAGAGGGGAGACACCTGGGAAGGGATTTTTACTAATGGATAAAAGGAGAAAATATTATTCGACGATAACATTAAGCGCATGTTTCGACAAAATTCTACAATCTATTCGACAAAAAAGTCACAAGTTTGTCATATTTGAAAAGCACCGTACATTATTTTCTAATCAGGTATATTCTATTAATGAAATTGGTTATGATTTTATTAAGTAAAAATTCACAGTAGTTCATCTCCTGCCAGAATCATAAGGCGGGATTTTTAATTTAATGATAGAAACAGAGCAAACTGCATTCTGCTAATGACAAAATACGTTAACATTATGAGGAGAATGTCCGTAGCAGTAATTTTTTTTACAAATTTCGAGTTTATTTATAATTTTGGTGCCTGCTCTCCTTTTAGCCACTACATATTCTTCGGTTGTAAGCGGCAAATTTACTTAAGCCGTTTCCGCATGGATTGTTGCTTTTGTGCATCAACCTTAGTTATAAAGCCTCAGGTGCTATTTTCATACAGGCTTCCAAACTGGAAATGCGGGAGTAATAATAAATCCAGAAGCTGTTGTATGTAAAAACAATGTAAATTACGAAAAAGGCCATTGTTAAAGTGTTATGAATCCCAACGCATTAACTGGTATAATAACTACTATTAGAATGAACTAGCAGTATTAGTTAAGGAGGATCTTCATGGAAGAGAAACTGAAAACCTTTTATCTTACGACACCGATTTATTATCCAAGCGGAAATCTTCATATCGGACATGCTTATACAACGGTAGCTGGCGATGCGATGGCCCGCTATAAAAGACTGCGCGGCTATGATGTCATGTATTTGACAGGCACGGATGAGCACGGTCAGAAGATTCAGCGGAATGCAGAGGCAAAGGGTGTTACCCCGCAGCAATATGTAGATGAAATTGTTGATGGGATCCAGGAACTCTGGGGCAAACTGGATATTTCTTATAACGACTTTATCCGTACGACCCAGGACCGTCATAAACAAATCGTTGAGAAAATCTTCGCTCAGCTTCTGGAGCAGGGGGATATATATCTTGACCAATATGAAGGCTGGTATTGCACACCGTGTGAATCCTTCTATACTGACAGACAGCTTGTGGATGGGAATTGCCCGGACTGCGGCCGACCTGTTGAAAAGGTAAAGGAAGAATCTTATTTCTTTAAGATGAGCAAGTACGCTGACAGGCTTCTGAAATACTATGAAGAGAATCCTGACTTCATCCAGCCGGAATCACGGAAAAATGAAATGATCAATAACTTCATCAAGCCAGGACTTGAAGACTTGGCCGTGTCCAGGACAACTTTTGACTGGGGTATCAAGGTTCCCGGGGATCCGAAGCACGTCATTTATGTGTGGATCGATGCGTTATCGAACTATATTACAGCTCTGGGCTATGGTACTGATGATGATTCCAAGTACTTGAACTACTGGCCGGCGGATGTCCACCTTGTCGGAAAGGAAATTGTCCGCTTCCACACCATTTATTGGCCAATTATGCTGATGGCTCTTGATCTTCCGCTTCCTAAAAAGGTTTTTGCCCACGGCTGGCTTTTGATGAAGGACGGAAAAATGTCGAAATCCAAAGGGAATGTAGTGGACCCTGTCACGCTGATTGACCGCTACGGCCTGGATGCTCTTCGTTACTACTTGCTTCGTGAGGTTCCATTCGGTTCTGATGGCGTATTTACGCCTGAAGGCTTTGTCGAAAGAATCAATTTCGATCTTGCCAATGACCTTGGAAACCTGCTGAACAGGACTGTTGCCATGATCAATAAGTATTTCGACGGTGAAATTCCTGCATACAATGGTTCTGAAGGAGAATTTGAAAAGCAGCTGCTTGAAGTGAACAAGGAGACTGTCTTGAAATACGAAGAGGCAATGGAGAAAATGGAGTTTTCCGTTGCGCTTACGACTGTTTGGCAGCTGATCAGCCGCTGCAATAAATTCATCGATGAGACACAGCCATGGGTGCTGGCGAAGGATGAAGAAAAGAAAGCGGCTCTGGCTGATGTCATGGTCCACCTGGCTGAATCTTTAAGAAGAGTGGCGATCCTGTTAAAGCCATTCCTGACAAGGACTCCGGATAAAATCTTCGCTCAGCTGAATGTTGCTTCCGAGGGACTACAGACATGGGAAAGCCTTGAAGAGTTCGGACAGATACCAGCAGGAACCAAGGTGGTCCAAGGTGAACCGATTTTCCCTCGTCTTGAACTGAAGGACGAAGTGGAGTTCATCAAGGAAAAAATGCAGGGATCTGCTCCTGCCGCGGCACCTGTGGAAGAAGAGAAGCCGGAATTGCAGGAAGAAATCACGATTGATGACTTCATGAAAGTTGAACTGCGTGTAGCACAAGTCATTCACGCAGAGCCTGTCAAAAAAGCTGATAAGCTGCTGAAGCTTCAATTGGATCTTGGCTATGAAAAACGCCAGGTCGTTTCGGGTATTGCAAAGTACTTCAAACCGGAAGACCTTGTGGGCAAAAAAGTGATTTGTGTGACCAACCTTAAGCCTGTTAAACTTCGCGGGGAGCTTTCCGAGGGAATGATCCTTGCAGGTGAAAAAGATGGCGTCATGTCACTGGCATCAGTTGATGATTCACTGGCTATCGGGGCGAAAATAAAATAAAACCATACGAACCTGAAAATGTTTCATGTGTAACATTTTCAGGTTTTTTGTGTTAAAAAGGCAATTTTTTAAATAGCGTGATTTATGATAGATAAGAGAGTCAGTTAGCAAGCATTCCCGACACTTGTCGGGTTTTTATGAAACCGAATCCAGAAATTTGACCTGGACATTGGAAAAAAGTTATGATATCGACACAACTTTATCACAATAATAAGAACATGGCAGCGGGTCTATTCTCCCTAACAGGGAGCTGGATTAGTATAAAGCTGCAGGCAATGCCAGTAAAGGAGTTAAATATGCTTTTTGATACACATGTACACTTAAACGCGGAACAATACAACGAAGATCTCCAGGATGTCATTGACCGGGCCCTTGCTGAAGGAGTTACCAACATGGTGGTTGTCGGGTTCGATGAAGTGACAATCAAAAAAGCGATTGAGCTCGCAGAAAGCTATGAATTTCTTTATGCAAGTGTAGGATGGCATCCAGTCGATGCGATCGATATGACGGAGGAGTATCTGGCTTGGCTGAAAGAACTGGCGAGCCACCCTAAAGTCGTCGCTCTCGGGGAAATGGGACTTGATTATCACTGGGACAAGTCACCGAAGGACATCCAGAAAGAGGTCTTCCGCAAACAAATCAGGCTTGCAAAAGAAGTGAATCTTCCTATCATCATACATAATCGTGACGCAACAGCAGACATAGTGGAAATTTTAAAGGAAGAGAATGCCGGGGAAGTTGGCGGGATCATGCACTGTTTCAGCGGCAGCGTGGAAACAGCACTTGAATGCGTTGATATGAACTTCTATATATCACTTGGCGGACCGGTTACGTTTAAAAATGCAAAGAAACCGAAGGAAGTGGCAGAGGCGATTCCAATGGACCGTCTTTTGGTCGAAACAGATTGCCCTTACCTGACTCCGCATCCATATCGCGGAAAACGAAATGAACCAGCCTATGTAAAATTGGTAGCACAGCAAATTGCGGAATTGAAAGGGCTAACTCTCGAAGAAGTTGCAGGCGAAACAGCCAAAAATGCAAAAAAATTATTCGGCATAAAGTGATAGGGAATGTTGTCGATTTATCAGCAAGGTTGTCCAAAACTTTTCTGATTCTAAAAAGTTCTACATGTCTCACTTGCGACATAGGATAACCGTGTCGATAACTCTTGCTTTTCTTTTTATGGTGCATCTTGCATAATAGGGACTACGTTTGGGCAAGGGTGTCTGGGTTGACAAGTCGGCAACAATATCTTTATAATCACTCCGAGAAGAGGAGGCGTTTTTCATCGTGATTAATAGCATGAAAAACCTGTTTTCCAAGACTTTGAGTAAGAAGAAACTGGTGCTTTTTTCTGCTAGTTTCCTAGTTTTTGCCGCTGCTCTTGGGATCTTCATGTATGAAGGGACCAAAAAGACAGTCGCATTGACATTGGATGGCGAAGAAAGAGTCATTAAAACACACGCAAATACTATCCAGGATATATTTAATGATCTCGATATCTCATTGCGCTCAGAGGATTATTTATCGCTGGCGGCACACACCAAGGTGAAGAATAACCTATCAATCGTGTGGAAACCGGCCAAACAGGTAGAAGTAATACAGGACCAGGAGACCAAGAAGTATTGGACAGCAGCCGATACGGTCGAAGATTTCCTGAAAGAACAGAATATCGTTATAAATGAACACGACAAGTTAAGCCCAAACCCAGACGCTAAGTTAAAGCAAGATGTGAAGATTGCCATTCAAAGAGCTTTCCCGCTTAAACTCGTAGTAGGCGGAAAAGAGCAAGATGTATGGTCGACTTCGACTACGGTCGCTGACTTTTTATCACAGCAAGGAATCACACTGAACGATATGGACCGTGTTGAGCCTGCGTTAAAGCAGACAGTCACAAAAGATGCCGTGATTAATGTCACTCGAGTTGAAAAAGTCACCGATGTAGTTGAAGAACCAATTAGCTATGCTGTCGTCACGCAAAAGGACAGCAAACTGGAAAAAGGGAAACAAGAAGTTGTGACAGAAGGCCAGGAAGGTTTGCTTTCCAAGGAATATGAAGTCGTCCTTGAAAACGGCAAGGAAGTATCAAGAAAACTGGTCAGAGAAAAGACATTAAAAGAGAAAAAGGATAAAGTCGTGGCAATGGGAACGAAGGTCATCGTTGCTCAAGTTTCACGTGGCTCAAGTGAACCGGCAGGGAAGGAATTCTATGTTTCCTCCACAGCTTATACTGCTAACTGTAACGGTTGCTCCGGCTACACTGCTACAGGGATTAACCTGAGGGCGAATCCAAATGTCAGAGTCATTGCAGTAGATCCAAGCGTCATTCCATTAGGAACCAAAGTATATGTTGAAGGCTATGGCTATGCCATCGCTGCCGACAAGGGCTCAGCGATTAGAGGTAACAAGATCGATGTTTTCTTCGCATCAAAATCAGATGCCTACCGCTGGGGACGTAAGACAGTCAAAATCAAAATCCTAAATTAATTAACGGATGCAGGGGAACCTTCCTCTGCATTTTTGTTTTTTCAAACAGTCTTTAAGGTATAATAAGAAAAGCATATCACCTAAAAAACTTTACACTTATATAGACGATTATATTTCAAAAATGTTTCATTTATTTCATAGGAAATTTTTTCTTTTTAAAAAAAGTGTAATTAAAAAGTCTACTGCTGGCTGAATGAAGCAGCGTAAGCAATATAGGTATCGGAGGAAACATGAGATTAAAAGAAATCATTGTAGTCGAGGGCAAGGATGATACAACGGCGATCAGGCGTGCCATCGACGCGGACACTATTGAAACGAATGGTTCTGCCGTAAACGCAGAAACAATTGAAAAGATCCGGAATGCCCATGAAAAAAGAGGAGTCATTATTTTTACCGACCCGGATTTCCCTGGTGAAAAAATTCGCAAGACCATTTCAGAACAGGTTTCTGGCTGCAAGCATGCATTCATTCCAAAGGAATTGGCCAAGCCCAAGTCTGGAAGAGGCCTGGGCGTTGAGCATGCCGCTCCCGAAGTGATCCGTGAAGCACTCAAGGATGCACAGATCATGGACGCAGAGGCAGTCGAGGAAATCACCCAGGAGGATTTGCTTGTTGCCGGGCTGATTGGCGGCCCTGGTTCCAAGGAGAGGCGGGAAAAGCTTGGAAGGCTGCTGAAGATCGGATATACAAACGGCAAGCAGCTCCACAAGCGCCTGATGATGTTTCAGGTGAAAAGACAGGATTTCGCAGATGCTCTGGCTGAGATCCTCAAGGAGGAACAACAAAATGCATAAAGATATTGCAACCCCTGTGAGAACGAAAGAAATATTGGATAAGTACGGCTTTTCTTTTAAAAAGAGCCTGGGACAGAACTTTCTGATCGATACCAATATCCTCAACCGGATTGTTGATCATGCAGAATTAACGGACGGAAGCGGCGCGATTGAAATTGGCCCTGGAATTGGCGCATTGACCGAACAGCTGGCGAAAAGAGCAGAAAAGGTTGTCGCTTTTGAGATTGACCAGCGCCTCCTCCCGATTTTGGAGGACACCCTTTCGCCATATCCCAATGTGAAAATCATCCATAGTGATGTCCTGAAAGCAGATGTCCATGCAGTCATGGAACAAGAATTTGCCCAATTTAAAGATGTGATGGTCGTTGCCAACCTGCCTTATTATGTGACGACACCGATCCTTATGAAGCTGCTCGAGGAAAGACTGCCGATCAGGGGAATCGTCTGCATGCTTCAAAAAGAAGTGGGAGACAGGATTTCAGCCAAGCCGGGGACAAAGGAATACGGTTCCCTTTCGATTGCTGTCCAGTATTACACGAAGGCAGAGACCGTGATGATTGTTCCGAAAACAGTATTCATGCCGCAGCCAAATGTCGACTCTGCGGTCATCCGGCTGACATTGCATGATGAGCCGCCTGTAAAAGTGACGGATGAAGCTTTCTTTTTCCATGTCACCAGGTCAAGTTTTGCCCAAAGACGAAAGACCATCCTGAATAACCTGACCAGCCAGCTCCCAGATGGAAAGCTGAAGAAAGAAAGTATACAAGCAGCGCTTCAACAGGCAGGAGTGGAAGAATCGCGCCGGGGGGAAACTCTAACGATTGAAGAATTCGCACAATTGAGTAATGCACTGTATCCATATTTTCATTAAAGCTTAGGATTGTGTTCGAAAAGCAGTACGTAATACAGCTGTCAAAGGTCTGGAGACTCCAGGCCTTTTTTGCTGTTTCGGAATAAAATAAGAAGTTAAGGAATATATTTTGTTTTTTCAGGAATAAAACGCTGCGAGTCAGGAATATATCCAGAATCTAAGGAATATATCAGCAGAACTCAGGAATATGCTTCCTGGATGATACTCCGGAGCCTAAAAAGCACATGTCTATAGGTGTTTGCATATTTTATGAAAGAAAACCACTTAGCGCAGCCTGTGTGCGGGGCAATTGGAGTGAGGATGATGAATATTAACCTCATGGATATCGTCGGCAGGGTTTCGCATCAATGCGATATTATGTTCCGGGTAATCGATATCAGAGAGAATAATGGGAAAAAAATTGCGATATTATATGGTGAGGATTTCCGATTGATTGCGGATGCGCCCTATGAAGACCTGATCAAAATCGATCCGGGGATGCGCATGAGGCTGACAGAGGAATTCCGGTCACTTGAAGAACAATCATATAAGCTATTCCGGCAGGATGTTGATTTATTGCAGCAAAAACAGGAATATGAGTCGACCGAGGGTTACAGCAAATCATATAACTATTTTCAGATGCCTGGAAAGGTTCTCCATATTGATGGAGATCCAATTTATTTAAAAAAGTGCCTGACCTTATACGAAAAGGTTGGGGTTCCGGTTTATGGGTTTCATTGCAATGAAAAAGAAATGCCCGATAAGGTCGGGATGCTGATTGATTATTATCGGCCGGATATACTGGTCATCACCGGACATGATGCCTATTCAAAGTCGAAAGGCTCTATGGATGATATCAATGCCTACCGCCATTCCAAGCATTTTGTCCAGACGGTGAGGGAGGCACGAAAGAGAATTCCCCATCTTGACCAGCTCGTCATCTTTGCGGGTGCATGCCAGTCTCATTTCGAGTCGCTGATCCATGCAGGAGCCAATTTTGCCAGTTCGCCATCAAGAGTCAATATCCACGCGCTTGATCCAGTCTATATCGTCGCAAAAATCAGCTTTACCCCTTTCATGGAACGGATTAATGTATGGGATGTGCTGAGAAATACCCTGACGGGGGATAAAGGATTAGGCGGCATTGAAACAAAGGGAGTATTAAGGACCGGAATGCCATATAAGAAGAATTCGTCGGACTGATTTATATACGTCCGGCGTTTTTATTTCTTCATACATAATTTTCCGCAATACCGGCCACCCTAAAAATGTAGAAATTTAGAAGAAAAAGAAGACGAAAATATATTGACTTTTAAATTTAAGTACTGTTATAATTTATGTTTTTGTTTGACTAAAGTGTGTAAGCGTGTTATACTTTTATGTAGTGAGGTGGACCGAATGCCAAAAACATTATCGGATATCAAAAAAGCACTTGATTCAAACTTGGGAAAAAGACTTATGCTAAAGGCCAACGGCGGACGCAGAAAGACGATCGAACGTTCAGGCGTATTAGCGGAAACTTATCCTTCAGTTTTCGTCATTGAGCTTGACCAGGATGAAAATGCTTTTGAACGTGTTTCGTACAGCTACGCAGATGTATTAACTGAAACGGTTGAAATTACCTTCTTTGAAGATACAACAGGATCAATTGCTTTGAGCTAATCTATGCTCAAATGCAGTACAGGCAGTGAACTCTCGGGTTAGCTGCTTTTTATTTTGCCCATTTTTTTAAGAGGCAAAGGATAAATAAGGTGCACATGAAAATCTCCTTTACCCAGAATACTAAAAATACTGTGATGGTGAAAAGGAGATGGTAGTATTGGGCAGAAGAAGAGGAATTATGTCTGACAGGCTGAAGGAAGAGCTTGCGAAGGAGCTCGGCTTTTATGATGTCGTCCAAAATGAAGGATGGGGCGGAATCAGGGCCAGGGACGCGGGCAACATGGTAAAGCGGGCGATTGAGCTTGCTGAACAGCAGCTTGCGAACCAGAACCGCTGATTGTGATCGACATTCTTTGTAAACTGCCGTAAAACTGTTCCTGACAGTGACCAATATAATTCAGACCATCACGGTGCCGGGGCTATTGCTCCGGCTTTTTTGCGTTAGATTCCTGGAATCCTAATTCTTTGTGAAATGACTGTATTCGCCAATGAGCAAATGATAAAATAGAGGAATGTTTCTATAGAGGAGTCTTACTTATTTTACTTTCAGAGTGTATTGTTTAAATTCGATCATTGTCCAGCTCCAGCGCCTAACTCCTCGAGTCGCTTGTCTAGTGTTGCCTCCTAGAAACTCCGAAACTTCAACTCCGCCGGCAGAAGCAAAGAGCGCTTCTTTGTCGGAGTCTCCAGTTTCTGCGTTTCTGGGCAGTCGGCTATACTTTTCGATTTCGGTTCTGGCAATGAAGTCAAAAAGCGACTTCACTGCCAGGCCCTCCAGCGCTTGTCGAAGTTGACCAAGGCGCTTGCGCTTTTCTATTCTTTTTGTGGTAAAATAGGACAAAATGTGGAATTCGTGTAAAAGTAGGTGGAAGTAGTGAAGATTTTAGTGAAGGCGCCAGCAAAGATCAATTTATCACTTGATGTTTTGCATAAACGTCCGGACGGTTACCATGAGGTAGAAATGGTGATGACGACGATTGATCTGGCTGACCGCATTGAACTTAGTTTATTAGAAGAAGACAGGATCATGATCCATTCTCATAATCGATTTGTTCCGGATGATCAGAGGAACCTTGCTTACCAGGCGGCCATACTGTTAAAAGAGAGGTTCCAGGTGAAAAAAGGTGTAATGATCGGGATTGAAAAAACTATCCCAGTAGCAGCTGGTCTTGCTGGCGGCAGCAGTGATGCAGCGGCGACATTAAGGGGATTGAACAAGCTGTGGAATCTTGGTTTATCATTGGACGAGCTGGCGGTGCTTGGCGCAGAAATTGGTTCGGATGTTTCCTTCTGTGTGTACGGAGGAACAGCACTTGCCACAGGGCGAGGGGAAATCATTGAAGAGCTGCCTGCGCCGCCAACATGCTGGGTCGTTTTGGCGAAGCCTTTTATTGGTGTATCAACAGCAGAGGTATATCGCCGTCTTAATGTAGAAAAAATTCAGCACCCGCCTACTAAAGAAATGATCTCTGCGATTGAAGAGGGTAATTTTAAAGGGGTCTGCAACAGTGTCGGCAATGTACTGGAGGATGTGACGCTATCCCTATATCCTGAGGTCGCCCAAATAAAGGATCAGATGAAGCGTTTCGGTGCAGATGCCGTGTTGATGAGCGGAAGCGGCCCCACCGTTTTCAGCCTGGTGGCCCACGATTCGCGCATGCATCGCATTTATAACGGACTACGCGGTTTTTGCGATCAGGTATTTGCGGTAAGGATGCTGGGTGAACGCCATACCCTTGATTAAATCCGTATAATGGTGTTATATTAACCTTAAATATTCGGATTTTGGAGGTTCTGGAATGAAATTTCGACGCAGCGAGCGTTTGATCGATATGACGACCTATTTACTGGAACATCCCCGTCAATTGGTGCCGTTAACCTATTTTGCGGAGAAGTATGGTTCAGCTAAGTCATCGATCAGCGAAGATCTCGGAATCATCAAAGAAACATTTGAACAAAGAGGAATTGGAGTCCTCCAGACTGTGCCGGGAGCCGCCGGAGGAGTGAAATTCCACGTTCATGTAAGTGATGAAAAGGCAAGGGCAGTCATTGATGAACTATGCAAGATCATGGCTACTCCTGATAGACTGCTTCCTGGTGGTTATCTCTTCATGAATGACATCCTTGGCAACCCTGCGATCGTCCAGGAGGTTGGACGCCTGCTGGCATCCGCTTATGCCGAAAAAGACATTGAAGTGGTTATGACTGTGGCGACGAAGGGAATCCCGATTGCTTATGCAGTCGCAAGCCATCTTAATGTCCCGGTTGTGATTGTCAGAAGGGACAGCAAGGTGACAGAAGGGTCTACGGTCAGTATCAATTATGTCTCCGGTTCATCTAAAAGGATCCAGACAATGGTGTTATCGAAGCGGAGCCTTGCAGAGGGTTCCAAGGTTTTAATTGTGGATGACTTCATGAAAGCAGGCGGCACAGTCAACGGCATGATCAACCTGCTGGAGGAGTTTAATGCAAAATTGGCGGGAATCGCAGTATTGGTGGAATCGGAAAACATCGAAGAGCGACTTGTTGATGAATATCTTTCACTCGTCCGTCTTTCCGACGTTGATGTTAAAGAAAGAAAAATTACCGTTAGTGAAGGAAATTACTTTGCCCGTAAAGAATAGTTGTTCAGACGAAAAAAATAATGGGGTGACAATATGAATATTGTACAAACTTCCAATGCACCAGCAGCAATCGGACCCTACTCTCAGGGAGTAGTAGTGAACAATCTTTTCTACAGTTCAGGCCAGATTCCATTGACTCCTGAGGGGATGATGGTAGAAGGCGACATCCAGGCCCAGACACATCAGGTCTTCAAAAACCTAAAAGCTGTGCTGGAAGCTGCAGGAGCATCGCTTGAAACAGTCGTAAAGGCAACTGTGTTCATCAAGAATATGGATGAATTCGCTCAATTGAATGAAGTCTATGCTGAGTATTTCAATGAACATAAACCGGCACGCTCCACAGTCGAAGTGGCAAGATTGCCAAAAGACGCTCTGGTGGAAATCGAAGTAGTAGCGCTCGTTAAATAACGGGCGTTTTTTTTATGCCTGAAAAAGGTGAAGAGCCAACATGTGCCCGTGAAGAGGAAAAAAGCGGTTTGACGGTCACGAGAAAGGCAAACATGTGCCCATGAAGAGAGAAAAAGTGTTTTGACGGTCACAAGAAAGGTTAACATGTGCCCGTGAAATGGGGAAAGGCGGTTTGACGGTCATGAGAAAGGTAAACATGTGCCCGTGAAGAGGGGAAAAGTGTTTTGACGGTCACAAGAAAGGCAAACATGTGCCCGTGAAGAGTGGAAAAGTGTTTTGACGGTCACAAGAAAGGCCAACATGTGCCCATAAAGAGTGGAAAAGTGTTTTGACGGTTACAAGAAGAGCCAACATGTGCCCGTGAAGCGAGAAAAAGCGTTTTGACGGTCACAAGAAAGGCAAACATATACCCATCAAGTTCAAAATCGGCCCGACGGTCACAAGAAGCCCAAATATCTCCCGGCAAGAAGGAAAAAAGCCGATGACGGTCATATGGTTCAATTATTATAAGCCAATAAATTAATACAAAAAAACTCTTTTCTGGATAGAAAATAAGCACGTAATCATATAGAGTTTTTTATCGGAGTCAATAGCCGAAAAAGCCTATTTTACAGGGTGGTAATGAATTGTAAAGGCTTTCCCTATGAAAAAGTTCACAAAATTGACCTATTTTTTCAAAAAAATTTTCTTGTAAAAGAAGGAGTTTTGATTTCAACGTGGAATTATTTAACTAGAATTTTATCTATTTGTAAAGGTGGTGAACAGAATGGAAGTAACTGACGTAAGATTACGCCGCGTTAATACAGATGGACGGATGAGAGCGATCGCTTCCATCACGCTTGACAACGAGTTTGTTGTCCATGATATCAGGGTGATTGATGGAAACAACGGCCTATTTGTTGCAATGCCAAGTAAGCGCACTCCTGATGGCGAGTTCCGTGATATCGCGCATTCGATCAACTCGGGTACACGCGGAAAGATTCAGGACGCTGTTTTGGCAGAGTACCACCGTTTGGGTGAATTGGAAGTTGAATTCGAAGAAGCTGGCGCTTCCTAGAACATAAAAGTGCATAACATCAAGAGCCTGCTGCATAAGTTAGGCTCTTTTTTATTTCCCCGGTTTATCCGCAAGCTAAACCTATTCTCATAAAAATTTATCCATCTATTTGGAAAAATACCTTCCCCCCTAAACTGACAAATAATTGTACTTGTTCTTCTATTCTTGAAATGGCCGGCTATTTAAGATATATTCGTAATGGATAAAAAGGTAAATTGGAGGCCTGCTAATGTCTAATCGTTATGCAATCATTTTAGCAGCCGGTCAGGGAACAAGAATGAAGTCCAAGTTGTATAAGGTGCTTCACCCTGTATGCGGCAAGCCAATGGTACAGCATGTAATTGACCAGGTGAAAAGTCTTGATATAAACGAAATCGTGACCATTGTCGGTCATGGCGCCGAAAAGGTGAAAGAGCAGCTTGGCGAGGATAGCCAGTATGCCTTGCAGGCGGAACAGCTGGGAACAGCCCATGCTGTACAGCAAGCGAGTGAAATGCTTGCAGATAGGGAAGGGGTCACCATTGTTGTCTGCGGTGATACTCCGCTGATCAAGGGAGAAACAATGGAAGCTCTTTTCAAGCACCATGAAGAGACACGCGCCAAAGCGACCATCCTGACTGCAAGAGCGGAAGACCCAACTGGCTACGGCCGTATCGTCCGGAATGCAGAAGGCTTTGTCGAAAAAATTGTCGAGCACAAGGATGCGAATGAGCAGGAAAGAACCATCAATGAAATTAACACAGGTACGTACTGCTTCGATAACAAAATGCTATTCGAAGCGATCCAGAATGTATCAAATGATAATGTTCAGGGGGAATACTATCTTCCTGATGTCATCGAAATCCTGAAAAACCAGGGTGAAACTGTATCAGCATACGTTACGGATAATTTCGCTGAAACGCTTGGCGTAAATGATCGTGTTGCACTTGCCGAGGCAGAGCGCACGATGAAAAAGCGAATCAATGAGTTCCATATGCGCAATGGTGTTTCGATTATCGATCCTGATAATACCTATATTGGACCGGATGTAGCAATCGGACAGGACACAGTCATTTTCCCGGGAACGACACTTTCCGGCAGCACAGACATCGGATCTGAATGCCAGATTGGACCAAATACTGAAATTAGCAGCTGTGAGATTGGAAACAATACAGTTATCCGTCAATCAGCGGCCTTTGACAGCAAGATTGGCTCTGAAGTCAATATTGGGCCATTTGCACATATCAGGCCTGCTTCTGATATCCATGATGAAGTGAAGATCGGCAATTTCGTCGAAATTAAAAAAGCGGTATTCGGCAAAGGAAGCAAGGCTTCCCACCTGAGCTATATCGGTGATGCAGAAGTTGGCGCTGATGTGAACATCGGCTGCGGATCGATCACAGTGAATTATGATGGCAAAAATAAATTCCTGACCAAGATTGAGGATGGCGTATTCATTGGCTGTAATTCAAATCTTGTTGCACCAGTGAAAATCGGCAAAGGCGCATATGTTGCGGCCGGTTCGACGATCACTGAAGATGTCCCAGGTGAAGCACTTGCGGTAGCACGTGCCCGCCAAGTCAACAAAGAAGATTATGTAGGGAAAATGAACGTAAAGAAATAAGAGTCTTGGAGGTCCCCAATGTCAAACCAGTATCTTGATCCAAATTTGAAGGTTTTTTCACTTAACTCAAACGTAGAACTAGCCCAGGAAATCGCGCAAGTCATCGGAGTCGAGCTCGGAAAATGTTCTGTATCCCAGTTCAGCGATGGAGAAATCCAGATCAATATCGAAGAAAGTATCCGTGGCTGTGATGTATATGTCATCCAGTCTACCAGCTCTCCAGTAAATGAGAACATCATGGAATTGCTGATCATGATTGATGCATTGAAGCGTGCATCAGCTAAAACAATCAATATTGTTATGCCTTATTATGGATATGCACGTCAGGACCGCAAAGCCCGTGCCCGTGAACCAATCACAGCTAAGCTTGTAGCGAACCTGCTTGAGACTGCCGGTGCTACCCGCGTAATCACGCTTGATCTTCACGCTCCGCAAATTCAGGGCTTCTTCGATATTCCAATCGATCACCTGATGGGTGTGCCAATTCTTTCTGAACACTTCAAAAGCAAGGAATTGAATGGCGACGTCGTCATTGTTTCTCCTGACCATGGCGGAGTTACTCGTGCAAGAAAGATGGCTGAAAGGCTGAAAGCGCCGATTGCGATCATCGATAAGCGCCGTCCAAAGCCGAATGTTGCTGAAGTTATGAATATCGTTGGTAACATCGAAGGCAAGATTGCGATCCTGATTGATGATATCATTGATACAGCCGGCACCATTACATTAGCGGCAAATGCCCTCGTTGAGAATGGAGCACTAGAAGTGTACGCTTGCTGTACGCACCCTGTATTGTCAGGTCCGGCGATTGAGCGTATCGAAAACTCTAAGATTAAAGAACTGGTAGTGACAAATACAATTGCGCTTCCGGAAGAAAAGCGCATTGGAAAGATCGATCAGCTGTCTGTTGCTCCACTGATTGGGGAAGCGATTATCCGCGTCCACGAAGAGCAATCCGTCAGCACATTGTTTGATTGATTTTATAAAGGGATTACAGGCTTGCCAATCGGCAAGCCTACTCTTGTTTCTGATTGCATTTACAAACGAACTGGGCTAACCAATTCGCTTCCGCTTTTTCATGCCTTTCCGCAGGAAAAGCTGAAGCTGCCAAGATAAGCACGTTATTGTGACAGGTTTTAAGGACAAAGGGTCAAAGCTGTCAAGAAACCCTCGTTATTGTGACAGGTTTTAAGGACAAAGGTCCAAAGCTGTCAAAAAAACCTCGTTATTGTGACAGGTTTTAAGGATAAAGGTCCAAAGCTGTCAAGAAACCCTCGTTATTGTGACAGGTTTTAAGGACAAAGGGTCAAAGCTGTCAAGAAACCCTCGTTATTGTGACAGGTTTTAAGGATAAAGGGTCAAAGCTGTCAAGAAACCTTCGTTATTGTGACAGGTTTTAAGGACAAAGGGTCAAAGCTGTCAAGAAACCCTCGTTATTGTGACAGGTTTTAAGGATAAAGGGTCAAAGCTGTCAAGAAACCTTCGTTATTGTGACAGGTTTTAAAGATAAAGGATCAAACCTCTCAAGAACCTGAAGCAATTTACTGTGCAGAGCGAAAGGGCCATGTTAATAAAAGCGTTTTAAAAAAGTAAAACGTTTAGACCTTCCTGTTTTGGGGCATTTTTTATATAGACAAGTACTAACGAAATAGGAAGGGGACAAAATCATGGGTGCATTATTGAAAGCAAATGAACGCACAAATGCTCAACGTTCTGCCTTGAGGAAATTACGTCAAGAGGGGAAAATCCCGGCTGTCGTATACGGAAGGAATACAGAAAATCAGTCGATTTATATTGACAGTATCGAATTTATTAAAACGATTCGTGAAAATGGCAGAAATGGTGTTATATCGCTTGATGTCAATGGCAAACAGCAGGACGTCATGCTTACTGATTACCATCAGGACCATGTTAAAAATGAAATTTTGCATGCGGATTTTCTTGCGGTGGACAAGAGTTCTAAGGTGCATACGAGCGTCAGGGTGAACCTGGTCGGCGAGGCAGCGGGTGTGAAGGATGGAGGCGTCCTTCAGCAGCCGCTCCATGAGGTGAATATCACAGCGACACCGGGAAATATTCCGGATTCGATCGATGTGGATGTCACGAACCTTCAGGTCGGAGAGAATTTGACTCTGGCTGATGTTAAAACAGGAAACTATGAATTAAATGATGATGAAAGCACGGTAATCGTTTCAATCCTTCCTCCTAAGGTGGAAGAAGAAATCAACTCCGGTGAAGAACAAGAACCAGGAGAGCCTGAAAATGAAGAAGGAAGAGAAACGGAAGCAAGCGGAGAATAAAGATGCAATGGACGTAGCCTGAAAGGGTTACGTCTTTTGCGGTTTTCATGTACATTAGAAAAGGATGGTTTTTCTGGCAGCCCCTGCATCGAGGGGAAGCCTAAAACCTTAAGTTTTTGGTTAGGGGTGTGGAAAGTTGAAATTATTCGTGGGGCTTGGGAATCCAGGAAGACAATATGACCAGACTAGGCATAATATCGGCTTTGAGGTCATTGATGAATTATCCAAACGGTGGAATATCCCATTGGATCAGGCAAAACATAAAGGGCTTTATGGTAAGGGATTTGTGGGCGGAGAAAAGGTCATTCTTTTGAAGCCGTTAACCTATATGAATCTGTCTGGTGAATCAATCAGGGCGGTTATGGACTTTTATGATATAGATGTGGAAGATTTAGTCGTGATTTACGATGACCTTGATATGCCTACAGGCAGGATTCGTTTGCGTCAAAAGGGCAGTGCAGGGGGCCATAATGGAATAAAATCCACTATCGCCCATACAGGCACACAGGAATTCAAAAGGATCAGGGTGGGCATAAGCCGTCCGACGAATGGAATGGCGATCACGGATTGGGTGCTTGGCCGTTTTACCGCAGAGGAGAAGGACCAGATGAATGAAGCTGTGGTGAAATCCGCAGATGCTTGTGAAGCATGGATCAAGAAGCCGTTCCTGGAAGTCATGAATACGTTTAATCAGTAAAATACATCAGGGAAGAGAGTACACGAAATCATTTCAATCTTCTGATTAAGTAATATAATGTTAAAATAGAATCATACAATAGGCTAAGTGCATAAGTTCCTCACAACGGGTCAATAATGAATAATGACTTAAATTGGGAGGGACGGGCATGGCTATACATTATCATTGCCGTCATTGCGGCACGAATATTGGCTCATTGGACAGGTTGTCTGTCCACAGTGAAAGCTTAGGGTTGCACAAGCTGACAGAGGAAGAACGCCAGGAAATGGTTTCTTACTCAGGTGATGGCGACATTCATATAAAATCGATTTGTGAAGATTGTCAGGAAGCCCTGGAACGCAACCCGGACTTCCACCAGCATGACTACCTGATTCACTGACAAGCTTTGGATTCCACATCCAAAGCATTTTTCTGTTTACAATATTCACTATCTTGAAGTGATCATAGGCTCTGATCAACCGGTTTCTCTTAAACCGTTAGACCCGGAATGAATATCAACAGCCATGTTTAATAAAGCCAAGTTAAAAGATTAGGATTTTTAAAAAGAGAGGGAGAGGTTTGGATGCAGGGGCTGAAAGCTCTTTTTAGTCATCAGGATGATGTCCAATCTGTCATTTCCGGAATGGAAGCGGGTCTCAGGGAACAGCTCGTTGCAGGCCTGTCCGGTTCGGCAAGGACGGTTTTTTTAGCGGCGATTTACGAACAGACGAAGCGCCCCGTCCTGATTGTGACACATAATTTATTGCAAGCTCAAAAGCTATATGATGACATGATGAATTTAGTAGGGGAAAATGACGTTTATCTTTATCCCGCCAATGAACTGATTGCTGCTGAAATCAGCATTTCCAGTCCTGAGCTTAAGGCGCAGCGGATCGAAGCTTTGAATCATTGGAGCAAAAAGAAAACGGGGATTGTGATTGTCCCAATGGCGGGTTTGAGAAAGCTATTGCCGCCGAAGGAGCTTTGGTCAAAATTCCAGATGTCATTTAAGGTTGGCGAAGAAATTGAACTGGAATCCATATTGAACCGCTTCGTCAGCATGGGCTATGTACGGGCGGAAATGGTGTCCGCACCTGGGGAATTCAGTGTCCGCGGCGGAATCATTGATATCTACCCGCTTACTTCTTCGGATCCGATCAGGATCGAACTGTTTGACACGGAGGTAGATTCAATCCGGACGTTCTCGCTTGAGGATCAGCGGTCAAAGGAAAAAATGAAAGCCGTGGCGATCGGGCCTGCGACGGAAAACCCGATTGAGCATGAACAGCTGGACCGGATGGTTTCAGGCATCAAGGAAGGCCTGGCGAAAAGCCTTAAAAAGCTCAAGGATGACAAAGCGAAGACGCTGATGTCACAGAATATCGGCTATGAACTGGAACAGCTCCGCAACGGGCAAAAACCGGATCAAGTGTTTAAATACTTATCGATTGCATACGAAAAGCCTCAAAGTTTAATAGATTACTTGCCGTCGAATGGTTTTCTGTTTATTGATGAAATCAGCAGGGTGCAGGAGATGAACGAGTCGCTCAGCAAGGAAGAAGCTGAATGGTATACAAGCCTCCTGGGCGAAGGGCAGATAATCCATGATTTGAAAATTTCTCACCATCTTCCTGAATTGATGAGTAAAACCCAAAAGCCGATTGTCTATTTATCGTTATTTTTACGGCATGTGCCAAACACGAGTCCGCAGAATATCATCAATATCTCCTGCAAACAGATGCAGAACTTCCACGGGCAGATGAATGTGCTGAAAGGAGAAGTCGACCGTTGGCGCAAAGGGAATTATGCAGTCATTTTTGTCGGTCCTGATGCCGAAAGGGTGAAGAAGCTAGAGCGTGTCCTCGAAGACTATGAGATTGATGCAGTAAAGGTGGGCAGCAAGCAGGAATTGCTGCCAGGGAAGGTGCAGATCATCCAGGGAAGCCTGAATACCGGCTTCGAATTCCCGATCCAAAAGATTGCCGTGATCACGGAAGAGGAGCTTTTCAACAAGAAAACAAAGAAGCCGGCAAGACGGCAGAAGCTTTCGAATGCAGAGCGGATCAAAAGCTATTCAGAACTGAAAATCGGCGACTATGTCGTCCATGTCAATCATGGAATCGGGAAATACCTTGGCATTGAAACGCTTGTCATCAATGGTGTCCATAAGGATTATCTTCACATCCGCTATCAAGGGACGGATAAGCTGTATGTCCCTGTAGAGCAGATTGACCTTGTCCAGAAGTATGTGGGCTCTGAAGGGAAAGAGCCAAAGGTCTACAAGCTGGGCGGAAGCGACTGGAAGCGTGTCAAGAGCAAGGTGCAATCCTCTGTCCAGGATATTGCCGATGATCTGATCAAGCTATACGCAGAGCGTGAGGCGAGTGTCGGCCATGCTTATTCACCGGATGGCGAAATGCAGCGCGATTTTGAATCGTCCTTCCCCTATCAGGAAACAGAGGACCAAATCCGTTCCATCCATGAAATCAAGCGGGATATGGAGCGTGAAAGACCGATGGACCGCCTGCTGTGCGGAGATGTTGGCTATGGGAAAACAGAGGTGGCCATCAGGGCAGCATTCAAAGCAATTGCAGACGGGAAGCAGGTCGCATTCCTCGTGCCGACGACCATCCTGGCACAACAGCATTATGAAACACTTCGTGAAAGGTTCCAGGACTTCCCGATCAATATTGGCCTCATGAGCAGGTTCCGCACACGCAAGCAGCAAACGGAGACCATCAAGGGCTTGAAAGCGGGAAGCGTCGATATTGTCGTCGGGACCCACAGGCTTTTATCAAAGGAAATCACTTATCGTGACTTGGGCTTGCTGATCATCGATGAAGAGCAGCGGTTCGGGGTCACCCATAAAGAGAAAATCAAGCAGCTGAAGACGAATGTCGACGTCCTGACTTTAACAGCAACTCCAATCCCGAGGACGCTGCATATGTCGATGCTTGGTGTCAGGGACCTGTCCGTCATCGAAACACCGCCGGAAAACCGTTTCCCTGTCCAGACATATGTCATGGAATATAACGGGGGACTCGTCCGTGAAGCGATTGAACGGGAACTGGCGAGGGACGGACAAGTATACTTCCTATATAACCGTGTCGAGGACATTGAACGGAAAGCAGAAGAGATTTCCATGCTCGTGCCGGATGCACGCGTTACTTTTGCCCACGGCCGGATGACTGAAAATGAGCTTGAATCGGTGATGCTTGGTTTCCTTGAGGGAGAGTATGATGTCCTTGTCAGCACGACGATCATCGAAACGGGTGTGGACATACCGAATGTAAACACCTTGATTGTTTATGATGCCGATAAAATGGGACTTTCCCAGCTATACCAGCTGCGTGGAAGGGTTGGACGCTCCAACAGGGTGGCCTATGCCTATTTCACCTACAGGAAAGACAAGATTCTTACAGAAGTGGCGGAAAAGCGCCTGCAAGCCATCAAGGAGTTCACTGAACTCGGCTCCGGATTTAAAATCGCGATGCGTGACCTGTCGATCCGCGGTGCCGGAAATCTGCTCGGTGCCCAGCAGCATGGCTTCATTGATTCAGTCGGTTTTGATCTGTATTCACAAATGCTCAAGGAAGCCATCGAAGAACGCAAGCCTGAAAAAGAACAGATTCGCAAGCCTTCAATTGAAATCGACCTGGAGCTTGATGCCTATATCCCGGACAGCTATATTTCCGATGGCCATCAAAAAATCGAAATGTATAAGCGATTCCGCGGTATCGAGACATTGAAGGATATCGATGAATTGAAAGAAGAGATCACCGACCGCTTTGGGGATTATCCGCAGGAGGTTGGAACCTTATTCAAGGTGGCAGAGCTTAAGGTCTATGCCATTACCGCAGGAGTGGAATCCATCAAACAGGCGAAGCAGGATGTGACGATCCTGTTATCAGAGAATGGCAGCACCCGGATTGACGGACAAAAGGTGTTCAAGCTGAGCAGCCAGTACAGGAATGCTGTAGGGCTTGGCATGGAAGGCAACAAGCTAAAGATGGTTGTCCATACAAAAGCATTGAAGGACAATCGTTGGTTCGACATTACTTTCGAGATGGTTAAGGGACTGCACGACTCCCAAAAGGAACAGGAAAATACTGTATCCTGATATGTGGAAATATTTTGTAATACAAATGTAAAACAAGAAGGTGTTTCAAAAAAGATAGACAAGGGTAATTTTTGTGTGTACGCAAAAGTTGACTGGAAGGTTTATCCGTTTTTGGCACCTTTATCACTTCAAAGAAAATAATGATGAGAAGTGTATAGAACTTTCCATATGAAAGATACTAAGTTCAAATCTTGGTAAAGATGATGAATAAAGCCATTATCGCTACCAAAAAAATAATCATCAGATGAAAGTGAGGCAACGTTGGATGAAAGCAACTGGTATTGTTCGTCGAATCGATGATTTAGGTCGTGTCGTTATTCCTAAAGAAATTAGGAGAACCCTTCGTATTCGTGAAGGAGATCCACTTGAGATTTTCGTGGACCGTGATGGTGAGGTAATCCTTAAGAAGTATTCACCAATCAGCGAGCTGAGCGATTTTGCGAAGGAGTATGCAGAAGCGCTGTATGACAGCCTTGGCAACCCGGTTCTGATCTGCGATCGAGATACTTATATCGCAGTGGCGGGCGGTTCCAAGAAGGACTACCTGAATAAAAACATCGGTGAACTAGTCGAGAAGACAATGGAAGACCGTACTTCCTCGCTTGTGAACCAGCAATCTAACTTCGCGCTTGTGGATGGTAATGAAGAGTCTATTTCTTCTTATACAATCGGGCCGATCATCGCTAACGGAGACCCAATTGGGGCCGTAATCATCTTCTCTAAAGAAGGGTCACTAGGAGATGTTGAACAAAAAGCAGTGGAAACTGCTGCAGGCTTCCTTGCAAGACAGATGGAGCAATAATCGAGAGTTTTAACCGTATTTTCTATCATACCTGAAGGGGCAGCTGACAAAGCTGCCTTTTTTCATGCCCTGGTTTATTACGGCTATTTTACAATTGATAAAATGGCTTCTTGGCTTGGAGCCGTCATGTTCATGCTATGATATAATACGTTTGAAACTGAAATTGGAAGGAGATGGGCGATGAAGCCCGTTGCAGATTCAAACGAATTGATGAAGGGAGCCATGGTCCTTACTCTGGCAGCCCTGGTTACAAAAATATTAAGCGCTGTATACCGTGTCCCATTCCAGAACATTGTCGGAGACATTGGTTTTTATATTTATCAGCAGGTATATCCCTTTTTTGGCATTGTCATGGTTTTATCTACATATGGATTTCCTGTGATCATTTCGAAATTATATACGGAGGAGCAGGCTGCCGGCCATCATGGCAGAGCGGACAGGCTGTTGGCCATCTCGCTTGTGTTTCTCAGCTTGATCGGGGTGCTGCTTTTCCTCTTCTTCTTTTTTGGAGCGTCATGGATTTCCGGTAAAATCGGAGACCCTGAATTAACTCCACTATTCAAAGTCGTATCGATCCCATTTTTGCTCTTCCCGTTCATCTCTGTGTTCCGAGGTTACTTTCAGGGGAAGGGAAATATGGTTCCGACAGCGATTTCCCAGGTTTCGGAACAATTCATCCGTGTTGCGACCATCCTGATTTTATCAGCATTCTTTGTACGGCAAGGTTTCTCACTTTATGTAACGGGAGCCGGCGCTGTATTCGGATCAGTAACTGGGGGCCTGATCTCTGTGCTGCTGCTTGGCTTTTATTTCTGGAAAAATAGAGGCGGAGACCCATTCAAGCATTTTCAGGCCAAAGACCTGTTCCATGACACAGCCTGGGCCGTAAAAGCTCTTGTTGTCCAGGGCCTTGCGATCAGCGTCAGTGGCATGCTGTTGATCCTGTTCCAGCTTGCGGACTCATTGAATATGTATTATTCCTTGCTGGATACAGGGCTGACGGCAGACGAAGCAAAGTCGGCAAAAGGGATTTTTGACCGTGGACAGCCGCTCATCCAGCTGGGTGCTGTTGTTGCTACATCGATGTCATTGAGTCTTGTACCAGCCATTTCCGGGGACAAATCAAGTGATCGTCATGAGGGAATCCTCGCGAAAGTCAGGCTGGCGCTTCAAACAAGCCTGGTTTTTGGCGCGGCAGCTGCGGTGGGATTATCCAGCATCATGGTCCCGGTGAATATCATGCTGTTTAAGAATGCCGCTGGATCAAATGTCCTGGCAGTGCTAAGCCTGATGATTTTATTTGCCTCTGTCATCTTGACGATCATGAGCATCCTTCAGGGTCTTGATCACTCGCTGTTCCCGGCAGCAGTCGTTATTGCCGGATTCGGCATGAAATATATATTGAATCTTATCCTGATCCCGAATTTTGGGACGATGGGAGCTGCCTGTGCCACCCTGCTAGCCATGCTGGCTGTCATGATGGTCCTGATTGCAAAATTGCGGCGCGAACTTGGCGGGCCTGTTTTATCACTCGTATTTATCGGGAAAATCCTGCTATCCTCGGCTGTGATGGCTGTTATTTTGCGATTCTTCCTGTTTATAACAGATTTCGGTTATGGATATATTGAACCAGACAGACTCGGAGCTATTTTCCAGGCATTAAGCTCAGTGGCTGTTGGGGCACTTGTTTATTTTTTAGTGCTGATTAAAACGAGGGCTTTGACTGAAGATGAGCTGGCGACCCTGCCATTCGGAAGCCGGATTGTGCAGCTGTTCTCCAGGTAATGCTTAAATTTAAGAAGGAGGAAGCAGGAAATGACGAAAAAGATTGTCATCATCGGGCTGGGCGCTGGCGACCTCGACCAGCTGCCGCTTGGTGTATATAGAAAATTGCAGCAAGAGAAGAACCTGTTTTTACGGACAAAGGAGCATCCGGTGGTTGCTGAGCTCGAGAAGGAGGGCATGCAGTTTCAATCGTTCGACGCAGTCTATGAGAAGCATGACCAGTTTGCGGATGTATATGAGGAAATCACTGAGTTTTTGCTGGCAGAAGCAGACAAGGAACCTGTAACTTATGCTGTTCCCGGACATCCTTTGATTGCGGAGCGGACCGTGCAGCTATTGCTTGAACGAGGTCCAGAACGTGAAACGGAAATTGAGATCGGAGGCGGCCAAAGCTTCCTTGATGCGATGTTCCAGTCGCTGGCGATTGATCCAATCGATGGATTCCAGCTGCTTGACGGCACTGCTCTGTTAAAAGAAGACCTCTTGCTGAAAAGCCATACAATCATCGGCCAGGTGTATGATGCGTTTGTAGCCTCTGAAGTGAAGCTGACGTTGATGGAAAAATTGCCGGATGACTACGAGGTATACATCGTCACGGCAGCAGGAAGCAGTGGGGAAGTAATTAAAAAGGTTCCATTATATGAACTTGACCGGGAGATGGAATTGAGCAATCTGACATCGGTATATGTTCCTCCGGTTGAAGAGGAACAGATTTTATACAAGGATTTCCGGAAGCTGCGTGGAATTATATCAGAACTGAGGGGTCCAAACGGCTGCCCTTGGGATAAAAAACAAACCCATCAGTCCTTGAAGAAATACTTAATTGAAGAATCATACGAGCTGCTCGAAGCCATCGACAATGACGATATTGACCATATGATAGAGGAATTGGGAGATGTGCTCCTGCAGGTCATGCTTCATGCCCAGATTGGCGAGGATGAAGGATATTTCTCCATTGACGATGTCATTGAAGGATTATCATCAAAGATGGTTCGCAGACACCCTCATGTTTTTGGCAACAAGACAGCAGAAAATGAAGAGGACGTCATGCGCAACTGGCAGGAAATCAAGGAGCAGGAAAAAGGCGGCGCCGTAAAATCATTGCTCGAGGGAGCCGGCAAAGGGCTGCCAAACCTGCTGAAGGCTTATGAACTGCAAAAAGAAGCAGCAAAAGTCGGCTTTGACTGGAAGACAGTTGCCCCTATCCTGGATAAAGTTAAGGAAGAAATTGAGGAGCTGTCAGCTGAAATAAGCGGGAACGGCCGGTTTGATGACATTCAGCTTGAATACGGAGACATGCTGTTTGCACTCGTGAACTTTGCAAGGCATTACGATATTAATCCGGAAGAAGCGTTATACAAAACAAACCAGAAATTCATACGGCGTTTTGCTTTCATCGAAGAGAAGGCAGCTGAAAATGGCCGGAAGCTCGAGGAACATTCCCTGGATGAGCTGGACGCTTATTGGGACGAAGCTAAGAAAAAAGGATTGTAAGGTAAATCAAACCAATTTTAAAAAAGGGGTTTAACTGCGATGAGGCTGGATAAATTTTTAAAGGTGTCAAGATTGATCAAAAGAAGAACATTGGCAAAGGAAGTATCGGACCAGGGAAGGATTTCCATCAACGGTGTTCCGGCAAAAGCGAGCACCAATGTCAAAGCGGGCGATGAACTGGCGATCCGTTTTGGACAGAAAGTGGTTTCCGTCAAAATTGAGCGGATCCAGGAGAATACCCGTAAGGAAGACGCGGCTGAAATGTATACAATCCTTGGGGAAGAGCGAATCCCGGGGGACGACGAAGAGTAAACCTGGCTTCGTCGGAAGGCTTGTTCTATTCTGCCTTATCCAATCATAAACATGTACAAAAGTGCATTATGATTGTGAGGGGTTAAGATGAGCCAATATTATGAAACGAATCAGACAAAGAGCAACTTGCCGGATCACGATTTAGTGATGAGAGGCAGACGGACATTGGAAATCACAGGGGTAAAGCAGGTTGAAAGTTTTGATAACGAAGAGTTCCTGCTGGAAACGGTCATGGGGTTCCTGGCGATCAAAGGCCAGAATCTGCAAATGAAGAATCTGGATGTCGACAAGGGTGTCGTCTCGATCAAGGGGAAAATCTTCGATCTGGTCTATCTCGATGACCAGCATGGGGAGAAAGCTAAAGGGTTCTTTAGCAAGTTATTCCGATGACACTGTCGACCCAATTTTTGACGATGCTCGCCATGATTGGGATGGGCAGCCTATTCGGAGCTTCACTTGATACGCATAACAGGTTCCTGAAAAGGTCGAAGCGGAAATCCTGGATTGTCTTCATCAATGACATCCTGTTCTGGGTATTCCAGGGTTTGTCGATTTTTTATGTGTTATTTTCAGTAAATATGGGAGAATTGCGTTTTTATATTTTCCTGGCATTATTATGCGGCTTTGCTGCCTATCAAAGCCTATTCAAGAAAACGTACCTAAAGGTGCTCGAGCGCGCGATTTCTATCACCATCAATATCTATTTGTTCTTTGTAAAGGCTGTCAGGCTGCTCATAGTCAGGCCGCTGCAAATGCTGGCCGCCACTGCTCTATCACTCGTGCTCATTACGGGGAGAGGCCTTTATGTTCTGTTAAAATGGCTTCTTTCCGTTTTATTGTGGCTGCTGAAAAACATCATTTGGAAGCCAGTTAAGATGATTTTCCTACTTTTTTGGAAACTTTTGCCGAAAACAGTTAAAAAAAGCGTCGAGAAGTTATATAATAAATTGGCAGGATTTCTAATTATAGTAAAGAATTATTCTACTAAGCCGATAAAATGGATAAAGAACTTAAAAAAATAGGCAGTTTAAAAATATGCCCTAAAATAAATGTAAGGAGGACTGCGGGGAATGAGTGTCATCAGGAAAAAGAACATAGCCAGGATTGAAAATCAATATGTACAGCAGCGTGAAAAAGCAGGTATAGCTGAAACCAGGAAGCGGAAACTGCTATTCAGGCGCCTCGCAGTCTTTGCTTTATTCGCATCAATCATCTCCTATTTGATGATCTCTACCTTCATTTCCCAGACGGCAGCGCTGGAAAAGAAGCAGGAGGACAAAGCTCAGCTTGAGCAAAAGTTAGCAAACCTCCAGAAAAGGCAGGAAATTCTGGATGAGGAAATTGTCAAATTGAACGATGACGAATACATAGCGAAGCTTGCCCGTAAGGAATACTTCCTATCCGAAAAGAATGAAATCATCTTCAACCTTCCTAAAGAGAAAAAGGACTCCCAAGATTCGCCTTATTGACACTCTTTTTTTATATTCTGTATAATATAAGGTAAGTTTGATTTTTTATATCTTTAAGGAGGCAAAACTTTTTTATGTCAATCGAAGTAGGCAGCAAGCTACAGGGAAAGGTAACAGGTATTACAAATTTTGGGGCGTTCGTGGAACTGCCGGGCGGTTCAACCGGACTCGTTCATATCAGTGAGGTTGCTGACAATTATGTCAAGGATATCAATGACCACCTCAAAGTAGGCGACCAGGTTGAAGTGAAGGTAATCAATGTTGAAAAAGACGGTAAAATTGGTTTATCTATCAAAAAAGCTGTTGACCGACCAGAACGACCAGAGCGACCTGCAAGACCAGAAAGAACTGATCGACCATACTCCCAGCGTCCACGTGGCGGCGGAAGAGGAAATGACAACCGAAATGCCCGTCCTGAAAATTTCGAGTCAAAAATGGCGAAATTCCTGAAGGACAGTGAAGACCGTTTGTCATCTCTGAAACGCGCTACCGAATCCAAGCGCGGTGGAAGAGGAGCCAGAAGAGGGTAACTTGCTGCTAAGTGAATATAAATAATAGCAGGTATTATGCTATACCAAGACAAGTCGATCGCTGGCTTGTCTTTTTGTTTTTTTCTTAAAAAAGTGCTCATCTTAAAATAAAAAACCTCGCTCCTTTAAAAGGAACGAGGTTTTTGCAGTGTGTTGTATGACCCCTACGGGATTCGAACCCGTGTTACCGCCGTGAAAGGGCGGTGTCTTAACCGCTTGACCAAGGGGCCGTATAAAGATTTTATGTGTCCAGCTGCGGCTCCTAGCTCCTCGAGTCTCTTCGATTGGAGCTAAGCAGTCGCCTGCGCTTTTCTAAGTAGCGGCGGAGGGGATCGAACCCCCGACCTTACGGGTATGAACCGTACGCTCTAGCCAGCTGAGCTACACCGCCATATTGGTATTGTTTTGAGGCACAAGAAATATAATACATAGATATTAAAATAGTGTCAATGGATTTTTTAAAAGAAAGATAAAAAAGTAAGAGGTAATTTTTAGAGGTCTCTGCAAAATTTCAACATGCGGCGAAAAATAATCCGTGGTTTTTCGAGGAATTGCTTTGTTTACGGGGAAATGAGTCGAACGAAAATTGGTAGCTTGTCCTTGTTTTTGACAAACTTCTGGATTGCTCCCTTTTATAATAATCAGCAACGATAAAAAAGTGGGGAGTGTATTTAATGCAAAAGGTAGAAAGGAACATGATGGAACCGATCGGTGAAGTTCATCTCGAGGAATCGCGATTCAGATTGGCAAAAGGCATGTCGAAGCTGCAATCCAAGATCGAAACCCTTTTCCTGAAAAAAGGCTATATATTCTTGTTCATTGGATTCTTGCTTGGCCGTGCCTTGATACTGGCACAATTAACCCCTTTTAGCCTTCCATTTTTTGCGGCCGTTTACCTCATCCGTAAAGACCGAGCCCCAATTGCACTGTTTGGACTGGTTGCTGGAGCCGCGACCCTATCTTTTACAGACGCGGTTTTCACCTTCGGCTCGGTATTCCTGTTCTTGCTTCTCTACAAACTGACAAAAAAGTGGATCAAGAACAATCTGAAAGTGCTTCCCTTCTATATATTTTTCACTATATTAATAGCCAAAATGTTGAAAGCTCTCATTTTGTCTGGAAATATTACAATGTATGAAGGGATGATGACAGGAGTCGAAGCAGGGCTGGGTTTGGTGTTGACATTCATTTTCCTGCAAAGCATTCCGTTGATGACCTCAAGTCTGCGCAAGCAATCTTTGAAAACAGAGGAAATTGTCTGTTTGATCATCATGCTTGCCTCTGTGATGACAGGAACAATTGGCTGGACCATTTATGACTTATCGGTCGAACACGTCATGTCCCGTTACTTAATCCTCATTTTTTCATTTGTCGCCGGAGCCACGGTGGGTTCTACAGTCGGTGTTGTAACAGGCCTGATTTTCAGTCTTGCGAATGTGTCTAGTTTTTACCATATGAGCCTGCTGGCATTTTCAGGTCTGCTCGGCGGCTTGCTGAAAGAAGGAAAAAAGCCGGGGGTAGCACTCGGACTGTTCATCTCCACACTTTTAATTGGCATGTATGGCGAGGGCGGGGGTGCCCTTAGCCAGACATTGACCGAGTCGGCTGCGGCTGTCCTGCTCTTTTTCCTGACTCCTCAATCACTTATGTCACGTATCGCCAAACATATTCCGGGAACAGCGGAGTACTCAGCAGAGCAGCAGCAATATATGAGAAAAATGAGAGATGTGACAGCACAGCGTGTCGTCCAGTTCTCGAATGTATTTGAAGCATTGTCGAAAAGCTTTTCGACTTTGCAGGTCCAGGATGAAACGATTGAAACAGATCGCGATATGGATTATTTCTTGAGCAATGTCACCGAAAAGACATGCCAGACTTGTTTTAAGAAAGACCATTGCTGGACAAGGAACTTTAATACAACCTATGATTATATGAGCGAAATTATGCAGGAGATGGATCAAAATTCCGGTGCAGTGCCCCAGAAACTATCCCGGGATTGGGACAAGCATTGCACGAGATCGAAGAAAGTTCTTGAAATCATGCAGCAGCAGCTGACCTATTACCAGGCCAACCGTAAGCTGAAAAAGCAGGTTCAGGAAAGCAGGCGGCTTGTTGCCGATCAATTGCTGGGTGTATCAGAAGTCATGGGCGATTTCGCCAAGGAAATCCAGCGTGAGCGCGAGAACCACTCCAAGCAGGAAGAGTTGATTCTGGAGTCTCTGCAGGATTTTGGCATTCATATCGAGCACGTGGAAATCTATAGCCTTGAACAGGGCAATGTGGATATCGATATGACCATTCCATATTGCCAGGGACATGGGGAATGCGAAAAGCTGATCGCGCCTATGCTGTCAGATATCCTCAAGGAAAACATCGTCGTCAATTCGGAAGAATGTTCGACATTCCCGAACGGTTTTTGTCATGTGACATTCCGTTCTGCCAAAGCTTTTGTCGTATCGACTGGAGTAGCGCATGCCGCCAAAGATGGAGACCTTGTTTCCGGTGACAGCTATTCGACCATTGAACTGAGCGGCGGGAAGTTTGCGATTGCCATCAGTGACGGAATGGGCAATGGAGAAAGAGCACATTCAGAGAGCAGGGACACACTGTTATTGCTGCAGCAAATCCTGCAATCTGGAATTGAAGAAAAAGTGGCAATCAAGTCAGTGAACTCCATTTTATCGTTAAGAACAACAGATGAAATATTCTCGACCCTGGACCTCGCTATGATTGACCTGCAAAATGCATCGACAAGATTCCTGAAAATCGGTTCGACCCCGAGTTTCATCAAGCGCGGCTCCAAGGTAATGAAGGTACAGGCAAGCAACCTGCCGATGGGCATTTTGCAGGAATTCGATGTGGATGTCGTTGGCGAGCAGCTGAAGGCTGGAGATCTGTTGATCATGATGAGCGATGGTGTTTTCGAAGGGCCGAAGCATGTCGAGAATTACGATCTATGGATGAAGCGGAAAATCAATGAGCTCCAGACCGAAGATCCGCAGGCCATCGCCGATTTGATCATGGAGGAAGTCATCCGTTCCCGCGGAGGGTCCATAGAGGATGACATGACCGTCGTTGTCGCGAAAATCGATCACAATATCCCGAAATGGGCATCGATTCCGATGGCTAATTATCAAAAAAGAGCCTAACCGCTTTAATAAGGCAATATGCGGTTCCCACTGGGAGAAATGTCTAGCTCCAGCGCCTAGCCCCTCGAGTCGCTTGTCTAGTGTCGCCTCCTAGAAACTCCGAAACTTCAACTCCGCCGGCAGAAGCAAAAAGCGCTTCTTTGTCGGAGTCTCCAGTTTCTGCGTTTCTGGACAGTCGGCTATACTTTTCGGTTTCGGTCCTGCCAATGAAGTCAAAGAACGACTTCACTGTCAGGCCCTCCAGCGCTTGTCGGGGCTGACCAAGGCGCTTTCGCTTTTCGTATGTATATTTCCCCTCTACTTCGTCGAAAATGGTAACAAATTTATTATAGGCTTCTTCCTTTTACTAGATTGTAAAAGTAGGGCCTGGAAGTGAGGGGATTGCATGAAAACAGGTACGATCAGGCAAATATTGCTCATTACAGATGGATGCTCAAATCAAGGTGAAGATCCGATCGCGATGGCTGCGCTGGCCAAGGAGCAGGGGATTACGGTTAATGTCATTGGTGTGATGGAACAGGACGTGATAGATGAACAGGGCATGAAAGAAATTGAGGGAATTGCGATGTCCGGCGGAGGTGTCAGCCAGATTGTGTATGCTCAGCAGCTTTCGCAGACAGTGCAGATGGTAACGAGGAAAGCGATGACCCAGACTCTTCAGGGAGTGGTCAATAAGGAGCTTCAGCAAATCCTTGGAGGGGGCAGGACAGTAGAAGACCTTCCTCCGGAGCAGCGCGGGGAAGTCATGGAAGTTGTGGACGAGCTTGGGGAGACGGTCGAGCTCGATGTGTTGATTCTTGTCGATACGAGCGCGAGCATGAAGCATAAGCTGCCGACTGTAAAAGAAGCCTTGCTGGACTTGAGTTTGAGTTTGAATGCGCGTTCAGGCGATAATCACTTTTCGGTGTTTGTATTTCCCGGGAAACGAAACGATGTCGAAAAATTGCTGGATTGGACACCTAAGCTTGAATCGCTTACCAGCATTTTTGCCAAGCTGACGACTGGCGGAATTACACCGACAGGACCGGCGATTCGTGAAGCCCTTTCCTATTTCAATAAAAAACGATCTTTAAGGAGCCTTCTGTCCCGTGATGATGAATCCTTCTTTGAAGAATCTGTGTAAGGTCATTCCCGGAACCATCATTGAAGGGAAATGGCATCACAATCGCTATACCATCATTAAAGAGCTTGGTTTTGGAGCCAATGGGATTGTTTATTTAGCAAGGCATGACAATAAACAAGTTGCATTGAAAATGAGCGATAATGGAATGTCGGTCACTTCTGAGGTCAATGTATTGAAAGCTTTTGCCAAGGTCCAGGGATCTGCCCTCGGGCCTTCTTTGCTGGATGTGGATGATTGGGAACGCCCTGGAAAGAAAGTCAGCTTCTATGTCATGGAATTCATAAAAGGACCGGATTTTCTCGCTTTTCTTGAGCAAAAGGGACCAGACTGGACTGGAGTGATGATCCTCCAGCTGCTGGCTGATTTGCAGCTGCTTCATGATAATGGCTGGGTATTCGGCGATTTAAAACCGGAAAATTTGATTGTGACAGGACCACCGGCGAGGATTCGCTGTATCGATGTCGGCGGAACGACGATGCAGGGCCGATCAATCAAAGAGTTCACGGAATTCTTCGACCGGGGTTACTGGGGACTTGGAAGCAGAAAGGCAGAGCCCGGGTACGATTTGTTTGCCGTCGGCATGATCATGGTCAACACTGTCTATCCGAAAAGGTTTACGAAGAACTCAGGCGGAATCAATGAAATCATGGAAAAGGTGAAGCAAAGCCCGGAGTTGAGGAGATACGAAAAGGTCATTTACAATGCACTGTCTGGGAAATACCGGTCTGCAAAAGAAATGAGGAATGATTTACTCCGGGTACATCAGCCGGATGCACCATCGAGAAACACTCGCCAGCAAAAGCCTGCCCCACAGAAGCAGACACAGCCGAGTCCGGCACGAAGCACTGTGAGGAGGTCATCATCAACAGCATCCGGACAGACGCGAAAGGGCTATAACAAGAGAAGGAAGAAGTCCTCCACTCTCGAAACCGCCACCATCATCCTGATTATCTCATTGTTATATTTTTTCTATATTTATAGCCAGATTACCTGATATTTTTGAAACCTTTTACGGGCTCATCCGTAGATAATGGATTAGAGTCCTCATTTTTGATAAGTACTATGGAAAGTGTTAAGCTGAAAAAATAATAAACCTATTTAGAAGATTAATGAATTGCCGGCTTGGGTATAGAGTTAAACCGGCAATTCGGTAAGGAAGAGCATGATGATTGATATGAAGGTGAATGCCTTTCTTGAAAGGCATGGTTTTCAGCTGAATAACAAGTCAATCGCGGTTGGTGTTTCCGGAGGACCGGATTCGCTTGCTCTGCTTCACTACTTATCTGAGCAGCGGGAACGGAAATCATTGAGGATTATTGCTGTCCACGTTGACCATATGTTCCGTGGTGATGAATCTTATCAGGATGCTTTGTTTGTAAAAGATTTTTGCGGAAAACGGGGTCTTCCCTTTGAGATGAAAAGGGTCAATGTGCCAGCTTATATGGAAGAGACAGGTTTAAGCTCCCAACAAGCCGCCCGCGAATGCCGATATGCCTTTTTCGAGGAAGTGATGGATAAACATCAACTTGAATACCTTGCATTGGGGCATCATGGGGACGACCAGGTCGAAACGGTTTTGATGAGGCTTACCAGGGGCAGTTCAGGAGCAGCTAGGGCAGGTATTCCTTTTTCCCGCAAAATGGGTCCGTTCACGGTTTTCAGGCCATTTTTATGCCTGACAAAAAGGGAACTGGAAGAGTATTGCTCCGAGAATTCCCTGGAACCCAGAATCGACCCCAGCAATCAGAAGGCATACTATAGCAGGAACCGATTCAGGAAAACCGTCCTGCCCTTTTTAAAAGAAGAGAATCCGGGAGTCCATGAACATTTCCAGCGCTTCAGCGAAGAATTGCAGATGGATGAAAAGTATCTTCTTGAATTAACAAGGAAAGAATTGAATAAAGTAATGAAGAAAGAGGACCGAGGGGTCACGATCCATATTAGTTCTTTTCGGGAAATGCCAATGCCTTTACAAAGAAGAGCGATTAAACTAATATTAAATTATCTTTACAATGATCGACCTGCTTCTCTTTCCGCCATACATATTGAAAAGATTTTTTCAATAATTCGCAACCCCCATCCGTCAGGAACACTTGATTTCCCCAGCGGTTTAAGAATCATACGATCGTATGGAAATTGCCAATTCACATTGAACCCGCCAGAAAGGCAAAGCTATTGTTTTGAAATTTCAGGACCAAAACAGCTGATCTTGCCGAATGGTGACCTCATTGATGCCCAATTGCTCAATGATGCTCATGTCAGGGATATTTCCAATTATCGTTTCATCGTCGACCTGGAGGAAACAGGCATTCCCTTGTACATCCGCACAAGAAAGGATGGTGACAGGATGTCTTTGAAGGGGATGAAGGGGTCAAAGAAGCTGAAAGATATTTTCATCGATATGAAAATCCCATTAGGACAAAGGGATGAATGGCCGGTCGTCACAGACCGGGAAGACAGGATCCTTTGGCTTCCAGGCCTGAAAAAGTCGAATAATGAGGCAAATGAACAAGGAAACAGGTTATTACTATTAACTTATATAAAGCATTGATATCTTCCAGGGGGCACAATGATCATGATGAAAAATGATATTGAAAAAGTATTGTTTACAGAAGAAGACATTCAGGAAAAAACAAAGCAGCTGGCGGCTCAATTAACTGAAGAATACCAGGACCGTTTCCCGCTGGCAATCGGAGTCCTGAAGGGTGCAATGCCTTTCATGGGTGACCTGCTTAAGCGCGTGGATGCTTACCTTGAAATGGATTTCATGGATGTTTCAAGTTATGGAAATGCTATGGTATCATCCGGTGAGGTCAAAATCCTTAAGGATCTTGATACTTCCGTTGAAGGAAGGGACATTTTAATCATCGAGGACATCATCGACAGCGGATTGACTCTCAGCTATTTGGTGGAGTTGTTCAGATACCGCAAGGCAAAGTCCATCAAAATTGTCACTCTGCTTGATAAACCAACAGGAAGAAAGGCTGACATCGCAGCAGATTATGTTGGGTTTATCGTTCCTGATGAGTTTGTTGTTGGATATGGTCTTGATTACGCGGAAAAATACCGTAACCTTCCGTATATTGGTATTCTAAAGCCGGAAGTATATACAAAATAAAAAACGGTTACGATTTAGTGAATGAAAATTAACATTCCGCATAACAACTAAATATTCTGAATGTTAATTTCTTGTATTAGCATAATTTGCTATGATACTATTTAGTATAGTTTGTCTACCGTGGGAGGAGGTAAGGGATGAATCGGATCTTCCGTAATACCATCTTTTATTTATTGATATTTTTAGTCATTATCGGAGTAGTGAGCTTCTTTAATGGAAATAACCAGCCAACTGAACAAATCTCTTACGATAAATTCATGCAAGAACTTGAGGCAGGCAATGTGGCAGGAACTCTGACGCTGCAGCCTGAACGAGGTGTGTATGAAGTAAGGGGCCAGATGAAGGGCCAGGAAGAGGGCAAAGGCTTCATTACTTATGTATGGAGCAACCCGGATACATTAAACCGCATTGAACAGACGGCTGCTGATGCAGATGTCGATATTAAACCTGCAAAAGAAACAAGCGGATGGGTAACGTTCTTTACATCCATCATTCCGTTCATCATTATTTTCATTCTGTTCTTCTTCTTGCTTAACCAGGCTCAGGGCGGCGGCAGCCGTGTCATGAACTTCGGCAAAAGCAAAGCGAAGCTGTATAACGAAGAAAAGAAGAAAGTCCGCTTCAAGGATGTTGCGGGTGCAGATGAAGAAAAGCAAGAGCTTGTCGAGGTTGTTGAGTTCCTTAAGGACCCTCGTAAGTTCGCCGAGCTTGGAGCTCGTATACCAAAGGGAATCCTGTTGGTAGGACCTCCAGGAACCGGTAAAACATTGCTTGCACGTGCTGTTGCCGGGGAAGCGGGAGTACCGTTCTTCTCAATCAGCGGTTCCGACTTCGTAGAAATGTTTGTCGGTGTCGGTGCGTCACGTGTGCGTGATTTATTTGAAACAGCTAAAAAGAATGCTCCATGTATTATCTTCATCGATGAAATCGATGCTGTCGGCCGCCAGCGTGGTGCTGGTCTGGGCGGTGGGCACGATGAGCGTGAACAGACGCTCAACCAGTTGCTTGTTGAAATGGATGGATTTGGTGCCAACGAGGGAATCATCATCGTAGCGGCTACAAACCGCCCTGATATCCTTGACCCTGCATTGCTGCGTCCAGGACGTTTCGACCGCCAGATTACAGTTGACCGCCCGGATGTAACTGGCCGTGAAGCTGTATTGAAGGTGCATGCGAGAAATAAACCACTTGATGAGTCTGTTAACTTAAAGAGTATTGCGGCTCGTACTCCAGGTTTCTCTGGAGCGGACCTTGAAAACTTGCTAAATGAAGCAGCGCTTGTTGCTGCCAGAAGGAATAAGAAGAAGATCGACATGTTGGATTTGGATGAAGCAACAGACCGCGTCATTGCCGGTCCTGCCAAAAAGACACGTGTCATCTCCAAAAAGGAAAGAAATATTGTTGCCTTCCATGAAGCCGGCCATACCGTCATCGGGGTCGTTCTTGATGAAGCTGAAATGGTCCACAAGGTAACGATTGTCCCTCGCGGACAGGCAGGCGGCTACGCGGTCATGCTTCCTAAGGAAGACCGTTACTTTATGACAAAGCCTGAACTTCTTGATAAAATCACCGGCCTTCTTGGCGGCCGTGTAGCGGAAGAAATCGTCTTTGGCGAAGTGAGCACTGGTGCCCACAATGACTTCCAGCGCGCGACAGGCATTGCGAGAAGAATGGTTACTGAATTCGGGATGAGTGATAAACTCGGACCATTGCAGTTCGGCCAGGCGCAGGGCCAGGTATTCCTTGGACGTGACCTGAATAATGAGCAGAACTATTCAGATAAGATTGCTTATGAAATTGATGTGGAGATCCAAACCATCATCAAGGATTGTTATGCAAGGGCGAAGGACCTTCTTACAAAGCATCGTGATAAGCTTGATATTATCGCGAATACGCTTCTTGAAGTCGAAACGCTCGATGCAGAACAGATCAAGCATCTGATCGATCATGGACGTCTTCCTGAGCGCAGTGTGAGCCTGGATAATGACGACATGAAAGTGAACATCAACACGAAAAAGGATGAGCTGCCTGCAATCGAAGAGACTGACAGGACAGTTGACTCAGTCATTGAGGATCCAAAGGCAATCGACGAGAATCCAAAAGAATAAATTCATGAAGCAGGTGTCCTGTTACGGGACACCTGCTTATTTTTCTGGACGCTTTTCAGTTGGCAGGGACAATCAGAATCGGTTGACTTTATTTAGTGAATTCCCGGCGATTATGGTATGATATTTGCAGAATTGATTCAGAAAACTACTGATAAGTTGGTGAATAGCTTGATTTTTGTTTTTGACGTCGGGAATACAAATATCGTGTTGGGTGTTTATGAGCAGGAAGAGTTGAAACACCACTGGAGAATCGAAACAAACCGCCATAGAACAGAAGATGAGTTTGGGATGATCATCAAAAATCTTTTTGACCATGTCAATCTCTCTTTTTCTGATATAGATGGAATCATCATATCGTCCGTTGTACCGCCAATCATGTTCTCGCTTGAAAGAATGTGCCAGAAGTATTTCCACCTGAAACCATTAGTCGTCGGGCCTGGCATCAAGACAGGTCTTGACATCAAATACGAAAATCCGAGGGAAGTCGGTGCAGACCGAATCGTCAATGCAGTTGCGGCAATCCATGAATATGGCAGCCCGTTGATTATCGTCGATTTCGGAACAGCGACAACCTATTGTTATATCAATGACCATAATCAGTATATGGGCGGAGCGATTGCCCCGGGGATCGGCATCTCTACCGAAGCCCTTTATTCGCGTGCTGCCAAGCTTCCGAGGATTGAAATCAGCCGTCCGGATGACGTGATTGGCAAAAACACGGTGTCAGCGATGCAAGCGGGTATCCTGTATGGATATGTTGGGCAAGTAGAGGGAATAGTTAAACGGATGAAAGATAAGAGTGCGGTCACGACTAAAGTGATTGCCACTGGCGGACTGGCGAATTTAATCGCCCAGGAATCAACTGTCATTGACGTTGTCGATCCGTTTTTGACTTTAAAAGGACTGCAGCTTATCTATAAGCGCAACATGGATAAAAACAGCTAAGCTTCCTGGATGGGAGGACGCATTAAACTTTACAGCATGAAGGGAGTAGAACAATGAGTGATTATTTAGTAAAGGCACTTGCTTTTGATGGACAGGTCAGGGCGTATGCAGCAAAAACGACTGAAACTGTTGGAGAGGCACAGCGCCGCCATTATACATGGCCTGTTGCATCAGCCGCACTTGGCCGCACGATGACTGCTGGTGTGATGATGGGTGCGATGATGAAAGGCGAAGATAAATTAACGGTTAAAATCGAAGGCGGCGGTCCGCTTGGACTGATCCTCGTTGACAGCAATGCCAAAGGGGAAGTCAGAGGCTATGTTTCGAATCCTCATGTCCACTTCGACCTGAATGAGCATGGCAAGCTGGATGTAAGACAGGGTGTCGGTACAGACGGAACGCTTACGGTTGTAAAAGATCTTGGCTTGCGTGACTATTTTACGGGACAAGTTCCTATTGTTTCAGGAGAACTAGGTGAAGATTTCACTTATTACTTTGCGACATCTGAGCAGGTCAATTCTTCAGTTGGTGTCGGAGTGCTCGTCAATCCTGACAACTCAATCAAAGCGGCAGGCGGCTTCATCCTCCAATTGATGCCTGGAACGACAGAAGAAACGATTTCAGCAATCGAAAAGAGATTAGAATCCATTCCGCCGGTCTCGAAACTAATTGAAAAAGGCCTGTCTCCTGAGGAACTTTTAGAAGAACTGCTTGGCAAAGACAATGTCAAGTTCCTTGAGACGATGCCGGTTTCATTCGTGTGCAACTGTTCAAAAGACCGCTTCAGCAATGCACTGGTCAGTCTCGGAGCAGAAGAAATCCGTGATATGATCGATACAGAAGGACAGGCTGAAACGCATTGCCATTTCTGCAACGAAAAATATATGTTCACAAAAGAAGAACTGGAAGAGATAGAAAAAGAAGCAAAATAAGCAAGTGCTGGGGGAAGAGAAGTGGAAAAAAAGCAGCTTTGGTACATTATTGCCGGGTTAGCCATATTGAATGCAATCACTCTTGTCATGCTTCTGGCCAAGCCTGCAATCCTTGAAGGGAAGAAGGAGACAGTAGCGGAGGTTGGCAAGGAGTCGATCACCCGCCAGCAATGGCTCACCGAGCTGGAAGAACGGTATGGACAAGAGACGCTCAGGGACCTGATCGATCAGGAAGTGGTCAGGCAGATGGCTGACGAATATGGAATTGAATTATCCGACAAAGCAGTCGAACGGGAACTGACCATTTATAAGGCGATGTATTCGTCGCCAGGGAATGAACCTAAGAGCGAAGAAAAATGGAAGCAGCAGATCAAATACAGTTTGCTGCTTGAAGAACTGCTGACAAAGGATGTCCAAGTATCAAATGAGGATATGAAAACCTTCTATGATCAAAACAAGAGTCTCTTTGATATCCCTGCCTCGTATCATCTATCTCAAATCATTGTCGAAACGAAACAAGATGCAGAATCTGCAGTGAAGGAGCTAAAGGATGGCTCTAGCTTTGCAGCACTGGCGATGGAGCGTTCGATCGATGAGTTTTCTGCTAATGAGGGCGGCGACATAGGCTTTGTAACCGAAGAAGATGAACTCATTTCCCCGGAAGTGATTTCAGCGGCCAAAACCCTGAAACCTGAGGAATGGACAGGACCTGTAAAAGTGGAAAATGGCTATGCGATTGTTTACCTGCACGAAAAGCTGGAAGGCAAGAAATATAGCTTCAGCGAGGTCAAGAACCAGATCCGCAGACAGATAGCCCTGGAACAGATGGATATCCCTGTGTCTGCCCGTGCATTTTGGAATGATGCCGAAGTCAGCTGGTTCTATGGCGAGACCAGCAAAAAATAATCATGGAAGCACCGGTTTTAGCGACCGGTGCTTTCTTTCTATCATTCGCTCTGCGATGCGTTTTTCTTGTTTAGTGGGAGTAAAAATAGGATAGTTTAAAAAGGATGGGCAGAAGCCTGATATCTGTTTTTGTCGAAGCATACTGATTGACATAGACTAAAAGTACTGGTAAATTTTAATAAAACCAATTAAAATACTCGGATTAAGAGGTGGATAATATGGTACGTATTGCGAACTCGATTAATGAGCTGATTGGCCAAACACCGATTGTGAAACTGAACAGGCTGGTTGATGACCAAAGTGCCGATGTGTATCTGAAGCTTGAATACATGAACCCGGGAAGCAGTGTCAAGGATCGGATCGCACTTGCGATGATTGAGGATGCTGAAGGAAAGGGTGTCCTTAAACAGGGAGATACAATCATTGAACCTACAAGCGGTAATACCGGGATCGGTCTTGCAATGGTGGCAGCTGCTAAGGGATATAAAGCCATTCTCGTCATGCCGGAAACGATGAGCATGGAGCGCCGTAACCTGCTGCGGGCATATGGGGCAGACCTCGTGCTGACTCCTGGTCCTGAAGGGATGGGCGGAGCGATCCGCAAGGCAGAGGAGCTGGCTAAGGAAAATGGCTATTTCATGCCTCAGCAGTTCGAGAATGAAGCCAATCCTACCATCCACGAAAGAACGACCGGTCCGGAAATCGTCGAGCAGATGGGTGACCAGCTTGATGCGTTCATTGCGGGCATCGGGACAGGGGGAACCATCACCGGTGCAGGAAAGGTTCTTCGCCAGAAGTATAAGGACATCAAAATTGTTGCTGTCGAACCGACAGACTCTCCCGTTTTATCAGGAGGAAAGCCAGGACCCCACAAAATCCAGGGGATTGGCGCAGGTTTCGTGCCTGGCGTCCTTGACACCGATGTATACGATGAAATCATCAAGGTGGAAAATGAACAGGCATTCGACTATGCCCGCCGTGCGGCAAAAGAAGAAGGCATCCTCGGAGGAATCTCTTCTGGTGCGGCGATCTATGCAGCGCTTGAAATTGCGAAAAAACTGGGCAAAGGCAAGAAAGTCCTTGCGATCATCCCAAGCAACGGGGAACGCTATCTGAGCACACCACTTTATCAATTCGACAACTAATATTTAACGGGAGGCAGGCCGGCAAAGCTTGCCTCTTTTTGCTGTGTCCAAGAATCCACTTAAAAAACTGCTCCTTTTTCTGCAAAATCCATGAATTTAAAAATGAAAGCGCGCGTTTCATAATGTATGATGGATAAAGAGAAAAAAATAGGGGTGACGAGCTTGCCGCACTACAGCATTCATACTCAAAGTATATCTTATACGGCTTCACGTTTTTTTCATCAATACGACCATATTGCCCAACAATATAAAGAGCATGTCATCCTCGAAAGTGGACGGGGCGGGCGTTACAGCATGGCTGCTTTTCGTCCGGAAATCACTTTTTCAGGAAAAGACCATAAATTGATGATTCATAAAAATGGAATGAAAACCACGCTTGAAGGGAATCCTCTTGACTTAATGAAGCGGGAAATGGAAGACTTCCGGGTCCCGGAAGTGGAAGGTCTCCCAGATTTCCAGGGTGGGGCGATTGGCTATATCAGCTATGATTATGCCCGCTATATCGAAAAGCTTCCGCAAATGGCAAAGGATGATTCCGGCATACCAGAGGTGTATTTCCAGGTGTTCCTGGAGTGGTTCGTGTTTGATCATCATACCGAAACCTTATGGATCATGGTCATGAGCGAACCAGGCCAGGATGAGCAGTCAAAAGAAAAGCTGACTGATTGGCAAAAACGCTGGGAGTCTGAGGTACCTGGGATGCATGCTGAAAAGGCGGACAAGCCTGGCTCAGAGGAGCTGCATGTCTCGATGGATGAAGATGCCTTCATCGACGCAGTAGGGCGTGTCCAGCAATACATTTCGCAGGGCGATGTATTCCAGGTCAATTTGTCGGTCAGGCAATCAAAGCCAATTCAAACAGAAGCGATCGAAGTGTACCGCCAGCTGCGCAAGCTGAATCCGTCTCCGTATATGGGCTATTTGCATACGCCGGATTTCCAGCTCGTCAGCGGCTCACCCGAACTTTTGGCAAAAGTAAATGGTTCGGAAGTCAGCACCAGGCCCATTGCCGGAACTCGTTCGCGGGGCAGGACAGATCAGGAAGATCTGCAGCTTGCCAGCGAGTTGATCAATAACGAAAAAGAACGGGCTGAACATGTCATGCTTGTCGATCTTGAACGGAATGACCTTGGAAGAGTGTGCAAATACGGAACAGTCGAGGTCAATGAATTCATGGTCATCGAAAAATACTCTCATGTGATGCATATCGTTTCGAATGTCAGGGGCGAGCTTGCAGAAGGTGAAACCTGGTTCGATGTCGTGAATGCGACCTTCCCGGGCGGAACGATTACAGGCGCTCCGAAGGTCAGGACGATGGAAATCATAGAAGAGCTTGAGCCGGTAAGAAGGGGACCTTATACCGGTTCGCTAGGCTGGATTGGGTTTAATGGCAATATGGAATTGAACATCATCATCCGCACGATGCTTGTCAAGGATGGGATGGCACATGTCCAGGCGGGGGCAGGTGTCGTCATCGACTCGATCCCCGAAAATGAATACAAGGAATCCTTGAAGAAAGCCATCGCGCTTTGGAAGGCAAAAGAGCTTGCGGAGGGAAACGCATGATTTTGATGATCGATAATTATGATTCATTCACATATAACCTGGTTCAATATCTCGGTGAAATGGGTGAGGAACTGAAGGTTATCCGCAATGACCAGACATCCATCCAGGGAATCGCAGAGCTGGATCCAAAGTTTTTGATGATCTCCCCGGGGCCGTGCAGTCCGAATGAAGCAGGCATCAGTTTGGAAGCCATCAAAAATTTTGCTGGCAAGACGCCGATCTTTGGTGTCTGCCTCGGCCATCAGTCCATTGCCCAGGTATTTGGCGGTGACGTTATCCGGGCGGAGCGGCTCATGCACGGAAAAATATCGATGGTCTACCACGACGGAAAGACTATTTTTGGAGGTGTGGAAAACCCATTCCCTGCGGCACGCTATCATTCTCTCATTGTCAAAAAGGAAACCCTTCCAGACTGCCTTGAGATCTCAGCCTGGACGGAAGAAGGGGAAATCATGGCCATCCGCCATAAAAACCTGCCTGTGGAAGGTGTCCAATTCCATCCCGAATCGATTTTGACAACTCCGGGAAAGCAGCTGCTGAGGAACTTCATTGCACATTACAATTTAACGAAGGAAGTAAGCTTTTAATGAAACTCTATATAAATGGCCGGTTCATGGATAAGAATGAGGCAGCGATTTCTCCTTTTGACCATGGTTTTTTATATGGTTTGGGTGTCTTCGAAACCTTCAGAATCTACAATGGCCACCCGTTTTTGCTGGATGACCATCTGGAGCGGCTGAATGCCAGTCTGCGGATTCTGGACATCGTAGCTGAATTCACCAGGGATGAAACGGTCAAGATTCTGGATGCCCTTTTAGCTGAAAACTCTCTCATGGATGCGTATATCCGGTTTAATATCTCCGCAGGGAATGGAGAAATCGGCTTGCAGACGGAAAGCTATAATGAGCCAAATGTGATTGTTTTTGCAAAACCTATGCCACCGGCAGGCGAGATGAATGAGAAACAGGCCGTGCTGCTTGAGTTAAGGCGCAACACTCCAGAAGGAAGTGCCAGGTTGAAATCGCATCATTATCTCAATAACGTATTGGCCAAGCGTGAGGCGGGCCCTGCAATGGATACAGAGGGTGTTTTTTTGAATGATGAAGGTTTCCTGGCGGAAGGGATTGTCTCAAATCTATTTTGGTACAGGGATGGGATCTTGTTCACTCCGGCCGTCGATACCGGTATTTTGGATGGAGTAACCCGCAGGTTCGTCATCGAGTTGGCCCGTACAGCAGGCATTGAGGTACGTGAAGGCTTTTACAAAAAAGAGGAAGCGGAAGCAGCCGGCGAAATCTTCCTGACGAACTCGATCCAGGAAATCGTCCCGGTCACTTCTTTTTCAGGTAAAAGTTTTCCTGGGAAATCTGGCGAGATTGTCAGAAGTCTATTTGGGCGATATGAAGTACTGCGGGAAACGCTATGGAGCAGAATACAATTGGATGGAGGACTCGCAAAATGAAAACTGTGATAAAAGCTGGTCCATATACATTGGATTACAGCAATCAAACGTTGATCATGGGAATCTTGAATGTAACGCCCGATTCGTTTTCGGATGGCGGCAAGTACAACCACCTTGAAACTTCCGTGGTCCGCGCGAAGCAAATGATGGGGGACGGAGCACATATCCTAGATATCGGCGGTGAATCGACCAGGCCTGGTTATGAACGGATTTCGGATGAAGTGGAAATCAGCAGGGTGGTGCCTGCAATCGAAGCAATCACAAAGGAATTGCAGGCACCGATCTCCATCGATACCTATAAATCAAAGGTTGCCAAAAGCGCGATCGACGCCGGAGCGGTGATCATCAATGATATATGGGGAGCGAAGGAAGACCCTGAGATTGCCGATGTTGCAGCTGAAACGGGCGTGCCAATCATCCTGATGCATAATCGCAATGATCGAAACTATACTCATTTCATTCGTGACGTACTGAATGATCTATATGAAAGCATTACAATTGCCAAGAAAGCTGGCGTCAGTGATGAACAAATCATCCTGGATCCGGGTATTGGCTTTGCAAAAGACCTGGCAGAGAACCTGGAGATGATGCGCCATCTAGATACTCTTGTGTCACTGGGTTATCCAGTTCTGCTGGGCACCTCAAAAAAATCGATGATTGGCGGCGTGCTCGACCTTCCTGTTTCTGAACGGACGGAAGGAACAGGAGCGACAGTATGCTATGGAATCCAGAAGGGCTGCCAGATCGTCAGGATCCATGATGTAAAAGAAATGTCGCGAATGGCAAAAATGATGGATGCGATGATGGGGAAGGGTGAGTTCAGTGGATAAAATACATGTCAATCAAATGGAGTTTTACGGCTACCATGGTGTGTTTCCTGAAGAAACAAGGCTTGGCCAGAGGTTTGCGGTGGATTTGACGGTGGAGCTGGACCTTTCGAGAGCTGGAAAAAGTGATGACCTTCAGCATTCCATCAACTACGCTGACTTATATCAAGTATGCAAAGATATTGTGGAAGGCAAACCATACAAGCTGGTGGAAGCCATTGCTGAGAAGATTGCCGGCACCATTCTCGATCAGTTTTCGCTTGTCGAAGCATGCCATGTAAAAGTCATCAAGCCAGACCCGCCAATACCGGGACACTATAAATCCGTCGCAGTCGAAATCACAAGGAGTAGATGACAGTGGAAAACAAAGCATATATTGCACTAGGGTCCAATATGGGTGACCGGTTCGGGTATTTGACTCAGGCCATCATACTCCTTGAGGGCCATGAGGAAATTTCAGTGGTAAATACTTCTTCCATCTATGAGACGGACCCGGTTGGCTATACCGATCAGGATCAATTTTTAAATATGGCAATCGAAGTAAAGACAAGTCTCCCTCCTGTTGAACTCCTTGATACATGCCTGGAGATCGAATTGAAGCTTGGGAGAAAAAGGGAAATAAAGTGGGGTCCCAGAACTTTAGACCTTGACATCTTGCTGTATAATCACGAAAATATTGAAACAGAGAAGCTTACAATTCCGCACCCTCGGATGAGCGAACGCGCATTTGTAATCCTTCCATTGCTTGAAATGGATCCATATATCACGCTCCCATCCACCGGGGAGCCACTGGCAAACGATTTACTAAGTATACCGGATAGAGAAGGAGTACGAATATGGAAGCAGAAAAATGGGGAAGACGTATTCGCGCTTATCGAAAGCTGAAGGGTTACACACAGGAAGGCTTCGCAAAAGAGCTTGGCATTTCGGTTTCAGTCCTCGGAGAAATCGAACGGGGAAACAGAATGCCTCATGAAAAATTGATTGCCAGAATCGCAGAGTTTCTGGATGTCGGATTGGATGAGTTAACCCCGCAGTAGGGTTTAAGTGATCCTTTACCATCGTGATTGTGGTTTTCCGCTTCGTGTGGAACTCAACAGGACGAAAAGAAGGAGGAAGGACATGCTTAAGATTGGCGATATTGAGATGAAGAACCAGGTCGTGCTTGCGCCAATGGCTGGCGTCTGCAACTCTGCGTTCCGTCTGACGGTAAAAGAATTCGGCGCAGGACTTGTATGTGCGGAAATGGTCAGCGATAAAGGAATTGTTCTGCAAAACGATCGGACACTCGATATGTTATATATAGATGAACGTGAAAAGCCGCTCAGCCTGCAGATTTTTGGCGGCGAAAAAGAAACGCTTGTCCAGGCGGCCAAATATGTCGACAAAAATACGAATGCCGATATCATTGATATCAATATGGGCTGCCCTGTACCGAAGATCACAAAATGTGATGCAGGTGCGAAATGGCTTCTTGACCCAAACAAAATCTATGAAATGGTATCTGCTGTTGTTGATGCCGTTGATAAGCCGGTAACGGTTAAAATGCGCATGGGCTGGGATGACGAACATATTTTCGCCATAGAGAATGCACGCGCTGTAGAACGAGCTGGGGGTAAGGCGATAGCCCTTCACGGCCGTACACGTGTCCAGATGTATGAAGGACAAGCGAACTGGGACATCATCCGTGATGTCAAGCAGGCAGTAACCATTCCTGTGATTGGCAATGGTGATGTCCAGACGCCTCAGGATGCAAAGAGAATGCTTGATGAAACAGGAGTGGACGGAGTGATGATCGGCCGCGCGGCTCTCGGTAACCCGTGGATGATTTACCGCACGGTTAAATACCTGGAAACAGGCGAATTGATGGGTGAACCGACCGCCCGCGAGAAGATCGATGTCAGCATCCTTCACCTGGACCGCCTGATCGCACTGAAAAATGAACACATAGCTGTCCGCGAAATGCGCAAACATGCTGCATGGTATATGAAAGGCATCCGCGGCAACGCAAGGATTCGCAATGGAATCAATGAATGCACAACGAGAGACCAATATGCCAGCTTAGTAAGAAACTTCGCTGATGAAGTGGAAACAGAAGAGCAAAATGCACATCAGGTTGGATAAAAATTGACATTAACCATCACATTTCCTATAATACCTTTATCCTTAAATGTAACTGCCAGTGGTCAAACTGGCAGTTTTTATTCTATTTAAGAGATTTTTAATGTCTGAATACGTTTGTTTGTGTAAAATAATAAAAGTATCCACCAAACATAATCAGGATTACATATTAAATTTAATTATATATTGGAGTGAAAGCGACATGAGTCATGAAGAATTAAACGACCAGCTCAGAGTCAGAAGGGAAAAAATGAGTGCATTGCGTGAAAAGGGCATGGACCCATTCGGCAAAAGATTCGAGCGCACCCATCTTACTGAAGAGCTGATCAGCGAATATGGTGAATTGGAAAAAGAAGAAATCGAGACAAAGAATGTCGCGGTGAAGATTGCTGGACGGATCATGACGAAGCGCGGAAAAGGAAAAGCAGGCTTTGCACACATCCAGGACCTAGCTGGCCAGATCCAGATTTATGTCCGCCAGGATGCAGTCGGCGAAGAACAATACGAAGTTTTTGACTCTGCTGACCTTGGTGATATTGTCGGTGTTGAGGGAACCCTTTTCAAAACCAAAGTTGGCGAACTTTCCATAAAAGCTCAAAACTTTGTGTTCCTGTCAAAAGCACTGCGCCCGCTTCCTGAAAAGTTCCATGGACTCAAGGATGTCGAGCAGCGTTATCGCCAGCGTTATCTTGACCTTATTACGAGCAACGAAAGCAAGACGACATTCATCAACCGCAGCCGCATCATCCAGTCAATGCGCCGTTATCTTGATGGACAAGGATACCTTGAAGTGGAAACGCCATTAATGCACTCTATTGCCGGCGGAGCTTCAGCACGTCCTTTCATTACTCATCATAACGCTCTCGATATGCAGCTTTACATGCGGATCGCAATCGAGCTTCACTTGAAGCGCCTGATTGTCGGAGGCCTGGAAAAGGTATATGAAATCGGACGTGTATTCCGTAATGAAGGTGTATCGACAAGACATAATCCGGAATTCACCATGCTTGAGCTTTATGAGGCATATGCTGATTGGAGAGACATCATGTCCCTTACAGAGAACATGGTTGCGTACATTGCAGAGGATGTTCTCGGAACAACGACGATCCAGTATGGCGAATATGAAATCGACCTGAAGCCGGAGTGGAAGAGAGTTCATATGGTTGATGCGATTAAGGAACATACAGGAGTGGACTTCTGGCCGCAAATGAGCACAGAGGAAGCACGTGCGCTGGCGAAAGAACATGGAGTGGAAATCACTGAACATATGCAGTTCGGACACATCGTCAATGAATTCTTTGAGCAAAAAGTAGAAGAGCACCTGATCCAGCCTACATTCATTTACGGCCACCCGGTTGACATTTCTCCTTTGGCGAAAAAGAATGATGAGGACTCTCGCTTCACGGACCGCTTCGAATTGTTCATCGTTGCCAGGGAACATGCTAACGCGTTCACTGAGCTGAATGATCCAATCGATCAAAGGGAACGTTTTGAAGCGCAACTGAAAGAAAAAGAGCAAGGTAATGATGAAGCACATGAAATGGATGAAGACTTCATCGAAGCATTGGAATATGGGATGCCGCCAACAGGCGGACTGGGAATTGGGATCGACCGGCTTGTTATGCTGCTGACCAATTCACCATCCATCAGGGATGTACTGTTATTCCCATTGATGCGCCATCGTTAATAATATTGGAAGGCAAAACGGCAATCGTCGTTTTGCCTTTTATTTTTGTGAAGTATATAGGTGGATTCGTCAGTAGATTTGCCTACAGAAATATGAATTATCTTTCTTTTGTTTCTGTGAATAAAAATCTAAAAAAGAGGTTGCTATTGAAGAATAAAGGTGCTATATTTATATCTGTTGCTGCGAGCTACTTAGTTAGCAACAAAGAAAATGGAAAAAACTTATTGACATCGGGTTTTGAACCTGATAGTATATAAGAGTTGCTTCTGACGGAGCAACAAACAAATATTGTTCTTTGAAAACTAAACAAACAAGCGTCAACAAACAATAAATTATCATGCTTCTATTAATAGAAGACATGAGCCAACGTTTTAACTTATGAGCTAACTCATAACTCTTTCTTGGAGAGTTTGA
>NZ_JAMAUR010000014.1:0-50403 GCF_023714225.1 Mesobacillus sp. MER 48
CAACAAGATAAAACAGCTAATGAAAAACCTTCCAAACGGTATTTGGAGGGTTATTTGGCGTGCCTTCAAAAGTATAACACGGAAGAACAAATATTTTAATAAGAAGTTCTTGACTCCTATTAGCTGGCTTTGTTGGACAAGGACTGTCATCTAAAGCCGGACCATTTGTTGTGCATCAAGATCATGGCGTATTAATGATAGTGCAAACTCTAATGTTCAAATGGCATAAATTCTTATGGCAACAATAACAGCATGCTAAAAATCATATGAGATTTAGCATGCTGTTTTTATTTTTTTCACTGTTTTAGACCGGTTTTTTAAAAAAATATTCTGGATGTTATTTTTACATGATGGTTTGTTAGAATTTTCTTGGGAGAAAGAGGTGTGAACCGGTGTTTAAGCGAATAAAATATACGACCAAACAGAAGAAGGATCAGTCTTTAGTCTATTTTACCCTATCAGGTTTTATGCTGTTGGGAATCATGGTGGCTGGGATCATGGAAGGGGTAGACCGCAGTATGGCGGTTCCGCTTGTTATCATGGTTACATCCTTTATTGTGGGGATTTTATACAGATGGGGTGCTGCTTGTGAGGAAAATCGGGAAACCGTGGATCAAATTAAAAGAGGGAATTGATGAAGATGATTATGAAATAGTCGGCCAACTCCAGGAGCGATGCATCGAACATGACGGTACCGCTTTGAAGCTGGAACTTGATTATAAACTTGGCGTAATCGGGAATGAAAAAGGCATTCAGGCAGTGAATGAATTCATGTACTTTGATGGGGAGAGGCTGATTGGATATATTGGCATTGGCAGCTTTGGCGGCCCATGGGAAGTAAATGGGATGGTCGATCCGGAGTATCGGCGCCAGGGGATTTTTTCAAAATTGTTTGAGCTTGTTGTCGGCGAATGGAAACGCAGGGGTACTGGAAGCATGCTGCTGTTAAGTGATCGCAATTCGGCCGCGGGGCAAGGGTTTATTGCCGGGAGTGGAGCACAATTTAAGCACTCGGAATATGAGATGTTTTTGAAAAATGAGGCGCTTGGCTTTGCGACAGAGAAGCTGGGAGGTCTCGCTTTCAGGAAAGCGACGAATGCGGACGCGAAGGAAATCGCCAGGCAGAATGTGATTTATTTTAACGATGACGAAGAAAGTATCGAAGCCGAGGATGTGATTCTTCCAGAGGAAGAGGAAAAGCGGGGGATGACTTCGTACCTTGTTGAAAAAGACGGACAAATCATCGGGAAAGTGAATCTTCAGCTGACCTCGAAGCTTGGCGCGATTTTTGGCCTTGGCGTACTGCCTGAGCACCGCCGAAAAGGATACGGACGGGCACTTTTATTGCTGGCAATCGAAAAACTGAAAGAGGCAAACGCAGAGGAAATCATGCTGCAGGTAGCGGCAGACAATTCCAATGCGCTTAACCTTTATAAATCATGCGGTTTTGAAGAGACATCCACGATGGATTATTTTGAACTGAGATCGTAAAAGCATCCGCCTTCAAGATGAGGGCGGATTTTTTGCTATAGAAGTTGTGGAAAATTTTTGAAAATGGAAGGATGAGAGTTTATAATTTTCCTATAAATGTCTATGGGAAGGTGGCAAAAGTATGAAGGTAGTGATGAAGCGGAGAAGGCTGGTTGTAAAATTTTTAGCGTCAGCGGTTTTCGCAGTTCCGGGTTTGCTGGCATTGTTGTTTGGCGTCCTAAATCTTAATTGGATTTTGATAGCATTTGGAATCGGGTGTTTGTTCTTTGTCCCGATTTTCATTCGTGCGACGATTTATTTAATCAAGCCGAAAGTGGTTTTTGTAGTTGAGGATGGATGGATCAAATCAGACCTGGAATCGGCAGAGATTAAGTCAATTAAAGGCTTTTACCATTTCTGGAGAGGGTCATCGAGCTACCTTGGATTATTGAAAAAAGATGATACCGAGGTGAATATTGAGCTTTTCAACATGGTAGAGCCTGAAGATTACTCTGATGAATTGAAAAAATACATTCCTCAAGTTGATCCGAATTGGGAGGACGCAGAAGAAGTCACTATGAAATTTTAAAAAGGCAATTGGGGTGAAAATGGTGGGCGGGAAGAAAAATTACGTAACCTCAGTACTCATTATTTTATTGGTCATCACAGTGATTGCTCTTTTGGATTATGCCAGAACAGCAGATTCGGCTTCGAGGTTGGCGGAGGACAAAAAGTGGTTAGAAGAGAAGGTTGCCAGTCTGGAAAAAGAGGTCGAAAACCGGTTGAGGATTGCGGATGATCTGAAGAATGAGAATGATACTTTGGCCGGGAATCTTTCAACCTTGGAGGATGAAATGGCCGCAGCGCAATCCGCTGTTTCATACCAGGACTTTTTGGATGCAATGGAAGTTGTTGAAGCATATAAAGCGGCCGGGAATATTGAAGAAGTGATGGAATTAATAATGCATCAAAATTTCATAGGTTATGGCACTTTTGATGGTGCTGGCAATTGTCCATGCACTATTACTTTTAAATATCGTACTCATGATTGGAACCCTGGTGTAGTCCTGGACCTTAGCGAGTTTAATGTTGAAAAAAGAAAAATTGTCCTTACTTATCTTACCGTTGACGATTTGGAAAACAATTATCAATTCGTCATGTCAAAAGGCGGGGGCTTTTACGATATGACGGAAAAATGGAGGATCGAGGAGATCAGGCTGAAAGGAAAGGAGGGAAAAGCATTATAAAATTTGATAAACAGTAACTTTAATTCTGCTAAAAAAAAATGTTGATAAGGTATTGACAGTCACCTTGAATTCATGATAAATTTATCTCGAATTAAAAATAATTAGTTTTGAGATATTTTTTTAGAATCATATCTCGAATTCGAGATAAAAACAAAACAGGGGGAATTTATAATGGCAAAATTTGTAGTAGACCAGGCGCACTCAGCAATCGGATTTGAAGTGAAACACATGATGGTATCAAAAGTAAAAGGACAATTCGGCTCTTATACAGCTGATGTTGAGGCAGCAGACCTGGCAGATTTAACAACAGCTTCAATCACATTCAAAATCGATGTTGCAAGCATCGACACACGCAGCGAGGACCGCGAGAACCACCTGAAATCAGCAGACTTCTTTGATGTTGAAAACTACCCAACAATTGATTTCAAATCAACAAACATCACTCGTGATGGCGACGATTACAAAGTAACTGGCGACCTGACAATCAAAGACGTAACAAAGCCAGTCACATTCGATGTCGAATACGGCGGCAAAGGCACAAACCCATGGGGCGTCGAAGTATACGGCTTCGAAGCAGAAGCAAAAGTAAACCGCGAAGACTTCGGTCTTACCTGGAATGCAGCACTAGAAACAGGCGGCGTTCTGGTTGGTAAAGACATCAAGATCAAAGTAGAACTAGAAGTAAACCCAGCAGCATAATTTCGATTTGGAAACCGTTCATGAGATACTCTGGACGGTTTTTTTGTTTGTCTGGGGGGTGGGAGATCTTGACAGGTTGGAGAGCTGGGGGTGCGAAGCTGTCAAGAAAACTAGTTGATTTTGACAGGTTTGGGTGCTGGGAGTGAAAAGCTGTCAAGAAAGGGAGTTAATCTTGACAAGTTCGGGTGCTGAGGGTGAAAAGTTGTCAAGAAAACGAGGTTATTTTGACAGGTTTGGATGCTGAGGGTGAAAAGCTGTCAAGAAAGGGAGGTAATCTTGACTAGTTCGGGTGCTGGGAGTGAAAAGTTGTCAAGAAAACGAGGTTATTTTGACAGGTTTGGGTGCTGAGGGTGAAAAGCTGTCAAGAAAGCGGGGTGATTTTGACAGGTTTGGATGCTGGAAGTGAAAAGTTGTCAAGAAAACGAGTTGATTTTGACAGGTTTGGGTGCTGAGGGTGAAAAGCTGTCAAGAAAGCGGGGTGATTTTGACAGGTTTGGATGCTAGAAGTGAAAAGTTGTCAAGAAAACGAGTTGATTTTGACAGGTTTGGGTGCTGATGGTGAAAAGCTGTCCGAAATAAGTCGAAGTTCGGACAGGTTTGGCGTGCAACGAAGAAAAGCTCTCGGAAGTAAGCCGGAGTTCGGACAGGTTTGATGGGTAACTGCCCTAGGAAAAACTCACCTTGTTAAAATTCCGAAAATTCGGTATTTTAATGTTAAAAGAGAGAGGCGGTGATGGGTTTGACTCGTTTGTTATGGACTTTATCGTTTGCTCAATTTCTGGCAATGCAGGTGTGGTTTAATTTTTCTGCGGTGATGCCGGTTGTGGAGAGGGAGTGGGGGTTGTCCTCGACGCAATCGGGAATAATCGTTGGTTTTTTTCATATTGGCTATGTGGCGGCGGTGTTTTTTTACAGCTTCTTGAGTGATCGTTATAATCCGAAGTACTCGTTTATGTATGGAGCTATGATCGCTGGGCTATCGGGTATTCTTTTTAGCGTTTTGGCGCAAGGGTTTTGGTCGGCTTTATTGTTGCGATTTATTTCGGGGGTGGGGATTGCGGGGATTTATGTGCCGGGAATGAAGATTGTCGCGCAGACTTCGAGCGACCGGGCGCGTGGGGCGGCCCTGGGACTTTTTGTTGGCTCGCTTGTGGTCGGCTCGGGATTTTCGCTGCTGGTTTCTGGCTTGTTCATTAATCTGGTGGGCTGGAAGGGCGTTATTTTCATAACTTCATGTTCTGCAATCCTTGCTGCTTCGCTTATTTACTTTTCAAGGATTCCGGAAAATATCCATATTCATAATCAGCGTTTGAGTATGGCGCTGTTAAAACGGGTCCTGACCAGAAGGAATTTGCTGGTGAATATCAGTTACACGGGGCATTGCTGGGAGCTTTATGCGATGTGGGCGTGGATTGGGCCTTTTATGGTGTATTACTTCCAGACCCATAGTGTCGCGAATGCGATTTCGGTTGGCAATTTTATTGGAGCGTTTGTGGTGATGATTGGCGGGGTTGCCAGTTTCATTGGGGGCAGGATGTCTGATTCGTTTGGCCGGTTAAAATCGATCAAATTGTTCATCTATATCAGCATCGCCTGTTCGCTGTCGATTGGTTGGCTGACACCCACAAGCATGTGGATTTTGCTTCCGCTTGTTTTCGTCTATGGATTTACCATCATCGCCGATTCCCCAATCTATAATACGATGATTACAGAAATATCCGAGCCGGAAATCACAGGGATCGCCCTGGGAATCCAATCTGTTCTCGGTTTTAGCGCAACGATTTTTTCACCGATGATTTTTGGGATGCTGCTCGATTATTTTAATTGGGGGATTGCATTCACGACGATTGGTGTCATGACGATCATTACGCCAATTTCCATTTCGATGCTAAGGAAGAAATTGAGTGTGGAGATCGAAGCTCAAAATCGAGACATCGATATACATTAGCTCTGAATTTTGCTATAATTTTACCAAAATAATCTAAGGCAAGAGGTACATACATTGAATAAATCGAAAGTGCAGTTTTGGCTGATTCAAATTTTGCTTATCACGTCCATTATTTATGTTTCAACGAAGATATCCTTTATGTTTGAACCAATCGGAATCTTTATCTCGACTATCTTTTTTCCAATTTTGATTACCGGTTTTCTCTATTTCCTGCTGAATCCGGTGGTTGACTTTCTGCAGCGCAAGAAGGTTCCGCGAGTGCTTGCGATCTTGATTATTTATGTGGTGTTCGGGGCGCTTCTTGTCCTGGCAATCGGGAATCTGGTTCCGGCGGTTTCCAAGCAGGCCACCGAGCTTGCTAATGACCTTCCTGAATTCGCCAACAAGACGACTGATTATTTCTATGATGTAGTTCGTTCTTCTGAGTTTAAAAGCTTCAGGGATGAGCAGCGGGAAATGATTGATACGGTGCAGGAGCGCTTGATAGAGTATGCGAATACTTTGCCAAACAAGCTGACGAGTGGCTTGAAAGGCTTCCTCGGCGTCGTTACCAACATAGCAATTATTCTTGTGACCGTGCCGTTTTTACTATTTTACATGTTCAAGGATGGACACAGGTTCCCTCAAGCTGTGTCAAAGTTTATTCCGAAAGAGTACCGTGATGAGGGGCTGAAGATCCTGAAGGAAACGGGCGAAACCCTGTCTGCCTACATCCAGGGACAGGTGACAGTTGCTTCGGCGGTTGGGATTTTGGCTTTTATCGGCTATATGATCATCGATTTGCGCTATGCGCTGATCATGGCTTTGATCGTCGCTTTTACAAATATTATCCCGTATGTCGGGCCGATTATCGGCGGAGCGCCGGCCGTGCTGGTTGGTTTCTTCGATTCACCGACGAAGGCGTTGCTGGTCGTAGTGGTCATCCTGGTGGCTCAGCAAATCGAAGGAAACCTTCTTTCTCCGTTGATCCTTGGTAAAACACTGGATACCCATCCGGCAACAATCATCATTATTTTACTGGCTGCCGGTAATCTGGCCGGTGTCCTGGGAATGGTGCTGGCTGTGCCGACATATGCGGTCATAAAAACAATTATTTTGAATCTCGTCAGATTTTTACGGGCGAGAAAAAGAGCAAGTATTTCCGTAGATGTGAAATGATGCTGTTCAATGGGCGATAGGGCTGTGTTTTGGCCGCTATCGCCTTTTTATACAAATCGGGGGGCTCTATATGTCAGAAGAAAATAGAGAGCGGTTGAAATTAAAGGAGCAGCGGAAAAATCCAGGTGCCGCCCTTAACAACGCGTGGGCACGAGCGGTTACAGGCTCCCCAAGCAGTGGGTGTCTGGTGAATATCATTTCGGTCGTGATGGTTTTGGGTGTGGTTTTATTAATCCGGGCGTGTTCGCAGTAGGAGAGGGTGTAATATCAGAGCCTTGGTCAGTTTTATACTGTTGCTTATAGGAAGTCTGCTTATTGGCGTAACGGTGGAGGATTCATTGATTGGAAATTGTATTGTAAAAGGAATCGGTGCCCTTTGCATTATCGGTTTTTTAAAAATCGTGCCTCGTAAGAAAGATAGCTTACCCTGAAAAGCAGGGAGTGAGTGAAGGCTATTATTATTTATACGAATGGGTTGTATTCCTCACCAGAGGATTCGACCTACTATCAAGTCAACGGAACCATCACACGCCTGTCTTTTTGGCTTGTAGAGATTGCGATGCTTGTAAATACTACTCTCTAAATATGCGTTGGCCGGGGAACTTTCTATATAGGAGGTTCCTTTTACTTCGTTTATTGGGCAGGAAAAACCGGTACGAGAATGAATGGATTTCCATTTTTGGGGGAATTTAAATGAAGTATCTTCTAAAGAAAGGAAGTTATTTCAGTGGACCAAAATAGGATGACATCAGCGGAAATAACGAATTTATGGATTCATTATATTCGTGAAACAATGTCAATTTGCGTCTTAGAATATGCATTGAAGTGTGTAAAAGATAAGGAAATAGTTTCAACTCTTGAATTCGCTATGAAGTTATCAATTCAACATATTAAAGATCTCCAAGATTTTTTCAATAAAGAAAACTTTCCGATTCCTCACGGTTTTACCAAAGATGACGTGAATTTAGACGCTCCTCCATTATTTTCTGAAAATTTTTGGTTAATATATATTTATAGTATGTCCATGCATGGATGTTCCTTATATCCAATGGCATTTAATTCATCGTCAAGAAAAGATGTAAGGGATTTTTATTACAGATGCTTAAACGAAGCAATGGATCTCTATAACATCACGGTTGATATTCTGCTATCAAAGGGTTTATATGAGAAATCACCCTATTTTTCGACTCCAAAAAAAGTAAGTTACATAAAAGATATCAATTATGTGACGGATGTTATTGGGAAACAGAGACAACTAAATACAATTGAAAGTGGAAACATTTTCTTTAATCTGAAAAAAACGATATTGCAAAAGGGACTTATGCTGGGGTTCAGTAAAGTATGTAAATCAAATGAAGTACGAAAGTTCATGGAAAAGGGTATGCAAGTAACCAATAAACATATTGGGTTATTTTCATCACTCTTGCAAGCAAATAACCTTCGAATTCCTCCGAGCTTGGATTCGGAGATAACTGATTCTTCGATTGCACCGTTTTCAGACAAACTAATGCTGTTTCATGCAGGCAGCCTATTTAATATGGCAGTATCCTATTACAGTTATGCTGCGATTACCAGCATGAGAGCTGATTTAATCGTTCATTGTGAGGTAGCAATTTCCAGAGACCTTAAAGTGTTATCACAGTTTGCCCGACTCCTGATTAAAAATGGCTGGCAAGAAGAGCCACCTGTTTCAGATGACCGTCAAAAAACAGAGTGTTGACAAAAAAACTGACAGGGCCTCTTTATAAAAGCTGACTTTTAATATCTAGAGGATGGTCCATTTTTTAGTAAGGTATTTCCGTTTTTCAATGCTGCTTTACATTAAATAAATGTAAATAATAAGATGGGATTTCTGAAAAAGGGGATCCCTCGGGAATCGAGCGTCGTGGTTTATTTTTTAAATGCATTGGAGGTCTGTATGATTTGAGTGAAACGAAAGAGGAGCTTAAGCAGCAGTTGAGTGTGCTGACGGCTCGCAGGGATCGGATGCAGAAGAATCTTTATGAGGTGGAGAAGGAGATTTCGGAAATCAACAGTAAACTGGCTAAGATGAAAAAGTGAAAGAATTTGAAATGGAAGGGAAGCTGCCGTTAAAGGTGGCTTCCTTTATTTTTGTGGACTGAAGTGTGTACCTGTCTATTCTAATATTTAAATCGTGAATAAAATATCGAGAGCATTTTTTTAAAAGGGAGGGGTGATGTAAATGGACAGGGAGATAACGAATCAAACGTATTCCAACCGTGTGTTGAGGGCGGAATTTGACGACAACTGGGAGACGACGATTACGGAGACTGGCTATGTTAAATATATCGCGCTGAAGAATAAAGCGTCGGTTGAGCTGATCCTTTCTGATGGTTCAAATAGGCTGGCTCTTTTCCCGAAAAACGGGTACATCCTGGTAGGGAGCGGAGGAACGAGCCATTTCAGTAAGCCGCATGTCACGATTCAGCGATAGAGATCAGGGCCGGGTTGAACCTGAATTTAAAGCGATAAAAAATGTCCAACCGATACGGAAGGACATTTGATCGTTAATTTTCACCCGAGAGTTCTTTTCGATTTGGCGCTAGCGGGGGTTGTTCCAGCCACTTGTGCTTTTTCATGATATCAAACCACTTTTTGGTCACCATTATATTTTTTAGGATGATGCTTTCGTACGTTGTGACTAAATCCGTCCGCATGGCAGATGCCAATCCTGTTCCGTAGTAGACTTGCGAGGCTTGGAACAGGAATCCTGTGTGATACATCATGAGCTTGTCTGAAAATGGGGAATCTGTAGAAGTTGTCACTTCTGTTTCCCATGAACGGGGAACTGGCAAGTTATCATGATGCATAATGCTGGTAAACTTTTGGATGTGCTGGTCCGCGGTTTTCTCTGATTCCACTAGGAACTTTCTGACTTCTTTTGATTGAGCCACTTGGCTAAAAGCAATCGAAAGTGTTTTGGCCATAATATTCTTCTTGATGTTGAAAGAAATGCTGATCACTTCCGTGGCAGATAAACATCTTCCTTTTCCAAAAATTCCATCGGTAAAATCTTCACTCTCAATAAAGCTAGGGTTTTTATCAGGATAAAATAGAGGATCTCTCTGGAAATTGCCTTTTTCAAGCAATAGTTCAATTGTCTGGTGATACATGTTCTTGGCATCGTTATCACACGAATCATAGAATTCCCGTAAATCTTTTCTGACTGATACGCTTAGTGCGGTGGTGTGCCCGATCAATCCGTGCAATGTCATGATATGTAAATAATTCAAGCAGAAAATATCAGAGAACAGCCTGTCAGCCCCGATATTGATATCATTTTCACCAAACCCGATTGGAACAGGAAACCCTTCATTCTCGATAAATTCAGTGAGCTGCGTCTTTTGTCGTGCGAATGTACTGATTGCGTCCTCAAAGATGCCCTTTATTGCCTCATCTTCAATGATGGAAATCATATATCTGTTTACAGTATCGATCATTGTCCCGTTTACATACTCGCCCCACAAGGAACCTATCTCAGACGAAGTAAGCTTTACTTTGTCATTATCCATATTCTCACCTCGCAACGTATTATCTCCTCTTTTGGAATAAATATGATTTTTTCCTGTCCTTACTGTAAAATCACAAATTTGAGAATTTTATCTATTATTTGTCATAAATTTCTATATAATAAATTTATGCATAAGCACTATTTTTATAGGTAAAAGAGGGGGAGAGCAACAATGTCTAATGATCAGGAGATTTTATTGAATAAAGGCGAGCAAAGTAAGCCGAAGGTAAGAGTGGAAAGGAAAGAGGGAGAGCCGACTTCGGCGTTCAAGGGGGCTTCCTGGGCGGCACTCGTGGTTGGAGTATCTGCTTATTTGATCGGATTGTTCAACGCAGCGATGGAGTTGAATGAAAAAGGCTATTATTTTGCTGTTTTGATATTTGGACTTTATGCATCAGTATCATTGCAAAAAGCGGTCCGGGACAAGGAAGAGGGAATACCGGTTACCAGCATCTATTATGGCATCAGCTGGTTCGCCCTGATCGTATCGATTTCATTGATGGCCATTGGCTTGTATAATGCAGGAAGTATCGTCCTAAGCGAAAAAGGATTCTACGGCATGTCATTTGTGCTTAGCCTATTTGCAGCAATCACGGTTCAGAAGAATATCAGGGACACACAAAGAGCAAGAGAGAGGGACTGATTTTAAGGGGAGGCCATTGTGAAGAAAAGAATTGACGAATACCAAATCCATGACAAGCACTATAAACAAATTTTGGAGCGGGTAAAAAACGACCCATACGCGCAGTCATTAGGCATTCAGTTAACAAAATTCGAAGCTGGCTTCGCGGAAGCAGTGCTCGATGTGCAAAGCCATATGGTCAACGCACACGGAACCGTCCATGGCGCGGTGATTTACGCATTAGCCGATCATGCTTTTTCCGTAGCCTGCAATGCCTATGGGAAAACATCGGTAGGGCTATCCACCACCATCCAATTCATTGAAGCGGTGAAACCGGGAGAGAGAATCGTGGCAAGGGCGACAGAAACAAGGCGGAACTTCCGGACAGGATTCTACAGAATCGAGATTTTTCATGGAGAAAATCCAGTAGCTACCATGGAAGCCGTTGCTTATCGGAAAGATCAATATTTCGTTGAACTCGAAGATCAGGAGTAATCGGGTTTATTTTGTTTGAAGCTGTCATTTAGGCAGCTTTTTTGTGTGGGATTTTAAGTCTTATTGGATTTTGACAGGTTTGATGGTGAAGGAGGAAAAGCTGTCAAGAAAAGGTCAGGATTTTGACAGGTTAGCGTTGTTAGGAAGAAAAGCTGTCAAGAAAAGGTCTGGATTTTGACAGGTTAGCAGTGTTAAGAGGAAAAGCTGTCAAGAAACGCTCGTAATTTTGACAGGTTAGCAGTGTTAAGAGGAAAAGCTGTCAAGAAACGCTCGTAATTTTGACAGGTTAGCGGTGTTAGGAGGAAAAGCTGTCAAGAAAAGGCCTGGATTTTGACAGGTTAGCGGTGTAAGGAGGAAAAGCTGTCAAGAAAAGGTCGTGATTTTGACAGGTTAGCGGTGTAAGGAGGAAAAGCTGTCAAGAAACGCTCGTAATTTTGACAGGTTAGCGGTGTAAGGAGGAAAAGCTGTCAAGAAAAGGTCTGGATTTTGACAGGTTAGCGGTGTTAGGAGGAAAAGCTGTCAAGAAAAGGTCGCGATTTTGACAGGTTAGCGGTGTAAGGAGGAAAAGCTGTCAAGAAACGGTCTGGATTTTGACAGGTTAGCGGTGTTAGGAGGAAAAGCTGTCAAGAAAAGGTCGTGATTTTGACAGGTTAGCGGTGTTAGGAGGAAAAGCTGTCAAGAAACGCTCTGGATTTTGACAGGTTAGCGGTGTTAGGCGGAAAAGCTGTCAAGAAAAGGTCTGGGTATTGACAGGTTAGCAGTGTTAGGAGGAAAAGCTGTCAAGAAAAGCCCGTAATTTTTCGGCCATTGTATTTTCCTCGCCCTATTGTATAATTATTTCGAATGCCAAATTACTTATTTATTTACCAAGGCTTTTAGGCCTTTTTTTATTGGAATGAAGCAAAATGAGAAGGGGGTTCGATAATGAGACATTCTACGATAATTCAATTCAACAATGTAACAAAGCAATATGACAATGACCCGCCAGTTCTGGACGATGTTAGTTTTGAGATTGAGCGGGGGAAGTTCTATACACTGCTGGGGCCGTCGGGCTGTGGGAAAACGACGATTCTTAGATTAATCGCTGGTTTTACGGAGGCGACGTCTGGGGACATCTTTTTCAATGGAAAGAGGATCAATGATCTGCCTGCGAATAAGCGCCAGGTGAATACGGTTTTCCAGGATTACGCGCTGTTTCCTCATTTGAATGTGTTTGAGAATGTGGCGTTTGGATTGCGGATCAAAAAGATGAAGAATGCTGACATTGAGGCGAAGGTGAAGGAAGCCTTGCAGTTTGTGAATTTATCAGGCTATGAGACTCGAGAAATCCGTGAGATGTCCGGAGGCCAGCGCCAGCGTGTCGCGATTGCAAGGGCGATTGTCAACGAGCCGGAGGTAATCCTGCTGGATGAGCCTTTATCGGCGCTTGACCTGAAGCTGCGGACGGAGATGCAGTATGAGCTTCGCGAGCTGCAGCAGCGTCTTGGCATTACGTTCATTTTTGTCACGCATGACCAGGAGGAAGCGCTCGCGATGTCGGATGAGATTTTCGTCATCAACCAGGGGAAAATCATGCAGAGCGGCAGCCCTACGGATATTTACGATGAACCGATCAACCGTTTTGTCGCTGATTTCATCGGTGAGTCGAACATCGTCAAAGGCACGATGATTGAAGACAATCTCGTCGAGTTCACCGGCAAGCGTTTCGAGTGTGTCGACAGGGGCTTCAACCCGAGTGAGCCGGTTGAAATCGTCATCCGTCCTGAGGATCTTGAGATCACGAAGACGGAGAATGGCAAGCTTCAGGTAAAAGTCGATTCCCAGCTGTTCCGTGGCGTGCACTATGAGCTGAGCTGCTATGACAACGAGGGCAATGAATGGCTCGTCCATTCTACTAAAAAAGCGGCAGTGGGTGACCAGATTGGACTCTATTTCGACCCTGAAGCGATCCACGTCATGCGCCTTGGCGAAACGGAAGAGGAGTTCGATGCGCGTCTCGAAGCATATGAGGATGGAGAAGTGAAATGAACACGAGACTGACACGTTCATGGTACACGCTGCCTTATACACTCTGGATAGTGTTTTTCGTTATCGCGCCTATAGTGCTTGTAGTCTACTATTCATTCCTGGACATCAACGGTGATTTTTCGCTTGTAAACTACCAGAAGTTCTTCACGCCGGTCTATTTGACGATGACCCTGAGCTCCTTCTGGTACGCATTCTTGATTACCTTTTTCTCATTCTTGGTTGCTTATCCAACTGCCTATCTTTTAACAAAAACAAAGCATAAACAGCTCTGGCTGCTGCTGATCATTGTTCCTTCATGGATCAATCTTTTGTTAAAAGCGTACGCTTTCCTGGGGATTTTCGGGACATACGGCATCAGCAATCAATTGTTGGAAGCAATCGGGATTGGCACGCAGCAGATCCTGTTCACCGATTTCAGTTTTATTTTCGTATCGGTCTATATTTTTATCCCGTTCATGATCCTGCCAATTTTCAATTCGCTGAATGAATTGAATCCGACGCTGATCGATGCGGCCAATGATCTGGGTGCATCAAAGTGGACGACATTCACGAAGGTTATTTTTCCGATGACGATTGAAGGGGTAAAATCAGGGATCCAGGTCACGTTCATTCCGGCTCTGTCCCTCTTCATGCTGACGCGCCTGATTGCCGGAAACCGTGTCATCACGCTTGGTACGGCGATCGAGCAGCATTTTCTTGTGACGCAGGACTGGGGAATGGGTTCGACGATTGCGGTATTCTTGATCATCATCATGTTTGCCATCATGGCTGTTACTGGTACTAGAAAGAGAGGTGTGTAAGGTGGAGCGAAAAACATCTAAACTAGCGAACGTATTCTTGATGATTGTATTCTTCATTTTATACGCACCGATCTTCTTCCTGATCTATTACTCATTCAATAGCGGCGGAACGATGTATCATTTCGAAAGCTTCACGCTTGATTGGTATAAGGAATTGTTCTCGGATGTGCGTTTGCTGATCATTGTGCTGAATACACTGGTCGTCGCCTTGCTGTCCGCGCTGTTTGCGACGATTATTGGTGTGATCGGGGCACTGGCGATCCATGAGGTAAAAAAACGATCCATCCGCAATGGGCTGCTGTCATTGAACAATGTCCTGATTGTCAGTCCGGATGTCATCATCGGGGCCTCGTTCCTGATTCTGTTCACCATTTCCGGCTATAAGCTCGGATTTTATTCGGTGCTGCTGTCTCATATTGCTTTTAGCGTGCCGATTGTTGTCTTGATGGTACTGCCAAAGCTTTCGGAAATGAGCTCATCGCTCGTGGACGCTGCGAGGGATTTGGGAGCAAGCACCTGGGAAGTATTGACGAAGGTCATCCTGCCGTTCATCTCGCCTGGCATCATGGCTGGCTTTTTCATGGCGCTGACCTATTCACTGGACGATTTTGCCGTGACGTTTTTCGTGACAGGCAACGGCTTCAGTACACTGTCCGTCGAAATTTACTCGCTGGCACGCCGCGGAGTATCCCTGAATATTAACGCGTTATCAGCATTGTTATTCCTGTTCACCATCCTGTTGGTCGTGGTCTACTACTTCATCACGCAGCGCCAGAAGCTGAACGCAGTGGGGGTGAAGAAATGAAGCAATTAGTCCGCGTGTTCATCGCGATTGCCATCGTATCAGCACTGCTGCTTGTGGCGATTTCGAAGCTGAATGACACCCAGGGATACTCAGGCGACAATACGTTGACAATTTACAACTGGGGAGATTATATCGACCCCGACCTCATCAAGCGCTTTGAAAAAGAAACAGGCATCAGCGTCGTATATGAAACATTCGATTCGAACGAAGCGATGATGACGAAGGTCAAGCAGGGCGGAACATCGTATGATATTGCTGTCCCTTCCGAATATATGATTGAAAAAATGCGGGAAGAGGACCTGCTGATTCCGATTGATCATTCGAAGCTGCCGAATTTGAAAAATATCGACGAACGCTTCATGGATCTACCCTTCGATCCCGACAATAAGTACTCGATTCCTTATTTTTGGGGAACAGTTGGGATTGTGTATAATCCCGAATTGCTGGACGGAAAGGAATTTAAAAGCTGGAATGACCTCTGGGACCCTGAGCTAAAAAATGAAATCCTGTTAGTCGACGGAGCCCGCGAAGTCATGGGTATGGGCTTGAACAGCCTCGGCTATTCCTTAAACGATACAAACAAAACCCATCTCCGCGAGGCTAAAGAGAAGCTCGACACCCTGACGCCGAACATCAAAGCCATCGTTGGCGATGAAATCAAGATTTTGCTGGCGAATGAAGAAGCACCGATTGGCCTCGTCTGGTCCGGAGACGCAGCAGACATCATGTCTGAAAATGAAAAACTGGATTATGTCGTACCGGAAGAAGGCTCCAATCTCTGGTTCGATAACATGGTCATCCCGAAGACAGCCAAGAACGTCGAGGGGGCGCACCAGTTCATCAATTTCATGCTGGATGCGGAAGTATCTGCTCTCAATACTGAATGGGTGAGCTACTCGACGCCGAACAAAGCAGCACTTGAGTTCATGCCAGAAGAGATGGTGACGGATGAAAGATTCTATCCATCGGCAGAGCTGACAGAGAAGCTTGAGGTCTATGAAAATCTCGGCCAGTCAAACCTTGCTTTTTACAATGAGTTGTTTTTAGAGTTCAAGATGCATAGGAAATAATGAGGAGCCCTGACTTTTTGTCGGGGCTTTTTTCGAGGGCAAGAAATACATGCAGTTTTTAGGCAGTCCTTTTTCCTGCTAAGTACATTCCTGTCACAAGTGCATAGGATATTCTGAGAAATTGTGAAGGGATTGAGCAAAAATGTACTATGGATATTCAAATCCTTACCCTTATTATGTCAATGGGCAGATGTACTACAATAATGGAAGACAATGCGTAAACTGGGGCCAGGGGAATGGTTATCATTCTTTCCACTATCCTTACAGGGAACTTGTTTTAAAGGATTATGGTCCAAACCCGTATGTAGTGAATATCAATGAAGCATCGATTCAAAACCAGAATTATCGGACAGCCTTGTGGACAGGGAAACATCTTCAGGTCACCTTGATGAGCATCGAGGTTGGCGACGATATCGGTTTGGAAATCCATCCGAAGGTCGATCAATTTTTGCGGATTGAGAAAGGCCAGGGAATTGTCCAAATGGGCAAAAGCAGAGATAACCTGACCTTCCAAACCAATGTCGCCGATGATTCCGCCATCATGATTCCCGCAGGAACATGGCATAACGTGACCAACACAGGCAATACTCCACTCAAGTTATACTCCATTTATGCTCCGCCAAACCATCCATTTGGTACAGTGCATGTGACCCATGCAGATGCAATGGAAAGACCAGTAGCGAGCAATGGAGTTCCAGAGGTTTTTGGAAAGACCCCGGACGAATGGGTAAAACACACCGAGTTTTTAGTGCAAGAAGGACTGGAGGACGTGAAAAGAGGAATCAACGCCACCCACATCCTGCAGGAATTCATTCTAATGGGCGTGCTTGTCGGAAAAGGATACACACCAGAAAAAGCATATGAGACAGTAGAAGAATGGGAACGCACAGGAAAGTCCCAACTTCTTCAGCAGAGCAAGAATATGTAGGTTTGGATGGGACACGAGACGTTCTCGTGTCCCTTAATATTTTACGTGACTTGATCTCCCGATTAAGGATTCAGACAAGTTTGCGGTGTTTTGAGGAAATGTTGTCAGAATAAGCCCGTGATTTAGACAGGTTTGAGGGTGGAAGGGGAAAAGCTGTCAAGAAAAGCGCGTGATTTAGACAGGTTTGAGGGTGGAAGGGGAAAAGCTGTCAAAAAACTCCCGTGATTTAGACAGGTTTGATGCTGAAGGCGGAAAAGCTGTCAAAATAAGCCCGTGATTTAGACAGGTTTGAGGGTGGAAGGGGAAAAGCTGTCAAGAAAAGCGCGTGATTTAGACAGGTTTGATGCTGAAGGCGGAAAAGCTGTCAAGAAAAGCTCGTGATTTAGACAGGTTTGATGGTGAAAGGGGAAAAGCTGTCAAAAAACGCCCGTGATTTAGACAGGTTTGAGGGTGGAAGGGGAAAAGCTGTCAAGAAAAGCGCGTGATTTAGACAGGTTTGGGGTGCTAAGAGGAAAAGCTGTCAAAAAAAGCTCTGGATTTAGACAGGTTTGATGCTGAAGGCGGAAAAGCTGTCAAAAAAAGCGCGTGATTTAGACAGGTTTGAAGGTGGAAGGGTAAAAGCTGTCAAGAAAAGCTCTGGATTTAGACAGGTTTGGGGTGCTAAGAGTAATAGCTGTCAAAAATAGTCCTGGGATTAATCAGGGCTAAGGGTGTTAAGAAAGAAGCTAGAAAAAGTGGAGCAATGAGAAGTACAAAAATGGACAAAACGATTATGAACATAGAAAAAACCACTCTAAAGTGGTTTTTTAATCCCGCATGGCTCCTGCTTCCCGGGAGGTCATCGCTCCCTGGCCTGCCTGTACATCTTTTTGGATTTGCTGTTTTACTTGCTGTGCATCTGTGCCTGCAAATCCGGCAGTTGTAGCATTGCCGCTTTTTGCTTTTTGTTGATTCTGTTGCATATTATGGATTCCTCCTCAGTTATCGTTTTATCAGCATTAGTATTTACTAAAGTAGTATCAATATGTGCTCGTATCTTGCCTAAGTTAGACGGAAGAACTGTCCTATCGCCTCCAATCTGGGCTAAACTGTAAAATGGGCATTGACACCAAAATGATATAGGAGTAATTTATATGTATTCATTTTAATAACAAACCTTTTTGCTGAATCCTATGAGCGGGGGAACCATTTTTGGATAAATTGATTTTATCTTGGGGTGAATTTTAGCGTGTGCAGCTAAAAGGGGATGCTCTCAATCCCTAATCCGACAGCTAACTCCGTAAGCGCGGTTGGGAGAAGGGTCTTATGGCCATTCTTTATTTGGGATGGTTTTTTTGTGGTTTTTTAAGGGATGGGGATTCTATCCCGTATAAGTTGAAAAGTAAAGAAGGGGTATCTTTGGTCAATATTTTGAGAAGGAATCGCTTAAAGCCGGCTCAGATCATTGTTTTGTTTTATGTTTTCGCTGTTTTGATCTCGGCTGCGTTACTTAGCTTGCCAATCGCGTTGAAGCCGGGGGTGAGCTGGACATTCATTGATGTCTTGTTTACAGCAGTGAGTGCGGTGAGTGTAACCGGTCTGGCTGTGGTGTCTACGCCGGATACCTTCAGCACAACCGGCATTTTTATCCTGATGTTCATCCTCCAGTTCGGTGGAATCGGAATCATGACGCTTGGTACATTTTTTTGGCTGGTGCTGCGAAAAAAAATCGGCCTTAAAGACCGGCAGCTAATCATGACGGATCAGAACCAATCCCAAATGTCGGGCCTGGTCAAACTGATGAGGCAGATTTTGATTATCATCCTGTTGATTGAAGCACTGGGAGCGTTGATTTTAGGGACTTATTTTCTAGGGTATTTTCCGACATGGGAGGAAGCGTATCTTCAGGGAGCGTTTGCGGCTGTCAGTGCAACGACCAATGCGGGATTTGATATTACGGGAAGCTCGATGATTCCGTTTGCGAATGATTACTTTGTGCAGACTGTGAACATTATTCTGCTGACCCTGGGTGCGATTGGATTCCCTGTCTTGGTCGAATTAAAGGAATTTTTCCTGAATCGCAAAAAACACAATCGAACCCATTTTTCTTTGTATACCAAGGTGACTTCCTTGACCTTTTTTGCACTGATGTTCTTCGGTGCATTCGCCATCTTGCTGTTTGAGTATAATCACTTTTTTAAAGATTATAATTGGCATGAATCCTTCTTCTTTGCCTGGTTTCAATCGTCATCCACCAGGAATGGCGGCCTTGCTACGATGAATGTCAGTGATTTTTCTGACCCGACATTGCTGCTTCTTTGCTTCTTAATGTTCATCGGGGCTTCGCCAAGCTCGGTGGGCGGGGGAATACGGACGACGACTTTCGCTGTAATATTATTGGTCATTATCAACTTTGCAAAAGGGCATAACTCGATCAAGGTATTTGGCCGTGAATTGCATGAAGAAGATATCCGGAAATCAGTGGTCGTAAGCTTTTTGGCGATCATCCTCTGTTTTGCTGCGGTGGTCATTTTGAATGCAACAGAGAAGTTCTCGATGATGGAAATCATGTTCGAGGTCAGTTCTGCTTTCGGAACAACTGGCTTGTCAATGGGGATAACACCTGATCTGAGTTACGCAGGGAAGGTCGTCATCATTGCCATGATGTTTATCGGAAGAATCGGGATCCTGTCCTTCATTTTCTTGTTTAACCGTGGAAAAGCAGAGCCTAAATGCCATTATCCGAAAGAAAGATTGATTGTGGGGTAAAAGTAAAAAAACGCTGTTAGCCTCAACAGCGTTTTTTTTGATATTATAAAGAAATCTTCATGAATTTGCTGACATCCTTAAATCCCATTTTCTCATATAACTTTATTGCTTTTTCATTGTGTGAATAGACGTTCAGCCTTACATCGCTATATCCGTTTTTACGAAACTCCTTAAACGCTTCTTCCATCAATAATTTGGAATAGCCTTTGCCTCTGTAGGGCGCTTTTACATATAAATCATTGATCCAGCCGATTTCATCCCCCGTTAAGTAATCGAATGCTTTATCAATTTGAACCCAGCCAATAAGTGTGTCGGCATCCATCAAGCAAACAAAATAAGCATTATATTTCGCAGAATGCTCATATGCTTCAATCATTTTTTGCTGATTATCTTCTGAATCGTGATTTGTTGCTTCTTTACGGTTGACTCCAGCATATTCATAGATTTCGTGCAGCTCCATTTCGTCAGCGATTTTAAAGCTCAGCGCCATGCGTTCACCCTCTCAAAATGACTATAGATTTTAGGCTTATTATATACGACAATTGTTCACGAAGTCCTTCTTGGTGAAACCCTGCTAATTGGTTAATGCCATCATTATCTGCAGTTTGACCATGAAAAGGGTGCTCAAGACTGTATTTTTAAAAAATGTCGTTCTATTTCAGTATAGAATCTGTTTACATCCTTGTTTGAAAGGCATTAGCGTTCCTATTTGGACCTGCTTGCCATGTTTTTTGGCGAAAAAATAATTTTATTGGCGATGTTCACAACTTTTTTGGCGACTTGGAAATTTTCTTTGATTTTTACCAGTTCGGCTGTGCATAGGTGCATCCAATTTTTCTTGGAACAACCAGCATATTAAAGTCAGCCTCGGCGGTGCAATAACCGTTGAGTGCAGGATTTTTGTTGACAATGAATTGATTTATCCTGAGCATGAGATCCACTAAAATACAGAAAGGAGCTTAACTTAGTTGAGCTCCTTTGAAATATTAAATTTTCTTTTGCTCTTTTTTTCTCTGGTAAAAATAGATGGCGATTAACACAGCTGATGCAAGTAAAAATGTAAGGATAATAATCGTGATGTACAGGGAATCATTGTTTGTTTCTTCCGGGATGAATCGGGTGGCAATTGAACCAATGGATATAAATAAAGGAATCAGGACAGTGAACCAGGTTTTGGTGTAAAGTGCTGCACCAATGAAAATCACGGCACAGAGGACGATGATCCAGTTGTTTTGCGCTGGGGTTGCAATAAAGGTGGGTTCGAAATCCTGTGCTTTGTACCAGAGCAGGAATACCACGATTAAACTGGTTGTCGCTATAGAGATACCGAAAAAAATAACATAGCCCCATTTAGAATGAAAGAATTTTGGCAGCACCTTGAATAAGAATAAACCGTAGGTCAGGATGCCTATGCCGCTAATGATAATTGCAAACCAGATGGTGCCTTGAGAAACGGAAAACGTCCCTTCAATTGCCGGCCCAATGCTTAAATAGGCTGTGATCATCAGGATCATCAATGGAACAAGGCCGGCCAACTGACCATAATCGGTCTTCATTGATTCGCCGATGCTCTTCATATAATTCTTCGGACTGTCTCCGATGATATGGCTGACATCCTTGCCGGCAGCTTCTGCCTCCATTAAATGCACTTCAAGTTCTTCGGTGATTTCATTGATTTCCTGGTCGTTTTTCCCCTTTGAGATCAAATACATCCGCAGTTCCACTAAAAATTCTTCCGCTTTTTTCGAGACCATCCCATCATTTCCCCCTTTTGTTTAGGCTCTTTTCTCAAACTTTTTTGCTATTGGCTACACCATAGAAGTGAATGAACTATGCTTCTTCTTTAAGTAGATTCTTGCTATGAGAAAAGAGCATACCAACTTAATACCGACCTACAAAATAGCTTTGTATTACGTTAAAATTGGCTTTAGGATTTTAACAACTATCATTACGAAAATAGCCTTTATTCAATACATTGTTCACCGAGGCGCTCAGCTGCGTCCACCGGATGATGAATTGCTCCAATTCCTGCTCACCTTTTTCGGTCAATGTGTAATATTTACGTTTCGGCCCAGCAGTGGATTTCCTTAGGGTTGTGCTTACCAGGCCTTCTTTTTGCATCCTCAGCAGCAGGGGATAGATCGTCCCTTCGCTAAAAGAATGGAAGCCATAGGACTCTAACTTGGCGGCCAATTCATACCCATAGATTTCGCCCTCTTTGATGATAGATAAAAGGCATCCATCCAGGATACCTTTGAGCATTTGTGTCGTATCAGCCATATAGAAGGCTCCTTTCAGTAGCTTGTATTGCAAGGTATTTGATGCGAAGAGTGGTACCTTGTATTACAAGATATACATATACTCTACATTACGGTATCTTGCAATGCAAGGGTTAAAAACTTCTCGGCGAATAATTTCGATAAAAAATTAAGAAGCTATTATATGAAATTATTTTAGGAGTTGAAAAAATGCGGAAGAAGCCAATTTGGGTAGTTTTTTTGATGTTGGCGCTTGTGTTTTCATTTGCAGCCTGCAGCAATGATAATGCCCATAAAGATCCTGAAGAGAGTCAAAGCAAGAATACGGAAGGAAAGACGAATGAGCAGGCCGCTGACAGTAAAAAGGGCGGGGGAGAAAATGAAGGCGGGGATGCGGCTTATAATCCGCCGTCAATGGACGATCTCGATCCGAAAAATCCCATGACCGAATATATTACGTATGGGCAAAAGGTATTCCATGAAACGGATACTGTTCTGGATGGATATGTCGGGAACCAGTTGTCCTGTTCCAGCTGTCATGCCGATGCAGGGCTTGCGAAGTCTGCTTCGATGGTGGGGGTGACCACTCAATTTCCTCAATACCGGCCAAGGGAAGGTGTTGTTTATACGCTTGAAGACCGAGTAAATGGCTGTATGGTCCGAAGCATGAATGGAAAAAAGCTGCATAATGACAGCAAAGAGATGCGGTCGATGATTTCCTATCTGACTTATATCTCAGAGGGGATTGAAGTTGGCACTGAGCTCCCGTGGAGAATGCAGAACACGATGAAAGAAATCCCGCTGCCGAAAGTCGAGGATGGCGAGAGACTGTATACCGAAAAAGGCTGTGTCGCCTGCCACGGTGAAAATGGCGAAGGGAAAGGTGCGACAGTTGGACCGTCCCTATGGGGAGAAAACTCCTTCAACGATGGGGCAGGAATGGGAAGATTGTCAAAAATAGCAGGGTATATCCAGAATAATATGCCGCCGAATGGCGGAACCTTAACGGATCAGGAAGCAGCAAATCTGGCAACTTTTATCCTTTCCCAGGATCGTCCGGTCTGGGAAGGCCATGATAAAGATTGGCCAAATGGTGGCAGACCGACAGATATCATTACTAAAGACCGCCGCGAAAAGATTCGTGCAGGAACCTTCGACTGGTCTGAGATTGATAATGTCATCCAGCCAGATTAGTCTGAAAAGAAGCAGCCAGGAGCAAAATCAATCCTGGCTGCTTTTTTATTAGGACGGTCAGAAAGAGCTCCAAAACCTATGTCTCTATTTGCCAATTTGTGGTATTGTTGAAGTGGTAGACAGTTATAAGAAAAGGGTGGTCAGCTTGAAGAAAATAATCATTTTCCTATTGATCACTTTAGCTTCTTGTAATCCTGATAAATCATTTACATATTGGACAGACACTACAGAAAATCAGTTACAGCGTCTGGATGAAGCGAAGATCAAATATGAAATCAGAGATGGCGAGATTTGGGTGAGAGAGGAAGACTTAAAGAAAGTCATGGCTTGATGTTCTTGAAGGTAAGGTGTTTTTAAAGGTGACTGATTATTCAAAAATTATGCTCGGGATCGCTGTCCCTGGGGGGAATATAGATGATACTGGAAAAACTAGAACCGATTTCGATAGCGGCGATCCAGGATAAAGGGATTGAATCTGTCGTTGATTGGTTTGATCGGCATATGGAATATTTTTATACGTTGGGCTGGTTTTATGTTCAAAATCAGCAGCAGATGGAGGAGCTCTTTTACCGGTCAATTGTGAGGGTGCATAAGGAGTGGCCGAGGTATAAAGGGGATATCTCTTTTAAAATATGGGTGACAACGATTTTTGTTCAGAACGCACGGGAGCTTTCTAAAGATGGCGGTTTGCAAGACTCTGAGGAAACGAGGGAGGACTTATTCAAAGCGATCAACCACCTGAATAATGATGATAAGGAAGCGCTAATCCTTACTTATGCAGCGAGCTTTTCCCTTGAGGAGGCATCACAAATCCTTGGGATTACCGTGGATAAAATAAAGGTCCATCTGTTCTCTGGGATTCAGTCTGTCCGGAACCAGCTGTATGGAAATGACTATCATGGCTGTGAAGAATACCATAAGCATTATATCGATTATCTGGAAAAATTGATGGATCGTCCGGCAAAGATTGAATTTGAAATGCACCTTTATAACTGCCCGGAATGCCAGGCTGATTTAGGGAGCTTTCAGGAAATGGCAATGACCAGTCTGAACCAGGTCGAGGAGATGCAAGGACTTAAGGTACCTTCTCAACTCCTCGAAAACGTCAGGAAAAGGCTGTCAGAAAAAAAGGAAAACCGGCAAAAGAAGAATAAAAAGCGTAAGAAGCTGGCCCTTATTTTTGCAAGTGTATTTGCATTTGTAATGGCGTTTGGTTTCATGACGGGTGCGCTGCCGAAGGTCTACTATGCATGGGCGGAAGATGATGAACAATTACGTTCCTTTTTGCAGCAAGGCCTTGGTAAAAGGCTGAGCCTGGAAGCGGAAAGTGCAGGAGTAACGGTGAAAATCAACGGGGTGGTTGCTGATGACATCCAGACGCTGGTTTTTTATGAGATTCATGCTACGGAGGAGAATAAGCAATATTTCATGGGCTTTGATGATGGAGTTTCCGTTGAGAATGAACAGGACATTATGGAAACGCAAAGCTATCCGCGGTTTTCTATTCCTGATGCTGAAGCGGAAATGAACAAAAGGGAGAAGAATGTGTTTTACGGCAAGGTTGCTCTCAGTCCGCTAAAAGAGGAGGAGGGGCTGATCAAGCTGAGGATCACCAAGATCCAGGAATTGACGAACGACACTGCATTGAGATTTGGTTTCACTCCTGGTGAGTATAAAACAGGGGATTGGTCATTCGAATTCCCGGCAACCAAACAGCCTTCCCTGGAATACTCTGTCAATCAACAAAAAGAAATCGAGGGAGTCCCAATCAGGATTGATAAATTGACGATTGCTCCAACGACAACAATTTTACAGTATGCGATCAATACAGAAAAACTGGAGAAACGGATTGATAGGATTGATTTCCGTACTCTGGAAGTCAACAAGAACGAAGTGGAGGCTGACATGTATAGCAGCTACTTTATGGATTACCAGCAGGAAAATGATTGGATTGCTTTTCAAACTTACTTCGATCCCGTTCATGGGGAAAAGCCAAAAGAGGTGAGAGCCAAGTTAAAATCGGTGTACTTATCCGTAATCCAACCTAAAACCATCGACCTTGGCGAAACCCAGCAATTCCCCCAGACAATCAAGTATGCAGGCAGTGACATCAGCATCGATAAGGTTGAAAATGGGCAGATGACCAATGTCGTGATAACAGATAACGAAATCAAAAATCGGGAATACGACTCGCTTCAGTTCGATTTTAACGACGGTTATGCAGATCAGCCAATCATCAACCATATGGAATCTAAAGGAGTGCTCATTGATAAAAATGGCATCGAATACGATGAGAATAAAGGGCCGGTCGATTATGAAAAATTGGAGCAGCCCCGCTATTTTGTCACCGAACAGACACTGGGAATCGATGGCCTCGAAAAGAATGATATGAAACTAAAGATAACGGGGTATAATGCTTTGAAATATGTGAAAGAAGTCTGGGACCTGGCGCCGGTTAAGCTGTCCGAGAAAAAAGGGGAATAAGCATACTGTGGCACGGGATGGACTTCGTGAGGATTCTGGTGTCCCGGAGAACAGGAGTGAACATGTGTTTTGAGGGGATGGGAGAACCGTCCCTTTTTGTTTTTTAAGGGTAAGTTTTTCAAAAAAAAAAACAAATAGTATTCTCTTCGGAAACCGCGTAAAATGGAAGCAAACAAAAAAAGGAGTGATCACTTGAAATATAAAATGGCTCAGATGTTAGGGGACCAAAAGAATGTTCATATCCTATACTCATATGATGGTATGAGAAATTACATAGAACAGGCCATAAGATATATAGAAGAAGGTGTTCTGTCGGGGGATTATGTGATCCTGATTGAAAATGATCGGATTTACAAAATCCTGCATGCAGAACTGAACAAACGGTTAACATCAGTCCAAATGGAATTGGTTCACTGGGTCAATAACTTCGATTTTTATTATTCAAGTGGAAGTTACCATCCTCCTGCGATTACGGAGTATTTTCAAAAAACAGTCCAGCCATATGTGGAAAATGAAATTTCTTTCCGGTCATGGGCACATGTCGAGTGGGCTTCTATGAAAGAGCCTCTGAATATTATTGAAGATTTTGAGAGAATAGTAGACGATGCTGTAAACGAACTATTCTTTCCATTGATTTGCGCTTATCAAGGGGTGAAAATGCCAGAGCACCTCAGAAAAATCCTGATGGAAACACATCCTTATGTCCTGCTGGAGGATGAGCTTGTTCCATCCGAACAGTATAGTGAATTGGAGACGGTTCTGGCAGCGGAAGAAAGTGAATAAGAAGTAATTTAGAGGGGGCGGGATAACCGTCCTTTTCTTTTTTGGCGTGATTGGTATAAAATTTGCCACGATCAAATATATAAAGAATATGGACAACTACTGCTTTTCGATAAATTGGAACTATAAGGTGCTGATCGTTTGAATAGGAATAAGAATTTGCAATTAGCCATCTATTTGCTTTTAGGTTTGCTTATAGTTTTAATTGTTCATGTCATACTCCACACAAAGGTCTATGTCGTGTTTAGTGCAAGTCTTGGTTCAGTTTTCATGATTGGATTGATCATCTTTCTGATTATATATCTTTATTTAAATGGATAAAAAGGTGGGACTTGGGGTCGGTTCTGGTGTCCTGGAAAAGGAATATAAAAACTTTATGGGACGGGTGAACCGTCCTTTTGTGTTATGTTGAAACATTTTGTTGTTTAAAACGTAAGTGTTAGTAAGAAATTCTTTATACTTCTGCTCTTAACAGGTTTTAAAAACCATCTAATATATCCAACCATTCAAAGGAGTGATTTAATGTCCAGGCATGGCCGAGATGATGATAAAAGTAAAATAGATGGTGATGACGGTTGGAATAGGGCTGTGTACGGTAGTCCTACAAAGGGTGGTTGTTTTGTTTTTGTACTGATTATCATTTTGATTGTCTGGTTTATGAAGTAGCCTGATGTTATAGGGATGGAGGGAACGTTCTGGGCAAAATAAAGTGCGTTTTGGTCATCAGCTTAATCATATTTTCTCTTTTGGCCCTGATATCGGTTTTGTTTACTTCAACCATCCACAGAGATGTGATTGGTCTGGGGGGAATTGCAGCAGGTATTATTTTAATGCTGCCATCTGTTAAAATACATCGGCTAATCTTCTTTGGAGGCCGAGCTAAACAAGCAAATGAGATTTTTCCAGATGAACATCTGCAGCAAAAGATCCTTAAACAAATCGAAAAAGAAGAACCTTTTAATGAGGAAGGTAAAACCAACATAATATTAGACTCTCTTGGATACTCAGGAATGGTGATATTCGTTCTATCTCTGTTCATTGTTCCATTATGATCGAATTCAATTCAACAGAAAAGCAGCGTAGCCCATTAGCTTCGCTGCTTCCGTTATTAAGAGACTTGTTCGTTATCCTCCACAGTATAAATCAAGGAATTTTCCACGTTTAGCATGCTTTTTCGCAAGTCCTTCTTATCGTTGAGGATAATCACACATGTATCCTCGAACTCTCCTAGACCATTAATATACTTTTCATATAAAGCCTCTTCAGCTTCATCTAGATCCGTGCTTTTCGGAAGTGACAGGTCAAGTCCAAGCACATACTGTTTACGCTCAGGAATTGAGTTGAGCTGCTTTCGTACAAGGTAAGCATTTGTGATTTCTTTGTACTGTGCGAGTTGATTCATTCCTGCGATGATTTCTTTGCTTTCTTTGTCGTGAGTGATAAAGCGGTCCTTTGGCTGGATAAAGTCGCATTCTTCGTTGGAAGCTTCTACGATTTCTTCCCACTTTTCCAGTTCCTCTCTCGTCTTTTCGAATAACTCGCTCTGTTCTGTTTCATAATAGTATCCGCATAATAGGTCAAGCCCTGGCAAACGCAATTCCCAATCGTACGACATAGCCAGGTTGATCAATTGGATTCCTTTTTCCGCTGTGTCCCTGGACTCCAGATAATACTCACCTAAAGTCATTAATGCTCCTGCGGTTCGCTGATCTTCCGAGTGTTTTTTCGCTATTTCTTCATACAATGGAATCGCGGCTTCCAGACTATTGAACTCTACTGTCAAAAAAGCCTTTTCCAGCAATTCTTCAAGGGTGGCAACTTGTTTGGCCGATAATTCTTCGAATCGCTGCTTCGAATCATTGAAGTTTTCAATTTCTTGTTTCCAGTCATCCTGATTGTGGTCCACCCACATTTTATTGAAGTCATTCAGGATCCGGCCTGGGTAGGCGAAGAAGTAATCAAGCGCAGAAGCTTGTTGTCTCTCTGGTAACAGTGCTTCTGCCCCCAGTGCTGAAAGTCTGTCTTTTAAACAAGGATGGGTATCCGTCACATAACTCTCAACTTCCAGCTGTTCGCTGAAATATTTAGTTGCTTTTTGCTCGCTAAGTGACCGGTACTGCTCGGCAAAGTTTGAATATGGCTGAGGTACACTATTGGTCTTCGCACATTCTTCAAACAATTCACTGTAAAAATCACGGTAGTAATAGGGGGCCGCCACAGAGATCATAGCTAACGCTTCTCCCATTGCCTGCTGGGATGTGACCGATGCTGCGGAGCGGTCTGCATCGTATTCTTCCTGCCTGGCCATGGCGAATGAATAGGCATCAAACCTCGGGTAATACCACTGAAAAAACTTCCTGAAAATAAAAGTGCCAAATTGTTCGTTTTCCTCAAGGGAATGCATTAAGCGCCCCCAGCTCATTCTCAAACGGTATATTCTTGCACCCAGGGCCGTATCGGAATTCGAAATATGGGCAAGTTCGTGGGCAAGAACAGCCGTAAATTGTTCCTGGGAAAGAGTCGACAGTAGCGGGATGCCGATGACCAGGACGTTCCGCTTTTTCCCGATGAATCCATAGCGTGAAATTTGGGCGACGGAGGCATTGAATTCGCTGTCGAGTACAATTTCATCAATCGGTGGTGTATTCATTTTTAGACGCAAAGAGTCAATCATCTCAAACAGCTTCGGAGCTTCCTCCTGTTGCAGATAATATCCTTCAGGCATTTCCATTTTCACAATCAGGGCTCTGATAATGAAGAATGACAAGGTTCCCGTCAAGAGCAGAACTTTCACATTCCCAAAGGTGAAATTCCCATCCAAAATCATGGCTGCTGAAATCGCCATTAAAAATAAAAATAACGACAAAAATAATGCGACATAACCAAAACCAAGACCAGTGAGCATGATGACCTTGAATCTGTAAAGCTTAGGGTTGGCAGAAGCCTGTTTTTCAAGCTTGTTCACCAGTGATTCAAACTCTTGAATTGTCATTCTCATTCCCCTTTATTAAGTTATCGATAGTATTATAGCAGGGAGGAAGTTATTGCTAAAAGATGTTTTTTATTGGAAAAGTAAAAATTATTAGATAGGGAGGGAATTCCTTACGTCCAGAAATGAAGGCAGGGCGATTCATCCCCATTCTCTCGATGAGGGGGATGTTATTTTTCAAATGAATAAGGGGGACAGAACATATAAGAATTGGTGCTAATAATCAATCAGTATAACAACGGCCCGGTTTTATGGCTCTTTAACTGCCGCAAAACCAGGTCGCCTGTTTCTCCAGCGGCGTTACTTTACAATTCTTTCTTCATAAATAAGCTATTCGGGTCCTCGGTATAATCTGCAAAAGGCGGGCAATAATCAAAGCCGTATTTTTCATAAAGTTTCCTTGCTGGTATGAACGCTTCCATTGAACCTGTTTCCAGGCTCAGTTTTTTATAGCCGCGGCCTTTGGCTTCTGAAATGATGTGCTCAAGCATGGCCTGCGCGACACCTTTACGAAGATGGGCAGCTGCGGTTCTCATCGATTTCACTTCACCATGCTCGCGATCGAGCTCCTTCAATGCACCGCAGCCCATCAACTGGTCCCCATCCCAGACTGTCCAGAATGTGATCTCAGGTTTTTTCAACGCTTCGAGTCCAAGGGCGTGTATGCTCTCAGGCGGGGAGTGAAGTGTCATTCCATGCAAGTGCTCCCCGATTAATGCTGTCACCTTAGGACTTGTTAGATCATCCACTTTAATTTCCATTTTGAACCTCCAGATTATTTTAAAAAAGTAGTTCAATTTCACGTTTTTTTGTCCGGATCAGGGAAATCGACCTGATCATGCTAATATGATTGGAAGAAAAAGTGCGAATGGAGCGCCCCCTATAGTGAATCACTTTTTGAATTCCTAAGAACGGTAATGAATCCATCTAGAATCTGATGGCTTATTTTAAAGCCTTTACTTATGTAGAAATTTAGCGCCGTATCATTCCCATTGGAAACATAGATGAACTGGTCGTCGATGCCGTCAAATGAATCGAGCCAGCGCTTTGATTTTTCAAAGAGAACAGATCCGATTCCCATGCTGCGATATCCATCTTTGATATAAAATTGCGAAAGGCAGCCGACATCACTTCCCTTTACCGAATCCATATCGAAAAAAACAGCGAAATCATTCGAATAAACTTCTTTCGGGGAAACATTGCTGTACACGTATCCGACCAGCTCATCACCGTCCATCGCAGCAATGATTTGATTCGCCTTCGCGTTTTTAACCGAAGGGATCATTCTGGTTTCAAAGCTCATGCCATCAAAGAGCTCGGGACGTATAGTGGCTAGTGACTTTTGGTAGGCCATCAGCTCATTGCAAAGATGTTTCACAGTATCCATCTGCTCATCAGGGATTAACTCGTAACGAATTGCCATCATTCAACGCCCTTTCTTACAAGGTTTTTAATCTGATTATATCGTAATCCCACCATTCTCGATATCGAAAAACTAAGGTTAACAGCTTGTCATGATTAGGTACCATTGTTCATAGACTCTATCAAAAGGGGGTGTAGAGTTGAACCGCATACCTAACAGGGTGGATTATTATCTGAAAGAAAAATGTCTTTTAAGTGCCAATGTAAAACATTGGGAGCACTATATTGCAGCATTGAGGGCGAGTAATACAGTAACGATCAACAAGAAAGAATATATGGTAGAGAAAATCAATATGGTCCATGACCCATCAACCGTTGTCCTGAAAATCAGCGTTGAACCGCTTAAAATCTATGTTTGAGTATCCTTCGGGATGCTTTTTATTTTTGTCGCTGGGGACGGCTCCATCTTGTTTTGTAAAAGGAAAAGGGAATACTCATTGTGGGGGATTTTTGAAAAGTGTTGATCGGTTATTTATAATTTTCTTATGTTTATTTACAGGGATGCTTACTTTTGCTATATTCCTATCATTCTATTATATAAATGTTCTTTAAGGACCTTTCGGTAAATTAAGACCCTATTTCACTTTTAAACAAAGAGGAGAGTCAATATGGAAATAATCTATTTTGCAGGTGGTTGTTTATGGGGGGTACAGGCTTTTATAAAAACTTTGCCTGGAGTCAAGTTTACAGAAGCGGGAAGAGCGAATGGGACCAGTCAAACACTTGATGGTGATTATGATGGCTACGCCGAATGTGTAAAAACTGGATTTGATCCAAAGATGGTGACGGTCCGGGAATTGATGGGGTATTTTTTTGAAATTATTGATCCCTACAGTTTGAATAAACAAGGAAAGGATGTTGGGAAGAAATACAGAACTGGAGTGTATAGTGAAAAGCCTGAACACTTAACCGAAGCGAAGGCGTTCCTTAATGAGAGAGATGATTATGACCTTATCGTTGTGGAAGTATTGCCTCTTACAAATTATGTGAGAAGTGCGGAAGAGCATCAAGATCGCTTAGCTAAATGTCCAAATGATTATTGTCATATTCCAGATGAATTATTAAGTAAATACTTATAAAAAAAGCAATCCAGTTCTGTTTGAATTGGATTGCTAATTTAGCATGCTAGTTGATTTTTCACTCCATTGTTTCTAGACATCTTATTATTGGCTGTCACTCACATTTCCTTCTGCCGGAATCGGATGTTCCTTCAGCAGCCGGGCAAAATGCAGTAAATTGTAGGCAGTGGTTTTTACGTGTTGCATCGTAAATTCGTTCTCTCTCCCGTTTGCCTCGATAAAGGAAGGGCCAGGGCCCGCTTCACCTACCCAATAGGTATCGACATTTGGAGGTATTGTAAACCCAATATGGGACAAGGCGTAAATTAGGTAGCTAGAGACATTTTTCGCCCCGTCTTCATTCCCGGTCACTGCCACTCCGCCTACCTTGTTATAGTAGATATACTGGCCTTTTTCGTTCGTAAGGCTGCTTCCGCCATACAATCTTTCCACCACTAAAGTGGCCAGACTGCTCTGTTCGCCAAGCCAAACCGGCGAGCCAAGCAAAAGGATATCCGCCTGCTTCACTTTTTCAAAGATTTCTGGCCAGTGATCCTTTTCATTAACTGCCTCATGGGTAATCCCAAAGCCGATATGGTAGTCAGCCATCCTGAGTACTTCCGTCTCCACTCCGTTTTCATCAAAAATCTTTACAATCTCGTCAATCAGCGCACGGGTATTGGATTGCTGCGTGCTGTCTTTCAAACTGCAATTCAAAACTAGCGCTTTAATGCTCATTGCTACATCTCCTTATGTCATGGTATTAGTATTTCTTTACCCTGAGGTTTTTTAAAAAAACCAGGAATCCGGTTTTGTACGCGGCATAATAGGCAGTTGAAAAGGGAATGGAAGGGCAGTTAAATAACAAGCTCACATACAGGCTTATTTTTTGACTGGTAAGTGGAAGAATATATTAAGATTTTTGTAGCTAAAGAAATTGGTTGTGCTCAATATGGTTTACCTGGTTGCTATACAACATGATGCGAAGGCTCTGGACCAGCCCCAAAAAGGTATGAAAACTTTAAAAAACAGAGAATAATTGGTACACAGAAAAGAATGGGCTTCCATTCTTTTTTTAATTGTTAATTGTTTAACTAGCCTGTACTTCTTAAGTAATTACACCAGTAATTGAAACAGTACATCCTTCTAGAATCGACCCGTAAAATGCAGTCCCTTAAAATCTGACCATATCCAACCGGATCGGATCTTATAATATTCTAATAATCGTTTGACTATTTGAAATCCATTGCATATACTGATACTCAAATGAATGTTTGAATGAGAGGTGAGAATCGTTTGAAACATGATGATGTGTGTGAAATAACATGTTTTGATGGACCAAAAGTGAACAGGGTAAAGGAATCTTTATCTAAACATAATACAGTTTCTGTTTCTAAAATGTTCAAGGCATTGGCAGACGATACAAGACTAAAAATAGCTTTTGCATTAAGTGAAGAAGATGAGCTTTGTGTGTGTGACGTCGCCAATATTGTAGAGTGTACAACAGCAACTGCTTCTCATCATTTACGCCTGCTCCGCAACATGGGGCTGGCAAAACATCGTAAAGATGGAAAGCTTGTGTTTTACTCGCTGGATGATGAACATGTCAAACAACTGATTCAACTAGCCTTCACTCATGAAAAGGAGGGGAAAGTGCATGGATAAAGCGATTGAGCAATCAGCCGAAAAACATGTATACCGTGTACAGGGATTCTCCTGAGCAGGCTGTGCTACTACGTTCGAAAAGAACGTAAAACACCTGGAGGGTGTTTCAGATGCAAGTGTTAACTTTGGCGCTTCCAAACTTGTTTTATACGGGAATGCTTCCATTGAACAACTTGAAAAGGCCGGGGCTTTCGAGAATCTTAAAGTCATACCGGAGAAGGAACGATTTGAAGAAAAGAAAGAGCCATTTTTGAAAAAGCATGCTACAGTCATCACCTCATTTGTTTTCTTGCTGATGGGATGGATTTCCGGACAATTGAACGGTGAAGAGAATATTGCGTCCATTATTGCATACGCAGCCTCTATCTTAATAGGGGGCTATCGTCTGTTTAACACAGGATTGAAAAACCTGTTTCGATTAAATTTTGATATGAAAACCTTAATGACCATTGCCGTCATTGGTGCAGCAGTCATTGGTGAATGGGGAGAAGGTGCTACGGTTGTCATCCTGTTTGCCATCAGTGAAGCCCTTGAAACCTACTCGATGGATAAAGCCCGTCAATCCATTCGGTCATTAATGGACATTGCACCAAGGGAAGCCCTGATCAGAAGAGGCAGTCAGGAACTGATGATCCAGGTCGATGAAATTCAAATTGGAGACATCATGATTGTTAAACCCGGGCAAAAAATTGCGATGGATGGCATCGTTTTAAAGGGAACTTCTGCTGTTAACCAGGCAGCGATCACTGGAGAGTCCGTACCAGTGGCTAAAAAAATCGATGATGAAGTTTTTGCCGGAACTCTTAATGAAGAAGGACTGCTAGAGGTTAAAGTAACCAAGCATGTAGACGACACGACCATTGCGAAAATTATTCATCTGGTTGAAGAAGCTCAAGGTGAGCGAGCACCTTCACAGGCGTTTGTTGACCGCTTTGCTAAGTACTATACGCCTGTCATTATGTTAATCGCCCTTGGAGTTGCCGTACTTCCCCCGCTTTTCGGAGCTGATTGGAGCACCTGGATTTATCAAGGGTTGGCTGTACTGGTGGTCGGTTGCCCTTGCGCCCTTGTAGTTTCTACTCCTGTTTCAATTGTTACTGCAATCGGAAATGCAGCCCGGAACGGTGTATTAATTAAGGGTGGAATTCATCTGGAAGAATTGGGATCGATAAAAGCCATTGCTTTCGATAAGACAGGAACATTGACAAAAGGGGTTCCTGTCGTCACCGATTACCTTCCGCAAGATGGAGCCTCAAACGAACAATTAAAAATCATTGCTGCCCTGGAAAATGGATCACAACACCCGTTGGCTTCGGCGATCATGAAAAAGGCAGAGGAGGTAAGCCTGGATTATCAAAGTGTTGATATTCATGACTTTTCCTCCATAACGGGTAAAGGAATAAAAGGAAATATCAACGGTGAGACCTATTTTGTCGGCAGCCCGAATTTGTTCGACGAAATCCTTGCTGGGGGGATTAGCTCCGAACTAAAGAAGAAAGTGGAAGCCCTGCAAAATCAGGGTAAGACTGTGATGGTTGCTGGAACGTCAACGAAAATTACCGCATTGATCGCGGTTGCAGATGAAGTGAGGGAAAATAGTCAAAAAGTGATACAAAAACTTCACTCCTTAGGTATCGAGAAAACAATCATGTTAACAGGAGATAACTCAAGGACTGCGAATGCCATTGGACAGCAAGTAGGCGTTTCGGATATTAAAGCAGAGCTTTTACCGCAGGATAAGCTTAACTACATCAAAGACCTCAGAAATGAATTTAACCGCGTATCCATGGTCGGTGATGGAGTGAACGATGCTCCTGCTCTTGCAGCCTCAACTGTTGGGGTGGCAATGGGAGGTGCGGGGACAGACACAGCATTAGAAACCGCTGATATTGCCCTGATGGCCGATGACTTAGGAAAGCTTCCCTTTACGGTAAAACTAAGCAGAAAAGCTTTAACGATCATTAAACAAAATATAACCTTCGCTTTAGGCTTAAAGCTTATCGCGTTATTGCTCGTGATTCCAGGGTGGCTCACCCTTTGGATTGCAATATTCGCTGATATGGGCGCAACTTTACTTGTTACCTTGAACAGCCTAAGACTTCTCGGAGTTAAAGACAAATAAACAACAGCTTCCCAGGAATGGGGAGCTTCTTTTATGCTGAAAAATGCTGATTCGAAATAGTTTCTGTTGAGCATTAGATTTTCTTTGAGAAATTCTGAAACAAAATATTAAATATCATTGCACCTGGTAAAACGGCATCTGTGTACTGTGAAATTTGAGGATATTTCCTCTTTTTGTAACGTGTACACTTTTGTAAGTACAGGGAAAAAGACAGTAAAAGAGATAATTTCATATGTAGTCAAAATGGATTAGTGACTGTTGCACTGTTTAAGAAGACTGTAAGTTCAAAGCAGAAGAGAGATTAACCTTATGGGTTATGAGTTGGGCTCAGTGTGATTTTTTTGTTAGGAAGCCCGTTTAATAAGGGTTTAGTTTATTTAATCAAACGTTTGATTAAAATTGGAGGATTGATTGGCTGTGTTTTTCAGTAGAGATATCATGCTTTGGAAAAATACAGAGCAGATCCCTTGGTGCCCGATTCTAACTCCTTGCCATTTCCTGCATTTACACCTTAATGGTTTTGGATTTTCTTAAGGGCAGTGAGCGGGGCATTTTCTAGCTTAAGAAATGAACTTGCCATGAAATCCATCGTGTTCGCTAAAGGTGTCTACTTCTATGATATGGAAGGTATTGGGATTTTGAATTAAGACCGGCTGGTTTGAGGAGCCACCGCAGATGGAGGACAGAACGGCGATTAAAAACAAAGGGCAGTGAGGGGCTTTGGAAAGCTCCCCTTGTATCCTTCCGTTTAAAATCCAAAAAGGCAAAGGGGATGCCCCTTTGCCTTTTAACGTGAAATTGAGATAGTTATCAGCCAGCTGAATGTAACTATACTAAAATTTAGCCTGCTGCCGGGGCAGCCGCTCTGGCCCCTAATTCTTGATCAATCAGTAAAAGAGCAGAAGGGTTATTTCCCGCAAGTTTAAGGCGATCAATGATGGTTTTGGCTTGTGCTTCTTCATCTATTTGTTCCCTTAAAAGGTCCTGGACGATCAAAGCAGCCTGAGGGTCGATTGGATTCACATAGTTATAGGCCTGGCGGTAAGTATTGGTGACATATTGTTCATGGCTCAATACCTTTTGAAATGTCTCAAGCGGAGTTCCGAAGTCGGTTGGCTGGGCAGGAATGCTGTTGATTTGGACTGTACCATCCCGGTCCAGGACAAAATCAACTAAGGTCAGCATATGGGTTCTCTCTTCTTCTGATTGCAGCCTTAACCAATGAGCAATCCCTGTATAATTCTGTCTGGCCATAGCAGCGGACATCGCGAGATATAAGGTTGAAGAAACATGCTCCAGTTGAATTAAATCATTAAACAAGCTTTGAAGTTCCTCATTCATTTTTTTTCACTCCCCGATTTCAATAAAATCTACAGTTTAGTTTATAGGAAATGGGCATTTGTGAAACTTGTTTTATATGTTTTTATTCGGGCTCTTTTTTTCAAGGAGGTCTTAAGAATTCAAATACATTATTTGGATGGAACAGGAAAAACTATAATAACATCTTGTTGTTTTTCTGGAGGGGTATGTATGGAAGCATCAAATCAAAAGGTTCATTTAACCTGTGCGGAGATTTCGAATTTATGGGATACATATATTAACGACAGTGTTGTTAAATGTATACTGACTCATTTCCTTCAAATGGTTGATGATCCGGAAGTAAAACCACTTCTTGAATTCACGATCGAAGTGGCGGACTCTCATTTGGAAGACATTAGTGGAATTTATGAGCAGGAGGGCATCGCCAGGCCAGAAGGATTCCCGGTTGAAAAGCACGTGAATCTGTCTGCTCCACGGCTCTTTTCTGATATTTTTTACATGGAGTACATGCAGCATATGAGCAAGTTTGGCTTGACGAGCCATTCCAGTGCCATTGCGACTTCATCCAGGGATGATATCCGAGCCCTTTTTGAAAAATTCCACAAACAGGCGACGGAGCTTTACCGTGAGATTACCACACTGATGAAGAAGAAAGGGGTTTACATCCGGCCTCCATACATGAACTATCCCAAGAAGGTGGACTTCGTGGAAAAGCAAAACTTCCTGACAGGCTGGTTCGGGAAAAAGCGGCCGCTTCTGGGGAATGAGGTAAATCATCTCTATTTGACCTCGCTTCATAATGAGCTGGGGAAATCCACACTATTAGGCTTTGCCCAGGTAACCCAGGATCGTGATCTGAAATCTTATTTTTATTCAGGTGTCCAATTTTGCGACAAAATCTTGAGGGAGAGCCATCATGTTTTGATGGAAAGCAATGTCCCCAACTCGATGACCTGGGATGCTATCGTCAGTGATTCAACTGATGCGCCATATTCTGACCGGCTGATGCTCTTTGTGGTAGGCATCCTTTCCCAATTGGGCATAGCTGCTTATGGAATGGCTTTGTCCCTGAGTATGAGAAGAGATGTAGGAGCCATGTACAGCGGTTTTATTTTAAGAGCTTTAGCCTATTCCGAAGATGGAGCCCAGATGATTATTGAAAGAGGCTGGCTCGAGCAGCCTCCGATGTTTGTGGATCGGGAAAAGCTCATTAAAGGGGAAGAGTAGGAATGTTCACAGGGAAGCGCCTGATCATAGGCTCCTCCCTTTTTCAGGTTCAACGAGGAAGACACATGTAAAGCAGTTAATAAAAACTTTTCAGCCAGGAAAATGCAAGGAGTGATGACGAAAAGGAATGCTGAAAAAGCTTCATTATAACTGGGTATTCTCGGTCTCTCTTAGTGCATTTCAGGTGGGAAACCTGTAGCCTGAGCGGCCGCTTTTTATTGAATTCTTTTATTAAATTAAGGAAGTAGGTTAATTTAAAGAAGGATTATTCTTTATCAGGAAGAATAATACAGTTTAGTAAAGTTTATGAAAAGATGAATTATAACGATGGATAGACAAAGAACACTTTTCTATGGAGATATAATTTACCCCAGTACCAGATGTGTTGTATTGGATGGATGATTACGATTAAGCATTTCGTTATATTGGGTTTATTATCTCCCTTATTTGTGACGCTCGGTTAATCATGGATGTAATTCTGGTCTTTTAAAAGATCTGCAGGATTTTAAAGGGAAATAAACTTGCAAGAAGGATTAAAGCACTCTTATGAAGGTCTTATTGAATAACGAGGGAGTTTAGCTTAAAAGGATATGAAGGCTTTTCATTAGATAAAAAGTGGAATATGGGTGAAATAATGAATAAAATCATTAACTATTACAATCAATTTGATGAGTGGGGAAGATTAGAGCGTGAACCAATTGAATTCCAAGTGAATTGGCATTTTATAAAAAAACATATGCCCCAAAATGGTTACGTCCTTGATAATGGTGCTGGACCCGGGAAGTATTCAATGGAACTTGCAAAAGAAGGTTATAAGGTAACACTCACGGATTTAACCCCACGATTAGTTGAAATCGCAAAAGATAAAGCTAAGGAATTGAAATTAGAAGGGCAATTCGAAGGGTTTTATGCAGCGGATGCCAGAGAGCTTAATATGATTAAAGATGAACAATTCGACGCATCGTTAATGCTTGGTCCTATGTATCATTTACAAAAAGAAGATGAACGTATCCAGGCTGTCGAAGAGTTAAATAGAGTAACCAAAAAAGGCGGACTAGTTTTCGTTGCTTTTATGCCCAGAATTAGGCACATACTTACATCGCTGATAAATCCGATGAATTGGAAGCCGAATGATAATATGGATACCATTAATCGGTTTTCTCAAACAGGTTGCTTTAACCACGCTGATGAGGGACGTTTTACAGGGGCGTATTATTTTAATATTGCAGACATCAATCCTTTTATGGAATCACAAGGATTTGAAACATTGGATTTAATAGGTTCGAATCCAGGAGCGATACTTAACAATGATAGTTGGAGTTATTGGAGAGATAAAGGTGATCAAGAAGTAAGAAAAATTATTGATTTAATAAAAGAAAAAGCTACTGACCCTAGTATTCTTGGGGTTTCAACACACTTACTTTATATTGGCAGGAAGAAGTAACATTTTAGAAAAATGGGGAAAAGAAGATAATTACAATGGAGTTGTAAACGGAGGGAATTCACCCGGCATTTTTGTTGTGAAAAAAACTGATATATCGTGACTATCAGATTTCGTCATACGTTTTAGATTTAGGTTTTATAGGGATTTTGGTCAAAATTGCAAACAATAAAATTAGTTAAAAGGCCATAGGATCAATTAGTTATTTAGTCGGTTCCAAGGGGGGAAGATTGCCAACGGGATGAATCAGGAAAATTTTTTTTGTTCCCAAAATCGGATAAACCTGATATTATATTAAAAAAATAATACATAATCGCTTAATCCTTTGAGCGGGGGAACCAATTGTTACTTTTTTTAGTAATTGGGGTGAATCCTTAACAGGTAGGGTACTCTCAAAACCCGAACCCGACAGCTAACCTCGTAGGCGTGTTGAGAGGAAAACACTGCATTCATGCACAGTGGTTTTTGCCTCTGTGTATTTTTATTGCCTTTTTCAGGAAAATATTCACAACTTGGAGGTTACCTTTATGAAACTGTCTACCAAAATTATCATAGCCCTTATAGCCGGCGGAATCACTGGGCTGCTGATCAATCTGTTTGCACCCGGCATTTTTCCGCAGCTCGATCAGTTTGTGTTCACACCGCTGGGGAAAATCTTTTTAAACCTTATCAATATGCTCGTAGTGCCAATTGTCTTCTTTTCGATTACACTTGGAACCGCGGGACTTGGCGATCCGAAGAAGCTTGGCAGGATCGGCCTTAAAACCATTTCCTATTTCCTTATGACTACGACTATGGCTCTCATCATCGGCATCTCTCTGAGCTATGTTTTCCAGCCTGGTAATGTCGGTACTTTTGACACCGCCAATGCGGAGTTCCAGTCAAAAGAAGCTCCGCCGGTTTCTGATACGCTGTTAAATATTATCCCTAAAAATCCTATCCAAGCCTTTGCAGAAGGAAACATGCTCCAAATCATCACCTTCTCCGTCTTTGTCGGCTTCGCCCTGACCATGCTTGGCAACAAAACGAAAGGGATACTGAACCTCGTTGAACAGGGGAATGACCTGTTAATGTACTTAGTCAACCTGGTGATGAAGTTTGCACCATATGGTACATTCGGGCTGATTGTTTCAGCAGTGGGCAGCCAGGGACTCGATGCCATCAAAGCCATGGGCCTTTACATGTCTGTTGTCCTGCTGGCACTTCTGATTCATTCCATTTTCGTTTACGGATCTTCGGTGGCACTGTTGGCAAAGAAAAGTCCGATTTGGTTCTTTAAAGGGTTTGCCCCAGCGATGGGCGTTGCTTTCAGTACTTCGAGCAGCAATGCTACCCTGCCGATTTCCATGAGCACCGCACAGAAAAATCTAAAAGTCCCTGAGTCAATCAGCAGTTTCGTTCAACCGCTCGGTGCGACAATCAACATGGATGGTACCGCCATCATGCAAGGGGTAGCGACAATTTTTATCGCACAGGTATTCAACGTGGATCTGACCTTCACCCAACTGATCACGGTTGTCCTGACAGCTGTTCTGGCCAGCATAGGAACCGCGGGTGTTCCGGGAGTGGGGCTGATCATGCTGGCGATGGTCCTCCAATCCGTTAACCTGCCAGTGGAAGGGATCGCCCTGATTATCGGAATTGACCGTTTGCTAGACATGACTCGCACGGCTGTAAACATCACAGGTGATGCTGCCTGTGCCGTGATTGTAGCAGAGACGGAAGGAAAAAGAGAAACTACAAAAGCGTAAAAAAAGGAGCCGGTGAAGATTGTTAGTGGCCCGGTTCAAAACTTAGGATACGGATTTATTTGCAAGCGAATTTTTCATAATTCGCTTGTTTTTTTATTATAAGGAAAAGGCTTGCTAGGTTTTAGCGTGGGAAATAGCAGCAGATATGGCAACATGGTTTCTGAACGATGTTTTGAGTCAAGAACTAGCCACTAACTACCCGCATCATCCTGGATGATTGATAGCTTTTTGGCTTCAACCCCCGAACCTGTCAAAATACCGATGCTATCTTGACAGCTTATCAGCTTCTGCCCCAGAACCTGTCAAAATAACTATGTATTCTTGACAACTTTTCGGCTTCAACCCCCGAACCTGTCAAAATACCGATGTATTCTTGACAACTTTTCGGCTTCAACCCCCGAACCTGTCAAAATACCGATGTATTCTTGACAACTTTTCGGCTTCTGCCCTCGGACCTGTCTAAAAAACGATGCTTTCTTGACAGCTTATCGGCTTCAACTCCAGAACCTGTCAAAAAAACGATGCTTTCTTGACAGCTTATCGGCTTCAACCCCCGAACCTGTCAAAATACCGATGCTTTCTTGACAACTTTTCGGCTTCTGCCCTCGGACCTGTCCAAAAAACGATGCTTTCTTGACAGCTTATCGGCTTCTGTCCTCGGACCTGTCAAAATACCGATGTTATCTTGACAACCTTTCGGCTTCTAGCCCCGAACCTGTCAAAATAATGATGCTATCTTGACAACTTTTCGGCTTCAACCCTCGGACCTGTCAAAATACCGATGCTTTCTTGACAGCTTATCGGCCTTGATTAACATCCTCAACCAGTAATTTAGAATCATTGATATAGTGATTTAACAAACAAATCTCTTCCATATAGTTGGATACTAAGAGGGATTATTGAATGTTTTATAGAAAGTATTTAAAAGCAATGAAATGTTTGTTCCAGGACGATCAATGTAAAGATAACTAGGAAAGTAAGGAGATTCAATAATGTCCTATTGGGAAACGAGAATAATTAATACCGCACGTGGATACTTTGAGGTTTTTGTTAAAGGAGAGGGCAGTCCGATTTGCGTTACTCATCATTATTCAGAGTTTAACCATACAGGTGATTACTTCGCAGATACTTTTACAGAGAATAATATGGTCTATCTCGTGAATTTAAAACAAACCGGAAATTCCAGTAAGGCAAATGAGGCTCATGAGTTGAGTATGTTTGATGCTGTTTACGATCTTGAAGCAATCCGGGAGGCCCTGGGTTATTCCCAGTGGAGCTTTGCCGGTCACTCGACAGGAGGTATGATAGGGGTCATTTACGGTATTCATTGTTCTAAGTCACTCACTTCACTAATAATTGTCGGAGCAGCCGCAAGAAAATATGCTAATTCATCCTCTGAATGTATCTATCATCCTGACCACCCACAGTTCCACCGAATGCAGCAGCTTATAGAGACTTTAAAAAGCACTGAATTAACACCTAGTGAAAGAGAGCGTTTCTCAAAAGAGAGAACTAAACTGTCTTTATTTCATCCGGATAAGTATGATGAATATTTTACTTTAGGCATATATAAAAAGATGTCTGCTCCTAGAATGAATTTTTTTATTAGAGAAGAAATGATCTTTGATGTAACCCGTGAGTTAGAAAAGATCTCAACTCATACCTTAATTTTGAGTGGCCGACATGATGTACAATGCCCGTATTCTTTCTCCGTAGAAATGAGCGAGTTAATCCCAGGGTCACAACTAATTGTTTTTAATGAGAGCAATCATTACCCTTTCCTAGAAGAAAAGTTGTTGTTTAAACAAGTCATTTCAACTTTCTTAACAGAAACTGTTTTTTATTGAACTATTTACGCAGCAAAGTTCAATAGAAGGACAATTTATATATAGAAACTAAATGTTAGAATACAGCGAAGAAGGTTAAAACTTGGATTCAATAGAAGGTAAGCATCCATCAGTGTTTGGCAATAATTGTATAAAAAAGGAGTGTTTGGAATGGTCCTTGTTCTCACTCTTACAATAGCTGCAATTATAGGTATAATCTATGGAATAGGTAAGAAAAACAAACCTTCGATAGTCGGATCAGCCGCTCTATTAGTTTTTATTATAATTTCCTTGCTCGTATATACTTACCTTTACTCAAAAAATCCTTATTGAATTAGCGGGTTGCGATGCTTTAATAACATGGGCGTCGCTTTTCTTATGGAACAAACCTGTAGGTAGTTAAAGTAGAAACGGTCCGAAATTAAATGGAGGAGATCCTTTATGAGGGAAGCAATAATTATGAAACTGCAAGAAGCATTCTTAAAATCTTGGTCAAAAAATTCAAGTTCCAAATGGACGAAAGACAATCCAGCTGAAGGCCAATGTGGTGTAACGGCGTTAGTAGTAAATGACTTGCTTGGCGGACAAATAAGTAAGACTTTGTTAGTAGAAGGCTGGCATTTTTACAACGAAATAAATGGGGTGCGTTATGATTTTACAGTGTCACAGTTCAATGAAGATATCAGGTATATGGACATACCATCAAATAGAGAAGAGGCACTCTTGGATACTAATCAGGAACAATATGACTACTTGATGAATAATGTAAAGCTGCATTATTGTTGAATAAGAAGTGACATACATTTGGTGGGGATATTTGTAATAATAGGAGTACAATATTGAAAAACAAGTTTAAGAGAAAATGTTATTACGGTAGGGTGATAAATGATTAAAGTCAGAAACTTATTAATTGTAATTAGTCACTATTTTCTTTGGGGAATAGAAGATTTTATACCATTTTCGTGGGGATGGGCTTATAGTTCAGCTTCCCATATTTATCACTTTGTCCTTTTGATTTCAGCGGTTGTCTTTACTGTAATCTTTTTTTAAAAGAAAAGGTTTATTTCTTTTGCGGTTTTACTGGTCTACTCTATGGCTATGGCATTGACTATCCTGGCAACTGTTCAAGGTCTATAGAATTTGACGTTAATTTTAAATTGATTAAAATCTCCTTCTTCCACTAAAGGTGCATTATGTTGAAGCAGGTAGTAACCGATTTGAGAATTTCAAAGGGGATTAGATATATGAAAGATGGAAGAAATGTAAAAGAAGAATTAGAAAAAGACAAACGAAGTTTATTTAAAGCACAAAAAACATCATTATATTGGTTGCTAGGATTAATATATGTTTCTTTTATAGGTATGCAGCTTGGTCGGGTCCAGGCTATAACTGAATATAATTATTCAGTACACGAAATGTTGTATTTACCCGTAACTTTGTCTGCTTTTCTTGTTCCTATTGTGTTTTTGATCTATATGTATTTTGCAATTAAATACTTGCGAAAACAGGGGATACAAAAGCCGAATATAAACACTAGTATAGAAGCAGTAATAGTGATAATTTCGCTAATAACAATATTTTCTTTAGTGAATTATCAATCTAATGAAGTTTCTACCGGTGGAGTATTTAAGGTTGAACAGAAAATTCAAGAAGATACAAAATACTTTTTGATATTAAACGAGAAAAAAATCAGGGTATCAAGGAATGAATTTTATTTAGTTGATTTGAATAAGGAATACCTAGGGACTTTTATTTGGAATTCACAAACTAACAGAGGAAGGCTTGAAACTATTGAGCCAATTTTGAAATGAAGAATGATTTAAGGGCATGAAAAAGTCTTGTATACGACTAAGTAGGGGGGAGATAGATGAAAAATCTTTAATTACTCTTGTAACCTTATTCGTTTTAGTTATAGGGATATATTTTGCTATCGGGTTATTAAATTCTTATCCACCTTCGCCAAATATAACAGTTGATGATAAGAAACTAGAAGTTGCACGAGGTTCGTATTGTTGGGAAGGATTATTTAATGCTGCTTGTGTTGATACTATCTCTCCTCCAATGTTAATTAAACATCATGAAATTATTCCTGTGATTGTATCGCCTGAATCTGAATTAAAAATTGAATTTAAAAAAGAACCTGAAGAAAACACATTGGGAGTTACTAGATTGCTTAGTAATAACGAAGTAGAAGATGTTTCGGTAAATAATAATGTATTGGTGGCCCCAAAAGAAAAAGGTGTTTATATTTACGATGTGCATGCAAGATGGGACAAAGGAGATTCAAGTTATGCCTTCGTTATTGAAGTTCAATAACGCCCCTTATAGTAAAGGGTTCAATGAACCTTTAAGGGTAGACGCCTTTTGTTGCTTTTGTTATTGAACAAAAGCAGTTTAGTTAATTAAGGAATTTCAGAAGAATATAAAAACACCAGATCAGGGGGGGAATAATGAGGAAGCTCAAATACCTATTTCTATTGATAAGTTTTTTGGGATTTTGTGTTGTTGCCGGAATATTGCATATTGAATATATAAAAGCAGATGAGTATGCAAAGTTTGACGGAAGTCTGGAGGCAGCTAAAAAAGCATTGAATTTAGAAATTATAAATTCAATATATTTCCCCGTAATACTAATCATTCATCTAACTCTTTTTATTATCTTTAAATTCAAAGGATCACGGAAATCACTTACAAATAAAAATTAATACCTGGATGAAATGATAACACGTCTCTCGAATTGGACTAAGGAAGCAGGATAATGGAATGGATTGTAATTAGCAATAACACTTAATGAGAATGCATATTCGTATTATTGGGGATGAGGACTGATGGGTACACAAAACAAAGAACCAATGAAAGATAATGGTGTTAAATTGGAATTCTATAATTCGGAGTATGAGTTGGCGTTAAGTGAATTTTTCTTACCTGGCTCTCAACAGCAATTTACAGCACTGCCTATAGAGATGTTAGAAAAAGCAAAGACTGATAAGAGTAGACACCCGATAGTAATCTTGAGCGAAGAAGAACCAGTCGGCTTCTTCGTATTACGTACAGGAGATGAAATATTGGAGTTTACTGAAAATCCACGAGCATTGCTCTTAATAGCATTATCAATTAACTCTTCTGAGCAAGGCAAGGGTTATGCGAAGTTAGGAATGAACCTATTAAACGATTTTGTACTCAGAAACTACCCAAATTCAAATGAGGTTGTTTTAGCAGTTAACAGCAGAAATATCCCTGCTCAAAAGCTATATGGAAAGGTAGGATTCGTTGATACTGGGAGACGAAAAATGGGTAAGATAGGTGAACAAATGATATACGAACTAAAAATTAATTAGAAGGATTTCACAGAAAGTTGAGTGACTTCTAAAAACTATCCATAAGTGAACAGTAAAAGTGTTATTCAAGTAAAGGAGCCATTATTACTTGAACTGCCCTCGAAAGCATAGGGACGTACCCTTTGTTGGGAAATTTTCAAATTAGTGGTTTCTTAACATTCTGTCAATATTGGTGTGGTAAGTTAGTGAGGAAAACACCAATAAGGAGTGAGAAAATGTTCCGTCAAAAGTTTTCTGTTTTTGCCTTGATTTTAATGCTGCTGTCTCCAACTTTGTTCCATTTCCCGCCCGAAGCGTCTGCGGAAAATGCGCTTGACCAGGCACCTGAGCTTCAGCCCTACGGAATTGCGAATGGCAAGAGGGTGCTATTCGACAATACTCATGGCCAAACGGCAGGTGCTGCCGACTGGGTTCTCGATGGGGCCTTCTCTGATTTTGCCAGCGCCCTGGCGAATAAGGGATACTATGCGAAAGAACTGAGGAAAAACACTTCCATTACGTACGAGGATTTAAAAGCCTATGATGTCTTTATCATCGGCGAAGCGAATATACCATACAAATCGTCTGAACAGGCTGCGATGCTCCAGTATGTGCAAGATGGCGGAAGCATTTTTTTCATCGGTGATCATTATAATGCGGACCGAAACAAGAACCGCTGGGATGCTTCTGAGATTTTTAACGGATACCGCCGCGGTGCTTACTATGATCCGGCAAAAGGAATGGGTTCAGAGGAAGCTTCATCTTCAGCCATGCAGGGAGTCACGGGTTCTGACTGGCTTGGAGACAACTTTGGGGTGCGATTCCGCTACAACGCAATTGGCGACGTAACGGCGAATGACATTGTTGCGCCGAGTCAGGCGTTCGGGATTACATCCGGAGTCGGGACTGTGGCGATGCATGCAGGGTCAACTTTGGCGATTATGGACCCAAACAAGGCAAAAGGTGTTGTCTACTTGCCTCAAACTACAGCGGCCTGGACACATGCTGTTGACCAGGGTGTCTATAATGGAGGCGGCAGGGCAGAGGGACCTTATGCAGCGGTTTCCAAGGTTGGATTAGGGAAGGCTGCGTTCATTGGGGATTCTTCTCCGGTAGAAGATTCAACTCCAAAATACCTGCGTGAAGAAACGGGCGGTACGAAAACTACCTATGATGGATTTAAAGAGCAGAACGACAGTACTTTGCTTGTCAATTTGATTGACTGGCTAGCCAAGCAGGAAAATTATACTTCTTTATCACAGGTTAGCGGATTGCAGCTTGATCAGCCAACAGACCTGTTAGCGATGGAAACACCTGAGACTTCCACTGAACCAGAAGCGGAGCCTTGGTCACAGCCTTCAGCCGGCTACAAGTGGTATGACCCATCAACCTTCAAGTCGGGATCATATGGTTACGATGATGGCGGCACTGTGGGACCAGCAACAGTGGATGAGGATTTTGAGTCAGGGACAAAGGGAGCGTATTCTGCAGGGAATGTGTCGCTATCAAGTGGATCCTGGTATTTTGACAATGCGTTGCTTGGCAATTTATCCAGTGATAAGAAAAATGGTATACAGTCTGCGCGCGTCCGGTCATATGGGACCCTTACAATGAATTTTGATGTAAACGGGGCAAAAAGTGTACAAGTTTCCCACGCGAACTTTGGAACCGACACTGGTGCCTCATGGCAGCTGCAAATGTCGACGAATGGAGGAACGTCTTGGACCAACGTCGGCAGCTCGAATACCAGCGGATCGGCATTAGCGGTTAAAACTTTTACATTAAACCTAACCTCACCTGTAAGGTTCAGGATCGTTGTTTCTGGAACTTCCGGAAAAAGGCTCAATTTCGATGATATTTTGATCAGTAATTAAGTTTTGCATCCGGGCTTGCCTTCCAATTGAGGAGGCAGGCCTTTTTTGTATAGCCTGCATTTTGAACGAGCTGCACCAGATTCCCTTATGAACCGTAGGCTATGTACTTAAACTCTCCATTCCCGATTCCGGTAAGCGGTCCATCTATATTGGCTCTAGTTAGTATGGTCACCTGCTTCTTCAATCTCCTTGAAAGCATACATGGAAAAGCTGGTTCCTCCAGAAGAATTTCATTTTACATTCTCTTCATGTTTTTTTACATAAACAAAGCAGACTTTTAAAATCCCTTTGCTATTCTATCAATAGATTGAATAGGGGAGGGATCTTTATGTCGAATAAGGGATTAGGTAAAGGAATTGAAAGGCGAGATTTTTTAAAGGCGGGAGGAGTGGGTGCTCTTGCATTGACACTGGCATCCACGGGAATTCCGGCTAATTTGTTTGAACCAAAGGCATATGCGGCGGCAAATGTGGAAATGAAGCTTCAATTCAAACCTGATGGTAAATTTAAGATTGTCCAGTTCAATGATACGCAGGATGATGAGAATATTGATAGAAGGACGATTGAATTAATGGGAAAAGTCCTTGATGAAGAAAAGCCGGACTTTGTGGTGCTGAACGGAGACAATATAACAGGCGGCTGTGATACCCCTGATGAAATGAAGCAGGCCATCAACAATGTAGCCCAGCCAATGGAAAAAAGGGGAATCAAATGGGCTATTACATATGGGAATCACGACGAGGATTCCACACCAAAAAGCGGCCTGAATGAGGATGACATGCTCAATATTTATATGTCCTACAAATTCAATATGAATCAGCCGGGTCCGAAGGGAATTACTGGAACAGGCAATATGAATCTCCTGATCAAGAATTCCCACGGAAAAAAAGCTGCCTTCAATCTTTGGCTGCTTGACAGCGGACGGTATGCGCCGAAAACGATTGCCGGACAGGACTTCAGCGGCTACCCAACATGGGACTGGCTGCGTTTCAATCAGGTGAATTGGTACTATGAAACATCAAAGAGTCTCGAACAGCAAGTCGGCCATAAAGTCCCTTCCCTTATGTTCATCCATATTCCACTTTGGGAGCATCGTTTTATGTGGTTCGCAAGCGTCGATGGTAGAACGGATGCACATCATGCGAACGCTGTGGAAAAGCATGGAATCACTGGCGAAAGAAATGAAGACGAATGTCCCGGTCCGATCAACAGCGGCATGTTCTCTGCCATTCTTGACCGCGGTGATGTCAAAGGCGTATTTTGCGGGCATGACCACATCAATACGTATTCAGGAAACTATTATGGAGTCATGCTTGGATATGGAGGCAGTACAGGTTTTGGCACCTATGGCCTGCCTGGAGCCGACCGCAACCGGTTAAGAGGCGCAAGGGTTTTCAATCTGGATGAAAATAATGAAAACGTGCTGGTTGAAACACATATGGTCTTCGCAAAGGACTATGGCATCGATTTAACCGCAAATGACCAGAGCGTTGCTCCTGCTCCAATTGATGAAAGCAAGAAGAAAGAAAAAGTAGTTAGATAGGTTTTAAAGAGAATCAATTTGGACGAATCTTAGAAGAACGAAGTCGCTTACCGTCATTAAATATTTTAAAAAATTCAAGAATGTCTATCCCTCGGGATGGGCGTTTTTTGTGTAAAAGGATACTAGCCAGGATCGATAGGGATTTGATCACGATGTATCCGGCATGGGGTTCAGGATATGTAAAGGATCATAAGTTAATCGCAAAATATGATGAAAAGTATTTCGGCCTAAATATGATAGAGATGATAAAGGAACAGAACAACCTAGATCAAGTTTTTATTGATTGTGTGAAATGGGATATTGTAAATGCAATTATGGAAAGTTCATTTAGCATAAAAGAAAATGAAGTCAGCTTTTTTAAAGAATTACTAAAATTGTATGAATCGGGTAATTACCCTTGCGGAGCTCAAGTGAAAGGTAATGGAGTAACATTATTGATTTACTAAGTTTCATCAACTAAACCAGCTAATAGTTTGTCAATATTTTTCATTAAAATTTCGAAATCCATCGTGATATACTAAAAAAGGGTATACCAAATAACCTTCATATTCTTAGAATTGGAAGGTTTTTCGTAATTTAGTT
>NZ_JAMAUR010000015.1:0-26299 GCF_023714225.1 Mesobacillus sp. MER 48
AACTAAATTACGAAAAACCTTCCAATTCTAAGAATATGAAGGTTATTTGGTATACCCTTTTTTAGTATATCACGATGGATTTCGAAATTTTAATGAAAAATATTGACAAACTATTAGCTGGTTTAGTACAAGAGGAAACCTCGGCTAGACAGTAGTCGAGGTTTACTTAATTCTTATTTTTTAAAAGCTTTTATAACGAAATAAATAATGGCAACAGTGATACCAGTAGATAACATTAATGGCAGCCAAGTTCCGATGACACCTTCCAAAGTAACTCCTCCTTTAGAATTGTTTACGATTTTACTAGGAAATAAGTTTCACCTTACTGCACTAACCTGCACCATTACTTAAATAAAGTTCAACAAAAAAAGCATTAATCCTTCTTGGATTAACGCCCTATTAGTTGTATATAAATTCACATTTTTTCACATAGGTTTCTTTACTATAATTTTCCAAGCACTTTTTCATTATTGCTGCATCTCGTGGCAATTTTTTTTGTAAAGTTGTCCATCCAATAAACTCAAGTTTATCAGGTACCTCAACAAGTCCTGTAATTGCATCCCAAAATGCATCCCAATTCTCTCCATAAAAGTCTGGAAAATCTAGTTTTTCTTTTAATAATAAATGGAAGTCTTTTTCATTTTTTATATTAGATACATCCATGGATATAATCGACCTTGACATTTAATCCTCCATACACATATATTTCAATTTTAACAAGCTTCTTTATTCTACTAACCTGCACCTTTAGCGCAATAAGAAAAGGTGCAGGTTTTATGACTTGGCCTTGTTACTGAAACGGTTTATCCAACCATCTTCCGTATACAGTTCTCCAGCTAAACCGTCACTCATTTCCTTAATACTAACTGGTTTGTTACCGTTATTTATGGTTATATCTATAGCTTCCTCTTGTTCTAATGTCCACAACAAATGATGTATGGTGGTATCAACAATTTTAGGAACTAGATCATTGATTAACTCACTTTGACCGCTCAAAGATATAAGATTATGTACACTTTGACTTTCTTCACTCTTCATTTTTCCTTGGATGGTCATTTCCCATTGCTCAATTGCTTCATCTCGAACATTCTTCATTAAGATTTCTCCAAACAAATCTAGGAACTTAGCAGTCATTTTTAAAACATCTCCTAACTTAATCGCTTCTTGAGCTATCCTGCCCCGATAGTTGAACAAGCGTATATTTAATTCAAAGGTCCATAAAGGTCAATCAATTTACCAGTAGTTGCATCAAAAACAACAGTTGGCTCGTTCCCTTTGAATTTTATTGTGACCTCCCATTGCTTTCTATTTAAGATGTTATACCATAGCCCCTCCCTTGTATTAAGTATTGCTTTAACGTTATCAGGTGGTAGTCCTTTTAACTCATTCAAATCCTTCGGGGAAATGGACCCTACCCATTCCTCTGATGGGTTTTGCATAAGTTCAATTGAGTGGACTATAGCTTCTCCTGTAACCATAGGATTCTGTTGAAAGATATAACCAATCGTTAAAAAAACAATAAAAATAGGGACTATTATCTTCTTCATCTACAATCTCCCATCTGTAAAAACGAATTAACCCTTGTTCAACATTACTGCCTCTATAGTTCAATAATGAATTCAACAAAAAAGGTGTTTAATCCTCCCGAGATCAAATCACCCATATAGTTGATGAAGAATATTAACTAATTCAGATAAAAACTTACTTCTCTAAAGGAGACCCAAGTTAAAAAAGATTAAAAATGCTACTGCAGTAAAAATAAATGCTAACAATACAGTTTTAAAAGTGCTTTTCTTTCTTATTCTATCTACGTAAAATGAATCATCTTTCTCCATAAGTGCTCCTAAAATCAGATAGAGTATTGGCGATACTGGCACTAATATAAAAACCATTCTAACAATAATGGATGAAATCAAAAGAGCCTCTGCAATTCCTCCACATACACCTAGAAATACATAATCCGAATTTGACCTCATCAGCCTATTTCTTTTCATCATTTATACCTCATTTAAACGTATTTTGGAGTTTGAATCGGTGGCCAATTGATTTTCTAAGTTAAGTTCTACAATAAATAGTCTCATTTCTATAATCCAAAGTAGGACTATTTTGATTTAATAACATTAATACGATTTCTTCTATAACTAATCTTACTCAATAGTTTTAGAAGCGACAGGACTTGTTCAGTTATCGCACCCGTTCAATACAGCAATATTAAAATCTTCAATTATGGTTTGCAGTAAACTTTTTTCCGATAAAGAAAGACATAATGGCAAAAATAATTAAAAAGAAACTAAGAATGCCATAGGCTGCACCTTCAAATCCTCTAATGTAGACAAAACTACTATAAAAGATAATAACAGCAGAGATACTTAATATGGTTCCTGGCAACATCCTGACAAACAGCGGATAACCTTTCTTACCAAACCACCACGTAACCACCATTAGAATAATACCTGGTATAAAAGCAATTAGGAAAGGTACTAAAACCATCATAAAACCGCCCCCTTTTACCATTTGACAAAATGTTTCGTAGTTATAACTATACTGTTTCTATAGTAAAATATGCTACTAACCATATCGCATAAAAGCACCCGTTTGTCTGGAGACATTGTTCACGATTGCTTTTCTAAATCATCAATTCTCTGTTCAAGTTCTTTTACTTTATTACTACTAGTCATTGCTGTTGTAAAGGCAATAAGTCCGAAAATAAATCCCATAGCTCCGAATGCAAACCCTATAATCCCAAAAACTTCCACTTTGATCACCTCTAATTTAAAAACTTTAAGATATAACTCTAAATTTAATTTTTTCCTCAACTCTTCTGCATCGTTAGTCGAATAAGAAAAAGCTGCCGCAACGGCAGCTTGATCTTCAACTCTTGCTCCAGTTAAAATTGAATAGGAAATTTTTATTGAAGTCCATATTTTAGTATTTGATGCCTAATAACCTCGTTGCCAAATGTAAACCATAATAAGAGTAATAACACTATAACGCCCATCACAAAACTAAACCAAGCAAAATATTGATTTTCCTTTTTTATTAAGGGGTACAGAACAATTAACAATGCTCCAAAAGCAAGGGTAATTACAACCGAAAGTTGTCCTGTTAATGTTTCAAAAACCATATAATCCTCCCTTATCCATATGGATATTTTAACATTATTTTCTAGTTTGTTTCGTTAGCTCAACAAAGTTCTAGTAAATATGGCACCCCAATATAGTAAACTCATAGTAAAAAAAACAACAGCAAAGGTCATTATGGCTTTTGGTAATTTATTATAAAAGTAAATTAATCCTAGCCCAATCATTATGTGGATAAATACAAAAAGAAAAAGACTCATTAAGATTCCCCTCTTCCTAAATTGTACCATTTTCACAAAAATAAAATACACTGTTCTTCAACTATCCTGCCTCTTTAGCTTAATAAGGCATTCAGCAAAAAAGGTACTTAATCCTTCCTGGATCAACACACCCATTACTTTAAGTGTTAACCTTTTCAATAAAAGCAATTGTTTTTTCAAATAATTTAGGTTGAATCTCTAAATATGTAAGGCTTGAAGGGAGGTTTTCAAATAGTTTTATTTCACCGATTTCCGATACTGGTAATTGACCAATTTTCTTTATTTTTGCAAGGAATAACCTCCCGAAAATTTTATTATTGGAATCATCTATTGAATAGTCGCAAATAGGAACTAAATCTACATCTTTGCATCCAGTTTCTTCAAATAACTCTCTTTTAGCCGTTTCATCAATCATTTCCCCAGGTTCTCTGTGTCCACCAGGGATTTCCCAAGAGTCTCTGTCCTTATGCTTAACATAAAGCCATTTCCCCTGATAAACAGCACTTATTACAGCAAATTTTAATTCTATTTCATTTACTAAACCTAAATTATAAAATTCAATTTTCATTTTTCGCACCTCATATTAGGATAATCCTTGTTAAGCTAACCTGCCCGTTAGTCCAATAAAGAAAAGGCTTATTAAAATCTCCAAATCATATATGCTTCAGTCTTTTTGATTACTATTCCAATGGGGGATACTTCATACCCGTATCCATTCCTGAACCTCCCTTGAATACAAGGAGAACTACACCTCTACTTTTAACCCAACTATATTGATAAATAAGACCTGGATCATCCATCAGTTCTACACTAATTTCATATCCCCCTTGCTTGTGGTCCTTTAAGTACTTTTTACTCTCTATCGTCTCTTCTGATATTCCTTGATTTTTCATATATTCTTCAATTTCCCTATTTGCCAAATGTTTTTCAACTGGATACTCGTATAGGATAAAGCCTAGAATTGGAACGGAAATAAATAATGTTAAAGCAATTGCTAACTTATTCATAATACACACCCCTAAACGGCATTAGAGGGGGTTGTGTGTAAAATTCCCTCTTAAGTGTTATATTACACCAAAAGGGTTTTTTAGGATAGTTGAAGAATTCACTTTATTTCAGTACCAGTTAAACTTATTTTTTGTAGCTTATTAAATAATACTGCTCCTTCGTTGAATTAGAATTTAATTAAACTCTTTTCTCAGTAATCCTTTTTAATTCTGTCGCACGAGTAGCAATAAATTCACTCATATACTTTTTTAAAAACAACGTATCTGCAACAGATCCGAAAATACCAAGTGGTGACTTATACTCAAATATATCGGTCATTATAGTTCCATCTAGGTGTTCAATAAACTGGTGGGTATGAACAAAGGATTGAAAAGCTCCTTTTACCATAACATCCACAAACTTATGAGGTCTATCCATCATAATCACTTTCGCAGTCAACCTTTGCTTAACGCCAAAGTGAATTGCTTCCCAGGTAACCACATCACCCAGTTCCAATAAACCCTCAGTAATACCACCAACAGCTCTTTCCCTTGTTTTAGTAGTAGTTTGAGTATGTATATCTACGTTCCTTGCCAGGTCAAAACAGAGTTCAATGGGAGCTTTGATAAATTGTTCATTTTTAATAATAGGCATCCATATCCCTCACTAATAGATCGTTATACTTCTTCCACTATCCTGCACTATAGTTTAATAAATAAAAAGTGCTGCCCTACCACTACCTACTAGACACTTGCACCCCGCTAGTTAAAGATTATGGATAATTATTTTGAAGGTATTTTTATTTAAATACACCTTTTCTTTTGGAAAGCCAATCTTCTAAGGCATCTTCGTGTTGTTTTGTGAATAATTTCGGTATTTGGTCTATTGGGAAGTATTTTAAATCTAAGGTCTCAATACCATCTGCGATAAGTACCCCATCAATTGGCTTGCATTGAAAAAAATGAGTGATAGTCTGAGCTTTATCTCCGTTCGGAAACTCACCAGAATATTTAGAGTAGACACCAATAAGATGTTCAACCTCAACATTTAATCCTGTCTCTTCAAGTATTTCTCGTTTAGCGGTTTCTTCAAGAGATTCTCCAAGTTCCATAGCACCACCTGGAAAACCCCACTCATTTCTATCTCCCCGTTTTTGTACAAGAATCTCATTTCGTTCGTTATAAATAATACCTCCAGCAAAATTAAGAAATATTAAATCGTGCCCGACTTTTCCCCGAATATAACGAATGTAGTCCTTATTTGTAGTCATAAATTCCCTCCCATTTATAGCCTCTATCTAATTTTACAAATTATAAAGATAATAGAGGGATTAAATTAACCTGCCTCTTTAGTTGAGGAACATAGTTTAGCAATCTTAGTAGAAGCTTAGAAAATTGTTATAACTTCAACTTCATTCCAAATGTCCTTCAAGTGTTCCCCGTTAATTTTTCCATTGTTCAAAAGTTCTTCAGGCGTTTTAAAGTACTCAAATTCTTTATTATGTTCACCTAGCCCATAGCCCTCTATTACATTAATGGTTCCGTATAATTTCCCTTTATATTTAAACTCGATTTCGTGACCTATTTTGATATCTCTAACTAAATCGTCATATGAATAATGCATTAATATAACTCCTAATCTTACATTGAGAATAAAAAAATCTTGATCTGTTCTTCAACTAACTGCTTCTTTAGTTTAATAAGAAATACTGTTATTTCATTTACTTTCACCTATAATTCTATATAAAATGGGTGTTTGCTAGTATCAAGACAGTATTCAATTCTTTGGCTAAAGTTTCCTGCAGTAACCATTTCTAATGCCTTCTGAATTGGATAGAACCCTACTTCTAAACTCTCTGATGAAGTCGTTAATTCTCCTCCGATTGGCTTTGCCAAAAACAACGTATTACATATTGATTTGTTCACATTCTGAAATATTCCACAGAATTTTAGAACTTCAATATCAATACCAGATTCCTCTTTAGTTTCTCTTACTGCTGCATCTTTCAAAGACTCGCCTTCTTCAACTATTCCACCTGGCATTTCCCATCCTCTACTAGGTCCCTTAATTAACAAAATTTCCTTTTCATCATTGATTACAATACTTGCTGCTGAAACAAAATGTTTTGGTGGTGTGTAAGCTTGTTGTGTACTATGTACCATAATAATCCCCCTCTTTTATGGTATTGTTTTTTAACCAACCTGCTTCTTAGCTTAATAAGGAATTCAACAAAAAAGGTGGCTGATCCTTTTTGGATTAACGCACCCGATGCCAAAAATATAGATAAGCAGTGATTAGTTATTTACGATTTTAATTTCTTTTATAGGATAATAAACAACATTTGTTGTCCCTATTACCTTCCCCATTGGTATCGCTCCAATATCGCGGCTGTCTTTGCTTTTCCTTCTGTTATCTCCCAATACAAACAAACTATCTTTAGGGACCGTTTCACTACCAACAGCGGTCTCCTTTAAAGTGAAAGAGTATGTTAAAGTTCCATCCTTAAGTTTTTTCTTATATTTTTCTAAGTAAGGTTCGTTGTATGCCTTACCATTTATATATAAAACATCATTTTTATACTCAATGCTGTCACCAGGGAGTCCGATTACACGTTTTATGTAATCCCTACCATCTGGGGCGTGAAACACAACAATATCAAATCTTTTTGGTTCCCCTATTTTAGTTACAACCATACGATCCTTGTCCTGGAGTGTAGGATTCATTGAATGACCGTCAACAACAATAGGACTAAAGAAAAAAGTGCGAATAATGAAGGCTAAAACAATTGCAACCATAAAGGATTTTACCCATTCAAACGTCTCACTTTTTTTCTTAATCATTATTTGCACACCCTTTTTATTTTCCGAAATTATATCCTTTAAAAATATTTCTCGTTTATTTTAACATAAAATTCCATCTCGTTGTAATACTTGTTGTAATGAGATTGCTTATAAAGTCTGGACAATAGGAAAAATGGCGTGGACAACTTCCACGCCATTTGCTGTACCTTTTTAGTCCATATGCACTTCAAAACGGAACGGTTTATTCGATCTCAATATCAATGGCCAATAGCGGTCAACCCATGAATTAAGATCGCTCGATTTTATGCTATTTCGCTTTTATGTCCTTTGATCAAACGAAGCCGAGGCATCTTCCCTTCTTTTTTGAACAAGGAAAACATGGCAAAATTGAAGATCGCCAGGAACAGGGACAGGACTGCATGCTGGAACCCATGTGAAACGACAGCAAGGAATCCGCTTACAAGACAATAAATACCAATAGTTAAATAAAAGTACATAAGAAGTTTACCCACTTCTCATTCCTCCACCTTTTTCGTATGTACTGTATATATTAACAGAATTTACGAAAAAATGTCACAAAATGTTCACAAATCCCCTGATAATTTTCACATTCTTTTCATTATTTTGCTTTTTGATCCTTAAAATCTTGTCCTTCTTGTTATTTACACTCACTAAAACGACGGCTTGGATAGCGAACAATTTCCGATTTCAGACTTCAGCCTAGGCTCATAGTAACTTAGATTCGTTAGGAAGTAGCATGTTTCCGGAAAATGATGCTCAAGGAATCTAAGGGTGGATTTATTCAGCAACGTATGTTCTTTATATTTTAAAACCATATTCTTAATGAATTGATTCATTTCCAATGTCGTTTTTCCAACTTCATAAACGAATGCCTTTTGTCGTGCAAAGCCTGGTTCTTTCACCCTAAGATAATTTCTCAAATGATGGTTCTGTACGATGTATAGCTGGTACCTGCGCTTAAACTCCTGTGCTGCCGCATTGGCTCCTGCTTCTATTGGATCAAGAAGATTTTCAAAAAGCACCGCATGTCCGAGCTGATCCTCAAGCCAAAGATCCATAAGCTCAACAATTGAAAGCCTGACCGGTTCCTGCCCATGAACGAGGTACTGTAATATCCTCAAATATTCCTGATTTTCACTCATTGTTCCATTTAAGTATGTCGGAGAAAGGTTCAAATTGATCTGATTGTCTATCCGCAATGCCTGCAGCGTTCCTTCAAAATCAAAGTAGTTCTTTGCAACCGTCCATGCCCTTCTTGCGAAATCAATCATCTGGCTGTTTGCGTAATCTGCATTCCGCGGTATTCCCTGAAGCCTCTTTAAAAGATCAGCATATAGTTCGATAAACTGCTCTGCTTGATATACGTACTCTTTTTCTTCCGGCGACAATGCATCTCTTACAAAATAAGCATGATCCTGCAGCATTTCCAGCCAAAACAAATGTTCATCCCAGAGAGAAATCATCCTCATCTCCTCCTTTATCTTCTAAATAATACTGTTTAAAACAGGAAGAAATGAATGAACGGCTGAGAAATTTTTAAAGATACTCATCTTTTAGGCCTTAATAGAGATAATAACAGTAATACAGTAGACATTATTTTATATTATATAAGGTGGGCTTATGAAAAATTTAAAACTTTACATCGCGATCATGGCCATACTGCCCTGGTTTTCTCTGCCCTTTCTCGATAAAAAAACAGTCCGTAAATTTCTCCCTGGCACTGTGTTTATGGGCATCTATTTAATGTTCGAAGGAAGATTGGCGGAAAAAAGAAAATGGTGGTGGTTTCCTTTTAAAATTAAACCGAACGTACTTGGGGAGCTGCCGTTAATTTGGGGTCCATTTTTCATAGGATCATTTTGGATCTTGAAGTACACCTATAAGAAGTTCAATTTGTATTTGCTGGTCAATATCCTGATTGACTCCCTGTTTACTTATTATGTTTTGGATATTTTTAAGAGGATCGGATATGTTACCCTGGTCCGGTTGACAAAGTTCCAGTTATCCATCGTCTTTTTATTCAAAACCTTTGTTTTATACGGATTCCAGGTCCTCTACGATAAAGTGATCAGAGGGGTTTCAGACTGAAAGAATAAAATAGGGACATTTACAAAGATTAATTCAGGGATAGCAAAAAGGCGCTCATTTTCGAGCGCCTTTTTCGCTTTTTTACCAACTAAATTTTCATGTTTTAATTCCCATATCACAGGGAACAAAGCTAATAAGAATGACAGGCAAAAAGGAGGTGTGGAAAATGAGCTTACTTTACAGCAAGGCAATGGAAGAATTTAAGAAGGATGCAAAACGCCAGGCTGAATACAAGAAGAATGCAACGCATAAGTCAAAATAAGGTTTTTTCTGAACTGAACTTTCTGCCTTTTATCATCCTGCAAACGAGGATGATTTTTTTTTCGTTTTTTTCCTTAAAATAGTTCAATGGCATAAGGAGCTGGTTGAGAATCGTTGAATTACTTTTTACCCAAAACTGCGATTGTATGATATTGTCTTGAATTTGGTCCTTTTACTACTTCCACCTCTAAAAAGCCCTGGTTCTTCATAATCGGGATTAATTGTTCTTCTATCATCCCTCTTACTCCATCCCATATAACATCATTTTTGCCATCACAAAGGGTTAGTACGAGACTGCCACCAGGCTTTAAAACTTTATATATTTCCGATACTGTCATAGATAATTCATCCCAAAAATAAATTGTGTGAATACTGAACACTTTGTCGAATTGTTCAACTTCAAAAGGCAAACTCTTTACATTTCCTTGTACAAAATCCGCTTTTTCTTCCAAAAATGCTTTTTTATTTCGCAGCTTAGCTGACCGAATCACAGTTGGAGAAAGGTCCAGTCCAATTACTGAATTTGCTTTATCTTGCTCAAGAAGAAGTTTCATTGCATAACCGGAACCGCATCCAAGTTCTAGCACACTCTCACTCTGTTGAATATTTAATAATTGGATGGTCCATAATGTTTCTGGCTTATGCTGCTTTACCATCTTTTCACCGATCACGGTACCGATTAGTCCTTTTGGTGTTTTGTACTGGTTATCTATATATTCTTGTATTCTTTCAATTACCTTCATAATTCACCAACTTATTTTAGATATAAGATATATATAATATTAATTCGCTAATATTACACTCATTCCTTTTTCCATGATCTCCTTGATAAGGATTGGATGGCTAATTTCTTTTTTACATGGTAGTTGAATACCTTCGTATAAAAAAACAGTTCAATTCTGTAAGGAAATGAACTGCTTATTGGCATGTTATTTACTGTTGTGTAATCATATTTAATATCTTATTCAGTGCTCCTAAAGATTTTCAATGAATACCCTGATGACATCGGCCCCGCCAATGAAAGTCCCGATGGAACTTCCGAGATTGGCAAGGACAACGATTAGTAAAATACGACTGACTTTGTTTCTCCAGAAGCCTTTTACACTGAAAACATCTTCTGAAAGGGTTTCGAAGTCTCTAACGTTTGGCCTTCGTATATACGCCTGTGCCAGACCTGCAAACCAGCCTGCCGCAAGCAAAGGGTTCAACGATGTGATTGGGGCTGCTATAAATGCTGTCAGTATGGTTAGTGGATGTCCCATGGCAATGGCTGCTCCCAGGGCAGAAAGGCTGCCATTCCAAAGAATCCAACTAATTGTCTGGGAAAAACCCGCAGACGGATTTGCAACAAATGTGTAAACAATGATGGCTAGAATAAACACAGGAATGCTCCAGCCTATGATTTTTGGCCAGTTGGATTTTGGCGGAACCGCTCTTAGTTTTTTCAGGTCATTTTCTTTTTTAATCTGTTCTTTTATGCCAGGCACGTGGGCAGCACCCAGGACAGCGACGATTTTTTCTCCTGGCGCATCCTTGATTTTTTGGGATAAATATTGATCGCGTTCGTCGATCAATGGCTTTTTCAAACGAGGAAAAGTCTCCGTGAACTCATTCAACATCGCGTTGATAGTATCCTGTTCCTTCAGCTTTTCAAGGTCTTCCTCGGATATGCTGTCCTTGCTGAAGATGCTTGTTATAATCTGGCTAAGCAGAAGTGCCTTTCCTTTCAAGCCCAGATTGCCCCATATCCTTGAAAAAGTGATCTGGATATTGCGATCGGCAAGTACAAGATGTGCTCCGACTTCCTTTGCTGATTCAATCCCCTGGATCATTTCCTGGCCCGCTTTGATTCCAAGATCCTTCGCCATTCGATTTTGGAAGGATGAAATAGCCAGATTCATCAGTAACAGCGATGCCCTTTTTTCCTTAATGACCTGGATAATATCCATTTCCTGCCACTTGGAGCCTTCAGTAATCGTTTTGTATCGCTGCTCGTCCAGTTCAACACATACGGAATCCGGCCTCTCAGCCTCAATAACTTCTTTCACCTGTTCGGCACTGTGCCTGGAAACATGCGCCGTCCCGATTAATATGTATTCCTTACCATTCATGTCTATTCTCGTTATATTATCCTCAACCATAGATACCTTCCTTTTAAGAGACCAGTGAAAGCCAACTATATGTATTTTATTCCACTATTATAACATGAACAATAGGTCCAAATATAAAGAATAATTTTCATTCCTTTATTGTATGCAGAGAAGGGCCGCCCATTGTCATTCCCTGACAATGGGCGGCCTCCCTTAAGACTTATTTTGAGTAGCTGCTTTTCAGTTTTGAAGATTTCCTGCTGTCCATCATTTTCTTGACGATTGGATACAGGACAGGTCCCCATTTGATCGCTGTTTTGATTAGTTTGTTCATGAGTCATCCCTCCTCATTCTTAAAGGTTATATACCCAGACTTTTGGAGGGACAATCGTGTATATTTTGGTAATCGTTTAGCTTATTCAGCAGGTTTCAGCTCGTCTTCAGTGACCCACTGGTGATTCGTTACCCTCTCCGATCCGTCTGTCGGCGTGAAATCGACCATATAAACAGTCATGTCCTTAGCCGAATCGATCACTGCTTCTGCCCCTTCCATTCCTTCCATATGCTCGGTATTGATGATGGCTTCATCTCCTGGCTTCAAAGACTCTTCTCCTGGATCCTTCAGTTCTTCATGGATCACCCACTTATGGTTCTCCACTCGCTCGCCTCCATTTGTCGGGTCATATGACAGCGAGTACACGGTAGTGTCATAGGCACCAACAATTGTGGCTTCCGCTCCGTCCATTCCAGGCATGTGGTCATCGGTTATGATGGCCTTGCTGCCCACTTCATATTTGGGATTATCCGCTTCCTTCAAACCATCTGGCAGATCCCCTGAACCTGAATGCTCCATATTTTCATGAGCATTGTGACCACCAGATCCTGATTTGTCATCCTCCCCTGTGCACCCTGTTAAAAATAGTGCCGCAGACATTGAAACTAAGATCATCAACCTTTTGATACTTATATTCATTGTTTAAATACCTCCCCTTTTTAATATAACGAATTTATATCAAATAAATATGAAGATTTTATCGAGAAGCAAAATTTCTCTTCGGAAAACTAAAGAATTAATTTTCTAAAAGTTTTACAAGCCTCGAAAAAAGGTAAATTCCTTCTATAACATCAGCGAGGGAGAGTTTATGACAACAAGAATCTTTAAGTTCATCACCTTTATTATTTTTTTATCAGGTATTTGCGCTACAACGGCAAATGCAGAAAACAAGAGTCAGGTAGTCCTGATCTCATTTGATGGCATGCGAAATGACCTTACAAGGAATTATGTAAAGGACGGCAAACTGCCTAATATAGAACATGTGATCAAAAATGGAACTATGGCGAAATATTCCACCACCGTAAGGCCTTCTCTCACGGCACCTTCACATGCAGCAATCGCTACAGGAGCGACTCCTCTTAAAACATCCATCGTCAGCAATGTTTGGCAGCAGAAAGACTCAGCAATGACAAACCAAAAGGATGCTTTTATGAGTGAGCTTGAGGTGGATCCGTTGTGGGTATCAGCCAGAAAACAGGGGAAAACAACTGCCACTGTTGCTTTTGCCGGTGCCAATCCAGCCGTCGGGAAACAAGCAGACTTCACGATATATTATGGAGATACATGGTCCCCGAGCAAACAGGAGAAACTCCATTTCCAGGAGGCTTCGGGGTGGAGTAGGCCTCCTGAGAGTTACAGTCCATTAAAGGAAGCATCTTTTCACATTAAAGTCAAAGACGGTAAAAATCAAAAGGTTCATGTACTAGCCGTTGATTCAACCAATGACCAGGAAAAAAATTATGATTTATTCATGGTCACCGATCAAAAAACGGAAAGAAACAACCCGGTCATATCCAATGGCTGGGGATCAATGGAACTGGAGGTTCAAGAAAACAGCAATGCAGGATTTTGGTTCAAGATCACAGCTGAGGACCAAAGTCTCGACAATGGGGCTGTGATTTACCAATCAGCAGTAACATCCGGTTTGATAGATGGACCAAAAGGTTTTTCTGAACAAATCAGGGGAAAATTCGGTTTCTTTCCACCTCAGGAGGATGATCGTGCACTTGAAAAGGGCTGGATATCAAGGAAAGAATACGAACAAATATCGGAAAGATTTGCAAACTGGGTAACTGACGTGTCCCTTTTTATCAAAAACGAGTATGAGCCTGATTTACTGATGTTTTACGCGCCGCAAATTGACCATCAGGAGCATAAGTATCTGCTAACTGACCCAAGACAGCCTGGTTTTACAAAGAATGAATCAAAGAAGAACGCTGAATATATTCGGTGGGCGTATAAGACGGCTGATAAGACAGTAGGTAAAACAGTCAAAGCACTGGATGAAAATGATTACTTGTTCATCGTATCTGACCATGGAATGGAACCTGCACATTCAGCGATTGAGCCTAATAAAGTTTTGAAGGACAATAACCTTCTCGTACTTGACTCAGCTGGAAAGATTGATTACAAAAAATCGAAAGCAATTGCGATTCCAAGTGGATCTGCTGCTCATGTTTACATCAATTTGAAATCACGCGAAAAATATGGAATCGTGCCGCCTGAAAAATATGAAGAGATTCGTTCTGAAATCATCCAAGCCTTCAAGGGCGTTGAGGTGGACAGGAATGAGAATGGACCAGTCATCAAGTATCACCTTAAAGAAATATGGAATAGCACCATCAATCTGTCTTTCAATGGATTAAAGGAGAATACAGAGAGTTTGTATGGCTATCTGACAAATGCGAAAGAACATCCATACCAGGAAATAAAAAAAATACTTCAACAAGGAAATTTAAAAGAACGGAATGCAGGAGATGTTCTTTTAATGGCTGCTCCAGGTTATATTATGGGAAAGGGTGTATCTAATATTGTTAAAACGACACCTGAATTGGGAACCCATGGCGGGGATCCTGGCCGGGAGAAATTGAAAGCTGTCTTCATGGCCATGGGGCCAGACATTAGCAATGGCAAGCAAATTGGTTCCGTCTCAACCTTAGATATCGCTCCAACTATCTACAATTTACTTAGATTGGAAACACCTTCGTATGTTGAAGGGAAGAATATTGAGGAGCTTACCGAATAAAATAAGGCGAATCAAGACTCACTTGATTCGCCTTTTTCTATGTTTTTTTCCATGACCCACAACGGCTTGTCACGAAATTCTATTTGTTTTACCCTTATAAACCCTTGCTTTGTCCAAAATGATAAGCCAGGCTGGTTTGCTGCAAAACATCCTAATCGAACTTCAGTTATACCTCTTTTGTTCATCATTGCTTCGTATATTGCCAGAGCTTTTTCTGCCAGTGCTTGCCTGGTCCATGATTTATGTATAATCAGCAATCCTAGCCACGGCTTTCCGTCCCTTGGATTTTTCATGATAAAATCAATGATACCGATATATTCCCCTTTCTCTTCGATGAGAAAACGCTCTTTATCGAGGTCGTTTCCCTCTTCATGCTCCTTCAGTAAATCTTGTTCATCTAGTATTCGTTTCCCATCCGCCAGTAAATTATAGTCAGGATGCGAATTCATGATTTCCATCTCAACAGAGATTTTTTCCTGACTGCTTTTCACCAAGTTCATCACGTAATCTCCTATACATACATGTTTTTGTCTGTGGACAATTTAAGTATGAGGTGATAACGATGGATTTGCAACGGGTAAAAGAAATCCTCACTGCAGAAGATGAAATTTCTGTCCACTACCACGGAATGCCGATCTGGATTGAAAGCATCGATGCTACTTCAAGTATGGCGGTCATCTCGGCAAGAGGTTCCCATGAAGAACGACAGCTTGTTTCGATTGACGGTTTAGATGAGAGATGAAAAAGGCTCCCCATTTTTGGAGAGCTTTTTATCTTATATCTTTTAGGATCATTCAAGAAATACCCTTTCCTGGCCAGTGTACACATTAAGGGATTCATCTCGGATAAAACCGATTGTTGTAATGCCCAAATCCTCTGCAAGCTTTAAGGCAAGTTCTGTAGGAGCAGATTTCGATAAAACAATTTCGCAGCCAATCTTTGATGCCTTCAGGAGTATTTCCGCAGAAATTCTACCGCTGAAGGCAAGGACCTTATCCGAAAGTGGAATACTGTTTTTCAGGCAGTGACCATAAATTTTATCCAGAGCATTATGCCTGCCAATGTCCATCCTGGAAATCACTACTTTACCTGACTGGCAAAGTGCCGCGTTATGGACCCCTCCCGTATTTTGAAATACTTGTGATGATTCCTGCATTTCCTTCATCAAGGAAAAACAGTCCCGCGATGAAATCTTTATCCTTACCTGTTCCATCTTTTTTGCAGTAAGGGCATCATTGATAAAAACAAAACCCTGCCTTCCTGCTCCACAACAGGAAGTAATGTATCTTTTCCCCTGGAAATTGAGGTAATATGGATTGACCTTTTTTGTTTTCACATGTGCTGTACCTGATTTTTCTTCTATCCATATATCTTCCAAATCATCATACTTACGGATTACGCCTTCCGAAGCCAAAAAGCCGATGACAAGGTCCTCAATAAAATCCGGCGAGCAAACAAGGGTGGCAAACTCTGCGCCATTGATTTTTATTGTAACAGGGTGTTCTGTTACGATACTGTCTTCAACTCGTTCGGCGAAACCTTTACCATATCGGATGATTTCCCGTTTCACTTCAATTGGTTCCAGCGTTCTGCCACCTCGTTTCGCCTGGATTTTCACTTGTCATATTCCCTGACACTTTCCTTCATGATGAATATGCCCAGTCTCCTAATGTCGGTGCCTTCCGATCCTCGCGGCAACTTTCGCAAACATGAAGCTTTACAGCTTGGAACAGATCTTCCTGATGTTCTTCAAAGCCTTCTTTTCTTCCGCAAACTTCACATATTCTCATCTTCGTCACCTCATGTATTATAGTTGTTCACTAGTCAGGTCAAATCCGGCTTCACGTACCGCCTGCATAAAATCTTCCTGGGAAGACATTCTTTCATCGAACTTGATGGTAACGGTTTTATGCTGCGTACTTGCTTCTGCCTGGGAAATCCCCCAAACCTCAAGCATTGCTCCAGTGAGTTTCTCAGCATCTTCGTCAGAATTTAAATTACTGATTTTGAACGTCTTTTCATGCACAGCGACTGCCCCCTACTCACGTTTTTCCCTGCTTCTCAGGAAGGCCTCTCCCATTCCCTCCATAAAATCAACCATCGTGGTCATCGCAGCCCGAATTGCCGGACTGCGCAGCCTGATTCTCATTTTCCAGATACTTTGTTTCTTGCCTTTTTCACCAGTTTGGGACATTCGCTTCAACCCAAGAGTGACACCATTCATGAGGGTCTCAAGCTGGGCCGGCTGCAATCCGCCAAGAAACTTGAACAAACCAAAGCCACTTTTGATGACATTATGCACAGCTGGCTGATTGACCTGTTGCATAGCGATGACTCCTACTTCATTACGCTGCTTCAATAATGAGCCTGCTGTCTCGAAGACCTTAACCTCATGAAGTTCTTTCGCCATTTCAATCATTGATAGGACGGCTTCCTTATTGTCAGCAAGAGCTTGCATGATTTCTTCCAAAGCCTGGGCACGTTCTTCCGTTTCATTCGTGGCCTGCCTGCTAATTTGCCTGATCGCTTTCGCCATAATATCCCTCCTTCAAGTCATCTATTTCTGAAATCGGTATATAGTCAGCCCGCTTCCATTTTTCCTCCACCTTCACACTAATCTGAGGAATCCTGTTTCCATAACGGTGATTATGTTTCGGTAGCGGCGGTTCGCCAGAGATTTCGAGCACTTCCATTTTAACTCCCATCTCCTTATAGGCAGGAGTATGGGTAATGATATCGTGATAGCTGCTTGTCAGCCTGTTCACAGCCTCGTTATCCTCCGCTGTATTCATCGGGAGATACAATTCATGCCCTTTAACCCTGTCGGTCACAATCACCCGGACTTCAACATGGCCATATGGCGAAGTCAGCCCGACAAGTGCCCCATCCTCAAGATTTCGTTCAGCAGCAAGCTCAGGTGAAATCTCGAGCCATACATCAGGCACTTTATGCACCAGACCCTCGGTTTTGTGTGTCATATTGCCTTCATGGAAATGCTCAAGAATGCGTCCATTATTGAGATGTAAATCAAAATCCACGCCAGGATTGAATGGTACTGTCCAGTCGACAGGCACTAGCCTTGCCTTTCCATCAGGGAAGCCAAATTTATCGGTGTATAGCAGAGGTGTGTCGGTTCCATCCGCGTTTACCGGCCACACAAGCGACTCCCATTCCTCGAGCCGTTCATAGCTTACTCCAGCGAATATATTCGCGAGCTTGGCCGCCTCGTCCATGATTTCGGAAGGATGCTGGTAGTTCCAATCAGCACCAAGTCGATTAGCGAGTTCCTGGAATATTAGCCAGTCAGGCTTCGCATCTCCCAGCGGCTCAAATACTTTGTAGAATCTCTGGATCCGCCTTTCAGTGTTCGTGAACGTCCCATCCTTTTCAAGACTTGGCGCAGCCGGTAAAATGACATCAGCAAACTGAGCCGTCTTGCTGAAAAATATATCCTGGACTACGAAGAAATCGAGTTTTTCAAAGGTGGAATGTACATAGTTGGAGTTCGCATCCACGATAGCCATGTCCTCGCCAAACAGATAGAGTGCTTTCATCTTCCCTTTATTGATAGCCTCAACCATATGGTGGTTGTCATAACCAGGGTTTTCAGGCAGGTCTACCCCCCAGGCAGCCGTATATTTAGCACGTACAGCTTCATCGTTCACAGGCTCATAGCCAGGCATCCAAGGCGGCAATGTTCCAAAATCGCAAGCACCCTGGACATTGTTATGTCCGCGCAGTGGGTAAGCACCTGTTCCGGTCCGTCCATAGTTCCCAGTTACCAGCAGCAAATTCGATATGGCAGTGCTTGTATCCGATGCACCCATATGCTGGGTAACACCCATCGCCCACAGGATACAGACAGATTTGGCTTCCTTGATCATTTCGGCAAGGCGAAGCAGCTCTTCCATAGTAAGTCCTGTTTTTTCTGCCGCATATTCCATCGTGAATTTATCAAGAGACGCCTTGAATTCTTCCAAGCCATTCACACGCTCAGCAAGGAAAGCTGTATCCTCCCAGCCCTGATCAAAGAAGTATTTCGCAATGGCATTCAGCAAGATGATATCTGTTCCTGGATTAGGATGCAGGAATAAATCGGCTCGCTCGGCCAGTTCATTCTCCCTTAAATCCACGACGACGAGCTTCTGGCCATGGAGCTTGTGGGCACGTTTGATCCTTGTCGCCAAAACAGGGTGTGATTCAGCCGGATTCGCGCCGACCACCATCACAAGCTCGGATGCCATGATATCCTCCATAGTTCCTGAATCCCCGCCAAGTCCTACGGTTCGCATCAATCCAGTCGTCGCTGGAGACTGACAGTATCTGGAGCAATTGTCGACATTATTAGTCCCCATAATTCCCCGGGCGAACTTTTGGAACAGGAAGTTTTCTTCATTTGAGCATTTTGATGAGGCAATATAACCGATTGCATCCGAACCATGTTCCTCTTTGATTCCAGAAAGTTTTTCGGCAATCAGGGTGAGTGCTTCATCCCAGGTCGCCTCAACAAATTCTTCGCCTTTTCTGATGAGCGGCTTTGTCAGACGCTCTTCACTGTTGACGAAATCCCAGCCGAATTTTCCTTTTACACAAGTGGAGATTCCGTTAACCGGTGCCTCTGTCTTTGTCTGGATTTTCAAAATTTCACGGTCCTTTGTCCAGACCTCGAAGCTGCAGCCCACTCCACAATAAGTACAGACCGTTTTGGTACGATTAATCCGCGCTTTTCTCATTGCTGCTTCAACCTCAGATACAGCAAAAATTTCACGATACCCCGGTTCCACCTCTTTTGTCATATCAATCATTGGAGCAAGAATATTTGGAGCGATTCCGGTCAGAAAACCGGCATTCCCGAGCATTGATTTTTCCATCAGGGCGTTACAAGGACATACATTCACACAATGCCCGCAGGATACGCAGGAAGATTGGTCAATCGGAACATCATTGTCCCAAATGACCCTTGGAACTTCCCGGCTCCAGTCGATCGTGAGCGTTTCATTCACCTGTAAATCCTGACAAGCTTCAACACAGCGGCCGCAAAGGATGCACTGGTCAGGCTCGTACCGATAAAAAGGATGTGAATTATCCGGGGGATACGGTTTAGCTACAAATGGATACTTCTGATGGGCAAGCCCCATATCTTCAACAGTGTTATGGATCGTGCAGTTACCATTGTTGTTATCGCAAACGGTACAATACAGTTCATGATTTTTAAGGATCCTTGACATTGCCTCATACTGTGCTGTCTTTACCTGATCGGACATGGTATCGACTTTCATCCCTGGCTCAGCCTTCATCGTACATGACCGCGTCAATTGGCCATCCACCATCACGTAGCATGTATCACATGTCTGGATGGTTCCCAGGTCTGGATGGTAACAGACACCAGGAATGAAGACATCTTCAGCTCTTGCGACTTCTAAAATCTTCTGTCCCTCTACGGCACTGTATTCCTTGCCATTAATCTGTATCGTAAATTTCGAATCACTCATTTCCCTGCCTCCTTAATCCTGCAGCTCTCATCAAACCATGCCGGTTAGTACCCGTCTGGTTTGGCCTTCGCTTCGGTTCTTTCCTGGATCCGGTTTCCATTTTTCCGCGATAAGCAATCCAGTAAAACACTGAGACAAACACAGCACCACCAATCGCATTGCCAATGAATACGGGAATAAAGTTAGCAATAAAATCATTCCAGCTGTAGTAGCCAGAGAAGATTGCCGCTGGAATGACGAACATATTGGCGACAACGTGCTGGAAACCAATCGCGACGAACGCCATAATCGGAAACCAGATCGCCAGGATTTTACCCCCGATATCCTCCGCGCCATATGCAAGCCAGACAGCCAGACCGACCAGCCAATTGCAGCCAATTGCCGATACGAGCGATGATAAGAAACCATGCTCCAGCTTACCGCCGGCGATTGCCACCGTTTTGTCAAGATAAGGGCCAGAGGTAGTCAATTCTGCAACCTGGCCGAAGAAGTAGGCGACAAACAAGGCACCAATTAAATTAAATAAAGTAATCCAAAACCAATTCTTCAACAGTAATCCCAGAGAGATCCTTCTGGACAAATAAGCCATCGAAACAGCCATCATATTCCCTGTCAGCAGTTCCCCGCCAGCAATAATGATCAAGATGAGTCCTACAGGAAAAACAGCCGCACCGATCAATGAGCTAAGCGACCCCCATTCCTCTGGAAGACTGGCGATGACACGGATATCAAGCAAATAGCCAAGGGAAATGAAAGCCCCGCCGAGAAAACCCAGTACAAGCACACTTGAAAAAGGAAGATTCGCTTTCTTCTGTCCATGTTCAGCTGTCAATTGTGCAATTTTGTAAGGTGGATGGTACGCCATGGATCATTCAGCTCCTTTAATTTCCCTAAATAATATTTACATTACTGGGAAAATTATTTAGCATCATGGCAATAATTTTAAAATAAGGGGTAAGATTCATGGATAAAAACCAATTGCTGCATCGCGTCCAGACTATGATCCAGTCATCAGCAAAAAAACCTAAATACATGACAATCTCAACCGTGAAAGTTGCGGATCTATTCGGAGTGAAACCAGAGGAAGTTCAAAAAGGGTTGGATGAGTTGGTGGAGGAAGGATATTTGAAACAGTCTAAACTCGACAGCCCGCCGTATCATGATATTTTTTTGTTACCTTAATCTTTAAGACAACAAAAAAACTCAGAGCATTGTATGACTCTGAGTTTTGTATATATTTATGAGTGTGTAAACTGGACCCTGTTAAGCATAATTTTTTTGAATGCGCTTTTTAATATTGAAAAATCTTTTCAAAGAATCGCAGTTTACATAAAAATATTACTGTCCTTTTATAACAGTTTTATATCCCAGGTGCCCAAAAAACTCCTTTAAAACGACTTGGGCATTTTCGTCAGCTTTTTGTAAGACTCCTGAACTCATTGCTTCCTGCTTAATTTGCTCCTGGGCAGCGGCAGCAAGATCAAAGCCTTCATCCCACTCTATTTTCCCACTCAAAAGTCCTTCATCTGAAAAGGTTCTGACCTGATCCATTTTAATGGAAGGTTCCTGGAGGAAAGTTGCTTTTGGCAGAACTATTTCTATTACCTTTCGCTCTTCGTCCACCTTCATGTCTTTTTGATCGATAGCCTCCAGATCAACTCCAGCAATTACAGTGGCTGGAACAATCAGCAGCATTTCACGTTTGGTCCCAGGAAGATTATAGCGGATTTTCTCTCCGAATATTTCATTATCTTCCTTTTCAATGACAGTTTTCACATGTGCTTCCGCAGTTGCCAATGCAGCCAGTCCGTGAACTTGTTCGATAAACACAGTTGATTCTACCTTTCCCGTATTCCCTTTGAAATACCAGAATGCTGAAGCGAAACCAGCTGCTAAAAAGAGCAAAAGAATCAGAAATTTGATAATCGGAATGTACTTTGGCAAACTCTTATGGCGAAGCGGCAGAGCAATCGATGATGCGCTTTCCGCCCTTCCCGCCCTCATTTCACCCAATAGTTCATCCATTTTCGAAATGATATGTTCCTGCTTGTCCATCTATCCAACCTCCTGGAAGAATACAATTTATGATTTCATTCGACAATTTCAAGTGTTGAAAAAACCTCCAGATTTGAGGAGGCTAACTAATCATACGTTTTTGTGCGGCAAAAGTATCATAGAATCCCATATTACTAGTTTACACTGTTTTATTTTCCAATAAAATGGGCAAAGTTAAAAATATCAAAATATATTGAAGGAGGAAGCAAATGTGGGGAAATTAGATGGGAAGGTCGCTTTTATAACGGGAGCAAGCTCCGGAATCGGCAGAGCAGCTGCACTAAAATTAGGATCCGCTGGCGCAAAAGTTGCTTTGATAGATATAAAAGAGGAAAATGCCAGAAACGTGAAGGACTTGATTGAAGATGCCGAAGGGACCGCCATGATCCTTGAGTGTAATATTTCAAAGCCTGCAGAGGTTGAGAATAGTTTTCATAAAGTTGCAGAAGCCTGGGGAAAAGTTGATATAGTCTTTGCAAACGCAGGAATCAATGGTGTCATCGCCCCTATTGAGGATCTGGCACCAGAGGATTGGGACGAAACAATCAACACAAATCTCAAGGGAACTTTTCTAACCGTAAAGTATGCCATCCCCCATATGAAAAAAAATGGCGGCAGCATCATCATTACAAGCTCCATTAACGGGAACAGGATTTACAAAAATTTCGGGATGTCCGCCTACAGCACCTCAAAAATCGGCCAGACCGGCTTTGGCAAAATGGCAGCACTGGAGCTGGCTCAGTATAAAATCAGAGTCAACATCATCTGCCCGGGAGCTATCGAAACCAACATCGGCAAAAATACATTCCCGCAGCAAGATGATCTCGAGAAAATCAAGATTCCGGTCGAATATCCCGAAGGCAACCAGCCATTGGAAGAACATGCCGGAAAACCTGAACAAGTAGCCGATCTCGTATTCTTCCTTGCATCCGATCTGTCCTCCCACATTACCGGGACAGAAGTTTACATTGACGGTGCTGAGTCACTTCTATGACTATTTATTCTTGCATATGCTCAGGGTCAAGGAGGTCCTGGGCGTGTGTTTTATTAAATTGGATTATTTTATTCAATGGTATCCCACTCATCAGCTAAAACGCCATAAACGATGTGATCCACAAAATGATCGTATAACCATTCTGCCTGCCTGATCCTTCCTTCTTTCACAAATCCTAACCGTTCGGGAATACCCCTGCTCTTTTTATTTTCCTCAGCAGCCCGAATTTCAACCTTATTCAATTTAAGATGTTGAAAAGCATAGTCAGTCAACCCCTTGGCCACTCTGGTCATAATCCCTTTACCCTGGTATTCATGGCCGAGCCAATACCCAATGTATGCTGTTTTGTTTGACCAATTGATACTGTTAAATCCAGCTGTCCCCACTATTTCCCCTTCATATAAAATCACTGTCGTCAAGCTTCTGTTCTCCGCATAACCTAACATCGTTCCCTTGACGAACTCCCTTGTATCATCAACAGTAACTGTAAAATCTAGCCATGGCAGCCACTCTTTCATATATTCGCGACCACTTTCGGTTAATTCGAACAATCGTTCTGCGTCATTCACTTCTGCCTGCTTTAATGATAATTGGTCATCTATTTTGTATAAAAACATTAATTTTCCTCCTAGATGGTTTCGGATAATTGAAATAAAGTTTATGAGATTCCCTAAGACCTCAAGTATGTGAAGAATTTGGCTTGGCCATAATTCGATGAAGATAACGATTATTGCTAATGTAAGAACTATAAAGTGATTTTCACTTGAATACCCTTCTAATAGTTGTTGAAAATGTAGTATTCGACAAAATCCCATCTTTCCTTTTATTTTTAATAAATTTCTTCAACATAAAAGAGCTACCGTTTTAGTGGTAGCCCTTTTGAGGTTCCTTATAGCTTTTCCCCGTTGGTCTCTATCACATCTTTATACCAGAAGAAAGACTTTTTCCTTTTCCGTTCCAGCGTACCGCTGCCATCATCGTGTTTGTCCACGTAAATGTACCCATATCGTTTAGAAAATTCACCAGTAGACATGCTAACCATGTCGATACAGCCCCAGCTTGTGTATCCCATTAAATCAACTCCATCTTCAATCGCTTCACCCATCGCCTTGATGTGTTCACGAAGATAGTCGATTCGATAATCATCGTTGATGCTGCCATCTTCTTCAAGCTGATCATAAGCTCCCAAACCATTCTCCACAACAAAAAGAGGGATTTGGTAACGGTCGTACAGTTTGTTCAAGCTTATGCGGAGCCCAACCGGGTCGATTTCCCATCCCCAGTCACTTACCTCTAGGGACGGATTTCGCACACCGCCAATGATATTTCCTTCTGAAGAATCCTCGTTTGCTTTCTCTTTCTTCTCGGTACGTGACATATAGTAGCTAAAGCCCACATAATCCACAGCGCCCTCTTTTAAAATTTCAAGGTCACCATCTTTGATTTCGAGTTCAATATTGTGATCCTTGAAGTAGCGTTTAATGAAAGAAGGATACTCTCCCCGAACCTGCACATCTCCGCAAAAATAATTGAAAAGCTGTTCTTCCTGTAAAGCGTGCATTACATTTTCCGGATTGCTGTCATAAGGGTAAACTGGTGCAAACAGAATCATGCATCCGATTTGCGAACCAGGAATAATTTCCCGGCAAGCTTTTACGGCAAGAGCACTTGCTACGAATTGGTGATGATACGCCTGGAAAGTCGGCTGGTATCGATCTTCTTCTTTTTCAATCGAAAAGCCTAAACCATTAATCGGCATAACTAGAGCACTGTTGATTTCATTAAAGGTCATCCAGTACTTAACTTTGTCCTTGTAGCGGTTTAGGATTGTTCGGGCATATTTTTCAAAAAAAGTAACCACTTCCCGGCTGCGCCAGCCTCCATATTCTTTTACCAGATAGAGCGGCATTTCATAGTGGGATATCGTAACGACCGGTTCAATCCCATACTTATGTAATTCATCCAGCACCCGATCATAAAACGCAAGCCCCTCCTCATTGGGCTCCTGCTCATCGCCATTTGGAAATATCCTCGTCCAGGCGATTGACATCCTGAACGCCTTGAATCCCATTTCCGCAAACAAAGCAATATCTTCTTTATAGCGGTGGTAAAAGTCAATTGCCTCATGATTAGGGTAGTACTCGCCCGACTTGATTTCAAAGTCAAAACCTGGCTTTGTTAAAATATCGTATCTTGCTTTTCCGCCTGGCAGTACATCAGCCACATTCAGGCCCTTATTTCCTTCATGATAGCCCCCTTCAATCTGGTTTGCAGCCGTTGCACCACCCCATAAAAAACCTTCAGGAAATTTGTATGTATTCATGTAGGTAACCTCCGTATTTAAGTTTATTTTTTTATGCTGATTTTTATTTTGACAGGTTTTTAGTTGGTGGTCCTCAACCTGTCAAGATTACGTCATTATTTTGACAGCTTTTCAGTTGTGGGCCCTCAACATGTCAAGAATACGCCTTTATTTTGACAGCTTTCCACTTGTTGGCCCTTAACCTGTCAAGAATACGCCTTTATTGACAGCTTTTCAGTTGTGGGCCCTTAACCTGTCAAGAATACACCTTTATTTTGACAGCTTTTCAGTTGTGGGCCCTCAACATGTCAAGAATACACCTTTATTTTGACAGCTTTTCAGTTGTGGGCCCTCAACATGTCAAGATTACACTTTTATTTTGACAGCTTTTCAGTTGTGGGCCCTTAACCTGTCAAGAATCCACCTTTATTTTGACAAGTTTTCAGTTGTGGGCCCTTAACCTGTCAAGATTACACCTTTATTTTGACAGCTTTTCAGTAGTTGGCCCTCAACATGTCAAGAATACGCCTTTATTTTGACAGCTTTTCAGTTGTGGGCCCTTAACCTGTCAAGATTACATAATTATTTTGACAGCTTTTCAGTTGTGGGCCCTTAACCTGTCAAGAATACACCTTTATTTTGACAAGTTTTCAGTTGTGGGTAGAAATGCTAATTTAATTATGTACAAAAATGATTACGTAAGAATGTACAGTTTTGTGTCATGCATTCATACTTTACCTGAGGTGGAGAGAATGCATGTACAACTAGAAGTGACTACAGATATAGAG
>NZ_JAMAUR010000016.1:0-18819 GCF_023714225.1 Mesobacillus sp. MER 48
ACTAAATTACGAAAAACCTTCCAATTCTAAGAATATGAAGGTTATTTGGTATACCCTTTTTTAGTATATCACGATGGATTTCGAAATTTTAATGAAAAATATTGACAAACTATTAGCTGGTTTAGTTTAATAACCTTCGTACATTATTAGCAAAATAATTTCTGATAAACAACAATTCATTTTCCTCAAATTGATAAGTGTCTTGCTTATGGGAGTAGTTATACATCACCTTCTGCAGTGTAAGGAACATCTCTTTTGGCAGTGATGACAATCCCCAGTTTCCTGCCTCTTGCTTAGATGAAATAATTCCTTCACTTAAGTACAAATACACCCTAATTAAATTCAGTGTGCAATATACAGGCTCTTCAAATATATTTTCTAAGCAATCGTTAAAATCTCCAATTATAGAAGAGGTGTAAAAGGATTGAGGAATCAAAGGAAATACCTCCAAAATGGATTTTCCTTCAATGCAAATTCCCCGATGGTTGATAATAGTTATATGTGCAGCCAAATCTGGATCTTTCTTAATATCTCCATTTAAAAACTCATATGTCTGTAATGCTAAATCCTCTTCATATCGTTTTCTCCAAAATTCACTGTAATGGAAGTCAAAAGGACAAGGGTGCTCAAATGACTTTAATTGTTCTCGATTTAAACAGCTTACTTCAACAGGAAAAGAGTTGTTTGAATGGGCAAGGAAAAGGTGTGCTAATTGTCTTTTGGTTTCAATCTTTAATGGGTTATCCGTGACAATCAAAATATCAATATCGCTACTATTAGGATTGAACCCCCCCATCGCAAGTGAGCCGTGTATGTAAAATCCAGTAAAATTGTCTTGGACAACTTCTTTTGTCTTAAATAGCAGATTGAGAACAAACTCTTTTATTTCCGACGAACAATTTCCCCAATAATAAGTTATAGTAAATCCCTCCTCAAGTTATTAAACTAAACTGCCCCGTTAGTCGAATAAGGAATTCAACAAAAGGGAGATAAGCCCCCCTGTATCATCGCTTATAAATAACCCTTCATCCTTATAACTTTCCCATCAACCTCTGGACCAGCTTCTTCCATTCCCATTTTAAGATAAAATTTAATCGCAGCAGCATTTGATGGGGAAACTCTCAGATGATACTCACTTACTTTGCTGTCTCCGAAAAATTGCAAAGCATAACTGTGCAATTCTTTTCCTCTGCCCTTCCCACGCATTTCGGGTATTAAATAATAAAGATTTACATACCCAATATTGTTACCTTCATACTCACGAACGGTTAATTCAAGTTGCCCGATATATTTACGTCCTCCTCCACTAAAATAAAGCCTTTTGGAAAAGTTGATACTTTTTCATCTAACCAATGGAGATATTCTTTTTCATCACCGAACCCTGTAGTATCTCCAAAACTTACATAGAATGAATCTTTCCTAAATGCAACTACTGTATCTCGATGTTTCTTTATATCAATTTCTTCAAAATTCATTGTTAACACCCCTTGCAAATATCCAATTCCCTTATTCAACATTCCTGCTTCGTTTGTTTAATAAAGGATTCAACAAAAAAGGCGGCTAATCCTTCTGGATTAACGCACCCGTTGGTGAAACACTTAAATTTTTGTTCCTTGTTCTAGTTCGCTCAATAAATTCTGTATTTTCCTTGCCTGCTGGAAGCTTTCTTCCGATGCATAAGTACCCGATAATGTGTTATTAAATTCTTTAAGTATTTTTTGTTCAATAATATTTATTGCCTCAGTCAAAGAATGATGTTGTCCTAGCTTATTTCTTGTATATTCTTCGTATTCTTTTTTGGTCAATGCAGCTTCTAAAAGTTGCATTAATCCTCTATCTTGATGCCACTGCTTGATATTTCTTTCATTAACACTTCTTTTAAAAATTATTACTAGACGCCCAGAAAATGCTCTATATATTGTAAATAAGATCCATAATTTTTCTCCTAAATATGGTCTTTTCTTTTCTAATTCATCCATACTTGCAATAAAATTGACTAATTCTTCCTCTGAGGGTAAATGCATTTTCAACGAGGTAAGATACATATTTTCCTCGTTGTTGTATTCTTCGGGTAAAAAAAGAGTATAGAATGTCACTATCTTAGATGAAGATTCTCTAATTTTAAGAACTTTATCCCACATTTCCTCAATTGCGGCTGATCTCTTTTCTTGAGCTTGATTGTATCCTTGAGAGAAAATGTTTAGCGAGGAATTCATTATCTCATTGTTTTTATGAATATCCCCTTTAAGCGATTCAATTTGCCTTTGATACCTATTGCTCCATTTCATAATTGTTCTTTGTTTAAATAGCGTTATTATTGCTGTTACCAATCCTGAACCACTTAAAATAAATACTATAATTTTACTCCATTCATTCATTAATTTTTCATCCTCTTAAGATAATTATTGTATAACAGAGACTTTCTCGATGATACACCAATATTGCTAGAAGAATAAATCGTATTATAATTTAATTGTAACATTGTAGAGTTACAATTAATGGTCCGATAATAAAATTAAACACCATTCTTCAACTAACCTCCCTCAATAAATGAAGCGAAAACGCCGATTCACTCATGTTTTCTTAGAATTTCATAGTGGTTTACCAAACAGTAAGTTCCTATATAGATGGAGGATCTTCACTTGAAAGGATATTTTTGGACTGAGTAAGAAAAAAGAGCTATAACCCACTAACCAATCCCTTACAGAAAATGGTGGATGAGTAAAAATATAACCGCACTGGTGGATGTCCACATTTACTCATGGAGGTCAACCCTCCCATGCCTCACAGAGTCTTAGCTCTCAAATTCCTTCGTCCAACCTTTCCATGAGGTGGATGTCAGCCATGCTGCACCACAGGGTCTAAGCCCGTAATTTAGTTTCTTTGCCGACTAATCCGTGCTTCAAATGTATCCAAAATCTATAAAACAAGAACTATTACTTTTCTAAGGTAAACCCGAGTCAAGCTGCTATTTCCGTTTTCGCGGCTAATGCCAAATGAGGAATGTCCTTTAACATCTTATCTTCATTAAATTCAAATTGCTTTTTACCAATATTAAAGAGAATCCGGATTAGTTTATTACACAAAGCAATAAGAGACTGCATCTTCTTTAATGGATTATCCAGACGTTGAGTATAGTACGCATGTAATGCCTTGAATGCGGAATTCTTGGCAACGAGAATCATACAAACCCTAAATAACAAGGCCCTCAGTTTCTTCCGACCTCTTTTTGTGATGGTCGTTTTTCCTTTGTGCTTACCCGATGTATTTTCTTTTAAGTTTAAGCCTGCCAGCTTGATAATTTGCCGGGGATGATTGTATTCACCTAAATCCCCTACTTCCGCGAAGAAACCGGCGATTGTATCCCTGCCCACACCTTTTATCGCTAACATTTGTGGTACACCTGGTATTTCATCAAGCAGACCATTAATTTTCGAATCTAATTCTTCGAATTGCAACTGAATTAATTCATACTTAGCTAGAATAGTTTTAAGCTCAAGTCTGGCCATATTGGCACCCTGTCTGAGTCCGATGGACTTAGTGGCTGCCTGTTTTAACTCGCGGATTTTGTTTAATCCAACACTCCGGGATACGGATTTTCTCAAATGGACCAGTAGCTCTTGTTCAGTGAATTCAGCTATTTCATGGGGTAAGGCATAGAGCTTTAAGAATTGTAAAGCAGCCTTACCCTCCCATTTCTTAAATACCTTGAGGAATTCCGGAAAATACCGGTCAATCCAGTTGTGTACCTGCCCTTGTACCGTTTGAAGGTCTTCAGTTAAAAGATCGCGTATTTTCTTTGCCACACGGAGTTCTGCATAAACACTTTGCGGTATCGTAGGTTCTGCGTATCTTCCGTCTTTGACCAGTTGGGCTATGACCTTGGCATCTTTCACATCATTCTTCGTAGGTGAGTTATCATCCAACTCCTTGCTTTTCTTGACGTGCAAGGGGTTTACAGCGACAAATTTAATTCTGTTTTCTTTTAAAATATGGGCCAAGTTAAACCAATCAAAACCACCAGTGTGAACTGGTGGTTTGCTCTGCGGCTGAAAGCCTCTCTTACCGGCCTTGGCCTTAAAGGCCCGCTGAAAGGGTTTCCCTTCTGCACCACATTCACTCACCAATTCTAAAGAATTTCTTTATTTATTCTTATTTTTTTGTCCTGTGAAAGAATCAAACTCTTCGAACAATGTTAACTGGTCAGCTTGATAGTCTTCCACGAGCTGATTTCGAATGTATTCTTGTATTTGCTTTTTGTTTCTGCCTACTGTATCAACATAGAAGCCTCGGCACCAAAATTTCCGGTTTCCATACCGGTATTTTAAATTGGCATGTCGATCGAAAATCATGAGGCTGCTCTTTCCTTTCAAGTAACCCATGAATTGAGACACACTCAATTTCGGCGGGATACTGACTAACATATGAATGTGGTCCGGACAGGCATTAGCTTCATGGATCACAACACCTTTTCGTTCACATAAATCTCTGATAATTTGGCCTATACTCTTTTTATATTTTCCATAAATGATTTGTCTTCTGTATTTTGGGGCAAATACTATGTGATACTTACAATTCCATGTTGTATGTGCTAAACTGTTCATGTCCTTCATAGGGCATACCTCCTTCTACGGTGAGATAAAGTGGTCGGGAAACCAACTTTATCCTACCATGAAGTGAGGTTTTTTTATTACTACCACGCTATAAGCTCTCTGGAACCCCCGGCATAGCCAGGGGTTTTCTAACACAGTAACAATAATGGCCTGTCGGCTCCATGCCAACCATTACTTTTTCCATTCTCTGTTCTTTTTTGATTACCGAAATCCATTTAAGAAAATGCTCAATTCCCTCTTTAGTATTTTCAAATTGACACGGGGATCCAAACTCTATTCCCCTAAAGTCCTGGGCACGTGCCACATGCTTGAATTTTGCAATATCGACTCCTATAATAAGAGTCTGAGAAGTTATTTGAGCAATCTTCTTATTCTGGTTATAATTCATTTTAAAGCCTCCTGGTGTTTGAGATATTTGTCCTTTTTGCTGGCCAGCGTCAGGACTCTCTCATTCTACCAAGAGGTTATTTTTTTGTTCAAACTCCATTTTCTTTCATTACAGGATGCTGCATCTTTACTTCAATAAGAAGTTCAACAAAAAAGAGCTTTAATCCTTCGAGGATCAAAGCTCTCGTAAGTTGAACTACAGAATAGAATCTTCACTAAGATATAGCCAGAATGGGCAGGTTTTAATTTTGAACACGGAAGAAATGGAGATATCCTTTATTTAGTTGTAACACATAAGGATCTTCTCTTTATTATAAAATTTATTAACCTTAATGGCCTTAGTAAGACTTGATTGGCTTACCTTCGGACAACTTAGGTAAATCATATTTAACCACTACTTATTTTGTGGGGGAGACGATAGGATATATATGTACGAGAGAAGTTTCTTAATAATTGCTTCAGTGGGAATCCAAACCACCTTACTTAAAAGTGATGTAGAATATATAAGTAAGAAATTATAGAAAGAGGTAAAAGAAGCAAATGAAGGGTATTTTATCTCTTTTAATAGAGATAATACCCTTCATTGATGAGCTAATTCATATATATTTTTCAAGAAAACCAACAATTCCTACAAAAGGAAGATCTAATTTTTTCAGAAAAATACCAATTAGTACGATTAGTGATAATATTAAAAATGATATTATCAAATTTTTATTTTCAGAGATCAAGATATTATTCACTCACTTCTTATTTAGGCTTAAACCCTATAAATGTACAAGTTCTTGTAACACCAGAATATTTTTTATATTTGTTGCAAGCCGTTTGTATTCCATTTTTTGCTGCCTCTTGAACTACCATACCAGCAACTTCAGATGCTATCCACATTGCTGCAAGACCACTAAATGTTAAAAAAAATGGATCCTTTGTTTTTTTTCTGGGTGGATATCCAGCAGCTTCTACGCTTTCCAGACCGACAATCGCACTGCCAGTATAGCCCACAACATTAAATATCATAGTTAGGGCAATGAAAGAAGCAACTACCTTATTTAGTAAACTATTCAATTCAACATCCTCCTGATTCCAAAATATACTATATTTATAAAATACTACTAATTACATTTATTGTAAATACATAAATATGAAAACATTACATTTTTTTCTAAAAAACACCAAATAAAAAACCCATTAATAAAATGGGTTTTCTTATCTCTCATTTTCTTCTATTTTTTTTAATCTAGAATTAAGGGATTGGATTTCATTTTCTAATTTTGTTTCTTTTCGATTTAGCAACTCTGTTAATCCTTCAACTACCCGTTTATATCCCCAATACATTAGAAGTATACATAGGCCTAAAATAGCTACAAGGGCAAATCCTCCGACCAATTATCATCACCTCAATAATTTAATTTATTAATTGTACTGCAATTATATACTATAGTTTTCAAAATGCCTAAAGTAAATTTCGTCTTGTTATCTGACAAGGAAAAAATGAATACATGTATTAAATAGAGAACGATACAATTACATTAGTCATCGCCATTGTGGAAATTCGGTCCGTAGTTATAGCCAGTGTAAGCAACAATAAACAAATGCTTGTTCCTTTCCCAAATGATTATATACCTATTGAAAAGAGAACGGAAAAATATTTGAAAATATATTCATGAATGATTTGATCTCGATAACGATTTAGCATCATTTTATGAAATGGTAAAGGTATACCCATTTCATAAAACTATGCCCGAAAATTCTATGAATTGCGTGTTATGGGCATTCCCCATTTGTTTGAATCCCTATGTTGGGGAGTAATTAGCCTTCGTGTACTACTTAAAGAAGCAATTCATAGAAGGATTTGGCAATTCTATCGAATGGAATGGTAAAAAGTATAGAGTATCCCCAGCAAACGAGCGAATTGCACAGTTAACAGTTTACACCTACCGACCTAGCAGATATTAAAATGACGGTAAAAAAAGTGAATATATTATTGGAATTGCTCGATTAATAGCAAGTTGAAGAAGTATTGAGGGGAAAATAAATGATAATGAACTTTTTAAGATGCTGAAAGAAACTTAATTAAGATACGAGGAATCAGTCCTTGTACAGCCAATTAGTTCTAAGGCGTCGCCTTAGGTTCCAAACAGCTTTCCCAATCATGATATGGGTCTTATTAATTCGAAAAAAATATTTCTTAATATGACCAATAATTCAACGGTAGAAATATCAGTTCCAGAAAGACTGGGTATCATACGTTACCTTTTATTAATGGCGTATCCTTACTGAAGATTTACAAATTAAACAGAAATGTACTCAATAAAAAAGAACTCAAAACCTAATCCTTCATTAATAAATCCTATATTAATATACTAGTACTTTATTTATGGACAACAGCAGGGACTTGATCAGAAGTAATTCATCATCAAGCTAACCCTCAAGTACATAATTTAGATTAGACTTTTTAACTCCATATCTTGAATTTTCCAGAAATATTTCTAAGGAGAGAAGTCAGGTTCCAGCAATAGCAGAAAAACCCTTTAAGTTCTGAGAATATAAAAGTAATTTTGAATTTCAATTAAAAAAGACTTTAACACATTAGCTCGTTTTGAAAAATATGAAATGCCCCTTCTCAAACGAAGGGCTTTTAAGATATATAGACTTTCTTAGATTGCTTTCATGCCTTCTAGGATAATTTTTGCATCAGCATTCAGATATGCTGGTGTATCATTTCTAATCAGTAAGTTGGGATGGTCCTTTACAATCATTTTTATTCCTCTAATGTCGAACTTATTTGCGTATGTATTAATTGCATTAATGATAGCTAAATCTTTTCTTGTCAACGGCTCTCCATCATGAGCCTGCATTTGCAAGAGGAAATCCAATAACTCCCTTGCATTTTTATTTAACATATTTCTATGCTCATTTAAGATTCCAATGTTTTCTTCAATATAAACCCTTGCCGTAGTAAGTTCCATTTCTTCTACGTTTTTGTTAATCTTTGCTGTAAGTGATTCTAAACTCAATCTATCCAACTCCTTGTTTGTGGCTACAGTGTATATCGGAATAAAAACGATTTACTTAAACAAGGCAAAATTATATCCAACAATACGGGAGAGTTATCTTAGTTTTCCAGGTCTATTCCATAGAAGTCTGCTAACTTTTTTAAAGTGGATCCTCGGTGATTGCCTTTGTCATTTTCTATTTTGCCTAGAGTCCTGGTTGTCATATTGAGTTCTTCGCAAACCTGCTCTTGAGACATATTTCTTTTAAGCCGTTTCTGATCTTAACTGAGTACCTAAGCTTTCTTTATTCATCTGGAATCCTCCGTGTAGTAAATATGAGATTATATCCCTCCAATAAAAAATTTCAAACGCAACTCAAACGATAACCCTACCTGGACCATTTTACAGTTACAAGAAAAGTATAGATTTCGTTTCCTCCATTTAAAAAGTCAGTTAAGTTTTAACTTAACTGACCATTTTTTGACCACATGCTCTTAAAACAGTGCACGAAACAGTGCACAGACTTATTTTATTTAATTGAACTAGATTGGTTTAAATTGTTTAATACAGTTCACAAACCCTTACAAATCAAGACTTAATTGATTTTAACTTAACTTATTTAACTCAGTTTAACTAATGGATTTCCTCTGGCAGCGTTGAGGTCAGGGGTTCGATCCCCCTATTCTCCATTTATCATTTTGTAGTTTGTTGTCCTTTTTCTTTAAGGTCAAAATATGCCCGAAAAACCCGCTGACTGATGATATTAGCTGCACTGTGCGGCTGGGCATAACCATCTCGGTAAGCATTGGGTACAATTACAGCAATTGCTATCTCAGGATTATTGAATGGAGCATAACCAGCAAAAGAAAGATTCCACGTCTTCACCCCATTTTTATAGGATTCAGAGGTCCCGGTTTTACCTGCGGCATTGTAGGGTTCGCCTTTAAAATATCCTCTCGCGGTTCCTTTGGGACCATGGGTAACCAGCCAAAAACCTTGTTGAACCCGCTTTAGCATCTCCTCACTCATATCCACCTGATTCAGCACCATTGGTTCGATTTCATCGATGAGGTTGCCCGGTTCATCGCCATTCTTATTGGGTTCACGAATCTCCTTCACCAATTGAGGCTTCATCCGGTATCCTCCATTGGCAATCGTTGTAATATACTGGGCAACTTGCATGGGTGTATAGGTATCTAGTTGTCCGATTGCAATTTGAAAGTAGGTGCTTGTATTGGTTCCTTTAATTCCAGCCGTTTCATTATCAAAACCAATTTTGGTCGGAATGCCCAAACCAAATTGGTTGAAATAATAGCGGATGGTTTCAATTTTTTGCGGATTGATATTCAATGTGCCATTTGGGATATACTTGCCGCCCATAATTTCTATCGCGGTTTTCCACATATAAACGTTTGATGAACGCTCTAATGCCTCTAAATCATTAATTCTGTTCATGACTAGGTATGAGGAAAAGGTTTTAGGAGAACCTTTAAATCGCATGACTTCATCCAGCTCGATTTCCCCGAAATCTCTGATACCCGTTTGGTAGCCGGTTAATACGGTGGCTCCTTTTACAACGGACCCCTGTTCAAATGCATAAGTGAAGGTTCCCGGTGTAAAATCAGTAAACTCCCTGGACTGCCTGTCAAACACATTTCCTGACATTGCAAGTATGCGGCCAGTTTTCGGTTCCATCGCCACAACAAATGCAGTATCAAGCGTATCCGTATGCGGCTTCTGTATTGCACTGATTAACTCTTCCTGGATAATTTTTTCCACTTGAGCTTGGAACTCAATATCAATGGTCAGAACAATATCCTTGCCGCTCTTCCCTTCTGATACGGTCTCTGTACTCACCACATTTCCATTTGTATCTGTCACCGTTTCCACTTTTTCCTTTTGGCCTTGCAACACACCATCATAAAGTTCTTCGATATAGCTTTTCCCGACGCGATCATTCAGTTCGTACCCTTTAGACGTATAGTATTCTACCTTATCAGCCGGAAGGCCTTCATCTGCACTCGTTACTTCCCCAAGCATATTCCAAAACGTTTCCCCGTAGGTACGGCCCCTCTTCCAATCGGTAGAGACATCCACACCCGGCAAGTTTTCTAGATTTTCACTGACCTTCGCATATTCTTCCTCTGTTACATTTTCATTTTTGATCATCGTTGGAGTTAAGGCGACGGCGGAAGAAAGTTTCCGGTAGATGGCTGCAAGGTTTTTGTCCATTGCCTGGAGCTCGCTTTCTGTAATGCGGTTCAATTTTAATTGGTATAAATCCTTGTCATTCAGCTTTTCCTGTTTGTGTAACTTCTCCTCCTTCTTTGTGATTAAATCCGTCCCATTGTTATGTGCCAACAGCCATATATCTTTCAAATCCCGATCGGTTACTTTATTGATCTCTCTATCAGTCATGACCAGAATGGTAGTTAACTTTTTGGCCAGTTCAAGCAATTCGCCCGGCTGTGGATATTTCGGCGGTGTATAGACAATTGCCTTTTCCGGAATATTGTAGACTACTAACTTTTTATTCGTATCATATATTCTTCCACGCGGAACCGAATAGCTGACTGTTGTCACATCTGTCTCCTTTGCTTGAGCCGAATAGGCTTCCCCTTTAATAATTTGGACAAAGCCAAGGCGGAGAATCAGGATAGAAAACAGAACAAAGACCATGAAAAAGAGACCATTCAGTCTCGAACGGATTAGGTTTTTCACTATATTTTCTTTCTGCCTTTTCTTCTTCAAAATGTATCAGCCCTTTCATTCTGGAAAGAATTAAATACTACAATTGTAGTATTATTGTCAAAAAAAGTCCCAAAAAGGTAAGGTATTCCTTTCTGGGGTATATTATTATAAATCTTTTTATGATGCAGGATCTTCTTGGCAATCTCGGCTGCCTTTTTTCTTCTAATTGTTATAATAATTGGACTTGCTCAATTAGTGATATTTTTAAGGAAGATTCTATCCAGTAACGATCCAAATTCCCTGAAGGATCCGCATTCCCGTATTTTATTTTGTGAAAAAAATCTTGTAGCTGCTTTCTACCTCCCGATCGTTATTTTGGAAATACCAATTAACGGAACGGCTCAAGACAGTCGCTAAATTTTGATTCCACTCTGAATAGGGATTAATTTATCCATCCCAAACCTGTTCATTGTTATACGTGGAAATTACATTGGATCCCAATGCATATAAGGCAGAATATATTTTAAAGGTGCTATTAGGAGAAATCCTCTGTTCACTCATCTCTCGATTATAAATTTGATATTGTTTGTTAGAGGAATTATATAAACCAATCTTCCCTTGTAGCCCTTAAAAAAAGAGCTTAGATGTTCATAGACCACATTTTTGCCGCTAATCATATTCTGATTCTGATATTTGTGGAATCTCTCTCATTTCGCCCCTACTTTTACATCTGTAGTATTTACTATAGCAAGAAGGTCGCATTACTTAAAGCTTTAAGAGTACTTTTACCTATTGTAAGAGTTCCCGCATGATGAGGTATATACCAATCACCTCATTTGTAAATATGAATATAGTTGCTCTATAAATGATCGGTTCAGCTGGGTGGCTGAACTACCTGGTGTATAATGTTCGACGAGTGAAAGAAGAAGAAAAGAATTCTGTTCTGCTTCAAAAGCAAGTAAAAAACTATTTTCATTCCCCTTTTCACCTTGTTTCATTTTTAGCTCGGCAGTTCCGGTCTTGGCTGCCAGCTTATATTTTGGGTTGTATAGAAGGTGGGCCGTCCCTTTTGGGTCACTTACCACCGTTGTTAAACTGTTTTTCATTTCATTTGCCGTTGAGCTGGTGATCGCTGATTTGGTTTTTGGTTCACTTTTATCATCTAGCAATCTCGGATAAACCAAGTTTCCCTCGTTTTGAAAAACCGAATACATGACGGCCTGCTGAATGGGTGTAATCAATAATTCTCCTTGTCCGTATGCAGTATCTGCCAACAGGATTTCCGAATCAAATGTATTTTGCTTAGAGATTTGAGCTGCGTTCATGGCGATTGGCAGCTCTAAATCCTCCCCAAAAATAAACTTATTCAACCCATTTCTATACACTTTTTCGCCCATTTCCAGTGCCTCTTGTGCAAAATAAATATTATCGGAATAAATTAACGCTTTTCTCATATCCACATTTTGTACATCGGATACTCGGGTGACGGAATAACCTCCCCAGGTTCCATCCTTCTTCCAGCTTAATTCCTTTATGTTTCGAAGCTTATCTGGGTAGGTCACTTTGGCATCAAGACCAATGCTAGCGGTAATCGTTTTAAAGGTAGAGCCAGGCGCATACCCAACTGCAAATCTTGAAATAAAGGGTTTGTTATCATCCTTTGCATACTGTTCATATTCCTGCTGAGATATACCTTGAACCATTTTATTAGGATCATATGAAGGAGAACTTACAACGGCATAAAGCCCTCCCTTTTTAGGGTCCATAACGACAGTAGAACCAGCTTTTCCGTTTAGATGTGTAAAGGCCTCCAATTGGATATAAGAATCAATTGTCAACTGAATATCTTTACCGTCCAACTTTTCTACCTTTAGAATTTCTTGCTTTTTATTCCCCTGTTCATCAACAATCAGGATTTCTCCTCCATCTTTCCCCCGCAGTCGTTGATCAAAGGCCTTTTCTAATCCAGCTCTTCCAATCATCTCTCCTTCTGCTAAAGTTGGATGTTTATCCAAATCTTCCTTTGTCACTTTTCCAATGTAACCAATTAAATGAGCGGCAGCTTCCTTAAGCGGGTAATAACGAAGTTTTGTATTTTGATAGACCACTCCAGGTATGACTTCTTCTTTATCTACTTCAATTATTTTTAAGGGAACAAATAGATCCTCTTTTACCCAGCTTTGATTTAGTTTTTGATGAATTTCCTCTATTGGCATACCGAACTGTTGGCTAATCCTTTGTAGCGTATCGTCTTTGTCATCGCCTTGATTTAATTCTTTCGGTACTACCCCTGCCCATTTAAACTCTTCGTTTACCGCCAATCCGTTCCCTAAATGATCTTTGATCTCTCCTCGTTCTGCTTCTAGAGAGTTAAAAGCCACTTTATCTTTTCCTTCCATTCCAGGAAATATCAAGTGAGGACCCCACTTCACCCTATAATGGTCCTCTGTTTTTTCTATTTTTGTATGATAGTTCAAATTCTCTACTGTCCCTAAAGGAGTTGTAAAGCTTAATTTATAAGATAACTCATACCCGTGGTTTTTGACTTTCTCTAATTCAACTTTGGAAGCATGTATATTCTTAATATTGATTCCGTTAAATATACGATCATATTTATCTATGACTTCTTCCAAAGTATAATCCAAAGAAGTGTAGGATTGTTTTTCAAGTACATCCCCTAATTTTTCATATTCTTTGTCTTCTAATAGTTGAATAAAAGTATTAGCTACTTCCTGAACTTCATTGTGACCTTTTTTGTCCATGATTTGGAATAAACTAAATCCCCCAATCCCAGCTAAAATGAGGAATATTAAGAGGTAATAAGGATTGATTTTCCTCTTTTTTCTTTCGACTCTACTATTCATTCTATAGCTCTCCTTTACTATACATTTGGTCCTCCAGTAAAGAGTCTTGTTAATGCTGTATAAATAAATGGCCTCCCATTCGGGAGACCTAGATTGTTGATTTTAGCCTATAGAAAAAATATAAGTCTTTACATGCTAAGCTTACTATTCATTGCACAGGATGACTGTTAAGCCTAGGCAATGATGTAATTGAGAATTATGATAGGTAAATTTAAATATCCGTTCACTTCAAAGAGTTAAGTGCGACTTTGGCAGCTTCAGCGATCAGCGCATTGTCATAGGTCGCATTCTGTGTTTCGCGGCTGGATAGAACTGCAATAACGATGGGAGCTCTATTCGGCGGCCAAACAACCGCAATGTCATTCCGCGTTCCATAGCTTCCTGCCCCGCTCTTGTCAGCAACTTCCCAGCCAGTTGGTGCACCAGCACGAATTAATGCATCCCCGGTGGCGTTACCCCGCATCCAATCTGTCAGGATAGTACGTTTTTCTGTTGGAATCAAGTCGCTTACTGCAAAAGCCTGTAGGCTGGTAGCAAGTGCTTTTGCTGTGCTTGTGTCACGTGCATCTCCAGGAACAGCTGAGTTCAATTCCGTCTCGTAGCGATCAACTTGGGTAATATTATCGCCAATCTTCCTTAATGCTGTTTCAAATACTTTAGGTCCTCCCAGTTTCTCTAATAAAAGGTTCCCAGCGGTGTTGTCGCTATATCGCACAGCAGCCTCAGCAACTTCCCGAAGAGTCATCCCGGTATCAATGTGAAGTTGTGTAACGGGTGAGTACGAAACGATGTCTTCGCTATTGTATGTGACTAACTCGTCAAGTTGATCAATTGAGTATTGATGCAGCAATGCACCTGCTGCTAGAGCTTTGTAAGTAGATGCGTATGCGAACCGCTCTTGAGGTCGATAAGAAACTTTCCGATTTGTACCTGTATCGATGGCGTAGACTCCAAGCCGGGCATCATATTTGTTCTCGAGTTCAGCAAACTTACGGTGTAGTTGTGGTGTGGGTATTTTCTCCACTGCCTTTACATGCTTGTCGGAAAGATTATCGGTGGTCATCGACCACCCTGCGAGGGGTACAGTGGCAACCACTAGCACAAGCAGGGCAACTATTAAATGATGCATTCTGAAAATATTATGTTTTTTCATCGAGATACTAACCTCTTTCTATATTTTTATTAACACCAATCGGCTGTTCACCAGCTGATTCTAAAAATCGTGTATTACGGTTCGAATTCAATTTAACTATGTTTGCATGGAAAATTCTTTCCGTTTGCAATTAAATTGACCATGTTTAAAATCTAATTTCATACCCTGATGCTGCTCCTAAATGACGGAGTTGATTATCCTCCTTTCTCCAAAATTGATTACTTGTGTAATATAAATACTACATATGTAGTATAATAATTACAAACTTAATACTACACTCGTAATAAATAGTTGTCAAACTCATTTTGTAGTTTGCCGTGATTTTCCATTAGGATCAAAATATACCCTAAAAATGGCTGGCTAATGATATTAGCTGCACCGTGCGGCTGACCATAACCATCTCGGTAAGCATTCGGTACAATTACGGCAATTGCTATCCCAGGATTATTGAATGAAGCATAACCAGCAAAAGAAAGATTCCAAGTCTTCACCCCATTTTTATAGGGTTCCGAGGTCCCGCTTTCACCTGCGGCATTGTAGGGATCGCCTTTAAAATATCCTCTCGCAGTTCCTTTGGAACCATGGGTAACCAGTTTTTAATACGGTGCCCCCTTTTACAATGGACCCCTGTTCAAATGTATAAGTAAAGGTTCCTGGTGTAAAATCGCTAAACTCCCTGGTCTTACTGTCAAACACTTTTCCTGACATCGCAAGAATGCGGCAGTTTTCAGTTCCATCTCCACAACAAATGCAGTGTCAAGCGTATACGGATTTTGGATTGCACTCATTAACTCTTCCGGCATAATTTTTTCTACTTGTGATTGAAAAGGAGGCTATACATTCTCTATCGAATTCGGTTTCTAACTATATTTTCTTTCTGCTTTTTCTGCTTCAAAACAAACTAGCCCTTTCTAACTGGAAAGTTTGTAAACAACTTTAAATACTACAATTGTGGTATTTAGTATCAATAAATCCCCAGAAAGGAATGTAATCCTTTCTGGGGTTAATGATTAATAGATCTTTTCATCATGCAGGATCTGTCTGGCAATCTCCGCTGCCTTACTTCCTTGAGCCTGCCCATTCTTATTTTGAATATTGACGGCAAAATAATAACGCTCATCACCTTTTTCGACAAAACCAATAAACCAGCCATTTACATCTTTTCCATTAATCTTGCCGGTTCCCGTCTTGCCATACAACTTCCCATTCTTTTGCCCATCTATTAAAATAGCCTTTTTTACTGCATTGATATTTTCTACATTAAAACCCCATTGATTTTCATCAAATTGATATAATAATTGTGCTTGTTCGATGGGTGATATTTTCAGGGAAGATTCCATCCAGTAACTATCCAAATCCCCTGAAAGATCCTCATTCCCGTATTTTATCTTTTGAAAATAATTTTGCAGCTGCTTTCTCCCTACCTCTCGATCGGTTTTCTGGAAATACCAATTTACGGAATGACTTAAGGCAGTCGCTAAGTTTTGATTTTGATTCCATTCTGGGAAGGGATTAATTTTTCCATCCCAAACCTTTGAATTGTTATTTTGAGAGATCACATTGGATTCCATTGCAAATAAGGCAGAATATATTTTATAGGTACTATTAGGAGAAATCCTTTGTTCACTTAACTCCCTATTATATATTAGATATTGGTTTTTAGAGGGATTGTATAAAACAAAGCTGCCCTTATAACCCTTAAAATAAGAGCTTAGATCTTCATTGACTACATTCTTACCGGTAAAATGATACACATCATCCTTGCTGGCAATCACGGTGGTGATGGGAGCAAGAAATAGCACAACCATTCCTAAAACAGCACAGATGGCCATACTTTTCCATTTCAATAATAGAGAATCTCCAGAGTAGCTTGCAATGCACTGGATTCTTTGTTTGATTTCTTTTTTTGTTCCGCCTATCCCTGGAGCAAACTGATCAAGGGGCCGATCATGTTTTTTATCTGCAAAGCGAATGATGGTATACCCATATTCAATATATCCGCTCTCATCCAAGAGGTTTAAAACGGATGCATCACAGGCCAATTCCCGATCCATTCGAATCCTTTTTAAAGCATACCAGATTACTGGGTTAAACCAATATATAATATGGAATAACCACATGACATAATTCACGAATAGATCTTTGCTTTTTTGATGGTACAGTTCGTGCAAAAACACGTGTTTTAATTCATTTAACGAAAAAGTTTCTGTCGTTTTGCTTGGTAAAAAAATAAAGGCTTGAAAAATCCCGAACGTGATCGGTGAGGAAATAAGAGCGGTCTCCCGCAACTTTATGTTTCTTTTCACCCCAACTATCTCTTTACATTCTTCTAATAGTTTATTTAGCTTTTGGTTATGAACAGCCACAGCCGACTTTTTGATTTGATTGATTTGATAGTTTGAATATACAGCAGCCCCAATAGAAAGAACCACTCCAATCACCCAGACTGTAAAAATTGTCTGGTAGACAAATTCGGGCGCTTCCTTGTTTACAGATACCGTGAAATCATGTATTATATCGCTGTTTGGCGCCGGAGAGGCACCCACTCCATTAATCCTTTCACTGCTCAATGGCGCTTCTCTATGAAAAAAAAGAAAGCTTTTTAAATATCGGATTTCTTCTCCAAAACGAAAATACTTCCAAGGTAAAAATGCAGTAAAGATTGGAATGCATAGAAAAAACCAGATATGATAATGTGCTTTCACAGTCATATGATTGTTTAATAGCTTTTTGATTAAAAGAATGATGAAAATAAGGAGTGATACCACGATTGCACTTACTAAAAGCCGCAGTAGCATGGTATCCATTATTTTTCCCCTTCTTTCTTATCCCTCATAGATAATATTTCCTTTAATTCGGATATTTCCTCTTTTGATAATTGATCATTTTCAATAAAATTTAGTATCATTGAATTTAATGTACCGCCAAAAAACTGTTGCAGGAAGGATTTACTTTTTTGCTCAACATATTGGTGTTTTTCAACCAATGATGTATATATAAACACTCGGCCATCTTTTGTTGCATGCAAAGCCTTTTTCTTAACGAGGCGTGCCAGCATCGTGTGAATGGTATTTGGCTTCCAATCGCTCTTATTCGAAAATTTCTCCACTACCTTAGGAGTAGAAATCGGCTCATATTTCCATATAACCTTCATCACTTCATATTCTGCTTCTGATATTTGTGGAATTTCCTTCATGATAAACCCCCAACTTTTACAGGTGTAGTATTAGTATAGCAAGAAGAGCCTAAAACATAAAGTATATTTCGAACTTTAGTCCATGGTAACAAGTACCACCCTTCCAATTTGGATTAGATTTCTTGATCTATGTCATTTTAATTTTGTTGTTTTAAAAACTTCTTTTACAAATTTTTAATCAAAACTTCTTCAAATACCCACTCATCTTAAACATTTTTTCAGATTTAAATCCCTTTTTAATTTTTATTTCCATTAAAAAATATCTTTTAGGGTCAAATACCTCAGTTAATCGTTTAAAAGCTTCAATTCTCGCTTTTGGCTGCTTTTGTAATTTCTTTAGCTTAATAAGATCCACCGTTTTACTTTAGTAAAACTGGTCAATAATTACTTGGAATGTTCCACTTATCAATTTCAGCAGGTTTATTCACTTTTATAATCAAGACTCTATCGTCCTTAAAGATGACACACTTGCTACTAAAATAATTCTATCTTGCGGCATCTGATTTCTCCCCAACTCCATCTTAAAATTAATTTATCTCTATTATACCTGTTTATCTTTCTTTCACTAACTTCCGTTTGTCAAATACGGAATTCAAGAAGGGGCTGAAGTCCTCCCTGGAACATCAAATCCTTCTGTATAATAAGGTTCTATCGTAAATCCCTTATAGATAAACTAGCAGCTTAACCGAAATTTGAAAATGAAATAGAACCCATAAATTCGACTAATCTATATAAAAATGTTGTTTTTTGACGATAAAAAAAACGCCTTGATAAAAGGCGGTACATTGAGCTAAACCAGCTAATAGGAGTCAAGAACTTCTTATTAAAATATTTGTTCTTCCGTGTTATACTTTTGAAGGCACGCCAAATAACCCTCCAAATACCGTTTGGAAGGTTTTTCATTAGCTGTTTTATCTTGTTG
>NZ_JAMAUR010000017.1:0-17513 GCF_023714225.1 Mesobacillus sp. MER 48
CTGTTTAGCTGACGGGATCTAGGTCCCACGAGCAGTTACGTTTTACCCCGGCTACCGTTATAATAAGACCATATAGAAAAAGGTCAACCAGAAATATTTTCTTTTCTGGATGACCTTATAATACGAACGGGGCAGGATAGTTAAACAAAGGATACAAAATCTTAATCAACAATTTAGGGAGGTATATATGGAACTTCCAAATGGTGTTACAGGGTTTTATGAAGGAAGCAATGAACCTCCTAAAATGGATAGTAAACAGTTAAAGTCTTTATGTTTTAACTATGTTAAGACCAATGGAGGGAAAATCATAGAGGTTTGGGAACCACGGGAATGTACAAACTTTTTTGATATTAAAGTCAATTTACGAGATAAGTCATTTCATATCCTACTTAACGAACATTATCCCCTTTTAGCCTTTGCTTCTGATGTGAAAATTGCTCAAATAAATTTTATTGATGAACCATCTTTAGGTGAACTGTTTAGCGGTTTTTACAATGTACTAAAAGCTGAGGACCTGGACAATAAGCTATTTGAGAATCAAAACAATAATTTGAATAGAGCAGAGCTGGAACAAATAAAATATTGGAAACCTCAGAGAATAGGAGATGTAATCTTTAATTTTTGGGATTAAGGTATTTAGTTCTCCTTAGCAGTAACTAACTAACGATGCAGTAATGTTGAATAAGAAGTTTTGTGAAAATAAGCGTATATACAATCTTCAGACGTTAATTCTTTTCAATAAGGTGGGTAATAAATGTCCTCAGAACAAAGAAAGAATATGGATTTAACAATTAAAGATATTGTTACTCCAGTTTTAAAAGAGCAAGGATTTAAAGGTTCATTCCCCCATTTTAGAAGGAAGAATGAAGACAACATAGATTTAATTACTTTTCAATTTAACAGATGGGGAGGTTCGTTTGTAGTTGAATTGGCAATTTGTCCATTAGAAGGAATAACAATGGACTGGGGTGAAGGAATAAAACCAAATAAAGTGACTGCTCATCACGTTAATCAACGTTTTAGATTAGGGGCAATGTCCGAGGAAGAAGATGGTATATGGTTTAATTTTGAAGAGGCTAAAACAAAACAGGATTTTGAAGAGGTTGCCACAAACGTCTTAAATTTATTAAACACTTCAGACCCTAAATGGATTTCTAATTTATTTAAGGAGCCGATTGGTTGACCTTGGATGAGTAATGGGTTATCGAACTTCTTATTTAATTAAGAGGTAGGATAATAAATAAAGGATTTTTATGGTAGTGTACAATCCCTCTTCGTGTTACAATTAGTGTAATATTACACTAAGGGTGATTCTTGTGAAGAAAAAAGTGTTTGTTGGGGTTAGTGCAATTGTCTTTTTTTTAGTCTGTTTTATTGTTTGGTATGTGAATTTTCCTGGTTATAAAAATATCGCAGAAGATAGAATTGATACATATATGGAAGCTCAGAAAGTAGATTTGGAACAGGGATACAAAAAAAGGTCATCAAGGGACTTTAAAACAGGAAGATGGATGATTGTTTATAAATTTGCTGAGGAACCAAATCTGATATATGAATACGAGTACGATAGAAATACTAATAGTGTTTTGCTTATCGTATTTGAATCACCTAATATGAATGGTGGGAGTTCAATTGAAAAAGGTATGCATTATCCAAGTCTAGAAGATGGCTGGTCAAAATTCGATTCTAAAGGGAATTTGATTTTAGGTTCTGACTGATGATTTACAATCTATTTTACTATTGTTTTCAAAAATAGGGATCTTAATTGGGTCCTTGTTTTATTTATTGAAGTTTATTTATAAGTTGGATTGTGAAACAATGCACTTAAACATACGGGTGCTTATCTTCAATAAGAAGACTAGATAGACTGCTAATCAGCAGTCTATCTATTTTTACATAAAATTGTCGAAAAATATTGAAAAAACTTACTTGCTTCAATGAAGAAAGTAAGTTACTCTTTAATTAGTAAATTATGGAGATGGATTATATGAATGGACTTAGGAAAGGCAGTAAGGATCTAATCAAAGAAATTAACCGTTCCATAGTAATTAACCTAATTAGGAAATCAGGCAGGATCAGCAGGTCTGATGTTTCAAAAATCACCAAAATGAGTTTGTCTACAATCACTTACATTGTGGATGAATTAATGGCAATTGATTTGGTAAGGGAAGTCGGCGTTGCTACATCCACTGGTGGCAGAAGGCCTGTACTATTGGAGTTTAATGCGGATTATGGCTATACAGTTGGTGTGAAGATTGAGGAGAAAAGAGTTCTATTCGCCTTAACCAATCTAAATGCTGATATTTTGGATTTAGTAGAAAAGAAGTTTAACAGGTTTGATAATATCCAGGATGTTGTAGAAATGATTGCTCGTGGTATTAAGGAGCTTTTACAAAAGGCTGATAAGCCAATGGAACAACTTATGGGTATTGGAATCGCGGCTTCTGGATTAATCAACCGCCAGGAAGGGACGATTGTTAGATCTTCAATGTTGGGATGGGAGAACGTACCTTTATGTCAATTGTTAAGCGAGCAGCTGAACAATATTCCAGTATTCATTGATAAAAATGTCAACGCTTACACAATGGCGGAATTATGGTATGGAGAAGGAAAAGACCTGTCAAACTTCATCTGTATCTCTGTTGGTGCCGGATTAGGTATGTCCCTAGTGGTCGATAAGAAAATTTATTACGGAGAATCCGGGGGAGCTGGTGAGTTTGGCCATACGGTAATGAAAATTGGCGGGTATCCATGTCACTGCGGACAAAAAGGTTGCCTTGAAATGTATGCATCTGAATTTTTTCTATTTAACCGTGGCAGTGAGATAAAAGAAAGCTATCCTGAAACAATCATTGAAGATTTTTCATTCGAAGAAGTATCCACTGCAGCAGAAAAAGGTGACGTTCTTGCAAACGAACTGATGAAATCATTTGGTGAAAACCTGGGATACGGAATATTAAATGCAATTAACGCACTTAATCCCCATACAATATTGCTTATTGGAGAAGGGATGAAATACAAGCACTTATTCCTGGATGCCGCTGTAGATATTGCAAGGGTGAACTTTTTTTCAGCCGCAAATATCCAAACAGAAATAAGGCCAACAGAACTCGGAGATGATTCATGGCTAAAAGGGGCAGCCTTACTCGCAATCACTCATTTGTTTCAGGCTCCAATCTATGAAGAATCTAAATCTATATTAAATTGAGGTGAGAACATGGTTGGTATGACAAAGAAAAAGACAGCCTTTTGGGTAGCTGTGTTCCTTTTGCCCAATTTAATCGGTTTCTTGACTTTTATCGTTTTCCCGCTTTTATCATCATTAGCCATCAGCTTTACGAACTGGGACCTAATATCCACTATGGAATTCGTCGGAATGGATAATTACAAACAGCTAATGGTGGATAAAGAATTTTGGGCAGCGTTTACCCATACGATAACTTTCATTATTGGATATTTACCCTTAGTAATGATTTTCGGATTAGCATGTGCTTTGCTGCTTAATAGAAAAGTAAAATTAAGAGCATTCTTCAGAGCAGCGTATTTTTTACCAGTAGTGACATCGTGGGTTGCCGTATCTCTTGTATGGAAATGGCTGTTCAACCCTAGTTACGGATTAATAAATTACTTCTTATCATTTGTTGGTATTGAGGGGCTTAATTGGCTCCAAGATGAAAGTCTAGCAATGCCAGCTATCATCATCACAAGTGTCTGGAAAGACATTGGATTTGTTATGGTACTATTTTTAGGCGGCCTACAAAATATTTCTACCTCCTACTACGAAGCCGCAGATATCGATGGGGCAAATTCCTGGAAGAAATTCTGGAATATCACCCTCCCGCTTTTGACACCTACGACATTTTTTGTAACCATCATTTCTTTGATTAACTCATTCCAAGTTTTTGACCAGGTCATGATCATGACTGAAGGCGGTCCTGGCGGCGCAACCAATGTGCTAGTTCAAAACATATACAATCATGCTTTCCGGTATTTTGAAATGGGCTACGCTTCCGCAATGTCATGGATTTTATTCATCGTCATATTTGTGATTACTTTGATCCAGATGAAAATGCAGAAAAGGTGGGCGGATTGAACATGGAAATGAATCCGGTTACAAAACAATCAACTGTCCTTCAGAAAGACTATCAACTTACAAGTCTTAGGATATTTAAAAAGGGTTTACTGTACATCGTTTTGATCTTAGGTGCAATCGCTATGCTGCTTCCTTTTCTATGGATGATTTCGACTTCATTAAAGAATCAAGGAGCAACAATGGTCTTTCCACCACAGTTTATCCCTGATCATGCAACCTTTCAAAACTATAAGGATGTGACTGGGGCATTCCCAATGCTTCACTTTTTGGGAAACTCCTTGTTAGTGGCGATTCTCACTACTTTAGGCCAGCTGCTTTTATGTTCTATGGCAGCTTATGCGTTTGCCAGGATGCAATTTTGGGGCAGGGATAAACTTTTCCTATTATACCTGGCAACAATGATGGTTCCGGCACAGGTCACAATGATACCCCAGTTTATCTTAATGAAAAACTTTGGATGGCTTGATACATATCAGGCATTGATCGTTCCTGGACTGTTTAGTGTTTTTGGAACCTTCTTGTTAAGGCAGGCATTCTTGTCGATTCCGAAAGAACTTGAAGAGGCAGCCTTCATGGATGGTGCCAACCATTTTTCAATATTCTGGCGTGTAATTATGCCGTTATCTAAACCAACACTCGCAACGTTAGGCATCTTTTCATTCATGCAATCTTGGAACAATTACCTATGGCCACTTATTGTAATTAATGATAAAAGCTTTGCTACTTTGCCGCTAGGTTTATCTCTTCTGCAAGGGAGGTGGGAAACGAATTGGAACATGATGATGGCAGGCGTAGTCATTAGTGTTTTGCCAATACTTGCAGTCTATCTATTTGCGCAAAAGTACTTTATTCAAGGAATGACAATGAGTGGGATGAAAGAATAATAAGGGGGAATTAAGATGACTCAGAAAAAGCTTGTTTCGGCTATTGTTCTACTATTTATGCTTACTTTTACTGTATTGGCAGGATGTTCTGATTCGGAAAAGAGTTCTGGAGACAGCAAAGATGAAAAGGTAACAATCAATTACTTCACCTTTTCACCAGGTACTGACCATGAAAAAGACCTACAGGACATGATCAGTGCTTTTGAAAAGCAAAACCCAAATGTAAAAGTAGATTATGAGATTGCTGCTTATGATGATTATTTTACAAAGCTGCAAACCATGATAGCTGGCGGAAAAGCACCGGATGTATTTGAACTTAACTATGAAAACTTCGTTAGTTATGCCTCAAAGGGAGCTTTAGCGAACCTGTCTAAATACATTGAAGAAGATAAAGATTTTGATCCATCTAAATTAAATCAAGAAGCATATAAAGCTTATCAATACGAAGGAAAGCAATATGGAATGGTAGAGAGCTTTTCAAATGTTGTCACTTTCTACAATAAAGACTTGTTTGATAAAGCAAAAGTGGATTACCCAACTGCAGAATGGACTTGGGAAGATGAATTAGCAGCAGCGCAAAAACTCACAAACAAGGATGAAAAGGTCTGGGGTACTTATGCACCGATTCAGTTCCATGAATTCTATAAAGTCATTGCTCAGAATGGCGGATCTGTATTCAATGAAGACAAATCAGAAGTAACAGTCGATAGCCCTGAAAATGCAGAAGCACTTCAATACATGGTTGATAAGGTGAACAAATATAAAGTAACTCCTACTGTAGGTGATCTATCTGGCCAGTCACCAGAAGATTTGTTTAAGAACGGTCAAATCGGAATCTTGCATACTGGAATCTGGATGCTATCCGCTTTCAAAGATGCACCATTTAAATGGGATATTGCACTTGAAGCAGGCAATACACAAAAGGCACACCACTTCTTCGCAAATGGATTAGCAGTTTCAAAGGACTCAGATGCTCAAAACGCTGCTTATAAATTTGCACGCTTCATGAGCGCTAGTGACGAAGCGGCAGAAATTCGAATTGCAAGTTCATGGGAACTTCCAGCAATCACAAATGAAGAAATCTTAAAGCCTTATCTGGAACAAACTCCTCCAGAAAGCAGGGAAGTTATTTTTGAAGCTATGGATACGCTTGTTTTACCTCCAGTAATTGAAGATTGGAGTAAAATGAGTGACTTGATCACAAAGGAACTAGAAAATGTGGTGAACGGTAAAAAGAGTCCTGAAGAAGCATTGAAAGTTATGCAGGGAGAATTAGAAAAGCTGAAGTAATCAAATCTGGAGAAGGATATCGAGGCATCCTCATATCCTTCTCTTCTAACATAAGGGGAGAGACATATGGATTCAAAAGCAATGTACAGCAAGCTGCTTAAAGCTCACGTATACCAGTTAAACAATGATTATCCATCCTCGGAAAGAATTCTTCTTAATTATAAACCTCAACTTGATAAAGACCGAATATACCTTATTGCTACCTGGCTATGGAATGTGCAGAACCATTTAAAAGGGACGAATAGTGAGAGCATGAAAGAAGTTAATGTTCAACAGTATTTAACGTTTCTCCAGGAAAATTGGAGAAAACCTTTTGAACGCATTTGGGGAGACGGCAAAAAAGATCTTCATGTTTCGAACATTGCAATGGTATATGCGGCATTAACTCAATCCAAAAATAATCTCCAGCAATATGAACTCCAAAAAACAATCACAGAAATCAGAGATTTTGTCTTTGACTCTCTACTTTCTGGGGGGATGTTGCTTAATGCAGTGAATGAACGGCAAATTTCATTGGATATGCTTACTGCAGTTATGCCATATGGATTGTTTTCTCCTGAGGACTTAATTGTGGTAGAAGCAGTTGGCCAAATCGAAAGGAAGTTAGTGAATAATACAGGGGCACTAAAAACGATTGAAGGTAAGAAAGAATCTTCTTCAGCAACTGCGCTTTTGTCATTATATTTTCTGGAAAAGGGCAACTATGAAAAAGCGAATACCTATTTAAATTTGGCACAAAGCTTGATTGGAAAAGAGTCGACAGAGGAATCCGAGCTTGGAAAAGTGATTATTGAAATGATAGAACACTATAAGGTTGATTCAATAGAAGAGTACAAAATAGTACATACACCCTTTGGCAATCATAACATTTACGATCCGCAACTTACAGAACGAAGTCCACATCATCCGACAATCGAAGAGCCAATAACAGTAGCATGCCAGGTATGGCCTGAAGGCGAAGTAGATTCGGTTTTATTAACTTTATACTCAGCTAGCGGTGAAACCGTAAAGACAAAAGAGTTGACCAGAAAATATCTTGAGGATAAAAAAGTTTACATTTGGATTGGAACTATCGAACCCCTTACCCAGGAAGAGGAATTCAGTTATCAATTCTCCGCTTATAAAGGCGAGGGCCTTAAGGTGCAATCAGAGCGGTTTCCAATCACACCTCTAAAACGCCGGGTACTAAATGAATTCCGCTTATTTGAAAAGGCTGAGAGTGAAGTAGTCTTGTTAGCGAAAGATGAGGATGGTTTTTCTTTACAGGTCAATCTGGGCTTTAATGATGACCAGTTTTATATAAATATTGATTCTAATATTAATCAAGAATTCCTCCAGGAAGAATATGAAGCTCTTACCCTAAAATCCATGAACCAAGAATTTACTGTTGACCTGCAGTTAAATCCATTTTTCATTTGCATAAGAGATGCCAACAAAACACTTTTAAAGTCACACGATTTCCTTTCCTTTATTGAATGTACGACTGATGAAAACCAGTTTATAAGAGACTTAAAGCTAAATTTGCATACACCGTTGAACGAAAGCTTTTATGGATTCGGTGAGAGATATAACGCTGTTGAGCAGCGCGGGAATATCATTGATTGCTATGTTTATAATCAGTATCGAGACCAAGGTACAAGGACTTATATGCCTGTTCCTTTTTACATCAGTTCACTGGGATATGGCTTGGTGGTTAATACCAACAGGTACACCCATTTTGACATCGCTCACTCATTGAAGGATGCCCTGTCTATAAAGATAAGGATGTCAGAAAAACAACAAAGCACCTCCCTTACCGCATTTTTAGGGACACCGAAGGAAGTGATTAAATCCTTTACTTCGAAAACTGGCAAACCAGTATTACCACCTGTTTGGGCATTTGGGCCCTGGATGTCGAGCAATAACTGGGACAGGGACAGTCTGACCCGTTCAGAAGTTGAGAAAACAAACGAATATCAGATACCAGCGACTGTTCTAGTTCTGGAACAGTGGAGTGATGAAGCTACTTATTACATGTTCAATGATGCCCAATATGAAGTGAAAGTTAATGGAGAAAGTCATACCTACAATGAAATGGAGTTTCCTGAATGGGGACGATGGCCGGATCCTAAGGGATTGTTTAAATACCTGCATGATAACGGGTTGAAAGTTCTTCTGTGGCAGATTCCGATTAAAAAATACTTGAACAGGCAAATGCATCCACAAAAAGATGCGGATGAAAAATACATGCTGGAAAATGGATATGTTGTCAAAAAGAAAGACGGATCTCCATACAGGATGCCTGAAGGCTGGTTTAAGGAAAGTCTGTTGATGGACTTTTCAAATCAAGAAGCCAAGGAATGGTGGTTTAGCAAACGGAAGTATTTGCTTGAAATTGGAGTGGATGGTTTCAAAACAGATGGTGGGGAGTTCGTGTTCGGAGACGAATTACTGTTTGCTGATGGGAAAACCGGCGACGAAATGCGTAATTTGTATCCAAATGATTATATAGAGGCGTACTACCAATTCGCTAATGATTTTAAAAGCGGAGATGCAATGACATTTAGCCGAGCCGGATACATGGGAGCTCAAAAATTCCCAGCACATTGGGCAGGGGATGAAAGATCGACTTTTGACGCATTTAAGCGATCGTTGGCTGCAGGTATCACTTCTGGAATGTCAGGAATTCCATTTTGGGGCTGGGACTTAGCGGGATTCAATGGTGATATTCCAACGGCCGAATTGTTTGTCAGATCCGCGGCTATGGCGGCCTTTTGTCCAATCATGCAGTATCACGCTGAAAGCAAAGGTGAGTTTAATCAGGACCGCACTCCATGGAATATTGCGGAGAGAACCAATCAAAAAATTGCAATTGAGGGATATAGATTTTATGCCAATGTCCGAATGAACTTGCTCCCTTACATTTGGAACGAAGCAAGAATAACTAGTGAAACAGGTATTCCATTAATGCGCTCCTTATTTATGGAGAACCCTGGAGATCAACGAGGTGAAGGAGTATTCGACCAATATTACTTTGGATCTTCTTTATTGGTTTCTCCTGTAACAGAAGAAGGTGCAACTTCAAGAAAAGTTTATTTCCCTGAAGGAACTTGGTTTGATTTCTGGAACGGTAAAAGAATTATTGGTCCTGCCTATGAATTGATTGATTCACCACTTGACCATATTCCTGTTTACGTAAAAGAAGGGGCCGTAATTTTAACAAATGTGGATCAAACGCTTCAGTTAGGTTCTTGGGTTTCCAATGATATTACCAGTTATGTCAGACCTTTATTAAGGATTTATTTAAAGGATGGATTATCCGAAAGAATCAATGACCACCTGAATAATCAATGGGTTGTTGACGTCATAGAAGAATCGGATAGATGGAAGATTTCAGTAAGTGGACCAACAGAAGAATTTGATGTTTATCTTCCTGATGAAGCTAACTCAGAAGGAAAAGATGTTTTTATAAACGGAAAGAAAAAAGCTTGAGTTCATGGAGGTATGAATGTGTTAGATACAACTAGTTTTGCTATCCTTCCAACCCAGGAAAAAATCGAAAGCGAACCAAAATTACATGTTGGGTCAGTCAAATCTTTCTCGTGGAAAGATCATATGCTTACAGGCACTAATGAGCATGGTGAGTTTTTGATTTATTTTGCAGAAAAAAAGATTCCTAGAATCATCATAAATCCATTTGGAAAAGTAGACTCGGCATCGAGCATTGCTGTTTCACTTAAGCAAGTTCCTCATGAGGCATCGTTTCAGGAAACGAATGACCAATTAATGATCACCTGTGATTCGGTAAAAGTTGAGGTGACCAAAGACCGTTTCACAATAAAAATATCGAATGACCAAAGAATAATCTTCCAGTCGGGGAGCCCGTCAACTTTTTATAAAAACAGTGGTGAAGTCTTTTTTGATGCACTGATGGAGACTGATGATGTCTTTTATGGATTTGGGGAAAAGACTGGCTTCCTCAATAAGAGAGGTTCGAAACTGTCGATGTGGAATACGGACGTTTATGCACCGCACAATAAGGACACAGTCGAGCTGTATCAATCCATCCCATATTTTGCTGTTCATAACAAGCAGAGATCTTATGGACTTTTCTTTGATAATACATTTAAAACAGAATTTGATACCCAGACCTACTCAAATAAATACAGGATGAGTGCCAATGGTGGGCAACTCGACTTTTACGTTTTTGTTGGTGAGAACTTAAAGGAAATCACCACCCTTTACACTGAGCTGATAGGAAAGATGAGTCTGCCTCCCAAATGGGCGATTGGATATCATCAGTCTCGCTATAGCTATCGATCAGAAGAAGAGGTCCTGGCAGTCGCTAATCGTTTCAAAGAAGAAGGAATCCCATTGGATTGTATATTTTTCGACATCCATTATATGAGGGATTATCGAGTATTTACCTTTGATAAGGATCATTTTCCGCAACCTGATAATCTGATCTCTACCTTATTAAAGAACGGGATCAAGGTTGTGCCAATTGTAGATCCAGGAGTTAAAAAGGATGTTCAGTATCCTGTGTACGCAGAAGGGGTAAACAAGGGCTTGTTTTGTAAGTATCTTGATGGACAGATTTATTATGGGGATGTCTGGCCTGGAACGAGTGCATTTCCTGACTTTATGAATTCTGAGGTAAGGAATTGGTGGGGAAATTTGCACAAATTCTATACCGATCTCGGCATTGAAGGAATTTGGAATGATATGAATGAACCGTCTGTCTTCAATGAAAGCAAGACTATGGATCTCGATGTGATGCATGATGTGGATGGAGAACTGAAACCGCATTTGGAGATGCACAACACCTACGGACTCTATATGAGCAAAGCAACTGCCGAAGGACTTTCAGAGCTACTCCCCGATAAACGTCCTTTCGTTTTGACCCGTGCTGGTTATGCGGGTATCCAAAGATATGCCACCGTCTGGACGGGAGATAACCGAAGCCATTGGGAGCATCTTGAAATGTCACTGCCAATGATCATGAATCTTGGCATATCAGGGGTTGCTTTTACTGGAGCGGATGTTGGCGGTTTCTCTTCTGACTGTACACCCGAATTGTTGATTAGGTGGACACAGGTCGGGGCTTTCATGCCTTATTTCAGAAATCATAGTGTACAGGACAGTATCCGACAGGAGCCATGGGTTTTTGGTGAAGACACAACTGAAATAGTAAAAAAATACATCAAGCTGAGATATAAGTGGCTCCCTTATCTATATTCCCTTTTCCATGAGTCATCTCAAACGGGAGTTCCAATCGTTCGTCCTCTTGTGATGGAATATCCAGAGGATGAAAATACATTTAATATCAGCGATCAGTTCCTATTGGGGAGCAATGTCATGATCGCGCCTATTTTACGGCCGGGTACCACCCATCGGTCCATCTATCTTCCTGAGGGAGTTTGGTATGATTACTGGACTAAAGAATCCTATCAAGGTGGAAAGTATGTCTTAATAGAAGCAGCGTTAAATAAGCTCCCAATCTTTATAAAAGAAGGAACCATTCTTCCTATGGGGTCAGAGGTTCAAAATACAACTGAAAATCAAATCCTTGAGATTGAAGTTTATGCTGGTGATAAAGGGAAGTTCAGTTTGTATGAAGATGATGGAAGTTCCCTTGGCTATAAAGATGGTCATTATTCCATCACAAATTTCCAAACTGAAATGAATGAGGGTTATCTAAAAGTTAATGTAAATATAAGTGGAGATAAGCAATGGAAAAGCCAAGCAAAAGGAATGAAGGTTTATGGCTACTCGGGAGACGTTAGGGTTGAGAATTTATCTGAAGTAAGGGAGCCGGAGAAATGGAAAATCGAGATACTGTAGTGGAAAAGGTAAAGAATGACCAACAATGGTGGAAAAAAAGTATTGTATATCAAATCTATCCTCGAAGTTTTTATGATTCCAATGGTGATGGTATTGGGGATTTGCAGGGGATTATCCAAAAGTTGGATTACTTAAAGGAGCTTGGCGTGGATGTGATCTGGCTAAGTCCTATCTATGACTCTCCAAATGACGATAACGGTTATGACATAAGGGATTACTACCAAATAATGAAGGAATTTGGAACGATGGAGGATTTGGATCATCTTCTTGATGCCGCTCATCAGCGAGGACTGAAAATCATCATGGATTTAGTAGTGAATCATACTTCTGACGAACACTTCTGGTTTGTAGAATCGAAGAAAGCTCAGGAAAATCCGTATCGAGACTATTATGTTTGGAAGCCAGGAAAAAACGGAAAAGAGCCGAACAATTGGGGATCGATTTTCAGCGGGCCGGCCTGGGATTTTGACGAAAATACAAATGAATATTATCTGCATCTTTTTTCAAAAAAACAGCCTGATTTGAACTGGGAAAATCCAGCTCTAAGGAATGAAATTTACACCATGATGAAGTTTTGGCTCGATAAAGGCATAGACGGTTTTCGTATGGACGTCATTAACTTTATTTCTAAGGTCCCTGGTCTTCCGGATGGGGAGGTTAAAGAAGGTGCTATATATGGGGATGGAGGTCCATACTTCGTAAACGGACCAAAGATTCATGAATACTTGAGAGAGATGAATGAAAAAGTTCTATCTAACTACGATATTTTGACTGTTGGGGAGATGCCGGGAGCGAGTACTGCAGACGCGGTCATTTACACATATCCTGACAATAAGGAAATTAACATGATTTTCACTTTTGAACACATGGGATTAGATAGTGGTCCTACTGAAAAATGGGATCTCAAACCTTTGAACCTGGTTGATTTAAAGGAAAATCTGACAAAATGGCAGATTGAAATGCATGGCACAGGTTGGAATAGCTTATATTGGAATAACCATGACCAGCCAAGGATTGTTTCCCGGTTTGGTGATGACCAAGAGTACCGAGTGGTATCTGCCAAAATGCTTGCGACTTGCCTTCACATGATGCAGGGGACACCTTATATTTATCAGGGTGAAGAGATCGGGATGACAAATGTGAAGTTTGAATCCATCGAACACTATCAAGACGTCGAGACATTAAACATGTTCAGAGAAAAACGATCTCTTGGAGTTCCAACAGAAGATATCATGAAATCAATTTATGTAAAAGGCAGGGACAACGCCAGGACTCCTATGCAGTGGAACGAACAAACTCATAGCGGCTTCACGAAAGGAACTCCATGGATCAAAGTAAATCCACGCTATAAAGAAATTAATGTAGAAGCCGCTTTAGCAGATAAAGAGTCTATTTTTTATCATTATAAACATTTAATTGCTCTTAGAAAGAAATTAGATGTCATCACAACCGGTGACTTCAATCTATTATTTGAGGATCATCCAAAGCTTTTTGCATATGAGCGAAGAAGTGAGAATGAAAAGGTTGTTGTGTTGTGTAACTTTAGTAGAGACGAAATTGTTATTGAAGAAGAAGTATTCTTAACTGAAATTGCTCAAGCAGAATTGATTGTACAGAATTATAAAGAAGTAGAACACGGTAAGTTAAGGCCATATGAAACATTAGTTTATTATCAAAAAGGTAATTAATAACTAAAAAAGCTGCAAAACCAATTGGTTTTGCAGCTTTTTTGGTAAGTGGAGAATAGGGGGCTCGAACCCCTGACCTCAACGCTGCCAGCGTTGCGCTCTCCCAGCTGAGCTAATCCCCCGTATCTGTTTAGATAAGGTACAAGAAAGATTATATCTCCTTCTTTATGGACATGCAAGACAAAAATTTCGGAAATAAGCAAAAAAGCCGCTCATCCGCGGCTTTTCTCATAATCCTTCAATCTCAACCCTGTTAATGCCATCAATTTCTGACACCGCCTCATATACATCCGTTGTCTTTCTGCGGAAGTCCACGGTTACGATCAATTGAACCAGCTGGTTCCCTTCAGCAAGATCCTTAATGCGGACATTTTTCAATGAGATTTTTTCCGCTTTGATCCTGGTAATAATGTCTGCAATGCTTTGTCTCGTAGTAACATTGAACTGCAGCCGGATCTCTTTTTCCCTTAATTGCCTTGGACCAATGAAGGTCATAAGGAATGGGATGAATTCAACACTGACAATCAGCAGTGCTACACCAGCAATGGCTTCCCAGTAAAATCCGGCACCCACTGTGATTCCGATTCCTGCAGCACCCCATATCATCGCTGCCGTCGTCAAACCGGAAATGGTATCATTCCCTCTTCGTAAAATAACCCCTGCACCGAGGAAACCAATACCAGAGACAATCTGGGCAGCCAGGCGTAGTGGATCCATCGTGATATTGACGTCTTCATCCCCGGGAAACATATAGGCTGATTCACTTGATACAACCGTCAACAGACAGCTGACGATTGATATGACTAAGCTCGTTTTAAGACCGACCGGTTTTCTTTTAATCTCCCTTTCGAGACCGATTATAAGCCCCAGAAAAGCAGATATCCCAAGCTTAAGCAAAATTTCCATATCAATTGATGAAAGCATACTGATCTCCTGCCCCTTATAAGATGTATTTACTTTCCCTAAAAATACTGAATTAAACACGGTATAGCGATTAAATTTCATTTAAGGTAAGCTAAAAATTCGATTTCATTGTAAAATACATATAATTCATATTAAAGGAGAATGGAAATGGAATCACCAAAACTAAATCCATATCTGGCAGTTGCAGTCGGTGTAGTGGCTGTATCGACCTCTGCCATTCTGGTTAAAGTTTCATCAGCGCCCTCCGGTGTCATTGCATTTTACAGATTGTTCTTTTCTGTTTTGCTGATGCTACCGGTATTTCTTATAAAGTATGTTTCGGAGCTTCGTCTTATTACGATGCGGGATTGGATGTTTAGCGGGATTGCCGGCATATTCCTAGCCTTTCACTTTATCCTCTGGTTCGAATCCCTAAACTATACTTCGGTAGCGAGTTCAACCGTCCTGGTCACACTTCAGCCGCTTTTTGCATTTATAGGAGCGTATTTTTTCTTTAAAGAGCGTGTATCTTTAAAAGCTATACTAAGTGGAATTATTGCCATCGGCGGGAGTGTCATCATTAGCTGGGGCGATTTTAAGGTTAGTGGCAGTGCGTTATTTGGAGACTTTTTGGCTATTGTAGCCTGCGCATTGGTCACTGTTTATCTATTATTTGGCCAAACAGTGAGGAAGAGGATGTCCCTGATCACCTATACCTTCATTGTCTATAGCATCAGTTCAATAACTTTATTTTTCTATGTAATAGCTGTAGGTGAATCCTTCTATCCGTACCCTGCTAGTGACTGGGTTTATTTTATTCTCCTCGCACTGATTCCGACCTTGCTTGGCCACACCCTGTTCAACTGGTCGGTTAAATGGATCAGCGCTTCGGTCATTTCAATGGCCATCTTGTTTGAACCAGTAGGTGCAACTCTATTGGCCTTCTACCTTCTTGGCGAAAAAGTCATGTTGACCCAGGTAATCGGAGGATTAATTGTTATTGCTGGTATAACTTTATTTTTAGTTGATGAAAGAAAAATGAAAATCAAGAACCAGACAGAGATAAAATCAATCTCAGGTTAGGGGTGTATAAGGGTATGGAAATCAGAAAAGCTGCGATTGGGGATGCTCAGGGCATTGCCAAGGTTCACGTGAAAAGCTGGCAAGAAACGTATCAAGGTATAGTAAGCCAGGAGTATCTTGATTCATTGAAGGCAGAGGATCGCCAGCCTTTATGGGAAAAGAGCATCACACAAACCGCCGAAACTTCCCCGGTATATGTTGCTGTTACTACAGATGGAGAAATAGTAGGCTTTGCATCTTTTGGTAAAGAGAGGACAGGCGAATCCGAGGCAGATGGGGAGTTGTATGCCATTTACCTTCTGAAAAAGTACCAAAGAGAACGAATCGGTTTGAAGCTTCTTCAAGCTGGTTTAGAGGAATTATTAGGGCAAAAATATGATGCCATGCTTGTGTGGGTACTTGAGGAAAATGAAAGCCGGAAGTTTTATGAAAGTCTCCAACCAGTAAAAGCAGAAGAAGAAGAAGTCGAAATAGCAGGCAAAAAATATCCCGAAATAGCTTATCTATGGAAGGACTTAAAATTACTTCATCGGGCAGTAATAGAAAAACAGTCAGGGGAAAGATAAATGGAGCTGGAGAGTGTGTTTGAACAATTTCCTTTGTTGGAGACGGAAAGGTTTTATTTAAGACAGCTCAAAATAGAAGATGCCCCACAAATCTTCAGTTATTTTTCGCAGGATCCTGTGACTAAATATTATAATCTTGAGAGTTTTACACAAGGACAGCAAGCTCTGGAGCTGATTGAGAAATTCAACCAGGGCTATATAGAGAAAAGGCAAATCCGCTGGGGTGCTGAGCTGAAAGAAACAGGCACCCTGGTTGGTACTTGTGGTTTCCATGCAATTGACGCTAAACACCTCAAAGCAGAAATAGGCTACGAACTTCATCCCGATTACTGGGGTAAAGGAATGATGCCGGAGATTACGAAAGAGATATTGAGGTTTGGATTTGGGGAAATGGGTTTAAATCGAATAGAGGCATTGTACCATCCTCAAAATGAACAATCCTGGGCGGTGTTGAAGAAAAGTGGATTCGAATATGAAGGAACGCTTCGAAAGCGATGGTTTGATAAAGGCAGCTTCGTGGACGCAGCGATTGCGTCAATCATAAAAATCCCCTGAGAGGGGATTTTTTTAAATGAATAGGTATGTGAACCTTGAGAATAGTAATGCGCAAATTGTGGAGAATATGAAGGTTCCACCATGAACCCTTCCTTCAGTGTTAGCAATTTTTATAGCTTCAATGTAGGCCACACTGAATAAAAAGATTGCCATCAGTAGTGAAAGATTAAGTGCGACTGATTGCAGCAAATAGGATCACCTCTGTTATTTAGTTTGTCCAAAGCATTATATGAGCAAGAACAAAAAAATATTAATAAAAACATTCAATAAGAAGAAACCTGGAAAACAGAATTCCATAATTGAGTTGTGAAAAATTCTTTTAAAATTATATTGCAAACATAATTTATCCGTGGTATATTTAATCTCGCTTCAGAAAAACAACGCTGAATTGGCAAAAACAACATCGTTTTTAGTGAAATAGAAAAACAAAAAACAATGTTGACAATAACAAGACAGCATGTTATATTAATAAAGTCGCTTCTGGGCGGCAAACTGAACAACTTGCTCTTTGAAAACTAAACAAACAAGCGTCAACAAACAATAAATTATCATGCTTCTATTAATAGAAGACATGAGCCAACGTTTTAACTTATGAGCTAACTCATAACTCTTTCTTGGAGAGTTTGAT
>NZ_JAMAUR010000018.1:0-17072 GCF_023714225.1 Mesobacillus sp. MER 48
CCAGGATCAAACTCTCCAAGAAAGAGTTATGAGTTAGCTCATAAGTTAAAACGTTGGCTCATGTCTTCTATAATAGAAGCATGATAATTTATTGTTTGTTGACGCTTGTTTGTTTAGTTTTCAAAGAGCAATTTCAATGTCTCCCGTAGGCGGCTTAAATAATATACCATGCTGCCGCTATTTCGTCAACATCTTTTTTCATAAGTTATTAACGGCTGTTCAACAGCAACTTTTATATATTAACAACATCTGCTTGCCTGGTCAATAGATTTTTTACAAAAAGTTGTTTTCCCATTGATTGGTTTCTAATGGTGATTTCCGCGAAGACTTCTTAATTACTGATCCTAACACCAATGAGAAAATTAAAACGCCGCTTCTTCTAAAAGCGGCGTTCGTTCATTATATAATCCAAGTCTGGATTGCAACCAGGGCGAATACACCTGGGATTCCCAGCAATCCGGAGACTGCTGCGGTTGCAATGTTGATTGGCACGTAGATTCCGAAGCTGGTTCCGAAAGCGTTGAGAAAAAATAGAAAGAGGGCTCCGATCAGGATTTTCACTGCGCTCTGCCCGATGAGACGAAGCGGTTTTGTCGGCGCGCCTATGATGAGCAGCAACAGGATCAATCCGCCCAGGACCGATATGACAACTATAGGATCCATACTTATCCTCCTTACTTCAATGTCTTGTACAATTTTATGTACAAGTTATTGAAATAAGACCTTATTGCATTTATTTTGTCCTGATCGTGATTTTCCTGTGCTTTGCTTCTTTAAATAGAAAAAAGTACTTCGCTTCGGCAATCTTTGCTTCTGTGATGAACTCTTCTGACGGATCGAAGCTTCTTTCAACCAATAGCTTTTGATTATTCCAGTTCGTCTTCATGCTGTTCAGCTGTCCCAATAGTTTTTGGTCGAATTCTTTTCTTAGCCATTTCTTTTTGCGAAATAACATGACCTTCCTCCAGTAGAGCGCTTCTTGTATATAGAATTATACTTCCCGGCGGCCTTCGAGTGCTTTTGATAGCGTGACTTCATCTGCGTATTCAAGGTCCCCTCCGACAGGCAGACCATGGGCAATCCTTGTAATCTTGATTCCTGACGGTTTCAGGAGTCTTGAGATGTACATAGCCGTCGCTTCACCTTCGATATTAGGGTTCGTAGCAAGGATGACTTCCTGGACAGTTTCATCCTGAAGCCTTTTCAGCAGATCTGGTATATTGATATCTTCCGGGCCGATTCCATCCATTGGGGAAATAGCTCCATGAAGCACATGGTACAGGCCGTTGTATTCCTTCATTTTTTCCATCGCAATGACATCCTTGGGATCCTGGACCACGCATATAACACTGCGATCGCGGCGCTGGTCCTCGCAAATATAACATGGATCCTGGTCAGTGATATGACCGCAGACAGAGCAATATGTCAAATTGCGCTTCGCATTCACCAGGGCCTTCGCAAAATCCAATACGGTTTCTTCCTTCATGCTTAAGACGAAAAAAGCCAGACGTGCGGCTGTTTTTGGGCCGATACCTGGCAATTTCATAAAGCTGTCGATCAGCTTTGATATTGGTTCAGGATAATGCATTCTTATTTATTCCTCCTAGAACATTCCCCCAGGAAGGTTCATCCCTTTTGTGAATTGTCCCATTGTTTTGTTCGTTAATTCTTCTGCTTTCTTCAGTGCATCGTTTGTTGCAGCAAGTACTAGGTCCTGAAGCATTTCTACATCATCCGGATCAACGACTTCCGGCTTGATTTGCACATCGACGATTTCTTTGTGGCCAGTTACGATGACTGTTACCATACCGCCGCCTGCAGTTCCTTCAATTTTCTCTTCACCTAATTGAACCTGTGCTTCTTCCATTTTCTTTTGCATTTTTTGCATTTGCTTCATCATGTTTTGCATATTACCCATTCCACGCATCATATTAACGTCCTCCTATATTAATCTTGTATTTGTATTAATTCATCGCCAAATAATTTCTTGGCTTCAGCAATCAGCGGGTCTTCACTGGCAGCAGCTTGCCCTTCCGCTGATCCGTCGCCTCTTTGGCTGATAAAGTTTTCCCTTATTTTAAGCCACTGTTCTTCCGGCACACCGATGACCTGCAATCTTTTACCTGTGTAATCCAGCATCGCACCGCTGACAGTTTCAGTGAACCTGGTGTTTTCCATTGCCATCTGGCAGTGAATCTCATATTTGAATTTTATCACGACCGCCTCATCAGATGCAGCAACCGGTTCGGCTTCATTCAATAACGCAGCCTGCGAACGCATTTGCTTGGCAGCCAGCATTTCTAGCAAGTCTCCCCAGCGTCCCTTGATCGCTTGAAGATTAGGCTTTGTTGCACTTTTCAGTACCTCATTGATTTTTCCGGCCGGAGCCTGGAAACCTTTTCGGTTTGGACGCGGCGCTTTCTTGGCTGCAGCTGGTTCACTTGCTGCCACACCCGGGTTTTGCTGAAAATTCGCCAGCTTTTCTTCAAGCTGTTCGATCCTCTTCAATAAAGGTTCAACCTGTACATTGCTTGTCTGCACCTGAGCATCAAGCTGGCACAGTTTTACGATCGCGACTTCAAGGAAAATACGCGGATGGTTCGTCCAGCGCATTTCTTGCTGGGCTTTGTTCAAGACCTCAATCAATTCATATATTTGTGCGGAATCAATTTGATTGGCGAGTTCCTGGAAATCATGATCCAGCATCACTCGTTCCATGGCTTCTTCTAATCCTGGTGCTGCCTTGTAAAGGAGCATGTCGCGGTAAAAGAAGATCATGTCTTCTATGAATCTTGCCGGATCCTTTCCTTGTAAAAGAAGCTCATCCAATGCTTCCAGTCCAACAGCTGCATTTTTTTCATAAATTGCTTTGGCCAGCTGGTTGAGGAAGTTCTGTGATACTGTTCCTGTTACTGTGAGCGCATCTTCAATCGTCACTCGGTCCTGGCTGAACGAAATTGCCTGATCCAGCAGACTCAAGGCATCACGCATTCCGCCTTCCGCTGCCCTGGCAATGATTTGCAAGGCTGTGTCATCGCAATCCACTCCAGATTCCTCAACAATTTGCTTCATCCTGCCAACGATGGCCTGAGCCGTGATTCTCTTGAAATCAAATCGCTGGCATCGTGAAATGATTGTGAGTGGAATCTTATGGGGCTCAGTTGTAGCGAGGATAAAGATAACATGCTTTGGAGGCTCTTCAAGTGTTTTTAGCAAGGCGTTGAACGCTCCGATGGAAAGCATATGCACCTCATCGATGATATATACTTTATACTTCACGACGTTAGGGGCATATTTTACTTTGTCACGGATATCCCGGATTTCCTCGACACCGTTATTGGAAGCAGCGTCAATTTCGATCACATCGGGAATCGATCCATCGGTTATTCCCCGGCAGGCATCGCATTCATTGCAAGGCTCTGTTGTCGGAGCTTGTTCACAGTTAACCGCTTTTGCCAAAATTTTAGCAGCACTCGTTTTTCCAGTCCCCCTCGGGCCGGAAAAAAGGTAGGCATGTGATATTTTTTGTTGAAGCAGAGCGTTTTGCAGTGTCGTTGTTACATGTTCCTGTCCGACCACATCAATGAACTGCTGTGGACGCCAGACACGATATAATGCTTGGTAGGCCAATGACACCGCTCCCTTCGTTTTATTATCCTTCCTATTATAACGCAATTTTTGGGACATTTACACTTTTAGAAAGGCTCTTTTCTCAAACTTTATTGCTATTGACTACAAAATGGGATTCAATGACCTAGTTTTCTTTATAAAATTAAAGTTTATCATGAGAAAAGAGCTTGCACACTTAAATACGAACTGCAAAATGGCTTTATAGCACGTTAAAATCGGCTTTAAGATTTTAACAACAATCTTTACGAAAACAGTCTTTAGAAAAGAGAAATACAAAAAACTCATCTCCGTATAAGAGATGAGTTGAATGAATCATATTTAACTGCCGCGCACCTTCCGTCGACTGAATACCATAAGCGTTACTTAAGCAGTTAGCTCGGCCCAGGCAACCCTGCGGCACATGGGAGCGTCCACTTAATGCTGCTTCCTTCCGGACCTGACATGGTTCATGGATTCCCATTGCGCAGGACCCGGGCGTCAACACCACTTACTTAAGGCAGACCCTACAGTAAAACAGCCTCAGGAAGGGATTCATCCCCGCTAGAGCGGATTGCGGGTACAGGGCACCGCTACCTCCCCGACTAGCACGGCAAAATTGAAACCATATTTAGTTGTGTCTCAAGGACACATACATAGTATACTAACTCTGCCCATAAAAATCAATGTTTATCAGCTGTCAATTCCTGTATGCTGTACCATCGCCTGTTTTGCCTGTTTCTTTTTCTGTTTTTTCTCTTCACGGAGCTTTCTGAAAAAATCGGACAATAATGCTCCGCACTCCTCTTTTAACACACCTGACACAACTTCACTTTGATGATTGAAACGCTCATCCTGGAGAATGTTCATGAAGGTGCCGGCACAGCCGCCTTTTGGATCTGCTGCACCATAGACCACTTTTTTTACCCGGGAGAGCATGATTGCCCCTGCACACATTGGACAAGGCTCCAGTGTAACGTACAGAACGGCATCTTCAAGCCGCCAAGTGCCGAGTTTCTTGCAGGCTTCGTCAATCGCCAGTACTTCAGCATGGGCGATTGAGCTTTGTTTTGTTTCGCGGAGATTGTGTGCCCTGGCGATGACCTCCCCGTCCAGGACAATGACTGCCCCAATCGGCACCTCGCCTATCTGCCCTGCTTTTTTTGCCTCTTCAATTGCTTCTAGCATATATCTTTCATCTGGAGTATATTCCATCTTTTCCTCCATTAAGGTGTTTTATATTTCCAACTGGTTTAATAATCCCCTGCCGGTAAAAATATAAAGGAGAAGGAGAGGATTATTCATGCCAAAGACTGCCCTGTTGATCATCGATATGATCAATGACTTTAATTTTGATGCAGGGGAAGCCCTCGCTAAAAATACAGAAAACATCATCGATCCGATTTTAAATTTAAAGAAATCTTTCAATGAAAGGGACATGCCTGTCATCTATATTAATGACCATTATAATCTATGGCAGGCTGATTTTGAAAAAATCATGGATTATTGCTCGAATGAAACGAGCGAGGACATCATTAAAAAAATCGCTCCTGAAAAGAACAAGGACTATTTCCTGATCAAGCCGAAGCACTCCGCTTTTTATGGAACCGCACTGCATACTTTGCTTCAGCAGCTAAAGGTTGATACCCTTGTCCTTTCGGGGATCGCCGGGAACATTTGCGTTCTTTTCACCGCGAATGATGCGTATATGCGTGAATACAATCTCATCATACCAGAGGACTTCATTGCCTCTAATGATGATAAGGACAACCAATACGCGCTGACCATGATGAAAAATGTCCTGTCAGCCGATACAAGACCTTCTAAGGAGCTTGATTTATAACATACTGCATTTTCTTCCTTCATACAATGGTGGTAGCGCTAAAATGCCAGGGAGGGAAGAAGATGCAAATCCATGTGGTTCAGCAAGGACAGACGTTGACACAGATTGCTCAATTATACGGGTCGTCTGTTGCGGATATAACCGAGGCAAATGAACTGCCTAACCCAAATAATCTAGTCGTTGGCCAGGCGATGGTCATTCCGATTGTCGGAAGTTTCTATTTTGTCCAGCCAGGAGACAGCTTGTGGTCCATTTCCCGAAGGTTCGGAACCACACCCCAGGAGCTTGCCCGGATCAATGCAATTTCGGTGAACCAGGCGCTCTCAGTTGGTTTCCGGCTTTATATACCGCAACAGCCAAAATCAAATGCCGAATTCAATGCGTATGTAGAACCGCGCGGAAATACAGTTGCCCCTGCTCTGGAAACGGCGGCACGGGAAGCTGCCCCTTATTTGACATATCTTGCTCCATTCAGTTTCCAGGCCCTTCGTGACGGTACTTTGAAGGAGCCTCTATTGAACAATTTCCCGGCCATCGCCAAGGCAAACAATAATATATTGATGATGGTCATAACTAACCAGGAAAATGACCAGTTCAGTGATGAGCTTGGGCGTATCTTACTGAATGATATGGCCATTCAGGATAAATTCCTGAACAATATCGTTGCTACCGCTAAAAAATATGGCTTCCGCGATATCCATTTTGATTTTGAATTCCTGCGTCCAGCAGACCGTGAAGCCTATAACACTTTCCTGCGAAAAGCCCGGGATCGGTTCAAACAGGAGGGCTGGTTCATTTCCACTGCATTAGCTCCTAAAACGAGCGCTGCCCAGACTGGTGCCTGGTATACTGCTCACGACTACAAAACACATGGGGAAATAGTCGATTTCGTCGTCATCATGACCTATGAATGGGGTTATAGCGGCGGACCTGCCCAGGCAGTATCCCCGATTGGCCCTGTCCGTGAGGTGCTGGAGTATGCCGCGAGTGAAATGCCTTCACAAAAAATCATGATGGGCCAGAACCTTTATGGATACGATTGGACTCTGCCATTTGTCCAGGGATCTATCGCCCGCGCCGTCAGTCCACAGCAGGCCATCCAGATCGCAGCAGATAATAACGTCGCGATCCAATACAACACAGTGTCTCAGGCACCGACATTCCGATATACGGCATCTGACGGAAAACAGCATGAAGTCTGGTTTGAGGATGCGCGTTCCATTCAGGCAAAATTCGACCTGATCAAGGAACTGAACCTGAGAGGCATGAGTTATTGGAAGCTCGGCCTTTCCTTTCCGCAAAACTGGCTGCTCATCCAGGAAAATTTCAACGTAGTGAAAAGATAAGACTTTATGCCCCGAATGACTGTTAAAAATTTTTTACAAATTCCGATAATATATGACAGGCGCAGTATTTATGCGGCTGTCTTCTTTTTTTGCTAAAATTGCCTCTAAATATAGCATATCCATTCCATGTACTGGTGTGATAAAATGAATTTTGCGCGATTTAACTGACAGAAATGTAAAAAAAGATACAGATACAACGGAGAGGGAGGACATGTTGTGGAAGGAACACCTTTTATAACGGTTGAAGGACCGATTGGGATCGGCAAAACGTCACTGGCTAGAGCCATTTCCGAACGATTCCAATTTGCACTTTTAAAAGAAATTGTCGATGAAAATCCATTTTTGGGGAAGTTTTACGATAACATCGAAGAATGGAGTTTCCAGACAGAAATGTTTTTCCTCTGCAATCGATATAAGCAGCTTGGAGATATTAATGAACATTACCTCAGCCAGGACAAGCCTGTCGTAGCTGATTATCATATCATGAAAAACCTCATTTTCGCCCAGCGCACATTGAATGAGCAGGAATACAAAAAATACTTAGATATTTATCAAATCCTGACAAAAGATATGCCTAAGCCTAATGTCATCATTTATCTTAATGCAAGCCTCGATACATTGCTGAAGCGCATCAAGATGCGCGGCCGCGAAGTCGAAAAAAACATCAGTCCATTATATCTAGAGCAATTATCTCTTGATTATGAACAAGCAATGCTTCAATTTGAGCAAGACCATCCAGAAATCCCAGTCCTCCGTTTCAGCGGCGATGATCTGGATTTTGTCAAGCATGAAGAAGATCTTCAGCTGATCATTGACCAGCTAACCGCATCATTAAGAAAAAGGAGCGTACAACCATGAATTTAAGAACAAAATATGACATCCCGGCTAATGCCGTCATCACGATTGCCGGTACAGTTGGAGTCGGCAAATCTACCATGACGAATGCATTGGCGGATGCCCTAAGGTTCCGTACATCCTTTGAAAAGGTAGATACAAATCCTTACCTTGATAAGTTTTATGCTGATTTTGAACGATGGAGCTTCCACCTGCAAATTTACTTCCTGGCTGAGCGTTTCAAGGAACAAAAAAGAATTTTTGAATACGGCGGCGGTTTTATCCAGGATCGTTCGATTTATGAAGATACAGGCATTTTTGCAAAAATGCATTATGAAAAAGGCACAATGTCCCCGGTGGACTACGAAACATATAAGAGCCTTTTCGACGCAATGGTCATGACTCCGTATTTCCCGCATCCTGACCTGCTGATCTATCTGGAAGGTTCAATCGACGACATTCTTGAGCGCATCAAGCTAAGAGGACGTCCCATGGAACAGCAGACACCGATCAGTTATTGGGAAGAAATGCATGCCCGCTATGAGAACTGGATCAATAACTTTAACGCTTGCCCTGTCCTGCGCTTGAATATCAATGATTACGATTTGTTTAACAATCCGGAATCCATTGAACCAATTGTGGAGAAAATCGCGGCACATATCAAACAAACTCAATTATTGAAAAAGTAAAACCGCCATTTGGCGGTTTTTATTTTGTAAGAAAAAGATACTCGTGAAAGTGTGAGAATTCATAAGTGATGATATTTTAGCTATGTATAGTTTTTAAAGCAAAAATAAGAGGAGATATTCCGGTTAACTGTTCTATATAAGACAAAATCCAATGAGTTGAATTTAATAAATGAAAAGGAAATAAGGGAAGCTCCAAATTTTAGTGAAGTTTATCCGTTTATTTCTCTACTATCAACGTCCAGTTATAATATATAAAAAAACCCGCTACATAGTAACGGGTTTCCTTACACAATCTCCAAATTGTTTTATGCGTTAATGCTTTAATTGAAAAATTAAATGGAGGAGGTAGAGGGATTCGAACCCCCGCGCGGTGTTACCCGCCTGTCGGTTTTCAAGACCGATCCCTTCAGCCGGACTTGGGTATACCTCCGAGACAAGAAATATAATATCACGTATTCAAAAACGAGTCAACAATTCTTTAAAAGTTTTTTTGGGCAGGAATGAATCCTGCCCAAAAGAAAAGCGGAAACGCCTTGGTCAGCTCCGACAAGCGCTGGAGGGCCGACCAGTGAAGTCGTTCTTTGACTTCATTGGACGGACCGAAATCGAAATGTATAGCCGACTGCCCAGAAACGCAGAAACTGGAGACTCCGACAAAGAAGCGCTTTTTGCTTCTGCCGGCGGAGTTGAAGTTTCGGAGTTTTTAGGAGGCGAAACTGGACAAGCAACTCGAGGAGCTAGGCGTTGGATCTAGACACTAATCAAAGTTTAAACCGCTTATTAATGAAACTTATTCAGGAGCAATAACTTCCCTATTGCCCATGTATGGACGCAGTGCTTCTGGAATGATGACACTTCCATCAGCCTGCTGGTAGTTCTCGAGAATCGCGGCAACTGTACGGCCAATCGCAAGGCCTGATCCGTTCAAGGTATGCACATGTTCAGGCTTTGCCTTAGGCTCGCGGCGGAACCGGATATTCGCACGTCTTGCCTGGAAGCTTTCAAAGTTACTGCAAGAAGAGATTTCCCTATACGTGCCGTAGCTTGGAATCCAGACTTCGATATCATACTTCTTAGCAGCAGTAAAGCCGAGGTCAGCAGAGCACATGCTCAAAACGCGGTATGGCAGGCCTAACAGCTGAAGCACCTTTTCGGCGTGTCCAGTCAGCTTTTCCAGCTCGTCATAAGAGTCTTCAGGCTTAACAAACTTCACCAACTCCACTTTGTTGAACTGATGCTGGCGGATCAAACCGCGTGTATCTCGTCCGGCGGATCCTGCCTCAGAACGGAAACATGCACTGTATGCTGCATAATTGACTGGCAGCTCTTCACCGCTCAGGATCTCGTCACGGTGCATATTCGTGACAGGCACCTCGGCTGTCGGGATCAGGAAGTAATCTTCGCTCTCGATGCGGAATGCATCCTCTTCAAACTTAGGCAGCTGTCCTGTTCCTGTCATGCTTGCGCGGTTGACCATGTACGGAGGAAGGATTTCCTTGTAGCCATGCTCATCCACATGCAGGTCAAGCATGAAGCTCATCAATGCGCGCTCAAGGCGTGCGCCTAAGCCTTTGTAAAAGACAAAACGGCTGCCTGTTACTTTTCCTGCACGTTCAAAATCAAGGATTTTCAGATGGTCTGCGATTTCCCAGTGCGGCTTAGCTTCAAATTCAAAGTCACGGACTTCGCCCCATTTGCGAATTTCCACGTTATCGTCTTCTGTTTCGCCAACCGGAACACTTTCATGCGGGATATTCGGAATGCTAAGCATCAATGCCTCGAGCTCTTCCTCGACCTCACGCAATTGATCATCCAGCACCTTGATTTTGTCGCCTACTTCACGCATTTCCGCAATCAGGTGGTCTGCATCCTGCTTTTCACGCTTAAGCTGCGCAACCTGCTGGGATACTTCATTCCTCCTGCTCTTCAGCTGTTCAGCTTCAAGGATCAATTCCCTGCGCTTGACATCCAGGTCCTCAAACTTTCCAAAATCAGTCAAGTCTTCGCCACGGTGCTGAAGCTTCTGTTTTACTTCTTCAAAATTCGCCCTTAAATACTTTACGTCTAACACTGCGAATCCCTCCCTTTTTGATATGCAGTAAAAAGCTTTTGATAAAATAAAAAACTCCCGTCCCCAAAAAGGGACGAGAGTTAACCCGCGTTGCCACCCTAGTTGAAGGCAAAAATGCCTTCCACTCATAAAATAACGGTTTTTACCGAGAGTATTTACTGGCCATATGGCGTTCCATACTCTGCTCGAGGGCGGATTCGTTTGTTCCAGACACCGGTTTGCACCAACCACCGGTTCTCTTCGGAATGGAAACAAGCTACTATTCCCTCTCATCGCTTTTACTATCGAATTTTAATTCATAATTTACTACAATTATGTTCAGCATGCAAGCAGTTTATGCAAAATTTTTACTCTTAGACTCTTCTACCATTTTAACAAAGTAATTCATGAGCCGAAAATCATCTGTCAATTCCGGATGGAAGGAACAGCCGAGGAATTGACCATCACGGGCAGCGACAATCCTGTCATTATGCTTTGCAAGCACTTCGACATTCTCACCCGCTTCCACGATATGAGGAGCCCGGATGAATACGGCGGAAAAATTGTCAGCCACTCCGGAAATATCGATATCTGCTTCAAAACTCTCACGCTGGCGCCCGAACGAGTTGCGTTCCACTTTCACATCCATGACACCGATATGCGGTTCATCATAGCCAACCAGGTCGTTCGACAGCAAGATCAATCCTGCGCAGGTCCCGAACATTGGCTTGCCATCTGCAGCGAATTTTTTCAACTCGTCCATGAATCCATACTTATCAATCAGACGGCGAATGGCCGTGCTTTCTCCGCCTGGAATGATCAATCCGTCTATCTCTTCCAGCTGACCGGGACGTTTAACAACTACGCCCTCTGCCCCAGAAGCCTCGATTGCCCATATATGCTCACGGACAGCCCCTTGAAGGCCTAGTACTCCGATTTTCACCATATTGATACTCCTTACCAGCCGCGATCCTGCATGCGGGCTTCAGGGGCCAATGATGAAATCTCCATGCCCTTCATCGGGATGCCAAGGCCTTTCGAAATGTTCGCAATCAATTCATAATCCTGATAATGTGTCGTTGCTTCGACAATTGCCTTTGCAAACTTCGCTGGATTATCAGATTTGAAGATACCAGATCCAACAAATACTCCATCAGCACCAAGCTGCATCATCAATGCTGCATCTGCGGGCGTTGCTACGCCTCCTGCTGCAAAGTTGACGACCGGGAGACGTCCAAGCTCCTTGATTTCAAGAAGAAGCTCATATGGCGCTCCAAGAAGCTTAGCTTCTGTCATAAGCTCATCAATATCCATTGCGACTACTTTGCGAACCTGTGCGTTCACCTTGCGGATATGGCGAACAGCTTCAACGATGTTTCCAGTGCCTGGCTCACCCTTTGTACGAAGCATGGATGCTCCCTCGCCAATCCTTCTGGCTGCTTCGCCAAGATCGCGGCATCCGCAGACAAACGGAACTGTGTAATCTCTTTTATTCAGGTGGTACTCCTCATCTGCCGGAGTCAAAACTTCACTTTCATCGATATAATCAACGCCCATTGCTTCTAGCACACGTGCTTCTACAATATGTCCAATCCTTGCTTTTGCCATAACGGGAATCGTGACAGCACCCATCACTTCTTCAACGATTCTCGGGTCAGCCATTCTTGCTACACCGCCAGCTGCACGGATATCTGAAGGAACACGCTCAAGTGCCATTACGGCAACCGCACCTGCTTCTTCAGCAATCTTTGCCTGCTCGGCATTGACAACATCCATAATGACGCCGCCCTTTTGCATTTCTGCCATACCACGTTTAACACGATCAGTACCTGTCCTCATTCTTACTCCCCCTTGTCCCTTTTAAGGGATTACTATGTAAAGCAAATACAAATAACTGGATATTCGGACTTTTTTAGTCGGAATTACAGCTACCCCTATTGAAAATAAACAATAAAAAAGGTTTCCTGTCAAGACAGGAAACCTTTGATTATTCATTAAAACCAACCTTTTACCGTATCAGCAACGCCGCCAAACAGGTCTCCAAAGAACCCGCCGATTCCACGCATTGTAAGCACGAACCAGTTTGCTTTTTCCACGCTTTCAGCAGCAACGACTGGAACCTGAATTTCTTTTTGGCCATCTTCAGTCAGGAAGCTGATCTTTTCATCTTGGGTATTCTTAACAGTCATATAGCCGACTTGTTCGCCTTTTTTGATTGGAGCAGTCAGCTCACCATCTTTGTTAAGCTTCTTTTTATCCAGAACGAGCACTGGCTTATATTGATCTTTTTCGCCATTTCTGATTACCATGGAGATCGCCTTTTTTGACTGGATCTTCACGCTGTCTTCCTTGCCCTTCGTTACCGGAAGAGTTTTCTTGCCTTTCACCTGATAATTCTTTTTCACAAGCTCTTCTTCTGTAAAATTACTGAAAGCAAAATCAAGGATTTTACGAGTCTCAGCAAAACGGCTGTCCTTAGAGTCCGCCTTCATCACAACAGAGATGACTCTCTGGCCATTCTTCATCGCAGTAGCAGTAAAACCATAGCCAGCAAAATCAGTAGAACCCGTCTTCAGGCCATCGACACCCTCGTATTGATAAATAAGGCCTGGAAGCATCCAGTTAAAGTTCTTGTACTCACGGCCATCACGGAATTTCAATGCAGGCATACTTGCTGTTTCCAAAACCTCTGGGTAATCCTTCAATAGTCGGTAGGCAAGCTTGGCCATTGAACGTGCAGACATGACATTTTCTTCATCAGGATTGCCTGCAGGATGCTGGCCTAATAGATCCTTATTGTTCAAGCCTGAGGAGTTGACGAATTTATAATCCTTCAAGCCTAACTCGGCTGCTTTTTTGTTCATTTTTTCAACATGGTTTTTCTCAGTTCCAGAAAGAACCTCAGCAAGTGCAACCGTTGCTGCATTTCCGGAATGGATCGCCATCGCTTCATATAATTCTTTTACCGTATAATCTTCACCTTGGGTCAAGCCAACATTTGAAAGGCCAGGTGCAGCTGACAGCTTGTGGACATACTCGTTGATCTTGACCTTCTGATCCCACTTCAGCTTTCCTTCTTTGACCGCTTCAAGAACCATATATTCTGTCATCATCTTGGACATGGAAGCCACACCAAGGACAACATCGGAATTTTTCTCATATAATACTCTTCCAGTTTCCGCATCTACCAGCATAGCTGCTTCGGCATCAATGCCGAGTTGACCCTCTGCTGCTTCAGCTTCCATTGAAAATCCTGAAAACATTGTTGTGATCGTTAGAATGAATGCTGCAAAAAACATTGAAAGCTGTTTCTGTTTACGATTCAAGACGAATTTCCCTCCATAATTTTGAAATAATCTATAAAACTTGCATTTTTTTCTACCCTTTAAAAAATCACACCCGTATAGTTTACCATAAAAAAAACGAAAAAAATAGACAGAGAATAGTCACTCTGTCTATTGTAAAATCAGGAAAAAACAGACCCGAAACAGGATAAAAGTCTTAGTCCCTGTCTGTTTTTCCTTTATTTAATTTTCTTTTTCGTAAACTTGCTGCTTATACAACGTAAGTAAAACCTGATTTTCCAGGCTTTGAATTATGACATGGAATAGTTTGGAGCTTCCTTCGTGATCTGGACGTCATGCGGGTGGCTCTCTCTCAAACCTGCGCCCGTCATTCTTACGAATTGAGCATTTTCCCTTAATTCTTGAAGGTTTGCCGTTCCGCAGTATCCCATGCCCGAACGGATGCCGCCGATCAGCTGATAGATTGTGTCTGTAAGGGGTCCTTTGTAAGGAATTCTTCCTTCAATGCCCTCTGGAACAAACTTCTTGTTGTCTTCCTGGAAGTAACGATCCTTCGATCCTTTTTCCATCGCAGCAACTGAACCCATACCACGGTACACTTTGAAGCGTCTTCCCTGGTAGATTTCAGTTTCACCTGGACTCTCAGTGACACCAGCCAGCAAGCTTCCAAGCATGACTGCATGCCCTCCGGCGGCTAGTGCTTTCACGATATCTCCGGAGTATTTGATGCCTCCATCGGCAATGATTGCCTTGCCATGCTTGCGTGCTTCTGTCGCACAATCATACACAGCTGTAATTTGCGGCACACCTACACCGGCAACGACTCGCGTAGTACAGATCGAACCAGGTCCAATGCCAACCTTCACGATATCTGCCCCAGCCTCAATCAGATCTTTTGTCGCTTCTGCTGTCGCGACATTTCCGGCGATAATATTAAGTTCTGGGTAGGCTTCACGGATTTGTTTTACTGTTTCAATTACACCCTTCGAATGCCCATGCGCTGTATCAACAACAATGACATCCACATGTGATTTCACCAGCATCTCAACACGCTTCATCGTATCGGCTGTTACCCCGACTGCGGCTCCGCATAATAATCGGCCTTTGTTATCCTTCGAAGAATTCGGGAACTCAATCACTTTTTCGATATCCTTAATGGTGATGAGGCCTTTCAAAACACCTTCGTCATTTACTAGTGGGAGTTTTTCAATCTTATGGCGCTGAAGGATTTGTTCTGCTTCCTGAAGGGTTGTACCTACAGAAGCAGTCACCAGATTCGTTTTAGTCATGACTTCCTCAATTTTAATGGAGTAATCCTGGATAAAACGCATATCACGATTCGTAATGATTCCAACAAGTTTTTGCTCTTCTTTGTTATTGACAATCGGAACACCGGAAATGCGATATTTCCCCATCAGATGTTCAGCATCATATACTTGATGCTCTGGGGTTAAAAAGAAAGGATCAGTGATGACACCACTTTCAGAGCGCTTTACCTTATCAACCTGATCTGCCTGGGCTTCAATGGACATGTTTTTATGGATGATGCCCAGACCCCCCTGCCTTGCGATGGAAATCGCCAATTCAGCTTCTGTTACTGTATCCATGCCGGCACTGATGATCGGAATATTCAATCCCAGTGTCTCTGTCAGGCTGACCTTGAGGCTGACATCCTTTGGTAAAACCTCCGATTTAGCTGGCACCAATAGTACATCATCAAACGTTAATCCTTCTTTTACAAACTTACTTTCCCACATAGTAAATGCCCCCCTTTAAGAAAATATTATTTGTAGGTTATCAATTGGTTAAAATACTGTCAAGGACGTTGTTATTAGTTAGATTTTTCAGTTAACTTGGAGGTTTTTTATGTGTCTTTGCCTTATAAAGATTGGAATAGCTATACACTCTTCTTTTCAGCCGAATATTCACAAGATTTTCTAAAAAAATGTTACCGGAAAATCAATCTCGAGCAGCCTGACCTGAAGAGCTTTGAAAACTGCTATCCCTTTATGTATTATCTCGAACATGGGAAGCTTTATTATGAACAGGCAGAAAAATCGCCGCTGGCCATCCAGCCCATTTTGCTTTTCTATGGACTTGTCCATCTTATCAAAGCATGCATCCTGACAGTTGAACCAGATTACCCTGAGACGACTTCCGTTCTTGCTCACGGTGTTTCGACAAGAAAGCGTAAAAAGCAACAATATCGATTCTTGGATGATGAGGTGAAATTCCAAAAGAATGGCCTATTTTCGCTTATGGCTGAAAAGATGTTCCACATGAAACAATTGGAAGGAGAAAAAGCAACAATGGGTGACGTGATGGAACGGATTCCTGAACTCTCTGGCATCTATGCATCACTAAGAGGGAAGCAAAATTTTGAAAAGCTGCAATCTGAACAGGATTCACTTTACTCCCTGCCTATGTCCATATTGGATCACTTTCATATGACTGAAAATCGTTTCAAGGAATTCTTTCAACTTAAGTCATCCATTCCCGTATCTTTCAAAGAAAAAAGTAATGGCAATCTCAAGTTCGAGGCTAACCTTGATGCCTCGGCTGAGCCCATTCCGTTAAAATTCAACCTGGAGGAAAAACAATACGTCCTCCCACTCAATAAAGGAGAATTTTTAATGTTTCCGGAGCTCCTTTTGCATTATTTATTGCTATATAATCTTGGCATGATAGCCCGTTATGAAACAGAATGGTGGAGTGAGTTGATCAAAATGATGCCCAATGAAGACTATCCATTGATTCAGACATTTTTACAATCAACAATTAAAAAGGGGCCTTACTTAATTTACCAGTACCTTATGCACAAGTGATTACCACAGGGTTTAAAGTACTTTAAAAGTTTACGGTAAATGCTGAAATGTTTAGATAGGCTTGTATCGGGAATTTCATATACATGGACATTTAATATCCGAGGAGGTTGTAATTTGGATAGAAAAAAACTGATGATGACGACTGTTGCTCTAGGGACAGCATACTTGCTAAAAGACCAAAAGTCACGCGCAAAGGTGATGGATCAATTACAATCACTGGGTAAAAAGAAGAAAAGATAACGAAGAAAACCCTCTGAGGATTCAGAGGGTTTTTGTATTATGCTTTTAATTCACACCCTGGAGGTGGTTCGGCGTTACCCTGGATATTGCCTAAAAAAGAGAAGTTCCTGGAACGAAATTATTTTAAAGAGCCTAAAATTATAGCCAAACGTTAAAATTTTAAATCATATAGCGGTTACGAGCGGTTCATGAATATTCATTTTATATTTTTATTGGCGATTTTTTGATTTTATCGACCACATTTTCGAATTTATCGGCGGATTTACAAATATATCGGCCAAATCCAGAGATATATCAACCACTTTGCCAAAGATATCAACCAACCTGGCTAAAC
>NZ_JAMAUR010000019.1:0-10367 GCF_023714225.1 Mesobacillus sp. MER 48
GGGTAATTAAGGGAATGAATATCCCTCTTTGTCTTATAAATCCATCAAATCCAATCCTATAAACTGGATATAAAGTAAAAGAGGCGACTCTCAGGTCGAATTTATTCAACCTTTTGAGTCAGCCTCTAATCCTATACTTTCAAAGCAGACTGGACTTTCCAGATTTCATCCGCATATTCCCTTATGGTCCTGTCGCTGGAGAAATATCCGGATTTAGCGATATTGACCAGGCTCATCCGCAGCCATTCGCCACGGTTTAAATATGTCCGGCTGACTTCCTGGTTTACCTCTGCAAAGGAAGCAAAGTCCCTCAGAACAAAATACTGGTCATTATGCCCCAACAGGGAATCATAGATTTCATTAAAATGGTTTTCTGTATCAGGGAAGAAGCCATTTACCAGCTGGTCAACAACTTCCCGGATCCGTTCATCATGGTGGTAGTACTCCAGCGAATGATAGCCGCCGTTATGCTGGTAATCCAGCACTTCCTCTGCGCTCAATCCGAACAGGAAGATGTTCTCCCTGCCAACCATTTCCGTGATCTCGACATTGGCACCATCAAGAGTGCCCAGTGTCAAAGCTCCGTTCATCATGAACTTCATATTTCCTGTCCCTGAAGCTTCCTTGCTCGCGGTTGAAATCTGCTCACTGATATCCGCTGCCGGAAAAATTTCTTCGGCCAGCGACACCCGATAATTTTCGAGGAAAACGACCTTCAGCTTATCTTTCGTCTCCGGGTCATTATTCACCTTATCAGCAACACTGTTAATGAGTTTAATAACCTTTTTGGCAAAATAATACCCAGGTGAAGCCTTGGCGCCAAAAATGAATGTCCGTGGATATAACAACGCTTCAGGGTCCTTTTTCAACGCATTATACAGATGCATGATGTGAAGCACATTCAACAGCTGCCGCTTATAGGCGTGCAGCCTTTTTACCTGGACATCGAAAATCGATTCTGTATCGACTTCAATCCCTGTTTTATCCAAAATCCGCCTTGCAAGCCGTTCCTTATTCTCTTGCTTGATGTCATGCAGTTTTTCCAGGAAGGCTGCATCCTCCTTGTAGCGCATCAATTCCTCCAGTTTATGCGGTGCCCCTGCCCAATCTGGCCCAATTGCATCGGTAATCAGCCCGGACAATCCAGGGTTTGCCTTCAGAAGCCAGCGCCTGTGGGTGATGCCATTGGTCTTGTTATTGAATCGCTCTGGATAGAATTGATAAAATAAGTTCATTTCCCGATTTTTCAAGATATCCGTATGGAGCTTCGCCACTCCATTAATGCTGTGACTGCCGACAATCGCAAGCGGGGCCATCCTGACCTCGCCATGGGCAATGATTGCCATGGATTCAACCCTGCCCCAATCGTCAGGATATTGCTCCCATACCACTTTACAGAAACGCTCGTTTATCTCTTCGACGATCATGTATATACGCGGCAGCAGCGGCTGGAATATCCTGATCGGCCAGCGTTCAAGCGCCTCTGCCAGGGTCGTATGGTTTGTATAGGAAAGTGTCTGGACAGTAATATGCCACGCATCCTCCCAGCCAAGTCCCTCTTCATCCATCAGGATCCTCATCAATTCAGGTACCGCGATCGCAGGATGTGTATCATTGATGTGGATGCTCACATAGTCATGGAACTCTAGCAAGCTCTTATTCTTCTTTTTAAACGACTTCACAATCGCCTTCAGGCTCGCCGCGACAAGGAAATATTGCTGCTTCAGCCGAAGGATTTTACCTTCATCATGAGTATCGTCCGGATATAAAAACTCTGAAACCGACTCAGTATCCTTCTTATACTTAAAAATATCGGCATTTGCCGGGAATCTTGATGGTTCAGCATTCCAAAGACGCAGGGTATTTACTGTCTGGGTCTGGTAGCCGATGACAGGAAGATCATAAGGAACAGCCATGATGGTCTCCGCGTTCAGATGCCTGAAAACAAGCCGGCCATTTTCCATTCTGCTCTCAATCTCTCCCCAAAAAGGTACTTCCACTGCATCATCAGTCTTGCGCACCTCCCAGACATGGCCGTGCCTTAGCCATTGCTCCGGAAGTTCAACTTGATAGCCATCAACGATCTTCTGCTCAAACAAGCCATGCTTATAGCGGATTCCGCAGCCATGTCCAGGCAAATCAAGCGATGCAAGGGAATCGAGGAAGCAGGCGGCAAGACGGCCAAGGCCTCCATTGCCAAGACCGGCATCCGCCTCAATTTCCTCCAATTGATCAAGCTCGATCCCCAGGTCCCTGAGTCCCTTGCACACAACCTCTTCAACACCCAAATTGATCAGATTGTGCCTGAGCAGACGCCCCAGCAGGAATTCAATCGACAGGTAATACACCTGTTTTTTCGCGCCAGCACGATATAATTCATTCGTTTTGATCCAATCAGAACTCACATGCTCCCTGATCATATGCCCGAGAGTCTGGAACTGCTCCCGGCTCGTGCTTTCTTCAAAGCTGGTTCCAAACATCATCTCGAGTTTTTTCAAGAAAGCGGTTTTGAATTTGGGAACACTAGAAAACATGCGATTCACTCCTTGAGATGAGATCGGAATACAAGTCTTTGTACTGTCTTGCCGACTGCGCCCAGCTATAGTCTGTTTCCATCGCCTTTGCCATCAGCTGCAGCCACTTTTCTCGCTTACGGTAAAATGACAGTGCCCGTTCAATCGTAAAGAGCATGTCATGGGCATTGAAATTGGCAAAAGTAAAACCATTGCCGTCCCCGTTGAATTCATTATAAGGCTGGACCGTATCATTCAGCCCGCCCGTCTCCCTGGCAACCGGGATCGATCCATAACGCATTGCAATCATCTGGCTCAATCCGCAAGGCTCGAACTTTGATGGCATCAGGAATAAATCCGATCCTGCATACACCTGGTGTGCCAGATTTTCATCAAAACCGATATATACGCCACATTGGTCAGGATACTGCGCAGCCATTTCCCTGAAGAATTGCTCAAACTCAGGGTCACCGGTGCCAAGAACAACGAGCTGCAATCCAGTTGCCATTATTTCATGGAAGACTTCCCTGACCAAATCAAGGCCTTTTTGTTTCGTCAGCCTTGTGATCATCGCAACAACCGGAACATCATCATTAACCGGCAGGCCAAAGCTTCGCTGTACCTGCAGTTTGTTGATCACTCTTCTTTCTAGTCCCCATACCCCGAAATTGGCAGCCAGGCCAGGATCGCTTTCAGGGTCATAAGCATCATGATCGATCCCGTTTACGATCCCGGAAAGATCCTCATTTCTTTTTCTCAGGATTCCATCTAGTTTTTCACCAAAATACTCAGTCTGGATTTCGTCTTTGTAAGTAGGGCTGACGGTTGTGATATGATCTGATGAAATCAATGCGGCTTTCATGAAATTGGCCATCCCGTAAAATTCCAGCTGTTCCTCATTGAAATAAGAACTGTCAATCTGCAGCAGGTCACCCAGCACTTCCCGAGGGAAAATCCCCTGGAATTGGAGATTATGAATCGTGAATACCGACCGGATCAATCCATAACCCGGACGCTTATAATACTCTGTCCGCAGCAAGAAAGGAATCATTCCGGTATGCCAGTCATGGCAATGGATCACGTCAGGATAAAACTCGCTTTCGGCGATGAACTCGAGCACCGCCCTGCTAAAAAAGGAAAAACGCTCCCCATCATCATAATGCCCATAAAGACTATCCCGCTTGAAGTAATATTCATTGTCCACAAAATAGAAGGTGACACCATCATGTTCAAGAGCTTCAATGCCGCAATATTGCGAGCGCCAACCCAATTGCACAGTAAACTCTTTCACTTTCTTCATTTCAGAGCGGAATTTCTCAGGAATCAATCCGTATTTCGGTAAAATCACCCTGACATCCGTTCCTAATTTTTCCAGTTCCTTCGGAAGTGATCCTGCTACATCTGCCAGGCCTCCTGACTTGATGAAAGGAACACATTCCGATACTGCGAATAATACCTTCACGAGCTGCTCCCCACTCCCTGTACTGCTCCTTTACGGATGACAGCAGGCGAGTCTGCTGGCGCTGTAATCACGGTTCCTGCCTCGATTCTTGCATCCTTATCTACTATTACAGAGTCCAATATACAATTCTCCTTAATCTGCGTCTTTTGCATGATGATACAATTGCGGATCACTGTACCCTTCCCAATTTTCACACCTCTTCCGATGATGCTGTTTTCAACGGTCCCCTCAATCAGCCCGCCATTGGCGACCATTGAATTCCGGACCGATGCATCCACATCATAGCGGGTTGGAGGCTCATCTTTCACCTTTGTTAAAATAGGGCGTTCTTTAGGGAATAACTCCTTCCAAACCTCAGGCTTCAGCAAATCCATGCTCACACTGAAATATTTAGCGATGGTATCCACCATCACTGCATAGCCTTCATAGTCGTAATAACAAAGCTGGAATTGACTGCTGGTATCCCTGGCAGCATCCCTCATATTCGAATATCCTGTTTCATTCCTTGTCATGATCAAATCCATCAGCAGGGTTTTTTTCACAAGATAAATTCCTAGCGACCTTCCATTCTTCTGAACTTCTGTAATGTCACAACCGGATTCGATATGCCAGTCAAGCAACGGCTGGAAATCCATATTGAAAACCGTATAGGAATTCGCTATCAGCGCATAATCCTGCGTACTCCGTTCAAAATAATCAATGTTATCGGCAAAGTGATCCAATGTTCCGATTCCCGTATAATTTTTATTCAGATTAGATGCCGGGAAGAAAAACAATCCATCCCTTTTTCGGTTGAGGTCCCAATTCCTTCCTGAACCTAAATGGTCCATCAGCGACCGGTACTGGTATTTCGGAAAAATCGCCACGCTCTCGATTCCCGAATTAACCATGTTTGAAAGGATAAAATCTATCAGCCTGTATCGCCCGCCAAAGGGAATCGCCGCCACCGACCGATGCAGGGACAGTTCCTGGAGATCTTCGTGAACGGTTGTCGCATCTATTACTCCCAATAATCGTTTGTTCATTTCTATTTCCTCCCGAAGTCGGCTCAATTGGATTGCAATTCACCGATTGTTTCTTCCGATACTAATGTAATTTCATTGCAGCTACCATCTGGCCTGATGATTGTACCATCAGGGACATATACGCCTGGCGACACAATCGCCTTCTCAATCACGCAATTATGGCCGATGACAGCATCTGGCATAATGACCGTTTCCTTGACAACCGCTCCTTTTTTAACCGTCACACCCTGGAATACGACCGTTTTGGAAACTTCTCCTTCAATCTTGCAGCCCTCATTGACAAGGGATTCCGAAACTTCCCCCTCTGGGCAAATATATTGCGGCGGCTGATTCGGGTTCACGGAATAAATCCGCCATGACTGATCAAATAGGTTCAGTGCACAATCTTTATCCAATAAATCCATATTCGCTTCCCACAGGCTCTGAACAGTACCAACATCCTTCCAGTAACCTTTAAAAGGATAGGCAAATAACTTCATATTTTCTTCGATCAGCAGCGGAATGATATCCTTGCCAAAATCATGGCTGGATTCTGGGTTCTGGTCATCTCTTATCAGATATTCCCTTAAAACACTCCATTTAAAAATATAAATTCCCATCGAAGCCAGATTATTTTTAGCGACATCCGGTTTTTCTTCAAATTCAGTAATTCTCAGCTCAGAATCCGTATTCATGATCCCGAAACGATTGGTTTCTTCCCAAGGCACCTCTATGACCGAAATGGTCACATCAGCCCCTTTTTCAACATGATAGTTGAGCATCAATTCATAATTCATTTTATAAATATGGTCACCCGAAAGAATCAAAACATATTCAGGATCATACTGATCAAGATAATTCAGGTTCTGAAAAATCGCACTTGCCGTGCCTGAATACCATTTAACCTCGGAACTCTCAGCATAAGGCGGGAGCACCGTCACACCTCCATCCTTTCTGTCGAGGTCCCATGCACTGCCTATGCCGATATAGGAGTTAAGCAATAACGGCTGATACTGCGTCAATACACCGACTGTATGGATGCCCGAGTTTGTGCAGTTACTTAATGGAAAGTCGATGATTCGATACTTGCCGCCAAAAGGGACAGCTGGTTTAGCGAGATTCTTTGTCAGTGAGTGCAGACGGCTTCCTTTTCCTCCTGCCAATAGCATTGCCACGCATTTCTTCTTTTGCATGATTGTTTCTCCCCTTTCTTTTAATAACAGGACGTAAAACTGAGATTCCGAATGGAGAAATACTCATCTCTATAGAATATGGCCTTCCATGGAAAGCTATTTCCTTTGCTTTTCGCACTTTTTTATTCAACACGCCTGAACCCCCGAAAACCTCGGCATCGCTATTTAAAATTTCCCGATATTCCCCGGGCTTCGGGACACCAATCCGATAGTCACGGTAAACTTTCTCGGTAAAATTGCAGACGATGACAAGCAGATCTTCCGGATTCTGCCCTTTACGGATAAAAGAGAAAACCGACTGGTCACGATTATCCGCGTCAATCCACTCAAAACCTTCATAGCTCTGGTCAATCTCATACAGTGGCTTTGAACGCTTATAGAGTTTGATCAGCTCTTTTGTGTAATGGTTCATTTTTTCATGCATTTCATACCCGAACAGATTCCAGTCAAGCTGTTCTTTGTCCTTCCACTCCGAAAACTGGCCGAATTCGGTTCCCATGAAGGTCAGCTTCTTTCCAGGATGCGCGACCATGAATCCAAGCAATAGCCGCAGCTGCGCAAATTTTTGCCAATAATCGCCCGGCATCTTGTCGAGAAGAGACTTCTTTCCATGCACCACCTCATCATGTGAAAAAGGCAGCACAAAATTCTCTGAAAAAGCATAAAGCAGGGAGAACGTAACCTTATCATGTATATGCTTCCTGTTATGGCTTTCTTCCTCCATATACTTCAATGTGTCGTTCATCCACCCCATGTTCCACTTGTATGTAAAACCCAGTCCGCCATACTCCACGGGAGCCGTCACCTGCGGCCAGTCGGTCGAATCCTCCGCGACCATCAAAGCTCCAGGTTCAAACTCTTTCACTGCTTTATTCAATTTCTTTAAAAACTCCACCCCGTACGGATTGGCTGCATTGACTGAATTAGGCCAATAAATGATGTTCGCAACCGCATCGACCCTGAAGCCATCAATATGATATTTCTCCAGCCAGAAAATCGCACTCGAGATCAGGAAGCTCTGGACCTCTGTTTTTCCCAAGTCAAAATTGGCTGTTCCCCAAACCAGGTTCTCCCGGTCACTCTCACGCTGGTATTCAAAAACATAACTGCCATCAAACTGGTACAGCCCATGGGCATCCTTGCAAAAATGGCCAGGAATCCAGTCAAGGATAACCCCAATGCCGTTTTGATGGCACATATCCACGAAATACATAAATTCATGTGGTGTTCCATAACGGCTTGTAACAGAAAAATAACCTGTGGATTGATAGCCCCAGGACATGTCGAGCGGATGCTCAGTTAAAGGCAATAGCTCAATATGTGTGTATCCATGTGAAAGAATATAAGGAATCAGCTCATCTGCAAGCTCACGATATGTAAGGAACGATCCATCATCATGCTTTTTCCAGGAACCCACATGCAGTTCATAGATGAACACAGGCTCATCGAGCGTGCTCCGCCCCTCCCTCTTCTGCAGCCACTTCTGATCACCCCATTTGTACCCATCAAGGGAATAAACAACCGAAGCGGTATTTGGCCTCTCTTCCGAGAAGAAAGCAAACGGATCAGCTTTAAGCTTCTTACCCCCGCCAGCTGTAAAAATCTCATATTTATAAATAGCTCCAGTCAGATCACCCTCTAAGGCAAGCTGCCAGACACCTTCCTTATTCACTTTATGAAACTTATGATTCTCTCCATACCAATGATTAAAATCACCAACAAGCTTTACTTCAAGCGCATTTGGAGCCCACACACAAAATCGAGTATATGTTTCGGTTCCTCGATTCATGACATGCGCACCAAATAAATTATGACTCTGATACAAATTCCCTTCATGGAACAGATGCAATTCAAACTCTGTTGGATTAATTACCAATGCCCTCCACCTGCCTTTGTAAAAACGAATAAAACTTCCTATTTGAGTAGTATTCTAGTTACCATAAAAAATTCCTTGTAAACATTTTCTTAATTTTTCGACAATAATACTTAGTAAAGCCGGTAATTCGACAAAAGCCCGAAAATGGTAGCGCTTTAATGTACTAAATCTTCCAATTACGCGAAATTTGGAGAACGAAAGTTGAAAGTGAATAATGATTTTTTGAGAGGGTTGGTTGAATTTATTAGGTTTGGCAAAGAGTTGGTGATTAAAAATATTTTTCAGTTGATAGCGTTTTCATATGGAAATGATGGAATAGTGATTAGGACTGAGGGGGGTTACGTAGACTTCCTACTGAATACAGCAATACTATTAAGTGGTCGTGTAAAGCCATTGAGGTTGATTGTATGATCTGTTTTTTACGAAGTTTATGCGGTTGAATTCTCATTGGCTCGGATATTGGAGGAACACATCACTCGTCACTAGTTTATGTGACCGTTTTTCTCTTTCTTCCTAAAACCGGGAATATATCTCTCGATATGTGCCTCGTTTTTTATTACTGCCTATAACCGGGAACATATCTCTTCTTTATCTGCTCCGTTTTTCTCCTTCACCCTATAACCGGGAACATATCTCTTCTTTATGTGCTCCGTTTTTCTCTTTCACCCAGAAACCGGGAACATACCTCTTCCTTTTGTGACCCGTTTTTCTCTTTCACCAAGCAACCGAGCACATATCTCCCCTAAAGTGATCAGTTTTTCCTTTTCAATCCTTTACCCTGGCATAAATCCATAATCGTCGCTTCTATGTACTCTGTTTTGATAGTGCGTGCAGCCTGCTGTATTGTTTAAACAACATCTTGGAAAAAAGCAGACAAGTTGGAAGAGAACACCTGGTTCCTCTGGAGGAAAAAATTTTAAGAACAAAAAAAGCTGTTAGCACAATTGCTAACAGCTTTCCTTATGACCCCTACGGGATTCGAACCCGTGTTACCGCCGTGAAAGGGCGGTGTCTTAACCGCTTGACCAAGGGGCCTTATGGCGGAGAAGGAGGGATTTGAACCCTCGCGCCGGTTACCCGACCTACACCCTTAGCAGGGGCGCCTCTTCAGCCTCTTGAGTACTTCCCCATAATGGCTCCGCAGGTAGGATTCGAACCTACGACCGCTCGGTTAACAGCCGAGTGCTCTACCACTGAGCTACTGCGGAATAATATAAAAAATGGGCCTAAGTGGACTCGAACCACCGACCTCACGCTTATCAGGCGTGCGCTCTAACCAGCTGAGCTATAGGCCCATATATGGAGCGGGTGATGGGAATCGAACCCACTACATCAGCTTGGAAGGCTGAGGTTTTACCAGTAAACTACACCCGCATATTAAGAAAAGGGGCGACTGATGGGAATCGAACCCACGAATGTCGGAACCACAATCCGATGCGTTAACCACTTCGCCACAATCGCCATATCTCAATCATATATAATTAATTAAATTAAATAAGGTGGCTCAGGACGGAATCGAACCGCCGACACAAGGATTTTCAGTCCTTTGCTCTACCGACTGAGCTACTGAGCCACTATAATAGTGTATCTAAAAAATAAAAATGGCGGTCCCGACCGGGATCGAACCGGCGATCTCCTGCGTGACAGGCAGGCATGTTAACCGCTACACCACGGGACCAGATTGCGGGGGCAGGATTTGAACCTGCGACCTTCGGGTTATGAGCCCGACGAGCTACCGGACTGCTCCACCCCGCGACAATATTAATAAAAAACTATGGAGGAGGTAGAGGGATTCGAACCCCCGCGCGGTGTTACCCGCCTGTCGGTTTTCAAGACCGATCCCTTCAGCCAGACTTGGGTATACCTCCGTATTCAAAACAAGTAAAATGGTGGACCTTGTAGGACTCGAACCTACGACCGGACGGTTATGAGCCGTCTGCTCTAACCAGCTGAGCTAAAGGTCCAGGATATCCTAGATTGAATAGGTTCAACCAGATTAAATTTGGTAGCGGCGGAGGGGATCGAACCCCCGACCTTACGGGTATGAACCGTACGCTCTAGCCAGCTGAGCTACACCGCCAAATTATTTTATTAAGATATAATGGTGGAGCCTAGCGGGATCGAACCGCTGACCTCCTGCGTGCAAGGCAGGCGCTCTCCCAGCTGAGCTAAGGCCCCATATAATATAAAGCATGGTCGGGAAGACAGGATTCGAACCTGCGACCCCTTGGTCCCAAACCAAGTGCTCTACCAAGCTGAGCTACTCCCCGATAAAGAGAAAATATAATGGCGCGCCCGAAAGGAGTCGAACCCATAACC
>NZ_JAMAUR010000001.1:0-1233569 GCF_023714225.1 Mesobacillus sp. MER 48
CTGTTTAGCTGACGGGATCTAGGTCCCACGAGCAGTTACGTTTTACCCCGGCTACCGTTATAATAAGACCATATAGAAAAAGGTCAACCAGAAATATTTTCTTTTCTGGATGACCTTATAATACGAAGAGGCAGTTTAGTTCAAGAAGAAATACATTTGTATTTATTACTTTGCATAAAAGTATGAGGTGAAAACAGTAATGCTTGAACATTTAATTCAAAATTGGAAAGTGTATTGTAAAAATGAAAACTTTGTAGGTATAGGTTCCACAAGGAAAGTTTATAGAATTGACGATTATGTTGTAAAAGTACATTTGCATACACTTGGATATAAACAATCACTTAATGAATTAAATATCTATACTTCAATGGTGGCTAAAGGTCTTGATATGTTACTCGCTCCAACATATTACGTTGATGAATCTATTTCTGTACAAAAATACTATCGACCTTTAGATCTTGAGGATAATCAAACCTACGAGATAAATGTACAAGAACATACATTTTTACTGCCAAATTTTTATGAACGTGTTTTACATATATTAGATCAAGACTTCGACTGTTTTGATTTAAAAGACAGTAGCAACTATGGCTTGAATAGTGATGGAAAAATTGTTTTTACGGATTATGGAATGACAAAAAGTTTATATGAACAGGAGTGGGTTCCTTTAGCTGAAGAAGGTGTTCTTCCCCAAATTCACTTTGATTTTTGCAACGTTTGTGGACTGGAAAAGGAGCTACGGATGTATGGAGAAGATGACAGGGACAATCGCTGTTATGAATGTGGTAAAGAGTAAAGAAAATTAGAATGCAGTGGTCCAGGAAGGAATACCTTCCTATTTATTGAATTCCTTATACGAACGGTGCAGGATAGTTAAAAAAGTAAACCAGCCAGGTTTTACACACATAAATGAAACTTTCCCCAAAATTTTACGTAATAATTAAGAAAAGGGGGAGTATTTGTGGAGAAGATTCTTAATATTGTTATAACTTTGGTTTTGATATTGGGAATAAACTATGTAGTATCCCATTTTTTAAATGCAGCCTTTATAGATTACTCTTTTTTTGTGGGACTTATAACTTCAATAATAATTGGATTTTTCACTTCCAGAGGTGGCCTTACTACTCAAAATAGCAATATGTTGATCCAAGCTCAAACTATGTATAAAATGGCACCTGAAAAATTTAAAATCAGACCAAACTTTGCGTTATATACTGCAATTGCCTATACCATTCTTTCTTTAATAACAATGATTCTTGTTTACAGAGATTATTTTTAATTTTGATTCTAATATCCTTACAATTTGAACAAAAGGAGCAGTAATCTTGAAGAGGAATTGTGGCTACATCAATAAAAAGGTGAAAACATTTATGATAGAAGCTCTAAGTAATTTCTTCGGTGCAATAGCTTCGGCTTTATGGGGCAAAAAATCTAAAAAAGAGAAAGTTAATAAATCATTCTAGATGGACAAATGGGTGTGTTTGAATGCGATGATCGATAAAGGATTAACGCATTTTTTGTTGAATTTCTTATTTAAGTAAAGATACAGGTGTCTTGAATAAATAGGAGGGTAATAAATGGAGCTTGTTATAGCAATATTAGCTGTTTTATCTTCTATAGGGATACTTTATTATATGGGGAAGTCTGGATTTAAATGGGGCGAGAACATCGACCAACAAGATGAAAAGGATAGGAAGTAACATTGAAAAAGGTAAGTATTAATAGCAAGGATGCATTGTTCTTGAAGAATAATGCAATTCCTTATTTAACATAAGATGCAGTTTAGTTTAAGAAAAAATGTTATTTTTTTGAAGTAATACCTTGCTTTATATAGTATTGTTTTTTATATTGGTTTAGGGGGTGTAAAATTTGGAGGTTAATAAGGAAGTTCTTAAAGGTCATATTGATACATTACTGCTGTCCTTACTAAATAGTAGAGATTTATATGGATATGAGTTAGCAAAACTTGTTCGTGAAAAGAGTGGAAACAGCTTTGAATTAAAAGAAGGGACAATGTATCTTTCTTTAAAAAGATTAGAGAAAAATAAATGGGTTGAATCCTATTGGGGAGATGAACAAGGACCAGGTGGGAGAAGGAAATATTATAAACTCACTGAATCAGGGAAGGATGGTCTGAAGGAAAAAAAGTTGGAATGGCAGTTTATAAAGAGCATTATGGACTCTTTTCTAAATGGGGGGGATTACATTGAAACAAATTGATGCATATATTGATGGAGTGTTCAAAAACGTGGATGCTAGTTCAGAGGAGATTTTAGATTTAAAGCAAGAAATGAAATCTCACTTGCTTGAAGCAGTATTCGAATTGAAGCTAGAAGGAAAATCCGAAAAAGAAGCGATAAAAATAGCAATTGAAAATTTCGGGGAGAGGAAACAGTTAATTAAGGGATTATCAGATTTTTATAATGTACATAAACGCTTTACACGTTACATTTTAATTACCGCTCTTGTTTCTATGATTGTTGCACTGTCATTTCTTATTTCTAGCTTAAATGAGGTGAAAAACTTCAGGGATCAAAAAAGCGAGGTAATGAATCAAGTATTTGTTACACTTAAAGATTCAAAGAACACTATGGAGGCTGCAAACGAAATAGTAAGTATTCAAACGGCTAGAAAAGGAACAATTAATAAAATTGCTGTTTTTAATATAAGTGACACGCCGGTCTTAGCCGAATTTTTGGCTGAAAATCCGTCCATCAAAAAAGAACCAGCAACTATTTATCCTATTAATTATAGTGATGCATCTATTGTGGTAGATGAAAGTGGTGAAATCACTGAAAAGGACAGTATCAAAACCAGTCAATATGATTTGGGTACGGTAGCTATGTCACAGGGGAATTGGATTGTCCAATATGAGTATGATTTTAAATCTCGGAATATTATCGAAAAAAATAACTCTTTAATATTGGGTAATTATATGGAAGTTTTTCCGTATGCTATTCTCTTCTTCTCTTTCTTTGCAATACTGATAACTATTTGGGCTATTCTTAAGAAATACCATACAAAATACTTCAACGGGATTTTTGAACTTTAAGGTTTTTAAAAACATCCTTCCTTTAAAATGGGGCACAAAATTACGGCCTCTTTTACCAACGGTTGCGTTGATCCAGTGAGGATTAACGCTTTTTTTGTGGAAGTATGGTTCAACAAGCTATGCATTTAGGTGATAATGGACTGATAGAATAAAGTACCATTAAAAGTCTTAATATATGGAGAAAAAAATTCCAGTCTTTTTTATTGAAAAAAGTGGAACCTTTTTCTTTTAAATGCATCTTACTTTTGAAAAATAAAAAAACAACAAATTGAACTGGGAGGTGCATTCTTGAATAAGAAGGAAGTTCTAGAAGTATGGATTGATAATTACACGCAACGTCTAGTTAGACTTGCTTATACTTACGTGAAAGATTGGCTAACAGCGGAAGACCAAGTACAAGAGGCATTCATAAAGGCATTTAATTCAATGGACCAATTAAAGAATAAAGAAGAGCCATTTCCTTGGCTTGCAAGAATTGTTATTAATGAATGTAAAAGTTCATTTAGAAAGTCCTGGCGAGAAATCATATCAGACTTTTTACCTGAAAAGAAGCAAGAAAGCAGTGAAGAATCATATATCCGAAGTGTTCAGGAAGAAGAAATTCATAATGCTGTCTATAATCTCCCTAAACATTATAGTTTACCTATTACACTCTTTTATTTTGAAGAACTTTCCATTCAACAAATATCAGAAGTTTTAAACCTTAATATTGGGACAGTAAAATCCAGGCTTGCTCGTGGTCGCCAATTATTAAGTAGGAAAATTGAGGAGGATGGATATGGAGGAAAGAGAATTAAAATCAGCAAAAACCTACTTTAAACATCAAGTAGATATTAAAAAATTTAAAAAAGATACATTTGAAAAATTAGAGAGAAATACTCATAACCAACTTACAATTATGGAAGTAAAGAGAAAGAAAAGATTCCCTAATTGGATTCTTGCTTCAGCTGCTTCAGTAATGATTATTGGTACAGTTTTTACTTTTGGTGGTACATATATTGCGGATGCTGCTGAAACATTAATCAACCAATTATTTGGTTCAAGAGAAAATTTAATGCAAGCTTATCCTGATGAGAATAAAGAAGAGTTTGATTTTTTTGAGCAATCTTTAACAATAGCAAAAGAGAATTTAACAAAAGAAGAGTTCAACCATTATAGTCAATTATTTAAAGAACAGACCGAGATATTTAGTAAGGTAGAAAAAGAAAATAGAGAATACCCTAGTGATGAAGAAGAAAAGAGATTGGACCAAATTCAAGCATCAATGCAAACTTATGAAGACAAATTTATTCCAATACAAGCCCAACAGATGGCAAGTTTCCCTTTCATTAAACCAACATATATACCTGAAGGATATAACAAAGTGTATGAAGGCTTCGATCAAAAAAAGAGCAGCGAAGAACCAAATACTTCATTCCAGTATAAAAATGGAGAATCATTTTTTCTGTTAGAACAGCATAATAAAAATCAAATAGCTTCTATAGAAGAGCCTGAGGCTGGTTATTTTAACACCTCTCCCGAATCATATTATTTAAATGAATTTGAGTTTGAATATTTTCCCCCTAAAGATGGATGGGGTGGTATGAGGGTGACTGTCCCTGAAGAAGGATACAAATTGATTTTGGCGGCCAATAATCTACTATCAAAAGAAGAAATGGAAAAAATACTTTTATCAATGATAGAAAGTAAATAGCTTTTCATAAAGTGGAAATATAAACTCGTATTAAAAAGTATAGCGATTGCAAATTAAAGCAATCGCTTTTACTTTTTAAAGTAACTGAGACAATAAAGGCTTAGTTTGTGAACAAATGTACTTAAACATAAGGGTGCTTATGTTGAATAAGAGCCATTATATCTAGGATCCGAAAAAACAATAAATAAAAAAATGGCGTGTCAAAACCGATGTCAGTTTACACGCCATTTTCATTGTCATTTAGAAGATTTGCACCCTAAAAAGGATCTGTTTACTTAAATAAATGGCCAAATTTCTGCTCATTAATGCGAGTGTCCAGATGTCATGACCCAGATGGAGCCTGCCACAATGACGACTGCAATGAAAGCTGAATAAATAATATTGATATTGTTTGTAACTTTATCATCGCCTTCGTTGATGTGCATGAACATATACAGCTGGATACCAGCCTGGACAATTGCCAGTGTGCCGATGATCCACATGACTGCCTTCATGGATAGGGAGCTTTGAAGGGCAATCCATGCTGCGCCGAACGTCAATACAAGTGACATGAAGAATCCGATGACATGGCTGATTGGGAAGCCTTTAGAATGATTATTCATATTACATCACCAACCCTCTTAGATATACGAAAGTGAAGATGAAAATCCAAACGACGTCAAGGAAGTGCCAGTATAGTCCAAAGATGAACGTCTTGCGGGCTGTCACTGGAGTTAGCCCTCTCTGCAGCATCTGGATGATCAACAGGATAGCCCAGCCGATTCCGATGGTGACGTGTAATCCATGCGTTCCAAGCAGGACGAAGAAACTGGAAAGGAATGCGCTTGTTTGCATCGTTGCACCTTCATGTACATAGTGCATGAATTCGCGGATCTCCATGAATAGGAAACCACCGCCGAGCAATAAAGTAAATACAAGCCACATCAGCATTCCTTTCATATTGCTGCGGCGCATCTCGAAAATCGAAATGCCCATTGTAAAACTGCTCGTCAATAGAAGGAAGGTTTGAATCAAAACGTCTTTTACGATAAAAATATCGCTCTGTGTTGGACCTCCCGCATGGCGGTCACCGAGGACACCATATACACCGAAAAGGGTAGCGAAAAGTACTATTTCTGCTCCAAGGAAGATCCAGAAGCCAAGGATGTTCATCCTGTTTTGTTCTGTCTGGTATTCAAGCGGCAAAGCGGCGTTGACTTTAGCTGACATGGTTCTTCACTCCTTTGTTCGCGCCTTTTCTCCATTTGCGTTCCGTTTCAGAGATTTCATCCTTGTGAACATGGAATCCTTCATCATAATCAAATGAACGGAAAGCCAAACCGGCAAATATTCCAAGTGCGGCAACCCCGGCAGCAATTGTCCATTCAAAAACAAGCAGGAATCCTGAGATACCGAATACTACACCCATATAGATCGGAATCCATGTATTGCTAGGCAAGTGAATTTCTTCAATCTCATCTTCACTGAGAGGCTGAATTTCATTGTTCTTTTTCATGTGCCAGAAAGCATCAAGCTTTGTTACTTCCGGAAGGGAAGCAAAATTGTAATGCTGTACAGGTGTAGCAGTAGCCCATTCAAGAGTTCTTGCATCCCAAGGGTCATTGCCGATGTTGCGGTCAGCATGGCGAGCACTCCAGTAAATATTGTAGACAAGGGCCGCAAAGCCTGCTGCAAGAATGACTGAACCTGCTGCAGAAAGCATCATCAATGGACCAAAGCCAGTTTCAGCTGAGTATGTGTATGCACGGCGGACCGCACCATCAAGTCCTAAGAAGAACATTGGCATGAATGTTACGTTGAAACCTACTACGAACAGCCAGAAATGCCATTTTCCGATTTTTTCATTCAGCATATAGCCGAACATCTTTGGCCACCAGTAATAAAGGCCGGCAAAGATCGGGAACACTACCCCAGGAATCAATACATAGTGGAAGTGCGCCACCAGGAACAATGTGTTGTGATACTGGTAATCGGCTGCAGCCATAGCAAGCATGACGCCAGTCACACCGCCGATGACAAAGTTAGGAACGAATGCAAGTGCCCAGAGCATGGATGTTGTAAACTTGATTCGCCCTTTTCTCATTGTGAACAGCCAGTTGAACACCTTCACTCCGGTCGGAATGGCTATCGCCATTGTTGTGATCGAGAAGAACGAGTTCACTGCGGCATTATTGCCCATAGTGAAGAAGTGGTGAACCCAAACAAGCATACTCAAGACAGATATCATTACAATGGAGATAACCATTGATTTATAACCGTAAAGCGTTTTGCGGGCGAACGTTGAGATAATATCTGACAGCATTCCGAAGGCTGGCAGAACGACAATATAAACTTCAGGGTGTCCCCATAACCAGAACAGGTTTGCCCAGAGCATGTCCATACCGCCTCCGGAAATCGTGAAGAAGTGAGTCCCGAATGTGCGGTCAAATGTCATCAATGCAAGTGCTACCGTAAAAATAGGGAAGCTCGCCACAATGATGATTGATGTAATGAATGATGTCCAGGTGAACATCGGCATTTTCATCAAGGTCATGCCTTTGGTTCTCATTTTTAACACTGTGACAACAAAGTTAATACCAGTCATCAAAGTACCGGCACCAGCAATTTGCAGGGCCACAGCATAGAAGTTATTCCCTATGCCCGGACTGAATTCTTTCCCGGCAAGAGGGAAGTAAGAAGTCCAGCCTGCATCTGGTGAACCACCGATAATGAATGAAATGTTAAAGAGCGCAGCACCGCTCACAGTCAGCCAGAAGCTAAGTGCGTTCAGCTGTGGGAAAGCAACATCGCGAGCGCCAATCTGCAATGGAACCGCAAAGTTCATGAGACCGATCAGCAGCGGCATCGCCACAAACAGGATCATGATGACACCGTGAGTTGTAAAGACTTCATTATAATGCTGTGCATTCAGGAATTCATTTTCAGGAACTGCCGTCTGGCCTTTCATCATCAATCCGTCAATACCACCGCGGAAAAACATCACGACACCAAGCAGGATATACATGATCCCAATTTTCTTGTGATCAACGGTTGTCAGCCATTCAGTCCAAAGGTAATTCCATTTTTTAAAGTAAGTGATTCCTGCTATGGCACCAACTAGCGTCAGAGCAATACCTATCTGTGATGCAAAAATCAGTGGATCGCCGGTTACGAAAAATTCATCCCATTTAATGCCCACTGTGCTCACCTCCGTGAGAATCCTCAGTTTCTGATTCTTTATGATTCATAGTTTCAGAGTCGTTTCCGTCTTTATTTTTGTAATTATTCTCGTCCTCAAAAATCTTTCCTGGCCAGCCATGTCCTCTGTCATACATTTCAGGGTTGGTGTAATTCTTTGAGTGAGGATCTGAATGATCGACCCATTCAAGATGCGTATTTGAGAACGTCTTCCGGCCAAAGTGTGATGGCTCAAGCATTTTTTCATACTCTTCAAGAGTCATTTTTGGTGCCGTTTCCTTTACGTCCTTAATCCATTGGTCGAAATCTTCCTGCGTCTGGGAAAGTACTTCGAATTCCATTCCTGCATAGCCCTGGCCATTGAAGTTAGTATTTCGGCCTACATATGAGCCAGGATTGTCAGCGACTAGGTATAACTGGGTCTCGGCATGGGCCATGGAATACTTTTGCCCGCCAAGCGCAGGTATCCAGAAGCTCTGCATCGTTCCGGCTGAAGTCAGCTTAAAGTCGATCGGACGGTCTTCAGGGATGTTCACATAGTTGACTGTCTCGATTCCTTGTTCTGGGTAGCTGAAGATCCATTTCCAGTCAGCGGACGTTACATTAATGACAAGCGGTTCTTTATCTTCGTAGCCTTTAGGTATTTCATCTATAGCATAAATTGTTTTGACAGTTGGGATGGTCAAAGCAACGATAATCAAAATTGGAATCACAGTCCAAATAATTTCCAATACTGTGCTGCCGTGTTCTTCAGGCGGCTCATAATCCATATTGTTTTTTCGCTCACGGTACTTCCAGACAATGAAAGCGAAAAGCCCGAATACAACCACTGTAACAAGCAGCATCAAAGCAATCGAAAAGTTGATTAGCTCAAGAATTTGCCTGGCGATTGGTCCCTCAGGGTTAAATACCACCATATTGTTTTCACAGCCGCTAAGCAACAGCATAGCCATGATCGAGGTGAGGGAGACCAAAAAAAGTTTTGATTTCTTCATCACTGCAGCTCCTTTCAAATTTCAACCTTGTTCATTTTATCACAAACTTATGTTCATTTGTTCACAATGTTGTCAAAAGTAAGCCGAAAATGAACGGTAAGTTGTGGCAAAAAAGGTGTGATAAATATCACACTGCTTTATTTGTAATCATTCTAACATGGAAATTGTTACGGATTTAAAGACAAATGTGAACAAATTATGAAAACAAAAAATGTCATCTTCGTGAATTTCGAACGGCAGATATTGACGAAAAAAAAACAGGGCCATATTGCAGGCCCTGTAAAGGTACTTCTTTTGTTTCTATTTTAAGATATCCTGTATGTTTCGATATAGGTCTCCAATGCTGGATGGAATTCTTTTTCGTAATGGGCAGATGGACAAACTTTTACAATAATTGTTTTGCTCTCAAGTTGTTTTTTCACTTTGAGGGTTGCGTCGCAGCGTGGGCATTTCTCTTTAAAAAAATTCATAGTTTGCACCTCCTATAATCCCTATGTGTTTAGTATGAATTAAAAGTGGTTATTTTTCAATGGTTAATAAGCCCAACTATGGTACGATGAAAGTGGAATGTGATCTGGTATTAATCGGAGTAGAGGTGTCAAAATGTTATTAGAGAATTTAACAGGAAAAAAGGCCATCATCACTGGTGCAAACAGTGGAATTGGCTATGAGGCTGCAAAGGACCTTTCTTCAAAAGGAGCATTTGTCATCCTGGCTGTTAGGAACATGGAAAAGGGCAAGGGAGCAGCAGAAGGCATCCTTCAGCGAAATCCCCAGGCAAAAATAAAACTTATGAAGCTTGATCTGGCAGACTTGCAAAGTGTCCGCGATTTCACCGAAGTCTTTATGAAAGAATTCGATTCTCTGGATCTTTTAATCAATAATGCCGGAGTCATGATTCCGCCTTATGGAAAGACTAAGGATGGTTTTGAACTTCAGTTTGGCAGCAATCACCTTGGTCATTTTGCGTTAACGGGACTCCTTTTGCCGATTTTAAAAACAACCTCCGAATCCAGAGTGGTGACTTTAAGCAGTATCGCCCATAGAGGAGCCAAAATAGATTTTGACAATTTAGATGGCTCAAAAGGTTATAAAGCTATGAAGTTTTATGGACAAAGTAAGCTGGCCAACCTTTTATTCGCCAAAGAGCTGGATAACCGTTTCAAACAGCATGGAATGGAGAGCATCAGTATTGCATGCCATCCGGGAATTTCAAATACGAATTTATTCCATTTAGGTAAAGGCGAAACTCCTGCATTCATGAAAGGGATGGTCAAATTCTTTTCCCAGCCTGCTGAAAAGGGAGCTGACCCAACCATTTATGCTGCTACTGAAGAAAGCCTGCAGGGCGGTGAATATATCGGCCCAAATGGAAGAGGGAATCGCAAGGGGAATCCAGCAATTGAAATTCCAGCAGCCGGTGTGTACAACAAGGAGACCATGGAAAAATTGTGGACAGTTTCTGAAGAATTAACAAATGTTAGATATACCTTTTAAAGGCTCTGATAACAGAGTCTTTTATTATATTAATATAATATTAATCGTGTAAGCGCTAACATATTCACTGAGATTGTCGTTATTCTAATTGGTATTTTATAGTTCATATATTGTTCAATATTTCACAAACTATTATTGTTTTATTGTGCTAATCTTTAAATAGAAAGAAGAAAAGGAGTGATTGAAATGATGTACTGCGAATTCAAACCATTCTCCACCGATACTGAGACCTATTCACAGGCAATGCTTGAGGAGCTGATCGGTGATGAATTCGAAGCAATGATGTTTAAGGATGATGAGAGAATTCCAGCCTATATCTGGACAATCAATTTTGTGGTTATTGTCAAAAGAAGTACGAAATTTCTAACAGACATCAGCTTTGAAAAAATCCCCAGGAATCCAGTTTGCGAGTGATTTTTTTTACAAACATTTGTAAAATACTTCACAAACAGAAGCTTTTTATTTACCCTTAAACAAAAAATATGTACTCATGGATAGCAAATTGAACAATCCTCCCAATTTCTTAAGGAGGTCCAGAAAAATGGGCACAGTTGAAAAAGTGGTTAAATCGCAACCTTCCGTTGCTGAAATGATTGATGGTTTAGTCGTGAAGGGATTGAACGCCTTAACAAAAATGCGTGAGCTTGATCAGGAAGCAGTAAACCAGATTGTGAAGGAAATGGCGCTGGCAGGACTAGATCAACATATGCCTCTCGCAAAGATGGCAGTTGAAGAAACAAAACGCGGAGTTTATGAAGACAAGATTATCAAGAACATGTTTGCTACTGAATATGTTTACCACAATATCAAGTATGATAAAACAGCTGGCATCATTGATGAAAATGACCATGAAGGCATGATTACCATTGCTGAGCCAGTTGGTGTGATTGCCGGAGTGACTCCTGTTACCAACCCAACCTCGACAACGATGTTCAAGGCCCTGATTTCCATCAAGACACGTAACCCAATCATTTTCGCCTTCCATCCATCTGCTCAAAAATGCAGCAGTGAAGCGGCAAAAATTCTCCGGGATGCAGCCATTAAGGCAGGAGCTCCTGAAGACTGTGTGCAATGGATCGAAAAGCCTTCGCTTGAAGCCACTCAGGCTTTGATGAACCATCCTAAGATTTCGATGATTTTGGCTACCGGCGGTGCAGGAATGGTGAAATCAGCATACAGTTCAGGCAAGCCCGCATTGGGCGTTGGTCCGGGCAATGTCCCTTGTTATATTGAACGGACAGCAAATGTGAAGAGGGCTGTCAATGATCTGATTTTATCCAAAACATTCGACAATGGGATGATTTGTGCTTCTGAGCAGGCAGTTATCATAGATAAGGAAATCTATCACGAGGTCAAATCTGAAATGGTTGCGAACAGCTGCTACTTTTTAAATGAGGAAGAAAGGATAAAAGTAGAAAAGCTTGTCATCAATGAACATTCCTGTGCAGTGAATGCTGATATAGTGGGAATGCCAGCACACAGAATTGCTGAAATGGCAGGCGTAGCAGTGCCGGAAGAGACAAAAATCCTTGTAGCCGAGCTTAAGGGTGTGGGGCCGCAATATCCTTTGTCACGTGAAAAATTGAGCCCGGTATTGGCTTGCTATAAAGTGAACGGAACGGAAGAAGGGCTGAAGCGTGCGGAAGAAATGCTGGAGTTCGGCGGCCTGGGCCATTCCGCTGTAATCCACTCGACAAGTGATGAGATTATAAAGTCATTTGGTCTGCGAATGAAGGCAGGGCGTATTATTGTCAATGCACCATCATCACAGGGCGCAATCGGCGATATCTATAATGCCTATCTTCCATCCCTGACCCTTGGCTGCGGAACATATGGAGGCAACTCGGTTTCCACAAATGTCGGTGCAGTCAACCTAATCAATGTGAAAAAAGTAGCGAGAAGGAATGTGAATATGCAGTGGTTTAAAGTGCCTTCTAAAATCTATTTTGAGAAGAACTCTACACAATACCTGGCAAAAATGCCTAAAATATCGAAGGCCTTCATTGTTACAGATCCAGGAATGGTAAAGCTTGGCTATGTAGATAAAGTTCTCTATCACTTAAGAAAGCGTCCGGATTATGTCCACTGTGAAATATTCTCAGAAGTTGAACCAGATCCGTCAATTGAAACCGTGATGAAAGGTGCCGAAATGATGGCGAGCTTCCAGCCGGATGTCATCATTGCTCTAGGCGGAGGGTCGGCCATGGACGCAGCGAAGGGGATGTGGCTGTTTTATGAATATCCAGAGGCGGACTTCCATGGGTTGAAGCAGAAATTCCTTGATATTCGCAAGCGAATTGTCAAATACCCACAGCTTGGCCGCAAAGCGCAATTTGTTGCCATTCCGACAACCTCGGGAACAGGGTCTGAAGTGACCTCTTTCTCGGTTATCACTGATAAAAAGGCGAACATCAAATATCCGCTCGCTGATTATGAGTTGACACCTGATGTGGCGATCGTCGACCCGCAATTTGTCATGACAGTGCCAAAGCATATTACTGCCGATACTGGAATGGACGTTCTGACACACGCAATAGAAGCATATGTAAGCTGCATGGCCAATGACTATACCGACGGACTTGCCATTAAGGCCATTCAACTTATATTTGAATATCTCCCTAGAGCGTACCGAAACGGACAGGATGAAGTGGCCCGCGAGAAAGTGCACAATGCTTCAACGATTGCAGGTATGGCGTTTGCCAACGCATTCCTCGGAATCAACCATAGCCTTGCACACAAGCTTGGAGCTGAATTCCATATTGCGCACGGCCGTTCAAATACAATCCTGATGCCGCATGTCATCCGTTATAACGCAACTAAACCGAAAAAGTTCACTGCTTTTCCAAAATATGAAAGCTTTGTCGCAGACCAGCGTTATGCTGAAATCGCCCGTATTCTCGGCTTGCCTGCACGTACTTCCGAAGAAGGTGTCGAAAGCCTTGTCCAGGCAATCATCAGGCTGGCAAACGAAATGGAGATCCCGATGAGCTTAGAAGCAAACGGAGTAGACAAGGCCGAATTCGAGGCGAAGGTCGACCAGCTTGCAGACCGCGCATTTGAGGACCAGTGTACAACGGCCAACCCTAAGCTTCCGTTAGTATCTGATCTTGCAGAAATCTATCGTTCAGCCTATAAAGGAGTTTAATAGTATAAAAAGGAGTGGAATCACCTGATTCCACTCCTTTTTTTCATATAACACCCTCCGCCATTCACGATTGGTTCTAAATTCCCAGTAAATATAGTAATAATTTAACTAGTTTTTATTTTCAAAATATTATATTATTTATCCTGGTTTACAATTTTCCAATCCAGGAGGTAATGTATGAAGAAAAAGCCCTATCTATCAATTGCTTTAGTTGCTGGTCTAGCTGTAAGTACCTTTGGCGCCCAAGCCATATATGCGGAACCCGCAAAAACTGCGCAGCAAGTGCAGCCATTCAATGTATTTGACAACAAGGTGCTCGACAAAATCAATGTTGAGAATATTTACAACAATATTGATTATCTTTCAAAGACCCCTCGTGTTGCCGGTACTGAAGCTGAACATAAAGCGATTCAATATGTTAAAGAGCAATTTGAATCATATGGTTATGAAACAGAACTTCAGGAGTTTACTTTCTATGGATATACCGCTCCACATACTGTAAAGCTATCGATTGATGGTTTTGCAGATGAAATCAAACCGAAATCATTTACATACGGAATGGACGGGAATGTCTCTGGTGAATTGGTATATGCCGGTTTAGGACAAGCAGCGGATTTTGAAGGAAAAGATTTAACAGGTAAAATCGCTTTGATTCAGCGTGGAGCTATTTCATTTGCAGATAAAGTTCTAAATGCTGCAGCGCATGGTGCTTCAGGTGTCATTATCTATAACAATGCACCCGGAGAGCTGAACGGAACATTCGGGACTCCAAATGAAAACTATGTTCCAGCTGTAGCCATTTCTCAGGAAGCCGGACAAGCATTATTTGACAAGCTTATGAATGGTGAAATCTTGAACGGAGCGATTCAAATTGAGGGTGCAGAAGGCGGCATAAGGACGTCATACAATGTAGTCGCCAAGAAAGCACCTACAAATAAAAATAAATCAACAGACGGAATCCTTGCTTTGGGAGCTCACCATGACTCAGTCCCTGGTGCACCCGGTGCGAATGATGATGCATCGGGCACTGCAATGACTCTTGAATTGGCGCGCGTCATGAAGGATCTGCCGACAAATATGGAAATGCGGTTCATTACGTTCGGAGCAGAAGAACTAGGTTTGATTGGTTCCCGTTACTATGTCAGCCAACTGCCTAAAGAGGAAAAAGAAAGGTTTGTCGGATATTTCAATATGGATATGGTTGGCAGCAGAGATGCCGGCGATTTGGTCATCAATACAGTCGATGGCAGCCAAAACATCGTTTCACAAACAGCTCAGGCATCAAGTGCCCGTCTAAATGGTGAACCGACACCAATCCAGACAGGAGGCAGCAGCGACCATGTTTCATTTTATGAGGGTGGAATCGCCTCCGGATCCTTCATCCACAGACCGCTTGAACCATGGTATCATACACCTGAAGATACAATTGATAAAATCAGCAAGGAAAAATTGCAGGATGTAGCTGAGATTGTGGGCACTGCCGTCTATGATATTGTACGTCCAGAGAATCAGGGGCCAAAAGCCAATAGGGGAGTAGAGCGAAAAGTACCACACTTATATTATGAGCAGGATATTAAATAATTGTATTTAAACTTCAGGTTAACCCTTGGTATGGGTTAACCTGATTTAATTTTACCCAGAAAGCTATTTATGGTGTCTTACAAGGTTATGATATGAAATCATTCAACCTATGAAGCCGTAAATTTTTTCATATACCATGATTCTTTATGAGCAAACTAGGATATCGAATGGAAGAGGGTATCTGGGCAAAATAAAAAGAAGGTCCCTAAGGAACCTTCTTTTTTCAACAAGACTAATATTATAGTTTTGTTACGTTAGCAGCTTGTGGTCCGCGAGCGCCTTGCTCAACGTCGAAAGATACTTTTTGACCTTCGTCTAATGATTTGAAGCCTTCAGATTGGATAGCAGAGAAGTGTACGAATACGTCGTCTCCACCTTCGCGCTCGATGAATCCAAAACCTTTTTCTGCGTTAAACCATTTTACTGTACCTTGTTCCATTACTGTTACCTCCTAGTGCAATTCGCACAAATGTTACTATCCTTGCCCAAAGTGATCATTAAGACGAAATAATTTCTATCCTTTACACCGAACAAAAATAATTCTATTTCATCATATCAGATACTGGAATCAATAGCAAACACAAACAAGAGATTTCGTCCTATTGTCCTATCTTGAGCAAGTGTTCCTTTTAAATATCATACAGATAACCTGGTTTTTTCTACCTTTTGAATGATGTAAAACTTCTTGACCATTGTTTTTTCCTTCAGGACTCGGAATCAGTAGAATGTCCATCTAAAAAAAACAAATAATAAAAGGAAAAGGAGGGTGAGGATATTGGGAAAATGGAATGAACAGGGTGCACCTAATAATAATTTGTCTGCAGAAACAATAGCGAGTTCCAAGCTTGTAGGAAAAGAAGGGCTGGAGGCGCACGAGTTTTCGGAAGAACTTTCGGACGGAGGAGAAAGGAATAAAGCTATCGACAAACAATTAAAGGAACACCAGCCAGGAATGTAAACAAGAAAGAAATGAAGGCAGGAATGAAAAAAGAGAATCGATACATGGATAAAAGGGGAGACTTCACCGCACACTCTGAGGGTGTGGCTGATTATCCTAAACGGCCGGAACACCGGACGATCAATCAGAATAGTAAGAAGAAATGAATTGAAAAGTTGCCGGGCTCTTGGATGCCAGGCAACTTTTCTTCTATTAAATAGAGAGTCGTTTTCAAAGCAACCCTTCTGGATGCCTTAAATTTCAACTCCATTTTTTTCTTTGTAAAATTCAATTTCAAATCCAAGGTCTTGAAGCATTTTATGGTCAGCAGTTGTATCTTGGCCTGCTGTTGTCAGATAATCGCCAACAAAAATTGAATTGGCAGGATAAAGACCTAAAGGCTGTAAGCTTCTGAGGTTAACCTCCCGGCCTCCTGAAATCCTGATTTCTTTTGATGGATTAATGAATCGCATCAGGCATAGGACTTTTAGACAGTACCGGGGATTTAATTCATCGGTCCCTTCAAGCGGGGTACCCTCAATTGCATGGAGGAAATTAACCGGAATGGAATCGGCATCTAGAACCTTAAGGCTCCTCGCCATGTCAACGACATCCATCTTTGATTCCCTCATTCCAATAATAACCCCGGAGCAGGGAGAAATTCCGCTGCTTTTAATCAGTTCAACCGTATTAACTCGATCTTGATATGTATGTGATGTCGTGATTGACTCATGATGGCTTGCAGATGTATTAAGATTGTGATTATATCGATCCACACCAGCAGCTTTGAGCTTTTCTGCCTGAGATGGTTTAAGGATTCCAAGGCATGCGCATACTTTAAGGCCAAACTTTTCTTTAATTTCCTGAACAGCCGAAGATACTGTATCAAGTTCCTTTTCGCTTGGCCCTCTGCCGCTGGCTACAATACAATAAGTACCTGCGTTGAGATTGTAAGCTTGTTCAGCACCCTGGAGGATGGTTTCTTTGTCCATCATTCGATACTTATCGATAGGGGCACTCGAGATACTTGATTGCGCACAGTAGCCGCAGTTTTCAGGGCATAAGCCTGACTTTGTATTAATAATCATATTAAGCTTAACTTTATTGCCAAAATGATGGTGGCGAATTGTGTATGCAGCCTGGAGCAATTCCAGCAGTTCTTGGTCCGGACAATCCAGTATACTCAGTGCTTCTTCATCCGTCAGTTCGTCGCCTTCAAGAACGCTAAATGCTAACCTTTTCCAGTATGACATCAAGAACCCCCCCTATGTTTGTTTTAAGCCGCTTTTCTTAAATGTTTAAAGTTCGCCTTTGACAATACTGTTTTTTCCAGTCTGTGACCCATCATACCAGCAAATACAGAAAGGAGGATGTCTTTCGGAAGAGGAGCAACCATCCAAAGCCATGCCATTTTATACGTAAATCCTTCTGGAGCAGCAGCCCAGAATTTATAAGCAAAATACATCCAATTTGTACCGAAAACATAATTAATAATAAGTCCGGCCAGTGAGGCCATGATGAACGCAGAAAGTGACCGATGCTTCTCAACCATTTTGCCTGCAACATAGGCTGTTAAAATAAATGAAAGAATAAATCCGAAGGTTGGACTAATCACTGTAGAAAAGCCCGCACCGAATCTAGCAAAGATCGGTACGCCGACCAAACCTACGAGAGCGTAGACAGTCATTGATATGGCTCCCAGCCTGCTTCCCAGGATAATCCCTGCCAAAATCGCAAAGAAGGTTTGAAGAGTGATTGGTACTCCACCCACAACCATAAAAGGTACAAACGAAGTAATATTTGCTCCAATCGCCATAAGACCGACGAACATGGAAGCAAGAGTGAGATCAAGCGCTTTAAACTTCATGTTAATAGCTCTCCTTTTCTATAATATAAATTCAGAATAAACTTTCCGAATTATTTATGTCAACCAAAAATTATTTAAGTTAACATTTATATAAAAAGAGAAACCAAAACACTTTTGCCATTACAAGTATTTAATTTATAATTGTCATTATGATCTTCCAGCAATGACAGGGGATGGTAATATGGAAACAATCCAATCATGCAGCGAAATAGTTGCCAAAGCAAAAAATATTGTTGTGTTGACTGGTGCAGGAATAAGTACAGAGTCTGGTATTAGAGACTTTCGTTCACGAACAGGAATCTATAATCATGCTCCGGAATATATCCTTTCAATGGATTATTTTCATGAGCATCCAATGGCCTTTTATGAATTTGCTTTCTCTAATCTTTACCATCCGAAGGCCTTGCCAAATAAAGGCCATCGTATTCTGGCAAAATGGGAGCAGGAAGGGCGTATTGATTGTATCATCACTCAAAATATTGATGGACTGCATCAAAAAGCAGGGAGCAAGAATGTTATAGAATTCCACGGAACGATGAAAACAGCAACTTGTCAAAATTGCGGTCAAAAGTATAGTGCAGATGATTTATTAATTAGGAAGCAGACAGATGAAAAATTTTTTGTTTGCAGGGAATGTGAGGCCGATCGAGATTTATTCCATCTTATAAAACAAGATGTGGTTTTGTTTGGAGATGCGGGTGAATGGTTTACACCTGAGGGATTCGAAAAAATCTTAAATAGAATTGCTGAAGCCGATTGTTTACTCATTTTAGGCACTAGCCTAAGAGTAACGCCGTTTTCTGCATTTCCTCAATATAAAAACAAAAATATTCCCATGATCATCATTAATAAAGGTGACACACCATATGACTATGACAATGACACCTATGTCATCCAGCATTCCATTGGAAGATGTTTAAGTGAAATTGATGATTACCTAAAAAATTAAAAATGGTGCACGGTTATCCGTGCACCAGAAATCATCTTATGCGGTTATGCATTTCCCGTTCAGGCAGCGGTCTGTCTATATCCAGCTGTTTATCTGTTTCAATTCCCGGATTTTCGGATGGATCATCCTCGTAATCCTTAAATGCTGATTCTCCCACATCCAGTTCTCCAGGACTGAAAGCATTAACAGGGTATTCCTTCGTCTTTTTCTTATCGAAGTTATAGCCTGAAATAGAACTATTGACCAGGTTTTGGTTTTTCTCCTTGATGCCTTCGATTGAATCTATCATTTCTTTTTCATTTTTATATGATTTAAGGATATGCTTTTTCTCGATTTCCATATCGATCAGCCTCCTAACGGTTTTACTTACATATACCCAATATAATACTCGTTTTAACTTTTTGTATTTTTTACCAGAATGGTCTTTTTGTTCTTCCAATCTGGTAAACTATTTTATAAGATAAGCTTGAATAAAGGGGACGAAGAGTTGAAGAAGAAAATCATTTGGACAGTCATTGGGGTGATTTTAACCATAGTCATCGTATTGATTGCTGCGGGAAATTATTTTTATGATGTGGCGATTAACCGCAGCCATGATGCTGTGGATCTCCATGGAGGGGGCGAGAGTGTAACAGCCGCGACTCTTTCAAGCGATGAAGAGCAACAGAGTAAACTTGAAGAGCTTACGGAATGGACCGAAAAGCAGAAGTTTGAAATTGTTGAAATAGAATCTGAAGATGGTCTTAAACTGAAAGCCAGATATCTGAAAAATAAACATCCAGGATCAAAAGCTGTCATTCTTGCTCACGGTTATAAAGGCAACAGCGAACAAATGCCTGGCATAACAAAATTTTATTACGATCAGGGTTATGATGTCCTTAAACCGGATGCGCGTGGCCACGGGTTGAGTGAAGGTGAGTATATTGGGTATGGCTGGCATGACCGTAAAGATTTGGTCAAATGGTCACAATATTTAGTTGATCAAAAAGGAGAGGACACCATCTTCCTCCACGGTTTCTCCATGGGCGCTGCAACGGTACTGATGACCAGCGGAGAAAAGCTTCCTGAGCAGGTTAAAGGGATCATCGCTGACAGTGGCTATACAACAGTTCAAGAAGAGCTGAGCCACCAGTTGAAATACCTCTACAATCTGCCCTCTTTCCCGGTCATGCAGGTTACAAGCGCAGTGACGAAAATCAGGGCAGGCTATTCATTTCCTGAAGCTTCAGCCATTGACAGTGTTAAAAAAAATAAGCTCCCTCTATTGATTATTCATGGGGATCAGGATCAACTGGTTCCAACAGATATGGGGAAGAGAATCTATGATAAAGCAAACAGCCCCAAGGAGCTATGGATTGTTCCTGGAGCAGGTCACACTGAGGCATACACTATTGCAGAAAAGGAATATAAAGACAAATTGAAATCATTCTGGTCTTCAGCAATAGAAAACAAATCGATACAGGATTATTGACGTGAACACACACATTAGTGGTGTGTTTTTCATTTTATGTTTGATTTAGTCTCAATGAGGAACAAAGTATAAAATACAGCAGAGGACATATATCTGGTAGAGGAGCAAATTTTTCACCGAAAAGGAGAGGGAGCAATGCCTCAAGGGAAACATGAAATATTAATTGATGTACCAATAGAAAAGGTTTGGGATTTCGTCAAGGATATGGATAACTGGGCCCCGTTATTGCCAGGCTATATCAGTCATGAAAAATTGAATGAAAAACAATCAAAATGGACGTTTAAGGAGACAGTTGGTGTCTTGAAGAAAAAAATCAGTTTGCAAGTCACCATTAAAGAATGGATTGAGCCTGTCAGGGTTACCTTTGACCTTAAAGGAATCAATGAAAACCTGACTGGGAATGGCTATTTTAAGGCAGATCCGGTGGATGTGAACAGGACGAGGATGACTGGATATCTGGAGATGACGGCAGAAGGAGCACTCGCCCCGGTCATGAATGCGGTAATGAAAACTTCCTTGCCAAAAAGCGGCCAGGAATTAACAACCGCAATCGCTGAGGAACTCGAGGGAAGAAAAGCAATTTGACAGGGATTTAAACAGGGGGCCTTGCATTGTGCAGACCCCTATTCAGCTTTTTCAATTTTAACAGGACCATCAATTCGCCCGCTTTTATCGAAGTAGACCGTAACCTTATCGCCGGTTTCAATATTTACCCCAGTCTGCACTTTTTCCTTTTTAAAATAAATGGTTTTACCGTTGCCTTCCACGAAATAGCCTGATGAATCTACCTTGCTGATTTTATACTCTTCTGTAAAATAATCATATTTAACTTCGTTCGAGCTTTTCCTGGCATCGCTCATTTCGATCTTCAGGAAAATCATCAGACCTAGAAAGAGTGTTAATAAAAATAAGACAAGAGCTCTCATATTTTTTCCTCCAACGCTTCATCACCAAACAGTATATGTCCGATGCTTGTCTATATGACCTCATCCTTTTAAAGTTTGCTATAATTATAGGAAAACTGCAGGATGAACAGAGGTTTGAGCATGACTAAATTATTAGAATCCGATCTATACGAACCGATCAGGAAGCATTTTTTAAAACAGGGGTACCGAGTCAATGGAGAGGTCCATGATTGTGATTTAACAGCATTAAAGGATGATGAACTTATCATCGTAGAGTTAAAGCTGACATTTAATATTGAACTGCTCCTTCAGGCAACGAGAAGACTGCGCCTTACTGATATGGTGTATATAGCAATCCCAAAACCGAAGCGGATATCAAGGAGACGCTGGAATGATGTCATCCACCTGGTAAAAAGGCTGGAAATCGGCCTGATTGTCGTAACGTTTGCCGGAAATCGAAAAACCATTGAATTTAAGGTTCACCCAGAACCATTCAATCGCAAGTCGAGCAAGAACCGGCGAAAAAAAGCGGCTTTGATCAAAGAAATTGAGGGAAGAAGCGCTGACTACAATGTCGGCGGAAGTAATAAAAGCAAGATCATGACCGCATATAAAGAAAATTGTATCCAAATAGCCTGTTATCTTGAGAAACTTGGGCAGATGTCACCTAAAGCACTCGTGGCGCTCGGGACCGGCGAAAAGACCCCATCAATCCTCCAGAAAAACTACTATAAATGGTTTGAAAGAGTCGAGAGAGGCGTATATGCACTTTCAGACCAGGGACAGGCAGACCTAAAGGATTTCCCTGAACTCGTAGCGTATTATTCAGGGAATCTGGAAGAGCCTAGTCAATGATATGTGCCCGGACTGAGAGAGAATCGCAAAAACCGGGCACATACAGAAAGGATATGTTCCCGAACTGACGGGAAAACGCAAAAACGGGGCACATAAAGAAAGGATATGTGCTCGAACTGAAGGGGAATTGCCAAAACGGAGCACGTAAAAAAAGAATATGTGCCCGAACTGAAGTAAAATCGCAAAACGGGGCACATAAAAGAGGGATATATTCCCGAACTGACGGGGAATCGCAAAAACGAGGCAAATAAAGGAAGGATATGTGCTCGAACTGAAAGTGAATTGCCAAAACGGGGCACGTAAAAAAAGAATATATGCCCGAACTGAAGTAAAATCGCAAAAACGGGGCACATAAAAGAAGGATATGTTACCGGAATCACAAAACGGGATAAATAATGAAAAAATTAATTTTAAAAAAGCACAGACAGAAAATCAATGTTGATTTCTGCCCGTGCTTTTTTAGTTTATTTATGCTTTTTCAAGAAAATGTTCGTCTATCAAAGCCTGTAATTCCTGTATTTCACGATTAAAATCAGATGACATTGAGAATAGGATACTATCAACCAGGAATTTTCTCGGTGCCTTGGAGCGAAGTTCTTCTTCAATGAAATTGAGCTTTTGGAGATGATCTTTATTTTCGCAATCAAGCTTTTTCAACCGGGAAATACCAGAATGGATTTTAGACCTCCAGTCTAGAGCTTCTCTATTTGAAACAGGGAGCCATGCATCAAGGAATTCTGGAGAAAGTAATTGTTCCTGAGACAGCGTCACTTCCTCAATCAAGTTTAGAATTCGGTTTACACTAAAGCGAACAATTGGAAGCATACTTGCCGAATCACCGTTGGCTTTACGATAAAACCGGACATTTTGAATGAGAATCCCATTAAGCATGATGGCAGCATCCAGAAGATATGGCCTGCAAAGATCATCGGTAATATCTGCAAGCCGGTCAGAATACCATCTCAATGTTTTCATTTGGCCTATTTCAATGAATTGCTTCAGTTCTTTATCCCCGGAAAAATAGACTTCTTCAAAAAGCGGGATGATTTTATTTTCCCTGTTTGCTGTCATCTGGAGTTCGATTTGCCTCATGAATACTTCTGGGTCACCTGGATCCTGGCCAAGCAATAAGGCGTCTCGGGCCATTTCCATTTTCCTGAAAGCTGCCCTGAAGATTTCCATGAGCAGCTCATTTTTTGATAAGAAATAATTATAAAAGGTTCCTTTAGATATTCCGCTGTAATCAAGGATATCCTGAATAGAGGTAGAGTGGAATCCTTTTTCTATAAAAAGCTCGTGCGCTTTTTCGATAACATTCCGTTTTCTGTCGTTCATTTCATCACCTTAACCCTTTTTGAACCGATTGTATAAAAAATATACTACATTAAATTTTCGGACATTACAAACCCTTTAACAACAATGGTTTAAAACTATTGCAAAAAATGGACCGATGGTATATGCTAGTGTCTATGCAAACACATTGTTGACAAATTTGTGAACAATAGAGGGGGAAATTCACAATGAATAAAAACTTTCAAGCGCCCGAAAAACCGCCGTACGGTATTCTCGCGGTATTGATTGTCGGGGCTTTTATCGCATTCTTAAATAATACATTGCTTAATATAGCCTTGCCATCCATCATGGCAGACTTGAAGGTGGAGGCCACGACAGTACAGTGGCTGACAACCGGCTTCATGCTTGTCAGCGGAGTCATGATTCCGCTTAGTGCCTATTTGATTCAGAAGTACTCAGTAAGGCGATTATTCTTAACCGCAATGGGATTATTCACTGCAGGTACAATTTTGGCTGGTGCTGCTCATGTTTTCCCATTATTATTAACCGGCAGGATGATCCAGGCGTCAGGTACCGCCATCATGATGCCATTATTGATGAATGTCATGCTCGTCAGTTTCCCGATTGAAAAACGGGGAACGGCAATGGGGGTCTTTGGCCTGGTATTGATGTTCGCACCTGCAATTGGTCCAACACTTTCCGGCTGGCTAATTGAGCATTACGACTGGAGAATGCTGTTCCACTTTGTAACACCAATCGCAGCTATTGTTTTATTACTAGGCTTCTTTTTGCTTAAAGATAAAAAAGAAAAAGTGCATATGCATCTTGATGTTATTTCTCTGACACTATCCAGTATCGGTTTTGGCGGGCTCCTGTATGGATTTAGCTCAGCAGGTTCAAAGGGCTGGGATAGCCCAAATGTTTACTTAACTTTAACAATCGGTACTGTGTCATTGGTTACATTTATTCTTCGTCAATTGAGACAGGATAATCCAATGCTTAACTTCAGGATCTATAAATACCCTATGTTCGCCTTATCATCAGCTATTTCGATGATTGTAACCATGGCAATGTTCTCAGGTATGCTTTTGCTGCCGATTTACGTGCAGACCATTAGGGGAATTTCTCCAATGGATGCAGGATTGATGCTTTTGCCAGGTGCAATAATAATGGCAATCATGTCACCTATTACAGGCCGATTATTTGATAAATTCGGCGGACGTGCTTTGGCTATTATAGGCCTGACGATTACGCTTGTAACGAGTTATTATTTCAGCAAGCTATCATTGGAAACAACTTATACCCAGTTGATCATCCTTTACACTGTTCGTATGTTCGGGATGTCCATGGTCAATATGCCAGTTTCTACAAACGGGTTAAACCAATTACCTGCAAAATATTATCCGCATGGTACAGCTATGAATAATACAATGCAGCAGGTTTCAGGTGCTATTGGTACGGCGTTGTTGGTTACTGTAATGTCTACGCGTGCAAAAAGTTACGGTACGGAGCTGGCAGCCAATGCTTTTAAACAAGCTGCAGCAGCAGGCAAAGCCGTAACTCCGGCTGCCAAAGCTGAAATGGAACAGCAAATTGCCATGCAGGCAATGCTGCACGGAATCAATGATGCCTTTTATGTGACAGTATTCCTCTCAGCCCTTGCGTTGGTGCTTGCTTTCTTTATCAAACGCGCGACTCAGGCAGAAGATACAATTGGCAAAAAGGCAGCTGCAAAGAATCACTCTCATAAATTGGCCAATAATTAAGAATGTCCCCCTGAATTCCAGGGGGATTTTTAGTATAATGATGTAAATTATTCCGGGGAAAGGATGGCTAGTATGCAAAAGACGCCCGAAAAGCTTGCTCAGCAACAACTGGATGCCTATAATAAACAAAATTTAGATGAGTTTTTGTCCGTATACAGTGATGATGTGGTAATAATGGAGTTTCCGTCAAATGATATTACCACAAAGGGAATCGAAGAAATGAGGACTCGCTACAAAAAGTTATTTGAGCAGCATCCAAACAACCATGCAGAATTATTGGCAAGGATTGTCCATGGTAATAAGGTAATCGATCATGAACTGGTAACTGGCAGAGAGAATAGCGCACCCAAAAAAGCTGTTGCTATTTATGAAGTGACTGAAGGTAAGATAGCAAAGGTTTGGTTTTTATAATCTATATCTATCTTAAGAAACGAGCCAGACCATGCAGTACTATGGGTCTGGCTTATTTTTAAATCTGTTAATGCAAACCATTTTCGGAATTTGTCTCCCATTATAATTTTTATTCTGCGAGGGAGTCTAACAGTTACAGCCCTAAATTTAGCTTTTCACGGTTTGACAATACATTACGACGAAATATACCGATCAAAGTATATAGAACAAAGTATGTAAAAGGAGGTGTTTGAATATGGTGAACATGAAGAAAGATTGGGAAGATCCCGATGATGAAAATGGAATCGCCCGATTATTCGGTCTTGATAAAGAAACGAGTCTGCAATCTGTCAATTTTGCTACTTCAGAAAGTCTTCTGTTGAATGAACATTTTCAGGAAGACTCTCAAAAATAAAGAAAGCCAGGCGCATAGCCCAGCTTATTTTTCGCGGTTTGCCAGTACGGCATCCGCTTTATGCTGTTGTTGGAATTGCTCCAGCATCTGGTTTGAGATGGCGGTATTTCCTAATGGATTGGGATGGACTCCATCAGTAGACAGATATTGCAAATTTTCACTGTTGATGACATTCGTTGTCTGAACCACTATGGAATATGGTGTTTCTTTTGCTGTTTCGTAAATCATTAAATTCCATTTTGGAAGCAGTTTATCCGCTAATGAGTAAAATTGATGATCAGTTGGCATTGGATTATATAGTTCAAGAAAAACTATAGTCGCCGCTGGATTCAGTTCTTTGATCCTAGTGGTGATTTCAGAAAGATTTTTTGAAAATCCTCCTTGAAGGCTATCGAAAGACTTAAGTGCGCTGTAGATGTCACTTTTCTTGACGAGTTTAAGGATGTCATTACCGCCTACATTTAGGGTAATTAAATCGGCACCTTTGATTTCCTCATCATATATTCCATCCTGTACCAGCACGTTCAATCGTTCGCTGGTTATTCCTATGATTCCTTCATTCTGAGAAATGACTTGTTTGCCAGTTTCAGCACCAAGCTTGCTTGAGAATTGACTGATGAAATTTTCTTCTTCAGAAATTCGATACCCGCGGATTATTGAGTCCCCGAGCGCAAGGTGGTTGACTGTACTGTCAGGGGATGTACGGTAATAATCTATATAAGTAAGCTTATTGGTTTTTTCAGTTACAGGGGCACTTTCCTGTTTCATCTTATTTAGCTGGTATTGTGGATAGTAAATCCATGCGGAAAGAGACAAGGCAGAAATGAGAACTAAGAGCATAAAGTACTTTATGATTTTCATGATGTTCACTCCTCGATATATGTCTATTGTATCAAGGATTTGGAAGAAAATAATTAGGGGGGTATTTCCATTTTTTAAAAAATAATAATATTTAGTTATCCGAAAAAAATCCTATCGTACTAATTAGATTTTGATATACTAGACAAGACTGCTTTGACTTTAAGTTTTACTATCGCTTTTGCAGTCGTTATAGGAAAAGAGACTTATATTACTACTATATTCAAGGAGTCCACAGATGTACCAGACTTTTTCGACAAAAGAAAAAATAAAGCAGATTTTTGTCTTACTGATACCAATCTTGATCACGCAATTAGGGATGTTTTCCATGGTGTTTTTTAATACCATCATGTCGGGAAAATATAATTCCTCAGACCTTGCTGGTGTAGCGATTGGATCTTCAATCTGGAGCCCTGTATTCACTGGGCTTAGCGGAATTCTCCTCGCGGTGTCACCAATTGCTGCCCAGCGCTTTGGTGAAAAGAAGGGAAAAGAGGTATCTTCCATTCTTACCCACGGGATTTATTTAGCTTTAATCATTGCCGTAATTGTCATTATTATGGGGATTTTTCTGCTAAATCCAATTTTAAATGCAATGAACCTTCCTGAAAGTGTACATGAAACGGCATTTCAATACCTTGCTGGATTAGGCTATGGAATCATTCCCTTGTTTATTTTTAATGTTTTGAGGTCATTTATTTATGCTCTGGGTAAAACAAGAGTGGTCATGTATATTCTGCTCATGTCACTGCCAGTCAACTTCTTCCTAAATTATGTCCTGATTTTTGGTTATTGGGGCTTCCCGGAACTCGGAGGTGCAGGTGCTGGTTATGCTACGTCAATTACCTATTACATAATTGCAGCAATGACAGCTGTAGTCATAATCAGGCAACAGCCATTTTCCGATTTTGTAGGGCTGGAATACTTCAAGGAATTTTCGGGAGAGAAAGTTAAAGAAATCTTGAAAATCGGTGTTCCGATGGGCTTGTCGATCTTTTTTGAAACAAGCATGTTTGCTGTCGTGACGATTTTGATCAGTAAGTTCAATATCACAACGATTGCCGCCTATCAATCCGCATTGAATATAGTCTCATTTCTTTATATGATCCCGATGAGTATTTCGATGGCATTAACTGTATTGGTTGGATTTGAAGTGGGAGCCCGCCGCTATAAGGATGCCAAAATATACAGCTGGCTGGGGATTTATTTGGCAGCACTCATCGCAATAGGCGCGGGATTGCTTGTCGTGTTATTCCGTTATAAGGTGGCAGGTTTTTACTCAAATGAGCCCGCCGTTATTGCGTTAACCGGCCAATTTTTGATTTATGCGTTATTCTTCATGATCTCCGACGCCATTCAGGCTACTGCACTAGCGGCACTTCGCGGATATAAAGATGTGAATATATCATTCGTCATCACGCTGATTGCATACTGGCTCATTTGTCTGCCGGTAGGTTACCTGCTCACCCAAAATACCGGACTTGGAGCTTCAGGATATTGGGTCGGCCTTACCACAGGATTGCTGGCAGCCGGAATCTCTTTGTCACTAAGATTAATCTTCATCCAAAAAAGAAGATTCAATACGAATATGGCCGAGGCTGTTTAAAGAGGTTCCTTTTGGAATCTCTTTTTTATTCCTTTATTTGGAATTATCCGAAGGAATTAATGGTGCTTGTGAGGAATATTTAAAAAGGGGAGGTGTATTAAATGGCATATTTAAAAATTGCATTTGAAAATTTCCAAAGTATTAAGAATCAAGCCGAAAGAGCGATGTCTCAATTAAGTCTGGATCAGCTTCATTATTCTCCAAACAAAGAATCAAACAGCATCGCGATCATCTCCAAACATATGAGCGGTAACCTGAAATCAAGGTTCAGTGATTTCCTGACAGCCGACGGCGAAAAACCCGACCGTGACCGGGATGGAGAATTTGAAGGCGCTTTTCACTCGAAAGAAGATTTACTCAATTTCTGGAATGAGGGCTGGTCTGTCCTTTTTGAAACACTTGAAAAATTAACAGAAGGCGATCTTGCTCGAACGGTATATATAAGAAGTGAACCACATAATGCCATGCAAGCCATACAACGCCAAATTGCCCATCAGGCAAGTCATTCTGGACAGATTGTCTATCTAGCGAAGATGCTTAAAAATGAGGAATGGGAAACACTCAGCATCCCAAGAGGAAAGTCACGGCAATACAACGAATCCATGAAGCTGGAGGATAAATAAAAAAGAGAGACCAGTGAAGGTCTCTCTCAAGAAGTTGATGCATGTTTTGCTTTGTATTTGGTCCACTGGAAACGAATGAAACAGCCGATGCAGAATCCAAGAATCGCTATAAAAGCCGCTATTGCAACCATGATGGTGAAAAAGTAACCAATCGCTGTATATCCATTCGCGAAAGAAACAAGTCCTCCTGCTAAACAGATGACAGCTATTTTTTGATTAAACTGCTGCTGCTCCCAGTCTTCAGGGATATATGCGGAAAGATCTTTCTTCAAGAAATGTCTCGCAGCTTTCATTATCGGGTTATAACCGAAGAATATTCCTGATAATCCTGCAGCTAATGGTAAACCTAATATCCATTCAAAACCTGTTAACCAGGCACTAATTACACTTATGACAATGAACCACTGATTTGTCCTGACTAACAGCTGAGGAATTGAGCGTAATTGACCAGACAAAATTAATCCGACCTTTCTTATTGGTTTATAAGTATTTTACCTTTTTTTATCTGAAATGTTAAGTGTAAAGAAAAAATTCATGAAAACATCGCTGACATTGAAATATGGAAAAGTATCCCTGAATATAATGGAATGCTGCATAAATTTATATAAAAAAGACGGGGGAAAGCATGGGTCGATTTTTTAAAGGTGTATGGGTTTTGATTCTGGCAGGGTGCATTGGTGTTTCTGGCTGTGCTCAACAAACTTCGGTGAAGGATGAAACGGAAAAGAAGGTAGTCGAACCAGCTGAGGATCAAAAAGTCAAAGAAGAACAGGAACCAAAAGAACAGGAACCAAAAGAACAGGAACCAGAAGTGGTTGAGCCAATTGTAGTGGAAGTCATTGAGCCAACAACACAGGAGGTTGTCAAATCACTGACACCAATTGAGTTGGGTTTTGGTACAGATGATGCGAAATACAGGAATGAGCTTGAGAAGTGGGCACGTGAACTGGCACGCGGTACAGAAACGACAGCTGGCTTTGACAGACGTATGATTCCGGATAAGCTCGGCCCAGACGGTCAGGTGATCAAGGGAAGCCCACTAATTATTTTGGAGGAAGAGGAACTTGTAAATAGCATCATCGAGGCCTCTAAAGAAGGAGGGACTGTAGAGCTGCCTCTCTATGTGACTGCGAGCAGCTACGAAATAAGTGATGCAGCCAGACTTGATGAGGTGGTTGTAGGTAAGTATACAACCTATTTTAATGCAGGGGTTGCCGGCAGGACAAAGAATATTGAGTTGTCAGCAGATGCCATTAACAATGTCATTCTGGGAGTGGGGGATGTCTTTTCATTCAACACAACGGTCGGTCCAAGTGATGAGGCCCATGGTTACCAGCCTGCCGAGGAGATTGTTAACAAAAAGCTGGTCATGGGCATTGGGGGAGGAATCTGCCAGACTTCTTCTACCCTATTCAATGCGGTCGATGTTCTTGGGGTTGGATATGTGGAAAAACATCATCATTCGCTTTCGGTCGGTTATGTGCCTAAGGGAAGGGACGCCACCGTTTCATACGGAGGCAAGGATTTCAGGTTCGAAAACACAACAGGTGTGCCATTATTGCTAAAAGCAATTGTCAGCAAGGGCAGCCTCACTGTGGAAGTGAGAACTTCAAAAGACTATCAAACCCAAATGAAAAAGGGAATCTAAGGGCTTAAAAATAATCCGTCATAAGACGTAGAACGAATCAACCTAATGGTGAATGTTTCCATCATCGCCTTCCATTATTCTTGAATTAAGAACAGGGAGGCGATTCAAATGGAAATGAATTATCTTGCATTAGAATATATTTGGAATTCAAAACAGGAAGAACTAAAAAGGAAAGCTCACTTCAAAGAAACTTATCAGCTTTATCCGCAGAGTAAAAAGTTTGACTGGGTAAGTGCATTAAGGAGGGAAAATAAATAAAAATAATTAAATACATTTTATACACGTCAGGTTTTGTGATTTTGCAGGTAATGATAGGGAAGTTCCAGCTATTTTTTAAGAATATGGGAATGGAAACATATAGCCTCTATCCATGGAGCTTCCTTTCTGTATTATTTTATTTTCCATTAGGTGTTTATCTTGGAATTCCGGAACTGCTGAAGAAATTTAGCGAAAATGGCAAGTGGAAAATCAATTGGCTTAAAATCTTCTTCATCTCTTTCCCGTTGATCTATATTTCTTTCTTCTGGTTCATTCCTTTCTCTTATCCAATTCCGAATTTTTTGGCAGACACCAATACAACATTTAAATTAGCGATGATTGCAGCAGGTTTTATCTTTATGAATAGCATTGAAAAAGAAAACAGCGGATGAGAACATCCGCTGTTTTCCCATTAATTCATTTGGAGTTTTCATGAGGTACGTTTCTTTTCGTTCACATTCACCAACAGTCCCCGCTTGATCCAATAATCCAGATGGTCAACAGGAAAGACGCTTCGATTTTCAGCATTGTTCATTTGGATGATCACACTGCTCTCAGAAACCTCTAAAACCTTTAATCTGTCAGAGTTATACATATTCGGCATAAACCCATGCCTGATTTCAAACTCCATATTATTTTTATATTCCATAAAAAACCCTCCAGGATTTCTTTATGGATATAATATTTGCTAAAAACAGATGAATTATCCATTTTTGTCTTAACAGATTGCTGGTGAATTAAATAAAAAAGCAAGAGGGAGGTTACCCCTCTTGCAACTTCTGCTAATTCTTCAAAACATTGAAGTACCTTGCTTCTGGATGTGAAAATACAATTGCTGTGACTGATGCTTCAGGTTCCATCATACAGCCTTCGGTTAATTCTATGCCGATTTCCTCTGGCTTGAGCAGGTTGAAAAGTTTCTTTTGGTCTTCCAAATCTGGACAGGCAGGGTAGCCGAAAGAAAAACGCTGTCCCTGATATTTGGCGGCAAATCGGTCTTTCATAGTCATATCCGGTGTGTCGGGGAATCCCCAACGATCGCGGATTTGTCGGTGGAGAAGCTCGGCAAAGCCTTCTGCGGTCTCAAGAGCCAATGCTTGGAGGGCATGGTTTTCCAGGAAGTTCCCCTTATTTTTCAGATGTTCTGCTGCCTGTCGTATTCCCGCACCTGCCGTTACTGCAAACATTCCGACATAATCTTTTTCATCATCTGTTATAGGCCGAACGAAATCCGCCAGGCAAAGTCCTGGAGATACTTCTTGTCGCGGGAACTCGAAGGTTTCAATAATTTGGTCCTGCTGCTGAGGGTCGAAAATATAGAGTTTATCCCCTTCGGACTGGGCAGGGAAGAACTGATAGACTGCTGCCGGTTTAATCCAACCATTTGTTTTTGCCTCTGTTAACAACGATTGGACAACCCCTTGCAGCATGACTGCCTTTTCATTTGATTCAGCGAGCAATTTTTCCACTTTCCCTTTCAAACCCAGGTGATGTCCCAACAGCATCTGTTGATTGATATAGGGCTCGATATGTGCAAGGGAGTAGGATTTAACGAGATGCCTATTTAAATCCTGCGGTATAAATACCGGTGCCTTTTCAATCACTTTTGGACGTTCAAGGACAGCGGTAGCAGATTTCCGGCCAGGTATTATAATTTCTTGCTTGTTTAATGCAGCTTCCTGCTTTTCTTTTTGTTCTTGCAAAAACTGTTCATAGCCGTTTGGTTCCCGTAGTCGATTGGCGAGAGACAGGCCGTTCATCGCATCTTTTGCATATAATACAAGTCCGTCATATTGCTGCGCGATTTTTGTATCAGTAAACTTCCTTGAAAGGGCGGCACCACCTACCATTATCGGGAGATCGATGCCTGCTTGCTTCATATCCTGTGCAGTCAGCACCATCTGCTGTGCGGATTTCACAAGCAGACCTGAAAGACCCACGATATCTGGTTTTTCTTTTCTTATTGCCTCAATGAGGGCATTCGGGGCAACCTTGATCCCAAGATCGACGACATCATAGCCATTGTTGCTGAGGATGATATCGACAAGGTTTTTTCCAATATCATGGACATCGCCTTTTACAGTAGCAAGAAGCACTTTACCCTTAGCAGCGGTGGTATCATTTTTTTCCATATGCGGCTCCAGATGAGACACAGCTGCTTTCATGACCTCTGCGCTTTGGAGAACCTCAGCCACGATCAACTGATTATCATTGAACAGCCTGCCAACTTCTTTCATCCCATCCATCAAAGGGCCGTTGATGATATCCAGTGGGGCAGGGTAGGTTTCAAGTGCAATATCCAGGTCAGGCAGAAGACCTTCTTTCGTGCCTTCGACCACATAGTAGGCCAGCCTTTCTTCAAGTGTCATATCAGGCAGGGTGCTTTTGGCTTCCTTCTTTTTATCCCTGTAAAAATCAGTAAAGTCAGCAAGTGTTTGATCTGTAGTATGGAACAATAAATCTTCAGCCATTTTTACTTCCTCTGGACTAATTGAAGCAAAACGCTCAAGCTTTTCTGTATTCACAATTGCATAGTCCAGGCCAGCCTGGGTGCAGTGATAAAGAAAGACAGAGTTCAAGACTTCACGGCCCACTGGTGGAAGCCCAAATGAAACATTGCTGATGCCGAGGATTGTTTGGGTTTCCGGGAATGTCTCCTTGATCATCCTGATGCCGTCAACAGTCGCTTTGGCTGAACCGATATATTGTTCATCCCCGGTACCGACTGGGAAGACAAGCGGATCAAAAATCAGATCCTGAGCAGGAATCTTATATTTATTGACAAGCAGGTCATATGAACGTTTGGCAATCGCCAATTTCTTCTCAGCGGAAACACCCATGCCTTCTTCTTCAATTGTGCCGACCACCACCGCTGCACCATATTTATGGATCAGTCGGGCAACTGATTCAAAGCGATCCTCGCCATCTTCCAGATTGATTGAGTTGATGATTGCCTTACCCTGAGAATAGCTTAGAGCCTTTTCAATGACTGCATCATCAGTCGAATCGATTACCAGCGGAACCTTCACCTTTTTGACAACTTCCTTAATGAACTGTTCCATATCCTGAAGTTCATCTCTGTCAGGATCCGCCAGGCAAATATCGATGACATGTGCTCCATTTTTAACCTGCGCTCTTGCAATTTCGGCTGCTTCTTCTATTTTGCCCTCAGAAATCAAGCGCTTGAATTTCCGCGAACCGATAACATTTGTCCGTTCACCAACCATGATTGGTCTTAATGTTGGATCATCATAGATGAACGGTTCGATTCCAGATACCATGTGAAGCTGGTTTACTTCTGTCTGCCTTGGCTCACGTTCTTTCATTTTTTCCGAGATCGCCTTTATATGGGCCGGAGTGGTACCGCAGCAGCCACCGACAATATTCAGCCAGCCTTGTGTGGCAAAGTCGGATAGTTTCTGTGCAAGGGTATCAGGTGTTTCATGATATTGACCTTCTTCATCCGGCAGTCCTGCATTGGGATAACAGCTGACTGCTGACTGGGAGAGGGAGGACAGAGAGCGAAGGTGCTCTTGCATGAATTCAGGGCCTGTTGCACAGTTCAGCCCTATGGCAATTGGATTCATGTGCTGAACCGAAATATAGAATGCTTCAATCGATTGGCCGGCAAGTGTAGTTCCCATCGGTTCGATAGTGGCAGAAATCATGATTGGAAGTTCTTTGCCGCTCTGTTCGAAAGCCTGCTTGATTCCGCTATAGGCTGCTTTGACGTTAAGCAAATCCTGGCTGGTCTCAAGAAGCAGCATGTCCACCTTGCCATCGATCAGCCCGAGAGCCTGTTCTTCGTATGCTTTCGACATTTCTTCGAAAGTAGAACCGCCGGTAACACTCAATGTTTTCGTTGTCGGTCCCATCGAACCAGCCACAAATCGGGGCTGGGAAGGTTTAGATGCCTCATCTGCGGCGGCCCTGGCAATCAGTGCTGCTTTCTTGTTGATTTCATAAGCTTTATGGCCTAAACCGTATTCGTCAAGGACCAGACTGGTGGCACCGAATGTATTGGTTTCTACGATATCTGCGCCGGCAGCGAAATATTCACGATGTATATGTTCAATCACTTCGGGTGCAGTAAGATTCAGGATTTCATTACAGCCTTCGAATTCTTCACCGCCAAAATCATCTGCGGAAAGATCAGCCTGCTGGAGCATTGTTCCCATTGCACCATCCATGATGAGGATTTTTTGCTTCATCTGCTCAATTAACAAGGTTGACATTTTGTTTCCTCCTCTTTAGAAGGCTGCTGTAGTCATTGGCATATCCAGATAATTCGACAGTCATTTCATAGTTCATGAAAGGGGTGATTAAATAGATTCCGTTGAATAGTTCAGCTGCAGCCTCAATCAAACCCTTCGTGATAGCAATGCCTTCTTTCTTGGATTGAAGGGGTTCATTATTGAATTTCGCCATCGTTTCGAGTATTTCCTGTGAAATCTTGATGCCAGGAACCTCATTATGGAGAAATTCTGCATTCCTGCTGCTCGTAAGCGGCATCAGTCCAATATAGACTGGTGTATCCAAATGCTTTGTGGCTTCATGGACTGCCAAAAGCATTTTTTCTGAGTAGACCGGCTGGGTAATAAAATAATCGGCACCGGCTCTGATTTTCTTTTCCATCCTCAAGACAGCCTTATCAATGGAACGCACATTTGGATTGAAGGCAGCACCGATGGAAAAGGCGCCTTTTTGGCCTAAATCTTTACCAGAGTAGGAGAGTCCTGAATTGAACTGTTTGATCATCTCTATTAATTCAAAGGAAGAAACATCAAAAACAGAAGAGGCTCCCGGAAAATCACCCACACGGGCGGGGTCTCCGGTAACCGCCAAGACATCATGAAGGCCAAGGGTATGCAGCCCCATTAAGTGCGACTGCAGCCCTATAATGTTTCGATCACGGCAAGTCAGGTGCACGAGCGGCCGCATTCCTATCTTTTCTTTTACCAGATGACCGATAGCTGCATTTGAAATTCTTGGTGATGCAAGTGAATTATCCGCCAGTGTCAGGGCATCGATTCCTGTTTCTTTTAAAGCTTTCGCACCTTCAAAAAAGCGGGTCGTATCAAGTTTCCGCGGAGAGTCCAGCTCGACAATCACAGAAGGACGTTCTTTTACTAAATCATGAAGTGGAGCTTCTGGCCTTTTAACATCTACTGGAGCAACCAAAACCCTGGCTTTTTTTGCTGCTATTTTCTTATCCGTTACTGGCTGCAATCCTTTTAACTCATCAGCTAATGCTTCAATATGTTGAGGGGTGGTTCCGCAACATCCTCCAATTAACCTGACGCCCTGATCACGGAAGCTTCGGGCGGACTTCCTGAAGTATTCCGGATCTCCCTCATAATGGAATTTCCCATCTGTGTAAGCTGGCAAACCAGCATTTGGATACGCAGATAGGAACGCTTTTGACGGAAGCTCGATTTGTTCAAGGCTTGAAATCATATGGTGGGGACCTAATCTGCAATTAAGCCCGACAATATCTGCGCCTAGCTCTTCCAGTCTATCGAAAACTTCCTGAAGAGGGGTCTGGTCTTGCATGATGCCTATTTCCTGGAGAGATACCTGGGCAATGATCGGCAAATCTGTTTCCTTTCTGGCAATTTCAAGTACTGTCTCGATTTCTTCCATATCATAAAAAGTTTCAAGCAACAGTCCGTCCACGCCTTCAAGAAGCAGGCAATAGAGCTGCTCCCTGAAGCTTCTCCTGATCTCTTCGATGGGGATGGCCGAGGGCCTGATTCCGCGATTGCCTCCCATCGTGCCAAGGACATAAGCTTCGCTTCCAGCAGCCTGACGCGCGAGCCGGACGGCAGCGCTGTTGATTTCCTTCACCTGGTCTTCAAGTCCATATCTTTCGAGTTTTATATAATTGGCAGCATAAGTATTTGTCTGGATCAGGTCGGCTCCAGCGTTCATATAGGCTTTATGGATTTTTACAATCGCTTCTGGCTGAGAGAGATTCAACTCTTCGAAACAGGTACCTGCTCCGTAGGAATGGAGTAGGGTACCGATTGCACCATCCGCTATCAAAATTTCATTTTCCATACGTTTCAGGAAACTCATGATAATCCCTCCCTATATGCAGCTGCCGTTTCTAATCCGTACAAAGCCTGTTGGAAATCAGAAATCAAGTCATCAGCGTTTTCAAGCCCCACTGAAAGCCTGAGAAGACCATCACCTATTCCTCTTAGCTTGCGTTCCTCCGGCGGCATCGCTGCGTGTGACATTTTTGCAGGATAAGAGAGGATAGACTCTACAGCCCCAAGGCTGACTGCAAAAACCGGTAACTTAACGGAATCAATAAATCCAGGAAGGAGGCCTTCATTTCCAAACTCAAATGAAAGGACAGCTCCTGGACCACCCGCCTGCTGGGATTGAAGATCCGACTGTGAATGACTTGCCAGTCCAGGATAAAATACATTTTTGATCAAAGGCTGACCTTTTAGAAATTGTGCAATCTTTCTAGCACTGTCCTGGGATTGGTTCATTCTTACAGATAATGTCTTAATTCCTCTCATCACCAGCCAGGCATCCTGGACTCCGAGGACCGCGCCGAAGGAGTTCTGAAGTGAATATAGCCTGTTTGCCAATTGCTCATCCTTTACAACAGCCAGGCCAGCAACGGTATCACTGTGGCCGGACAGAAACTTTGTGGCGCTATGAAGCACGATATCGGCTCCTAAATCCAATGGCCGCTGCAGGTAGGGAGTCATGAAGGTATTGTCCACAAAAGTATATGCTCCGTGCTTTTTGGCAATTGAGCTAAGTGCACGAATATCCGTTATTTTTAACAACGGGTTGGAAGGTGTTTCTGCATACAGCAATGCAGTGTTAGGGCGGACAGCCTGTTCCACGGCATCCAGGTCTGTCATGTCCACAAACGTATGTTCAATTCCAAAACGATTCAGAACCTGTGTTACCATTCTGTATGTACCACCATAAACATCCTCGGTGATGACCACATGTTCTCCCTGCGAAAGCAGCATAAATGCAGTTGAAATCGCAGCCATTCCTGATGAAAAGGCAAATCCCCTTACACCGCCCTCCAATTCAGCGATTATATCCTCGAGTGCTTCTCTGGTAGGGTTGAGGCTGCGGCTGTAATCATATTTTCCAAAGTGATCAATCGAAGGCTGATGGTAGGTAGAAGCATGCTGGATTGGAACACTCACTCCGCCAGTTGCAGGATCCACCTTATATTTATTATGCAGCAGCTGGGTTTCGAAGGTATATGGTTGGCTCATTTAACTTTAGCCTCCTCATATGCCTTTTTAAAAGCCGCTTCCAGATCATCAATTAAATCTTCGTGATTCTCAATTCCAACAGAGAATCGCAGGAGCCTATCACAAACACCTGTTTTTTCACGGACTTCTGCAGGTATATCCGCATGTGTCTGAGTAGCCGGGTAGGTAATGAAACTTTCAACGCCTCCAAGACTCTCAGCAAAAGTGATTGTGGATAGATTTTTCAAAAATGGATTGACGATGGCAGGAGACTGTACTCGGAATGAAATCATTCCGCCTCTGCCTGGATAAAGGACATCCTTTACAGAATCATGATTCTCCAAGAATTCAACCAGTGCTCTGGCATTCCGCTCATGCCGCTCCATCCTTAATGACAATGTCTTCATGCCGCGCAGAAGTAGCCAGGAATCGAAAGGGCTCAACACCGCTCCGCCCCCATTATGGTGCAGGGAGAGGGAATCACAAATTTTTTCACCCCTCGCAACAATCAAACCTGCAAGCACATCATTATGGCCGCCAAGATATTTCGTGGCACTGTGGATCACAATATCTGCGCCTGAAGTCAAAGGCTTTTGGAGAAGGGGAGTGTAGAAGGTATTATCCACGATCAGCAGTATCCCGTTCTCTTTGGCAATCTCCGCAATGGCCTGGATATCAGCCAGTTCCATCAACGGATTTGTCGGCGTTTCCACAAACAGCGCCTTCGTATTTTGGTTGATGGCTTGTTTGATTTCATTTAAATTCGACATGTCCGCATACGTACTATGTAATCCCCACTTTTTGAACCCCTGCTCAAGTAGTCTGTAAGTACCTCCGTACAAATCTTTTGAGACAATCCATTCATCTCCAGACTGGAATAACGTAAGAATCGTCCAAATTGCCGCCATTCCCGAGCTGCAGGCATATCCTCGGTCACCTTCTTCAAGATCGGCAATCGCCTTTTCCAAAATTTCGCGAGTCGGGTTGCCGGTGCGAACATAATCATAACCGCTGGACTGGCCGATCCCTTCGTGACGGTACGCTGTTGTTAAATAAATAGGAGGATTGACTGCACCAGTTGCAGATTCACTTCGATTGCCAAGCTGTGCTAACTTCGTATCAATTTTCACCAATATACTCACTCCTTAATTTTTCGGCAGGAGGCAGGAGGCAATGTTTGTTTTAAATCCTCGCATTTAAACTAGTAAACTACCAGCGTAATTGCGAAAATAAAAATTAAAAACAAAAAAGCCTTCTAAAGAAGAAGACTTTTAAAATATTAGCCAACTTCTTATCTGCCAAGTTTTTAAAAACTTGCTGGAATTAGCACCTTTTCAACAATGTTGAAGGTTGCTGAAGCTTCATAGGGCCAGGACCCTCAGCTTCTCTCGATAAGATTAAATAAAATTGAATTATTAAATTTCTCTAAATATTAACGCTGTTATAGAAGATTGTCAATCATTTATTTAAAGCGGTGAAGTAATTGGGGGAAAATCACGGCGGTATGATGACCATCAAAAGCGTTTATCGATTATGACTTGTATCACAAAAAGGATTTTGTCTTAATTGGAGGATTATGAGGGATAACAGGGAGGATTGGTAACCTAAAATTCAGCAATTCTATAAAAATGAGCACCACAAGTGGTTATGGGTGACCAAAAGTTCAGGATATCTTTAAAAGAGGGCACCAATGCGGCTTTGACCTCAATCGGAAAGTAACTGCATTTCAAAAGAGATACATAACAAAGACTGGCTCTCTTAAAACAAGAGCCAGTCTGACTGAATATCAAGCTATTAATTTATTCCTACTGCTTCAAAAGCTTTATTGACTGCATCGACCTCTGGAGAAGTTGACCCATAAAGGTCTTTAGCAGCTTGTACAGCTCCTGCACGTGCCTGGCTGAAGTTTGTTGAAGATGTGTAATAAACTGTGTTTGCACGATAGAAGATTGCACCCATTTTTTCAGTACCGACTCCTGAAACCGTCACACCGTAATGTGTGCCGCCCTGGCTAAGAAGGTAGGCTGCTTTGTTGATAATTCCGCTGTTTGTGTGGACTCCGCCATTATCAGAAGTTCCAGTATAACGCTTGGAATAGTGATCAGGGTCGCCGTATTTAGTTGGGTCGCTCATTGAGCGCAGCGCGTCACCAGCCGTGTTAGGTGTGTAGATGTCCTCGCCGATTTCGAAATCAGGATTTCTGTTGTCATGGAATTCAGCGAGTGTGCCGAAGATATCGGAAATCGCTTCGTTCAGTGCGCCTGATTCGTACTGGTAAACCAGATCAGAACTGAAATCTGTCACAGCGTGAGTCAATTCATGCGCCACAACATCAAGACCTCCGGAAAGAGGGATGAAGGTTGTGCCATCACCGTCCCCGTAAACCATTTGCTGTCCGTTCCAGAAAGCATTGTTGTAACTTCTGCCATAGTGAACTGTGGATTTCAGTGCTGCTCCTTTGTTGTCATACGAATTCCGGCCAAACTTGTTTTTATAGTAATCATATGTCAGACCTGCATAATAGTGAGCATCCACTGCTGCACGATCATATGATGCATTCAAATTATTGTCCGCATCGGCCCAAAGGGTACCAGGAGTTAGTTGACGGTTTTTAGCATCGTATGTGAAAACGCCGTTTCCACGAGTATTGTCCTGCAGGTAATAAGAACCATTTGAAAGTAGAGTGTTCAATGATTTCTGGTCACCCAGTACTCCGACACCAGATCCAACGGTATTTGTACCAGTTAAAGATGGATTGGTTTTGCCGGCAGTATGAATCGCATTGTACTTATTGATAATTTCGCCTGTTACTGCATTGATAAAGTACTGGTAATTGCCTGGTTCCGGACTGAGGAAGTTCAATGTTACATGATAGGCATACACAGCCTGATCCTCTGCAGGATAAACAACCAATTCAGCAGATGGAGCTGCTTCGTAATCTGGTTTGAAGCCAAGATCTTTTTCGGCTGTTGCGATGGCGTCTCTCTGTGACTTCTTATTTGAAGCCTTTACCAGTTTTTCGCCCAATCCTTTGCTGACAGTACCACTGAAGACTTGAAGGACTCCAGCTTCATCCACTCTCGCTGCCTGGTTAGCTCCCCAAACAGGTACACCATTGTATACTTGCTGCAGGCGGACTACATCTCCGCCAAGCTGATCTGCTTCCTGTGATTTGACTATGAAACTATCATTGGCACTAAGACTATATTTACCTTTAGAAGCTTTCAAATAGCCAAGAACAACATCCTTAGCTGCTTTATCGGATGGGTTTGTAAGTTTGCCTGCAACAAACTCTTGTGTTCCATGGCTCTTTGTGAACTTCTTGGATGCTGAATCTTCCGAAGGTGCTGCAAAGCCCGAAGCTGCAACCAATCCGCTCAAGGCCAAGCTTGCTGTTAAACTTAATGAAACGACTTTCTTCTTCAAATAAACTCCTCCTAAAATCAAATTCTAGCTACTAGAAATTAGTAGATTATCATAGTTATACTCTAGTTATCTGAAGATTACAATAATTAAGTCTAAAAATGTCGAACCATTATGTTGGGAAAATTTTAGGGGAGGTGTTGAAGCTTTGACAGGAAACTTCCTATTTTAAAAAATGGCAAGACAGGAGATTTTCGTTCAAGGCGTTCCAATTTTCGGGGTCGTGCCCTGAGCTTTCTAAGAGGGTTTACTCCTGCCAGGTTTCCTCTGACCAGCTAAGCTCGAAGAACATTGAATTTGCATCCTCGAACCTGCCCATGCAGGATAAAAAAGAGTTTATATTTTCGGAGGAATCTTTAAGCTTTCCACTATAATCAACAGGAGAAAAACAACGTTAGAATATAACAGAGGATTTTTCCGGAAAAAGAAGTCAGAATTTATTGACTAATCAACTAATATATTTTTATTATTAAGTTGTAGTACCAACTCACAAAAAGGGAGGGTTACATGAATGAATTCTTTATGGTTAGCTGTAATCGGAATGATTGTGTTTGCGATTGGCTATCGCTTCTATTCTAAGTGGGTAGCTGAAAAGATTTACCGCCTTGATCCAAACTACGTCACACCGGCACACCAATATTCTGACGGAGTCGATTTTGTGCCGACAAAGAAAATGATTTTGTGGGGTCACCATTTCACTTCTGTGGCCGGAGCCGCACCAATTGTAGGGCCGGCAATCGCCGTATATTGGGGTTGGCTGCCTGCATTCTTGTGGGTAACCTTAGGTACCGTCTTTGCAGCAGGTGTGCACGACTTTGGAACTCTGGTCCTATCTGTCAGGAATAAGGGGCAATCAGTAGGTACAATCACAAACAAACTGATTGGCAAACGTGCAAAAATCATGTTCTTATTTATTATTTTAATTCTTGTTTTGATGGTCAACGCCGTTTTTGCATGGGTAATAGCCAACTTATTTGTCAGCTTTCCCGCAAGCGTCCTGTCAATATTCCTGCAAATCCCGCTTGCAATCTGGATTGGCTATGCTGTTTATAAAAAGAAAAAAGGGATGCTTCTGCCTTCCTTGGTTGCACTTGCCGTCATGTATGGAGCAGCCGTTCTTGCCAGTCGTGTTCCAGCATTGCAAATCGATCTAGTGAAATACTTCGGCGGTGCCGACAATACCGTAATGTTCGGTTTAAGCGGCGTATCAATGGCATTCTTTGTATGGATAATTGTCCTGATGGTTTATGTTTACATTGCTTCAACTCTGCCGGTCTGGAAGCTTCTGCAGCCTCGTGATTATATCAATTCACATCAGTTGGTTGTAGGCTTATTCATCTTATATGCAGGCCTTGTTTTTCTTCAGCCTGATGTTACTGCTCCAGCAATGAATGCAGCGGCAACGGATGTGTCCTGGTTTCCATTATTGTTCATTACGATTGCTTGCGGAGCCATTTCTGGATTCCATGGACTTGTTTCTTCAGGGACATCATCAAAGCAACTGGAAAAAGAAACTGACGCCCGCTTTGTTGGCTATGCAGGGGCAGTAGGTGAAGGTATCCTTGCCTTGATCGCCATTATTTCAGTTGTCACCGTCTTTGCAACTAAAGCTGACTTCAGTGCTGCATATTCAAGTTTTGCTGCTGCAAGCTCTGGAGGTCTTGGCAATTTCATCAATGGTGCTGCCCAGCTTGCGACTGGAATCTGGATTCCTGCGGATATCGCAAGGACAATAGTATCCATTATTGTGGTAAGTTTTGCTGCAACCACACTTGATACTTCAGTAAGATTGATGCGGTACATCATTGCTGAAATTGGAAGTGAATACAATGTTCAGGCTCTGACAAATCCTCATGTTGCCACTACCGTTGCAGTTGTTTCCAGTGCGGCGCTAGTATTACTGCCAAAAGGGCCAAACGGGTTCGGTTCAGGTGGATATTTATTGTGGCCACTGTTCGGAACAAGTAATCAGCTTCTAGCTGGAGTCAGCCTGCTGCTTGTTTCCATCTGGCTGAAGCGGCAGGGACGAAACTATCTTGTCACCTTCATTCCAATGGTATTCGTCTTCTTCATGACCCTTTGGGCTATGATTCAGCAGGTAGTATTTCAGTGGTCTGGATATGGAAGCAGTGAGTTGAATATGCTGCTTTTCGGAATTGGCGGCTTGATTTTAATCTTTGTTTTCTGGATTATCCTTGAAGCTATTACAGCCTTTAGCAGAAATAATCCACCGCCATTGACAAAGGAAATGTAAGCATAAGGAGGCCGGGTAACCGGTCTCTATTGTTATTTTTGCAAGGAGGAGATTTAATGGGGGTTATGGAACAATTCAAACGTGCACTAGCTCTGTATGATGAGATCCTCAAGCTGCCGCACAGAACGGAGATTGCAAGGGAATTAAGGGACGAGGAGGATTTATTTATGCTGCTTTGCTTTTCAGAATTGTTGGGACTCCCAAATCCTGCTTTTTACTATACCCTTGAACTCTACCCCGTCATCATTGAGAGATTCCATGATTGGCATCTGAGGGCAGGGATGGAGAAGTCCCCTCTGGATGGAATACGTTGTTGTTAGGAGGAGTTTTTATGAATATGCTGGAAAAGAAAATTTATTTCATCGGCGGAAAAGGCGGGGTTGGCAAAAGCACAACTTCAGCGGCAATGGCGCTTTTTCTCGGCCAAAAAGGAAAAAAGGTCCTTCTTGTTTCAACTGATCCCGCCCATAATACCGGGGATTTATTCCACAAAAACTTCAGTGGCGGTAAAATTGAAAAAGCAACGAAAAATCTTGATGTACTGGAGATTGACTCGGAACAGGAGTCAAGAAATTATATAAATGGAGTAAAAGGGAATCTGAAAGGTATGGTCAAAGCGACCATGCTGGATGAAGTGAACAGACAGATCGATATGGCAGCCGCTTCTCCGGGAGCAGAAGAAGCAGCATTATTTGATAAGATCACTTCGCTGATTCTTGAGGAAATTGCAAACTATGATGCTATCGTGTTCGATACAGCGCCAACAGGTCATACTATCAGGCTCCTGACCCTCCCTGAATTGATGGGTGTCTGGATGGACGGGCTGTTGGAACGGCGTAAAAAAGCGAATGAGAATTATGCACAGTGGATGAATGATGGGGAAATCAGAGAGGATCCATTATATGAAAAGTTGAATGAACGAAAAAATCGCTTCAAGCGTGTCAGGGAAATCCTTCTTGATGAAACACAAACAGAGTATATATTTGTTTTGAACGCTGAACGTCTGCCAATTCTTGAAACCGGAAAGGCCATCGAAACATTGCATCAGCATGGAATCCATGTGAATACGATCGTGGTCAATAAAGTCATTCCCAGGGAAGCAGATGGCAGGTTCATGGAACAAAGAAGGACAAACGAAAAATTGTATCTGGATGAAATAAAAGAGAAATTTGAACATAAGAGACAGATTTTCCTTCCGCTCCTTGAACACGATATTTCATCTTTGGACATCCTGGAACATATTTCAGCTCTTTTAGGAAAGCAGATTGAAACTTTATATATCCATCATAATCATTAGCGTTTTCCCTTCCATATTTAGGGTTATATAACTACATGGATAATTATTGAAGCAAAAAAGAACTAAAACTATTGCTATAGAGAAAGGGGCTCGCAGAGTGAGACGGATTTTTCCCGGTTCGATTACATCATATAGCCAATTCGGGCATTTGAAAGTCCCCAAAAGCATTAAAAATGTTTGCCCGGTTTGCAAAGAGAAGGTTGAATTTATCCTCAAGTCGACTTATCAAAGCAGCAAACATGGATTGATGACTGAAAGTGCCTGTCCTTCGTGTAAAAATAGTGTTCCGTTTATCATCATTACAAAGGGAAACGACACGCATCTTGATGTGTACATATATGACCCACAACGTTCGACTGACGCGTTAAGCCAAATCGAACATATCCCGGGGATGCCGGAAGAGTTAATCCGGGCTTATAAGTCCGCCGTCAGCGTCTATCTTTCGAAAGAAAATGCGGCGACCGCTGTATTGGCTAAAAGGGTCCTGGAAAATGTATTAAAAAACTTTTTGGCAGAAAAAGCGAAAGGCCAGCCCCTTGACAAGCAATTCGAAATACTGCCGGAACATATCAATTTAGTAAAGTCTGTAACGTCATTAAGTCCTTTGATGGCATCAGATAAAGGACTTAATCGGATGCTCGAGCTTGAAGCAGAGATGGATGATGAAATGGCAGAATTAGTAATGGATCTACTGGAAAATTTGATTCAATACCTGTTTGTATTACCGGGAAAAATAGAGATGACTAGAGAACAAATCGAAAAGAAATTGACTTGACTTGAGACAGCTTCCGGGTGTGGCTGTTTTTTTTATATTCAACATCAGGAACTATTTTGATATAGTAGGAGGGATTAAAGGGGGAGCAGCAGTGAATCATAAAAAAACGACAAAAATGTTACTCGCCATCCTTATGGCTTATTTTATTTTGCCAAATCTAGTTTCAGCCCATAATGGTTCACGAGATGAACTTGGTGGTCATTTCCGTAATGCGGATTGCACCTATTTCCTTCATGAACCAAATTCATTGGCAAAAAGTGCAGCAAATATAGATGAACTGATCCGTCTGATACAGGTGTATAACAATAATTCCGGTTGTGCCGATGGGTTGAGTGAAGGAAAAATCGATCTGCAGGGATATACTTTTCAGGGAGAAGGAGGAGCTGTTTCAAAACCAACTGAAAACTCGGTTCCTAAAGCAGCACTTGCGACTGGCAAATTTCAAATTGGCAAAACGTATGAAGCAGAATTAAAAGATTGTACTGACGGGGATACGGCTGTCTTTACGATCAACGGAAAAGACTATAAAACTCGTTTTCTATACATAGACACTCCTGAAAGCACAAAGACAAAGGAGCCGTTTGGACCTGAGGCTGCTCAGTATACCTGTTCCTTTTTAAAAAAGGGGAAAATCACACTTGAAACTGATGGCTCCAGCCTGTTCGATAAATATGATCGACTTCTGGCCTGGGTTTGGGTAGATGACAAACTTCATCAGGAAGCAATCACGAAGGCAGGTCTTGTAGAAGACTTTTACGATTATGGCAGCTATAAATACGAAAACCGGATTTGGTCAGCGATGGAGTTTGCAAAAGAAAAGGGTAAAGGAATGTATGCCGGGGAAGGAAACACATCCCGCCCAAAAGATTCTGCAGACGAGTCACCCAAAGGGCAGGAAAGCGAAAATAGTGAAGGGACAAAAGATGCTGACGAGCTAAATTGTGGATTTTTAAGCGGCCTTTTGTTCGCACTGTTATTTTACCTGACAGTCCCATTCAAGAAATCCCTAGGAAAGCCAACACTGATCGCCCACCGAATGTGGGGTGAAAAATGGTGGCTTAACCTATTGCTCGGAATTCTTTACGCATTATTGTGCTACATAACATTACTTTTATTGCTTGTGGAATTACTCCCTCTTTTAAAAAGTAATAAGCGCAGACGGTGATGACGGACAAATATCTCCGGGATTCTCGCAAAACTGTCCGTCATTGAGGGCATGATGGACAAAAAACTCTAGGATACTCACAAAACTGTCCGTCATCGGGAGCATGATGGACAAAAAACTCCGAGATACTCGCAAAACTGTCCGTCATCATAATGTTGACGGACAGTTTAATAAACTTTTAAAAAGAACCTCCCTCTCTTAAACACATTATTGATTATTATCATCCTGCGAAAGTAGCATATTCTCAATGTCCTCATTGGTTGGCGGTGTTTCTGGTTTCAAAAAATGAGTGAGCTTATCTATTTTTCTATGTAATCTTACGATATCAATCAAAATCAGCAGCAGTAACACAATTATTATCCAAGACATCGGTACCTCCCCCTTCTATAATTTCTAATATAAGGTAAATATTATGGAATGGATAGGCTAAAATGGATAAAGTTTGCGCTGGTCACTGGTTTATAATACTATTTTAATGACTATTTATGGTGGTGTTGCAGTGGAAATTACCAAGCATTTATTAATGAATCTTTCACTTCTTCTTGTCCTTCTTTTTTTTACGCAGTTAATCATGGAAAGGCAAGTGAAAGAAGAAAGTCGAAAAAATCTTGAATTAGTCTATTTCGTTATTGCTATTTTTACATGTTATATTTTTTCAGTGCAGGTCCAGGATGGTATCAGCTTTGACCTTCGCCAGGTGCCCATGATCTTAGGTAGTCTTTATGCCGGCCATAGCTTTCTGTTTGCAGGTCTAACTATATTGATGAGAGGGTTTTTAGGGATTAATGATGGGTTTTGGATATCGGTCTTGGTGTTTACCACTCTTGCTTTCATTTTAAAATGGATGCATTCGTGGTTTAACAGGCTTACCATCAATCAGCGGGTCGGTGTATCAATCATTTTGACTGTCATGACTTCGTTCGTTTTGATGCAAATGGTGACGGTGGTCAATCAACCTATCAGGCACCCTGAAGCTTGGCTCAGCTTTATTTTGATCCCGGCGCTTACATCTGGCCTGGTCAGTTATTCAATTGAGACCATCAAGCAAACATTGTTAATTCGCCAGCGGCTTGCGAAGGCTGATAAAATTGAGGCTGTCAGCCATCTTAGTGCAGCAATCTCCCACGAAATCCGAAACCCTCTTACAACAGTAAAGGGATTCCTGCAGCTTCTCAGCGAACAGGATTATCCTGATGAAAAGAAAAAAGAATTCATCCATATTGCAGTCGAGGAACTGAATCGCGCAGAAGAAGTCATCAATGATTATCTTACTTTTGCCAGGCCAGCGTTTGAAAAGGTCGAAGAAATCGACATAGAAAAAGAATTGAATCAAGTACTTAACGTGTTGAAGCCGCTTGCTAATCTGAACGGAGTGGAAGTCAGAAAAAAATACACTTCACGTTTAACCATTTCGGGGGACCGATCAAAGTTTCAACAGGCTTTCATCAATCTGATTAAAAATGCCCTTGAGGCGATGCCGGATGGAGGAGAATTGACCGTGCAGACCTTCCGTACTGGAAGTGTTGTCCATATTCTTGTCAGGGATACGGGAATCGGAATGACCAACGAACAAATCACCCGCCTTGGTGAGCCATACTATACAACAAAAGGGCAGCAAGGAACAGGTCTGGGAATGATGGTGACATTCAGCATCATTCGGGCAATGAAGGGGAAAGTCGAAATTAAAAGCCAGGTCGGCAAAGGGGCGACTTTCCATATCCGTTTTAATCATTTCGATGATAAGCCAGATTAAAGTTAAATTGTCTCAATACAGCCTATGTCGACGGAGTTTCTCCTCCTGAAGAAAAAAGCCTGCCAAAACTGGCAGGTTTTTAACGTTGGATTATTTTTCTGATGACATTCTGAAGATTTCCTTCCGTTGTAATATCAGAAAAGTTAATTCCGAGCTGCACCGCCGTTTGAGCAACTTCCGGCCGGATGCCTGTTACAATTGTTCGCACGCCAATCAATTTCAAGGCGTCCATTAATTTAAAGATCTCATGGGCGACCATAGTATCGACCATCACGACCCCTGAAAGGTCGAGGATCAGTGATTTAATTTTGGCATCAACACTCTGGGAAAGCGTGGATTCCATTAAACCTTTTGCTCTGGTTGTGTCAATTTCGCCGATTAACGGCAGAAGGCCAACTTCTTTTGTAAGCGTAATGACAGGTGCACTCAACTCCTTTATCAGAGTTGCCTGGGAGGCAAGCCGGTTCATGAGAATTTCCATGAAAACGATAATAAAGGTTTCAAATACATAATCAAGCGTATAATTCAGCTTTTTTTCCCAGGTAAAAACATCATCCAATGTAACTTCCAGATCCGTTTCGCTGACAAACTTTTGCACATACTCCCAATAGACGCGGCGGAATACACCTGAATTCCAGGCAACTTCCGTCAAATCTGTTTTGGACTTGATCCGGTCTGAAGCAGTCTGGCTCGTCCAAGCCGAAATGGTCTCCTTCATCTCTTCCTCAGTCTGGTAAAGCGACTTAGCCACCAGGCGTACATAATTCGAATTTTGTTCCTTAACCCTGTTCATGATTTCAGGAGGAGCATCAGCTGAGTAATCAGAGCCTGTTATGATCCGCTGGCGTTTTAGCCAATCCTGCGTAAAGTCTGTCGCATTGTCCACCAAAAACTGGTATAACGCTTCTGTTTTTTGATCCATTTCAATCCCTGCTTTATTGGTTATTGATAACTCTATTCTTCAAGACTGCTGCCTAAAAGTCAAATTTCTATGTTTTCTGTTACGGTGGAAGATGACATGATCTTCTGGTAAAATCAAACAAGAACATTAGTTCGCTTCCATTTCCTTAATTTGAATGCCCATTAAATTTTTGTGTTTGATATAATAATAGCATTCAAATTACACAGTAGAAAAAGAGAGAGAGATATGGAAATTTTAATCGGGGGAGGATGAACATGAAATTTATTCATACAGGTGATTGGCATCTTGGAAAGCTTGTCCATGGCATCTATATGACAGAAGACCAGCGGGAGGTATTGAATCAATTTGTTGATCTTGTTGCTGAGGAACAGCCTGACGCAGTTGTGATCGCTGGGGATCTATATGACAGATCTGTTCCGCCGACTGATGCAGTTGAGCTGCTCGATGAAATTCTTTTCAGGATCAATGTCGAGTTGAATACGCCAGTAGTAGCGATAGCAGGGAACCACGACAGTGCAGAACGACTGTCATTCGGCAGCTCATGGTACCGTCATAATCATTTTTACCTTACTGGCAAATTGACCAATGATTTTAACCCTGTACATATCAACGGGGTCAATTTTCATCTGATTCCGTACGCTGAACCCGGTGTAGTGCGCCACCTGCTTGGCGATACTTCGATCCATTCCCATCAGGATGCTATGAAAGCACTTATCGGTAAAATAGAAGAAAACCTGAATCCGAACGAACCGAATGTTTTTGTCGGACATGCTTTCGTTCTTGGAGGGGATTCCTGTGACTCTGAACGCGCGCTTTCAGTAGGTGGTTCTGGCTGTGTGACACAGGATTTATTTGATCCATTCTCGTACACGGCACTGGGGCACCTACACAGTCCTGATGCGATAAAACATGACAAGGTCAAATACTCCGGATCACTCTTAAAATATTCGTTTTCAGAGGCGAAACAGCGAAAGTCTGTCTCAATTGTCGAAGTGAATGATAATGGAAGCTTCGAAATGAGATATAAGAGCCTCAAACCCAAGCAGGATATGCGTGAATTGGAAGGACATCTTGAACAGCTTTTGGACCCTTCTTTTTATGAAAAAGAAAACACAATGGATTATTTGAAAGTGACTTTGCTGGATGACGGAGCGATGATTGACCCAATGGGCAAGCTGCGCCAGGTCTTTCCTAATGTCCTGCATCTTGAACGAAAAATCGAATCCATCGACCAGAAGCACAGGCAGCGCTTCACCTCCATCAGGGAAGAAAAAAAATCCGAGCTTGAGCTTTTTGAACAGTTCTACAAGGAAATGACGACTAGTGAATTCACTGAGGAGAAGCGCGGTATCATGACTGACGTGATTGGTAAAGTGTTAAAAGAGGAGGGACAGAAATGAAACCTCTTAAACTGACGATGCAGGCTTTTGGCCCATATGCCGGTACGGAAACGATTGATTTTAAAGAGCTCGCAAACAGGACAATGTTTGTCATTTCCGGTAAAACTGGTGCCGGGAAGACAACGATATTCGATGGTATCAGTTATGCGATTTATGGAAAGGCAAGCGGGGAAGACAGGAATGGCCCTGACTTGCGCAGCCAGTTCGCTGATGATGATGTCCTCACTGAAGTCTCCCTCGATTTTTCCTTGCGCCAAAAGACATACCGGATCACGCGGTCCCCGCAACAGGAGAGGAAAAAGAAATCTGGGGAAGGAACAACCACCGTCGGAGCAAAGGCAGAGCTTTATCTGATCGACGGAAATGGTGATATCCAGCTGCTGGCTTCCAATGTTCGTGAAGCAGATGAAAAAATAAAGGAAATTATGATCATTGACAGCAACCAATTCCGCCAAATCCTAATGATTCCGCAGGGAGAATTCCGGAAGCTGCTGACTTCTGACAGCAAAGAAAAAGAAGTCATCCTGCAAAGGTTATTCCATACTGAAATTTATAAAAGAGTGGAAGAAAAATTAAGAGAAGAAGCAACACTCTTAAAAAAGACGGTAGAGGACCAGGTAGAAAAAAGGAACGCTCAGCTGCGAAGCATTAAAGCAGTTGAAAACGATGAGCTCAAAGAACTGATTGATGCTGGTAGTGTGAATGACACCCTTATTCTTCCGCTTTTGAAAAACGAAATCGATGCTATGGAGAGCAAGCTTCGGGAACTTGCTAAGGACCGTGAAAAGCTTCAAAAAGACCGCGATCAAATGCAGCAGCGCTTGTTCGAGGCCGAAGCCACTTTGAAACAGATTCAATCCCTTGATACCTTGAAAACAGCGAAGGAAAAACTGGAATCCCAGCAATCCTTGTTTGCAGAAAAAGAAACGCAGACTGTACTTGCCAAAAAAGCTGCCCTGCTCGATGCCCAGGAACAGCTTTGCCACAGGCTGAAGGCAGATTTTGATTCAATGACGAACCAGGTCTCACAGATAACCCAGCGAATTGGACAGTTATCAAGGAAACTGAAAGAGGCTGAACAGGAAAACCAAAGACAAATTGAACGTGAACCTGAGAGAACAGCTGCAGCAGAACAAGTGAACCTGCTTAAGAATATGAGAGAAGAAGTCCTGGCATTTGATAGTACCGATTCCAGGGTCAAGGAAATGAAAGCATCCCTTGATTCCAAAAAGCAGGAACGTGAAAAGGGTGAACATTCCCTGAAGACAGCAGAAGAGCGTCTAAAGGTTCTGCAAATGGAGAAAGAAGAGGCGGAAAAGGCTCAATTTACTTTTCTTGAGAATGACCGGCAATTAGAAAAGCTGCTGCGCGAGTTGGACAAGCTAATTAAATTTAAAAACCAGACTCAGAAAACTCAAATGGCACAAACAAATTATGAAAAAAACAGAGGACAACTTAACCAGGCTGTTGCTCATCACAATGATGGAAAAGCCGCAGCAGAAGAGCTGGAGCAAAAGTGGCTGCATTCCCAGGCGGCCGTTTTGGCCGGGAAACTGCAGGAAGGCAGTGCCTGCCCGGTCTGCGGATCCGAACATCATCCGGTTCCTGCAAGAGCAAGCGAAGGCTTCATCCCAAACGAAGAGGATTTAAAAGCCGCACGGGAGAAGGTTTCCGTTCTCGAGAAAGAAAAGAGTACTTTTGAAAAAGCCTTTATTGAAGCAGAAACAACTTTAAGGTCATTAAACGCAAATAGCGACGAATTAATGGCTGAAATCATTGGTTTCCGTCCTGGCTTTGAAATTGATCAGACATCGGATGTCATCCTCATGACAGAGGCTGATATTGAAAAGCTTAAAAAAGAGCAGAATCGACTCGCTATAAAGCAAAAAGAACTTGAAAAAATCAGAGCAGAAATCAAGAGATATGATGAAGGCAGGGAAAAATTGCAACAGCAATTAAAAGAGCTTGAAGAAGGATTCCAAAAACTGATCATCCAGTATACCGAAAAGAAGACCACGCTGGAGAGAATGACAGACAAAATACCGGAACAACTCCGTTCACTGCAAGCATTCGAAGCAAAGCTTCAATCTGCAGAACTGCAGCAGAAACAGCTTGACCAGGAAATGGAACAGGCCCGAAAGAACTTCCAGGATGCCAGGGAATTGCTAGGGACTGAGAAAGCCCGTCTTGAAGAGGCTGAGAAGCGTTTGAATGAAATCGAAGCGAAGTTGGCCGAAGAACGGGAAACGTTTAAAAACAACATGACAGCCCAGGGATTTGAAAATTACCAGGCATATCACCAGGCGAAGGTCCCTGAGCAGGCAATCCTGCGACTTGAAACAGAAGTAAGAAATTATCGCGAAGAATTGAGATCTGTCAGGGACCGTTTTACAGAACTCTCGGAAATGTTGAAGGATGTTAAAAAGCCTGATCTGGAAACACTTCAAACTGGTTTCGCAGAACTGAATCAAAAGATTAAAGAAGCTGATGAGGCATTCCAGGATCTCAATCTAAAAAAACGTGATAATCAGTCTATTTTTATACAGGTTATCACATTGAATGAACAAATGAAGCAGCTTGAGGAAAAGTACAAATTAGTCGGTCATCTATTCGAAATCTCCAAAGGACAGAACACTTATAGAGTTACATTTGAACGCTTCGTCCTTGCTGCTTTCCTCGATGATATTCTTCGGGAGGCCAATGTCAGGCTGCATAAGATGACAAGCGGCCGATACAGATTATTGAGGAAAACGGACCGTTCAAAAGGCAATGTTCAAAGTGGTCTGGAACTGCTGGTACTTGATGCTTACACAGGGCAGGAAAGGCATGTCAAGACCCTTTCTGGGGGTGAGAGCTTCAAGGCGGCCCTTTCACTGGCCCTAGGCCTTGCGGATGTGGTACAGAACTACGCCGGCGGAGTTTCGCTTGAGACCATGTTCATTGATGAAGGATTCGGAACGCTTGATCCAGAATCGCTTGATCAGGCAATTGAAGCATTGATCGATATCCAGAGCAGCGGACGCCTTGTCGGCATCATATCTCACGTTCCAGAACTAAAGGAACGAATTGATGCAAGGCTTGAGGTTATCTCTACACAAACAGGAAGCAAAACTCAGTTTATGTTAATGAATTAACGAAGAATACAGCATCTTGAAATAGGTGCTGTATTTTCACGCTTAAAGAAAAGTCTATAAAACTCAGCAAAGCTAAATCAGCTTTTATTGAGCAATCATCAAATATAGTCAGCAGGGAGATAGATCATGGAATTTGAAGTTCAATACCTTTCATTCTACGTTGTGCAGGTAGAAGGCAAAGGCGATCAGGCAGATAAAAGGTACAAGCATTTCCAGACATTGAACGAGGAAGAGTATGAAAATAGTCCTTTAAAAGATTTCCTGGATGGTGAGTTCACAAAAATCGTAAAACGAAAGGTCGAAAGACATCCCAAAACGGATGAAGTTCCAACAAAGATCGGCTACTTCATTGTTGAGGAAGGGCATGACCTTACCTCAAACCCAAACTATAATCTTTTTCACCGGGCACGGTTTGCGGAATCAAAGGATGATTTCCAGCAGGAGAGTGAGAAGTTCGCTATTGCCTATGTGGATACAAGTGCTGTCCGCGGAGGTGCATTCATTGTAGCAAGGGCGAAGCTACGCAAATATTTTGATGATGCGTTTGTTTTCATCCTGAAATGTGACTTCGAACCAAAAGTAGCTTCCATTTCTGATGAATCCACATTGATCCGTCAGGTAGAAATGGCCATTACGACGAAGAATATGAAGTCAATCCAGTATCCTTTCATGCCTGAAGAAGGGATGATCCAGGATAATGAACTTAAAATCAACCAGTCTTCTCATGCACGTTATTTTGAGGATTTTCTGAAATATGTTGAATATGGCCAGTCGATGCCCGAAATCGTGAAAACTCAAGTCATCGAGATGGTCCGCGGCCACATGGAAGATACATTCGAACCGGAAAGTGAAGAGCGTGAGCAGCTCGAAAACGCCATGGAAATCTGGGCGGCCAGCGAAAAACGGGAGCTGCAGGAGCGGTTTGAACCAGAACAAGTCATCGAGGCTGCGGCGCAACTAATCGAGCATACACCCGAGCTCGAGTTAAAAATGAAGCTTGATCATGTTTCAGTAAAAGGATTGCTTGCAGACTATGGTGACAGCATTCACCTGGCAAAATTAAATGGAAAATATGTCTTAATAATTGAAGCAGATACAGTTACCTTTGAAAAAGGTTTTTCGCCAGTCGAATTTGCGAAACCTGATGAAATCGGCACAGTAGTTGAAAAAATAAGACAAAAAGGCTAGAGACAAGTTCATAGAATATTGTGGGTATCGATGATTCGATGCCCTTCTTTTTATATTGTCAACCATTCCATTTTATGGGTATACTTGGTAAGTAGAATGATAGAATAAGTTAGTATGAGGTGGCACAGATTGGTCTCTACATATGTGAATTGGGGAGAGTCGAGAGTAAAATTGACCTGGAAAGAAACTAACCAGCTGCCGCCGGTCAATTTGATCACCAGTGTCCACGGTTTTTGCTTTCTTGGAAAAAACCTGCTGTTGGTAAAGCTGAACCACTGTGGCTGGGATATGACAGGCGGACATATTGAGCCTGATGAGTCTCCTGAGGAGTGTTTCAGACGTGAGACGATGGAAGAGGCCTATGTGGAAGGAGACTGCAGCCTCCTGGGACATGTGATTGTAGATCATAGTGAAAATCTTCATTGGAATGAAAATAGTCCATATCCAAAGATTGGTTTCCAGGTTTTTTACTCAATGAACATTACCGAAATCCATGATTTTGAGGCAGGATTTGAATCAACTGAAAGGGTTTTTATTGACCAAAATAGGGTGCAGGAATTTTATCACGACTGGCATGATTTGTATGAACATATTTTAGGCTGTGCCACGAAAAAACGAAACTAAGATAGTAAGGGTGAAATGTATGGATGCAATTAAGCAAAACAGCCGGGCCTGGGACAAGAAGGTTGAAGAAGGAGCTGTTTATACTAAAGCGGTCTCAAAAGAGGTGATTGAAAAGAGCCGGGCAGGCGATTGGCAAATCACCGTAACTACCGGAAAGCCCGTACCGCGAAGCTGGTTTCCAGATTCTCTGGCAGGATTGAAGGTACTTTGTCTTGCTTCAGGCGGCGGACAGCAGGGGCCAGTTTTGGCAGCAGCTGGAGCTGATGTAATTGTTGTCGACATTTCTGCAAAGCAGCTGGAACAGGATGAATTCGTTGCAAAAAGAGATGGGCTTAACCTGAAGACACTGCAATGCAGTATGACTGATCTTTCAGCATTCAGTAATGAGGAGTTTGACCTCATCGTCCATCCTGTGGCAAATGTTTTCGTAGAAGATGTAAGACCAGTCTGGAACGAAGCTTCAAGAGTACTGAAAGACAAAGGGACGTTAATTTCTGGTTTCACAAATCCGCTGTTATTCATCTTTGATGATGATGAAGACAGAAAAGGAAACCTGGTAGTTAAAAACAAAATACCAGGTTCGACACTTGATAATTTGACCATTCAGCAAAAAGAAGAATATATCAGATTAAATGAAACAGTGGAATTCTGGCATACATTAGAGGACCAAATACAAGGCCAAATTGATGCCGGAATGATGATTACCGGTCTATACGAGGACGATTTCGGGAGCAGAAGGCCGCTGGATGAGTTTATTAAGTGCTTTGTCGCTACCAGAGCAGTCAAACTAAACGTATAGTTTTAATGATGCCGCCTTAGATCTTTTCTAAGGCGGCATTTTATTTTTAGAATATTTAGACTAATAGTTGAATATTTCAATATAAACGTTATAATAAAGTTGAAATTACATACCGACCGGTTAGTAGATTATGATAAGGGGGAAGTCAATGAGATTAGCCAACAAAACAGCCATCATTACTGGTGGTGCCAGCGGAATTGGCCGAGCAGCCGCTATGGCCTTTGTAAGAGAAGGAGCGAAGGTTGCCATCGCAGACTTAAATGCAGAAGGCGGGAGGGAAACTGCAAAGCTGATTGAGCAGCAGGGAGGAACCGCTTTTTTTCACGAAACCAATGTAAGCGATTCCAACCAGATGCAAAGTCTTATATCCGCCGCTGTGGATTCTTTCGGACAGCTGGATATCCTCTTTAATAATGCCGGCATCGGACATCCTGATGTTAAAAGTGTCGATCTCGATGAAGAAGAATGGGATCGGATCATCGATATTAATCTTAAAGGGGTTTTTCTCGGAATTAAACATGCTGTTCCTCATCTGAAAAAGGCTGGCGGCGGTGCAATCATCAATACATCAAGCCTGCTTGGGCTCAAAGGCCAGAAATATCTCGCTGCCTATAATGCATCGAAAGCAGGGGTAGTTCTGCTGACTAAAAATGCAGCACTGGAATACGGCAGTGACAACATTCGTGTGAATGCCATTGCACCAGGAGTCATCGATACACAAATCATCGAAGGCTGGAAGAATGATGTTAGGAAATGGCCGATCATTTCAAGGGCAAATGCACTGGGAAGAATCGGGACACCTGAAGAGGTTGCGAACGCGGTTTTGTTCCTTGCCTCTGATGAAGCATCTTTTATAACTGGTGCGACGTTGTCAGTCGACGGCGGTGGGCTGACATTTTAGCATAAAATTTATGAATGGAGGAATAGAAATGAGCGAGAAAAACGTCTGGCTTTCCAAGTACCCTGACTCCATTGCAGCCACTATCACTCTGCCTGAAAAATCTTTGCCGCAAATGCTTCGTGAATCTGCAGGAAAGTATCCTCAAAACAATGCACTTTCGTTTTATGGCAGGAAGATCAGCTATGAACAATTATTACAAAGTGCAACACATTTCGCATCAGCACTTCAAAATAGAGGTGTTGAATCAGGTGACAGGGTGGCGATCATGCTTCCAAATTGTCCTCAATATGTTATTTCTTATTATGGCACCCTGACTGCCGGGGCAGTCGTCACCCAGGTTAACCCTATGTCTGTGGAACGTGAGCTGGAATATATCTTGAATGATTCTGGCGCAGAAACAATTGTTGTTTTTGATGCTCTTTATCAAAAAGTCAAAAGTGTTCAGGCATCTACCAAATTAAAGAATATTATAGTAGCCAGCCTCCAGCCTTCTGAGCATAATTTTAGTCCTGACACAAGATTTGAGCCTTTTCTATCAGAAAGCAGCGGCAGGATCTCAGTCGTGGATGTGGATCCTGCCGAGGATGTGGCAGTATTGCAATATACAGGCGGAACGACAGGAAGATCCAAAGGTGCTATGCTGACCCACCATAATCTTCTTGCAAATGTACTGCAGTCACATGAGTTTTTTAAGCATGATATAAAATTTGGAAAAGAGCGTTCCTTGACAGTCATTCCGTTATTTCATGTTTTTGGCATGACCGCTTGTATGAATCTGTCAATCTATACGGGAGCAGAGATCATTTTGCTGCCTCGTTTTGACCTGGAAGAGGTACTTAATACAATTAAAAATGAGCAGCCGACGATGTTCCCGGGCGTCCCGACAATGTATGTTGCGATCACAAACCATCCAAAAGCCGAGGAGTACGGAATCGGCAGCATTGAATTATGCAACAGCGGCAGTGCGCCCATGCCTGTTGAGCTTCTTCGGGAATTCGAAAGGAAAACGGGTTCGAAAATTCTGGAGGGCTACGGCCTTTCCGAAGCATCGCCGACAACACATTGCAATCCAAGTTTTGCCGAGAGAAAGCCAGGAAGTGTCGGAATCGGCATGCCATCAACTGAGTACAAGGTCGTGGACCTGGCTTCCGGGACAGAAGAAGTACCAGTGGGGGAACTAGGGGAAGTAATCATAAAAGGTCCACAGATTATGAAGGGTTATTGGAATATGCCCGAGGAAACAGCAACCACCTTGCGAAATGGCTGGTTATATACAGGAGATATCGCAAGAGTTGATGAAGATGGCTACCTGTATATTGTCGACCGAAAAAAAGACATGATTATCGCGAGCGGCTATAATATCTATCCCCGTGATATAGAGGAAGTACTCTATGAGCACCCTGCCGTACAGGAGGCAGTAGTCATCGGAATTCCTGATGAATATCGGGGTGAAGCCGTGAAAGCCGTCATCGTCCTGAAGGAAGGTAAGGAAGCGGATGAAGCTGGAATCAAGGAGTTTTGCCGAAAGAATATGGCGGCCTATAAGGTGCCTAACGTGGTTGAATTCCGTGATCAGCTGCCAAAAACAAGTGTTGGCAAGATATTGCGCAGGGCTCTGAGAGAGGAATTATTAAAAAGTTAATAACTCCATTGATCTAGAAGGGACAGGGGGTAAAATATGGTATAATTTTTTTATGCAGACTAGTAGGAATGCGAGGACAGCAAAGTGAAAGAGAAAATAACCGAGTACAGCATAAAATTATTCGAAAAAAAAGGCTTCAGTGAAACATCCATCCAGGATATCGTGGATTCAATTGGAGTTACAAAAGGGTCTTTCTATTATTATTTTTCCAGCAAAGAAGAACTTCTGATGGATATCCACCTGAGATATATAGACGAATTGCTCGGCAGACAGGAACAGATATTGGCTGATCAATCGACAAGCAAACAAAAATTGTTCGATATCGTCTATATGCTGATCAGCAGCATTAAATCAAAAGGGGCATCAGCAAAAATCTTCTTCAGGGAGATGCGGCATTTAAGTGATGCCAGACTGGCACAGATAATCGCCAAACGGGATGAATTCAGGCTGAACGTGGAACGGCTGATCCGGGAAGGAATCGAAAACGGTGAACTCCGTAAGGATTTAAATCCAGTCATTGTTACCTTTGGTATTCTTGGTGCTGCTAACTGGAGTTATCAGTGGTTTAATCCAGATGGAAAGGTATCTGACAGGGAAGTAGCGGAGATATTTGTCGAAATGATCTTAAAGGGGATCGAGATCAACTGAAGAATAAAATAGGAAGGGGCTTTTATAAGCCTCTTCCCATATCCTTTACATACCAACCGGTCAGTAGGGGGAAAGTGAGGAGAAAAGGATGCAGGAAGTTCAGGTCCAGGCTCGTTTTGGCGAGACGGATGCCTTGGGACATATTAATAATACGAGCTATTTTGTCTATCTTGAAGAGGCAAGAATCCGCTTTTTCGAATCATTGGGCTACAACATGGAATTGGATGATTGGAAGTTCATACTAGCATCAACTAAATGCGATTTTATCAGCCAGGGATATTTTGACCAGCTTTTGACTGTGAAGACATATGTGTCAAGAATCGGGACAAAAAGCTTCCAGCTTGAGCATGACATCGTTTGCTCGCAGACGAATGAGCTGATCGCAAAGGGAAATGCCATCATTGTGCATTATGATTTTAAAAATCAGAGAAGTGAAGTTTTGCCGGAATTGCTCAAAGAAGGATTAAAGAGCTATTTTTTATCCGTTTAAAAAACTGAATATTTTGTATTTTAATTCATTACGGGGGGTGCAAGGTTTGAGGTTCTCAGAAACGGTAGCACTTATTACAGGAGCCGGCAGCGGAATAGGAAAGGCAGCTGCTTCTAGATTGGCTGCAGAGGGGGCAAAAGTGATTTTGGTAGGTAGGACAAAATCAAAGCTTGAAGCAGCAGCTCATGAAATAAACATTGCCCATAAACTCCCTAGAGCAGAAATTTTCCCTGCAGATGTGACCGATGAGGAAGACATCAGTGAATTAGCTGACTATGTTCAAGAACAATTTGGAGACTTGCATGTCCTCATAAATAATGCGGGCGGCTCTGTACATTCAAAAATCATGGACACATCGACAAGCGACTGGGACTTTGTCCAAAATACGAATCTTAGAAGTGTATTCCTTGTTTCAAAAGTATTGGGCAGTTTCATGGCAAAAAAGGCAAGTCTGGAGGAAGGAAAGTTGCAAAGCCGTTCCATAGTAAATGTCGCTTCGTTATCGGGACATCAGGCAGGCGCCCATATTCCTCATTATAGTGCCGCAAAAGCCGGTGTCATCAATTTCACTAGAGCATTGGCTCTGGAATTATCTCCGTTTGGAATCAGGGTCAATTCTGTATCCCCTGGTTTTGTCGAAACCCCTTTAACGGAGGAAGGCATGAAGAATGAACAATTCGTGAAGGCGATCAGGAAAAATACTGCGATGAAACGAGCAGGCAGGCCTGAAGAAATTGCAAGTGTCATCGCTTTTCTTGCCTCACAGGAAGCATCCTATATGACGGGTTCAGATGTCCTTGTCGATGGCGGATGGTTAATCAAATAGAAAATATGAAAGGGTGACGATTGATGAATGTAAAAACAAGTGACCATTTAATGGTTAACAGAAGCGGTGCAGTTCTTTCATTGACACTTAACAGGCCAGAGAGCCTGAATGCTTTCAGCCCAGAAATGATTTTCGGACTGACAGATGAAATCCGGAAGGCCCAGGAGGATCCCAATGTCAAAGTAATCGTGCTGTCAGGCTCTGGCCGATCCTTCAGTGCCGGAGGAGATGTGAAGACAATGGGACAGGCAAATGCCGTCGGCGTTTATGACCATATCGGCAAATTGAATGAATGCATTCTCACCATTAAGGATACTGAGAAGCCAATCATCGCTGAGGTACATGGTTTTGCTGCCGGCGCTGGCTTCAACCTGGCATTGGCATGCGATTTGATCATTGCAGCGAACGACAGCAAATTTGCCCTGAGTTTTTCCCAGGTAGGCCTGGTTTCTGATGGAGGCGGATCCTATTTTGTCCCGCGGCTGGTTGGACCGCACCTGGCAAAACAATTTATGTTCACCGCAGAGCCTGTACCAGCAGAACGCTTATACCAGTTGGGAGTCATCAACTACCTTGTGCCATTGGAAAATCTCCAAGAAGAAACGTTAAAACTGGCCGGCAAGCTTGCCAATGGGCCAACAAGGACGTATGGCATGATCAAGAAGCTGGTGGACCATTCAATGACCGCATCATTAGAGGAAATCCTTGAGCAGGAACGGATAACACAGACGATGATGGTTTCAACAGAGGACCATCAGGAGGGTATCGCAGCTTTTAAGGAAAAAAGGAAACCTAAATTTACAGGCAACTGAGGAGGATCATGATGAAAGCAATTCAATTTACAGAATACGGCGGACCAGAAGTACTGCAGACAGTCGAACTGGATCGGCCAATTCCAAAAGGGCAACAAGTCTTAATCGAAATCCATGCGATTGGCGTTAACTATGCTGACACTGCAAGAAGAGAAGGCCAGTATGTAGTACCTACGAAACTGCCATTTCTCCCTGGAGCAGAAATTGCTGGTGTAGTAATTGAAGCTGGGGATTCAGTAACGAATGTAAAACCGGGTGACCGCGTTGTGACGCTGATCGAATCCGGAGGCTACGCTGAGTACGCGTTGGCCGATTGCCGAGGCCTGATCCCCTTGCAGGATAATATGGACTTTGAACAGGCAGCCGCATTGCCGCTGCAGGGATTGAGTGCCTATCACATTCTCAAAACGATGGGGCGGCTGGAAAAAGAAGAAACCGTTTTAGTCCATGCTGCGGCCGGCGGGGTTGGCACTCTTGCTGTCCAACTCGCCAAGCTATTAGGGGCTGGCAAAGTAATAGCAACCGCTAGCAATCAGGAGAAACTGGCGCTCGCAGCTGAACTGGGTGCGGATGTTTTAATAAATTATACCGAACAGGGATGGGAAGAAAAGGTCCTGGAAGCAACCGGCGGCAAAGGGGTGGACGTTGCCCTTGAAATGGCTGGCGGCGAGATCTTCAACAAGACGCTAAAATGTCTTGCTACATTTGGCCGGCTTGTCATCTATGGTGTAGCCAGCGGAGAGCAGAGCAGGTTTTATCCATCATCTTTGATGGCCAGAAACCAATCTGTCATTGGTTTTTTCCTTCCTCAAATTATGAGGAAGCCGGCATTGATTCAATCAAGCATGGCAGAAATGCTCAGGTTTATATCGGAGGGGCAGCTTAAGCTGACAATCGGTGGTGTTTACCCGCTCGAACAGGCAGCAGAAGTCCACCGCCTTTTACAGTCCCGGCAAACAAAAGGAAAGCTGATTTTAAAACCTTAAAAAGGGGTGCAGCAGTTTGGCTATGATCAATACGGTAACCGGTCCAATTAATGCAGAGCAATTGGGAAAGACTTTGATTCATGAACACTTTATCTTTGGCTATCCAGGCTTCCAGGGAGATGTGACGCTAGGTGCTTTCAATGAGGAAGCAGCGTTGGAAGAGGCAATCAACATTGCCAGGCATATGCAGAGCTTCGGTGTCCGGACTGTCGTGGATCCGACCCCAAATGAGTGTGGCAGAAACCCGGAATTTTTAAAGAAAATTTCTGAGGCGACCGGACTTCAGATCATCTGTGCAACAGGCTATTATTATGAAGGCGAAGGGGCAACCCCCTATTTCAAATTCAGGCAGGCAATGGGTACAGCTGAAGAAGAGATCTATGAAATGTTCAAAAAGGAGCTGTCCGAAGGCATTGCCGGTACAGGAATCAAGCCAGGAGTCATCAAATTGGCATCAAGCAAAGATGAAATCACCGAATACGAAAAAATGTTCTTCCGTGCAGGAGCTCGCATCCAGCAGGAAACAGGAGCTGTGATATTGACGCATACACAGGAAGGTACAATGGGTCCAGAACAGGTTCGGCTTTTGATGGAAAATGGTGCGGATCCAGGAAAAATAATTATTGGCCATATGTGCGGGAATACCGACCCTGAATATCACAAGCAAGTGCTTGACCAGGGTGTAAGAATCGGCTTTGACCGCTTTGGCCTCCAGGGGATGGTGGGAGCACCGTTCGATCAGCAACGGGTACAGACTCTTCTTGCTTTGCTTAATGCCGGATTTGAGGACCAGATTTTACTCGCCCATGATACTGTGAATATCTGGCTCGGGCGTCCTCCTGTTATGCCTGAACAGGCAGCAAAAATCATGGAGAACTGGCAGCCAGGCCATATTTTCACCAATATCCTGCCGCAGCTGAGGGAAAACGGAGTGACTGAGGCACAAATCGATAAGATGCTTGGCGGAAATGCAATTGGTTTATTCACGGGATCATCCGTAAATGTAATTTCCTAGAATGCTAAACCTTGATTCTATAAGAAAGGGGCGATGACCTATCCAAAAAATCATACCACTGACTCTGGATTCGCCTTTTTCTGAAGGAATCGTCGTCGTATACGCGGTTCTGGGCGAAACAGCAACACTTATCGACACAGGCAACCCAGGTAAGAAATCCTTTTACCAGCTCAAAGCTCTCTTAAAAGAACATAAACTGGCATTTAGTGATTTTGATCATATGATTGTTACGCATATGCACACGGACCATTCTGGCGGTGTCAGTTTGATTCAAGAGGAAGCCGGACTCCCGGTGTACGTACATGAGCTGGCCGAACCGGTGATCACCGGAGGCGAAACAGAGTTTAATAGATTGAACGATTTTTTTAATGACTTCATCAGACAGTGCGGAGCAAATCCTTCCGTTCATCAGCATACCCGTAAATACAAAGAAGAAATCTGGCGTGATGTCCATTATATTAGCGAAGGAGAAGAAGTCTACATAGGAGGAAAACCTTACAAGGTCCTGCATGTTCCCGGCCATAGCCAGACGGATATCCTGCTGGTAAATGAACAAAAAGGAATTACCTTTGTCGGTGACCATATTATCCCTGAGCTTGCCGTTAATGCTTTTATTGAGCCTCCTCCACCCGGGAAGAAAGAACGGCCTTCTCCATTGATCCAGTATAGGGAATCACTGCGTCGGTCCAGAGATCTGCAACTCGGAAAGTGTTACTCGGGACATGGAAAGCCTTTCACGGGGCATATTGAACTGATTGGAAAAAGGTTAGACCAACAAGATGCCCGCTGCCAGCAGATCCATCGGCTGTTGAAGGAGCGGGATAAGAATGTTTACGAGATTTGCCAGGAAATATACCCGCATCTTAAAGGGCCGATTGTTTTTCTCGGACTCTCGCAAATTCAGGGGCATCTCGATTTGATGGAAGCACGAGATGAGGTGATGAAAGAGAAACGAAACTCCATTTTTTATTATCGATTGCTGTGAAGTCGCTTGGCCTATCTTTCTTTTTGAAAAGGGGAGGGTTATATGAAACTTGCAGATCTGCTTGAAAACAATATTAGTGAATATGGTGAATATCCATTTATTTTTTATCAGGATCAGGAGTTTTCCAATGTTGAAACAAAAAAATATGCTGACCAAATCGCAAATGGTCTCAGGAAACTTGGCGTCGAAAATGGTGACAGGGTTGTTGTCTGTATGCCAAACAACCCTGAAGTAATTTTTTCCTATCAGGGAATTACCAGAAGCGGCGCCGTGATCGTTCCAATCATGTTCACCCTTCATCCAAAAGAAATCCAGTATATTATTAAAAACTGCCAGGCGAAAGTTGTGATTGCCTCTGCTTATACAGCAGAAAATATGAAGAAGGCCATTGCGGAGCTCGAAGTGAAGCCGCTCCTTGTTGTTGCCGATCTTCCAGGCAGCGATGAGATGGTCAATCTATATGACCTTATGTCTGTGGACTCATTTGCCAACGAAGAAAATGTCCATCAGAACGATACCGCTGTCATTTTATACACCTCTGGAACGACCGGAAGTCCAAAAGGCGTTCTGTTGACCCACAAAAATCTCTACACCAATGCCGTTAACTCTGCAGCCCATAACGAAACCGACAGAGGCGTTACAATCGGCGTCCTCCCGTTAGCGCACGTATATGGCCTGACCATCTCTAATACGTGCTATTTAACAGGGAGTTCTATTGTTGTCTTCTCAAGATTTGATCCGCAGGAAATTTTCAAAGCCATAGAGACATACAAAGTAAGGTCCTTCTCAGCAGTGCCTGCCATGATTCACGCTATGGTTGGAAGTCCGAAGGCTGATCAATATGATACTTCTTCTTTGGAATGGATTGGTTCCGGCTCGGCCCCACTGCCAATAGCACTGTTGAATGGTTTCCGCCAAAGATTTGATGCGAAGGTGTTGGAGGGCTATGGATTATCTGAAGCTGCCCCCATCGTTACCGCACATAATAAAAAAATCGACATTAAGCCTGGCTCAGTCGGAATCCCGATTCCCGAGGTCCAGATAAAAATCATTGATGACGAGGGCAGGGAGGTGCCGACCGGGGATGTCGGCGAACTGCTTGTTTCCGGTGACAACGTAACACCCGGTTATTATCAGAACAAAGAAGAAACAAACCGAGTCATCAGGGATGGATGGCTGCATACTGGCGACATGGCGAAAGTTGATGAAGATGGATATCTTTTTATCGTCGACCGAAAAAAAGATCTGGTGATCAGGGGCGGTTTCAATATCTATCCCCGTGACATCGAGGAACTGCTGAATGCACATGAGTCTGTCTCGGAAGCCGCTGTCATAGGTGTTCCTGATGAAAGGATGGGCGAGGAGATTGTTGCTTGTGTAGTGAGAAATCCCGAAACCGATCCGTCAGAAGAGGAACTGATTCAATACTGCCAGGATCACCTTGCAAGGAATAAGACACCAAAAAGGATTGTCTTCATGGAATCATTGCCACGGAATGGTGTCGGTAAAATTCTTAAAACTAGACTAAGAGAAACCGCTGCAAATATTCACACACATTAAAACTGGTAATCAAGGAGGAATACAAATGGAGCAGAGAACGATTTTAACGACAAGCAAGCGAGGGCTGCAGGTAGATTCATTCCCGTTCCGACTCTATCAAAAAGCGAAGAAATTCGGCATCTGGAATCCTGCAGATATTGATTTTACCCAGGACCAGGAGGACTGGAGGCAGCTGACCGCCGAACAGCAAAATGATATTCTCCGCCTGATCTCGCAATTCCAGGCCGGTGAGGAAGCAGTCACACTCGACCTCCTGCCGCTGATCATGGCTATCGCAAAGGAAGGCAGGCTTGAGGAAGAGATGTTCCTCACAACCTTCCTGTTTGAAGAAGCCAAGCATACCGAGTTCTTCAGGCTTGTTCTGAACGCTCTGGGAGAAACAGGTGACCTCTCAGGACACCACACAGAGACTTACAAAACGATTTTCTATGAAATATTGCCAACTACGATGGATCGCCTTTTGACTGACCAATCACCGGAAGCCATCGCCGAAGCCGCCACCGTCTATAACATGTTCGTTGAAGGGGTACTTGCCGAAACCGGCTATTATTCCTTCTATCAAAATCTCGAAACCCTCGGCCTGATGCCAGGACTTCTTAAGGGAATCGGCAATTTAAAAAGGGACGAGTCCAGACATATCGGCTACGGAACGTTCCTGCTGCAAAGATTGATCTGCGAGCATCCACATTTGTACGAATATGTTGAAGGCAAAATGCAAGAGCTGACTCCGCTGGCCATCCGCTTGAACCAGGAGGGCTTCCGTGACAATGATGTCAGCACTTTTGGCAACCAGATTGAAGATACAATGAACTTCACTTTAAAACAGCTATCTGTCCGGATGGAAATCCTCTCGAGAGCAAGAGGCAAGCGGATCGAAGAAATTTATAGAGTGTCGGAGAGTGAGATGGGAGTTTTGTAAGGAACTGCTAGAATCTCCTAGGTGACCTGATAATTCATTTTTGGGAATAAAGGTGTTCCATTAAGCCCTATTGGCAACCTAATAATCCAGTTACTGGTAAACCAACACTTCAATAAGCCCTATTGGTGACCTGATAATCCAGTTAATGGTAAACCAGGATTCCAATTAGCCCTATTGGCGACCTCCTAATCCAGTTACTGGTAAATCAAGGTTCCAATAAACCCTATTGGTGACTTGATAATCCTGTTACTGGTAAACCAACACTCCAATAAGCCCTATTGGCTAACCAAAAATAGTGACTTCTTCAATGATTTTGCTATTCAGTAACTAGTTTTTTAATAAATTTATACAAAACCCAATAAGGAGGGCGCAGAATGACTGTAAATGTCGATGTAAAAAGGTTTCCGTTATTCATTAATGGAAAGTGGGAGGCTGCAAGCACTCAGGAAACCTTTGATGTCTTTAATCCAGCTACCGGGGAATTGGTGGCACACGTGGCAAAAGGGAATGCAGAGGATGTGGATAAAGCAGTAGAGGCGGCAAGGATAGCATTCGATGAAACCGACTGGAAGGATATGAAGCCAAAGGAACGATCGAAGGTGTTGTATGCCATTTCTTATCAGATTGCTGCACATGCTGAAGAACTTGCTTACCTTGAAGCCATCAGTTCTGGAGGTACCGTTAGGAGGATTGGGGCGAACGACATCCTGCAAATGGTTGACTTGTTCCAAACATTGGCAAAGTTTGTGGAAGAGTATCCATTTTCAGAAACGCTTCCAAGTCCGCCGTTCCCCGGACCGGCTCACAATTTTATCTGGCGCGAGCCAATTGGGGTTTGCGCGGCAATCACTCCGTGGAATCTCCCGATGATGATTGTGACCTGGAAAATCGCACCGGCTTTGGCGATGGGCAATACAATTGTGGTCAAGCCTGCAAGCTATACTCCGTTATCGACCCTGAAACTTGCTGAAATCATTTCCAAGGTCGTGCCCCCTGGAGTCATAAATGTTGTGACCGGACCAGGTGCCGATGTTGGTGAAAAGCTGGCAAGCCATCCAAAGGTCGATAAGGTTGCTTTTACAGGGTCGACTGAAGTCGGACGCAAGGTAATGCAGTTAGCCGCAGGCACAGTAAAAAATATAACACTCGAGCTAGGCGGAAAATCTCCAAACATCATCCTTGAAGATGCCGACTTAAGCACCGCCTTACCTGGAAGTTTATTTGGGGTGTTCCTGCATTCCGGGCAGCTATGTGAATCAGGGACAAGGTTATTTGTGCCTGACCATTTACATGATGTTATTGTGGAAAATCTCGTAAAGCTGGCTGGCAAAATCAAGCTTGGAAATCCGCTCGATCAAGCTACTGATGTTGGTCCAATCATTTCACAGAGGCAAAAAGAAACCATCTTATCTTATATCGAAGCGGGCAAAGCCGAGGGTGCAACGCTCGTCTGCGGCGGTAAGGAACTTAAGGTAGCCGGCTGCGAAAATGGCCACTTCATCGAACCGACGATTTTCACGAATGTCACAAATGATATGAAAATCGCCCGGGAGGAAATCTTCGGACCAGTACTGTCCGTTATTCGATACACCGATTTGGATGATGCCATCAGGATGGCGAATGACTCCATATATGGGCTTGCTGCCGGAGTTTGGACCCAGGATGTCAATAAAGCGTATGCCGTTGCTCGCAAGCTGCAGGCTGGAGTTGTCTGGATCAACGACTGGCATATGCTGCGCAATGATGCACCATTTGGCGGCTACAAACAGAGCGGAATCGGCCGCGAGATGGGAAAGCATTCACTTGATGCCTACACCCAGGTGAAGCATGTCCATACTTCGATGGTACCGGAAGTTCATAAGCGTTCCTGGTATGGTTTGCTGCTTTCCGACAGTGCTGAATAAAAAAATAATAATGAGGTGAAAAGGATGCAAAGTACAACATTATCTCAATTCTCACTCCGCTCAGCAATATACAGCGGCTCAAATTCAAGGGCAATGGTGCCTGATTTGTTCAAGGGATTGGGCTCTAAAAGGGTGGTTCTTTTTAGTGACAGGGGCCTAGAAAAAGCAGGAGTAGTCGAAAAAGTTGCCCAGATTTTTGAATTGACGTCCAAAGGCACGGGTCCTGAATTAGCTGGTATTTATGTGGATATTGCTCAGGACGCAGAAAGCAGTTCAGTGAATGAGGCCCTACGATATGCAAGGGAAGTTGGTGCGGATGGCTTGCTTGCTGTTGGCGGCGGAAGTGTACTTGACACGGTCAAAGGCGTAAAATACGCCATGCATAAAGGATTGACCGACATCAAGGAAGCCATACGCGGAGGCTTTTTATATGAGCAATTCCCGAAAGCAACCCATATTCCGATCCCGCATATTGCAGTACCAACTACTGCTGGTACCGGTTCGGAAGTCTCGCCGATTGCGGTCATATACAATGAAGATATCCAAATGAAAGGGAATATTATCAATCCTTTCCTCAGCGCGGATATTGCCGTACTGGACCCTGACCTTACAGTGGGGCTGCCGCCGGCAATCACCGCATTCACAGGCTTCGATGCACTGACACATGCAATTGAAGCCTTCGCATCGCCAAACGCAAATGCACTTACTGATGCCCATGCATTGCACGCAATCAGGCTGATCGAAAAGAACCTGCCTGTTGCCATCTCTGAAGGCTCAAACCTTAATGCAAGAATGGAAATGCTGCAGGCGAGCCTAATGGGAATTACCGCGTTCAGCTTTGCATTGAATGCGATCCCGGTCCATAACTTTGCTCATGCCTATGGCGCACTCTTCAGGATTCCGCATGGACTGGCGAATGCTGTTTTCCTTCCTGTAGTCATGGAATATGTACCAAGCCTGTACCTTCCGAAGGTAAAAGAACTGGCATCTGCCTTGCGTGTTTCATTCAATGAAGACGATGACAATGAGACCGTACTGGCAAAAGTGGTTGAAAAGATTCGAGTCCTTCAGCACAAAACTGGCTTGCCGTCAGATTTTGCACAGTACCGTTTAACGGAGGAAGACCTGGAGAAGATTGCTGGAGCTGTAGCGAAAGACCCTGCAGCAGTTTCTTTCCCGATGCCGAAGGAACTGATTCACGCTGTCGGCCAGCAGGTTGTGCCGATTGGCGTAAAGTAAAAATACTCAGAAAGGGGGATCCATCATTGGTTTCCCCTTTTTGTAAAAATATAACTTTCTAGCTTCAGTGCCCAGCCCCACGAGTCGTTTCGGTCCGTCCAATAAACTCAAAGAACGACTTCACCAATCGGCCCTCCAACATCTGTCGGGGCTGACCAAGGCGCTTACGCTTTACTTAAGGAGTGATCATCAATGATGAATTTCGATTTTACAGATGAACAAGAGCTGTTAAGGAAAACGGTCAGGAATTTTGTTGACAGGGAAATCATGCCTTATATTAAAGAATGGGATGAAAAGCAGCACTTTGAGAGTAATATTCTGACAAGGCTTGCGGATCTTGGCCTCATGGGAGTCTGCATACCGGAACAATATGGCGGCAGCGGGATGGATTATAATTCACTGGCAATTGTGTGTGAAGAACTTGAGCGCGGGGATACTGCCTTCAGGACCGCAGTCTCCGTTCACACTGGCCTAAACAGTATGACTCTCCTGCAATGGGGAAATGAAGAGCAAAAACAGAAGTATTTAGTTCCTCAGTCAAAAGGGGAAAAGGTAGGGGCTTTTGGATTGACCGAGCCGAATGCAGGTTCGGACGTTGCGGCAATGCAGACAACAGCCGCTGACGCGGGGGATCACTATATTCTGAATGGGTCAAAAACCTGGATTTCATTATGTGATGTTGCTGACCATTTCCTCGTATTTGGGTATACGGATAAAAGCAAAAAACACCATGGCATATCGGCCTTCATCGTGGAGAGAAACTGGGAGGGCTTCTCCTCCAAGGCTATAAAAGGGAAGCTTGGAATCAGGGCCGGGAATACCGGCGAAATCTTTTTTGACAATGTAAAGGTTCCTAAACAAAACCTTCTGGGCAAAGAAGGTGACGGCTTTAAAATCGCGATGTCCGCCCTGGATAATGGCCGTTTCACCGTGGCCGCAGGTGCGTGCGGAACGATTATGGCAAGTCTTGAAGCAAGCTTGAAGTATTGTCATGAAAGAAGTACATTCGGCAAGGAAATTGGCAGGCATCAGCTCGTCCAGCAGATGATCGCGAAGATGGAAGCGGGGCTGATACAATCACGCTTGCTCGTGTACCGGGCAGGCTGGCTTAAAAATCAGGGCAAACGGAATACCCGTGAAACCTCACTGGCCAAATGGCAGGCATGCGACTATGCTTATGAAGCAGCAAATGATGCCGTACAAATCCATGGGGCCTACGGTTTCTCAAACGAATATCCTGTCGAACGATATTTGCGGAACGCAAAAGCGCCGGTGATCTATGAAGGAACACGGGAAATCCATACGGTTATGCAAGCGGAATATGCGCTAGGCTATCGAGTTGATAAACCACTTTCGAATATGCTCCCGGCATGGCCTTTTGAGTCGGTATCAGAAGAAATCATGAAATAAAATAAAGTGACACCACCAAGCTAAGAAAAAAAAGGGAGATGTGCTTCAATACTGAAGCGCATCTCCTTTTTACAATTGGCTGTTTTCGTAAAGATTGTTGTTAAAATCTTAAAGCCGATTTTAACGGGCTATAAGCAATTTTGCAGTTCGTTTTTAAGTGGGCAAGCTCTTTTCTCATAATAAGCTTGAATTTTATAAAGAAAACTAGGTCATTCAATCCAATTTAGTAGTCAATAGCAACAAAGTTTGAGAAAAGAGCCTTACAATTATAAGACCATTTCAGATTGCACATAGTGATAAAGCAGCTTAGCTGTATTTTCAATAGAATCTTTATGTGTTCTTTCAAATGCATGTGAGGAATCGATTCCGGGCCCAATCAAACCGTGGATGATATCATGTCCAGAACGGATCGCGGCTGAAGCGTCCGATCCGTAAAACGGATAGATATCGAGTTTGTAGCCGATTCCATTGTCAATAGCCAGTTGTGTCAGCCTTTTTCTAAGTTCATAATGATAAGGGCCGCTCGCATCCTTCACACAAATGGAAACCGTGTATTCATCGGTAGATTGGCCATCGCCCATTGCCCCCATATCCACCGCCAGGTACTCAACTGTTTCCGAAGTGATGTTCGAGTTGCCTCCATAACCGATTTCTTCATTATTTGAAATCAGGAAATGAGTCGTATATGGCAATTCGATATTTTCGCTTTTCATTTGTTTGATTAGCTGAAGCAGGATCGCTACGCTTGCTTTATCATCCAGATGACGCGATTTAATATATCCGGACGGTGTTAGCTGTACACGAGGATCAAAAGAAACAAAATCTCCAACCTCGATGCCAAGTGCTCTCACATCATCAGCGTTATGTACTTTTTCATCGACGCGCACTTCCATATTATCCTGATTGCGCTCAGCTTTCCCGGCATCCTTATAGACATGTACGGAGGTTTGGTGCATCAAAATTGTTCCCGTGAACTTTTTGCCTCTTGAAGTTTCAATCTCGCAATATTCGCCCTCGATGGAGTTGTACTTAAAGCCGCCGATTAAATCAAGCTTAAGGCGTCCGCTTGGCTTAATTTCTTTTACGATGGCTCCAAGAGTATCGACGTGGGCAGTCAGCATCCTATGATTTTGCTCATCTTTACCTGGCAAGCTAGCAATCAACCCGCCCTTGCGGTTTCTTTTTGTTTCTACCTGCAATTCCTTTAAATAATTCTCTACATATGTAATCACTTCATTGGTATTTCCTGAAGGACTCGGGATGCTGACCAGTTCCTTTAACAGATTCACCGTCTCATCCGTATTTGGGTATGCCATAAATGAAATTCCTCCCTAAAATAAATTCTCACATAATTAATATTATAAGCTTTTTTCCCGAAGCAAAGTACCATTTATCTTTAATTCCTGTAATCCCTAAACCAGTCTGCTCATATTTTGATTATGGATGTAGTTTTGGGGAGGCGATTAGATGAACGGGTATTGGTTTAGGTATTCATTGCAGGAATGGTGGAGGGAAATGGAAGAGAAATGGGATTCCGTGAGGGCTCAGCTTAGAGAATCGGGAGATCAAGACTCATTAGAGAAATGGGAAGAAAACTTCTTCACCTTAAAAAAGAAAGCAGAAAGCAACTTGGATGAGGAACAGGTATATGCAGAAGCGAGAAAATTATTTGACGAACTTACAGATTATGTGAATGACCCAGAGACTGGGCGCCAGCAAGCGCAGAGACTACAGCCTGTGCCAATAGGAGGCCACAAATTGCCGCCAATGCCTTATGCCTATAATGCGCTCGAGCCTGTGATCGATAGAGAAATCATGAGACTTCACCACTTAAAGCATCACCAAACCTATGTTGATGGTTTGAACAAAGCTGAAAAAGAAATGCAGAAAGCCAGGCAAACCGGTGATTTCTCTTTGATCAAACACTGGGAAAGGGAAGCAGCTTTCCACGGATCAGGACATTACCTCCATACGATTTTTTGGAACATTATGGTCCCGAATGGCGGGGGAGCTCCAAAAGGACAGCTTAGCAAAGCAATCAATGATACATTCGGCAGCTTTGAAGGCTTTAAAAAACATTTTACAGAAGCCGCTAAAAGTGTCGAAGCTGTAGGGTGGGCCATCCTTGTCTGGTCTCCGCGTTCCCACCGTCTCGAAATTCTCCAGGCTGAAAAGCATCAAAACCTGACACAGTGGGATGTTGTTCCACTTCTCGTTCTGGATGTTTGGGAACACGCCTACTATCTGCAATATAAAAATGAACGAGCTAAATATGTTGAAAACTGGTGGAATGTCGTCAACTGGAAGGAAGTCGAGCAGCGGTTCAATAAAGCCAGGACATTAGCTTGGCAGCCATTTTAGAAGAGTGACGGATCGTCACTCTTTTTTTGTATAAATGCTTCTCTTTGGCAAAGACTAAACATATGTTCGGGAGGTGGTATTTTGGATAATAAAGATTTCAACCAGATCTACAAGGAATACAAGGAGCAAAGCAGTGCACAGGCTGAAATTGAAGCAAACACAGACCAGCCCGGGAAAGAGCAAATTGTGGCTGTCCGGAAAAATGACGACGGGGATCTGATCGCATTTAAGACAGATAATGGCAGGGAGTTGGATTATGTCACTGCCCTTAATGAAGCAAAGGCTGGCAGACTGGCCCATGTGGATGTATTCCATAAATACGGACGGGATATTCTCAGAAGTGAGCCGGATGGAATCAAAGAAAACAATCTTGATCAGCTGCCTGATTTTTAGCAGGGAATCTTCCCTGCTATTTTTGTTTTCATTAATATAAAACTTGATTTTTCAGAAATTTCAATCTAAAATTAACACTAACATACCAACCGGTAGGTATGTGAAAAAGGATTGTAACATACAATTTTAATAGAGATGCAGATTTATAAGAAAAAGTTAGGGGAGTGACTTGAATGCATTTACGCCTTACAGAAGAACAAAAAATGGTCCAGAAGACCATCCGCAGGTTCGTTGAAAAAGAGCTGGTGCCTCTGGAAAATGAGGTTCTCAGGAATGAAAGAGAAGGACGCCCAAGCCTTCCGCCAGGTAAATTACAGGAGCTGCAATTAAAGGCAAAGGAAGCAGGCTTCTGGGGAATCAATACACCTGAACAATATGGCGGTGCCGATCTTGGTCAAATGATGATGGCCATCGTATTGATGGAAATTTCCAAGACCTTCGTTCCTTTCCAATTCGGTGGGTCAGCAGACAATATTCTTTACTACGGAAACGAAGAACAGAAGCAGAAATATTTGATCCCAACCATCAACGGCGAGAAAAAGTCCTGCTTCGCAATGACAGAGCCAGGCGCGGGATCGGATACAAGAAATATTAAAATGACCGCAGTCAAAGATGGCAATGAGTGGGTTTTGAATGGCGAAAAGACGTTTATAACGGGTGGAAATGAAGCGGACTTTGTCATGGTCATTGCCATTACCGATAAGGAGAAGCATCGGGCAACCGGCCGTGATGGAGTGACCTGCTTTATCGTCGACCGGGATATGGGCTGGAAGTCGGAGTATATACATACGATGGGTGAGTGGGGTCCTGCCGGTCTTGTGTTTGATAATGTCCGCGTTCCAGAAGAAAACATTCTTGGTGAAGTAGATGGCGGTTACAAATTAGGACTTGAATGGATTGGCTTTGCAAGGTGGGTTGTTGGTGCAAGGGCAATCGGATCTGCAGAACGTCTACTGCAAATGGCGATTGACTATTCAAAAGAACGCATCACCTTTGGCAAACCGATTGCTGAAAGACAAGCCATCCAGTGGATGATTGCTGATTCGGCGGTTGAAATCGAAGCAGCAAGGTGGCTGGTATTGAACGCCGCCTATACGCTGGATGCAGGTGAAGATAACAGGCATATGGCCTCGATGGCTAAATTGTATGGCTCGAATATGGGGAACAGGGTAGTGGACCGCGTCATGCAAATACATGGCGGTATGGGATACACAAGGGAATTGCCAATCGAGCGCTGGTACCGTGAAGCCAGGCTTTGGAGAATTTACGATGGAACAGATGAAATCCAGCGCATGATCATCGCCAGGGACCTGTTAAAAGGACATGTAAAAATTGGGCAGTTTGTTTAATAAGTGAATTTGTAAGCGTTAACAGTTGACTCGATAGGGAGGAATTATTATGGGAAGATTTGATGGCCGAGTGGCTTTTGTAACAGGAGGAAGCCGGGGAATCGGAAAAGGAATCGTCCAGCTTTTCGCGCAAGAAGGAGCTAAAGTTGCTTTTATTGATTTGAATGAGGAAGCTCTTGCAGATACAACGAATGAACTTAATGAAAAGGGATATGAAGTCTACTCAAAGGTAGCGAATGTTACTGACTCAGAACAAGTTGAACAAGCATTTAAGGAGGTTAACGATACTTTTGGTTCTGTTGATATCCTGGTAAACAATGCTGGTGTCATTCGTGACAACCTTCTTTTCAAAATGACTGATTCTGACTGGCAAACGGTCATGGATGTCCATTTGAAGGGATCCTTTAATGCAGCCAGAGCTGCTCAGAAGTACATGGTCGAACAGAAATATGGCAGAATCATCAATATTTCCTCCACTTCCGCACTTGGAAACAGAGGACAGGCAAATTATGCAGCAGCCAAGGCAGGTCTTCAAGGGTTCACCAAAACCCTGGCCATTGAGCTGGGGCGTTACGGTATAACAGCGAACTCGGTCGCACCAGGGTTCATCGAAACAGAAATGACAAAAGAAACTGCGGCCCGAATTGGCATCTCTTTTGAAGATTTGATTAAACACAGTGTGGCGGGCATTCCGGTTGGCAGAAGCGGAAAACCAGAGGATATTGCCAATGCTGTCGCATTCTTTGCAGATGAAAAATCATCCTTTGTAAATGGGCAGGTCATCTATGTAGCAGGCGGACCTAAAAATTAACGCGAGGTGAAGGATCAATGTTCAAAGAGCATATTGGCAAGCAATCGAATAAAGTGAAAAACATGGTCGAGCGCGGCGCTGTCAAAAAGTTCGCGGAAGCAATCGGGGATCCTCATCCCATTTTCGTGGATGAGGAAACGGGCAAAAACTCCAGATACAGCAAAAACATCGCGCCGCCAACGTTTCCGAGGGTATTTGACTATGGAACAATCGACGGATTGAACCTTCCAAATAAAGGCCTGATCCATGGTGAACAAACCTACCATTATGAGCGTCCCTTATTGGTAGGCGAAGAAATCACCTGCTACTCGGTAGTGAAAAATTACTTTGAAAAAAAAGGCACCCAGGGAGAAATGGGCTTCCTTGTATTAGAAAGCTTTGGTGAGGACGAGATGGGGCAGGTTGTTTTCACCTCTACACAAACAGTCATTATTACTGAAGCAGTAAGGAAGGTGCTGATTGGATGAGTAGATTAGCAGAATTGAAGATTGGTGAATCTCTAAAGGAAATCCTGCTGGATCCAGTGGATCGAATCACTTTGATTAAATACGCTGGCGCGTCCGGAGATTATAATCCGATTCATACAATCGACGAAGAAGCAAAGAAGGCAGGACTGCCGGGGATTATCGCACACGGAATGTGGACGATGGGCAATCTGGCCAAACTGTTTACTGATTTTTACGAGGAAGGTTTCATTCAGGACTATACAATCCGCTTCAAAGGAATGGTGTTCCTGAATGACGTTGTCACTCTCCAGGCAGAACTGGCAGAGGAAAATGAAAACAATCTCCGATTCCTCGTCCGTGCAATCAACCAAAATGGCAATGAGGTCATTAAGGGAGATGTTTCGTACCATCTGTATGCGTCTTAATACAAATTAAACCCGGCATAGCATTGCTGGGTTTATTGCTATAGGTGGTGCAGCATTTAGGAATATAAATCGATTTTAAGGAAAATAAGTTCATTTTTAAGGAATAAAAAGAAAAAGTCAGGAATAAATGATCAATTTTAAGGAATAAAATCAAAAATTCCGGAATATCTGCTGCCAATTGATTCAGCAAGATCTACTTTTGATAAAAACTTTTGTTTTTACCAGAAATGAGGTGACAAATACAGGTGAATTTTGACTTTGATGAGGATTTATTAGCATTAAAACGCAATGTCCGCGATTTCATCCAGGGTGAAGTCGAGCCTGTTGCGATGCAAATTGAAGAAGATGACAAAATCCCAGAGCGGATCATCCAGCTTTCCAAGGAAATGGGACTTTTTGGACTCAGCATCCCAGAAGAATACCATGGACTCGGTATCGGCATGGTTCAAAAATGTGCACTTTATGAGGAAATTGGCCAGACACACAACGGGTACACCACTTTAATAGGCGCCCATACCGGCATAGGCACGGTTGGCATCGTCGAAATGGGTAATGAGCAGCAAAAACACAAATACTTGCCGGCGATGGCAAGGGGTGAAAAGATCGGCGCTTTCGCCCTCACCGAGCCTGATGCTGGTTCCAATGCGGCGAACCTTAAGACGACTGCGGTAAGAAAAGGTGATAAATACGTGCTTAACGGTTTGAAGCATTATATTACAAATGCTGTAGAGGCAAGTGTTTTTACAGTGATGGCGGTAACAGACCCTGAAAAAGGGGCGAAAGGCATCACTTCCTTCATTGTTGAGAAGGACTTCCCGGGGTTCAAGCTTGGCAAAGTCGAAAAAAAGATGGGACTCAAAGGTTCTCATTCAGCTGAATTGGTTTTCGAGGATTGCGAGGTCCCTGTTGAAAATATGCTTGGAGAAGAAGGACAGGGTTATGTGAATGCCTTGAAAATACTTGCAAACGGAAGGGCGGGCCTTGCATCGCGCAATCTCGGGTCCTGCCAGAAGCTTCTCGACATGTCGGTTGCCTATGCAAAGGAAAGGATCCAGTTCGGCAAACCGATCATCAAGCAACAGGCAGTAAGCCATATGCTGGCGGAAATGGCGGTTGAAATCGAAGCGCTTCGATCACTTACATACCGAGTCGCCTGGATGGTGGATTCGGGCAAGAAGGTCATCAAGGAAGCGGCCATGCTGAAGCTATATGGTTCGGAAGTGTATAACCGGGTGGCTGATAAAGCTGTTCAAGTCCACGGAGGGCTAGGCTATATTTCGGACTATCCTGTCGAAAGGTTTTTCCGCGATGCCAGGATTACAAGGATTTATGAGGGAACATCCGAAATCCAGAAAAACATCATAGCAGCACAGCTTGAAAAAGAATATTAAACAAGGAACATACCTACTAGTTAGTATGCAAGAGACAAAAAGAAAGAGGTGGACTAAATGAATTTTGATTATACAGAAAAGGTCAAGGGATACCAGGCCAGGCTGACGGAGTTCATGGATGAATACATCTACCCGAATGAACAGGTGTATAAAGAACAAATTGACAAGAATGACCCTTTTTCAAGAGTTCCTCCGATCATGGAAGAACTGAAGGCAAAGGCAAAAGAAAAAGGTCTTTGGAATCTGTTTTTGCCAGAGAGCGAATATGGTGAAGGACTGACAAATCTCGAATACGCTCCCCTCTGCGAAATCATGGGAAGGTCCAGCATCGCGCCAGAGGTATTCAATTGTGCTGCACCGGATACGGGGAATATGGAAGTGCTGGTCCGTTACGGAACTGAAGAGCATAAAGAACAATGGCTGAAACCGCTTTTGGACGGCGAGATTCGTTCCTGCTTCTCCATGACGGAGCCGGATGTCGCTTCATCTGATGCAACGAATATCCAGGCAAGCATCCTTCGCGATGGTGACGAGTATGTCATTAACGGGACAAAATGGTGGTCATCTGGTGCCGGCGATCCGCGCTGCAAGATTGCGATCGTAATGGGCAAAAATGACCCAAATGCTCCAAAGCATGAGCAGCAATCTATGATTCTCGTTCCGCTGGATAGTCCGGGAGTGACAATTAAGAGAATTCTGCCAGTCTTTGGTTATGATCATGCTCCGCATGGCCATGCCGAAATAGAATACAAGAATGTCAGAGTGCCTGCTTCCAATATGCTTTGGGATGAAGGGAAAGGCTTTGCGATTGCCCAGGGGCGTCTTGGTCCTGGCAGGATCCACCACTGCATGAGGACAATTGGAGCGGCTGAAAGAGCGCTTGAAGAAATGAGCAAACGGGTCCTGGAGAGAACCGCTTTTGGAAAAAAACTTGCCGAGCAGGGGGTCATCCAGGAATGGATCGCGGAAGCACGAATCGATATTGAGCAGTCCAGACTCCTGACATTGAAAGCTGCCTACATGATGGATACGGTCGGAAACAAAGAAGCGAAAGCAGAAATTGCGATGATCAAGGTCGTTGCGCCAAATATGGCGTTGAAAATCATCGACAGGGCGATTCAGGCTTTTGGCGCAGCCGGGGTAAGTGATGATACCACACTAGCTGCTTCCTGGGCGAATATCAGGACATTGAGGCTGGCGGATGGGCCGGATGAAGTGCACAAACGCGCAATCGCAAGGTACGAACTGAAAAAATATATGTAAGGGGGAGCAGCAATGCATGTATCAGAATTATTTTCACTAAAAGGAAAAGTCGCCATTGTCACTGGGGGCGGACGCGGTCTCGGCGAACAGATCGCTGTGGGTTTTGCTGAAGCAGGAGCCAATGTTGTCGTCTGTTCGCGACGAGTCGAAGCATGTGAGGAAGTAAGCCAAAAACTAAAGGAAATCGGTGTTGAATCTCTTGCTTTGAAATGTGACATCACGAACCCGGAAGACGTGAAAAATGTCGTAGACCAAACTGTTGAGAAATTCGGCCGGATCGATATTCTCGTCAATAACAGCGGAGCATCATGGGGGGCGCCGGCGGAAGAGATGCCGCTGGAGGCCTGGCAAAAGGTAATGAATGTCAATGTGACTGGAACATTCCTAATGTCACAGACAGCAGGTAAAGTCATGCTAGAGCAAGGTTCAGGCAAAATCATCAATATTGCATCAGTGGCGGGATTAAAAGGTTCAAACCCAAAGGTGATGGATGCGATCGGCTATAACGCCAGCAAGGGAGCCGTCATTACTTTTACAAAAGACCTGGCAGTAAAATGGGGACCGCGTGGCATCTACGTCAATGCAATAGCACCTGGATTTTTTCCGACAAAGATGTCAAAAGGGCTGCTGGAAAAAGGCGGCCAGGCGATTCTCGAAGGAACGCCACTAAGGAAATTCGGCTCTGATACTGACCTTAAGGGAGTCGCTGTATTCCTGGCGGCACCGGCTTCAGACCACATCACGGGAGACATAGTCGTAGTGGATGGCGGGACACATGTTCTTTAGAAGGGGGATACTGCTTTGAAAAGAGAAGCTGTAATCGTTTCGGCCGTCAGGTCAGCCATCGGCAGGCAGGGCGGAGCGCTTGCCACGGTACCTGCCCATGTCTTTGGAGCAGAAGTCATAAAGGAAGCTATCAGGAGGGCGAGTGTCCAGCCTGAAATGATCGAAGATATAATCATGGGGAATGTCATCAGCGGTGGAGGCAATATTGCCCGGCTGACCGCCCTGCAAACAGGACTATCACTCGAATTGCCCGGCCTGACGATTGACCGGCAGTGCGGATCGGGAATCAACGCAGTTACTCTCGCGGCCCAGGCGATCAGGGCAGGTGATGGGGATATCTATATTGCAGGCGGGATTGAAAGCATGAGCCGTGCACCATACTTGATGGATAAACCCGACAAACCATACAGCCCCGTTCCCCCAAGCTTCCGGAAGTCCCGGCTGTCACCGGAGGAAATCGGCAATCCGCCAATGGGCATCACAGCAGAAAACCTTGCAGAAAAGTACTCGATCTCAAGAGAAGAACAGGATGAATTCGCCCTGGCAAGCCAGCATAAAATGGCTGCCGCGATGGCTGATGGACGTTTTGACAAGCAAATTGTTCCAATCACGATTCCGGTCCGAAAAGGGGAGCCAATCGTTTTTAAAAAGGATGAACACCCAAGGCCGCAAACGACAATTGAAGCACTTTCCAAGTTGCCGCCAGCCTTTTTACAGGGAGGAACGGTTACAGCCGGCAGCAGTTCCGGCTTGAATGATGCTGCAGCCGCACTAGTCATAATGTCAAGAGAGAAAGCTCAGGAATTAGGTGTGAAACCGATGGCCGTGATCAGGGAACAGGCAATAGCAGGGGTCGACCCGAACATCATGGGCATCGGTCCTGTACCAGCCGTTAGAAAAGTTCTTGAAAGATCAGGTCTTAATCTTGACGACATGGATCTGATTGAAATTAACGAAGCTTTCGCAGCCCAGGTGATTGCCTGCGACCGGGAGCTCAATATGGATATGGAAAAGGTCAACGTGAATGGCGGTGCGATTGCCCATGGCCATCCACTGGGTGCTACTGGAGCGATCCTGATGACAAAAGCCGTCTATGAGCTTGAAAGAAGAGGCGGGCGTTACGCAATGATTACGGCCTGCATCGGCGGTGGCCAGGGAATCGCGGCTATTATTGAACGTGAATAAATTTTCAAAAGGAGGAATGGCACTTATGGCTTCTGATACGATACCGATCAGGCAAGGAGAAGAGCTAGATACAAGTGTTATCGAAAAGTACCTGAGGGAGCAATTGCCTGATCTTCCAGAAGGCATTCTAACAATCGACCAGTTCAGTTTCGGTAAATCAAATCTCACCTACCAGCTGAAAATCGGAGAATGGGAGGCGGTTTTAAGGCGTCCGCCTCTCGGTCCTGTTGCGCCAAAAGCGCATGATATGGAAAGGGAGTACAAGATCCTTAAAGAGATCAGCCCTCACTTTGCGGCTGCTCCTAGGCCCTATTTATTTGCTGATGAAAATGTCATCGGCAGTCCGTTTTTCGTGATGGAAAGAAAGCGCGGCATAGTCCTTGATACGGACTTTCCTGAAGGCATCATGCCGACTGATGAAATGTGCAGATCCCTTTCGGAAACGATGGTCGACCACCTTGTTGAGCTGCACAGCATCGATTATACGAAGACCAGGCTTACCGAAATGACAAAACCTGAAGGCTTCATGGAACGGCAGGTCATCGGTTGGATTCGCCGTTATGAGCGGGCGGAAACAGATATTGTCGAGGGCGTGGAGCACTTAAAGCAATGGATGCTGAAGAATGTTTCGGAATCCAAAACGCCAGCGATCATTCATTACGATTATAAACTGAATAATTCCATGTTCAATGAGGATTTAACGAAGATGGTCGGTCTTTTCGACTGGGAGATGACGACGGTAGGTGACCCGTTGGCCGATCTGAGTGTGGCGATGAGCTACTGGATTCAACCGGACGATTCCGATTTGTTAAAAAGAGGGATGGGAAAACCTCCGGTCACAGTGATACCCGGGTTTATGACCCGTAATGACTTCATGGAGCGGTATGCGAGGAAAAGCGGCACGGACCTTGCGAACATGAATTTTTACCAAACATTTGCTTATTTCAAGCTTGCGGTGATCTGCCAGCAAATTTATTACAGGTGGAAAAAGGGCCAGACAAAGGATAGCCGGTTTGCGCATCTTGATACATTTGTCAGCAGCCTGATTCAATATGCGTTATATACCGCAACAAAGAAAGGGTGAAGGACATGATGAAGATTCACCTTTTGCTAAAAAAAGAAGACATCGACACGCAAAAAATGGCCGATAACAAAATCGCTGTCGTCTTTGATGTTCTTCTGGCAACTTCCACGATCACCTCTGCTCTGGAGTTCGGTGCCAAAGAAGTGATTCCGGTCCTTGATGGAAAGGAAGCGGAAAAAGAAGCTGAAGACAGGGAAAAAGAACGTTTCTTACTCGTCGGCGAGTATCAGGGGAAAACAATCGATGGGTTTCTGTCACCAAATCCTCTGGAATTGAGAGAAAAAATCGAGGGTAAGTCCGTCATCCTGTCGACCACCAATGGAACCGTTGCGCTTAAAAATTCATCAGAAGCAAAGGCTGTTTATGCAGTGTCGCTGATGAACTGCAAGGCAGTAGCCAATCATATTTTAAAAGATTACCAGGGAGAGACGATTGTCGTCGTCTGTTCTGGTTCTTCGAACGAGTTCAATGTAGAGGATTTCCATGGAGCCGGATGCTTCATTGACTGCCTTATAAAGGAATATGACAAGGAATTTTTCCTGACGGATTCTGCTTATGCCGCGCGCTGTTTCTACCATGCCCACAATCAAAACAGTGATGATATTCTAAAAGACTCCAGAGTCGGCCGGATGCTAAGTAAACATGGCTTTGACCAGGAAATTGAATTTGTTTCACAGCAAAATGTTTTTGCCACGGTTCCAATACTGATAGACAGAAAGAGGATTATTGACGCGGCAAATGATAGCGTTTACAAAAAAGGAGAGGAAAGTATGTCATTGAAGCCGGAAGTAAAAGCGTTGCTTGAAGCCTATGCTCAAAATCCAGTGCCGCCCTTGGAGCAGCTTCCGCTTGCAGAAGCAAGAAAGGGGTTTGAACAGTCTGCAAAACTTATGAGCAAGGCTGAGAAACTTGCAAACACAAAGGATTTCAAAATCCAGGGATACAAGGATGAGATTAAGATAAGACTTTATTCACCAGACGGAACAGATGGAACCAAGCTTCCCGCGATTGTCTACTACCATGGAGGCGGCTGGGTGATCGGCAATATCGAAACACATGATGCCCTTTGCCACACTTTATCCAATGAAGCTGGATGTATCGTAGTTTCCGTGGATTATAGTCTTGCACCTGAAAGCAAGTTCCCGGTTGCAGTCGAGGATTCATATCTAGCTGCCAAATGGGTGTTTGAAAACGCTGATGAAATGAACATCGATGAAAACTTTATCGCTGTCGCAGGAGATAGCGCGGGAGGAAACCTGGCAGCAGTGGTAAGTTACCTTGCTGTCCAGAGACAGACACCGTCGACTGCTTATCAAATGTTGTTTTACCCGTCTACAGGCTTTGAATATACTCCATCCTATGAAAAATACGGTGAAGGCTATTATTTGACCAAGTCTACAATGACCTGGTTCCGCGAACAATACTTAAACTCACCTGAAGATACGCAAAATCCACTGGCCGCGCCGTTGTTGATCCCAGATGAGATTACCCCGCTGCTGCCGCCGGCTTATATCCTGACTGCGGAGCTTGATCCACTATGTGATGGCGGAGAGCATTTTGCTGCGAAATTAAAGAATGCAGGCGTAGAAACCGAGTATGTCTGCGCTCCGGGGATGCTCCATGGTTTCCTTGGGATGACTGAATATTTGCCCGATGGAAAGGAAGCAATCAAGGCTGCTGCGGAAGCCATTAAAAAAAGAAGTGCTCTTAAACCGGTTGAATAATAATCTTTGAGGAGGACTAGACGATGCCTAATCTACACTTTGATCACTGGCCGAAAATCTCTAAATCACTGACATTGCCCGAAACCTCACTCTATGAAAATCTTAAAGTCAGTGCGGAGAGATATCCGGACCAAAGCGCAATCTATTACTATGGAAACGCCATCTCATACAGTGAGCTTAACGAAGAAGTTAATTCGCTTGCTGGATTCCTCCAGCAGAAACTTGGGGTTGCAAAGGGAGACAGAGTTTTATTATTCATGCAAAATTCTCCCCAGTTCGTCATTGGATTCTATGCAATTTCACGAGCTGATGCAGTCGTCGTGCCCATCAATCCAATGCTGACTGCAGATGAATTGAGCTTTTACATTAAAGATTGTGAGATTACTTCGGCGTTGGTTGGGCAGGAGCTTTATGACAAAGTTGAGCCGCTGATTGGTTCTACCCCATTACAGAATGTCGTGGTTGCTGCCTATTCTGATTACAAAGGAGGGGATTTTAACGGTGTCGTGCCTCCAGAGGTCGAGGCAGCCAGGGTAGTTTACGAACAGCCAGTGCACTTCCATTGGAAAGAAGCCATTGCAGCACAATATGAGCCAGGGACCCATACGTCAAAAGCGGATGATATTGTAGTGCTTCCGTATACATCCGGGACAACCGGGCTTCCAAAAGGCTGCATGCATACCAATCGGACCGTCCAGGCGAATACCATCGGTGCCTATCACTGGTCCAGCTCCACAACAAGTGCCGTTCACCTTATGACACTGCCATTATTCCATGTGACCGGGATGGTACACAGCATGCATATGCCGATTTTTTCCGGAAGCACGATGGTCCTGATGACGAGATGGAACCGGGAGGCAGCCGTGGAACTGATTAAATCCCAGGGATGCACGAACTGGGTAGCGATCGCTACGATGATTGTCGATTTCCTGGCAAATCCAAAACTGGACCCAAAAGATATTGCCACGTTGACATCGATATCAGGCGGGGGTGCAGCTCTTCCAGAAGCAGTGGGGGAAAAGCTTTACAAACTTACTGGCCTGCGATTTGTAGAAGGATATGGACTTTCCGAAACAATCGCCCAAACACACTTCAATCCGCCAGATCGTCCTAAAATGCAGTGCCTTGGGATTCCATCCTTCGACGTAGACGCGAGGGTTATTGAACCGGCTACGGGAAAAGAACTTGGTCCTGGTGAAGCAGGAGAAATTGTCGTAAATGGCCTACAGGTGATGGTCGGCTACTACAACAGGGAGGACGAAAACAGGAATTCCTTCATTGAGATTGATGGCAAGAAGTTTTTCCGGACAGGCGATATTGGCCGGTATGATGAAGAAGGCTACTATTTCATGGTCGACCGTGTTAAAAGGATGATCAACGCATCTGGATATAAGGTTTGGCCTACAGAGGTTGAATCTTACCTTTACAAGCATCCGGCCATCCAGCAAGCAGTTGTAGTAGGAATACCTGACCCAAGAAGGGGCGAATCGGTAAAAGCATTTGTCATTTTAAATGATGGATATGAAGGCAAAATCAGCGAAGAAGAAATCATTGAATGGTCCAAACAGCATATGGCGGCTTATAAATACCCTCGCGAGGTAGAATTCAGGACGCAATTCCCAATGACCAGCAGCGGCAAGATCCTGTGGCGGAAGCTTCAGGAGGAAGAGAGGGAAAAAGCTGAAAATCAGGTGAGGTAAAAAGGCTCCGTCACGTCAGCTATTAAATTATAAGGAGGATCTTGATGGAGATTTTGGTTCAGCAGCTGTTCAATGGCCTTACCATTGGCAGTGTTTATGCTCTTGTCGCTCTTGGACTCACTCTTGTTTACGGTATCCTTCATATCCCGAACTTTGCCCATGGCGCTTTATACATGATGGGTGGATATATCACCTTGATGATGATGGTGCAATACGGCCTTCATTACTGGCTGGCCATTCTTGTTTCTGTCATCGCGGTAGGATTAATCGGCGTTCTGATGGAGCGACTGGTCTTCCATCCCTTAAGACATGCCCCGCCGATTCATGACAAAATCGCAGCAATTGGAATTCTGTTATTTTTGGAAGCCTTCGCGCAATTCATCTGGGGCGCGGATTACCAAATGATGCCGACACCTTACGGCCAGGTCGTCCAGGTGTTCGGCCTGACCTTCACGATGCAAAGACTGCTGATCATCATTGCAGCAATTGGAGTGATGGTAATGCTTTACCTGTTCCTGAAAAAGACGTTCACGGGTGCGACGATCATTGCGATGTCCCAGGAACGGGATGGAGCGAATCTTGTAGGAATCAATACTAACCGCGTGGCAATGCTAACATTCCTGATATCCGGAGGGCTTGCAGCAATAGCCAGCTCTCTTGCAGCGCCTATAAATCTCGTTTTTCCTGGAATGGGCCAGCTGGTAATCTTAAAGGCTTTTGTCATCATCATTCTGGGAGGGATGGGCAGCATTCCCGGAGCGATTATTGGAGGCTATATTTTAGGTTTCAGTGAAAGTCTCGGCGCCACGTACATTTCTAATGATTACAAAGACATCATAGCGTTCATCCTGCTGGTCATCATTTTAACAGTAAAACCAACCGGCCTGTTTGCCAAGGGGGGACATTGATGGCGAAGGTAATCAATAAACGTACTATTATACTTGCACTTTTGTTATTTGCGATTGCCTTTCCATTCGTTACCCAAAATGATTATTTCATCCATGTAATGACTCTGTCGTTCATCTGGATGATCGGTGTCTATGGGCTTAACCTATTGGCGGGCTATACAGGCTATCTCTCGCTGGCGCATGCTGGGTTCTTTGCGATCGGTGCGTATTCATTGGGCCTCCTGACGGTAAAGGCCCAGATAAATTTCTGGCTTGCTTTTGTTCTGTCGCTTCTTATCACCTCAATTATTGGATTTTTAGTCGGTGTCATTGCCCTAAGGACCAAGGAACATTTCTTCGCCATCTATACCCTATGTGTCGGGTATATCATCTACCTTGTCATTGATAAATGGGACAGTTTGACAGAAGGCGTCCGCGGTTTGATCGGTATCCCCGCGCCGGCAAATATTGGACCGATCTCATTCGAGTCATCCCTGTCACAATATTATCTTGTTTTGGCCATATTGCTTCTCGTGATCCTGTTTGTTTATCGAATCGTGCATTCCCTGACCGGAAGGACGTATATTGCGATTCGCAATAGTGAAGACCTTGCGCAGACTATCGGAATCTCAACAATGAAAAATAAATTGGAAGTTTTCGTGCTTTCCACTTTTTTCGCCGGACTGTCAGGAGCTCTATATGCGTCATTCATCCGTTTCATCGGGCCAGATATCGGAAATATCGTTATCACATTTGATTTGCTGACATACCTCCTGATTGGCGGGATCGGCACGTTATCCGGACCTATTGTCGGCACCGTTTTGGTTGTATGGATTTCCCAGCAGCTGCAGTTCCTTCAGGATTACCGGATGCTCATTTTCGGACCTGTGCTGACACTCCTGGTCATATTTTACCCTCGGGGAATCGCAGGGGCAATTGGCGGCTGGAGCTTAAAGCGCGCCGAAAAGAAGCTGCATAAAGCTGAGATAAAAGAGGGATATTCACAAAATACGATCAGTACAGACAAACAGGTGAAGGAGGGGTAAGGATGTTCCTGGAAACGAAGAATTTAACGAAGAAATTTGGCGGTTTGACAGCTGTTAACGATGTTGATTTTTCGATTGAAAAAGGAAAAATCAATGCGATCATAGGTCCGAATGGAGCTGGCAAGTCCACTTTTTTCAATCTCATCAGCGGCTTTCACCCTCCTACATCAGGCCATATTATTTTTAAAGGCAGGGATATTACAAATCTGCCATCAAATAAAATTGCAGAACTGGGTATAGCACGTACCTTTCAAACTACCAATCTGTTTGAACAATCCACTGTCCTTGACAATGTGATCGTAGGACATCGATTGAGGACAAACTCCAATTTGCTCGATGCAGTGTTCAGATCGAAAAGATTAAAGCGGGAAGAAGAGAAATGCCGCGAAAAGGCGTTTGAAGTAATCGAATTTGCAGGATTGGAAAAAGTGGCTGACAAACTTGTTGGAAGCCTCACGCAGGAAGAAAAGAAACGGACGGCATTTGCGCTGGCATTAGCAACAGATCCTGAAATTGTGTTCCTTGATGAGCCTGCAGCTGGTGTGAATCCTGATGAGACAGAGGGATTGGCTCTTTTGATGAAAAAAATGGCTGATAAAGGGATTACTGTCTGTTTGATTGAGCACAAAATGCAAATGATCATGAAGCTTGCAGATAAAATAATGGTCCTCAATTACGGAGAAAAAATCGCCGAGGGAAATGCAGAAGAAATCAGGAATAATCCTACTGTAATCAAGGCCTACCTGGGAGGGAGCGCCAGTGCTTAAACTGCGAGATGTTAAAGTGAATTATGGGAGCTACACAGCGGTAGACAAGGTGAACCTCGATGTCTCTAAAGGGGAAATCGTTGTCCTTCTGGGTGCCAATGGTGCCGGGAAAAGTACAATTTTCAAGACAATCAGCGGATTGAATAAAGTTTCTTCAGGAGACATTCTGTTTGAGGGAAAATCCCTGAACAAAACCACACCGGATAGAATCGTCCAATCAGGAATTGCCCAATGCGCGGAAGGCCGAAAGCTGTTTCCATCAATGACCATTCAGGAGAATTTGAGAATGGGCGCTTATGTCCATAGAAAGCATAAAAAAGGAATAAAGGAATCGATGAATCATGTGTTTGAACTGTTTCCGATCCTGGAAGAAAAACAGCATGATATGGCAGGTTCACTCAGCGGGGGGCAGCAGCAGATGCTTGCAATTGGGAGGGCGTTGATGGCAAAGCCAAAATTGCTGCTTCTTGATGAGCCGTCTATCGGACTTGCACCACTTATTGTTGAGCAAATGTTTGACGTGATCCAGACCATCAATCGGGAGGGAACGACAATCCTTCTGGCCGAACAAAATGCGAATGCTGCCTTGAAAATTGCAGATAAAGGCTATGTATTCGAAAACGGATCTGTAGTACTGGAAGGGACTTCTGATGAATTGTTTGCTAATGATGAAATAAAAAAGGCATATATCGGTGCCTAGAACTGCTTCTTTCTTTTGGGGAGGTGGTTGGCTAGCAGTACAAATATAAATTTCTGAATATTGAAAATTCAAACTCAAGGGGGAAAACCAATGAAGAAGTCCAAATTGGTGTTGGTCTTAAGTGTGATGTTTGCCTTAATTTTCAGTCTAGCCGCTTGCAACAGCTCAGAAAAAACAGATACAGGAGGAAAGGGTTCTGAAGCAGCATCTGGTGAAGGGACAATCAATATTGGATATACTGGACCGCTGAGCGGACCTGCCGCGTTTTATGGAGAAAGGACATTGAACGGTGTCCAGATGGCAACTGAGGAAATCAACAATGCCGGCGGAATTGAAGTGAATGGCAAGAAGTATAAATTCAATGTTGTCTCCCTGGACGACAAGTATTTGCCTAATGAAGCCGGTGCGAATGCTAAAAGACTCATGCAGGAAAATAAGACACCCATCATTTTTACCCCGCACAGCGGCGGCGTGGCTGCTTTGCAGGTGTTCAACCAGCAGGATAAATTCATTATTGGCGCATACACAAGTGAACCAAAGGTAACGGAAGTCGGGAATAAATTAACGGTGAGGATCCCTCCTCGTTATGATGGCTATCTTGAGCCATTCACGAATTATACGATGGAGAAGTTCGGCAAAAAAATCGCATTCCTGCCAACTTCATCTCAGTATGGAAAGGATTGGGCTGAAAAGCTGCAGCCTCACTGGGAAAAATCTGGTGGTGAAGTGGTGTACAATTCATCAATCGACTTTGCCAAGGATACAGATTTCTTTACCATCATCACAAATGCACTAAAGGAAAAACCAGATGTACTTTTTATCGGCGGACCGTCTGAACCAACTGCAAAAGTCGCCAAGCAGGCCAGGGAACTTGGCTTCAAGGGTGGTTTTATCGTGATGGACCAGGCAAAGTTCGATGAAATGAAGAAGGTGACAGGTACGTATGACGTCCTGAACGGCGCAATCGGTGTCATGCCGCTAGTCAATTCCGAAAGTCCCGGCATTCCCGAGTTTGTAAAGAACTACAATGCAAAATACAAAGAGGATCCCGGCTCTGAAGCTGGCTTGAATTACATTGCCATGCATGTTTTCGCTGAAGCCATAAAAGCAGCAGGGTCTGTGGATGACCCCGAAAAAATCATGGCCCATATGCAGGATGGGCTGGATAATCTGCCAGAGGACAAAAAAGTTTATGTCATTCCAAAAATCGACCCAAATGGCGGATTTGAAGGTGAATTGATTGTTGCGGCAATTGAGGATGGAAAAATCGTTCCAATCAAAGCAGATTAATTTGCTTTAAGAAAAAGCAGATACTTTTTTTGAGTAGCCGGGTTAGAGTAAAAACAAAGGTTTGTTGTGAGGCAGTTTTTGTTTCTAAAAAGTATAATTGAAAATTATTGAAGCGAGGCAAATAAAGATCGAAGCGGCAGTTCAGATGAACTGCCGCTTTTTCGTTGCTTTCATGTTTTCCGAAGACATACAATAAGAAATAAGAAATCGCCAGTACGGTTCCTGAAAGGAGCGGTTAGCATGAATAATAGGATTGGAATTGATGCAGGAGGATCACTAATCAAAATTGCATTTGAAGAAAATGGGAGAATGCATTTCCGAAAACAGCCCAATTCAGAACTGGATGAGGCATTGCAGTGGCTGAAAATCACTGCCTCAAATAAGCCAATTTATCTGACAGGCGGAAAGGCAGGAACCATTCAAGCCAAATATTTTCCCGAGGCAAAGGTGGTCGATGAATTTTCTGCTGTATGCGAAGGCTGCAAGCATTTGAAAATGAAGGAAGCGATTACTGCTAGCGAACCTTACATACTTGTCAACATAGGGACAGGCACTTCCTGGTTTACAATCAAAGGGGAACAGTATGAACGGCTTCTCGGCAGTGGAATAGGCGGCGGTACTTTTATGGGACTGGGAAAAATTTTCACTGAAGCTGATGACTTTTCCGAACTGGTAAGTTTGGCTGCTGAGGGGGACAAGGGGAATGTTGACCTGCTCGTGAAGGATATCTATTATCCGGAAAAACCCCCGATTCATGGTGAATTAACAGCGAGCAATTTCGCAAAGTCACAAGAGATATCTTCAAGCTCTCCAGCCGACAAAATGGCTTCCCTTAACAATATGATCGCTGAAACGTTAATTCTTCTCACTGTCCAGGCTGCTAGTCTTCACAACATAAAGCAGGCTGTCTTTATCGGAAGTACTCTTGCAGGAAATCAACTCCTCCGGGAAAATCTGGAGACGTATTGTAAAATGTCTGGAATTGATCCGGTTTTTCTGGAACATGGTGAGTTCAGCGGGGCGATCGGGGCAATGCTCACATAGTGACAAAAGAGGAGAAGCCACTTTGGCTCCTCCTCTTTTGTTGAATTTTATCTGTTTCCTTTAAATACTTCAGAGACAATTTCAAAGGATTTCAATCTGGCTTTGTGATCAAAAATTTGTGCGTTGATGATCATTTCATCTGCCTGTGTATCATCAAGGAATTCCTGAAGCTTTGTTTTAATCGTCTGCGGGCCGCCAACAATCGAGGAACCGATCCGGCTGTCCAGCAGCATTTTTTCATATTCGCTTACCTGGTTATTAAAATCTTTTACAGGCGGCAGCAGGGGACTAGGGTTATTCCTGAAAAGATTCAGGAATTGCTGCTGCATGGATGTGGCCAAAAACTCTGCTTCCTCATCCGTTTCGGCCGCAATCACATTTACGCCAACCATTGCGTATGGCTGGTCTAATACTTCAGATGGCTGAAAATTCCTCCGGTATAGCTTGAGAGCTCCTAAAGTATTTTCGGGAGAGAAGTGGCTTGCGAATGAAAAAGGCAAGCCGAGTTGTCCTGCAAGCTGCGCGCTATAGCCACTTGATCCCAACAGCCAGATTGGAATGTTCAATCCCTCACCTGGAATGGCACGGACACTTCGAAATTGTGAATCAAGTTCCGGGTTGAAGTATGCTCGAAGTTCATCCAATTGCTCAGGAAAGTCCTGGCCATCACTGCGTCGTTCGCGCCTTAAAGCATAGGCTGTCACCTGGTCGGTTCCAGGCGCGCGTCCGAGTCCGAGGTCAATCCGGCCCGGGAAGAGAGATTCAAGGGTCCCGAATTGTTCAGCAATTACTAGCGGAGCATGGTTTGGCAGCATGATACCGCCGGAGCCAACCCTGATCGTGGATGTTCCTGCTGCCACATGTCCGATGACCACCGAAGTCGCAGAACTGGCAATTCCAGGCATATTATGATGTTCTGCCAGCCAGTAGCGGCGATATCCCCACTGTTCCGCATGCCTGGCAAGATCAAGCGTATTTTGAAGTGAATCTGAAGCTGTGCCTCCTTGAATGATTGGAGCAAGATCAAGCACAGAAAATTTAATATCGTTTAAACGTTTGCCGTCCGTCATAATTGCATCTTCCTTTATTGAATGATATTAACAGCCAGGAATAGCTTTTAACCATCCCCAGCGATTATACAATTCAATAGTAACAATTATCTTTCGGTAATCAAAATAAAATGGTTTGAATCGACAGTTAGCCTGGCAGTTAATTAATGGAAGGCCGCTGCGTTACAAGGGAAGGATTTTCACTCCTGTGAGCGCTGCTGGATTCTCTAATGCTTGCTTCGATATTGACAAACTCCGGGTATCCGTAATTACCATGTTCACTGATGTCCAGCCCAATATTTTCTTCCTCTTCTGTAACTCGCAAGCCATTCATCGCTGTTTTCATTCCCAATAAAATGAGATAGGAAACAATGAAAGCAAAAGCACCTGAAACCAAAACTCCCAGAGCCTGCACACCCAGCTGGTCAAACCCTCCGCCATAAAATAAACCGGGTTTTCCGATGGTCGCCAATTCTGGAGTTGCGAAGAACCCAGTCGATAAGGTACCCCAAACTCCTGCAGCCCCGTGAACTGATAAAGCAAATATAGGGTCATCGATCTTTTTGCTTTCAAAAAACCTGATGCTGTAGAAGACGAGAATTCCGGCAACCAATCCAATCACAACTGCTGCCCAGGTATCAACAAAGGCACAGGAAGCGGTGATTGCGACAAGGCCGGCAAGTGTTCCATTCAGCATCATTGGGATATCAGCCTTTCCCATTACGATCCACGAAATAGCAAGTGCAGCAATGGTACCAGCCGCGGCTGCAAGATTTGTGTTCAGTGCCACGAATCCGAAAAATGCACCATCTACCGAAACCGTGCTGCCTGCATTGAAACCAAACCAGCCCACCCAAAGGAAGAGTACACTCAAGGCGGTGAATACGAGGTTATGGCCTTCAATTTTATTGGCCGAGCCATCTTGATTATATTTGCCTAAACGAGGTTTCAACAGGAGTGTAGCTGCCAGTGCGGCCATAGCACCTGTAAGGTGAACGACAGTCGAACCGGCAAAATCCTGTTTCCCATGCTCTGCAAGCCAGCCGCCGCCCCAAATCCAGTGAGCAATAAACGGATAAACCAGTACGGAGAATAAAAGTGCGAAAACAACATATACAGATAATTTCGCCCTTTCAGCAAACCCCCCAAAAGCAATCGTGATCGAAATTCCTGCGAAAGCCAGTTGAAAAAGGAAGAAGACGGATCCTGAAAGGCCAAGCCCTTCAACATCATAGCCTGAATAAAAGAAATCCGAGAATCCTAAAATCGAATTACCTTCACCGAAGATCAATCCATATCCCACAGCCCAGAAAACAATGGAGGAAATACCGAATGTTAGAATCGTTTTACCGGCGATATGTCCAGCATTTTTCATCCTTGTTGAACCTGTTTCAAGTAAAATGAAACCCCCAATCATCAAAATAACCAATACTGCCGAAATCATGACCCATAAACTATTCAATAAAAAAACAGTATCCATTTGCTCAACTCCCTTAATTATTGATGTTTTATGTATTTTGTCATTTAATTTAGAATGAAACCACAATTATGTCAGGTAACCTCACACGATTTTTAAGACAAAAGAAAAAACCTTCTTTTACGAAGGTCACTCATTTTTTTCGTATACCAAATCGGGCATTTATTTGTCCCTGGATCATTTTCTTATGTTCTTCTGCTTCATTTCGTTTCTTTTGCTTCACCATTTCCTGCCTGATTTCATAGGTCTGTACGCCGTCTTCAATTTTATTGGCTATCTCTACTAATAATTCTACATCTGAAAATGAATATCTTCTGCTCCCGCCTGGAGTTCGATCAGGAAAAACTAATTTTCTTTCTTCATAATAACGTATTTGACGTTTTGAAAGTCCAGTTAGTTCACTAACAATCCCGATTGTAATGACTTTTTTATCTTTATAGGAGGAATCGGCAGCCAGGAGGATCACCACACTTCATTATTTTTATGTTATATTTTCTCACATGATGTGACATTTTGTAAATAAAAACTGAAAGAACTAACGCCCAGTTGTTAAGTTTTTCAATTCTGTCAGGGTTAATTTCCTTAATTCGTTTTCTGTTTCTTTCGAAAGCCCTGTTTTAATCAAATGCTGGATATAATGGTCTTTGAGTTTATCAACAGCTGTCCGTAAATGTAATGACACAGAGAAGCCCCCTTAAAAATAGTCATTTTGAACTTCACGCAGGATTTCTAAATCACGCATGCCTTCTTTTTCTAAAAGCTGCTCATACAGTTCATCGCGAAAAAGATCAACCATGACAATCAATTGCGCCAAACCCATTTCCTTCTGTCCGTCCATAGAAATCTCCTCATTTCTTTTAATTAATTTGATTCATCTTAACGAATAACTTTTGTGCAGTCATTAAGTTCGGAAGGATATCTGACAGGGATTTTAACGGCATAAGTAATGAATTGCGTGCGAACCGGAAAACCTATAATGATGATTTGTCCATAAGGAGGAGTAGTGATGGAACAGAATACGCAGCCAAATAATAGAGGGTATATCATTAATGAATATGATGTACTTAAGAAAGTCATTCTTTGCCAGCCACAATATATGACCATCCGCGATGTCATAAATGAAACCCAAAAACATTTTAAGGATGAAGGCATACATATCGAAGTTGCCTTGGAGCAGCATCATGAATTTGTGAATACATTAAAGAATTACGGCGTAGAGGTCATCCTGCTCCCGTACCATAAAAAATTCCCGGAGCAAGTCTTCACAAGGGACATCGGATTTACACTTGGTGAAACTATTTTTGTAGCAGATATGGCCAGCGACGTCCGAAAGGGTGAGGAGGATGTCTTGAAACAGTGGCTAGAGGATGAAGAGATCTCCTATTATAATCTCCTGGGTGATCAGATCGAAGGTGGCGATGTAGTCATTGACCAGGACACCGTATATGTGGGCTTGAGCAATCGGACCAACCAGCAGGCGGCGGATCACCTTAAGGGATTGCTCCCGAACTTAAACGTGCGAGCTATTTCCTTCAAAGCTGAGTACCTTCATCTTGATTGTGTTTTCAACGTCGTCTCACCTGAAGTAGCATTGATTTATCGCCCAGCATTGACAGACGAAGACATTGAACTATTCAGCTCCCGTTATGACCTGATTGATGTCAGCGAAGAGGAACAATTTACACTTGGGACCAATGTCCTGAGCATTGGAAACAAACGGATCCTCAGTCTGCCTGTGAATAAAGGCGTGAATGAGCAACTCAGGGGTAAAGGATTCGAAATAATCGAAGTCGATATTACTGAGATTATTAAATCCGGAGGCTCATTTCGCTGCTGCTCATTGCCCATTTTACGTGAGAGGAATGTACATTAGTGTTAATCCTCTAAGTTATTGTTATGTTATGAGAATATCACTCTGAAGCAAGTGACAATCGTCATTTGCTTTTTTCATTTAAAAAAGGTAACTTCGGACAGCTTTGGGGATTGCATGCGAAAGTTGTTCGAACTCAGACTACTTCGGACAACTTTTGTGGTCGCAGGTGAAAAGCTGTCCGAACCTGAAGCTACTTCGGACAGCTTTCGTCGTCGCAGGGGAAAAGCTAGCCGAACTCGAGGCTACTTTGGACAGCTTTCGTGGTCACAGGTGAAAAGCTGTCCAAACTCCGGGCTACTTCGGACAACTTTTGTGGTCGCAGGTGAAAAGCTGTCCGAACCTGAAGCTACTTCGGACAGCTTTCGTCGTCGCAGGGGAAAAGCTGGCCGAACCCGAGGCTACTTTGAACAGCTTTCGTGGTCACAGGTGAAAAGCTGTCCAAACTCCGGACTACTTCGGACAACTTTTGTGGTCGCAGGTGAAAAGCTGGCCGAACTCGGAGCTACTTCGGACAGCTTTCGTTGTCACAGGGTAAAAAGCTGGCCGAACTCGGGGCTACTTCGGACAGCTTTGGTGCTCCCAGGTGAAAAGCTGGCGGAACCCGGGGCTACTTCGGACAACTTTGGTGCTCGCAAACCAAAAGCTGTCCGAACCGGGAACTACTTCGGACAGCTTTCGTCGTCGCCGGGGAAAAGCTGTCCGAACTCGGGGCTACTTCGGCCAGCTTTCATGCACGAAGATGAAAAGTTGTCCGAACTAAAGGTAACTTAAGATAACTATTATACCCGCAGATAAAAAGTTGACTAAATCGAACAACTGTCCAACCCAACTTGCTCCATATTTTTGTTTTTGTGATAACTACTGCAAACGCTGTCAAATACTGTATTTATAACAGACCAAAAAATAGTTTGCTGTTAAACATCAGTTTTTGATTGTCCTTTGTGGCCAATTATCTTATAATTCAAAATAGAAAGAAATCAAACAAGTAAAGGGGGATTCATTTGGAAGCTTTTGTTTCTTGGCTCAATGGGATTTTGTGGAGCAACCCGGTCATTTATATCATTTTGGGAATTGGCCTGGTGTTCTCCATCCTGACACGTTTTTTACAAGTAAGACTCTTGAAGGACATGGTTACACTTATGTTCAAAGGGAGAAGTTCCGATGCGGGCGTTTCATCTTTTCAGGCCTTATCTATCGCTTTATCCGGCCGTGTAGGAACTGGTAACATCGCTGGTACTGCTACTGCAATTGCAATGGGTGGACCTGGTGCGGTTTTCTGGATGTGGACAATTGCGTTTATCGGGGCGAGCAGCGCTTTTGTTGAATCTACATTAGCCCAGATTTATAAGGTTAAGCAAGATGGTCTTTATCGAGGCGGTCCTGCTTATTACATCGAGAAAGGTCTTGGCATCAAATGGTTTGCGATTGTGTTTTCTGTTGCGGCCTTGCTTGCAATGGCTCTTTTAATGCCAGGAATTCAGTCAAACTCGATTGCTCTTGGACTTGAGAATGCTTTTGGTGTCAGCAAATCAGTTTCTGGTTTAGTTATCATCGCTCTTTTGGGTTTTATCATTTTTGGCGGCGTTAAAAGGATCGCTACGGTGGCCCAATATACTGTTCCATTTATGGCGATCGGGTACATTCTTGTAGCTCTTGTCATTATTGGAATGAATATAACTGAAGTTCCTGCTGTTTTCGCTTTGATTTTCAAGAGTGCTTTCGGTGCTGACTCCATTTTTGGCGGTATTTTGGGCAGCGCGATTGCCTGGGGTGTAAAACGGGGTATTTATTCCAATGAAGCTGGACAGGGTACAGGTCCTCACGCAGCTGCTGCAGCTGAGGTTTCCCACCCGGCAAAACAGGGTCTTGTCCAGGCATTTTCAGTTTACATCGATACCTTATTTGTTTGTTCAGCTACAGCCTTTATGATCCTGTTCACAGGAATGTTCAACACTGTTGGCGCTGACGGTTCATTCATCGTCGAAAACTTGAAAGGTGTAGAGGCAGGGCCAGGATATACACAGGCTGCTGTTGATGCTGTTCTACCTGGATTCGGTGCAGAATTTGTTGCTGTAGCGCTATTCTTCTTCGCTTTCACAACAATCATGGCCTATTATTATATGGCTGAAACAAACATCGCTTATCTTCTCAGAGGAAGAAATGGCAAGGTTCCGATGTTTGTCCTTAAAGTCGTCATCCTTGGAGCAACTTTCTACGGTGCCGTTAAAGAAGCGTCACTTGCATGGGCGCTTGGAGATGCTGGTCTCGGATTGATGGTATGGCTCAACCTGATTGCCATCGTCCTGCTTGCGAAGCCGGCACTGATTGCTTTGAAGGACTATGAGGAACAGAAAAAGCAAGGGCTTGATCCGGTCTTCAATTCCAAAAAGCTCGGTATCAAGAATGCAGAGTATTGGGAAGAAGAATATTCCTTCAACCATGAAAAAGAAAAAGTATCATAAGACTGATTTTGTGAAGAGCTGCCTGATCAATGGCAGCTCTTCTTTCAGTCTATCCGGTTTATTCATATTGTTTTGGTGGAATGGGAAGGATGATAGTATCAAGGATGTAGCGGGTGACTATCATGAAATTGTTATGCATTGACGGTGGCGGTATTAGAGGTGTATTCCCGATTGCCATCCTGAAGGCTATTGAAGAAGAATTCGGCAAGCCTGTTGGCCAGCTGTTTGATGTGATCTCGGGCACCAGCACAGGGGCCATCATTGCCGCTTCAGTTGCTTTGAATACATCAATGGGAGAGTTGATGGAAAGGTACGAGATTTATGGGGAAAAGATTTTCGTCAAAAAATCAAAGGTAGGCCTTTTTAAAAGTGTATACAGTGACCGTTATTTAAGGAGGCTGTTGAAGCATGCCTTCAAAGACCTTACCCTTGGAGAAATCCAAAAGCCTTTGTTGATTCCTGCTGTTGATATCACCCATGGAAAACCCTATGTCCATCGAACAGACTTTGGTTATTCATCGGAAAATGAACTTTCAATCAAGCTATGGGATGCTGTTCTTTCATCTTGTTCGGCGCCTATCTATTTTCCTCCAAACAATGTAAACAATCAATACTTATCGATTGATGGGGGATTGTGGGCAAATAATCCATCATTGGTTTGTGTGACTGAGGCATTACATCATTTTAAAATCGATCTGGAGGAAATACATATCCTCTCGATCGGGACAGGCCAGCAGAACATCGACTTTACGATGGAGGAGAATAAATACTGGGGAATCCGTCAGTGGCTGCCATTCCAGTTTCCATCCTTTAAGGTAACACCTAAGCTCTTGGATCTGGCAATGGACTTATCCTCTGAATCCGTTTCCTATCACTGCAGGCTTTTGCTGCGTGACCATTATCTCCGCTTAAATACAGAGTTGTCGGAGGAAGTGCCTTTTGATGATTTTACTTATACCGAGAAGTTAAAGGAACTGGGAAAGCAGGTATTTGAGTCAAACAAAGGGCAAATCACAGCCTTTCTTTCTGAGAATTAGACCATTTGTTTTACAGAATGAGCCACCCTTCATTGGGTATACTATTTTTACAATTTAGAGGAGGAACCATAATGGAAAAAATTGAAGTTGGTGAAGTTTTTACAATTAGCGACGAAAGCGATATCGAGCAGGAGGTCGAAGTAATCGGTACGTTGAACATAGACGGATCTGATTATGCAGCTGTAAGCTTTGTTGACGACCTGCAAACGGAATCTGACGAAGACATTGATATCTTTTTTCTTAAGCTCGACGAAGATGGAGATTTTGCTGCCATCGAATCTGATGAGGAATTCGAAAAGGTTTCTGCAGCTTTTGATGAAATGATGAATGAAGAAGAATAACGGGGAGGAGGGGAGGTTAAGCTCCTCTCCTTTTTTGGTATATATACATAGGAAGTACGTTCGTAAAAAAGTTGTAAATAGAAGGAAATCATTCGCGTCTGTCGAATTGATTTTTAAAGGAGTTGATACAATTGGATAGCGTCATCCTCGTAACCTTTAAAATCAAGGGAATACCGATTCCTATCAAAATAGCATCTACAAATGAACCAAGCAGAGAGCAAATCCTCAAAAAGATCACTGATTTGGCCAAGGGATATGATTTATCGGGCGAAATTCAATTCAAGAAGCTCCTAAAAGAGCACGGCCACAAAATGTATATATATGAAATTGGGGATAAAAAATGCATGGTGCTGGTAGAGCGGCTAGAGAAGATAAAAGAGTTTGAAGAAATAGGTTCATAGCACGCTAATACAATCGGTTTTACAATAAATTTTCATCATTCGATATCGGTTCCGCAGCCATAAGCAAGGTATTCTCAGGTAACGCTTTATCAAAATGAAGATAGCCGATTGAGTTTTTTGTTTCGGCAATGCTGCCGTCTTGGAATGAGTAGTAGTTAATCGTTTCTTCCCATAGATTTTGCTTCGGGATTTCTGTTTTATCTTTGGTAAGGCTCATGCTGTAGGTCTCGCTGCAGCTGCGGTACAGCGATTGTTCCTTTCGTTTTTGAGCGTTGAGCCACAGTACCGACTTCATTAAAATACCCCATATCCCAGTAAAACTTTCATTATGGACGGGGCTGCTCGTAAACTGATAGAAAGAATGTATTTTACCATCGTTAAGCTTGACTTCTGATTTTACCGATGAAGAGAAGTGGACATCCCCAGACAGTAAAATGACGCAACTTGGGTTCCAGCTGGAAACTTGTGAAAGGAATGAATGAAATCCTTTGCCGTTATACTTCCATCCATCAAAATCAAATGACGTCTGTACTGGGAATCCTAAAACTTTGAAAGGATATACATATTTATGGAGGAAGGATTCAATCAGTCCCATTCCATAAACAGGAGTTGGGGAGACAATATTCAAAGGAGTACGCTTATTCCACCCGCTAATAAGGAGTTTTTCGGTCGTGCTTTGCCAGCCTTTTTCAGAAATCAGCAAAGGTGTCCTGGTTGTCTCCTCCATCAAACTTCCAAGCTTAACCGCTCTGGGTCTTGGATCGAAACCACGCTGTGTACGCGTATCAAGGAAAACAGTTTTAGGAACAGTTGGAGCAATGAAGTGCCAGGAGTGATAGTCCCATAAAAAATCCAGTCCTACTTTATAATCCTGTGATTCCATGTTTCCAGACCCGAGATACTTTTCGATTTTATTACGGAAAGTTGTGTCAAAGCTTTTAGGGTCGTTGCCCCAGCCCTGGAACAGCCAATAAGCCGCCAATCCGTTGCCAATGATATATTTGCCCAGCGGTGAATTCCTGGCCGTCGCCGTCCACTTTTCGGATATATTCCAATCATCCGTTACATCATGGTCATCAAAGATCATGTAGGTTGGTATGTTCGCCATCAATCTTCTGGTCGCTGATATAGATACAATGAATTCCCTGATCTGTTCCATTTGTTCCTCATATCTGGCTTCCAGCCTGGAAAGCTCCTTTTCCCGCTTTTTCGGTTCACCCTCGAATTTCAAGTAAAGCTTTTTATTATCAATAATTTGCCTGAAGGATTGGATTAGATCGTTTTCCTGGATGAATTCCCAGATTTCCGGGCTCCAGCTGATTAAATACATTGCTGCATATTCTCCGAATGTGATTAAATGGTTATCACCTTTTCCGGTTGAAAAGTTTGACAGATGTTCAATCAGGAATTGCCGTGCATTTACCTTAGAAAGCCGGGAATGCAAAACATGAGGAATCAAATCGGATAATTTACTAAAATCACGATGACCGACTAATTCGGATGAAAGTACCGATAGAATCGGGAATAGCGGGTCCGCAACATCATCGGCATAAATCTGGTCACCCATGAAAAATAATCCATTGGGCCGTTGTGAATGATCCAGATGTTTTTCCTCCACAAGGAAGTCTGCTGAAATCAAAGCATCTTCGCCAACGCCATGGGGCTTTCGGCAGGAGCCATAAAGCAAATTTGTCGGCAGGCTTTCATGATCGATATAAAATGCTGGATACTTCAGATTCCCGTATACAATTGATCGGCTATGTTCCTTGGTAAGAAGGCCATAGTTTCCCAGATCACGGACCATCGCGTCTTTTTTAAAAAATAAGTTATAGCCAAGGAGAGTGCAGGAAGGGAAAGGAGTCCTTCTCGGTGAAATCTTAATCAGGTAAATATATAACTGCTCGCCAGCTTTGAAAGTTTTTGTCTCGGTATTGATATCCAAAGGGATATAGGTATCCTGATTGATTTGAAATAATTGAGCGTCCATCTTGATTTGGCGGCTCAAAGCAATCCAAATGTAAAGGGATGTTGGTTCAACCCTCCTTAGGATTGGGCCAGACAAAATAAATGGTAACTTCATCGCTTGCACCACCGTTCAGTTCTTTACTGCTACCTTATTCAAGCAGGTTCAGAACGGTGTCCAACAGCCTAAAGCAAAAAAAGCCCTTTTAAGGCTTTTTCACTTTCTTGTATAATAACGAGCGTCTTGATGCTCCAATAATTCATTAGCAATCAGTTTGGCTGCACTTTGATTTCCGGGGGCATCAAGTCCTGCTTCCCAGAGCATCATACCGCCCAACTGCTCAGAAAGCGCGAGTTCTGTCTTCTTTTTCAAAGTGGAATGCCCATTATAATGGTATGTGGTTCCATTTAAATTGACCTGATCCTTGCCCGCATTCTCAAGGGCATGATCAATTAGTGCTTCATATGAGATTTGCTTTGCCGAAGGGTCTTCAGGCTGTGCATAAAGAGGGACTCCAAGGACAAGTTTCTCTCTGGAAAAGCCATGTGAATCAAATAAAGCGGTCCAATAGTTTACTATATTTGCGGAATAGGTGAAAGGTGATAGATTCGCTGCGTTGTACTCTCCATCCCACTGACCATCATATGCCATCAAATTGACATGGTCAAAGTATCCGAACATCTCGGGCTCAAAGACAACAGAGTGAATTTCAGTCCCTGTAACGCTGTGCACTTTGGCGTTTACAGCGATTGAAAGTTCTTTGCCCATCGGTTTTAGCTGTGCACTCAAATCTTTAGAGAACTCAGCAAGATATTGGGCATCATTTGCTGATCTGGGATGCTCAAAGTCGATGTCAATTCCATCGAGATTCTCTCTTTCTGCAATACTAACAAGCTCATGTATTAGTTTTTCTCTTGAAGCAGGAGTTGAAATGGCCGCCTTAAAATAATCGTAAGATTCTCCGCCATTGATATGGTACCAGCCACCAATGGCCAGGATGACTTTTGTCTCGTGCTTACTTGCATTGTCCACGATTGCCCTCAAATTTTTGATTGCCTGATCTCCATTTAATAAAATCCTGCCATCAGCAGTTGGGTGAGCAAACGAAAATATGACATGGGTCAGGCTTTGGTAATCGATTTCAGCAGGATTACGGAAGTCCTGAACATATCCGATCAATACCTTTGCGTCCTGTCTTTTCTCAGGTGTTTTTTTCACAGCGGCTGTTTTGGACGACAATGTGACAGGAGAACTGGACGCTTTCTCGTTGTTTTGTTGTTTATTGGCAAATATTGCGCCTGATAAAAACCCTCCTATGAAGGTTATCATGATAATCAATATGGACAGGGAACGTTTTCTCATTTAGGAATCCTCCTGGGTTTTGTCAACTTTAAAATTGTAACAGAGAAAGCGTCATTGATGCTGTGGTAATATCAGGCTAAATACATAAATATCAAACGTATAGATTAGTAAATGTGTTTCAGGGAATAAACTAATTAGTATAAAAGATAGGAGAGATTGGAATGAATACACAAAAAATAAAGGCAGCAGACACAGAAATCAGTTTTTATGATGAGGGAAATGGAAAACCGATTGTCCTTATTCATGGTTTTGCCGGCGGGAAAGAGTATTGGGACAAAGTCCTTCCTGATTTGGCCAAAGAGAACAGGTTGATTGCTTTGGACCTCCCTGGACATGGAGGATCCGGCATGGGGAAGGAAAGTTATTCCATTGAGGATATGGCAGATGTGATAAAAGACTTTCTTGATCATTTAGGGCTTAAGAAAGTAACAATGTTTGGACATTCACTTGGCGGATATATTACTCTTGCTTTTGCCGAGCTTTATCCTCAATACTTAAACGGTTTTTCACTGATCCATTCCACAGGAAATCCTGACACTGACGAAGCTAAAAAAGGCAGGGACACAAATTCGAAAAAAATACTGGAGGAGGGTCCGGGTTCATTTATCGATGGACTATCCAAAAAGCTCTTTTCGCCTGATAACCTTGATTTGAATATGGATGAAATTGCAGAGACAGTCAATATCGGCCTTAAGACTTCTGTAAAGGGGCTTGTGAGTGCACTGACTGCGATGAAAAATAGACCGGACCGGAATTATGTGCTGGAAGAGACCGGGCTTCCGGTGCTGTTGGTTGCTGGTGAACTCGACCAAATCGTTCCACCAGAGAAAACATTTACGGTTGATAGACAAAATATCCAAAAAAACATTATCAGAAACAGCGGACATATGAGCATGTATGAACAGCCCCAGGATCTGGTGAGGGCAATGAACGTATTCCTTGCCAAACTATAAATGCCTATCAGCCTGCCCGTTTAGGACAGGCTTTATCTTTTGTAAACACATAAGAGTTGAATAGCAGGGAGTGTTGGTATTGGTAAAAGAAATCGTCTTAGATGGCTTTCCAATCGAGATCCGTAAATTTGAACATTCACGTGAGCACGGACTTCGCATAGTCTCAGTAGAATTTCCGGTGACTAGTGAAAGGTACCATGATGTGACTACCTTATTATATAAGGGCGAATTTGATATAAATATTTCAGGTTACCCTTCCTTTCGCGGAAAAGTTGTGGAGTACTCTACTTCGGTTACAAATCTGTACGCAAGCGGGCAGGTGGGTCAATTTAAATTAGCATTGATGGAGGTGAAAAACTAAACCATGAAATTAAGCATTCTTGACCAGGCACCAGTCTCAAGTAACCAGACAGCCAGAGAAGCATTGGAGCAATCCGTCCTGCTTGCACAGACAGCAGAGAGGTATGGATATACTCGCTACTGGATTGCTGAGCATCATGATATGACGGGGTTGGCCTGTCCGGCTCCTGAAGTAATGCTCCCTTATATAGGTGCCAGCACAAGCAGGATCCGTATTGGGTCCGGCGCTGTTCTGCTGCCACATTATAAACCGTATAAAGTGGCGGAAATCTACAATATGCTGGCAACCCTATTCCCAGACCGGGTGGATATCGGGATTGGCCGTGCACCAGGCGGCTCTGCGGAAGTAACAAATGCATTATCTGATCATTTCCTCCAGAATGTATGGAATATGCCTGAAACATTGAAGGATTTACTTCATTTTATCCATAATGATCACCCTGGTGGAAGCGAACTCGCTAAAATCAAGGCTGCGCCTCTTCCTGAAATCTCTCCGGAACCATGGCTTTTGGGGACAAGCAAGAAAAGTGCACTGCTGGCTGCAGAGCATGGAATGGCATATGTATTTGGGATGTTTATGAGCGACAAGGATGCCGTGGAAATTGTCAATCTTTACAAAGATTCTTTTCAGCCAGGAAGCATACAATCACCAAAGACAATCTTAGCTGTTTCGGCGATCTGTGCTGAGACGAACGAACAAGCGGAAGAGATTGCTTTAAGTTCCCTGTGCTGGAGTGTCCAGAGGAAAAATGGGGAGGGATTAACTGGGGTGCCATCAATTGCTGAGGCAAAAGATTTTATTCTCTCAGCCACAGAAAAGGAAGAGCTAAGAGCGATGCGAGAAAAGATGATCATTGGAAATCCTGCAGATGTAAAAAATCGACTGCTTGACTTGCAGAAACAAACGAAAACAGATGAAATCATGATTATCACCATTACATATTCTCCACAGGATCGTCTGAATTCTTATCAATTAATTGCAGAAGAGTTATTAGAGTAATTAACTTTTATAGAGTTTTTCTCCTGCAATCAACTGGATAAAAGTGTAATGAACTGATTCATCTTGGGTGAACGGGGCTCGCGAGATCATCTACACTAAAATTCCTCGTGAAGCAGAGAGATAGTTCCCTATTAACAAATTCCCTTTTTAAGGTATAATATTATTTGTGAAACGCTGCATGGCTTGTAATCTAGTACCTTTAGCATGCAGTTAACTGATATAACTTGAAAGAGAGTGGGATTATGGGTCGTAAATGGAACAACATCAAAGAAAAGAAAGCGTCCAAGGATGCTAATACCAGCAGGGTTTATTCTAAATTTGCATTGGAAATATATGTTGCAGCCAGGCAAGGTGAGCCGAATCCAGAATCGAACCAGGCTCTGAAATTCGTTCTTGAGAGAGCGAAAACATATAATGTACCAAGAGTCATTATTGACCGTGCAATTGATAAAGCCAAGGGCGGAGGAGAAGAAAGCTATGATGAGCTTCGTTATGAAGGCTTTGGTCCTAACGGCTCAATGATCATTGTTGATGCACTCACAAACAACGTAAACCGTACTGCTTCCAATGTACGCGCTGCTTTTGGCAAGAACGGCGGCAATATGGGAGTAGCCGGATCGGTTTCCTACATGTTCGATAAAACAGCGGTAATCGGTTTTGAAGGAAAGTCAGCCGATGAAGCATTGGAAATTTTAATGGAAGCTGATGTGGATGCACGTGATATCCTTGAGGAAGAAGATTCAGTCATTATCTATGGCGAGCCTGAACAATTCCATGCTATCCAGGAAGCTTTCAGGAATGCCGGCATTACAGATTTCACTGTTGCCGAATTGACGATGCTTCCACAAAATGATGTCACCCTTGATTCGGACTCACTAGCCCAGTTCGAGAAGCTTGTTGATGCTTTGGAAGATTTAGAGGATGTTCAGCAGGTTTATCATAACGTAGATCTTGATTAATATAAACAACCCATTCCGCTGATGGAATGGGTTGTTTTTGTGTAAAGTTCATCCTGCCTTCTTATGTTTAACAAGTTCCTCAGCCAGTTTCCCAAATAAAGTTAACCGGTACATGCGAAAATCAGCACGCAAAGACCAGACAGGGTGGCCAAAAGTAGCTGGCTTGTTCCCTTCAATAAAAAAATGGCTGAACCACGCGAAAGCATAGGCAGTTACAGGCGCCAGCAAAATCAGCCACAAATTCCTGGTAAAAAGAGCTGCTAAGACAAAAACAAAAACGAAAGTAGTTCCAACAAAGTGCCATGTTCTTGTTGAAGCTTTACTGTGCTGTGATAAGTAAAATGGCCAGAACTCTTCATAATTTTTAAACTCCATCATAAACCTCCAAAAAATAATTACTAATATATTTCTATTTCCGAATGAAAATTCCTCTAAATTTATTGTCCTGATTTCTATGATTGAGTATGTAATTGATAGTCAACACTTAAATCCCTGTAAGTTTAATCCCCCTGATTTTCAGGAATAGACAGATATATTGAAATGACAGGTGGTATACATGATAGATACTTTTATCAGGGACATCTCACGTGAAGAAATCATCAGACTTGCCGTTATTCTGGTGATCATCATTATATTCAATTGGGTTATCAAAAAAGCAGTCCAGTTTTCTGCGGCAAAAAAATCACGCTTTTTTCAACAAGCATTGCCGATCATCGATTCCATGGCAGACTGGATCACCTTTTATGGCATCATTATTTTGTTATTGCTGACCATACCTAAAACTGATTGGCTTTTTTATACGCTATACACTAATGGTAAAATCGATGTCACAATCCTGCTGATTGTCATCGCCTTCTTGATTGTGTCGCTTGCGCACCGACTCGTTAAGTTATTCAATAAATATATTCTGTCATCCGTTTATGACTATTACGGAGTGGACAGGGGCCTTGGCTATACATTTAATCAAATCATCTATTATATCGTCATGTTTGCAGCACTGGCTATAAGTCTTACAAGTGTGGGCATCAACCTGACTGCCATCGGTGCTGTATTTGGTGTTCTTGGCATAGGGATTGGGTTTGGGATGAGGAATGTTGCCGGCAACTTTGTATCAGGTATTATTATTCTTTTTGAAAGACCAATTGAAGTGGGGGAAGTCATTCAAATCAATGATAAAATAGGGCGTGTTGAAAAAATCCGCTTAAGGTCAACAGTAATCCGTACAGCCAAGGAAGGCACATTGATTGTGCCCAATCAGTATTTCATCGAACAAATCATCAAGAACCGCACAAGTGCCAGGATGATGGCCCAGGTTCAGGTCAGCGTGGCGTATGGGACAGATACCCATAAAGTACAGGCTCTTCTCGAAGAGGCCGTAAGGGAAATCAAGGATGGGGAGAAGGGGATTCTGGATCAGCCTGAACCTGATATTCGTTTTATTGATTTTCGCAGTAAGGCTCTGGAATTTCTGATTGAAATTCCGGTTGTGAATTTTGAGATTAAAGAACAAATCGAAAGTAAATTAAGGCATATGATCGCAGCAATTTTCATGGAAAATGAGATCCAGCTGCCGAGTATGACGTTTCAGGTAATTGAAAGTAACTGATCTTTAAATTAAAAGAGACCTCAGACGCAAATAACAAATGATGTAAGGAGAATAAAATATTGTCCGCAAAAAAGAGTTTACCAGGCTGGTAAACTCTTTTTCATTTTCTGTTTATAGAGTTTTTAGTGCTTCTGCAACATCTGTATCACCTGATATTAAATCGAAGGATTTTCTGAATGTGTTTTCCTCATTCAAGCATGACAGGATGGTTCTTGCTACATCAGTTCTAGGGATTGTACCTCTTTCCAGGTTCTCAGCAACCTTTATTTTTCCAGTTCCTGCTTCATTCAGCAATCCGCCCGGCCTGATGATGGTATAATTCAAGCTGCTCTGCAGCAATGCCCGGTCTGCATAGTGTTTTGCAACATAATAAGGTTTGATGGCTTCAGACCAGTTTTCCCGTTTGTGGGCTTGCAGGGCACTGACCATGATAAACCTTTCGATTCCGGCCTGTTCTGCAGCTTCTACCGTCTTAACGGCACCATCCAGGTCAACTAAAAGGGTTTTATCCAATCCTGTATGGCCTCCCGATCCTGCTGCGAACACGACCGCATCACATCCTTTTAATGCAGACGCGATATCCTCAACAGTACCTTCCAGACTGGCGATTGCTGTTTCTACACCTTTTTGTTCAAACTCCTTAGTTTGTTCTGGTTTTCTAAGCATTGCTCTAACTTCATATTCTTTACTTTCATTAAGCAGACCGACAAGCTGTTTGCCAATCTGTCCATTTGCACCTACGACAAGTACTTTCATCAAGTTACCTCCTTGAATAGCAGAATTCGTTTTAATAAAACTTTTGCCTGGTAAAAGCGTCGGCGTACTATGCTTTATTGATGACATTACGGACTGTATTAGTCCACATGTATATAATCTACCCTTTAATCAGGAATGTAAAAGGAATGGGCACTTTTTGATGATAAAGGTTAAATAAGGGGTATTATCACTATTCAATGGGGAATACAAAGAAGGAAACGAAGCAGGAGGGAGATAAGATGGGTGCAATAGAACGAAGCGGCTATGTATTCGAACCTGAATATAGTGTGATCAGCCAGGATGGAGCTATTCATGTTTATTATAAAGGGGCGTTTATCGAGGAAATTACATTTTCTTTTGAAGGTGAAAAACCGGAACCAGATAAGATTGAGAAGTTAGTTGATGATTATTGTGAAAAACATGAACTATGAGGGAAACATCAAGGTATGGAAGATATTCAATATAAAAACAGCTGCCCGGAATTAAAGAGCAGCTGTTTCATTAAAGTTCATAAATTATGCTGTTACATTTTCCTCGATTTCAACCTCTCCTAAGGTTTCCCCTTCAGAGCGTGCGACATACACAGCACAGGCAGCATCCCCGGTAATATTAACTGCTGTCCTGCACATATCAAGGAGACGGTCCACCCCAAGGACTAAAGCGATGGCTTCAACCGGCAAACCGACTGATGTTAATACCATAGACAGCATGATCAATCCTACTCCAGGGACTCCAGCTGTCCCAATGCTTGCCAGTGTTGCAGTCAAAATGACCGTCAATAGCTGGCCAAATCCTAATTCCGCACCATAGACCTGGGCAATAAAGATGGTCGCAACCCCTTGCATGATGGCAGTTCCATCCATATTGATGGTCGCACCTAGCGGCTGAACGAACCCACTGACACTTTTAGAAACCTTTAGGTTGTTTTGCAAGGTTTTCATCGAAATCGGCAGGGTAGCCGCACTGCTTGAAGTGCTGAAGGCAACAATCATAGCAGGGGAGAACTCTTTAAAGAATTTAAGAGGATTCAATTTTCCAAGCATAGATACAGCCGATCCATAGACGATGACCATGTGAAGCAACAATACAAACAGTACCACAAACATGTATTTACCCATGGCTGCAATGGCATCCAGTCCCTGGCTGCCGATTGCTGTAGCAATCAAACCAAAAGCTCCATATGGCGCAAATTTCATGACTGCCTGAACCAAATACATCATGACCTCGTTTGCCTGTTCAACAAGCTTGGTCAACCCGGCAGCTTTTTCGCCAACTCTTGATATTCCAAAACCAATGATAATCGAGAAAGCAATAACCTGAAGCATAGAGCCTTCTACCATTGCACCAAGAGGATTGGCCGGGATAATATTTAACAAAGTTTCAATCACCGGTGGAGCCTGAGCAGCTTCAAAGTTGGCGCCATCCAATTGGAAGCTGCCTGAACCAGGTTGCACAAGCAGAGACATGCCAATCGCCAAAACCAAAGCAATTCCAGTAGTGATTAAAAAGAAAGCAATCGTTTTGCCGCCGATTCTGCCAAGCTTTTTTGGATCACTGATTCCCGCTGTCCCTAGTATTAGTGAAACAATGACAATCGGAACAACAAGCATCTTAATTAAATTGACAAAAATCTTTCCCAGAGGCACAAATAAATAACTATTTACGCTTTCGAAGACACCTGGCAAGGCAAGGTTAAAAATGAGGCCAACAATGATACCAAGCCCCATACCATAAAGGATTTTACGAGTGAGTGACATTCCATCTCCTCCTAATAAAATGTAATAAAAAATGAAAGCGCTTACTAAAATAACTGATAATTATAAATATTTAGTTATATTCAAAGTATGCCTAATCTTTGTATATTTTCCGCTATATTATAAGACTATTTTATTAATGGAATGTGAAAACAGCAGAAGATTTTATATAGTATAATTCGAGTTAACTCGAATTTTTGAACGCAGGGATAACTAATGGATTCACAAGAAAAATGGAATTCAAAATACACGAATCGATTGACTGATAATGCACCACCTGAACCAAATAACAGATTACTAATGATGTCAGGGTATTTAAGCGAAGGGGAAGCGCTCGACATTGCTTGTGGCCTTGGAGGCAACAGCATTTTCCTTGCAGAAATGGGTTATGAAGTGACAGCATTTGATATCTCGGACGTTGCTGTTGACTTTGTTCAAGAGCGGGCAGCTGGCAAAAAGCTGCATATTACGGTTAAAACTGCCGATCTCACGAAAGAAAAATCGGTTTTATCGGGAATGAAATATAATATTGTGGTGTTGACCTATTATTTGGACCGTTCTTTGTTTCCACTGATGAAGGAATTGATCCAAGCAGATGGTTATTTGTTCATAGAAACCTTTTTTCAAAATGGCTCTTCAGGAAACCCGAATATTGCGAATCGATACAAACTGGAATCAAATGAATTGCTGAGAGAATTCAGTGACTGGAGAGTTCTTTATTTTGAGGAAAACGAGCATGAAGGACGTCAGACAATTTTTTGCCAGAAACCAGCAATATAACAATGGCTAAAAATCAAAAAGCAGAAATCAGTTAAATACCTGTTTCTGCTTTTTCAAGGATATAAAGTTAAATAGATTCTGCTATGATTCTCCGTTCCAGTTTTAAGGCAACAAACAAGAAAGAGAACGCGGCAGCCATCCTGAATAGCGAGATGAGATTCATGGCCGCAGCCATGCCAAGTCCATTAAGAAACATGACTCCCACCTGCGGGGCAATGAATCCGACGATTGAAAGCAGGAAGTTATAATTGGCAATATAATTCGTGCGGCCTTTTTCCGGTGATGCCTTAAGGAGCTGGTTGAATAACAGCAGGTTGGTTCCAGATACAAACAAGCCAATCCACAGGTTGATCAAAGTTAAATAAACAAGATTACTTGAAAGTATAGTTAAAGCAGGTGCTGTTGCCATACCTGCTGCGGCGATGAATAATACGAAGCTGTTTCCACGCCGGTCTGCGGCATTTGCCCACCATTTTATACTGATGATTTGTGCCAGCTGGTTAGTAACGGAAAAAAGGCTTAACCATAGTGCCGTCGCGTTTGCCTCTTTAATTTGATAGATACTGAAGAGAGACCATGCCATCTGGGCAGTAAAATTGAACAACAAAGCAGATATGATGAACGCTAAAAACGGTTTGTGCTTATATAGGTCAAGTGACAGCTTCTTTCTTTTTTCTTCTAGTCTCTCTTCATTTTTTATTCTTTCAGGTTCTTTGTGTTTAATAAGAAAAAAAACTTCTGCTGCCGCAAACAGAAAGGCAGCAATAAATAAAAGTTGGTAAGGAAAAGCATTATCTTTATCAAACTGTTGCAAGAAAACTCCGGTACCGAATGTTACAGCCATTGCGGCAATCGTGTTATATCTATTTCGTGAGCTGAAAAATTCTCCTCTCCGCTTTTCGGGTACCAGGTCACCGATCATGGATTGCCATGACAGTCCAGATAACGCACCAGGGAAGTTAAGCAAAGCGATAAGGATCACCAGCGCCCATGCTGCATACGGATTCCCGAGAAATGGAACGAAAAGAATCAAGCTGAATAGTAGGCGGGTAACGAACGTTGAAATGACCGCAAAGTTCTTTTTGCTTTGTACGCGGTTCAGCCAAATGGCCCCCGGAATCAATGCAAGCATTCCTATAATTGAAGGAAGGGAGACAATCAGACCTATCTGCTGGTTTGTGGCTCCAAGAACACTGATGGCGAATAAAGGAATATACCCGTTGACCATATTAGTAGCTGCGGTGGAAGCAAGTCCGTTATAGATGCTCCACTTCTCATTTCCATTAAATTTCAATCTTTTTTCCCCTCTCAAAAAATTCACACGAGATGGATTGTACGATTTTGCTTCTCATTAGGCAATAGAAGCAAGTAAAAACAGTACATTCAGCATACCTTCTCAATAAAGAACAAAACCTCTTTACATAAAGAAATATAAGCATAATTCAAAAAGAGAATGAAACAATGAAGGGATAGAATATAATAAAATATGGTCAATGAGAAAGAGGGAGGTGAGCCATGTTTAATATCCTTTTGTTCACGGATTCCGGGGTGGATGATTCTTTGGCACTGATGTATGCGTTGCTGCATCCTCAGCTCAATGTCGTAGGTGTTGTAACCGGTTATGGAAACATCACAAAGGAACAGGCAATTAATAATACTGCCTATTTATTGCAGCTTGGCGGAAGAGAGGAAATACCAATCATCGCAGGCGCTTCAGGACCATTATCCGGTGAACTGGCAACCTTTTATCCAGAAATCCATGGCCCAGAAGGTCTTGGCCCAATCAGGCCGCCAGAGGATTTGGGAGAGGTAGAGGTATTTGATATTGATAAAATCCTGGATATTGTGAATGAATACCCAGATAATTTAGTGATTGTCGGTGTCGGAAGGCAAACGGAACTGGCTATCCCATTCATCCTATATGGAAAGGATGCTTTCAAAACCGTAAATGCTTTTTACATCATGGGGGGAGCATTCCTTGTTCCCGGAAATGTCACAGCAGAAGCCGAGGCAAATTTTTATGCAGACCCGATTGCGGCCAATCAGGTGCTGGAAAAGGCAAGAAATGTATTCCTGCATCCTTTGAACATTACCAACAAAGCAATTATCCCGCCTGCAGTAATCGACTACCTTGCTGAAAACAGCCATTCCCCTTTCAAAAAGCTCATCAAACCTGTATACGATTATTACTTTGAAGCATATAAAGAGAACGTACCTGGCATACTGGGAGCACCACTGCATGATGTGATCACTTTAAGTGCTCTCGTGAATAAAAACCTCGTCAAATATCTGCCCAGAAGGGTTACCGTCGAATTGTTCGGCCGCGCCAAAGGGAAAAGCATGGCCGACTTCAGACCGAAACCAGCACCTGAACCGGAAGATGACCTGGACTGGATCGGTATGGAGGCAGACATACCAGCTTTCATCGAAGATTTCACCCTTATTTTTATGGGGAGTAAGACAACTAAAGGATAAACCAAAAGAACTCCCTTAGAGTAAAAGGGAGTTCTTTTGCGAGGAATCATAAGCCCTGTTTTACTTCTTTATACTTCCTTGGGCCGGCATTTGAAATGAGGATCACTAGAATGCTGGAGATAATCAATGTTCCATGAAAAATCCAGACCATTTTTGCCAGTGAAAGAGCCTCTAGCAGGATAGGTGCAACCAAAAACCCTAGCGCAAATCCCAGTGATTTCAAAAGCATGCCGACTCCAAATATTCTTCCTCTAATATAATTATCTGTTTGCTGAAGAATGGTAGCATGCAAGGTCGTAAAGCATGCATCAAAGATTCCCGTAAAGAAAGCAAACATCAGTACGACCCAAATATTTATATTCGAGAGAAAGGTTATGAAGCCAGCTGACATCAAGATTGCTGAAACAAAATAGGTACGATACAAGCGATTTCCCTTGATAAAATTCATCCTCGGCAAAAGCATGCTGGCCAATACAGAACCTATTCCCCAGACGCCCCAGATCAGTCCATATATTAAGCTTTGCTTACTGGTAACAATTGCATCAGCCAACAATGGAATTCCCAGGTTATGTGAGGCACCGGCGAATGAACCGACGAGAAATATGATGTTTATGTATAACAACATCGGCACAGATAAAATGAAAGAATATACTTCTTTTAAGTCTTTGCCAATCTGTGATACTTTTTCTTTCACTCCAGACGCTATAAGATCTGTACCGACTGACGCAGTTGTTTGCCATTTCATTTTGATAAGAACGCCTGCTGATAACAGATATGTGGCTGCGTCGATGATTAAGGTAATCTGGTATCCAAGAAAATCGGTTATCATTCCTGCTCCAATGAACCCTAATACGAGACTGATCGATGTCAGTCTTGAAATCAGCGCGTTCGTTTCGAGGACCTTATCCTGGCCGAATATTTGTGGAATTTCGGCACTGTAGCTTACAGCAAAAAAGCTGCTTGTCAAACCGATCAGGAAGCATACAATCAGGATCATAACCGGATTAGGGAAGGGGATTAAGCTAAGAATGATGACTGCCCGAAAAATATCGGTCCAAATCATGATTTTCCTCCGGTCAAAACGGTCTGCAAGGACACCTGAAAATAAGCTCGACAGGACACCGCCTAAGGTCCGGAATGCCATTGTGGCAGCAAGCCAGGCAGGACTTCCAGTTGCAATATACATTAATACATTGATAGCAATTAAATCCATAAAAGTGCCGAGATCCGAAAATGCTTTTACATACAGAAAAACTTTGCGGTTCATTAGAAGTCTCCCTTAACCCGTGCGTGGTAGTAAGTCGCTGTGTTTTATTTTAAGGATTTTGAATTTACTTAGCAATACGAAATTTCAGTTTTTTGTTATAATATGCTTAAAAATAAAGAGGAGAAATTAGATCATGATTCAAAGAGTCAATCAAACCGTTATGCATAGCTATCCAGGGATGGTCGCACTCGTATCGGTGAGCCATAAGGGAGAACACAATATAATGGCAGCTGGCTGGCACACGTATATTTCTTATGATCCGCCAATTTACGGAGTTGCAATCGGCCGTGAGCGTCATTCGTATCAATTGGTAAAAGAGGCCGGAAAATTCGCCATTAATTTTGTCCCATTTGAAAAAGCAGAGCTCATACAACAAGCGGGTGTATATTCTGGATCCGAACACGACAAATTCGAAAAATCGAACATCTGTTTCCACCATGGTTCAGCTACAAATTCACCAGTACTGAAGGATGCTTATATTGCGTATGAGTGTGAAGTGATCGATCGCCATACATATGGGGACCATGACTGGTTTGTGGCAAATATCGTTCGATTTTACCGGGATGATGAGAAATTTCTTGCTAATGGTTTGCCAGATTTCGAGAAGCTATCGATTCCTCTATATATAGGAAGGTCTACATATGCAAAGGTTGATAAAGATACCCAGTTTGTTACACATACAGTAAAAGAATAATGACCATAGGAATGCAGAACTTAACGTTTTAAAAAATAAAGTCCTATTTAATGAGAAAATAAAAAAAGCTTGAGACATTGTCTATTTGAAAACGACTTTGCCCACAAGCTTTTTTTAAATTGACGACATACCCTTCTAAGACTCTCGGCATGATTGCAGACTGCAAAAGCACTTGATGTGCAAAAGTTCTATAACCAAAAAAAGCAACAAGCAAGGCCTGCATAAGCAGGGAAATATATGTCATACCACGCTATTTTTCACACTGTTAGATTCCGACAGATCTGGATCGTTCACAATATTTACAGGAAAGTTTACAGGGGCCAAATCCCCATTTTGCTCTCCAAATCCCTGATTTCGTTTTGTTGACAGAAATACATCTGCCTGTTGGATTGAACCAAAAGAAATCTGTGAAGAACGGTCCATTACGTTGACTTTAATGGCAAATACATTCGTCACTGAAGGTGCGAATATCAAATTATCCCTCCTCTAAAATATCTTTGGCACGTTTGATTCGAAGCTGGATGGCGAATCGATTTGATCCCTGTCGTCAACAAAATTCCGGTTGCCGACAAAAGCACTGCCATCTCCATAGCTCTGCCCATAACCTTGATTTCTTTTGTCCGAATTTTGCCATTCAGCTAGCAGGTTTTGTCCGATATTGACAGCAGAAGCATTTTCGAAGGAATTAATTTTCAAAATAAAAATATTAATATTAACAGCAGGTGTGGCCATGAAGATTCCCCCTTATGAAAATCAATATATGCCCCTGGCTCCAGTATTATGTTTAGGAGGAAGCGCTATGGATTTACACAAATTGAAGGAATGGATGGAAATGGCCCAAAAGGTCCAAGGAGGGGATTTTTGGAACCAGATATTTGATCATGACTATGCCAAGCAATTTATGGCTGATGCTTCAACAGAAAACCCTTCTGAAGGAAAAAAAGAAAATTCTCCTGCTGTTGATTATCCCGCAATTGATATTTTAGAAAGTGATGATCAGGTATTCATCCTAGTTGATATCCCAGGTGTGCAGAAGGAGGATGTCAGGCTTTCTTTACAAGGCGATAGGCTAGTCATCCGATGTATCATCAACTCTCCAGCCTACGGTTTAAAGCCGATTCAGAAGGAGAGGAAGTATGGCAACTTCGAACGGGTATTGAAACTTCCAGAACTGCCAATGGATTATAAATTGAATGCAAAATTCCAAAATGGACTCCTGGAAATCAGCTACTATAAATATTTGAAAAATGAGGAATATATATCAATTGATTAGCTCGTGGCTTTTTTAACAGAATCACTATCAATTAAGTCTCCATCCAGTATAATATTAACTTCCCCTGAAGCCGGTGCCATATCACCAGATTGCTCACCCCACCCATGTGTAAATTTATAATTCATCACTATACGCTGCTGGACCGTTTTTTGTGTGGAAATGGTTCCAGAAGTAAAACTATTCAACTTAAAGCTGCCAATATTAATTTCCGTTGGTTTAAACTTCATAATCTTTCATCCTTTCTGCCAAAGAGTGGTTGTAAATTAAATTACTGAAGGAAACGTGGTGCCGATTTCATGCCTATAAAAAGGTTATTCAATCCAGTTGATAAAGATGTAAACATAGAGAACCTGATTAAGAAAGTTGATATCCTCGATTCACAAGTAAAAAAACTCAAGACGGTTGATCTGCATTTTAAAAGAATCTTAGAGATGGAAAAAACACTTAAGCTTTATGAGTTAAAAGAAAAAGATAAACAAAACCAGGACTGGACAGCAGCCAAAACGGGGAAGTCTGGCAAAAATACAGATCATCATTCTGATAAAATCCAAAAAGACAATCAAAACAAGCCAGTTTACCGATCAGTGGATGGTGAAAATCGAAAAATATCCGCTTCCTCAGAATGGACAAGGATAGAGGAGATGGAACAGAGAATTAAGCGTCTTGAAGAAGCAGTGGTCAAACATCAGGATTTGCAGCTGGTGAAACATGAAGTACAAAACATTGAACGTGAAAATATAGCAAAATGGTTTACACAGCTTATATACCAGGAATTAGAGCCCTACAAACAGCAACTGAAGATATGGAACGATAAAGTATCCCAGCTTGAAATGTATTTTGATGAATTAAAAAAAGAATTTTCAATGATAAAAGAGAACCACAAAACAGCTGATGAAAACAAAAACACAGAATCTACTTTTTCAAAAGAACCCAATCCTGAAAAAGGTCCATCATCGGTTATTTATCAAGAAATCAAAATTGAGAAAGTTTATCTCGATAAGTATGAGCTAAACAATAACTTTGCCCAGCTTGGGATTAAAGAACTTGGCGGTCAGCTGAACATAGGCGCGACTTATGGAAGCGGGGCCATTCCTGAGGAAGTTATCGAGCAAGGTAAAGAAGCAAAGGAGTCAATGCAGGAAATGAAGGAAGAATTTGAGGCTGAAAGGGATTTAGCAAAGGAAGATAGCAATCCTAAAGATGACGAACTCTAATTGGGTTATGACAGGCTGTAATTTTAAAATATAATTCGAAAAAAACTTTTGAAGGAAACCATCAACCATTCACATGAATCTCCCCTATGGGTGGGCTTTTTTATTTGCAAAAAAATTTCCCAACATCCGTTTACAGAAAAAATTACATATCTGGAAGGTTTTAGCATTTATTTAGTCGAAAGAATAGCAAGGGGGTAAGGACAGGTGAGGACAATGTCGAGTATTGTCCGGTTTTGTCATATTAAAAATATTACAGAATAAGGGGTTGGGAAGTAAAATGAAAGTAATGAAGGTCTTGCTTAGTCTCGTATTGGTATTGAGCATATTCGCAAGTGCCGGCTCTATTAAAACGGAAGCCGCTGCCAGAACTTTGTACGTTCCAATTTACAATCAGCAAGAGGATAATTGGTGCTGGGTGGCTACGGCACAATCGATTGTATATTACCACACGGGAGATAGACAGACTACCCAATGTACATTTTTTAAATGGGGGAAGGCAACCACCACTTGTTACGATGCTACGGGTTCATTGGAATTAGAAACTACACGCATCCTGTCTAAGGCATATTTTGCAGCCACTGGATACACAGTTGGCGACATTGTGAGTTACTCCGTAGTTAAAAGTCAGGTTGAAAAACAACAGCCAATGCTGACCAGGATTGTTTGGTCAAGTGGTGCTACAGTCGGTCATCAGGCGGTCATATACGGTTATGATGACAACGGCACCGGCTCGGACTATATAACATGGTCGGATGTCGGCACATCGGGTACTACCCCGAGAAAAACTACCTACAAATATTTCGTGAGTAATGCAACCTTCTCTTGGGATGACACCAGGGTAGGAATGTACGACTAAAAAGGGGGATTCACAATGAAGAAACTGATGATGGTTTGCACTTTATTATTAAGCATTTTATTTACTTCTTTTCATGCGAGCGCTGCGGAAACCGAAATTCCTAAAGGTGCCCAAGATTTTGCAGACACTCATTTCAAGAACATTGTTTTGGACACAGTAAAAGGCGATACGCCGGGAAGTTTCAATTTTACTCCATCCGAAAACATCACATTCGGCCCACTGCTGAAAATCTATGTGATGGGTAAGGATTTCTATGTCGGCAAGAAAAAAGGAAGCGAAGGCATCGTGGATGCCAACGAATATATCTCTGTCGTATACCAGGATGGAAAGCCTGTCAACGCAATCTCTACATACTTAAATGAGGCAGGGGCCTATGATCTGGCAATATTCGGCTATCCATACGAGGATGTAAAGGAATTGGCGAAAATCAAGGAAAACGAAAGCCTCCTTTATAATATGGAAAACGAACTATGGTTTGTTTATAACGGGAAAAAGGTAAAGGGTTTAAATAAGGCAGGCAAAGACCTCCTTAAGACACAGGAGAAATCCATTGAAGATTATCAGTCTGTCATAGTTGATATGTATGAGGGAAAGGTCGGCACAGATACAGGCCAAGATGGTGCAAAGGGCAGCATACTGGCGCAGTATAATCCGGAAAACAACAATCTCTTATATACACTTTACGGTGCTGTTGCGGTACTCGGTGCTGCATGTGCTTATCTTGTGATTAAAAACCGAAAGTTGAAAGCAGTTAAATAAGCAATGGAATGAAAAGCCTGTCCAATGGATGGGCTTTTCTTTTTTATTCCCTGGAAGGAGAGAAGGATTTGTCAATTTAATTTAGCAACAAAAGAACTATACTGCATGGATAAGACCGTATTTTTCACGTACTTTCAATTATTACTTTCGGTTTCTTTTGTCAAAATAATGATTCCTTTTCAGTACCAGTTCTTGGATGAACCGGCGGACTGTCGAAGGATTGAAATCCTCGATTTTGCTGCGAACGGTTACGGTTATGCTGTTTTAAAAATTCCTCGAACAATCAATAGATCGAGTTCATAACTAGTGATGGTATTCATGGAAAAGTTCCGTTCGACTTGCAGGTACATTTAAAATTCATCACGAGCTTCAGTGACCATCATAAAAAGACCTCCTGGAATTTTAATGTGAACAAGAAACAAATTGTTGGCTGAAACGAAAGAATTATCGTCCAAAACATGAAACGATAACCTTACGAAAGGAGAGGAATGATTATGAGGAACAAAGAGGGACGTAGTTCAACATATGCATTATTACAGGAACTTAAAGGGATAAGCCCCCATACAACAATGAGTTATTTCTAGTTTACATAACATAAATTCTCGGAAGTTCCATGTATAATCTAGAATCTTATCTCAATACCTAAGTATACTCAAATCAGTGAGACAGAATCAAAAATTGTTTAACTTTGTCTTTAAGATTTCATTAGACAAAATTAATAATACTGTTTATGGATTTTGAAATAATTGTAGGTTCGTCGTATTTAACACGTCAAAAGTTATCCTTAGCAATTTAGATACAATCTTTTTGCCTGATCTCTATCAGATATCAAATCGGTTTTATTATTAATAATTGCATATTTCATTTACTCTAAAAAATTTCAGATTCTAATCTGTAATCTTAACGCTTTTCAATTTCAAAGACAAATTAAAAAGCTAATACTTCTCATTAATCCAGATAACAACAAAATCTCAGAAACATCCTACATCAATAACTGTAAGTTTACATAATATTATTATGTAATAAAAGGCTGTCTATTCCCTTTCGTTTAAAACACGAAACACAGGCCTAAACCTGTGTTTCTGTTACTCTTTTGCTATTCACCTTGTTTAAATAGAGTCTTGGTGTTCCGTAATAAGCGATTTCATTGAACTCTGGGAAACTGGATGCGAACCGAACGTAGATTGGCGCATCCAGCAGCAATGGATGATAGGTAAAAAAGCTCCTGTCGCCATAAATCATCGCCGTAAATGCTAAATCCAATTCTCGTTTGAAAATCATATACCGGATCCGGGACATATTCTTGTCATATTCCCCATTGCTGACGTATACATTTGCATACAGAATATACTCACCATTAATGGTTACCCAGTCTGCCAATACTTCATCCCGCATTTTATAGTTGATGGCCTGGTAATCAAAAACATTCCCAATCGCTAAAAACAACTCACCGGTTAAATCAGAGTGTGTTAAAGTATATTTCCTGCTGTCTATGGGCCTGTAAGCTGTTGCTGGTGGAATAAAGTTGACAGTCAATTTCTCTGGCTTGAATTTGCTCATGGCAGAAGGCTCCTTCCTGAAAAAGAATCCTTTTCCAATAGCGTATGCCAGATAGTATTCATTCGTGACATTTGCCTATTTTAATGCTCTTTGAGATTGATTACCTCCGCTTTTATTAGTTTCCACTTTCCCTTTTCGTATAACCATGTTGATTCCATATTTGCGATTCCATCGGCGTTGTATGCTCCATTTATTCGCTGACTGCCGATTAACCCATATTGTCCAGCCTTGACTATTATGTGCTTTAAAGTTCCGAACGGAAGAACCATCAATTCAGTCGGTTCATTCAACTTCCCATCATGATATAGGCCAAGCCTGTCATAATCCGCTTTCCTGGCACTTAAATCAAAACTGTATGACTGGCCTGTTTGCTCTATACGTGCAGAGGCTTTATAGCCGTCTTCAAATTGGCTGCTGACAGACAAAGGTTCCGGTACAGTCAGATTGACAACCTGAAAATCTTTTAAAGTATATAAATAAAAATTAGAGAGACCTCCGCTTCCACCAGTAGGTACGCTGATGAAAATATCTTTAACAGAATCGTGATTAAGATCTTTATATTCAGTAGAAGGTTCGTATCCCCCTTCGAGATCAATCTTGTATGTTTTCCCATTAGACGCTTTAATCTTTAAATAAATCTCCTTAAGGAACTGTGTACCTTCTTCGAATGGCACACCTTTTACATAAATTATATCCTTCTTTCCATCACCTGTGATATCGACCTTTTCTTCCGATACTGTCACGGTTGGGCTCTCCCTGGAATCACCTGCATACGCACCGGTGAGAGCAGTCAACGACATAAAAAAGAATGCGGTGAATGTAATCAGTAGTTCCTTTTTCATTATGCATCCCTCCTATATAGTTAATATCTCTAAATATGGAAAAAAGATACACAAAAAAACCCTCTGATTAATCCAGAGGGTTTAGAAGGTTTTAATTCTTATTCTGTGCTTTCTCACGGTATTCCCATGATTCAATGCCACTCAGACCTTCGATTGTGTCAGCATAGAATACAGGGTCCTTCCCTTGTTTCCGCTGTTCTCTGTAATCCTTAAGTGCTGCCATGGCAATTTTCGCGAGCAAGGTAATGGCTGCCAGGTTAATTAGCGCCATGATTCCCATGAAGAGGTCAGCCAGATTCCAGACAATCGCTAAGTCGACGATTGAACCAAATAAAACCATTGCGATGACCGCCAGTCGATAAACCAATAATGCTGTCTTACTTTCTTTTATGAACTCAATATTCGTTTCGCCGTAATAGTAATTTCCAATAATAGATGTGAAAGCAAAAAGGAATATTGCTCCCCCTACGAACGCTGGTGCCCATGCCCCAACATGTGTTGTGAGTGCAGCCTGGGTTAACTGAATACCATCCAAATCAGCGTTCGTATACTCTCCAGACATAATGATGATGAAAGCTGTTGCTGAACAAATCAAAATCGTATCCGTAAATACGCCAAGTGTTTGGATTAATCCTTGTTTTACAGGATGTGTCACAGCAGCAGTAGCAGCTGCATTCGGCGCACTTCCCATACCAGCTTCGTTTGAGAAAAGCCCTCGTTTGATTCCCATCATGACTGCTGCTCCCATACCTCCGCCAACGGCTTCCTGAAGCCCAAAAGCGTTTTTGAAGATTAGAGAGAACATTGCAGGAACTTCACCAAGATTTGTGAAGACGATATACAAAGCCAAGATCAAATACAGAACTGCCATAATTGGGACAATGATTTGGGATACAAAAGCTATTCTTTTGATCCCACCAAAAATGATAGCGGCTGTCATAACGGCCAGAATGATTCCCATCCAAAGCCGATCAAATCCAAATGCCTGGTCAAATGCTAGAGAAATGGTGTTGGATTGAACAGAACTGAATACCAACCCAAACGTAAAAACTATGATGACTGCAAACAGTATTCCAAGCCATCTTTTATTGAGACCGCGTTCCATATAGTAAGCCGGACCGCCGCGATATTCATCCTTGTCTTTTACTTTATAAATCTGGGCCAATGTACTTTCGATGAAGCTTGAAGCCGCTCCAATAAGCGCAATAACCCACATCCAGAAGACGGCACCTGGACCACCGGCAGAAATAGCCGTCGCTACACCTGCAAGATTCCCTGTACCAACCCGTGAAGCAAGACTGACAGTGAACGCCTGAAATGAAGATCGGCCCCTTTTCCCTTCAGATGAGACAGTTGCTGGGTCCTTTAGTACCCTTAGCATCTCAGGAAAGTACTTAAACTGGACAAATCTTGTTCTGATAGTGAAATATGTACCTAAAATAACTAGAACTGCAATTAAGATATAGCTCCACATATAATTGTTTAATTCCGATATGATATTGTTGAAAATCCCCATAAAAAACTCCTTATCTACAGTAAATTTTTTTATAGTTCCTAATGTACCAAATGGGCGCCTTCATTACAATGGTACCTGACTTCCATCAGCCTTTAATAGGGTCCACGAACCTCTTAGCATTTACCCTTAACTTCTTAATTAGAAACAAAAAACACAGCTCAATTGCTGTGTTTTTTAGTGTTTTTTATTCTGTTTCCTGTTCGGTTTCACTTTTCCAAATGGTTACAAGCCTGCCTGTTTCACTTTCATCAACAATGAATGATCCGTTTGTGTAGCGATCACTGTTCCTCAAATCTGCTGCTTTTAGCGAAACAATTTGCTGTTTTTCAGTAAGGAAGAAGATTTCATCCTCACCACGGACAGCTTCAACACCGATAATGCGATGTGGATTTGCCTTCAATTCACGCAGCATCACAACTCCGCGTTTTGCGCGAGATGTTTTTTCGAATTCAGAAAGCTTCATCTTCTTCACCGCACCGCGCTGGGTTGCAATGACAATGGAAGGATTTTCGTTTGCGTCGATGATTTTACCACCCACAACATAGTCTCCATCCTTAAGGTTCATACCCTTAACTCCGGCTGCCCGGATTCCGATTGGACTGACGTCTTCTTCGCTGAACCATAAGCCATAGCCAAAGTGAGAGGCAATGAATAGATCCTTTTCTCCATTTGTTAGATGGACATCGACAACCCTGTCATCACCTTTTACGTTGATGGCGGTTAATGGTTTAGAATAACGCTGGGCTTTATAGAGGCTTAATTCCGATTTTTTCACCATGCCATTCTTCGTGACAAACACAAAGAACATATTCTGTTCGAAATTGGTAACAGGTACAGCCCGGATGATTTCTTCATCACGGTCGAGCGGGACGATATTCGCCACATGCTGACCAAGGTCCTTCCATCGGATATCAGGGAGCTCGTGTACAGGTAAATGAAGGTAGCTTCCTTTATTGGTGAACAACAGCAGGACATCCTTTGTGTTCACATTCAATTGGGATAACAGCCTGTCAGTATCCTTCATTGCGAAATCCTGTCCATTTGAAGCCGCATAGGACCTCTGGCTAGTACGTTTTATATATCCATCCTTCGTTACCGTGACAATTACATCTTCACTCGCGATCAGTACCTCAAGGTTGATTTTGATTTCCTCAATCTCTTCCTCAATTTTAGTTCGGCGTTCATCTGAAAAGCGCTTCTTGACATCCTTCAATTCCTTCTTAATGACAGTCAGAAGCTTTTTCTCACTTCCCAGAATGGCGGTTAGTTCGTCCACCTTCTTGGCAAGCTCCTCTGCTTCAGCCTGGAGCGCAGTTATATCAGTATTCGTCAGGCGATAAAGCTGGAGGGAAACAATCGCTTCAGCCTGGACTTCAGTGAATTCGAACTTCTGAATCAAATTATCTTTTGCATTACGTTTATCCTTTGAAGCGCGGATCGTCGCGATCACCTGATCGAGGATGGATAATGCCTTCATTAGTCCTTCGACGATATGCTGTCGGTCACGGGCTTTTTGAAGGTCGTACTGTGATCTTTTTGTAACAACATCCTTCTGGTGGTCGATATAGGCATCAAGAAGTTCGGCAAGCCCCATCAATACTGGCCGTTTCTTGTTGATGGCAACCATATTGAAGTTATAGGTAATCTGCAAATCGCTGTTCTTGTAAAGATAATGCAAGACACCGTTTGCGTCTGCTTCCTTTTTCAATTCAATGACAACACGAAGGCCTGTGCGGTCTGTTTCGTCTCGAACCTCTGAGATCCCTTCAACTTTCCGGTCTAAACGGAATTCATCAATTCTCTTGACGAGGTTGGCTTTATTGATTTCATATGGAATTTCCGTGATGACAATCTGCTGTTTGCCGCCTCGGATGTCCTCGATTTCCGCTTTGCCGCGGACAATGATCTTTCCCTTGCCAGTCTTGTAAGCTTTAGCGATTCCTTCAACACCCTGAATAATTCCGCCCGTAGGGAAGTCGGGTCCTTTAATCACTTTCATGAGATCTTCGACCGTGCAGGCAGGGTTGTCCATTCTCATGATAACCCCATCAATCACTTCCGCTAAATTATGTGGTGGAATATCTGTGGCGTATCCCGCTGAAATCCCCGTCGAGCCATTCACGAGCAAGTTTGGGAACATCGCCGGAAGCACAGTAGGCTCACTGGATGTGTCATCAAAGTTCGGGATGAACTCAACTGTCCTCTTTTCGATATCCCTTAATAGTTCACCGGCAATAGCTGATAATCTTGCTTCGGTATAACGCATTGCCGCTGGCGGATCACCATCGATGCTTCCGTTATTCCCGTGCATGTCAACCAGGTAATTCCGCACTTTCCAATCCTGGCTCATACGGACCATTGCTTCGTATACCGATGAATCACCGTGCGGATGGTAGTTACCAATGACGTTACCGACTGTCTTGGCTGATTTCCGGAAGCCCTTTTCACTTGTGTTGCCCTCAACATGCATGGCGTATAAAATCCTGCGCTGTACAGGCTTCAATCCGTCACGCGCATCTGGTAGGGCACGTTCCTGGATAATATATTTACTATAGCGGCCGAATCGGTCGCCCAATACGTCTTCGAGTGGGAGGTCACGAAATTTTTCAACAGAACTCATTCGCCTTCAACCTCCTCTGCGACTGAAATGTTTTCATTTTCAAGAATATTGCCGTCTTCTTCAAGACCGAAAGCGACATTGGATTCAATCCATTTCCTGCGGGGTTCTACTTTATCACCCATAAGTGTAGTGACTCTGCGTTCCGCTCTTGCAGCATCATCTATTCGGACGCGAATCAACGTCCTGGTCTCAGGGTCCATTGTCGTTTCCCAAAGCTGATCAGCATTCATCTCACCGAGACCTTTGTAACGCTGGATGATATAGCCTTTGCCGACCTTCTTGATGGCACCCTTCAGTTCTTCATCACTCCAGGCATATTCGATGATTTCCTTTTTGCCTGTCCCTTTGCTGACTTTATACAGCGGAGGAAGGGCAATGAAGACCTTTCCTGCTTCGATGAGCGGCTTCATGTACCTGTAAAAGAATGTGAGCAATAACACCTGGATATGGGCACCGTCAGTATCTGCATCTGTCATGATGACAATCTTGTCATAGTTGATGTCGTCTACAAGGAAATCCGAACCCACTCCCGCACCAATGGCATGAATGATCGTATTGATTTCCTCGTTTTTGAAAATATCCTGTAGCTTGGCTTTTTCTGTGTTGATGACTTTTCCGCGCAATGGCAGAACGGCCTGGAACTTCCTGTCCCGTCCCTGCTTGGCAGAACCGCCAGCAGAATCTCCCTCGACAAGGTATAATTCATTTTTAGCTGGATTCTTTGATTGAGCCGGAGTCAATTTGCCTGAAAGCATTGCATCCGATTTTTTCCTCTTTTTCCCGCTGCGAGCATCTTCACGGGCCTTACGGGCAGCTTCACGAGCCTGGTAAGCCTTGATGGATTTTCGGATCAGCAGGGTACTGACATCTGGATTCTCCTCAAGGAAATAAGACAGATGTTCTGAAACGACCGAGTCCACAGCCGACCTTGCTTCACTGGTCCCCAACTTGCCCTTGGTCTGACCCTCAAATTGCAGCAGCTCCTCAGGGATTCGGACAGAAACGATTCCAGCCAGACCTTCGCGGATATCCGCTCCATCAAGGTTCTTGTCCTTTTCCTTGAGCAATCCAACCTTGCGGGCGTACTCATTGAATACCCTGGTCATCGCAGTCTTTGCGCCTGCTTCATGGGTTCCGCCATCTTTCGTCCTGACATTGTTAACGAATGAGAGAACGTTCTCCGAATATCCATCATTGAATTGGAAGGCAAACTCAACTTCTATTTTGCTGTATTCGCCCTCAAAGCTGACCACAGGATGCAGAACATCTTTTTCTTCGTTCAAATATTCAACAAATGCCTGGATGCCTGTTTCAAAATGAAAGACTTCTTTCTCATTATTCCGGTCATCTATCAGCTCAATTTTCAAGCCTTTCAGCAAAAATGCAGACTCACGGAGCCTTTCAGACAGTGTGTCATAGTTATATGTCAAAGTAGAGAAAATTTCGGCGTCAGGTTTGAAATGGATCGTTGTTCCTGTCTGGTTTGTCTTGCCGATTTTCTCTAGAGTTGTCACCGGCTTCCCGCCGTTTTCAAAACGCTGCTCATAAACAAAACCATCGCGTTTGATGGTGACAACAAGCCATTCAGATAGCGCATTTACAACTGATGCGCCGACACCATGCAGTCCGCCGCTTGTTTTATAACCGCCTTGTCCAAACTTACCGCCTGCATGAAGGACCGTAAGGATGACTTCCGGTGTGGGCTTTCCTAGCTTATGCATCCCTGTTGGCATGCCACGCCCTTTATCCTGGACACTGATCGAATTATCTTTATGGATTTTGACGATGATGTGATTACCGTAGCCGCCAAGTGCTTCGTCAACAGAGTTATCAACGATTTCATACACGAGGTGATGAAGTCCCCGGGTATCTGTGCTGCCAATATACATACCTGGCCTTTTACGGACCGCTTCAAGACCTTCCAGTACCTGGATGGCATCATCATTATAATCAAAAGCTTGCTGATTTCTTGCCACGAACATACCCCTTTCATTTCTTGCAAACAACATTGACGGTTTTTATGTATAGTGTCAATGAATTCCTTAAGTATTCCTCTTTTTTGTCAAAAGGATATTAAATAATATGCCTTTTATCAATTTCAGAACAATTGTTCTCTTTGTTTATTTTACCATAATATTGGCGTCTATGCTTAATTGTAGCGATTAATTGGGATTTGGCAAACGGAATTAAAGAATTAATTTTGAAATTTGTCATAAAAAATAGGATTTTTGGTAACTTGTGATTAGGAAAAAGGAAACTTTATGCTTATAAAAGTGCTTTGCATACTTTTAAATGTCCTATTTCCAACTAAATGAAACTGCCAGTGATTACCGCCGTTAATTTTGCCGTTTGTTCTGCAATATAAGAACAAATCTTTTTTTGGAGGGCTCTTATCATGAAAAGCACGAAGGGTTTCATCCTGGGGGCAACATTAATTCTTGTTCTTGCCCTTACAGGGGCCGGAGTGTTCAGGCATGAGCCTGTACACAGCAATAAACTTAGTGCGAAAACTCATTCTACTGGCCAACGAATCATGAAGATGCAGTCGATGGCAAACGTAAATAATGTAGAAATGGGAGAGAAAATCAAGAGGCAGCTCAATACACAAGACGAAGTCACGCTTATTTACCATAACAAGAAAGATACAAGTCATTATTATGATCATGAGGCTGCTGTTGATTTTTTTACAGAACCAGGACCTGACGAAATAGATGAAATTACACGCGATATCAATGGCTGGGTCATCAAACACCTGAATTCGGTTTATATTTTCAGGTCCACTTCCATGGAAACACCGCAAATGGTTGAATATTTTAACAAGAGGCAAAACGTTGAGTATGCCGAGCCAAATTTTATCCTCATGCAAAACGAAGCAAACGTACCAAATGATTTACTTTACCAGGAGAATTACCAATGGAATTTGCCAGCGATTGGAACAGAGCAAGGCTGGAATATTACACGCGGAAAAGAACAAATTGAAATAGCCATTATAGATACAGGTGTTGACCTGGATCATCCAGAGTTAAAGAACAGGATTATATCTGGTTATAATGTGATAGATGAAAAACGAGAGCCGGATGATGATAATGGCCATGGAACACATGTAGCTGGGATCATAGCCTCAGAAACGAATAACGGTGAGGGTGTTGCCGGCATGACATGGTTCAGCAAAATCATGCCTGTTAAAGCAATGGGTGCGAAAGGCTATGGTACCACATTCGATATCGCAAAAGGTATCATTTGGGCTGTCGACCATGGTGCAGATGTTATAAATATGAGCCTTGGCAATTACCAGCCCTCCAAGGTCCTGGAAGAAGCTGTCCGTTATGCCTTTGACAACAATGTTGTCATGGTATCTGCAGCCGGCAATGACGGATCCAATCAGCCTACTTACCCTTCGGCTTATCCCGAGGTTTTGAGCGTGGCTGCTGTTGATTATAACGGAAACAGAGCGAACTTTTCTAACTATGGGGATTATATAGACATTGCTGCTCCTGGGGTGAATATTCCGAGCACCTTTTTCAATGCACAGTATGCAGCCCTTTCCGGGACATCAATGGCTGCTCCCCATGTTGCAGGTCTGGCCGCTTTAATTAAATCAGCTAATCCAGACCTCAAAAGCTCCCAGGTCATCAATATCATTAAAACATCTGCCATCGATCTTGGTGAACAGGGAAAAGACATTGATTACGGAAATGGCTTGATCGATGTAAATTCAGCCTTGCAGGAGGCGAATAAAAAACAGCCAGCAAGAGGCAAGACACAAAAGTCTATATTCAAATGGCTAAAATAAATGCAACAAAACAAGCCGCCATGGATTTTGGCGGCTTGTTTTTTAAATGACCTGAAAAAGTTCCTGGTCTACTTCTGCTAAAAGCGGACTTAATTCACCTCTTGAAAGAATATAAAGCTCATGCATAGCCCTCGTACAAGCCGTATAAAACAATTTCCTTTCCTCATTTCTTGTGTAGGAAGATGAATCAAAAATGATCACCGCATCAAACTCTATTCCTTTTGCCAGGTATGTTGGTACGACATTGACCCCGTTTTCAAAGGTCAAGGTGCCTTTTTCAATCAATCTTGCCTCATGGGACTTCTTGATGGATTCGAAAGCTTCTATGCTCTCAGCTGCTGTTTTGCAGATGATAGCGATGTTTTTATGATCCTTATTTTTAAGATCCGAAATAAGTCCAATCGTTCTTTCTGTGTGGTCAATATGTTTTCCGGGATTCACGACTACCGGCTTTGGACCTAAACGATTGAAAGGTTCAATCAGATTACCTCCTTCAATCAGCTCCCTCGTGAATTCTACAATCTGCTTTGTCGATCTGTAGGTTTTTGTAAGCTTGTAGGTTTCCTTATCTCCAAAGTCAAGCGCTGCTTCGGCAAAGATGGTCGGAGCCCCTGTAGGACCAGAGTAAATCGCCTGGTTCATGTCACCAAGCAAGGTCATTTTGCTGTACGGGAAAAGATTTTTAATATATGCAAATTGGAAAGGAGTATAATCCTGAGCTTCATCGATGAAGACATGGCGAATCGATGTGTTTGACTTCCTCCCTTCAATCAGATCCTGAAGATAGAGAAACGGTGTTGCATCCTCGTAAGGGATAGACTTTCTTTCCAGAGAACGGATTGTCTGGTCACAAATAGAAGGCCAATTAGTTGGCGCCGTATCTGCTCGAAGACCTTCATCCTTGAAAAAGTTCATAAAAATGGCCCTGTTATTTATGAATTTCAGTTTTTTCACTGCATTGAACAATGGTTTGAACCGTCTTTTTACGACAAGTTCAGATAGCCACTTTTCTTCACGGTCATAATCATGGAATGTATCTTCTGCTTCGCCTTGTTTTTTCTGGCTTTGTTTAAAAGCCTCGAGATAATCTTCCTTTTCAAGGAATTGAATTTCTTTTTCTACCCACTCCTGGGATTTTTCTGCCTTTGCTTTTTTCTTCAGTTCCTTGACCAGCCATTCCTTTACAAGCTGAATCCTATTCGGCATTGAAATACCCTTATCGAGTGAATCATAAAATTTGGCAATCTCATGCTTTGATATAATCGTTCGCTTCTTTAATGACAAGCTTTTAAAGATAAGTGTCTCTCTGGATAACTTCTCTGCATACCGGTCCAGCAATTCTTTAAATTCCAGGCTTGCTTTGAAACGGATGCCTTCAACTCTTTCCTGGCGGCTCTCATCCTTTTCTGCTGCAAGCAGATACTCCATCTGTTCAAATGGATCCTCCAGCTCGTATTCAGCACCAAAACGTGACAGGAGATATTCCTGGAATGTGGCCTGCTGCATGTTTTCTTCTCCAAGTTCAGGCAGGACGGTAGCAACATAGCTATTGAAAAGCGGATTAGGAGAGAACAGCATGATATTTTCTGATGAGATGATATTCCTGTACTTGTAAAGTAAATAAGCTACACGCTGCATAGCCGCTGACGTTTTGCCGCTCCCGGCTACTCCCTGCACAACAACAAGGCTGCTTGAGTCATTACGGATGATCTCGTTTTGTTCCTTTTGAATGGTCGCTACTATGGTTTTCATCTGAGTGTCAGCATTATTGCCGAGAACTTCCTGAAGCATCTCGTCACCAATTGTTACACCGGTCTCGAACATCGCCTTGATTTTCCCAGACCTAATGACAAATTGCCGCTTTAGCTCCATATCTCCTTGAATGGTCTCTGTTTCTGTTTCATATTGGGCAGGGCCCGGGGAGTAGTCATAATAAAGGCCAGAAATCGGCGCTCTCCAATCATAAATCAAGAAATTTTCTTCCTGCTCGTCCATTAACGAGGCAATACCCAGGTAGATTTTCTCTGCTTCGCTTTCACCGTCTTCTTTAAAATCAACTCTGCCAAAATAAGGGGAGAACCTTAGTTGGGAAAGTGTTTTAAGCTGTTTCACCATTTGCGATTGTGTACGCTCACGCTCTGATAAAAGTGCTGCCTGCTGTTTGATGCTTGTGAAGGTTTCCGCTACATCATCTGCTTCATCAAAGTTTACAGTTACATCCTCCCAAAACGTCTTCCTGATCTGAAAGGCATCTGAGCCGACATCACTTGAACTCGCCCTCCATTTTTTGGCCTTCCTATCAATTTCCTCAATGATGGAATGAACACGATCCTGTTCCATTTTTAAGGCGTTTAGCTGCTTTTCATCCATGAATTCCACTCCCCGAATCTATCCTCTTTTATTTGACAACACTTTTTATTTATGATATAATTATAATAAATTTATTCTGCCTACAAAACAATTCAGTGCCAACTTCCATTTTACTATTTACATATTTCGAATAGAAATACATACTCTCCAAAACACCTTTAAGGGTGTTTTTTATTTTTTGCACTTCTTTTTTATATTTATTCGAATTCCACCTATTTTAAACATCAAAAAAACCGCGAGCTGCAGACAATCAGCATCGCGGTTTTTCTTTTTACTTGCTTAATTTGATCAGGGACGCTATATTCGCAGCAGTATTTCTAACATACGTACTGGCATTATTGAATGCATCCTCTAGAGATATCACACCTGGTACAACACTGAATAAAATATCGATTCCGTGTTCGTGGACAATTTCACTGTCCTGTGCAACATGGCCAGCAATTGCGATTACAGGGATGCCGTGCCGTTTTGCGGTCTTTGCTACCCCAATTGGGGTTTTGCCAAAAATCGTTTGTCCATCTATTTTCCCTTCTCCAGTAATAACAAAATCCGCATTTAAAAGTTGCTCTTCAAGCTTTGTAGCCTCAAGAACGATATCAACTCCTCTTTTCAAGTCTGCTGACAGGAATGCCAGCAGGCCGCTGCCGAGTCCGCCTGCTGCCCCTGCACCAGAAATATGTTCGATATCTTTTCCTAGATCTTTCCGGATAATTTCTGCGTAATGTTGAAGATTGCCATCCAATACTTCAATCATTTCTGCAGTTGCCCCTTTTTGCGGACCAAAAATATGGGATGCGCCTTTGGGACCGGTTAATGGGTTATCCACATCACAGGCCACTTCGATATTCACCGCGATCAAACGGCTATCTGCTTGCGTCATATCAATGGAAGCCAATTCACCAAGAGATCCGCCACCTTCGCTGATCTCATTTCCATCAACATTGAGGAACTTGATCCCGAGGGCTCTCGCCATTCCTGCTCCTCCATCATTCGTGGCACTGCCGCCAATTCCGATGATGATCTTTTCCACACCAAAGTCAAGGGCGGCAGAAATTAATTCTCCAGTGCCGCGCGTAGTGGTTACCAGCGGATTGCGTTTCTCCCTGGATACCAGATGAAGCCCTGAAGCTGCAGCCATCTCGATAATCGCGGTCTTTCCATCACCAGACAGGCCGAAAAATGCCTTAACTGGCTCGCCAAGCGGTCCTGTTACAGTTTTTGAGATTATCTTTCCCTTAGTTGCATCAACGAGAGATTGTACAGTGCCTTCACCGCCATCCGCCATTGGAACTTTTACAAAACTTGCTTCTGGCAAAATCTTTCTCATGCCTGCCTCGATCGCGCTTGCTGCTTCAAGTGCAGTCAGACTTTCCTTGAAGGAATCTGGAGCTATTACGATTTTCATACTTTGTTTCTCCTCTCATTTACTAACGGAGTAATGTGTAAGGAAGGTATGGAGTTTAAAATAATCCATATTGATTTTGTGAAAATATATTTTTTAATTTGGCTCTGTTAAGGCTGAATGTTGATTTTTAAACCCTGTTGATTGTAGTGGAAGGCGCGTAGACTCCTGCGGGCTCAACTGGTCAGGTGAGACCCCGCAGGAGCAAAGCGATGAGGAGGCTCAGCGCCAGTCCCGCGGAAAGCGAAGCGCCTGGAACGAAAATCAACAGCCTTAATTAACAGAGCCAATTTCAAAAAGGTTTCTGAAGAAATTTAACCGAAAAATCTATCCAAAGAACTTAAAGATTCCAAAAATCAGGGTTGAAACGATGGCAAGTGTCAAACCTATTGCAGTTTCATACGGAATCAATTTCAGACGCTCTTTAATCTCCATATTCACACTTCCTCCAGTTGCATGGAAAAAGCTTCCGTGCGGGAGGTGGTCAAGCACAGTTGCACCAGCATGCACCATTGCCGCACCCGCCAATGCAGTTACACCCATTTCTAAAATGGTGGTTCCAAATACCTGGGAGGCAACAGCTGTTCCAGCAGTAGTCGAAGCTGTAGCAGCAGACATAAAGATACCCGATACAGGTGCAAGAACGAAGGCCGGAAGTCCAAGTGCATCAAGACTGTTGATGAGAACATCCTTTAAGCCTGAATTCGCGATGATTCCCGCCAAAGTACCTGTACCCAGAAGCATGATAGCGACACCGGACATTTTCCCAAGGCCTGATACAGCATAGTCATTGATATGCTTGATTCGTCCCATTGCCAGTGCTCCTGCAATCCCGCCGGCTGGCAAGGCAATCATTGGATCAATGTTTATATCAAACAATGGTCGAAGGGCAAGCAGGATAATCGTCACTAATGGGGCGACAATCGCTGGCACCACAAGCGGCAGCTCCCCGTTAACTTTCGTTTCGCTTTCCTCAGCTGAAACGCTTGAACCTTTATGAACCAATTTTTTAGCTAAAATATACGTGACTGTAAGTCCAAATGCAGCTGGGATGATTCCTGCTGCCATGATTGAAGTCAATGGAACACCGAACGCATCGGATGCAGCAATGGCATTCGGATTTGGTGACATGATGTTACCGGCTTTACCCCCGCCAATCATCGCAAGCAGAATCGCAGTTTTTGAGATGCCTGCTTTGCTGGCAATTGCCAGGGCAATTGGAGCGACTGTGATAACAGCCACATCAATGAATACACCAACTGTCGTAAGGATCATCGTTGCAATTGCCAAAGCAAGCAACGCCCGAGTTTCCCCGACTTTTTTAACAATCGTTTCCGCAATGACTGCTGCTGCGCCTGATTCAATCAAGACCCCGGCCAGTACACCTGCAGCGAGGATGCGCAATACAGCAGGAATAATTCCTTTGGCGCCCTCCATCATCAAGGTAACCGTATTTGTAACATCGACGCCGCCAACGAGACCGCCAATCAATGCTCCGGCGATCATTCCGTAAGCAGGTGAAACTTTTTTCAGTATTAAGAATATAGCTACGATAAGGGCTACTAATGCGCCGAAAGCGCTTACTTGAATATCCAAGTTGTGTTCCTCCTTCAAATCTTTGATTACCTCAATTGTAAGCGCTATCTCATTCGATTTCATTGGTCAAACCACCAAAAAAAGATCTGTATTAATACAGATCTTTCGTGCATTTGCACAATCATTCAAGTTCATTATTGAGAAATGACAAGTAAAGATGAAGCAAATCCGTGGTTTTTCGAGGATCTTTGCCTGTTATTTCTGTTATCTTGTCTAATCTGTACCTAAGGGTGTTCCTATGGATAAAAAGCATTTTCGCAGCACTGTTCATATCACCATTGGTATCAATCAGTGCTCTTAATGACTCAGTCAATTCCCCTTTAGTATCCCTGGCTTTTAACCTTGTATAATAAGGCTCTAAACCCTCAGTCAATCCCATATTTGAAGCTGTTAGGAGGAAAACAGGCAGATAATAATCTTCATACACGAAGATATCTTTGTCAGGTGCTAATTTCTGGCCTGCTTTCAAGGTATGTTCAGCCTGTTGATAAGACATTGCCAATCCTGTCAATCCAGGGTGTTGTTGTCCAATACCTATTTTTATGTACACATCACTGGTTGATTTATAACTGTCGACCCATCCCTCTGCCAGTTTTCTAACCTGATTGGCACTTTGGGCGGAAGGCATCCTCTTTAAAATCACTATCCTGTCATGCTGCATAAGCAAAAGGTCATCCTTTTCCAGTCTGCCTTTAAGAAAGGTGAAGGTTTTCTTCCTGTCAGAAGTTAAAATAACCATCGCTATCCGAGGTAAATCCAGATTAATTCCCAAACGCATGGCCCTTTCCAGGAAAAGCGGATCCATCTTCCCTTGGGAATGGATAATTTGACTGACAAGCTCTTCCTTCAGCCTCTCATCCCACTGGATTTCATTCATTAGCACTGCTTGCTGCAGACTTAGTTCAGCAGCCATCCTGACAAGTTCACCAAAACTTCTGATTTCCTCAGGAGAACCAGTGATACCGATAACACCAACTATTTCTCCGTCAAAGCGAATGGGAAGGTTGATACCTGCCTTCACCCCATGGAGATTCTTTGCTTCTTTTTCTGTAATTTCATAGCCAGATCCCTGTTTGATGACATTGACAGCACCTTCATGTATATCATCGATTCGTTTCTGGTCCCCCGACCCAATGATGACACCCCGGTTATCCATTACATTGATATTTTTCCCGATGATTCCCATCGTCCTGTCAACAATCTCCTGAGCCAGCTGCTTGTCTAAAAAATCCATTCTATATTCCCGCCTCGCAAAACATATGTATCTACTTTATCACCATTACTTAATAAATATTATAAAACAAAGATTTTCTATTGATCATTTAATCTGAAGTGCATCCTGGTTCAGACAAATCAACGGCGATTACTCCTGATTTGTACGAAGTTGGCCCTGGTTCAGACAAAACGACGGCGATTACTCCTGGTTTTGTCCGAAGTTGACCATTGTTCAGACAAATCAACGGCGATTACTCCTGATTTGTACGAAGTTGGCCCTGGTTCAGACAAAACGACGGCGATTACTCCTGGTTTTGTCCGAAGTTGACCATTGTTCAGACAACTCAACGGCGATTACTCCTGGTTTTGTCCGAAGTTGGCCCTGGTTCAGACAAAACGACGGCGATTCCACCAGGTTTTGTCCGAAGTTGGCCCTGGTTCAGACAAAACGACGGCGATTCCACCAGGATTTGTCCGAAGTTGACCATTGTTCAGACAACTCAGCCGCGATTACTCCTGATTTTGTCCGAAGTTGACCTTAGTTTAGACAAATCAACGGCGATTCCACCAGGTTTTGTCCGAAGTTGGCCCTGGTTCAGACAAAACGACGGCGATTCCACCAGGATTTGTCCAAGTTGAACAGTGTTCAGACAACTCAGCCCCGATTACTCCTGATTTTGTCCGAAGTTGGCCCTGGTTCAGACAAAACGACGACGATTCCACCAGGTTTTGTCTGAAGGCGACCCTAGCCTGACTAATAAATGCCGATAAAAGTAAAACGTGAGGAAGCTGTTCCTCCTCACGCAAAGATATTATTTAGTTAAAGCATGCTCTACCTTTATACAGCGATCCATGATCACGGTGTACCCTTTTTCTTTCAAAAAGCGATAAGCTTCTTCATTTTCGAGACCTAGCTGTGCCCAGAAGATATCCGCATCAATTTCTGCAAATTCCTTAGCGACGTCCATCAAATATTCCGACCTTCGGAAGACATTTACGATATCGACATGACCGTCTATTTCTTTAAGGGACTTTACCGCTTTTACGCCAAGTACTTCCTCCACTGCAGGATTCACTGGGATAATTTCATACCCTGCCTTCTGCATGGCTTCAGATACCATGTATGAAGTTCGCTGCGGATTATCACTTAAGCCCACTACCGCTATCCTTTTTGACTTTTTTAAAATCTTGCCGATTTCTTCACGGCTTGGATACTTCATTTCCATCCTCCATCACTCCAATGTTTAGTTTCTTTACTTTTATCCTACCCTCTAAAAGAATTATTTTAACTTATTAACCTGAAGAACAGTATACTATTAAGCTTCTTTAAAAGTTTGCATTTTCCTTTTCCTGGCTAATGAGAACTGGTCAGTTATAACTGCTATTAACGTCCCAAGAATCAAACCATTATTCAGGATTGAAACCATGATAGGAGGAACATGGCTGAATGCTTCTGCTGGTACAAACATGGACCCTACGCCTGCAAACAGGGAGGTTCCAATAACCGCCCGTGTCCTATGTTTGTCATTTTCCCGGTCGAATTCGGAAAATGCAATTCCAATCATATTAGCAAAGATCACAAACGTGACTGAATAGCCGACAGGTGCTGGCAATGCGGCAAATACAGACATGACTTGCGGCAGGAAGCTCGCTCCGATTATGAATAAAGAACTAATGATGAACGGCAGCAGCTTTGTGTTTCTTGTTGTTGCGATAAACCCGGCTGCTCCTGAAATAGGCACAGAACCAATGGCAGAGAATAACCCTCCAAGGATCTGATTGATTCCGGCGGTATATCCGCTGGCACGGTAACGGTATTCACGATTATCAGCTCCCAGATCATTCAGCACTTGGCCTGTTACCCTGATGCTTGCGAGCATATTGGTTATGAGTAAGAAGGTGATGAATACAGAGGTTACCATCAGACCTGAATCATAAATAGGCGTCCCGAAAGCCAGAACATCCGGGAAAGCAAACACAGGTCCTTCATACCGATGAAAAGTCTCCCCTAAGTCAAGCAGTGAAAAAAGCAGCCAACCTGTACCCAAACTGATCAATATGGCATACTGACTGATTAGTTTTAAACGGTGACGGGTTAAGTAAAATGTTAAAGCAACCAGAAACAAGCTGAATAAAGCGACTGAAAGATTCACTTCGCTATTGCCTCTCCCAATCCCCATCATCCCCTTAAGAAATGAACCGCTTAATTGGATAACCAGCAGCAGCAGATAAATTCCACTGACAACAGGCGTGAACAATTTTGCCAGCTTGTCGATCAGCTTAAAAAAGCTTAACAGGAAAAAGACCACTCCGCTTACAATCATGGCGCCTTCCAGTGCCTGAAGGGTCTCAATATTAGAAGTGAACAAGGCAGTACTTAAACCTGCATAGATCGTGAAGACACCCCACCATAAACCGGCAGGTCCCTCGTTGATCGGCAGCCGGTGGCCGATCAAAGCCTGCAGAAGACTTGATATTCCCAATACAAACATTGTCCTTTGAACCAGGCCGGTTGTCTGTATTTCATTAAGATGAAAAACATCTGCAATCGCAATAGGGGCAACAATTGAGCCGGCAATAATAAAAGCCATCCACTGTATGGCTGAAAGAAAAGTTTTCATATGTGGATCTCCGTTCTAATAAGTTTCTAAATGTATAACCCATGTGCAGCACACTGATGCATTTAGTCTATAATAATATTTTAATTAAAGATATATATAAGGATGATTAGTTTTTGTCACAGGCATTCAAGGGCTTCCATCCAAGCTCTCAAACAAGAAAGGACACCCAGTGTCGGTGTCCTTTTGGTTAATAGCTGGTAAACCATAATATTCTTTGAATCCAGTAGACAATGTATTTAAATGGTGTCATTTTGTCCTTGTTTTCTTCATATTCTACTGTGTATACTGCAGATTCGTTATTCCAGATTTTCTTGAAATATTGGTCAACGTCCCTGGCGAGCTCACTGTCGGAAGGAGCGGATACTTTCATATTGGTTTCCAGATTTAGGTCAACCAGATTCCTTCGGGTAAAATTAGCTGATCCTCCTACTATGACATCCTTATCCTTACGGTCAAAATAAATCATTTTGGTATGATACTGTTCTTCTCCCGTCTTGTACCATTTAACCTCGATGTTATCACTGCCCAGATTTCTGATTTCTGCCGAAACCGGTATGTTTGGAAGACCGGTTTTCTGATTTCCAAAGGCATTTTTATTGGGATCGAGAATGATCTTTATTTTCGTACCTCGATCGGCCGCCTTGTCGATTTCATCAATAACGGATCTTTCAGCAAGATAGAACATTCCGATCCAAATTTGGTCACCCTCTTCACTTTTCTTCAACTCATTCAGGATATGTTTGAGAATCTTGCTTTCCGTCAGGACCTGGACTTCAAAGGGGCCAGTTTCTTTTTTTGGCATGTATTCAGGAAGCTCAGGCCCTCCCGAAAAGTCGGCGACAGCCTGTTCCGACTCGAGGATATCTCCGATAATATTTCCGCTTGTTTCAAGGGCGATATTCGAATGCAAACCGCTAGCATCATGAGGATTGGCAGATGTAATAATGGCCGTTTTTTCAGTCACAAACACTTTCCGATGATTCGCCTTTAGGTTCATCAATTCGAGATAAGAACGGATCGTTACATCAGGAGCATTCTTGGCCATGGGGTTCGGTATCCAGCCTTCACCGGATTGACCAAACCACTGAAAAAATAATCTCCAAACTGCTGAATATAGCGGATTGGAATCCCGCAAAGGGTCCAGGTCAGTAAAGACAACCTCGATTTCATTCTCCCTTAATTCTTTTAAAAATTTGGCTTTATGGGATCCATATGTCAGGTTGATTTCATCAGTAATGAAGACAATTCTGAGATTGGGATGTTTCTTCTTTTGGGCGATCAGTTTATCGGTGATGTTCCGGCTTAAGTCAGGAAATCCAAGATCCTCATTATAGTAATCATTGAACAGGAACATATCGAGGACGATGAAATCTTCTGCTTCTTCGATCCTCTTCAAAACAGTATCAAAAATTTCCTGTTCAGTTTTTCTTTTGCCATCTTTTCCTTGATAGGTAAGATCATATAAAAATCGCACATTCTTTGCCCTATGGACATCACCTTCGTAGGAAAGGCCTGGCGGAAGGTCTTTATGTGTATGATAATAGGCTGTCAGGAGAACCAATAACCCAATGAACAGCATGAACATAAGCTTTTTACTTTTTATCATATTCTTAAACTTCACCATCGGGCAGGACTCCTTAAACTTTGATAGTATACTTATTCACTTCTTAAGCAAGTTATAAACTTAGCAAGCATGCAGCCGGGAAATTAACTGATTCCAAATCGAACAAACTCTGCTATTTCTTCGAATAGCAAATCTGAGTATAAAAGAATATTCTAATTTAACAGTTTTGGAAAATATACTAAGCCGGATGAAACCTTTGTTTCAAGAATTACATGGTGTTTTCAGGAGAACGTGGTAAAATAAAAGAACCGTAAAATCTTTAAAGGAGAATATTTCATGGCATTAAATGCAATTATTATTATTCTAGCTTATTTGCTCGGATCGATTCCTTCTGGATTGATTGTGGGAAAAGTATTCTATGGCAAAGATATCCGTGAACATGGGAGCGGGAATTTAGGGGGCACAAACACATTCCGGACACTAGGTGTTAAAGCAGGAATGGCGGTGAGTATCGCTGATGTACTTAAAGGTACTCTTGCTGCAAGTCTTCCTTTACTTCTTGATGCTGAAATCCACACCCTGCTGGTTGGTATTTTTGCAGTAATTGGACATATGTACCCTATATTTGCGGGCTTTCGCGGCGGAAAAGCGGTCGCTACTTCCGGCGGTGTTTTGCTTGCCTATGTACCGGTTTTATTCTTGTTCATGCTGATCTTCTTTTTCATAAGCTTGTACATAACAAAATATGTTTCTCTTTCTTCCATTTTGACTGGGATTGCTGCCTTCATTTACTCACTTTTCACCCGGGATCTTCCTCTAATATTGGTCGTTGCGGTGCTGGCAACCTTCGTAATATACAGGCATAGGGCAAATATTAAGAGAATCCGAAATAAAACAGAACCAAAGATCACGTGGCTGTAAAACAGTCAAATAAAAAACCGGCAAACCAGATGATGGTTTGCCGGTTTTTTATTTGCGGACGACTCCAAAGGCCTTCAGCGCCTGTCCCAAATTGTTGTACATTTTTACATCATCAAACCTGATGCCGAGAGTTACAACTGAATGGGCAAGTTCAGGCCGGATACCTGTAAGATTCACTTCCACTCCAGTAAGCTTCAGACCGTCGATGATCTTGAATAGTTCCTGGGCCACCATAGTATCGACAATGAATACTCCTGAAAGATCCAGGATCAGGCAATCAACTTCCTGGCGGTTTGCTTCTCGCAAGGTATGCTCCCTTAGAACTCTTGCTCTATGGGTATCGATATCGCCTATAATCGGGAGCACTGCCACTCCATCAACGATTGAAATCACAGGAGTACTGAGCTCATCGATAACTGCTTGTTGTGCTTTTAACCTTTTATTCGCCAATCCTGTATAGGACGCAGAGAAAATAAGTATCAAATCATCTATAAATCCGTTGATGACTTTCCCTACCCTCATACCTTCTCCCATGGTAAGCTGACTATCATTTTCCGTTATGCTTATAAACTCATCCCACAGCACATCGCGAATGATATGAAAATGCTTAATCGATTCACTAAGTGAAAGTCCTTGCCGTACCTTGTCCTCACTTACCCCTGTTCCCCAATCAAGTATGTCCTGCTCAACCGATTCTCCTGCCAAACTTCTTCCTAATAGTCGAATTAACTTTCCCATCTGTTCTTTATAGATTTCCGATTGTGATTGTCTTGCTAGCTTCAGGAAGGTATCCGGCTGGTTATCATTAATCGATTCATATATTTTGTCAACTAAATCTTTTTCTCTTTCCTTAAGCAAGTCATAGAATACCTTTGTCATGTTATATCTCCTTTGTAGTAATATCCAATGTTCTCTATAAAAATATTTTTGTTCTTTATAATGAATTCGGTATTTTTAATGGTATAATTTAAATAAAAATGTCATATATATCCGAAAGTAATCGAATTTGGCTGTCTAATTTTATATTGCGAATTCCTGATGAAATTACCCAAATACGTATGTGTTCAAACAAACATGATGTAGTAAATTTTTTAATAAGAAGGGATCCAGATGAAAATGAATAATCATTCCACTGCCTATAGTCGTCACTCAATGATCCAACAGAATACTTCATTTAGAGCGGACTTCACATCTCAGCATGGTTCACATATTTTCCCACTTAGCACAGTTCTCCCCTTAGAAAACAAGTCAAAAGCTTTTCGTAAATTAATGGTAAAGGATGAGTTAACCATTATGATTGACAAAAAGAAAGCTGAATTGGAAAGTGAACTTCAAAATTTAAACCAGGAAATCCAAGAAAAACAACAAATCTTAAAATCATTGAAAGCGGCATTGAATGATGTATCCACAGACTATCAATCTGTTTCTTCAAGCGTTCTTGCAGCCGGGTTAGCCCATGAAATAAGGAACCCATTAACAACAATCAAAGGCTTTATCCAATTATTGAAGCCGGATCTCCAATCAGCTGGCAAACAAGAATTAGCTGACGTAGCGCTGGAGGAAATCAATCGGGCAAACAGCTTACTAACTGAATTCCTCTCTGTGTTAAAACCAACTCCTGCCGTGAAAAAAAAGCTTCCAATCAACTGTTTGATTAAAAACATGAAGGATTTGTATACAAGCGAAGCAATCCTGAAGGGGATTGACTTAAGTGTTCAACTGCCGGAAGAGGAACTTTTTATCATGGCAGAGGAAAATTCAATGAAACAAGTACTACTCAATTTATTGAAAAATGCAATGGAGGCTGTTGAAGGAAGCGGGAGAAACGATGGATCCGTTAAAATGATTGCTGGAAAAGATGCGGATTTTGCAACGATCAGTGTAATTGATAATGGCAGCGGACTTGATGAATGGACTTTAAAGAAAATCTTCACGCCTTTTTATACAACTAAGTCGGAGGGAACAGGCATTGGATTGGCAATCAGCAAAAAATTGATTGAAAATCATGGCGGTGAACTGAAGGTCTATAATGAGTCTTCGCGAACAATATTCAAGATCTCACTACCCGCCCTGTCATAATCAGCTTTTCGATTAGTCAAAAAATTGTCAAATTGAAATCGGTCTAATTGTACGATTGTTGATAAAATAAAGATAAGAACACAGGAAAGAAGGCGGACGTGTATGGAAGAAGTTATGAAGCTGACAGACCAATTTGTATATTCAACCTCAACAGCTGATGTAACGACTCCTGATGACTTTATAGTTGAATTCCTGGCTGATTTACATGAACAAACGAATCTAAAGATTATCAAAATCAAGAATCTGGATGAGTTAATGGACTTTATAGAAACAATGGATATCGAATAAAATGCGGCTTTTGATCGAGTCGCATTTTCATATTTTCAGCAGTTTAAACTTTCCCCTTCCAAACACATCCCTAATATAATCGAGCTTGATTCCATTAAAATAAACCAAATCATCCTGATGGATCAAGATGTCGACATCATCGAAAGTGTAGATTTGATCATTGCCTAATGGCCGCTCTTCCAGAGCAACTCTGAGCTGGGGGCCACCTCAGCCAATTCCCATAGTGAGGCGGATAAAAAGTTTTTCTCCGTCGCTGCTTTCTTTGCGGATTGCATGTTCCAGTATTTTTTTGGCGCTCTCCGTTATCTTGAACATCATCCTCCATCCTCTCTTTCTGCATTTTTCTCACATCTTCGGGACATGAAAGAATCAAATTTTGACAAAAATTTGAATATCATAATGAAACATATATATTTAGCATCTATCTTATAATATATTATCTTTAGGGGCAAAAAAATAGATAAGCCTCATCAAATACTGGGGAGATTTCTATGAGAAAAAAGAAGAAAACTTTTTTTGGCATGATCTTGGTTACCGGATTAAGCATTATAGCAGGAACACTAACATTCCAGATGTATCATGAAGCACAGGCAAAAGAACCGAATTTGACAGTAATACAAAAAAAACATTCTGTGCGAAGTATGGATGTATCCGGTAAAAATTTTGAGGAAACCGTGAAATTAGGGGCAATCGGCGATATTCTGATTCATGATACGGTTTATGAAGACGCTCTTACTAATTCAGGATATGATTTTAAACCGATGTTAACCAATGTTAAACAGCAATTAACGGAGCCTGACCTTCTGCTGGCCAATCAGGAGACCATTCTTGGCGGGGTCGAAATTGGTTTATCCAGCTATCCGGCGTTCAATAGTCCTGTTGAAATTGGGGATGCACTGATCGACGCTGGTGTCGATATTGTTTCCAATGCCAATAATCATTCCCTGGACCGTTCTGAAAAAGGCGTCATGACCTCCTTACGAAATTTGGAAGCTGCCGGGCTGCCTTATGTGGGTTCTTTCAAGGATGATGCTGACAAGAATAAATTAAGGATATTGAATAAAAACGGTATTCATATATCTTATTTGTCATACACCTATGGAACAAATGGGATTCCGGTACCCTTCGGCAAAGACCACCTCGTCAACCTGATTGACCGCGAGGTAATGAAAGCTGAAATCCACCGTGCCAGAGAGGAGTCGGATGTGGTTGTCATGAGCATTCACTGGGGAAATGAATACCAGCGCTTTCCGACAGATGATCAAAGAGAACTTGCTCAGTTCCTCATCGACGAAGGTGTAGATATCATCTTCGGACATCATCCGCACGTCCTTCAGCCAATGGAATGGGTGACCGCCTCTGACGGCAGAAAGGGTCTTGTAGTGTATTCTCTCGGTAATTTCCTGTCTGGTCAAATGTGGGATTACAAGGATATTGGAGGCCTCGCAACGGTGGAGGTTACAAAGCGCATCACTCCCGATGGTACTGATATTGCTTTGCAGAATCCAGAATTCCTTCCTACCTTCGTTTCCAGCAGCAGACAAAGCCATTACAGGGTGGTACCTTTGAAGGAAGCAGGGAGATTCGGTCTTGCCGACGCAGAAAATAAATATAACGAAATCATGCATCATATGACACAATACATTAAAAAATAATCCTGTAAGTGCCTGGCAAATGATGACCGGGCATTGCTTATGTTATAATCGGGGCATCTGGTATGGAAGGAGAACGATATGGAAATTACAATCAATGACGATGCGGCAGCCTGGTATGAAAACGAAATGGACCTTTCCACCGGAAGCTATTTACGCTTTTTTGTACGGTATGGAGGCTTCAGTTCGATTCAAAAAGGTTTTTCACTTGGCGTTTCGAAAGAGGAACCCGATCATATCGGCGTGAAAACAGACAAAAACGGAATCACTTATTATATTGAAGAAAAAGACATTTGGTATTTTGACGGCCACGATATGGTAGTGGATCTTCACCCTGTTGGCCAGGAACCCGAGTTTAAATTTGAAAAAAAATAAGGCGGGCGCATGTGCGCCTGCCTTATTTTTTGCCAAGAAAATTCTTAATGCCTTCCTTTTTCAATACCTCTTCCTGTTTCATGCCAAAGAGGTCGAAATGCGGGTAATCAGGTTTTCTATTGTCAATCCATTCAGGGCTGAGACCGTATTTTCTCCCCCACTCTGCCAACTTTTCAATGTCCCTGCACCCTGCTTTTGTCACCGTGGTACAACCAGGAAAACGGTCATCTATCCAGTAGTGAGTGAGAAAGGCAATCTCTCCTTTGCGGATTTTCTCTTTCCACTCTGCTAGTTCATGCCTTTTGATCCCGAATGCCAATCAGACCTGCTCCTTTTCATTCTCAGGCTTTTTCATGGCTTTTAGATAAGCTTCATGCCAGTCAGGAAAAGACCTTTTTAATGAAATGGGCCGGAAACTGTCCTTTTTGACACAGACGTGCTTTGAGCTGCCAGTGAGTGCAAGTTGACCTTCGCCATTAAAAATTTCATAATTATAGACAGAACGAATGCCATCATATTCTTCGACCCAAGTCTTGATTGTGGCAGTATCCCCATACCGCAAAGGTTTTTTATAAGAAGCCTGAATATCAAGGACAGGCGAGATAATGCCGTCCTTCTCCATCTCAGCATAATTAAAACCGAGCTCTTTAATCAATTGCGTCCTGCCCAGCTCCATCCAAACCAGATAATTTGCGTGATAAACTACACCCATCTGGTCTGTTTCTGCATATCTAACCTCTATTTCTCTTGATGAAATCTGCATCCTCATTCCCCTTCTGCTGATAGATTGTCTTGTTCAATAAAAATTTCCGAAACATTATTATGACAGTATTTTTGACAGCGCCGCTTCAAAATCCTGTTTCTCCAAGTATATAACATCCTGGTCCAAGTTCTCTACCGATCCGCCGCCCATCAGGCGATAGGCTTGAGACTGTATGGTTTCGTCCACCAGATTTGTAGCAAACCTTCCGTTCCCCTTAATCTCTGTTTTGGAAAGCTTTTCTGATAAAAAAACAATGGCCTGATCATTGATTTTATACTGATATTTTCCGGCATAGTTCCTGATAATGAGCAATAATTCATCGACACTATAATCAGGGAAGTGAAAAAACTTCTTGAAGCGTGATCGAAGGCCTGGATTGCTTTCCAACAGCAGATCCATCTCGGCAGGATAGCCCGCCAGGATGACGACAAGGTTTTCATTATGCCTGGTCATCTCATCCACAAGCGTATCGATCACTTCTTTGCCAAAGTCACCTGAGCTTTGACCAAGCAATGAATAGGCCTCATCTATAAAAAGAACTCCACCAAGTGCCTCACGGATTTTTTTCTTTGTCTTAATGGCTGTCTGGCCTACATAACCAGCGACAAAATCCGCGCGGCTGCTGGTGATCAGATGTCCCCGCTTTAACATCCCGCATTCTTTTAACAGTTCAGCGTAAATCTTTGCGACAGTTGTTTTTCCGGTCCCGGGGTTCCCGGTGAAGACAGAATGCAGCTGGATTGGGACAGCGGGCAGCCCTTTTTCCTTTCGGAGCTGCTGCATCCTTACGAAAGAAATAAGCGAGGTGACTTCTGATTTTACCGTATCCAATCCTACTAATGCCTGGAGGCGATCAAGCGGTGGTTCTGCTGAAGGCTTTGAAGAAGATTCAAAGTCTGCTTTTTCCAACAACGTATATGTTGAAAAATCATCCTCTTCAGACTTTCTTGAGCCTTTTTTAAATATAGCTTCCAATACAAGGTTACGCACTGTTCGTGCATTGCCAAATGTATCATCAACTCTTTCCTTTTCAATTCTGTCCCTTAGCTCAAGCTTTGCAGGTTCAGTCATGGCGTAATCATTATCCCGCGCTGCCTGCTCGGCAATCTCCATCAGTTCATCTTCCGTATAATCAGGCAGATGAATAAAATTCGATTGCGGGAAACGAGACCTTAATCCTGGATTTGCATCGAGAAACTGGCGCATTTCTTCTGGATATCCAGCAAGGATTACCGCAAATTTGCCGCCATATTCATTTCCAGTCATTAAGGATACCAATGTATCGATTGCAGTTTGGCCATAATCATTCCCTGTCTGGCCTTCACGCTTAAGACTATATGCTTCATCGATGAATAACACACCGCCAAGAGCCTGTTCGACAATTTTGCGTACGTTTTCCTCGGTCTGCCCAACATAAGCGCCGACTAACTGTGAACGGTCAGCCTCGATGATTTCTTCTCTCGGCAAAACACCAAGTTGATGATAAATTTTTGCAAGCAATCGTGCAAGCGATGTTTTTCCTGTTCCTGGATTGCCTGTCAGCACCATATTCAAGCTTTGGTCATCTTTTGTTTGCAGTCCAAGTTCTTTTCGCTTTTGCTGATATTTGAGGAAACGATAAAAATCATTCACTCTCTCTTTTACGGATTCCAGGCCAACCATCTGTTTTAGTTCAGCCAAAGGATCCATTTCCGACTGGTTTTGAATCTCCATATCCTCGGCGAATTCTTCTTTCCATTGAAGCTTGATTTCATCAAGTTTATGAAGTCTTTTTTTCATTTCTTCATAGTGGACTGCCGTATGGAAAACGCCGGTTACTGACTCTTCATATAGCTCTGTTGCTTTCAGGAGTGCTGCTGTTTCATCGATTGCCTTTTCGAGTAATTCTGTCAGCCTGCCGAATTTTCGGCTTAAATCGGAACCATCTCCTGGTGTCTGTTCCTTTAGCTCATCCAGCACTTCTTCGGCATGTCCAAGGAATTGCTGGGAAATATCGATGTATTGTTCTGCTGTTTTCTTTTTCAGTGCCCGATTGTCTGTTTCCCTGATCCGAGGGTAGACCAGGTTTTCGAACAAATTCCCTTTATTCTTCCATTGGTTTGACGCAAGCAGGGATTTAGCTTTTTTGTTAGAAGCATCTTGCTCAACCGCTGATTTCAGCCACTCAAGGACAAGTGAATCAAATCCGTTCCGTTTAGCTCTTGATTGAGCTGCCAGCGTCAAAACATGTGACAGTTTTGTCGGCGCTTCACTTTTTGTCAGTACTTTAATGGCTGTAATCAAACCAGCTTCATCACGAATGAAACCCTTAGAATGTATTTCTTCCTCCCAAAGTAACAGCTGTTCATCTAAAGGGATTTGCTTTTTGTGTTGTTCCATACGAATCACTTCTTTATCTATAATTTAACGAATGCCATTTCAACTTTACATTCCGTATATTAACACATTTTCCCGCAAACGAAAAAAGACCCGCCTTTACGACGGGTCTCTCCCCTTACTGCTGTCTGTTAGCTTCATCCTTAATTTCTGCCCTGAAGGCATCAATACTCTCACGGCGGCGCTCATTCTTCTCCTGAATCCGCTGCTGGTCTTCAGGACTCGAATTATTCATTGCAGCCTCAGCATCTTCCATGTTCGCAATGGTGTGATGGATCATGGACTGCAGCTTTTCTACATTATCACTGCGATCGTCTGGCTTAGGTGTATGGTTTGCCATTGTCATGTACCTCCTTTTAAAAAGTACAACAATAGTATGTGATGAATGAAAGTGAATATAAGCGGAAAACAGTGGATACTTTTTCGACAAGGATTTTATCGCAGATATTGTTGCTTTCTGGGTCTAAGGCATCGGGTACGGCATTTTGAGAGAAATTAAATAAAAAATAAAAGCCTGCCATCTATTCGGCAGGCGTGGTTCCAAGATCTATTCACCTTTAGTCTGGATTACCTGTGCATGTTCTCCAGATTTATCATTCATCTTCTTGCCCTTGTTACCGCTGAAACCGCGCGGCTGGGTTCCAAGGTGGCTCGGAACATGGTGCTTGCTGTCCCTTTTAGGATTACTCATGACCATCCCTCCTCTAGATTAAGTTTTACCAGAAGAAGAGTTAATCATGAATGGTAATGTATGAAAATTACTCAGCTTTACCTAAGTGTTTTTGCTCTAATTTTGCCTCGATTTTTTCGAGTGCATCACGGTCATTCAGAAGTTGACGTTTATTTTCCATAACTAGCTCTTGAAAAGAACGTTTTCTAGGTTTCCTCATCGTGTTCACCATCCTTTATCATCATTCTAACAGTTATTATGTCCGGAAACGGTTGCAATTATTACAACTTTTTGAAAATTTAATCGTATTTTATTCATACCCTTATTTTCCGGGTACTCCCCATGCAATTTTTCCCATAAAAAAACACCAGGAAGGGTACCTGATGTGTCATTTTAACAGTTCTTCCATTTGCTCATAACTCATGGAACCAATATGCTTTTTTAAAATCACTCCATTTTCGTCAATAATATAGGTAGTCGGAATTGAAACAATCTGGTATGTCTGCTGTGTCGTGCCAGATGCATCAAGCAAGATCGGAAATGACAGCTTATTTTTTTCAGCAAATGCTTTTACATCATTTTGAGGATCCAGATTAATGGCGAGAATTTCTATCTCCTCTGAGTGATTTTTGTAAAACTTCTCCATCGCAGGCATTTCCTCTTTACATGGCGGGCACCATGTAGCCCAAAAGTTAATCATAATCTTCCTGCCCTTATATTCCTTAAGATCAACCTTTTCCCCTGCAAGGTTTTTTAAGGTAAAAGGTGGTGCCATCAAACCAATATCGATGCCAGAAGATGTGGTTGAAGCCTGAATGGCGTCAGGGTCATCTGCCTTATAAAAATGCTGATAAACAGCAAACAAAAGCAATCCAGCAAGAATCCCAGCACCAATCGCCTTTTTAATCATGAAGTACCCTCCTTAGACTTAGTTACAAGTAGGTTATCCCAAGTATACTAAGATAATGAAAGTGGATATGTCAGAATATATGATGATTGTGTGAACTATATCGTTGCAAATAAAAAACCGGAGATCATATCTCCGGCGGTCTTCCTCATTATTTTTCAAAAAGACGCGGCAATTCCTCGCTGTAATTTCCGCGCATGATTCCTTTTTCGGTGATGATGGCTGTTATTAAATGATGAGGTGTGACATCAAAGGCTGGATTGAAAACTTTGACTCCTTCAGGAGCAGTTGCTTTCCCGAATCCGGCAGTGATTTCTTCTGCAGCACGCTCTTCAATTGGAATGTCTTCACCTGTTTTGGTTTCAAGATCGATGGTTGATAACGGCGCTGCCACGTAAAACGGAATATTGTGGGCTTTTGCCAGTAAGGCAACACCGTAAGTACCAATTTTATTTGCGACATCGCCGTTGGCGGCAACGCGGTCGCAGCCGACAATGACTGCCTGGACTTTGCCTTGTTGCATTACCATGGCCGCCATGCTGTCAGTTATCAGAGTCACATCGATCCCAGCCTGCATCAACTCCCAGGCGGTCAGTCGGGCTCCCTGCAGCAATGGGCGCGTTTCATCGGCAAATACCTTTATATCCATGCCTCTTTCCTTCGCCAAATAAATCGGGGCCAGGGCCGTTCCATACTTTGCTGTCGCAATCCCGCCTGCGTTACAGTGAGTCAGGACCGTCATCCCATCTTGAAATAAGCTTAACGCATTTTCACCTATGGAGCTGCAGACATTTTCATCTTCCTGGCGAATGGTATGAGCTTCTTCGATCAGCAATTTCTTAATACTCGATACTGGTTTTCCGTTTTCAGCCTTCGCCCGTACATCCATCCTATTTAGAGCCCAGAACAAATTGACTGCAGTCGGCCGGGAGGTGGCTAGATAATCTGCCTTTTCCTTGAAATACTCATAAAATCTCTCGAAGTCTGACTCAGGTGCGTCTTTGATGGCAAGTGCCAGTCCGTAGGCAGCTGCAATGCCAATTGCTGGAGCCCCTCTGACTTTTAGCTGTTTAATCGCGTCCCATACATCCTCTATATCCGTGATTTCCAGGAATTCTGTCACCTGTGGAAGTTTTGTTTGGTCCAATATATAAAGCTTTTCACCGTCAAATTTTACTGACTGTAAAAATATCTCTTCCATGCTGCTCCTCCTTCTGCCTTTTACGACAATTCTGAAACTAAATATCATTTTACCAATTTTCAGGCATTGAGCAAGTGAAATATTAAGTGGGCGTAGTTTTCATATTTATAAATATAAGATGCACTCAATCAATGTTATGATCATGAATACCAAGCCGCTGTTTCACCAGTTCGATGAAATTACGTGCTGGCCGGGATAGATGGTGCTGCTTCAGCCAGATTAACCCTATCGATGAAGTCAGGGTCGAATCTGTTATTTCTCTGGCATACAAATTATTTTGGCCGTATGACCGGAATACCGATTCAGGAACGATGGTCGCGCCAATCCCTGAAGAAACCAGCTTCATCAGGACATTCATGTCTGAGCATTCAGAAATGATCTGCACCGGCAGCTGCGCTTTTGTTATGGCCTCATGGATGATATTATAGCTCCCAAGTCCCTCTGTCGAAGGAAGGATGAGCGGGAACCTGCTGATGGTTTCAAATGATATACTTTCATCAATCTTCTCCCTGCAAACAAACACAAATGGCTCATTATACAAATGAAGATAACTTAAATCATGATGAGACAAGGGAAGTCTGACAAGCCCCAATTCAATAGAGCGATTTCTTACAAGTTCAGCCAGGTAGGCAGAATCATTTTGGACAATACGCAAATAAACCAGAGGAAACAAAGAATGGAATTCGTCAAGCCATTCCGGAAACTGCGGAACGGAAAGAGTATTGATTCCCACTGATAAATTCCCTTTCCTGCCTTCATCGGTTTCTTGAAGTTCATTTTTTACTTCCTCAAATGAATGGACAATATTGAGCGCATGCCGGTAAAGCAATGTTCCTTTATCAGTCAGCTCCAGTTTCTTTCCATGCCGTTCAACGAGCATTACTCCCAATTCTTCTTCCATTTGTTTCAATTGAAGGCTTAACGGAGGTTGTGACATATGAAGACGATGTGCAGCCGCTGTGATGTTTTTTTCCTCCGCAATCGCAATGAAATAACGCATTTGTCTAATATCCATGTAATCCCTCTATTTAAAAAAGATATGATTAATATATAAATTATATATTTTCAATATACCAATTGTCTATGTTACGATATTTTCATTCGTTTCAAAGCGAAAAAATTTATCTATATAAAGAGAGAGGAGAAAAAATGGATAAATTATTTCAATTAAAAGCACATGATACAACAATCGGAAAAGAGTTTTCAGCTGGCCTGATCTCTTATATAACTGTTGTGTATATCATCATTGTCAATGCTACCATTTTGTCAGCAGCTGGAATTCCTTTGGAAGCTGGAATCATTGCCACCATTTTGACCGTTTTCGCTGGCTGCCTGCTCATGGGTTTCTGGAGCAATACACCTATTTTGGTGATTCCGGGAATGGGGCTGAATGCGATGTTTACATACACAATCGTACAGTCAGGGGGCTTTGCATGGCAGGAAGCACTTGCCATGGTGTTTGTTTCCGGGGTCATTTTCATGTTATTAGCTTTCACTCCACTGGCAAAAACGATTGTCTCGTCCATTCCTGATTCCCTTAAGGAAGCCATCACTGTTGGCATCGGCATCCTTTTAATCCTGATCGGTTTCGATAATAGCGGAATCATTACAAGTTCGGAACATACTTTACTTGCAATCGGAGACCTCAGCAGTTCAACAGCCCTCATCACTTTGATCGGATTGGTTGTCACTGTCGTATTATTCATTAAAAATGTGCCCGGCAACCTTTTGCTAAGTATCGCATTCACAGCAGCACTTGCCTTGATTTTTGGTGATTTCAAGGGTGATGGAGCGTCATGGAGTATGCCATCATTCAAAGGGTATATGGCAGTGTTTGGTCAAATGTCGTTTGCCAAAGCGGGTGATTTTGTTTTTTGGCTTACTGCTTTTTCATTGGCAATGGTTGTTATCTTCGAAAATATTGGCTTGATCCATGGACATACAAAGATGCTAAACCAGACACAAAAATCCAGGAAAGCTTTACAGGCAAATGCAATTTCAGTAGCCACAGCCGGAATTTTCGGGACTAGCCCTACCGTTGCATCTGTCGAAAGTGCTGCCGGAATTGCTGCTGGCGGACGGACTGGATTAACGAGCATCGTAACTGGTGTCCTATTCCTGGCGTCCATTGTATTAATCCCTGTTATTAAAATGGTACCGGAAAGCGCAGTCTCTCCTGTCTTAATTTTAATAGGTGTACTAATGCTGCAGAATATTACCAACATCAAGCTCGATGATTTACTTGAAAGCTTCCCTGCTCTGCTGATCATTGTCCTGATTCCGCTGACATATAGCATTGCAGACGGAATGGCGATTGGTTTTATCCTTTATCCCTTAATGAAGCTATTAATGGGGAAAGGCCGGGAGATCCAGCCTGCACTCTATATGATTGCCTTGCTGTTCCTGGGTAACTTTGTTTTGCAATATGCTCTATAATGAGAAAAACAGCCCTGGGTCCAGGGCTGTTTTAGTTTGCTCTTTTTAGAATATAGGATGAAGGATTCATATAAACATTCGGAATAAACTTGGAAGCTTCTTGCAGCAGATGGATCTGAGCTGCCTGTGCCTGGTCAACTGTCCCCATTCCATACATCTTCAATAACCGTTCAAGGACAAGCATCGGTTCGTAGCCATTTACATAATAGAGACTCTCACCAGTGCCAGGATAATAGGATTCAAGCGGCTTTATGTTGGAAATGATGTGATATTGAGCTTTACCTTTTTGAGAGTAACCAGCCACCACCGCCTCAAAGGGACGGCCATCTGCAGGAAGCAAAGGATTATTGATTGATGACTGGATTGATTCAGCCAGTTCTCTGAGACTGAATCCTTGTTTAATAAGGGTTTCAGCGGCATCTGCTGCCATCACCGCATATTCCTCATCACCTGAAAAAGCAATGAACGCTGTATCCGGTATCAATTCTTTGAAATGGATGTCATCAGTCATCTGCTGTATCCCCAAATCAGTAACCAATGAAATAAAATCTTCTCTTGCTACTATTGATACAAGGCCCATAGAAATCACTCCTTATGTTCCACCTACCTTAAACATACCTCTTTGGCAGCAAATTTCAATAGGAGAGTTTGTCGATTTATCAGAAGTTTTCGTGAATTTTGTAGGATAGGTGGAAAAGATAAATTTCCTCTGGTGTAATAGTGGTGGGAACTATGTTTAATAGAAGTTTTATTCTATTAACAGGAGTACTAAGTGAAGAAAACCATAACGTAACCAGGTGAAAACCGCTTCCAATATAAAGCTAGCTTGCTGACAGATACTTGTCACCTGGCAAAACCAGTATTTTGACAGGTTTAGCTCCTTCACTCGAAAACCTGTCAAGATAACCCTGTTTTTTTGACAGGTTTGGCCCGATTACTCGAAAAGCTGTCAAGATAAGCACATTATTTTGACAGGTTCAGCCCGATCACTCAAAAAGCTGTCAAGAAATCCACGTTTTTTTGACAGGGTCAGCTCCTTCACTCAAAAAGCTGTCAAGATAACCACGTTTTTTTGACAGGTTCAACCCAATCACTCGAAAAGCTGTCAAGATAACCCCATTATTTTGACAGGTTCAACCCAATCACTCGAAAAGCTGTCAAGATATCCTCGTTTTTTTGACAGGGTCAGCTTCTTCACACAAAAAGCTGTCAAGATAACCCCATTATTTTGACAGGTTCAACCCGATCACTCGAAAAGCTGTCAAGATAACCCCATTATCTTGACAGGTTCAACCCAATCACTCGAAAACCTGTCAAGATAACCTCATCCTTTTTACAGGTTCAGCTTCTTCAGGCGAAAGCTATCAAAATAAATCAGATCTTTTTAAAATGTTAAGCATCATAACAAATCCCCGCGGTGCTAATTCCACATATACTAAAAAACCCCCTGTTCCTCGTAAGGACCAGGGGGTTAGATGTATTAATTTACGCTTTTAATTTGTCGCGAAGAACCATTTGCAGGATGCCGCCGTGACGGTAGTAATCGATTTCTACTTCTGAATCGAAACGGACAAGCGCTTCGAAAGTTTTCTTGTTGCCTTCTTCGTCAGTAGCTGTCACAGTGATGATGTCGCGCGGACGAACCTTTTCATCGATCTGGACATCGAATGATTCTCTGCCTGTCAGGCCAAGAGTCTCAGCGTTTTCACCAGCTTTGAATTGAAGTGGCAGAACGCCCATCAATACAAGGTTTGAACGGTGGATACGCTCGAAGCTTTCAGCGATAACAGTCTTGATGCCTAATAGGTTAGTACCCTTTGCAGCCCAGTCACGGGATGATCCCATTCCGTAATCTTTTCCTGCAATAACCATAAGGCCGGTGCCTTGCTCTTTGTACTTCATGCAAGCATCAAAGATGGACATGACTTCGTTCGTTGGCCAGTAAGTCGTGAAGCCGCCTTCTGTGCCAGGAGCGATCTGGTTGCGGATACGGATGTTCGCGAATGTTCCGCGCATCATGACTTCGTGGTTACCACGGCGTGAACCGTAAGAGTTGAAGTCACGTGGCTCTACACCCTTTTCGCGAAGGTATTTTCCAGCTGGTGTATCTTTGCCGATCGCACCTGCAGGAGAAATATGGTCAGTTGTGACGGAATCACCGAACTTGCCGACAACACGAAGGCTGTTCAATGGAGCAACTTCTCCAGCTTCTGGAGTCAAACCTTCAAAGAATGGAGGGTTTGCGATATAAGTTGAATCCTCATCGAAAGTGTATAGCGGATCGCTATTTGTCTGGATCTCATTCCACTTTTCGTTGTCAGTGAATACAGTTTCGTACTCTCTGCGGAATAGTTCAGGTGTTACAACGCGGTGAACGACTTCGTTCACTTCTGCAGTTGATGGCCAGATATCCTTGAAGAATACATCATTGCCATCTTTATCTTTTCCGATAGGGTCATTCTGAAGATCGATGTCCACTGTACCAGCAAGTGCGTAAGCCACAACCAATGGCGGTGAAGCCAGGTAGTTTGCTTTTACAAGCGGGTGGATACGTCCTTCGAAGTTACGGTTGCCTGAAAGTACTGAAGTTACTAGAAGATCGCTTTCAGCAACAGACTTTTCGATTTCTGGCTTTAATGGACCAGAGTTACCGATACATGTTGTACATCCATAACCAACAAGGTTGAAACCAAGAGTTTCAAGGTAAGGAAGCAATTCTGAATCGCGAAGGTATCCAGTTACTACCTTTGAACCAGGTGCCAATGAAGTCTTAACAAACTTAGGAACTTCCATTCCTAGCTCAACAGCTTTCTTGGCAACAAGACCTGCACCTACAAGTACGTATGGGTTAGATGTATTTGTACAGCTAGTGATCGCAGCAATCGCGATAGCACCTGTTTTCATAGTAGTTGTATCGCCATTTGCGAATTCAACAACAGCTTGTTTTTGGATTTCCTTTTTGCCAAGTCCGAATCCCTGGTTTCCTGCAGGAGCAGTCAATGCTTCCTGGAAGGATTTCTGCATTGCAGAAAGTGGAATTAAATCCTGCGGACGCTTTGGACCAGACAGGTTAGGTTCGATTTCAGAAAGATTGATTTCTACTACATCAGTATAAACTGGCTCTAAAGCAGGATCGAAGAATAATCCGTTTTCCTTGCAGTATGCCTCAACTACTTTAATGTGGTCTTCTGGGCGGCCAGTTAAACGCATGTAATCCAATGCTTCTCCATCTACTGGGAAGAATCCGCAAGTAGCGCCGTATTCTGGTGCCATGTTTGCAACAGTCGCACGGTCAGCAAGTGGAAGCGTCACTACGCCAGGTCCGAAGAACTCGACGAATTTGCCAACAACGCCTTTGCTGCGAAGAACCTGAGTCACTTTAAGTGCAAGGTCTGTTGCAGTAGCGCCGTTCGGCATATCTCCTACTAATTTAACACCTACTACTTCTGGTACTGGGAAGTATGAAGGCTGGCCAAGCATTCCAGCTTCTGCTTCGATACCGCCTACGCCCCATCCAAGAACGCCAATACCGTTGATCATTGTAGTATGAGAGTCTGTACCTACTAATGAATCTGGGAATGTTTCGAATTCCCCATCTGCATTTTCTACAGCGTGGACAACGTTTGCAAGGTACTCAAGGTTCACCTGGTGAACGATACCTGTTGCCGGCGGAACAGCGCGGTAGTTGTCGAATGCTTTCTGTGCCCAGCTCAAGAACTGGTAACGTTCAGCATTACGTTCGAATTCAAGTTCCATGTTCACATTAAGTGCGTCTGGAGTTCCGTATTTATCAACCTGTACAGAGTGGTCAATGACTAGATCAACCGGCTTTTCAGGATTGATTTTGTCTGGGTCTCCACCCATGTCAGCCATTGCTTTCCTTAGAGAAGCTAGGTCAACGACTGCTGGTACACCAGTGAAGTCCTGAAGAATGACACGTGAAGGCTTAAACGGCACATCCACTTCTTTCACTTCGCTGGTTCCCCATTTTGCTAGATTTTCAACATGCTCTTTTGTGATCACAAAGCCATCATGCTGGCGAAGCACGGATTCAAGCAATACCTTAACAGAATAAGGCAGTTTTGATACATTGCCGATTCCAGCATTTTCTAATGCTGCCAGGCTATAGTAATGATAGCGTTTCCCGTCAACTTCAAATGAACTGCGGGCGTTAAAAACATCTTGGTTTGACATATGTTTACCCCCTTCTTCTACGTAAACATCATAAACTAAATAAAAGTAATTGTCGAAAAGTTTGAATCTTGTATTCCATCCTAACTTTTCTCACAATTTCATATTAATATAACCTTGTATATAAGTAAATAACAAGAAAGTTATTGCGATTGATAAGTTTTCCTTATTATAAAAATTATAAACATGTTAAAAACAAACTTTCTGTTATTTTATCAAAGAGGAATATTGTTTCCTAATTTAATCCAAGTCAATCAAAAACTATTTTACAAAAGTGAAAAAGCAGGATTACGCAGTGTGTAATGGGAAAAAATATGACAGATGGAGGTGATTCATGTGGTAAAAAGAAAAGCAAATCATGTCATTCCCGGAGCAAATGCTGCAAAAGCTCAGGGAAATGGTGCGGGATTCAATGAAGAAATGGCAAATGAACCTATGACCGAGCTTGAAAAACAAAATAATAAGAAGCGTAAAAAGAATCAATAAATAATAACATGCCTGGTATATGAAAAAGCGGAAGGAACACCTTCCGCTTTCAACTTTTATTCCATATTCACTTCGTTCACGATGCTTCTGAGATCCTGCTGGAACCTTTCTAATTGTCCCCTTTGATGTTCAGAAGCGGTTTCAAGAGCATTTTCAATTTGTTGAAATGCTTCATTCACTTCATTTTTAAGGTGCTTTAACTGGTGACCATAGCTTGCTGAATCACGGACAATTTCCGAATAAAGACCTTGTGCGTCTTCAAACCCTTGCTGAGCTGCCTGGAAGGCTTGTTGTTTATCTTTATTGTAAGGCATGTGTGATTTCCTCCTGATGTAGTAAAATCTATACCGTTAAATTGCACATTTAAAAGTTATTTATTCAGTATAAATTCAAGTGAAAATCTAATCCTAAAATCAGGAGGGATGAGCAATGAACAAAAACGATTCCAAGGATATGCGCAAAAATGCTCCCAAGGGTGACCAAGACAGCCAGCCTGCTCCACTAAGCGGATCCAAAAAGGTAAAAAACCGCAACCATACTCGCCAAAAGCACAATTCTGGCCACGATATGTAAAAAACAAATGGCTGCCAAATAATCTGGCAGCCATCATGCTATATTAATTTGAGCGCGTCCAATAGCTGCTGTTCTTCTTCCGGGGTAACGGTACGAAGGTCGACATGCACCTCTTCTTTATGAATTCTCACTATGATGGCTGGTGAATGTTCTGTCCTAAGCTTTCTCGCAATATGTTCAGCACTTACTTCAGGGTGGCTGATGCTGGCCAGGCAGGCAGGCAGCTCGACATCTGGCATTGTTCCCCCGCCGACCTGGCTAGTCCCTTCTGTGATATTTACATTTAATTTTCCGCCAAAAGATTGGATAGACTTGACAAATTTTTCAGTCCTTGCCTCAAGTTCCGTTAAAGGCACAAGTAAATCCCGAAGAGTCGGGATATTGCCCATTCCCTTTTCGCCCTTAAGATAATCCATCAAAGTTGCTTCGAGTGCTGCCAGCGTCATTTTATCAACTCTTACGACCCTGGCCAGCTGATGCTTTTTCAGTTGATCGATAAGCTCTTTTTTTCCAGCGATAATACCAGCTTGCGGACCGCCCAGCAATTTATCCCCGCTGAATGATACGATATCCGCTCCCATTCTGAGCACTTCACTAACAACAGGTTCTTCCCCAATACCATGCTTTTGAAAATCATATAAAACACCACTACCTAGATCTTCGTAAAAAATGACATCTTCGTGCTTATTTGACAGTTGTGCTAACTCTTCGGTTTCTACGGTTTTCGAAAAGCCATATATCTTAAAATTGCTTGTATGGACCTTCAGTATCATGGATGTTTCTTCTGAAATCGCATTCTCATAATCGTATAGATGGGTTTTATTTGTTGTCCCTACTTCGACTAATCTCGCTCCGCTTTCTTCCATTATCGAAGAGATACGGAAGGAACCGCCAATTTCCACAAGTTGTCCACGCGAAACGATAACCTCTTTACCTCGTGCAAGCGCACTGAGAATGATAAAAACAGCAGCAGCATTATTATTGACGACCATAGCCGCTTCTGCACCTGTAATTTCCTTGACCAATGCTTCCACATGACTGTGCCGTGACCCGCGTTTGCCTTCATCTAGCTTATATTCAAGATTGGAATAGTTCATAGCTGTTTCCACTACATGCTTTATGGCATTCTCGCTCAATCGGGCCCTGCCTAAATTTGTATGCAAAATGGTTCCGGTAGCATTAATGACAGTTTTAAGTGTATATTCCAATCGTTCAGCTGCAGAACGGTCAACAGCTTCAAAGATTTGGTCTATAAATGCTTCTGTCCCTGGTTCTGCCCCTGCCCAATTCCCTCTTAGCAGTTCTTTCCTTATCCTATCTATTTCTGATTTCATCACATCAGTCAGATAGACTTCATCGAGATCATACTGGTCAATTAAATCCGTAAACCTTGTATCTTTCTGCAGTTCATGTACTGCAGGCAAGGCTCTCAACAATTCTTTCATGCTCGCATGCCCCCACAAAACAAATCTACATTGTTCCATTATATCATTAATATCCAATCGTAATTTTTTCAATCAGGTGAATTAAGTCTTGTGAAATTACAGCAATATTGCATCCTGCAGCTTAAAAAAATGCCTGGCAGCTGCCAGGCAATATTTATGCTTCTATTTGCTTTATGATTTCGTCGACATCCGGAAATAAGCCTGTATCAAGTTTGGAGTATAGAAGTTTTCCGTTAACCGTAACCTCAAAAGCTCCTTTGGAACCTGGTATCAGTTCCATTTTTTCTATTTGGCTTCGAAAATGCGTGAATAAATCTTCCGCGAGACTCGCGGCTTTTGGTGCATAATTTCACATCATGCAAAATTCGACGGCGACTTGATACTTCTCCATTAAAAATCCCCCTTGCAAATATATATATAATTACTGTAATTTTAGTGTAAAGTCTGACTCTGTGCAAATAATAGTAGCTTAAGGATGATTTTAAAAACAAGAAGGAGTATACTTTCTGTTGAGGTGATAAGGTTGAGTGAACATGAAAAAATCCGTTTGACTTCGTTGTCAACAAAAGCTGGCTGAGGATGTAAAATCAGTCCAGAGGACTTGACGCAGGTTCTGCGTCTATTACCTGAACAGGAACCTGTTCCTGAGTTGCTCGTCGGACATGAAACATCCGATGATGCAGGTGTATATAAACTGACAGATGATATCGCCCTGATCCAAACAATTGATTACTTCACCCCAATCGTGGATGATCCATATATGTTCGGCCAGATTGCTGCCGCCAATGCACTAAGCGATGTGTATGCGATGGGTGGAGAACCCAAAACTGTTCTTAATATAGTAGGATATCCTGTCAAAAAGCTTGGTCCGGATATGCTTGCAGAAATATTAAGAGGGGCGAGTGACAAAGTGAAAGAAGCTGGTGCCGTTACAGTTGGCGGACATTCAGTCGATGACCAGGAGCCTAAATTCGGCTTATCCGTGACAGGTCTGGCACACCCTGAATCCATATGGAAAAACGTCGGCGCCAAACCAGGTGATGTCCTGGTCATTTCAAAACCAATTGGGGTTGGAATCATAACGACCGGAATTAAGCGTGGTGTGGTAACGGCCGAACAGGAACAGTCCGTTACCGAAACAATGGCCTTATTGAACAAATCCGCTGCTGAAGCGCTCAAAAGCTTCACTCCTCATGCAGTAACAGATGTTACTGGATTCGGCCTCCTCGGTCATGGAAGTGAAATTGCACGAGGCAGCAATGTCAGCTTTGAGATTGAATTATCCAGAGTTCCTGTCCTGGAAGGTACATATGAATTGGCGGCAAAAGGCGTTGTGCCAGGAGGTTCTAAGTCAAATCATAAGTGGCTAGTGGATGATGTCGAGTATGCAGACATATCTCCTGAAGAGCAATTGGTGCTTTGTGATGCAATCACGTCAGGCGGCCTTCTCGTATCACTGCCAGAGAATGAGGCCATTCAATATGTAAAAGCACTCCAAGACAAAGGATTGAATCAAGCTGCTATCATAGGAAAAGTCACAGAAAAGCAGGATAAACTGATTTATGTAAAAAGGTGAAATCAAATTTGATTTCACCTTTTTTCTTCATTTATTATAATTTGACTTTCATTTTTTCCAGCATATCGGCAGTCATACTCCCGAGGTCATACTTTGCATTGAATCCCCATTCTTCAGCAGCAGCAGAAGCATCGATTGAATTCGGCCAGCTATCAGCAATTGCCTGTCTTACTGGATCCACTTCGTAAGACAGTTCAAATTCTGGAATATGCTTTTTTATTTCAGCTGAAAGTTGCTCCGGGTCAAAACTCATTGCCGTTACATTAAAAGCATTACGGTGGATGAGCTTAGAAGGGTCTGCTTCCATCAAATCAATGATCGCCCCAAGCGCGTCAGGCATGTACATCATGTCCATGTATGTCCCTTTGTTGATATAGGAGCTGTATTTACCATTTTTGATTGCTTCGTAATAAATCTCAACCGCATAATCAGTTGTTCCGCCTCCTGGAGGTGTGACGTAAGAAATCAATCCAGGGAATCTCACTCCCCTGGTGTCAACTCCAAAACGGTGGAAATAATAATCTGCAAGCAATTCTCCTGCAACCTTGTTCACACCATACATCGTAGTAGGACGTTGAATTGTGTCCTGAGGCGTATTGTCTTTAGGTGTGTTTGGACCGAAAGCACCGATAGAGCTTGGAGTGAAAAATTGCAGGTTCAGTTCCCTTGCTGTTTCGAGGGCGTTCATTAAACCGCCCATATTCAGGTTCCATGCAAAAACCGGCTTCGTCTCAGCTGTTGCTGATAGCAGTGCAGCCATGTGCATGATTGTGTCAACATTGTATTCTTTTGCCAATTCAGCCATCCTGTTGGCATCCATGACATCGAGAATCTCGAATGGGCCGTTGACTGCTGCTTCTGAATTAGTCTGTCTGATGTCAGTCGCAATGACATTGTCCTGTCCGTATATGTCACGAAGTTTAACTGTTAATTCTGAACCAATCTGGCCAAGTGCACCAGTAATTAAAATCTTTTTCATTCTATGTACTCCTCCTGCTTTTCCTTAAAACTATGCCGGCTTGTCAGACAAACCGGCATCCCCCAATTAAATAATCCCTAATTCTTTTCCTACCTTTTCATAAATAGATAATGCCTGATCAAGCATTTCTTTCGTATGCGCCGCGGAAGGCATATTCCTTACCCGGCCTGTTCCCCGCGGTACTGTCGGGAATACGATTGATTTTGCGTAAACCCCTTCTTCATATAATCGCTTGCTGAATTCCTGTGTTTTCACTTCGTCTCCAATGATGCATGGAGTGATCGGCGTCTCAGAGTGTCCAATGTCAAAACCAAGCTTCTGCAGTCCATCCTTCAGATAGTTTGCATTTTCCCATAGACGCTGGTTCAATTCTGTGCTTTCCATCAGGATTTCGATTGCCTTCATGCTGGCAGCAACGTCAGCAGGAGTGAGTGAGGTCGAGAACAGAAATGGACGGCTTCTCACTTTCAGCCAGTCAATCAGGTTTTGCTTTCCAGCAACATAACCTCCGACTACACCAATAGCCTTCGATAATGTTCCAATCTGGAAATCGACTTTATCTGAAAGTCCGAAATGCTTGACAGTTCCTGCGCCTTCCCCAAGTACTCCAGAACCATGTGCATCGTCGACATATGTAAATAAGTCGAATTCTTCGGCGATTTCAACGATTTCCGGCAATTTTGCAATGTCTCCATCCATGGAGAATACGCCATCGGTGATGACCATGATTTTATTGTATTTACCGGATTCTTTGGCTTCTTTTGCTTTTGCGCGCAGGTCTTCCATGTCAGAATGGTTGAAACGGATGATTTTTGCTCGTGACAGACGGCAGCCGTCAATAATCGAAGCATGGTTCAATTCATCAGAAAGAATCGCATCATTTTTATCCATTACAGCGGAAATCGCAGCCATATTGCACATGAAGCCGGATTGATAAGCAATGGCAGCTTCTGTCTTTTTGAACTTGGCAAGCTTTTCTTCAAGTTCAACATGAAGCTTAAGTGTGCCGTTAATCGTTCTAACGGCGCCTGCTCCCACTCCAAACCGGGAAATCGCTTCATCGGCAGCTTTTTTCAACCTGTCATCAGTAGCAAGTCCTAGATAGTTATTAGAAGATAGATTGATCATTTCTTTTCCATTGATTGTTATGACTGGTCCATTAGGGCTTTCTAGCGGGTCGATTACATTGTATAGACCCTTCCCCTTTAATTCCTCCAGGTTCTCGTTCAAAAATTGATCCAATGTTTTGCTAGACATCGAATTCCCCTTTCTGCCGAAACGGCATGTCATTTTTACAAAAACAACTGTCTTTTTGGAGCGGACAACATCTAAGTCCATCAATCCATATGTAATGGGTATTCATAAATTATACTTTATCACATTTGTATGAATTGTACATCTATGAAGGACAGAAAACGCTTACTTTTTATTATTTTTCCCTATAGTGCTTTAAAAAACATGATTTTATTAAAACGTGGTTTGAATAATTTTTAAAGGGTAAATAAAAGAGGGCCAGTCTGTAACCAGGCAGGCATCAAGAGGGCAGCGAACAACCTTTCATCTGCATCATCATCACTCCCTCATGTCTCATATAGAAATAGAAACTGAGTTTTGGAGGTTAATTTTTATGAAATATCCACTTAATATAAATTCAGAGATTGGAGAGTTGAAGTCAGTAGTGCTGCATAGGCCTGGCAAGGAAGTCGAAAATCTGACACCAAAATATTTGGAACGGCTTCTTTTTGACGACATTCCGTATCTTCCAGCAGTCCAAAAAGAACATGATTATTTCGCTGATGTATTAAGGAACCGAGGCATCGAGGTTCTTTATCTCGAAAGATTAATGGAAGAGGCCCTACATACAGAAGACTTAAGACAGGAGTTCATTGATCAGGTACTCAATGAAAGCAAAAGCAATTTGAACGGATCGAGAAGCATAGTGGAAGAGTATCTTCATTCCTATTCTACTGAAGAGATGATTCAAAAAGTGATGTCTGGCGTGTTGAAATCAGAAATCGAACAGGAGAAGAAAGTGCACTTGCATGAACTTCTGGACGACTACTATCCTTTCTTCCTGGATCCTATGCCAAATCTCTATTTTACAAGAGATCCAGCCGCCGTGATTGGGGATGGAATATCATTGAACAAAATGTGTGAAGGAGCAAGGAAAAGGGAGTCACTTTTCATGGATTTCATCATGAAGCATCATCCCCGGTTCGCTGCCCATGATATTCCTTTTTGGTACGATCGGGATCAGTACTACCCTCTCGAAGGCGGGGATGAACTCGTGCTCAGTCCTGAAGTCATTGCCATCGGGGTAAGTGCGCGGACTTCTGCCCAGGCAATTGAAAAATTGGCAAAACAGATATTCTCCAAAAATGATCGAATAAAAAAGGTGGTTGCTGTTGAAATCCCTAAATTGAGGGCCTATATGCACCTTGATACAGTGTTTACAATGGTGGACCATGAAAAATTCACCATCCATCATGGAATCGAGGGGCCCAACGGTGATATGAAAATATATATTCTTGAAAAAGATACAGACCCAGACAAACTTGCCATCTCTGAACGCTCCAACTTAACAGAAACATTGAAGGAGGTCCTTCGCCTTCAGGATTTAATCCTGATACCGTGTGGAGGCGGTCATGAAATCGCTGCTGCCCGCGAGCAGTGGAACGATGGCTCTAATACACTGGCGATCGCTCCCGGAGTCGTTGTCACCTATGATCGAAACTATGTGTCCAATGATTTGCTGAGGAAAAATGGCGTCGAGGTAATTGAAATTCCAAGTTCTGAACTCTCACGCGGGCGCGGTGGCCCTCGATGCATGAGTATGCCGATCTATCGGGAAGATTTGTAAATAAGAAGATTAAAGCAGTCCTGGATTTGATTCAGGACTGCTTTTATATGAAAATTCTAGTTGGCAGCAAGGTAGCTTTGCAATTCTTTAACCAATTGTTCAGCCCCTTCTTTACTTAACACAATTTTGCCGTCTGCAAGCGACATGTTGTCATTGCTGATCGTGCCAGTTATAAGGCAAGTCAGGTCAGGCTGGTATTTTTTCAGGATGATCATATCCTCATCCACGAATATCTCCAGCGGATCATTTTCACCGATACTTAGTTTCTTCCTTAATTCCATCGGAATGACCACCCTGCCCAGCTGATCCGTCTTCCTCACGATTCCTGTAGCTTTCATATTGCATCCTCCCCTTCCTACTATGTGGGATATGGATGTCTGTACTGTGTAACGATTCTAGCCCAATACAATTATAGCAAAGCGAGGGATATATTTACATTTATCAAGTGTCGGTTTCGTAAAAAATATTTACTTTTAAAAATCTTCATTTGCAAATGAAAAGCACGCTAAATGCGTGCTTTTCAAAGTTCTATTCAAAGTACTATTCTACTCCCTGGATTTCAGGTGATGATCCATTGTTTTTCAGTAATACTTTTAGTCCAGATCCAATATCAGATGCAAGAACATAGTTCCTGTCGACAAATACTCCCCAAACATCTGACTTTTCAGGAACATACTGCCCAGATTGTTTAGGATTTGCCGGATCCGTTATGTCCACCGCGTATACTCCCCCAGCGTAATGTGATAGATACAATGTATTCCCCTGTACTTTCGGGTCATGGACTGTATTGGCGAAAGTAACCCCATTTTCTATATTATCTACAAAATCGGTCTTGAACTCGCTAAGCAATTTAGGATTTGTTTTATCTTTGATGTCAAAAATCCTAGTATATCCGTATGATTGTTCATAGCCTTCTTTAGATGGATTATAAACTTCCCTTGTCTCAATCAGCACATTGCCGCCTTTTGCCAGTGTAGCTGAGTGTGCAGATCCCTGCTGGTTAGAAGCGAAATCTGTCCTTCCCAGATATTCCGGATTTTCTGGATTGCTGATGTCAAAAATGACCGTTCCCAGATCCCACATCGAAACATATGCATACTTCCCGGTTTCATCGATCATAGTGCTATGGTTGAAGACTGGACGTGTTTTCCCATCAGGAGAATTCCAGTGATAGCCGTTAAAATCTTCAGGAATTTCTTCCATTGTCCTAGGATCGAATTCCCATAGCTTCTCTGGATTCGACGGATCGCTTACATCGACAATCTGAAAATCCTTCTCCTCCCCATGACTGTAATAGTCAGCATAAGGGTTAGCAGCTAGTACAAGCGCGCGATTGCCCTGCATGGTCAGGTACAGCTCATGCGTTCCATTGGTTTTTTTGGTCACTTCATAAAAACCCAGCTTCTTAGGGCTTTCTGGATTTGTTACATCATATAGCAAAAATCCGCCCTTTGAGTCAGGATTATTTCTATTAAGCTGCTGAACACTAACAACTGCAAGATCCCCTTTAAAAGATGGTGTGTTCACACTCTTGACGATAACCTTTTCCTGCCATGTACCAGGGATGTCATTATTCGCGAATACAGACACTTCTTTTGGGTTGGCCGGATCTTTGAGATCAAATACACGTACTCCGCCATTACCGCCATTCCTGGTATGGGTGCCAAGATAAGCGTACCCTTTGTGGGCAAATACATCTGCAAAACTATTCTGCTTTCCATCTGCCCTGACTGTTTTCATTTCAGGAGCAGCGGCTTCATGTAAGAATTTGAGGTTTTTATTTCCCTCCATGACAGGGACCGATACTTCGCTATAGCCTGTCCGTTCACCTTTCTCAATGTTTACATCACCAAGTTCATCATGGGCAAGGACATTGAATGGAACAGAAGAAACAGTTAAAGCTCCAGCAAGAATCAAGCTAGGGAACAATCGTTTTTTCACTATTTAAAACCTCCTCCTATGTATTGAATAACAATATAGCAGAGGTAGAAACTCATCAGCAAACAAAAAACTGTATATTTTGTAAATTCAGTTAATTATCCCTAATTTTACAAAAAATTCCTAAGGAAATGGTAATTGTTTCGAAAATCGAATTAGGTAAATTTCCACAACAATCAAATTCTTCGTTTCCATTACTTCCTGCCCACAAAACTCTAGAACAAAATCAAAGATTTTAGTATGATTAATGAATGTGATTAGGAATGAATGAACTGAAAATAGATAAAGCGAGGACTTAAACAATGAGTTTATTGAATGTAGAAAATTTAAGCCATACATTTGGGGATCGTACCCTTTTTAAAGATGTGTCATTTCGTCTGCTAGCCGAGGATCATGTCGGCCTTGTTGGCGCAAACGGTGTCGGGAAGTCCACCCTCATGAACATCATCACCGGACAACTAATCCACGATTCTGGAAAAGTAGAATGGACACCCGGAGTTGAGTACGGGTATTTGGACCAGCATACGGTTTTATCTCCTGGAAAAACAATTCGGGACGTGTTACGTGATGCCTTCCTCCCTCTCTTTAAAAAGGAAGAAGAGCTGAACGAAGTCACCGGCAAAATGGCAGATGCAACACCTGAGGAACTGGAAAAGCTGCTCGAAGAAATGGCGGAAATCCAGGATGCTCTTGATGCTGGCGGTTTTTATTCCCTTGATATCGAAGTTGAGGAAGCGGCAAGAGGCCTTGGCCTTGATGCAATCGGCATCGACCGTGATGTTTCTGCATTAAGCGGCGGACAGCGCACTAAGGTCTTACTTGCTAAGCTTTTGCTTGAAAAACCAAAGGTCCTTCTGCTTGATGAGCCGACTAACTATCTTGACGTTGAGCATATTCAGTGGTTGACCAGGTACCTGAAAGATTATCCTTACGCTTTCATTTTGATCTCGCATGATACCGAGTTCATGAATCAGGTTTCTAACGTCATTTTCCAGCTCGAGTTCTCAAAACTGACACGATACACTGCTACGTATGAAAAATTCCTGGAATTAGCTGAGATCAACAAGAATCAGCATCTAAATGCATATGAAAAACAAAAGGATTTCATCAAGAAACAAGAAGATTTCATTGCAAAAAATAAAGCACGTTATTCGACAACAGGCCGCGCGAAGAGCCGCCAGAAACAACTTGATCGCATGGAAAGGATCGACAGACCTGAGACGGCTTTAAAACCCACTTTTGATTTCAAGGAATCACGCGCAAGCAGCCGATATGTATTTGAAGGCACAGATTTCGAAATCGGATATACGCACCCGCTGCTTCCAAAACTATCCGTTACAATAGAACGCGGTGAAAAGATTGCGCTAGTTGGTATGAATGGAGTCGGGAAATCCACTCTACTTAAAACAATGCTCGGAAAGATTCCTCCATTGAGCGGCAAAATCGAGCGGGGTGACTTCCTCTTCCCTTCCTACTTTGAACAGGAAGTTAAAGCAGGAAGTATCACACCTATTGAGGATGTGTGGAGTGAATTCCCTGGGATGGACCAGCATCAAGTAAGGGCGGCATTGGCCAGAAGCGGCCTCAAGAACGAGCATATTTCACGCCCCCTCAATCAACTGAGCGGCGGCGAGCAGGCTAAGGTACGCCTGACCAAATTGCTTATGAATGAAAGCAACTGGCTATTATTCGATGAGCCGACAAACCACCTGGATATCACAGCAAAAGAAGAATTAAAACGTGCATTAAAAGCATATAAAGGAACAATTGTCCTGGTCAGCCACGAACCTGACTTCTATGAAGATTGGGTTACAAAAGTTTGGAACGTGGAAGAATGGGCAGCGAATGCGAATAACTAATCCAGGAATAAACCTGCTGGTTCATATACCAGCAGGTTTATTGTTTATTATCCACTCTGTATTTGATCCCTCTATCTACTTCGGGTGAATATTCAAACCAATGAGAACTTCAGACAAAACCACATTAGATTGCAACTGAAATGTCCGTACTTACACCTACTTCAGATAAAACCACATTGAATTGCCACTGAAATGTCTGAACTTGCACTTACTTCAGACAAAACCTCAACAAATAACCCATGAAATGTCTGAACTTCCCCCTTCTTCGGACAAAATCCCATCGGAAAGCCACTGAAATGTCCGAACTTGCACCTAATTCAGACAAAACCACATTGAACTGCCACTGAAATGTCTGAACTTCCCCCTTCTTCGGACAAAATCCCATCGGAAAGCCACTGAAATGTCCGAACTTGCACTTACTTCAGACAAAACCTCAACAAATAACCCATGAAATGTCTGAACTTTCCCCTTCTTCGGACAAAATCCCATCGGAAAGCCACTGAAATGTCCGAACTTGCACCTAATTCAGACAAAACCACATTGAACTGCCACTGAAATGTCTGAACTTACACTTACTTCAGACAAAACCTCAACAAATAACCCATGAAATGTCTGAACTTCCCCCTTCTTCGGACAAAATCCCATCGGAAAGCCATTGAAATGTCCGAACTTGCACCTAATTCAGACAAAATCCCAACAAATAACCCTTCAAATATCTGAACCTTCCCCTGCTTCGGAAAAAATCCCATCGGAAAGCCACTGAAACGTCCCAACTTGCACCTACTTCAGACAAAATCTCAACGAATAGCTGCTGATAGGTTCGAACCAGGACAGCATTCTGACAAAAACTATTGAAATAAAAGCTGGATTGTCCAAACCCTCACACTCCGCAGCTAAAAACCCAATAGAGAAAATTACCGAGATGCTTCGGCCTAGAAAATTCCACCTTTCATAAAAAAGTTAGCGAAATGTATTGAGTTATTCACTAGTTATTGATAAATTTTATAAAGGTTATAAAATTTATTTATATAGGTGATGAGAAAATGAAAAAACTTATGATCGCAGCAATCTTGCTGCTGACTGCTCTTTCGGGCTGTGCTGGGGAAAATACCGAAGAAGCTAAAAAGAAAACAATCAAGATTGGCGCAATTCCGGATCAAAACGCAGCTGATTTGAACAGGAGCATGGAAGACTTTGCACAGGACCTGGGCAAAAAGACAGGTATGAATGTTGAGTACGTCCCTTCTGTGGATTATTCAGCTTTAGTAACTGCTTTTCAACGCGGAGAAATTCAGCTTGCATGGTTTGGAGGATTGACGGGTGTCCAGGCTAGAAATTTAGTTCCAGAGGCTGAAGCATTCGCACAGAGGCCGATTGATGAAAAATTCAAGTCTGTTTTTATTGCCCAAAAAGATAGTGAGATTGATAGTCTTGAAGATTTAAAAGGTAAATCTTTTACATTTGGCAGCGAAAGTTCAACTTCGGGGCACCTGATGCCTCGTTACTTCATGATGGAAGCAGGCATTGACGCTGATCAAGACCTTGATGGGAAACCTAACTACTCAGGTTCCCACGATAAAACTTATAAGCTAGTTGAATCTGGAGCCTACGAGACAGGAGCATTGAATATTTCTGTTTGGGAAGCAGCTGTCAAAGAAGGCAAGGTCGATGAATCAAAGGTAAAAGTATTCTACACAACTCCTGAGTATTTTGACTACAACTGGACTGTCAACATCGCAGATGAAGAATCAAAAAAGAAAATCAAAGATGCGATTCTATCAATGACTAAAGAAGACAATGAAATTATGGAATTACTGCAAACCGATCGATTCATTGAAACAAATAATGAAAATTATAAAGCAATCGAAGAGGTCGCCAAGCAACTAAAGATCATCAAGTAGGTGGACTTCATGAGCGAATTCATTGAGGTAAAAAATATAGAAAAAGTTTACGAGCGGAAGATAGCCTTATCTTCCCTTTCTTTGTCGGTAAAAAAGGGTGAATTAATCGCTTTGATCGGGCCAAGTGGTGCAGGAAAGACGACTTTGCTGAATCTGCTTGCCGCTAACTTATCGCCAGATCAAGGAGAAATTACGATTGACGGCCAGCTGTTGGCTGAAATGACCGACCAGAAAAAACGGGCCAAAAAGATCGGAATCATCCGTCAGCAATTTGACCTTATAGGGGAATTGCCGGTGATTCATAATGTACTTGCAGGAAAATTATCAGAATGGGGCATCATAAAATCTCTCCTATCCATGTTGTTTCCTCAGGATAAGGATGATGCAATTCGAGCTCTTACACGTGTGGGTCTGAGTGAAAAACTGTATGAACGAACATCTGCCCTTTCAGGTGGGGAACAGCAGCGTGTTGCCCTTGCCCGGCTGCTTGTCCAGAGCCCTGAGATCGTACTGGCGGATGAACCTGTCGCATCACTTGATCCTGCTCGTGCCGAGGACATCCTGGCACTCCTTGTCAAAATCGCATCAGAGGAAAATCAAACATTGATTGCCAGTCTGCATTCCGTTGAGTATGCAAAAAGATACTTCGATCGCTTGGTCGCACTGCAAGATGGGCAAATTTTCTTCGATTTGCCTTCATCATCCGTATCAGACGCTCAAATTGCCAGCTTGTACAAACTGAAGGAGCAAGAGTAACATGGAGAGAAGCTGGTGGAAATTCGAACTTCATAAAAGAAAGATACTTAGTCTTCTCCTCTTGCTGGCCTTTCTTTGGAGTCTGACATCCATACATTGGAACAAGGACTTGTTTCATGGCGGAGGAATAAAAACGGCCAAACAGATTGCAACGGCATTTTTCAGTCCAGATTTATCGAAGGATATACTCCAGCTTGCCCTGGAGTCCACCTGGACGACGCTAAGCTATGCTGTGGCAGGAATGAGCCTGGCCCTTGTCATTGCTTTTTTCTGGGGAATCCTTGCTTCTGGAGTCCTTGTATCCAATTTAAAAACAAAGCGGCATGTAAAAGTATTCTTCAGAGGTCAGCTTGGCTTCATGCGAGCAATCCACGAGCTTGTTTGGGCCTGGCTGTTCGTTGCTTCAATCGGCCTTTCCCCCTTTGCCGCTATTTTTGCCTTGGCCATCCCTTATGGGGGGATTCTTGGCAGGATTTTTGCAGACATGCTAGAAGACGTCCCGACACAACCAATCAAGGCATTGGAAGCTGCTGGCGCAGGCAAATTCCAGACACTATTTTACGGATACCTTCCGATGGTCAGGTCAAGCATCGTAAGTTATGCCATGTACCGTTTTGAATGCGCGGTTCGTTCATCAGCCATCATGAGTTTTGTAGGCATTGGCGGGCTGGGCTACCAAATACAATTAAGCCTTGATGATTTACAATATAATGAAGTATGGACATTTGTGTTCTTCCTGATCCTTCTTGTCATCCTTATCGATGTCTGGAGCAATCTTTTAAGGAAGAATCTGAATTCAGCAAACGCAGAAAAAAAACAGCTGAAAATTTCTTTCTATTCAATGATTCTACTCGCCATTGGATCTTGGCTTTCCATTTACACCATCGAAAATGCTAGCCTATCAATGCTATTCACAAAAGAAAATCTCCAATACTCCAGTCAGTTCTTCAAAGGGCTAATTGGGATTGGTGAAGATCAGCCGGCTTTTCTGAGCAGTGACAGCTGGTCCAATGCTGTTTCCCTTACATGGGAAACATTAGTGATGAGTATAATGGCCACTGGGTTTGCAACCATTGCAGCCATATTAACAATGATTCCTGCAGCCAGGAATGTGGCAGACGGGTCGATTACCCTGTCAAAAAAATGGTATGGATGGCTGTCATTCGGTAGTGTGCGGGCTGGGTATATTTTCACAAGGGCCGTTCCGGAACTGGTTTGGGCTATGATTATCATCTTTATTTTCAAGCCTGGAATTCTGCCTGGTGCGATAGCACTTGCCCTTCATAACTATGGAATTCTTGGCAAGCTGTTGGCCGAGGTAATAGAGGATTTAGATTCCCGCCCGGTGAGGAACCTGGCATCCTGCGGTGCAAGCAGGGTCCAATTATTATTATACGGTGTCCTGCCGGCTGCGCTTCCCCGTTTCCTGACGTATATACTCTACCGATGGGAGGTAATCATGCGGACCACTATCGTAGTTGGCTTCGTTGGAGCAGGCGGACTTGGACAGCAATTCAAATTAAGCATGAGCTTCTTCCATTATACAGATATCACACTATTACTGTTCTTCTATCTTGTTCTTGTCTTTGCTGCAGACTATATTTCGGAAAAAGCAAGATTCTTCATAAAATAAACCCGGCCAGTAAAAGGCCGGGTTTAATCTTTTCCATTTAAAAACCTTATAGAAGATCCAACTTGTCCAGCCCATTTTCAAGGAAGTATTTTTCATAGCGGGCTTTCAGCTGGAATAGTCGATTAATTTTTTCTTCAATCGTAGAATTGAAATCGACTTCACGTTTTAAATCAATCGTTTCCAATTTATGCGTAAGCTGGTCCCAAAAGACATCTTCCTCATATTCATCGATAATGGCTTCGACTGTTTCTTTAAGGCTATCGGAAAGATAGTAATACTCCTCTTCATTGTCAAAGTATATTTCTTCACCAGCTTCAAAGTCCCTTGCAAGGGAAAAAATATACTGTTCCAGGTCCTCTGCTTTTTCGGCCAGTCCATGATTTGCTTCCGTCAGTCCAAGCGGCCAATTTCCAAGCTGCAACAGCTTGACAAGCGTCAAAAATTGATCTTTTGAAAGGTCAATTCTCATTACACCCTCCCCTTTCATATGCTTGTTCCATTTATATGATGGAAGTGCGCCGGATTTTCCAAAATATCCGCCAAATCTTCGACTTTTTCGTGACCGCCCCCTTAACTCCCAAACGTGAAAAATAAAAACGGCAGGTCCCTTTTCTAAGGGCCTGCCAGAATCTATATTAGTTGCTAATGTTTATTGCTTCACCAATTAACTGAATGTCTTTATAAATCTCGTTTTTCACATCACTGTCTTCACAATGCGCATATTCATCGAACAAACGGCCTAATTCCTTGATAAACAAAAGATGTTCTTCTACTGCAACCATACAGAGACCCCTTTACACACAAGATGACCATTGGCATTTTCTGTAATTCTGTTTTCTCAGACCTGAATATTTACCCGTTAAATAAACTATCAAACTACCAATTTTTAATAATATATGCAGCAGCTGTCCACTATATGACAACCATTGTTTAACGAGTGGCCCTTTAAGGTATGTAATTAGGAGATATAATAACCAGGGGGTAATGAAATGTGGGTTCAACGGCCTTTTTTTAAATATTCGACAGGTCTTATCCTGATACTGCTAATCATCTTTCTTTTTGGTAAAATTGATTACTTCGTCTCGCCTCTGCAAAATTTTATAATCGCCATTTTCTTTCCGGTCCTGATCTCAGGCCTGATGTATTATATTTTACGTAAGCCGGTTCAATGGATAAGCCGCTATCTCCCTAAAATCGCCAGTATTTTAATCGTGTTCGCCCTTGTAGCAGGATTATTTACAGCCTTATCTTATTTTGCAGGCTCCCTATTGGGAGAAGAGATTAGCGCCCTGACAGAAAATTTTCCTGAAAAAGTCGACGAGGTTACAGAAGAATCCCAAAAAGTCATCAATGACAATAAAATAGGAATTATCAAGGCAGATGAAATCAAGCAGAAGGCTTTAAATTATTTAAGCAAGCTCTCTCAAAATCTCGGGGAAAATATCATGACATTATTTTCCGTGATTACGAGTATTGCAACTGTTCTAGTCGTAGTACCTTTCCTGGCTTTTTTCTTCCTGAAGGATGATGAAAAATTAAGACCATATATTCTAAAGCATATACCCAGTGAACATGCACAGGAAGGAAATAAAATTTTAACGGACATTGATAAAACCTTGTTTACCTATGTAACAGGACAATTCATAATCGCACTGGTTGACGGTATTTTAATGTACTTAGGATATTTATTTATCGGCCTGGACTACGCTCTCTTGCTTGCGGTCTTGGCAATGTTTTTAACTATCGTTCCATTTTTAGGCCCCCTTTTAGGAATCATTCCGGCGCTGTTCATTGCATTAACGAACAGTCCATTAATGGCGCTTAAGGTGCTCATCGTGCTGGTGGTCGTGCAGCAGCTGGAGGGTAATCTTGTCACTCCGCAGGTAATGGGGAAAAAGCTCAGCATCCACCCAATTACCGTCATCCTGATTTTGATTGCAGCCGGATCATTGTATGGATTTATCGGCATCCTGATTGCCATACCACTATACTCGGTGGTAAAGATCATCATCAAGGATGTTTGGAAGTTCTATAAACTTCGAGATAAAAAGATATAACCTGAAAAAGACAGCCAAATTCCTCTGGCTGTCTTTTTTGGTATTAGGAAGCAGGAACTTGCATTTTTTTACATGTACCGTGTACTTAGTACGGAACTGGGTTCTTAGTCTTTCCTTAATTAGAGTTCTCCCCGCCATCCTGGAGTCCATTAAGAATCAATGGTCGAACGGACGAGTCTGTAAGCAGGCCACTGTGGCTAACACCGCTAATTTCCACATTGTCTGCTCCATCAATAATCGAACTCGTATACGGGTTAATAACCGTATCGGCACTGCTGAATATCGATGTATATTGGATAACTGAGGTAGAATCATTTCCATTTGGGGTTTCATCAACACTGTTCAAATCATTCAGGAAAGCACTCCCTGGCACCATTTCCCTTGCTCCCTCAGTCCATAAGCCGAAATAAGAAGAATTTGTTCCATGATGCGGTGAACCTAAAGTTATAACGTCATCGACATTCTGGGCACCATCCAGGTACTTCACATAATAGCGAGTGCTTAACCCACCCATACTATGGGCGACTATGTCTACTTTCGATGCTTTTGTCTGCCGAAGGACATTTTTAATGAACGATTCCAATTCATACGCGTTATTAATATTGCTTCCAGTTGTATTCGAATATTGGATAGCAAACAGATAGTTTGATGGCCATCCCTGGCTGACAAGCCATTGTTTCATATCATCATAACTCGATGATGAACCTGTAAACCCATGGACAAAAACAACCGGATCTTTTTCAGAGGCCGCTGTAACCCTCTTGGCTGCACCGGCGGGTGAAACAAGAACAAGGAGCAGGACAATCGAAACAGATAAACTTATAAATCCCCTGATCATTGCTTATATCAATCCTCCTAAATATATAATCTATAAATCTTATGGAATTGATTTCGTAAAATTCCATAAATAAAAAAAGGAATATATGAATTCAGCAAGATTGATTTGAAACCGTATAAAAAGGGATTTATTTGGGCAGTCTATTCCCAATTTGATATAAGGGAGGATTTGCCAATGAATCGCGTCAACTCGTCATTCCTGACACTTTTAGCACCGGCCTTTTTGATTGCTGGTTGCAATACTTATACAGATGAAGGAGCAGGAAATCCTCAAGTTTACGGGGAGAATAGCCCGCGTATCCAAAATGTTAATGAGGAATACCGCTCTGCTTCTTATAATCAGACATACAGGATGAGGGTCGAGGATGACTTAGAGGATCAAGTAGTAAGGCTTCAGGATGTGCAGAGCGCTACCGTCATTTCTATCCAGAGACAAGCCTATGTAGCTGTTGTGCTGGAGGATGGCAATACTGAATCTGTTCCCGACGACGTATACGATGAGATCACCAGCCAAATTAAAGCCGCCGATGAAACGATTTCGGAAGTTTATGTATCATCAAATGCAGATTTTGTTGTGGAAATGTCGGATTATCGTGATCAGCTGCAGAGCAGAAGACCGATCCCAGGGCTCGCAGAAGATTTTAATGATACGATTGAAAGGACATTCCCTGTAAATCGTTAAAACAATCCGGAGTGAAAGGGCATCGGAACATATCCGGTGCCCTTATCATCACTTAAATAGGCAGGCTGGTTTCCCCGCTGTCCGCCCCTTTCGACAATTCTGCATCAATCATTTTATCAAGCCGGATAATACTTTGTTTCGCCCGATCGTGATCTATTTTTCGGTAATGGTGTTCACCGCCTTCTTCTTCGTCTTTTTCATCCGCCCATTTTACGACTTTTTGGAGCGGAGTACGGACAATATCATTCGAAGGCAAAAAAGAGTCTGTGTGGAAAAGGATGGCAAGTGAAGTGGCTTTCGCCTGTACGGGGTTTTCACCCAGTCTGATCAGGAGCTTGTGCGCTCTTTCCGCTCCTTTTATAGGGTGGATATCGTTCTTCCGGTATAATTCGTAATCCCACTTTCCGTTTTTGTACCAGGTAAAATGGCCGATATCGTGAAGGAACCCAGCTTTGGCAGCCATATCTACATCCACATTATGCTCCTTGGCAAGCTGGAACGCATGATAGGCAACTGCGATTGCATGCGCCATTCCAGAACGTTTCAAATACTTTTGGGCAATATGGTGTTCATATATATCCAAAAGAGTGACATCTCTCATTGGCTGACCTCCATACATAGTGATTTGCTTATTTTTATGAATGTTAACAGAATTAAAGAAAAATTGCACACTTAAAACCTTCCTTATCTTTGTAACGCTAAAAAGACCGGCAAAGAAGTCCCTTTGCCGGCAGTCTGTCATTAGTTCCAGTTTTTCAACTTCTTTCTTACACTCTCTTTTATCCTTACTAAAATGGTCTTCTCTCCTTTAGCTCCCTTTTGTTTGTTCCATTCATTAAAACTTGCGACACTGATAAGGATTGAGCCTGCAATCAGGAGGTACCCCCACCACGGAAGGTTTCCCCAGAAAGGTCTCGTTTGCAGGAACAAGTTCAAAAGCAAGACCCCCGCTCCAACAAAGAAATACGATTTTACCCTCAGCCACATACCCACAAGCATGGAAACAAGCGACAAGGACCCAAGAGTCAATGCATCATAGACCGTGTTGCTTGCCAACCCATCCTGAATTAGCAGCAGAGAGACAATCACGAGAACTGCCCATTGAATATAGTCTATAATCTTTGCATTTTGCTTTTTGAACATCCGTCGCATGAAGATGACTAGCCCCACGAACGGCAATACATATACCTCCCTTTCTAATAAAGCTGGAACTTCGATTTGCCCAATGGCCGTATAATACGGTACCAGTAAATAGGCTCCTGCCAGAAAAAGAATCCACTCAGAATTCACACCGTTGATCCTGTTTTTTTGAAGCCATAATCCTCCTGAAAGAAGCAGACCATGAATAATCAGTGCCCAGTACGTTTCAGTGTGAAGTGGTGCGATTGAGCAGATGAACAGGAAGCCAACGATTGTATAAGCATCTAGACTCTTCAGCCCATAAACACCGCCACTCTCCCAAAAATGCTTATACAGCCATGTTCCTAGTAAAACAGTCGTGACTCCAAAGGCAGCAAGGATGGCAATCTCGAAAAACACATGAAGATTGGACAGGAACATAAACTGGATTGTTCCGTAAAAAATCATCAGCAACGGTGCAATGGCAATCAAATCCCACTTAAATCGGCAGAGCAGGACCAATACAATCACCGCATAACCAATCGTTATACCATATAAAACCCATGTGTATGGATAGGCGACGAGAAATTTTAAGATTCCCAATAGCGAAAACGGAATCAGATAAAACTGTGTTCTGTTTTTAAAATCCCTGGATGAAAAGAACCAGATGACTGTGATTAACATACTGACCATCAGAAAAGCATATTGACTCGATTCTTCTGTTGTAAAATAGCTGATCCCAGTCTTGGTTGCCATAAATAATGTAGTGAACGCTCCATACAGGAAGGATTTGATCATCCATTCTTTCTTCGCGAATATAAGGCTTGCAGCATATACAGCTGTTGCGACCAGGTAGCTCCACACCGCAGTATCTTCATAATAGAAAAAGTTAAATGCCATGAGAGGAATTAAATATATATTTCCAACCCAGGCAAAACCTGTTGCCAGTCGCGTTTCCTTACCCCGCAGCCCTGCTGCCATGCCCAGCAGCAGCCATCCTCCTGCTGGCATTAAAAGTGACTCCGCTATGTCATTAAAGAATATAATCTCTTCACTTATTGAATTTACAGTGATCAGATACCAGACAAGGATAATGATTCCCGGCAAAAATACTATTATTCTTTCCCTGACCGCAAAGTAAAGCAGCAGTGACATGAAAATGCCGACAAACCAGATAAGTGATTCGCCATATATGCTGTCAATATGTGAAACGAACGTAAAGAATAGGCTGACAGCATAAAAACCATGGGCAGTGAAGAAGGAACTTTTGGCTAGAACGGAATCTTTCATTTTCCTAAAGGCCCTGTGAACAGCTAAAAGCAAGATTCCTGCCATCGCAAAGTTTCCTGCCATTCCAATAAAATCATCATACATACTGGATTGGGTCCTTACTCCCTCTCCAAATGAGGCAACAGCCAAACCAAGGCAGACTGGAACAGCCCACTGAGCCAAAGTAGGGATAAGATTCCTAGAATCGATTTTCCGCATGCTGTAAAATACAAAGCTCGTGAGCATGAACATCAGTCCCAGCTCCCACCAGCCAAACATCGAAAAAGTAATAAGGACCATGAAAAGCATAATCAACAACCCAATATCACGCGAGCTGGTTTTAATGACCTGAAGCTGCTTATGTTGAAGCAGCCAGCCAAAGGTCATAAAAAGGACCAGACCAATTAAGTATAACGGCAGTGTTAGATTCTCGAATTGAATCCAGTTTTGCAGCTTCAACACCACTTCAAACAATGCGGCCGCAAGAAATATCGGGCTTAGATATGCAAAGATCATATTTCTATCTGCATTTGCAAGATAAATGAAATTAGCAGCAATCAGCAGGTAAGCCACAAATAAAACCAGCGACGGATTTTGTGAGTGCATCATCAGTCCCTCAGCGGTTATGAAGAGGAACGCAAAAGCTGATACAACTGCACTTGTCATTTGGAAAGCCTTTTTCAAAGAAAATTGGTCCCCGAACAATCTTGGCAATAATAGAAAGACAAATCCAAGAAGCGCATAGCCGATAGGACTCACTTCTGTAAGACGCCAATTTTCTAAGATTTGATAAGCACCATACACTAACATAGTGCTGAACACAAAATGGTACTGCTTTTGGCCAATCACAAAAATCATGGATAGATAAACAATGGAAGTTAAAATCAAACTGAATCCATTGAAAAACTGATTCTCATAGAAAAAGAGCATCAACAAAGTTGATAAGACTAAGTTAGCCTGTGAATAAACGGCAAGTTCCCTTGTGAAAAGAGGCAGACGGCCTTTCTTTTTGAGCTGGTGATACCCAGTGATCAAAATCCCATTGAAAATCACCAATCCCAGGTAAAACCCATCTGATTCAAGACCTGTTGCCCTCAGTACATAAGCAGCCGCAATCGAAGATGAAATAAACGTAAACCATACAAATAGTCTTGATGATAATCCCCTGGCAAGCATGGCATAAATCGGAATCAGAATTGAACTGCTGATTGTTCCTAAAATGAATCTTCCTTCACCATAAAATGATAAATAAGGACCTAGCAATTCAAACCAACCCAGTGACAGAGTGAAAATAGGCAAAAATAAACTTGCAAGTACCACAAACGCGAATGCGGTCTTTTCGATTTTCAGCACAGTGTAGCTTATATAGGCGATACCATAAAATAACACCGAGACAAGGGCGATCGATCCAGCTTTCATCCAGGAAGTCATTGTGTCCCAATTGCTTGTCGCCACGAACAGGCCGCCGATTAAGAGCATAATTACCCCAATATTCAAAGACCAGGATATATTCCGTTCACGAATGTCTTCTGGAGATTTCTTAGGCCTGATTTTCACCGATTTCGGCTTCGTTTCCACTTTATTTTCAGATGAATTATGAACATTACTTGTGTGTTTAACCTGCTGTTTCGTTTTTACCGATTTAATACTATGTTGATCCGCACTTCTGACTGTTCTTACCTTCTCTTTCTCCTGCTGTTCCCTGGCAAGCAAATCAATGAAATATTCATTATACGCTTCAGCGACGGTGTCATGTTCCTGTTCAGAAACATAACCTAGCTCCTTTAAATGATAGAGCTCATCACGGAAAATTCTCCGTCTTTCCTCTTTAGGAGTGAATTCCATTTTTATCCCTCTATTCCTGTATAATCCCAATCTGATCATTTAGTGTAATTTTACACCATTAATAAAATAATTCAATATTTTATCAGGAATTTCCATACGTGTTTTTTCGACAAACTCTGTTCCATTCATGCCTAAATCCCTTTATAATAGCAAAGTGGTACAGGTTTAAAATAAATAATCACAAAAAATATTAAGAGATTTAGAGGTTAATAAGATGGCTGATTTTTTATGGGTAATTTATCTCGGGTTTCTGGGGACAACGGCAATCTGGTTTTTAATTAAAGGAAAATACAAGAACAATATCACCAGACTTGACTTCATTGTTTCGATCATAACCTGGATGGGTCTATTCGGATATGTAACTGAAACGGAAATGCTGGTAACGTTGGTGTGGAAAATGGTATTTATTCTTGGACTACTGTGGGATGTGGTATTCACCATTTTCTTTGCTGAACGTTTTGCCGGTGATTTTGGCTTTGATGAAGATGAGGAATCAATGCCAGTGGCAGCGAGATTGGTTGGTTTGAGTACTGTCGCACCATTATATTATGGAATTTTTCAATACGCTTTTTAAAACGGCTTTGGCCGTTTTTTTGTTTATCTAAAAATATTATCTCAACATAATAATGTTGTTTTCTAGAATAGCATCGCCCTATTTTTATGGATTTTAAGCACTTTTTCACAACAGATTTACCTGGAATTATCACCAGGTACTAATAGCAACGGAAGTGTATTTCTGAGACGGACACCGTTTGGATACTACGCCGATCGCAATCTGAGCAATAAAAAAAAGATAAAACCAAATGGTTCTATCCTGTTATTGCGGACCACTGTATAAATTGCTTTTGCCTACGTCATTTCATTCTACTTGCATATTAAAAGACCAGCAGTTTCGATTACTGCTAGTCCGTATACATTATAGAGGCAGCAAGGACACTGTTTCTTTCCTCTTAAGCTGCTCCACCATCTTGATCCATTTCTCTGGCTTCTTTTCGAGTACAGAATAATAAGTCGTCAAGAAGTCTGTGATTAAAGCTGCCGGCAATTCAATGGTTTCCTCATCACCCGGCATGAAGCATAAATCCAACCCTTCTACAGCTTCTCCGTCATTTTCCCATGAAGGATGGACATAATCTAAATCCAATCGCTTATAACCCAGGTGCGAAAGTACTTCGCGTCTAACAAATGGGTCCATTGTTTTTACGCCGCCAAACTCGTGGTCTGTTTTACGATAAGGGTCATAAATTTCAGCAAACATCCCGAATAAGTCTACACCCTGCTCAGCTGCTAGGCTTTGCAGATCATCCATTCTTTTATTGGCTAGAAAGCGCCCAATGCTAAGGCCCGGTTTGCCGACAATCGTGAAGTCTGTCATTGCGATATTCCAATCCGGGTAATAGCGGTATTCAGTTACCCCCACGACTTCTTCTTCATGGAGGGCAACGAAAACACGGATTCCCGGGTCTTCAAGCGGTTCTTTCCACAGATCAAATCCCAAAACTTCCTCAGGGGGGAAAACCTCTTTCATTAAGTTATGGAGTTTGGCAAAAAGGGGATCTTCAATGCTGCTAACACGGATATACTCCATCTAATATGCTCCTTCTCGAGTTAGATTTTTTCTGCTTCTTCCCAGTCTGGATAAAGATCTGTTCGACGGTCACGCCAAGTTGTCACAGCACCTCGCTCCCTTACTTCGTACAAAAGCTCGAGGTCAAGGTCTGCAGTAACGACCATATCATCATTCAGTTCTCCTTCTACCTGAAGACCTTTAGGAGGGAATGGGATATCATTTGGTGTGATGACTGCCGCCTGGCCAAAGTTGGCACGCATAAAATCGACCGTCGGCAACGCACCGACTGTGCCGGTCAAAACTACATAAACTTGATTTTCGATCGCCCGTGCATGGCTTGTATAACGAACACGGTGGAAACCATGTCGGTCATCCGTGCAGGAAGGTACAAATATAACATCAGCACCTTTAGCTTTAGCCATTCTGACAATTTCCGGGAACTCAATATCATAGCAGGTCAAAAGAGCAATTCGCCCCTTTTCTGTATCAAATACCCTGAAATCCTCTCCCGCACTCATATTCCATTCATTCACTTCAGTTGGTGTGATATGGAGCTTTGCCTGTTCAACGATCCTTCCATCGGGATAAAACATATGTGCCACATTATATAATTTTCCTTCTCGCGCGATGACATGTGTTCCTCCGATGATATGCATGCCTGTTTCCAAAGCGAAATTCTGGAACAGGTTTAAGTATTGTTCAGTAAAACCAGGGAGTTCATTGATGGTCAGTCTTGTACCCTGTTCACTGCCGATTGATAACAATTGAGTAGTGAAGAACTCAGGAAACAATACAAACTCAGAACCATATTCCTGTGCTGTTTTAACATAATGCTCACATTGCTGAGCGAACTCTTCAAACGACCTGATCGTGTGAAGATGGTATTGGACTGCGGAAACCCTCATTTTCATCCATCATTCCCCCTGTATAATAAAGAAATAGCATCTTGAAATCAAAACTTCAGAAATACGAAAATCATTATAGTACATTTTATTTTTTTTGGATATATTTTTGATTAAAAAAACCATATTAATATGAACAGATAAGAATTCATGAAAAAAAGAACGAGAGTGAACCCTCGTTCTTTTTCATTTCGAGAAAATTTTATTGGTAAAACCAAGCGGGACCATAATCATTGTATATCCGCTTGCACTTAATAATTCATACCCACCCCGCTTAATAGCAAGCTGCTAGCAATTTATATCTTTTTAATATCAATAGCTATCAATAATTGGGGTTCCCTGTCGAAATTCCTGAAATATAGCTGTTTATCTGCTTTCCAACTTGCCGAATTATCGATTTTCCTGTCTCATTATCTTCCAGGCCATCGATCAGGACAGCGGCATATGCTCTTTTGTCTCCATAAGTGATAAAAGCACAGTCATGCTCAATACCAGTCAATTCTCCAGTCTTATTTCCAATTTCCATTAAAGATTGATCCATATAAGCAGGCAGTTTTTCCTTAAATTGCTGCTGAAGGAGCAAAGCAGTGAATAAATCTCTTGATTGCTTCTTCAACCATTGGCCTTCTAAAGCTTCTTTCAGGCAAAGTACAATATCCGCAGAAGTGGTGAAATTATCGTTTCCGGCTTGAGCAGCTTTGAAATCTAGCATTCTTCGCTTCAGAATCGTGTTTTTCATCCCGATTTTTGAAATTGTCGAATTAATCGGGGCCATTCCAATCAGGTCGATCACCAAATTCGTTGCTGAATTATCCGAAACGATTATCATAAGGGTCAACAGGTCATGAATGGTTATCTGCTGTGTGTTCATTGCTTGCAGGACCCCTGTATCTCCCACTTTGTCTTCTTGCCTGACACTTAGCAGCCTATCCGGCTGCAGAATTCCTTCCTCCAACTGCCTCAAAGCCTCAAATAAGATCGGCAGTTTTATCAGGCTCGCTGACCGGAAAACTTCGGTACTGTTAAACTCTATGATCCTATCTTCAATTTCTAAAAACAAACTCGCCTGGCCTTTCCCACTGGCGAGTTCTTTTACTAGTTGATCCTCTAATTCTTCAATGTGCATCATACCAAACCCTTACCTGATATTTACTAACATTTCCTTATTCCTATCGTTGGCTACATCTTCATTATATAGATGACAAGCTACAAAATGGTCCTTATCGATTTCTTGCCAGACCGGTTTCTTCTCGGCGCAGATTTCCATTGCGTGTTTGCATCTTGTCCTGAAAACACAACCGCTTGGCGGATTCATCGGACTAGGCAGTTCTCCCTCAAGAATGATGCGTTCTCTCTGGTCTTCGATATCAGGATCAGGTATTGGGATGGCCGATAATAATGCCTGGGTATATGGGTGAAGCGGTTTATTATACAGCTGGCTGCTTACGGTCAGCTCGACGATGTGGCCAAGATACATGACACCAATCCTGTTGCTTATTTGCTTTACCATAGAAAGGTCATGGGCGATGAATAAATATGTCAATCCTTTTTCCGCTTGCAGTCTTTTCAGCAGATTCACTACTTGCGCCTGTACAGATACATCCAGTGCGGAAATCGGTTCATCAGCAATGATGAAATCCGGATCGAGCGCAAGTGCTCTTGCTATTCCTATCCTTTGACGCTGACCGCCGCTGAACTCATGGGGATAACGATTTGCATGATCCCGATTCAGGCCAACATCCTCGAGCAGTTGATAGATGCGTTCAAGACGTTCCTTTTTATTTGGAACTAATCCATGGACTTCCATTGGTTCGGCAATGATTTCTTTGACTGTGGATCTCGGGTTCAAGGATGCGTACGGATCCTGAAAAATCATTTGCATCTGCTTGTGGAATTGGAATTTCTCTTTTTGAGATAATGTATGCACATTCTTGCCGTTAAAAATGACTTCTCCATCTGTGCGGTCATACAGGCCAATCATGGTCCTTCCGGCAGTGGATTTGCCACAGCCTGATTCTCCGACAAGCCCAAATGTCTCACCTTTATAAATATCAAAGGATATACCATCTACAGCTTTCAGTACTTCATTTTTACCCATGGTGAAATGCTTTTTCAAATCTCTGACACTTAATAGGACTTCATTGTTCATTTTTATGCCTCCGTATTCTTCCAGTAGCGTCTAGCTGCACAGAGTTCTTTTTCATAGATTGTACCTTCTAGCGGAATGATTTCAATGTTCTTACCTGTATTGGGAGAATGAAGAAGTTTCCCATCTCCATAATAGATGCCTACATGATGAATTTGTCCTTTTCCTTCTTCATAAGCGAAGAAAAGCAAATCACCTGGCAAGATATCCTGGATGTCAATGTTCATGCCGGCTGCTGCCTGTTCATGGGCATCCCTCGGGATAATGCAACCATTGGCCCGGCACATACTGTAGCTGAATCCAGAGCAATCATATCCATAGCTGCTCATTCCTCCCCACAGATATGGCAGCCCAAGGAATTGCTCGCCCGCTGCAACGATTGCATCGCCATTCTTTTGCGGAATTTCTTTTTCAGATGGATGGACTTCAACATCCTCTGTCCGCAAAATTCCGATTCCTGTTGGCGTCTTGACGCGGATGCGGTCGACGACATCCTCCACGACAGGCAGCATTGTCTGATAGCTTAATTCCATCAATTTTTCATTTTGCTCTGAGTAAAGCAAAGCTTTCCTGGAGGTTACCACAGCAAATTGGCCTTTCTTGATATACCAATCAGACTGTTGAATCAGCTGATCTTTTGGGATCCAGCCCGGATAACCTCTTTTGTCTTTGCCTGAAGGCTGGTCCGGGATAACGACATGGACCCAATCATCCTTTTCATCAATGATCAAAACTTCCTGGCCGAATAAAACCTGTGATTGAACGAGGTTATCATCACATAATTGCAGCCTCAGTTCATACGTGAGTTTTTCGAGCCATTCTTCCAAATTAACGTTCCCTGATACAGCAGCTTCATCGATTTCCCTTGAAGAATCATAGGAAGTCCAAAGAGTTGCTACCGGTACATTGACGAGCCAAAAATTATTGCTTTCCATTGATCATTCCTCCTTCAAAAAGACTTGTTCAATCCCAAGGCCTGTTCGTTCGGGAAGTGTTATTTTTCTGCCATTATACTTTATCCCGCCTGAAATGGATTCTTTTGCAAGCATTAATGGTGCATCAAAATCAAAGCGAGTGATGTTCTTCTTGCTGGCGGCAAAATGGGCAGCAGCCGTGATACCGAGCTTGGTTTCGATCATACTGCCTACCATGCATTCGATCCCGGCTGTTTCAGCCAATTGGTTGATGATTTGAGCCTGATAAATTCCGCCTGATTTCATTAACTTTATATTAATCAGATCTGCACTTCTCCTTCTGATCACTTCAAATGCCTGTTTTGGTGAAAATACACTTTCATCGGCCATGATCAATGTATCAACCGAATCTGTGACCTGTTTCAGGCCGTCGAGGTCCTCGGCTTTTACGGGTTGTTCTACCAGTTCGATGTCCAGACCCGCATCCTCCATGCTTCGAATTGCCCTGACTGCATCCTTCGGTTTCCAACCCTGGTTCGCATCAAGACGGATTTTTATCTCTTTGCCGACCCTGTTGCGGATTTCTTTGATCCTCGCAATGTCTGTAGATATCTCGCCAATACCTACCTTAACCTTCAGGACATTGAACCCATTCTTCACGTATTCAACTGCATCGTCACCCATCTCTTCGGGACTATTCACGCTGACGGTAAAATCTGTTTCGATTTCATTCCTGAAGCCGCCGAGAAGTTGATAGAGCGGAAGACCGCAATTTTGAGAGATGCAGTCGTACAATGCCATATCTACAGCTGCCTTCGCACTTGTGTTATTGACAAGGATTGTTTTTAACCCCTGAAAAATAGCTTCATAGCCAAGAAGATTTTGATTTAATAAGAAAGGGCGGATTACATCATTGATTCCTGCTTCAATGCCAGAAAGACTGTCTCCAGTAATCACCAAAGTCGGAGGTGCCTCACCCCAGCCAACAATCCCATTATCACATGTGATTTTAACAAAAGTCGCTTCAGCTACAGTAACTGTACGAAGAGCCGTTTTAAAAGGCTTATTCAGAGGGACTGCTGTGCGGAATGTCTCAATCTTTTCAATAATCATATCCTTATCTCCTTCGGTACTAGTTAATGCCACTCTCGACAAATAAATGTTTTGTTTCGGTGTCCATTCTGGCAGCCGCTCCCAACGGGACTCCAATATGCGGTGCACAGTGACCCATTTTGAATCCCTTTAGTGCAGGCCTGCCCGCGAGCTTAATGTAGTGTTCGATGACTTCATCCAAGGATAATGACAGGTCCCTTTCCGGAACACAATTATTGAAATCACCTAAAATAATTCCGGTTGCCTCCTGTAATTTCCCTGCCATATACAACTGATTAAGCATCCTATCAACAGCACGCGGTTCTTCATTAATGTCTTCAATCAACAGGATCTTGCCTTTTGTATCAATTTCAAATGGCGTCCCCATTGAACTTGATAGGAGTGATAGATTGCCGCCGACCAACGGGCCTTCAGCTGCACCCCTTACCAGTTCTTCTATTTGCGAAAGATCAAGACCATATCGCAATTCTGCTGGCTGGAACAATTGCCGGAATGTCTCTTTGGATAGTGGATGGGCACCTTCTTTGCCAATATCCGAGGCAAGCATGGGACCATGAAATGTGATGAGGCCTGTCTTCTGCCGAATGGCTGTGTGTAAAAATGTGATATCGCTGTAACCCCAGAATATCTTTGGATGTTTTTCAATTAGTTTATAGTCTATAGATGATGCGATTCGTGCGGTGCCATAACCACCTCCGGCACAGATAATCGCATTAACCTCGTCATCAAGGAACATTTCATGTAAATCTTCCAACCTCGCATGATCATCGCCAGCAAGATAACCATATTCTTCGTATAATGATTTACCTAATTTATAGTTCAAACCAAGCTCAGCAATAAAGGCTAAGCCTCGCTTCAAATTTTCTTTATTTGGCGGACTTGCTGGCGCGATGACTGCAACAGTATCACCTTTATTCAAACGGTTGGGCTTAATTGCCATGTCAATCAACTCCCTTTAGTCATTTTGGACAAGTTCATAAGATATATAATTCCATTAATATGGTAAAATCAAAATCTTTCCGTGAAAAAAGAATAGTATGTTATAGGATATTAATTAATGGCTCTGTTAAAGCTAAATTCTAATTCTACTCCTGTTGATTGTAGTGGAAGGCGCGTAGACTCCTCCGAAAATGCTAACGCATTTCCATCGTGCGTGGGCAGGTTCGAAGAAGCTTATCAATGTCCCGCGGGCTTAGCTGGTCAGGTGAGACCCCGCAGGAGCAAAGCGACGAGGAGGCTCAGCGCCAGCCCCAAGGAAGAATTGCTTATGAAAAAGACGGCAGTTGGTCTTTTTCATATCTTCCAGCGGAAAGCGAAGCGCCTGGAACGAAAATCAACAGTCTTGTTTAACAGAGCCTATTTTATGTACTATTAAAAAGAGGTGTTCCAAGACGAACACCCCTTTCTTAGAATCATTACTTCTTATCGGCCCACTTCAATTCCAGATATCCTACTGGGTGGCGCACAACACCAGTTACAGCTTCGTTTTGAAGATATACCTGATTGTAAAAATGAACAGTGAAGATTGGAGCTTCTTCAAAAAGAATCTTTTCAGCTTCGTACATTAATTCAAAACGTTTCGTTTCATCAGATTCGTTCTTCGCTTTTTGAATCAATTCATCATACTTCGGATTTCCCCAGCCCGTACGGTTCATGGAGTGTCCAGTCTGGAAGTTTTCCAGGAAGTTGATTGGATCTGCATAGTCAGCTAGGAATGAGCTTCGTGAAAGCTGGTGCTTCAGTGCTTTCTGGTCTTCTGCGAAAACATTCCATTCCATGTTCGCTAGCTTGACTTCCACTCCCAAATTTTCCTTGAACATTTGCTGCAATGCCTCTGCGATCTTTTTATGAGTATCGTCTGTGCTATAAGTCAGGGTAACGTCTGGAAGTTCAGAATACCCTTCTTCTTCCATACCCTTCTCTAGCAATGCTTTAGCTTCTTCAATGTCTGTCTTGTTAAAATCTCCATTTACTTCACGGAAATCTTTGCCTGATGGATCTTGGAATCCTGGAGATACAAAACCATAAGCTGCTTCTTCTTTGTTCTTTGTTACAAAATCAACAATTTTTTGCTGGTCCACAGCAAGTGCAAACGCTTTACGGATATTCACGTTTTGGAATGGTTCCTTCGTAACGTTGAAGCGGTAGAAGTAATCTCCTGCCTGGTCTTCAACCTGGACCTTTCCTTCTTTAAACAGCTTTTCGCTCAGTTCAGCAGGTACGTCTGAGACGTCAAGGTCCCCTGCCTGATACATTTGATATTCAGTATTTGTGTCATCAACAATCGCCCATTCAACACGGTCAAGTTTAACGTTTTCTGCATCCCAGTACTGGTCATTCTTTTCCATGACGAATTTCGTATCATGTTCCCAACTTGCCAGATTGAAAGGTCCATTGCCTACAAATGACTCCGCTTCTGCGAACCATTTTGGATTTTCCTTCGCAACTTTTTCATTCACCGGGAAGAAAGCCGGGTTAGCAATTACACTAAGAAAGTATGCCTGTGGACTTGTCAAAGTAACTTCGAACGTCTTTTCGTCAACAGCCTTTACTTTGACATCTTCAGCAGGCCCCTTGCCACTGTTGAAATCTTCTCCGCCTTCGATAAAATAACCCAGGAATGCTGCAGATGAACCAGTCGCAGGATCAAGCAGACGTTTCCAGGCAAATACGAAATCATTTGCTGTTACATCATCACCATTAGACCATTTTGCATCTTTACGGATATGGAATGTGTATGTTTTTCCATCTTCAGATACATCCCACTTTTCTGCCGTCGCAGCTTCTGGCTGATGTTCTTTGCCAAGTCGTGTCAGGCCTTCCATCAGGTTGTTCAACGAATTCCATGATGCGGAATCGAAACCGATTGGCGGATCAAACGATGTAGGCTCCTGCCCGTTATTCAGGTGAAGTACCTTTTCGCCGCCTTTTTCGCCACTGTCTTTTTCTGTTTCTTTGCCAGCTTCATTATTGGCGGTACATGCCGCCATCGTGAACACAAGCAATGCTGCCATTAACATTGTTAAGATCTTTTTCACTTTGTCTCCCCCTTAAGTTGAACTTCTTTTATATCAAAAGGCAAAAGCCTGTTTGACCATTATTTGTTTGCGAGCAGCTTTTGGGCACGCTCATCCTGAAGCCAGCAATCTACTGCATGGCTATCCGAAAGGCTGGTCTGATCAGGATATACTCTGTCACATACTGACATCGCATATGGGCATCTTGCTGTGAACGGGCATCCCACAGGCGGAGAAAACAAATCTGGCGGTGTACCTCCAATTGGAATCAATTCCTCTCCTTCTACATCCAAACGGGGTACAGAGTTCAATAACCCTTTAGTATACGGGTGCTGTGGATTATAGAAGATTTCTCTTCTGGTACCTGTTTCAACGATCTTGCCGGCATACATGACAGCAATCCGGTCAGCCACTTGAGCCACTACACCAAGATCATGGGTAATCAAGATAATTGATACGCCTGTCTTTTTCTGAATATCCCTGAATAATTCCAGGATTTGCGCCTGGATGGTCACATCAAGTGCGGTTGTAGGCTCATCCGCAATCAAAACCTCTGGCTGACATACTAGCGCCATCGCGATAACGATCCTTTGCCTCATGCCTCCACTGAATTGATGCGGGTATTGTTTTAACCGGACATGCGGACTGGGGATCCCGACAAGGGACAGCATATCAACCGCTACTTTTTTCGCCTGCTCTTTGGTCAGCTTCATATGCTGCAGGATTCCTTCAGTAAGCTGGTCGCCAATCGTCAAGGTTGGATTCAGTGCCGTCATCGGATCCTGGAAAATCATCGAAATATCCGATCCGCGTATTTTTCGCATTTCTGAATCTTTCAATTTTGACAGGTCTTTCCCTTTAAAAAGAATCGACCCTCCATCAAACTTCCCTGGCGGTTCTGGGATCAGTCTCATGATGCTTTGCGAAGTTACGCTTTTACCGCATCCAGATTCTCCAACGATAGCCAGGGTTTCTCCCCTATGTAAATCAAAAGTGACACCGCGGACGGCTTTTACCTCGCCCCCATATGTCTTGAATGAAACATGAAGGTCATTTACTTCAAGTACTTTTTCCATGGTGCTTACCTCCTTAGCTTCGGATCAAGTGCATCCTGAAGCCCATCACCTAACACATTAAACGAGAACATCGTCAAAGAGATGAAGAATGCCGGGAAAAACAGCCTCCACCAATCACCCGATAATATGACCGGCAAAGCATCGCTGGCCATTGAACCCCAGCTCGCCAGCGGTGCCTGGATTCCAAGACCAAGGAAGCTAAGGAATGCTTCAGCAAAGATTGCCGATGGAACGGAAAGGGTGATTTGAACGATGATCGGTCCCATCGTATTGGGAAGAAGATTTTTGCGGATGATCCGCCCTGCTTTTGTACCGAATGTCTTAGACGCTAAAACGTATTCATAATTCTTGATTTGCAGGACCTGACCGCGGACAATCCTCGCCATTCCTATCCATCCTGTTATCGTCAAAGCAAATATGATCGTAGCCAGGCTTGGTCCCATCACAACGCTGATTAGAATCACCACCAGCAAATACGGCAGTCCATAAAGCACTTCAATGACCCTCATCATGTAATGGTCTGTCCTGCCGCCCTTATAGCCAGCAATACCGCCATAGATGACGCCAATGACAAAATCAATCAAAGCCGCTGCGATGCCGACGAACAAGGATATTCGTGCCCCGTACCAAGTACGTGTGAATACATCGCGACCCAGCTCATCAGTACCAAACCAATGTTCACTGGATGGCGGGAGGTTCTGGTTGATTAAATCCTGATGGTCGACTGTATGTGGTGAAATGAGTGGCCCGAAAATAGCCATAAAGGTCAAACCTGATAAGCAAAACAATCCCATCATTGCCAGTTTATTTTTCAGGAGGCGTCTCCAGGCATCCTGCCAATACGAGAGACTGGGCCTGACAACAGCTTCTGCTTCTGAGTCACTCTTTTCTATAGGAACAAACCAGTCATCGGGAATCGACGAATTTGTCTGATGTTCCTGATGTTTTCGCAGAGCCATCATTTCCCCTCCTTTTTATGAAGTTTGATTCTCGGATCCAGGATTCCGTATGACAGGTCAACCAGGAAAAGCATCACGATCAGCACAGTACTGTAAAAAATCGTGGTTCCCATAATGACAGGATAGTCACGCTGGTTGATGCTCTCGACAAAGTACTTGCCCATGCCCGGAATCGCAAAGATTTTTTCGATTACGAAGGTACCTGTCAAAATGCTTGCCGCCAGGGATCCCAAAATGGTTACTACCGGAAGCAAAGCATTTTTCAACGCATGTTTGAACACAATTTTTACAGGGGAAAGCCCTTTTGCTTTCGCTGTCCTGATATAATCCTGAGTCAAAACCTCCAGCATGCTCGCCCTCGTCAAACGGGCGATGATGGCCATTGGTCCGGTCGCAAGTGCCAATGTAGGCAGGATCATATGCTTCGGGCTGGTCCAAGTGGCGACGGGCAAGATTTGCCAGGTCACGGCAAGCTGCTGGATCAAAAGCGTGGCCATCACAAAGTTAGGGACGGAGATCCCGACCACCGCAATGGTCATTGCAAGATAATCGATAATGCCGTTATGCCGCAGGGCTGCGATGATTCCCAACAGAATTCCTGAGAAGATTGCCACAATGAGCGTGACCATTCCCAGTTCAAACGAAACCGGAAATCCTCGGCCCAGCATTTCGTTCACGGTTTGGGAGGATTTTTTAATAGACGGTCCGAAATCGAAAGTAACAACTGACTTTAAATACAAGATATATTGAACATAAAGCGGTTCATCCAAATGGTAAAAACTTTCGAGGTTTTTTTGTACAGCCTCGCTTGTCGCCCGCTCTTCGTTAAAAGGTGAACCAGGTATAGTGTGCATCAAGAAAAAGGTCAGTGTAATGATGACCAATAAAGTCAACGCCATAGAGCCCAGCCGTTTGATTATGTATTGCAGCATTAACTCACTTCCTTATCATGTCTTCATGTCAGCAGATGTCTTTGACGGTCTTAATGAAAGCTCAGGCATCAAGATAGCGAAAACACTGCTTACGAAAAAGTTGTTCTCATGGCTAACTCTGTCATCACAAGCATAGCTTGATAGGCTTCTAGAATATCCTTTGCCTGAAAACGGACAATGGTCGTTCCCACTTCTATTTCCGTTCCCGGCATCAGATTAGCCCACTCTGCCTGTCCATAATTAGCAAATTCGATTCGCAAGACCGGATTTTCCGGCGGAGTAAGCGGTTTCATTTTGCCGATATTTTTAATCGCCTGTTCTGTCTTCTCAGCAAGAAGTTCCCCAGCTTTGACAGGTGTTAACGATTTTGCTGCAGATCTCGAAATTGATTCTTTTACAACAGCCGTGGTGATATTGGGAATCAAGGCTTCTGCTTCCCTTGCCGCTCCATCATCACCAGCCACCATGATAACTGGTACCCCAAAATAACCTGCCACATATGCATTAAATCCGAGTTCCCCAATTTGAACATCGTTGATCCACATATGGCGGACACCAAATATCATTGAATGTGACATAACGCCGCTCATTGAAGCTCTGGCATGATAGCCGACAAACACTGCTCCTTTAAAACTGTCATCCAATCCCTGGACCATAGAAAAGGGCTTCACATCACCGGTTATCAACTGGGTATCAGGGTGAAGATCTTCAATCAACAGATTATTCATTTTAGAATGGCTGTCATTGACGATGACTTCCTCACATCCGGTTTCAAAAGCCTTAGTGATCACATAGTTCGCTTCCTGGGTCATGATTTTCCGGCTACGTTCGTAATTGTGTTTAGATGAATCCACATGGGTATGGTCTACCAATCCGGTGATCCCTTCCATGTCCACTGATATGTACAACTTCATTTTCAACCAACTTTCTATAAATAAATAATTATCTTAAAATTATAAATAATAAATCTACCAACCGCAACCTTTTCTCCTATAAATTTCTGCAATTACTAATAAATAGGAGTATTGTCACTAAAAGTAAATACAGGTAAAAAACTATTTATGTAATAATAATTTTTGGGTGTCAAGTTTATTTAATCTGGATAGAAACTGAATAGTTAATTAATATTTTTTGAAGCCTGTGATTACGAAACAGCTTTTTCAAAATAATGGTATTCAGGAATAAAAAGGAGCGCCAGAAATGGCACTCCTAATCTCTAATATTTTCTTGTTCCATCAGTTCAAGGAAATGAGTCAGTACCCGTGCTGTCAACCCCCAGATCACCTTGCCATTCACCCTATAAAAATATTCATCCATTGATCTGGTCTGCCAGTTGTAATTCTCTCCACCGATAATCAAGTCAAACGGAAATCCATCCTCTGGTTCGACCTGGAAATTAATTTTATATGTAGCCGGCTGATTCTTTTTGAAAAATGCCAGGGGAACAGTGAAAACCTCACCCACCTCGGCTTCACTCGGCTTGATTGACTCTGGGTTATTTATCGTTCCAACAAACGGGTAGATGATGGTACCAAAAGCTGACACCATAAAATCCAATGGAATCATATTGGTGATCTCACTCTCTTTAATACCCAGTTCCTCTGACGTTTCCCTTGCAGCAGCTACTCTTGGTTCCTCTCCCTTTTCAATCCTGCCGCCGGGAAAACAAACCTCGCCAGGCTGCCTTCTAAGTGTAAGTGCCCGTACTTCAAACAAGATATGAACCTCATTATTGACCTCCACCAACGGCAGCAGTACAGCAAATTTCATAAATTGTTCATGTCCCAATATTGAGGGTGTACGCCCCAATAAAGCTTCTGATATTTGTTGAATTTTCATTATTGGACATCCACTCTCCTCGTATAAGTATATGTCTTTATTGTATTATGAAAAACCATTGAAAATAAAGGAAACGGCTCTTGATATTTTACAGAGTAAAAATAATCTAAGAAGAGTTTTTAAAAATCCTGAGTAAACAAGGTTGTTGCCAAAAATCACTTAAAACTATTTCATCCGATACACATTTATCCTTATTGGCGAATCCAATATCCTTAATCAAAATGTTTCCATTGATAAAATCATTTAATAGAAAATAAAGCGCAAAAAGCTTCATTGGTGATTTGAATCTTTATATACCGGATAAACATGTCACTAATAAGATCTATTGGTGACTCTAATCTCAACATAATGGAAAAAAAAGGTCTCCAAACAAGCTCCATTGGCGACATAAAACTCCACTTACTGGAAAAACAGGGGCACCAATAACCTTTATTGGTAACTCGAATCTCCATTTACTGGTAAAACAGGTCCCCAATAACCTCTATCGGTTACCTTAATCTCCATTTACTCGTAAAACAGGTCACCAATAACCTCTATTGGTAACTCAACTCTCCACTTACTGGGAAAACTAGTCACCAATAACCTCCATTGGCGACTCTAATCTCCACTTACTGGGAAAACAGATCACCAATAATCTCCCTTGGCGACTTTAATCTCCACTTACTGGAAAATCAAGTCACCAATATCCCTCATTGGCGACTCCAATCTCCACTTACTGGAAAATCAAGTCACCAATAACCTCCATTGGTAACTCAAATCTCCACTTACTGGGAAAACTAGTCACCAATAACCTCCATTGGCGACTCTAATCTCCACTTACTGGTAAAACAGATCACCAATAATCTCCATTGGCGACTCTAATCTCCACTTACTGGAAAATCAAGTCACCAATATCCCTCATTGGCGACTCTAATCTCCACTTACTGGAAAATCAAGTCACCAATATCCCTCATTGGCGACTCCAATCTCCACTTACTGGAAAATCAAGTCACCAATATGATGTCTATTATACAAACCGCTGGTTCCGCCTCTAGCAAAGCAAAAGACAGCGACAAATTTGCCGCTGCCCTTAATTCGATAATCAACCTGTTGATCGTCCTTTGATTGCTTTGTATGCAATCAATATGATGCCAATTACGAGGAGGATGTGGATAATTCCGCCGGCTACCTTAAAAACCAGCCCCAGCACCCAGAGTACCAGCAATATTGCTGCAATTGTCCATAACATTGGCAAACATCTCCTTCCCTGTTGTTGTCTTGGTTAAAGTTTACCCTTTTGAAATTTTTATTAAACAAGCTGCCCTCTAACTGGAGACATGATAAATATTTGATAACATATGTGTCGTTGTGTAAAACTTAAACTATTCATTCATGACAGGAGAAATTCACATGGGACCATACAAGATTTTATTTTTGGATATAGACGGAACAATCTTAACGCCTGATGACACGATTGAGAATTCTACAAGGGCAGCCATTAAGGAAATGAAAAAACAAAATATTGAGGTGGTATTGGCTACAGGACGCCCGCTCCACGAAATATCGGATCTTGCAGAGGAACTTCAGATTACCTCTTTTATCGGATATAACGGTGCGCTGGGCATATATGAAGGAGAAACCATTTTTGCAGAACCTATGAAATCTGAGGATGTAAGATACATCCTGGACATTGCCGATGATAATGATCATGAGGTGGTCTGTTATTCGAATTCAAAAAATTACTTTACCAGCCTAGAGCCGGATGCGGTCCAAGCCTTTCAAAAACATTTTTATTTGCGCCAGAATGATATTTTTACTGAGGATGCCATTGAAGATGTTCTTGGAATGACAATCATCACAGCGGGAAACAAAGATTACTCCCTTTACCAGTTCAATGATGGAATCCATTTATCCCAAGTGAACGTTGAGGGCATGCAACACTGTTTCGATGTCATTCGCGATCAAGTTAATAAGGGAATTGGCGTGGAATTTCTTTTGAAAAAGCTTGGTATAAAACGTGAGGAATCGATTGCTTTTGGAGATGGTATGAATGATAAGGAAATAGTGGCCTTTGCAGGAGAAGGATTTGCGATGGGCAATGCACACCCTGATTTGTTTCAGCATGCCAAACATAAAACCACTTCTGTCACCAATTCAGGAATATATAACGGATTAAAGTCACTTGGGTTAATCGAATAATAGCCACAAATACAGACCCGCAATATAAAAAAGGAACCTCAAGTTAGAGGCTCCTTTTGTTTACCTTATCGCCCTTTTCTTCGCGCTTGCTTTTGAAAATTCATTTTCGGGCTGTTCAGCTTGCCTTTTAATGGTATCTTTATAGCTCATCCAATAAATCAAAGCCACAAACACACCACCGCCTACTGCGTTGCCCAAGTATACTGGCACAAAGTTGGTGAAGTATTCACCCCAACTATAATAACCCGCAAAAATTGCTGCCGGAATCACGAACATGTTTGCAACAACGTGCTGGAATCCAATGGCAACGAAGCCCATAATCGGGAACCAGATTGCTAATACCTTCCCGGTCATGTCGGAAGCACCATATGAAAGCCAAACCGCCAGACCAACAAGCCAGTTACAGCCAATTCCTGAAATAAAGGCCGCCCAAAAACCAGCATCCAGTTTTGCCCCTGCCACAGAGACTGTTTTTTCAAGATAAGGACCAGTCTCCGTCAAACCTACAATATGGCCAAAAAAATAGGCTACAAATAGAGCACCTACAAAATTGCTTAAAGTGATCCAAAACCAATTTTTCAATAGCATCTTCATTTTTACCTTCTTAGCGAGACTGGCCATCGAAATGGCTGTCATATTCCCCGTAAGCAGTTCTCCTCCAGCAAGAAGGATCAAAATCAGTCCTAGGGGAAAAACCGAGGCACCTAGGAATGTTCCGAATGTCCCCCACTCATGCGGCAGGTTTGCGATCACCCTGATGTCCAAAAGATAGCCAATAGCGATAAACGCTCCTCCGAGAAAACCCAAAATAAGCATATTCTTCACGGGCATTGCAGCCTTATATGTGCCAGAGTCAATAGTCACTTGTGCGATTTCATGGGGTTTACGAAATGCCAATTTTATTCCTCCTGTCGTTTAGATGCATTATTTCCTTTTGATAATTGAACATTTCTTTAATGAATTAATTCCCCTTTGTCCAACAAAAAAACGGTGTTTCATTATGTTTTGACATTTTTTATAAATAAACATATCATATTGATATATCAAAATGATATATATAATCATAAAGGAGTGCTGAACATGTCAATTGAACATTCCATCCTTGCAGTCATCAGCTTCCGTCCAAGCACCGGCTACGACATCAAATCCGAATTTGAGCATAAAGCAGCGGGTCTATTCTGGGGCATGAGTTACGGCAGTCTTTATCCCAAACTTAAAAAGCTTGAAGAAGAGGGATTCATCACCACCATTGAATCAGAGACTGGAGGGCGAAAGAAAAAACTCTATGAGCTGACCGGTAAAGGCTGGTTTGAATTGGAAAGCTGGCTTGCCAGAAGACCTGAACCACCAGCTATTAAGGATGAGTTATTCATGAAGATGGCTGCCTGGCATAACCAAATGGATATTACAATCCTGGCCGAACATCTAAAAGAAAGAGCAAAGGAGTCACAGGAAATCCTGAATTTCGTCAAAGAATGGAAACAAAATAATACTTCATATATTAACGGTGTCGGAATGCTTTCAATGAGATATGCCGAGTTAAAACTTGAGGCTGAGCTTACTTGGATAAAAGAATCGCTCTTCTTAATCGAGAATGATGAACTGCCTGAAGGCCAGGATCCGAAAAAACTTGGCGAAAAACAAATGGAACGAAGAAAAAAAGCGCTTAAAAACGGCCATTAGGAGGATGGAATATGGAGGCTGGTATCTTTAAACCGTTGAAGAACAAAGCTTATCGTTCACTTTTTGGGGCACAGGTGTTTTCAGATTTGGGGAATTGGCTGGATTTTATTGCGATACAGGTAATCGTTGCATACCATTGGGGACTGGGAGAAGCAGCAATCGCTTCAGTAATCATCGTCATGGGAATTCCCTGGGTGATCATCGGCCCGCTAGCCAGTGTTTTTGTTGACAGACTTCCCCAGAAGACATTGATGATCACTTGCTTATTACTTAGAATCCTTTTTGTTGTTGGTGTGTTTTTCGCGCCGAACCTTTATGTACTCCTGTTGTTTGTATTTCTTAAGGCAACGGTTGCCGCACTCTATGATCCTGCTAGACAAAGTGCGATCAGGCATATCGTTCCTGAAGATGAATTGCCGGAAGCTGTGACTTTAAGCCAGCTTTCAGTCAATACTATGAAAATCATCGGCCCGGCCCTGGGCGGTGGATTGATCGCGCTTTCCGGTGTAAGAAGCCCCTTTATCTTTGAAGCCGCAGGCTTTCTGATTGCGGTTGCGATTTTGATGGCCCTGCCAAAAATCGAAGCAGAAGCTTCCATAAAGAAACAACATCAAACTTCTTATTTGGAAGACCTCACAGAAGGCATAAGACACATCTTCACTGCCAGGATACTAAAGTCAGCAATCATCCTTTCCTCCATTGCCTTCTTCATTATTTTTCTCTATGATGGTTTGTTTGTCTTTGTCGCACAAAATCTTGGGTTTGCTGGAGAGGAATTTGGTTTGCTGGTAAGTTCTGTTGGTTTCGGCAGCGTAGTCGGAGCCCTTCTCCTCGGACGATTTACAAGCTGGAAAAATAAGCCGATCCACCTGATGGCTTCAGCTTCTGTCATGAGCGGCATTCTCATTCTTCTTATCGGAGTAGGTGTGTATGGTGTTTTCGAACTTCCGAAAATATTATGGATGGCTGGTGCATTCCTGCTTGGGATCCTTGCTTCTGCTGAAGGTGTTCCATATGGATATGTACTGCAATCAGAAACACCCAAGAATATTATGGGCAGGGTGTCTTCTGCAGCCGCATCCTTGCAGACATTCTCGATGCTAGTCGCTCCTGCTGCAGGTGCCTTGTTGGCTAAATGGATTGGTGTTTCAGGGGTGCTCGTCGGTGCTGGCATTTCTACCTTTTTCCTCGGTACCTTTGCTTTAGCCTTCCTTTTAAGAAAAACCGCTGATACAAGAAGTATTGGAGCCTAAAACAAACGAAGCCGTTGTCGGTCAGGACAACGGCTGTTTGCAATCAATCTTTATTCAGCAACTCTTCACCGGCTATCCCGGGATTCGTCATTTCATAAGGATTCAGGATCAAATCCAGTTCTTCCTCTGTCAGTACATCATATGCCAGACATAGCTCTCTTACCGATTTACCGGTGAGGATGGCTTCCCTGGCTATTCGTGATACCGCTTCATACCCAAGATGGGGATTTACAGCGGTTATAATGCCAACGCTTCTTTCCACATCTTTTTCCAGCTTTTCCTTATTTGCTTCGATTCCAACAAGACAATGATCTGTAAACACCTTAAAACCATTGTTCATGATACTGATTGATTGGATCAGGTTGAAAACGAGAACAGGTTCCATGACGTTAAGCTCAAGCTGGCCTGCTTCCGAAGCAAGGCAGATGGTATGGTCATTCCCAATGACCTGGAATGCGACCTGGTTGATGACCTCTGGCATAACCGGGTTCACTTTTCCAGGCATGATAGAAGAACCTGGCTGCCTTGATGGCAAGAAAATCTCATTAAAACCGACCCTTGGTCCAGAAGCCATCAAGCGTAAATCATTGGCAATTTTGGACATATTCATCATACAAACCTTTAATGCCGCTGATACCGTTGTATATGCGTCTGTGTTCTGAGTGGCATCGACTAGATGATCTGCATTCTTCAATGGATATCCGCTGATCTCAGAAAGGTGACGGACAACATTCTTGATGTACTTTGGATTGGCATTAAGGCCTGTTCCAACTGCTGTAGCCCCCATGTTAACTTCGAATAAGTGGCCACGGGTATGCTTGATTCTTTCAATATCTCGCTCAACGACTCGGGTATAGGCTTCAAATTCCTGACCGAGGCGAATTGGCACAGCATCCTGCAGATGAGTCCTGCCCATCTTGATTACTCCATCAAATTCTCTTGATTTCTGGGAAAAAACATCGCGCATGATATTCATCGTATCTAAAAGCTTGTCCAGCAGCGACAGCACGGATAAATGGATTGCTGTAGGAAAAGCATCATTAGTCGATTGAGCCATGTTCACATGAGAGTTCGGGCTGAGGGTAAAATAATCACCCTTATTCTCCCCTAGCAATTCCAATGCACGGTTCGCAATGACCTCATTCGTATTCATATTGATAGAGGTTCCTGCTCCACCCTGAATCGGATCAACGATGAATTGATCATGCCACTGACCCTGGATAATTTCATCAGCCGCCTTTACGATCACCTCACCAAGTCCGCCATACAGTCTTCCTGTTTCCATATTTGCTAATGCCGCTGCTTTTTTTACCATGGCCATTGCCTTAATTAATTCACTATGTATTCTGTACCCGGTAATCGGGAAATTTTCTACTGCTCTTAATGTCTGGATGCCATAATATGCATCTGCCAATACTTCCTTTGTTCCAAGGAAGTCTTTTTCTATCCTGACTTTTACTTCAGTCATTTCCTACCCCTCCAAAAAGCTTCAGATTTAGATTAAGTATTGAGGGCAATCAATTTCCGACAATTTTTTTATCCCTCAGCCTAGTTATTGGGCTTACATGACTATTGTAAATCAAAATCATAAATTCATCACGACAAATCAAACTTTTTTCTTGGGAATCGAATGCAAACTCTGTACCTTTATTGGTTGTTATGCAGAAATCCCACTAGTTTTGATAGCTTTTGTCATCATGCAGGAAAACAGGAATACATTTGCTGAATTGTAATAGGACACTGATTTTTCATAATACAATTCAGAAAGGAATGGGCATGATGACTGACACTCAATTCACGAAGGCATATACAATTAAAGAGGTGTCCAAGAAAATTAATGTTCCGTCTGGAACCATCAGACAATGGGAAAAGGACCTGTCCGGCCTGCTTGTTGTTCCCAGAACGAAGCAGGGAGCAAGATTCTATACGGATGTTGAAATAGATCAACTGATGAAAATAAAACAGATGCGGGATAAAAATCTCAGCAAAGATATGATTAGGGACCTTCTGCAGCATCATATGGAGACAAACCATTTTCCCGACCAGGAATACAATCCTAACAGCCTGACAATTAAGCCTGAATCGCCTGGCACTTCCCTTTCTTACAGCCAGGATGAATATAGTGATTTCATGAAGGCAATGGAGCAATATAAAGATTCGTTGATTGAAGAAGTCAAGGCAGAGATCAGAAATGGTATTAGAAAAGAAGTCATTGAAGAGGTAAAAAAGGAAATTTCCAAAGGAACTCTCACTACAGTTAAATCCCTGTCGGATTCAATTTATAAAACCGGTGAAAGAACCAATGAGCATATAACGGTGCTTTCAGAAACAGTGAACAGGACTTCAGAAGATAGTTCCAAACGGCTCGTAACCATTTCATCCGAGCTTACGAATGTTTCGAAAGGCACCTCCGAAATTAATGCCAATCTCGAGAAGGTTTCAAAGGGTACTTCCGAAATGTTCACCAAATTATCGGAGCGGGTTACCAAAGCTTCTCATGGTACCACTGAAAAAATTACCCAGTTATCTGAAACTATCCAGAAAAGCTCAAAAGGTACAAGTGAAAAAATCTCTAAACTGACTGAGAGTGTTGCGAAGGTTTCAAAGGGTACTTCTGAAAAAATAAATGCACTTACAGGAAGCCTTACGAATGTTTCAAAAGGCACCTCCGAACGAATTGCGACGCTTACGTCCAATATGACAAAAACGTATAAAGGAACGAATGAGAAAATTTTAAAATTAGCAAGTACTGTTGATCAGCTATCTTCTGGCACTAACAAGGATATATCCAATCTTGCCAAGCGTCTGAACGAAACGACCGAAACGGTCTCCGAGGAATTCAAGATTCTTGCTGATTATGTTTCCAACAGTCGGGAAACTACAAATCAGGAGTTGGCCAATCTGAATCAAGTCATCAACCAAGAACGCGAATATTTGGTCCGTACCCTACAGAGCGAACGGGAAGAATTAAGACAGGAAATCAAACAGCGCGATGAAATGTTCAAAGGTATGGTTGACAGTTTCAGGGAAACAGCCGCTTCAAAACAGGCAAAAAGAAACTGGTGGAAGGTTTGGAAATAGAATCAGCATATAACCAGGCAATTTGTAAATAATAGTTACACTAGAACAGGATTCAAGCAAAAGAATATCGTACAGCAAATGCAAATGAATCTGGAGGGAAAACTAGTGGGCCGTATGAATCGCTGGCTGGGAACTATTGCGTTGGTCATTTTTTTACCGTGGAATCTGTCTCCACAAGCAGCCAGTTCCTCAATTAATGGAATGGAAGATATCAATATCTCACACCGTGGTGCTTCTGGTCATGCGCCTGAACACACTTTCCCATCTTATGAATTAGGAAAGGCAATGAATGGCGATTACATTGAGATCGATCTGCAAATGACCAGGGACGGTGAATTGATTGCCCTGCATGATGAAACGATTGACCGGATTACAGGCAAGACTGGACTGGTTAAAAACTTAACACTGGAAGAAATCAAGCGGCTTGATGCAGGCAGCTGGTTCAATGAAGCTTTTCCGGATAAAGCGAAAACTGAATTCAAGGGGCTTAAGATCCCGATGCTTGGGGAAATCCTTGAAAAATTCGGCTCTGATTCGAAATTTTTTATCGAAACAAAATCACCTGATGTCTATCCCGAAATGGAACAAAAGTTGATTGACCTTCTGAATGAGTATCAACTGATTGGTGCCGAAAATAAAGCTGGCAATGTGATCATCCAGTCATTCAGTTCTGCAAGTTTGCGGAAAATCCATGCAATCGATGAATCGATTCCATTAATCCAATTACTTTCCTATTATGCTCCAGCTACTATAACGGATAGTGAAATCGGGAAATTGCAAGAATATGCTGTAGGTGTTGGGTTGCATTACACTGCTGCCAATCCTGCGTATATAAAAAAGATTTCTGATTCTGGATTACTGATTTTTCCTTATACAGTCAATGAAAAGGAAGATATGGAAATGCTTCTTGATTGGGGTGTAAACGGGATGTTCACTAATTATCCTGACCGCCTGTACGAAGTCTACCGGGAGAAAATCAAGAAACGTTGAAAATTAAAATGCTTTAGAAAAAGCTGCCAAAGGGCAGCTTTTTTAATCCTAATACAATCTATTCCTATACCCATCTTCTAATCTATCTTTTATTTCGGCCGCAGTCGTGCCGGGCAATTTGGAATGAGCAGCAAGTATTTCAGCCCCTGATGGCAGTGTGGAAGGATCTGCCCAGCTTTCGGGAACCCATAATCCAGAACGTCTTAATGCTTTTCCGCACTGTATGAAACATTCTTCTACCTCTATTTCTATACCTAACAGTGGATTTTTCCCTCCTGCTGCCATCCTTCCCAGCAATTCAGGATCAAGTGTAAGGCTTGCCCTGCCATTGACTCTTAATGTTTCCGACATACCTGGGATAAGGAATAATAAGCCAACTTGTGGATTCGATAAAATATTTTTCAGCGAGTCCATTCTTTTGTTTCCGGGACGGTCTGGTATCACAATCCTATTTTTATCGAGAATCAGCACAAACCCTGGAGTATCTCCTCTGGGAGAGGCATCACTGCAGCCGTCTTTATCCGAAGTGGAAAGAATTAAAAAGGGTGATTTTGATATGTAGTTGCGGCAATGCTCATCCACATAAGAAATGACCTTGCGCTTTGCCAGTTCACTTGGTTCCCCGAATCGTTCTCTTAATTCATCAAAGCTTTTGATCGTATGATCCAATTCCCTCATTCCCCCGTTTTCTGTTTATGTAAATCCTTACCACTTTAATCATCATATTATAACGAATTGTTTTAAACTCATCCTAAGAATGTTCATAAAACACTTTGGTTAAGCATTACTTTACCACAGCAACTAATCTCCCGCCTTTTTCTTCTCAAATTTGAACCAGTATATGGATTCTAATGAAATTAGAAGGGTATATTAATTAACATCTTAAATAGAGTTGGAGGTACAAATATGAACAATGCTGTTAACCAATTTCTTGAAAAAGCAAGAAACACTTTAAACCAAGCGTATAGCAATGCAAAGGAGACTTTTTATTCCATCACCTCCACACCATCAGCTTCGGTACAACAAATTGCAGATTATGTCATGAAACATCCTGACAGTAAAGTGTCCATGAAACACTATTTGGGGATTACTTTGTCATTCTATGAGCTTGCGCAAGGACAAATGAAGTATTATTTAGAAACAAATGGCTCTAAGATTCTTCAGTTAGATGTTCATTCAAACTTTCACAGTGTCGTGGCTTATCGTTCCTACCGGGATCAACTATCATTAAATACCCCGGTCAAATTCCCGAATTTGAATCCAAGTCAATGAACGTAAAAAAGTACCTTTCCCATTTTTTAACGACTTCTGTTCTAAACGGCAAATGCTAATTAAAAGGGAATTAGCAAGAAAAATGCTTGGGGTAGTGAATCTCCAAGCATTTTCACTCATTAATTTTCCTAGCATACCCGTTACTTTAAGTAGCGTTTTACACAATTGTTATTCTGATATCCATTAGAAACTATACGTGCTTGTTAACACTCCAACCAACTATTTACGACTTCTTCAAAACCTCTTTTAATTTAAAGCACCTACTTGTCAATATAAATTTTGATATAAAGAGTTTCCATTAGTACAATCAAGGATGTATTACTGCTAAATCCATTGTTATAATAAAGCCACCAAACAATCGTACGATGGCGGTGCTTAACTAATCCGAATAAGAACCTCCTGGTAAAGATACTAAATCAAACCCTTTGTCTCCACTTAACTGCCACCCTTCAAAATAATTACTGTCATGGAACAATTCAAGAATAACATCACCCTCAAATTCCACAACTAAATCAGATATTTCATCAAAATGAAGGATTTTAACTATTCCTTTTTCCATTAGTATCTTTTCAATCTTTTTATGAGAGTATCTTTCAGGTGAGTGGATACAGTCTGAATACCCAATGGCAATTTCTTTCTTAACATGCAGCCTCCAAGGACATTCAACTATTAATCTGCCTGATTCAAAAATCATTACTAAAGGTAGATTCTTATCCACCCTTACCTCTATTACTTTCTGGCCTATAAAAGAATTGAAGTCAATATTACTTAATTTTCTATACATTTTCGTCCCTACTTTATATAGAAATCATTTAATCAGAGTTCTTTTACGAAAAACTTAAAGCTGCTATAAGAGAGCTTTTTAAAACAAAGCGACATTCTATTCTTAGTATTCTTTACCGAAAAAGAAATCCCTCTTAGGATATCTAGGTTTCTTATTTAACTATTCGTCGTAGAAAGTTGAAAATACAAACTTATATAAACCTTATTTTACCAATTAAAACAAATATAGTAATATAAATTTTACATGCTGATAATAACTTTTGTCACTATGTCTAAATGGGTACGAATAACCGCGCTGATTCACTTCTCAACAAAAAGAAACAGTCCAATTGAGTTACAAACTGGACTGCTATTTAGCGTTCTTATTAAGTTATATTCTCTTAAAAATAGAGTTACTGATTTTGGCAATAGATTTTTCTAATTATATCAAATTAAGCCTATTTCTGTCCGGAAAGCACGTCTCGCTCGTCTGCCATCGGGGGTTCCTCCAACCAGGAGTTTTTAATCATGATATTCGCACCGTCCTCAGCATATAATGCGATTTCGGGGATCAATGATGCATACTGTATTCCAATATCTTTTCGCGGACTTGCCGCCATTGCTGCACCATAATTACCGATTCCAGCTGCTATCATCGACGAAACATGAAACATAATCAGCTTATCCGAGAAAATTTGTGTTGTCGTATCTGTTACTGCCGAGTCCCAGAACATCGGAGCTGGTATATCATTCTGCTTAAGAATATCACTGAATAAATCTCCATGCTTATGGGCGATTTTCTTTCCTCGTTGTAAGTATCCCTTTACTTCTTTATCTTGAGCTACCTGGATGAAACCCATAATCAAGGCCTTGCCTATTTGATTTGTCTGTATATTCAAGAATAAATGTGAAATTTCTATAGAAGTCAATGCTCGCCTTCTATTTTTCAATCCGGAAAGAAATTTTTGTTTTTCCACAAATTCTGCTTTATCCGGAACCGATATAAATGGAGGCCTTATGTAAGTACCCTGTTCAAGCATCAATTCCCTGGTCTTATCCTGCAGCTGGATTGCCGATTTTAATACGCTTTTATGCAGGAGGATAACATCAGGCCGTGTACCGAGACCGATTGCCGCTGCGTTTGCAGCCATGCCAAGAATGGACATATACCTAAGATACATCATCACAAACGTATCAGAAAAGAGCCTTGGGGAATGGACATTCACGTCTTTTGCTGTAAAACCGACCGGATAGGGAAATCCTTCTCCATCGAAAATCTCCTGTCCAAGAGAAATGTTTTTTCGTGAAGCATTTAGGGCAAATTCGACGATTTCTTTTACTCTGTTATCTTCGGTTTTATTCAAAAAATAGCTTAATACACAGATTGAAACCGTATCGTTTATATACTGTGTCCAAAGACTGGACATTTCTGCAGCTGTTAAGTCGATTTTCGTCTTATCTTCCATCTTCTCACCCCGATACTTCGATGATATAATTATTATTTCTGATTCAGTTTTTTTTATTTATTACATAACTAATTTAGATAAAAATCTTTATAGTGAAAAAAACCGAGTCCATATGAAATAAATAGTAAAATGGACTTAAGATGTCCCATATAGGAGTGAGCACTCTGATTGAACTTCTTTTTATAATCCTAATCTCCGGCGGGTTAGCTGGATTAGCGAATATCATTAGATTCCATGTAAGCGCTTTGTTGAATCGACTTATCCTGGTCCTCGCCTCTCTGTTGCTTGTCGAAATTTCTGGTTTGCTTTTTGGAACAAACCATTTAATATGGATGGTTCTCTTTTTTATTGCATTAGCAGGATCCTCCTTCAACCTGATAGGCGGATTAACTGCCGCTGGATTAAGCACCTCCCTTGTTTTCTTTCAGGCTGAAGTTTTCCCGATACTCCTTATCCCGGTGTATTTTGCAATTGGTTCAGCAGCAGGTTATGTTTCACAACAAATCGATAAAAAGGGAACCAATCATCAGTTGTGGACAAATATGCTCATGAATCAATCAAAGCATTTACAAGTGTTCCGTGAAGTAAGTACGACCATGCAGCGAACTCTTCAGCAGGATATGCTATTGAAAGTAATCCTGACTTCGGTTACTGCGGGTCATGGACTAGGCTTCAATCGGGCAATGATTTTCTTGTCATCACATGAAACAAATTCTTTAAAAGGAGTAGTCGGTGTAGGGCCGATGGATGTAAAAAAAGGCTATGAAGTTTGGGAGAAGATATCGGAAGACAAATTGAAGCTGCGCGACTTGATTGAACATAATTTCGACAGCAACTTCACTGATCCTGAATTGAATTCAATACTTCGGTCACTGGATATTCCGCTTGATGGCCAAAATGTCTTTAGCCAATCATTAACACGACAACAGCCGGTGATCGTGAAGGAGATCGATGAAACCGATTCCTCCCAGGCACTGATTAACAGCCTGTTCCAAACGGATGAATTTGCGGTCATCCCCTTGATTAATCAGGGGAAAAATATCGGAATCCTTTTGATAGACAATATTGTTAACAAGCGTCCGATTACATTGATAGATACTGAGAATATTCTGCCGCTTGCCAACCAGGCGGCCATCGCGCTTGACCATGCCAGACTTTATCAACAGATTGAAGAAATGGCCTTGAGAGATGGACTTACGGGGCTCCTAAACCAGCGCGCATTCCAGACTATTCTTGATGATTACTTTCCAGATGATGCAAAAGGTCCCGGCCCTTTGTCATTGATTATTTTCGATATTGACTATTTCAAGGTTTTTAATGATAAGAATGGACACCTCCTTGGTAATGAGGTGTTGATGAAACTTGCACGTGTCATAGAGAATTCATTAAGAGCTGGTGATTTCTCCTTCAGGTTTGGCGGTGAGGAATTTGTTGTGCTTTTACCGGGAACACCTCTACCAAAAGCAGAAGTAATGGCGGAAACCATTCGAAAAAATGTAGAAGCAGCAAGCTTTCCCGGCGAGGAAACCCAACCACATGGCATTTTAACTGTAAGCATTGGAATAGCATGTACAGATCACCCTGCCATCACGAGTAAAAATGAACTCATTGAGGCAGCCGATCAAGCACTTTATAAAGCAAAAAGATCTGGAAAAAATACGGTGGTCACATTTAAGGAGTTCGTTTGCATTGATTGAACTGACATTTATTATCGCTGCATTGGTCTTCGTTTTGACATCTATAATGACAAGCAGGCCGATGTATACCCTTTCGATGAAGAATTACTCGAAGCGGGTCACATCCCAATATGCTATCAGAATAGCTGATTTACATTACTCTTATGACCAGATGATCTATTTCATTTCACTTCCTACTACTCTTCCCTATATAAAAGCGGCGGTGAAAGAGGACTTGATCATCGAACAGGATTACTCATCCTTTTTTTATCCTGAGTTAAAGGGAATAAAAATATCTTTGGACCATGAAGGAGAAAAACTATATCTCGCATATTTGCCAATCGGAAATTTCCGGCTTCCCCATTTAGATAAGCTTCAGCAAGAAGGCAGTATTGATGAAGAGGCTTATTTAAAAATTAGTACCACAAAGCTGCTCCACCCTGACACCCTGCAAGAGGTTCGGGATGAGGTGTTCAAGCAGCTGCAAGTAGGCCGTTATTAAGGAGCCAAAGGTCAAAGAACACCTCACTGTTAAATGCATATCTAATAAAAACGGAAAGAGCCGGTTTTAATTAATTGCCGGCTCTTTTAATTCTTTTAGTGAATCTTTATCTGGGCTTTCCAATCAACGATAAATCCATTTTTTCAGCAGTGCAGCCCAAAAAACCATCAACAAATGGATGGAATTATTGACCAATACATGGCGCAAATTCTTCATTGCAATCCCCGTCTTCAAAACATACAAATCCATGTTAAGCATGAATATTCAGCTGGTGAACGATAAAAAGCCCTAGGCACCTCGGGCTTTTCTCAATTATCTGATCAAGATTCGATTTTACCAATAAATTGGAGGTCTTCTGCATTAAACTCACTTGGAGAGCTTTCAAGAATTTTTTTCACGTCAGATAAAGTTTCTTTTAATCCTACTGTTACACCTTTTTTCCCAGTATAAGGTTCGGCAACATAAAAGGGCTGAGTCAAATAGGCCTCCAGTTTTTCACCTTGCTTATAGACTTGAAGTTCGGATTCCGGCAGACGGCCGACACCGTGAACCGTAACGATCGAACGCAACTCCCGATATCGGCGGAGTAATTTTTGTGCTTTTTGCTGTACGCCATGGTGAACGGGGTCTAGATAAGAACCCTCAAGGATGGAAGATGTAGAGTAGATAGGATTTACGGCCGGATATTTATGTCTTGCAGCCAAATCAGCATCGAATTGCCACAAAGTATCGAGCGGTCCATATGGAAGATCATCATCCACTGCTTCTCCTTTTAAATCGAGCAAGAATGTTGTTACTTCTGTTATGTCTTTATCATCAAGCATTTCTTGCAGGGTGTACATCTCTCCTGATAAAACATATGCACGATCAGCTGTAAGTACAAATTTCTTGTCAACCCCTGCAGAAATCATCATGTTAAAAGTCTCTTCTATACTATTAGCCACAAAGTCAACATCATCAAGGATGTCGTTCATTTCAGGATGGTTGTCCTTTGGATTGAGAAGAATGGTCTTATACCCTTCCATTTTTAATCTGTGCAGCATTTCAGCCAATACTACTAATTGGCCCATACCCGGCCGTGCGACCAGGCCAACTGTCCCGCCTTTTGCAATTGGAGCAAATAAGTCTAAGATTTTAATACCAGTTTCGATCATTTCCACACTCTCCCCTCTTAAAATAAGTTCATCCAGGGTGCAGCCAGCAAGCTCCGCCAGTGCCACAATTGTACGTACCTCCGCCCTGCCAACGGGAATTTTACCCGTAGATAGGTTTGAAACAGTAGCAGGTCTTAGTCCGACAGATTTTGCTGCGGTAGTAAGATTAGGTACTCGCTTCCTCAGTAAAGCCACATTCAATCTAAGTTTTTCCATCGCTTCCTCCTCCTTACTTTTAATAGTAATCATTTTTACTCTATAAAGCAACGATTAATTACTCTCTAAAGTAATTTTTTTACTCATTAACTTTTCGTGTGCATAAAAGGCAGTTCACCTAAATAAATTAAATGCTTATCGATTTGTGTAACTGTACTCAACATCAAGCTATTTTCACTAGAGTTACTTTCACAGAAGTCTTATGAGTTTGTCCTCCCTTTAAACGGGTATAAAAGAATATACACAATTAAAGGAGGGCAAAACAATGAATGACGAACAAACAAAAGGCGCTTTCGATCAGGTAAAAGGTGAAGCCAAGAAGCAATTTGGCAAGGTGACCAACAATGAATCCATGGAAGCGGAAGGCCGTCTTGATAAAGGAAAAGGCAAATTGAAAGAAACCGCCGGGGATTTAAAAGAGGACGTATCACGCGCATTTAACGATTCTTCAAGAGATTAATAGCTATAAATAAGAAAAAATGCCTTCGCAACGAGCGAAGGCGTTTTCTTGTTGTTCTACTCAACATTATTCTTATTTTTACCCTTTACAAACCGGTATGCAAGATAGGCTATATATAACGGTGTTGCAATATAAATCAAATATGGGAATTGTCCATACGTCCCTTTCCATATGACAAATAACAAAGACCCAAGAAAAATGGTAACAATGGTACCGTATTTTGGAAGCGGAACTTCTTTAAAGCTAGGAATCCTCACCCTGCTGACCATCAGGAAGCTGAGAGCTGTAAAGACAACCGTCGTAACGATATTAGGAATCAAGTGCCCGAATAGGGTAAGGATGGCCATGATTCCGCCTGCAGCAGTGATTGGAACGCCAATAAAGTAATTAAGTGATGATTTATCCGTGCTGATGTTGAACCTCGCCAGGCGATAAGCTCCAAAAAGCGGAAATAGTCCGGCAACCATTAGACCCCATATCCCAAATTGGTAGAAATATGTATAATACACCAGGAATGACGGCGCTACACCGAAGGTAACGATGTCCGCAAGTGAGTCAAGCTCCTTGCCAAGCTGGCTATCCGCCTTCAGCATCCTCGCAAGTCTTCCATCCATGCTATCGAGCATCATGCCGATTAATATTAAAATGGCCGCATTGTTAAATTGACCATTAGCCGCAAATCCAATCGAAAGAAAACCACAATACAGATTCCCCAGTGTGAACATATTGGGAATCATCTTTGTAAACCGCATCAGTTGTCATCACTCTCCGAACATAATCTAATTCTGCATATGCCTATTTTTACCCTGGCAGCCTAGCAAACATGTTTATTTTTTCATTTAATCGCCGAAAATATAGTTTAACTATATCATTAATTCTCATCCTGAGTAGAATATAATCATAAAAATTCCTAAAAGATTTTGTAAGAAATGTTATGGATGGCCTCTGTAAAAAATGCTTTAAAAATGTTTCTTCTAATTGTATACTTATCTGGGGTTGGTGAATTATGATCAACAAATATATGCGCAGGATCAAATTTCTTCTTATAAAATTATTAAGAATAAAGGAAAACGCACACAATGTTTCAATAGGATTTACCATGGGTTTTTTAATCCATTTCATACCATCTTTTGGGATGGGACCCATCCTGTCTACCGTAAGTGCTAAGGTGTTCAAGGGTAATGCTATGGCAGGTTTCATAAGCGGCGTAGCTCTGATCTGGCTGTTTCCATTTTTGTTTTATCTGAATGTAGTCGTGGGTGAGACTGTCATTCCAGGTGGGAACTTTCATTCTCCAGTTGGTATGACATTACATGGAATGGAAGCAGGAATGCATTTAGGTGCCGTTTTCTTCATTGGCATGATTATTAATATCCTTCTCTTCGGTTTGATTGTCTATTATGTCGTTTATACCATCATGAGAAAGTACCGATTAAACTTCCTGAATATAGTAAAAAAATGGGATATAAAAAAATAAGGAGCAAGAAAATTCTTAAGATTTTTCTGCTCCTTATTTTTTATTTATATGACTTCCAGGAATTCGATTAATTCTCGTTCAAGGCCTGGGTAAAATACAGTCCTCCAATTCCCCACAATATAAGGACCCTCTATAGGTATGATATTTCGACTACGAAATTCCTTTATAACAGAATTCAGATGATCCACCTCAAAGCAAAGATGCATAGACACTCCACTTTCCGATACGGGCACGTTTCCAATAAGTTCAATCTTGAAGCCATCCTTTTCCAAGAAGAAAATATCCTCTCCCCCAAATCGGAGTCCTCCATTTTCTTTAAACCCGAAAATTTTCTCATAAAAGGCTTTCGCAGCCTGTAAATCACTCACTTCAATCCCTAAATGATGGAACCTCATTATTCCCCCGCTCTCCTTTCAGGTGACTTATGATCAAAAACTAACAGTGTCATCTTAAACTCGGTTAAATAATCAGATTGATATCACCGAATTCGTGCCATAAATAATTGTTTTTAATTGCGGCAGCATAAGCTTCAAATAGGCCATTCTCATTAATGAATGCTGTCAGCATATCCAAATGGCTGGCCTTCGGTTCATGAAATCCCGTAATGATCCCGTCCACGAGCTGTAATTGATATTCAGAGTTAACGTAAAGATTGGTCCAACCATTCAGGGTTGATTCAGCAGCTGCGGTTTCAAGCGCCCTAACTACGGTCGTTCCCCCGGCGATAATCTTCCTTCCCCCTGCTTTCGCTTTGAGTATTTCATCCATTGCTTCCTGGTTTATTGAGTATTCTTCATAAAGATCTTCCGGCGAATGAGGATTCAGGTCATCAAGCAAATAACCAAGCCCGGTATGAAGTTGAAGATACACTAGCTTTATCCCTTTTCCCTGGAGCTTCATTAACATTTCCCAGGTGAACGCCCTGCCTGCTGATGGCATTTCTATTGACCCTGGCTGGCTTGCGAAAACAGTCTGGTAATAATCAAGCTCCCACGGAACTTCGATATACTCGTATCTTACTGGGTATCCTACTGAATAGATTGCATCATAAAACTTTTCTCCTTGAAGAGTGAATTGCATAATTTTTAATGGGGATTTCAAGACTTCCCCAATAACCTCAGCTTCTAATTTATCCGATATTTTAAAACAGTCCCCTGTTTTTACATTCTGCTGTGTAGCCAGGACTTCCCAAACGGCTCCAGCCCTTTTTCTGGCTAGTCTTAATTCAATGTCAGTTCCAATTACCTTCCCGTCGCGCATCCAATCTGCCTTCAGGGCAGCCGGTATGGTTCTGCTGTTATTCAATACAAGTACATCTCCTGGGTTCAAGTAATTTTCGAGGCGAATAAAATGATCGTGACTAACACGGCCAGTTTCCCTGTCTAAAACCATCATCCTGACCTGATCGCGGCGAAGTCCCCGCCTTTCCGGCGGATGGGAAGCATTAAGGTAATCTGGCAGGAAGAAATCATATGTTGCAGTTGTTTTTGTCTGCATTATAATCCCTCCTTTTTAAATGCCTGAGCCTCTAATCTCTGGCCATTGACCCCTTTTGAGGCATCTGAGGCAAGATAAAGGAAGACATCAGCGACCTCATTTGGATGTGCTAACTCATAATCGCAATCTGGAACCGCAAGTGCATGCATCTCGGTGTCCATTTCACCCGGGTCAACCATATTTATTCTAATATTCGTAGATTTTAGTTCATCTGCCCATGTCCCGGTCATACCTTCGACGGCAAATTTTGAGATTCCATATGCTCCCCAGCCGGCATATCCAACATTACCTGCTTCTGATGTTACATTTATAACAGACCCCTCATTATTTACCAGCATGGAAGGCAGGACCCTTCGCGTGACCAAAAAGGGACTGATGCTGTTAACCTTGAGCACCTCGGTGAAATCCTCCTCGGGAAAATCGAGTAAAAGAGGCATGGGGCTAGGTCCCAGAATGGAGGCGTTATTGATTAACACATCGATTCGTCCATATGCTTCAAGTGTGAGAGCGACGAATTTCTCTGCGTCCCTGGGAATCGATATGTCAGCCGTAACGGCAAGCACCTCGACTCCATAACTTACCGCTTCCTCCCTGACCCTGTACAACTCCTCTGTCCTTCGGGCACAGACTGCCAGTTTCGCTCCCTCTTTCGCAAACCTTAACGTCAATGCTCTTCCAAGTCCCTGCGTGACACCAGTAATCATCACCACTTTGTTTTTTACCATAGTCAATCCTCCTTGTGATTTCTTTCTTGTCTTTATCATAAGATTTCCAAGAAAATGAATCCTCGTAGAGAAGCTTGAAATGTACTACGACTTTAGTCTGAACTTTCAAAGTAGAACCCAAAAAAGGCTGCACAATGGCAGCCTTTTCAGATTACATATTAATTATTAAAGTTCCAGAAGGTATACTATCGCTTCATATGGTCTCAAGGGAATTGAAGAAACGTATTCAGGTGCTGGCTCGTAATTTGACACTAGAACATCGCTTTTCTTATCCTGGAGGTCTGCTGGTAATGTGAAGCTTTGTTCCTCACCGGTAAAATTCAATATAACAAGGAGCTTTTGCGAGCTCAACGTCCTCGTATATACATATATGTTTTCATCTTCCGGAAGCAGAATATCATAGCGGCCATGGACAATAATCTGCTGCTCTTTCCTTAACTGAATCAGCTTCCGATAATAGTGGTAGATGGAATTTTCATCAGCGACTGCCTGCCTTGCATTAATCTGTGGATAATTTGGATTTACCTGAATCCAAGGCGTTCCTGTTGTAAAACCGCCATGCTCGCTATCGTCCCACTGGAAAGGTGTACGCGCATTGTCACGCCCTTTCACATATATGGATTCCATAACTTTTGCTGGATCTTCCCCCTGCTGATTGACCTTCTCATCGTACATATTCAGGGTCTCAATATCCTTATAATCATCGATCGAGTCAAAGCGGACGTTGGTCATCCCGATTTCCTCTCCCTGATAAACATACGGTGTTCCTTTCAGCATATGCAGGAAGGTGGCCAGCATCTTCGCCGATTCCACTCTGTATTGCTTGTCATTCCCAAATCTTGAAACCATCCGCGGCTGGTCATGATTATTCAAATACAAGCTGTTCCAACCAATATCCTCAAGGCCCATTTGCCATTTAGTAAAGTTTTTCTTTAAATCAGTAAGCTGTAAGGGTTTGAGATCCCACTTTCCACCTGGGCCGGAATCCAGGTCAACATGCTCAAACTGAAAAACCATATTGACTTCGTTCCTGGATTCATCAGTGTAAAGCTTGGCTTGCTCCACATTGACACCAGGCATTTCGCCAACAGTCATTACATCATAATCAGCAAGTGCTTCTCTATGCATTTCCTGAAGATAATCATGGATTCTCGGTCCATTCATGAAATATCTGCTTCCGGATACATATTTTTTTCCTTCAGGATTTGGAGCGTCAGGGAGTCCATCTACTTTTGAAATGAAATTGATGACATCCATCCTGAATCCATCGATCCCTTTATCCAGCCAGAATCTCATCATGTCATATACTTCCTGGCGAAGCTTAGGGTTTTCCCAATTTAGATCAGGCTGTTTTTTACTGAAGATATGCAAGTAATACTCTTCAGTATTTTCATCGTACTGCCATGCAGAGCCGCTGAAAGTGGATTTCCAGTTATTCGGTTCCTTGCCATCTTTCCCCGGTCTCCAAATATAATAATCACGATAAGGGTTATCCTTCGATCTTTTCGACTCCATAAACCAATGATGTTCATCAGAGCTATGGTTTACAACCAGGTCCATGATCAGTTTAAGTCCTCTATCATGCATTTCTTTAAGGAGAAGTTCCCAGTCCTTCATTGTCCCAAAGTCATCCATGATATTTTGGTAATCACTGATATCATATCCGTTATCATCATTAGGAGATTTATATACAGGAGATAACCAGACTACGTCTATACCCAATTCTTTTAAATAATCAAGCTTAGAAATAATGCCAGGGATGTCGCCAATGCCATCACCATTGGAATCCTTGAAGCTCCGGGGATATATTTGGTATATGACAGATTCTTTCCACCAATGTTTTTTCATGCAAGTCACTCCTAATTAATCTTTAAGTAAACGTTTACGTTTTTAATTTTGATGCTCATATAACATCCCTCGCCTCATCGAAAGCCTTTTTACACTTTCCCGTTCGACCACAGAATGCGGCATGATTCTGCTTTCGACAATTGTGCCCTCGGCCATCATCGTAAAAAGCATTTCTGCAGCAACCCGTCCCATTTGTTCCAACGGCTGAGCTACTGTCGTCAATGGCGGTATTGCCATTTCTGCAACCGGGAGATTATCGTAACCGATGATTGAAAGTTCATCTGGTATTTTAATTCCGGCTTTATGTGCCGAAGATATCGCGCCTAGAGCTAGCTCATCGCTTGCAGCAAATATTGCTGTTAAATCTGGTGATTGTTCCAGGAGTTTCGGAAAATGAATATAACCATCCTTAAATGAAAATCCCGGTGAATGGATGATACTCTCTTCTATTATGGCGAGCCCATTATAAGCCATAGCCTGTTTAAATCCATCTACTCTTGTCTGGCCGGCTATCGGATCCTGAGTGTTTCCGCCAATCATTCCAATTTTACTGTGCCCCATTTTTACCAGATAATCAGTTGCAGTAAATGCTGCATGTTTATCATCTACTTTTACGAAGGGCAAAGGGTATTGGTAGGATTCGGTTGAAACAAGTACAACAGGCACCTTCATCGACTTGAGTTGCTTGTAATATTCCTCAGTCATCTTTTCACTGACGAACAGGATACCATCTACCCTCTTCTCTGCTAAGAGCTGTAAATACTTCATGGTTCGCTTTCCTTGTGAGGCTGTATTGCAGACGATCACACTTGAGCCCAGATCATGAACCGCTTCTTCGACTCCACGCAGGATATTTGAAGAGAATTGACTGGAAACCTCCGGAAATAGGATTCCTACAGTATTGGATTTATTGCTGACCAATCCACGGGCGATTGCATTAGGCTGATATCCAAGTTCTTTGATGGCTCGCAGCACTTTTTCTTCGGTTTCTTTTGAGAAGCCACTCAGTCCATTAAGAACTCTTGATACAGTGGCGGTAGAGACTTTCGCTTGTTTTGCTACATCTTTTATTGTATGACTCATTAACCATCAAACCCTTTACGTAAACGTTTACGTTCTAAATTAATCATAATATGGTTTCAATCTTATATCAACTATTTCTTTCCCGGATTACTTTTGCTTTTTTTTGCTATCTTCTGCAGGTTGGGTTCCAGCATTTTCAGTAATACCGGTTAGGATTTCCCGGTTATATTTACTGCGGTCTTCTCCCATACCAGGCAATGAATTTGCCATTGGCAGTTGTTCCAGTTCTTTTCCTCTTGGCATTTAAACACCCCTGCCCTTAATGTTCCTCATCTTATTGTTACTAACCAAATAATTTAAGCAGGTATTTCAAGTGATTTGTTGAATTAATTATCATGATAATATTGTTAGGTGGTAATTTATGAAGATTGGGTTATTACGTCATTTTAAAGTGACATTAGGCTATCCTGCAAAGTTTGTGACTTCCCAGGAGCTGCTGTCATGGCAGCAAGAGTATAATGAATCAAGTATCGAGGAAGTAGGAATCGATCATCAAGGTCAAAAATGGGGTAATTGTTATTCCAGTGATTTACCAAGGGCAAAAACCACTGCATATAAGGCTTATGATGGAGATATTATTTTTCTGGAGGAACTTAGAGAAATCTCGATATATCCAGTCATTCCCTCTGATTTACGGCTTCCTCTTTGGCTTCACGTATCCTTAATAAGGATTGCGTGGTTTTTTGGACATAAATCTCAGAGGGAAAGTAAACAGGAAGTCATTGCAAGGATTAACAAGGTTTTGGATCAGGCAATGGAACTTGGCGAAGATGTTTTGATTGTAGGGCATGGTGGAATCATGATGTTTTTGAGAAAAGAAATGCTAAAAAGAGGTTTTAAAGGCCCCAAATTCAACAAGCCTGAAAATGCCCTAGTCTATATTTTTGACAACCAGACGCGATAATTAGGCGTCTTTTTTTATGAATGCGCATGAATGAACCGGCTCTGTAATGGAAAAAGTAACGACGAGCCAGTTATATGAGGAGGTACGGAAATGGAGAACACACACGAATTTGTCCAAAAATTGCATGATAAGCAGCGAAAAGATGAACAGAATAGAAAGCGCCAGGGAAAAGAAAACCCGAGTGACAAGCTTCCTAACAAACAACATTAAAGATACTTGCATCACATTTTAAAAATAGACCGCTTAAAAGCGGTCTATTTTCATGTTATCTTTTTCGGCGGTTTCTGGAACTGCTCTTGAGACCCACTCGGTCTGTCGATGAACTGGAGTTGGTTCTGTTCCTGCTATCCCTTTTAGGCTTTTCTCCTATGTTGCTCCTTGTCCGTCCGTTTCTTGATGGATTTTCAGCCTGTCCACCTCTTTTTTCGTCTGGACGGTTTTTTCCTGATCCCTGGCTATCTGGTTTCCTTCTTTGTTCCAGTCTTGACGATGGCTGTTCCCTTTCTGTGCGTTGTTGACCTTCCATGCGTGAGGGACGATTGCCATTGCGGGAGGCTGATTTTTTATCGGCTATTTTTTCGCCTCGATGATCTCTTTCAGGTTTACTGTTACCCCTTCGTCTCAAGCTTGAATTCCTTCCTTTATAGTCGCCAGCTTTATGCGTTTTCGAGACTCTCTTATCTCCTGATTGATCTTCATCTCTTTTGGCATTCCCCATATTTTTTTTTTCGATCCTGATGTTGAGTTCCAATTCAATTTGTTCCAATAATGATCGATCTTTGGCTGTATAAAAGGTTAGCGCGAGTCCTTCATTGCCTGCTCTTCCTGTCCTTCCGATCCGATGGATATAACTTTCGGTATCAAGGGGAATGTCATAATTGAAAACATGGGTGACACCTTCTACATCAAGTCCCCTTGCAGCTACATCGGTGGCAATAAGGTACTGAATCTTCGCTTCACGGAATTTCTTCATTACCTGCTCCCTTTTCGCCTGGGACAGGTCACCGTGCAGCTCATCACAATTGAAATGATTTGCTTTTAACACATCGTTCAGCTTGCTTACTCTTCTTTTCGTCCGGCAAAAAATCACCGCGAGAAATGGCTGATAGGATCTTAAAGATTCAATCAAATCACCTTGCTTGGACCGATCCGTTGAACTGATGGCCATTTGTTTGATATTTTTTAGCGGAGCCTGGGTTTTCTCAACCTGGATGTACTCAGGCTGGAACATATGTTGTTTAGCCAGCCTTTTGATCTCATCAGGCATTGTCGCTGAAAATAGCAATGTTTGTCTTGTTTTTGGCGTCTGCTTGATGATTTCTTCAACCTCATTCAAGAAACCGATATGAAGCATTTGATCCGCTTCATCAAGTACAAGAAACGCGGCTTTGGAAAAATCGACAGTCTCCCTGCGGATATGGTCAAGCAATCTCCCTGGAGTACCGATGACAATATGGATGTTTTTCTTTAGTTTTTTCAGCTGCGCTTCTACATCCTGTCCGCCATATACAGCAAGAACATTCATTCCTTCTATATCATCCGTCAGCTTTTTGATTTCATGGGTAATCTGTAAAGCAAGCTCTCTCGTAGGTGTAACAATCAATGCCTGTATATTCGGATTATGAATATCGATTTTTTCTATAATGGGCAGCACAAAAGCGAAAGTCTTGCCGGTACCTGTCTGAGACTGAGCAATCACATCCTTGCCATCCAGCAATAATGGTATTGCTTTTTCCTGAATTGAAGTAGGCTCAGAAATCCCATTCCGATTTAATGTGTCTGCAATATATTCTGATATACCTAATGATTTAAAATGATTCAATATAAATCCCTGCTTTCTTTATTCGGCTGGATGAACCCAACCACCCTTCTCATTATTGCTGTTTATGTTAGAAAATATCAAGGTTATATTGCAAATGATTTTTCAGATTCACCTGAGTTGTCAAGCTTCTACTATTGGGTAAAATAATAATATGTGGATTTTAGATATTGCCTGTGGTACGATTTACTAATTGAAGAATAGGAAGTGATTATAAGTGATTAAAATTGAACTGCCAGCACCAGATGTAGTCATCACACGAAGCAAGCAATTAGGAGAAAAAGTTGAAGCTGTGATCAGCAGTGAATATGGTTTTACTGATTACCACCGGATCCCAAGGGATAAAGGCGGAATCATCATGTTCTTTGACGCTGACGATGAATTGATGTTCGTAGGAAAAGCACGTAAGCTTAGACCTCGTGTAAAAAAACATTTCGAGGATAATGTCTCCCCAATTAAAAACCATCGTCATGAAGTGAACAAAATTGCAGTCATAACTGTGGTAGATCCAATCGACAGAGAAATTTATGAAACCTATGCTATTAACGTACTTAAAGCCAAGTATAATATCGATAAGGTATTTTATAAATAAGAAGAGCCTGCATGCAGGCTCTTCTTATTACTTAAACCAGCCTTTTTCCTTTGACTGGGTAATGGCTTCTATCCTGTTTGTAACCTGAAGTTTATCCAGGATTGTGGAAATATAGTTTCTGACCGTGCCTGTTGTAATGCTGAGCTGTCCGGCAATTTCCTTTGTGTTTTTGCCATCGGCCACAAGTTCAAGGACCTCCATCTCACGTTCGGTCAGCGGATTTTCCTCACTGTATACATCATCCATGAGTTCAGGGGCAAACACTCGTCTTCCTCCCATCACACTCCGGATTGTGCTCGCCAGTTCCTCTGAAGGACTATCCTTCAATAAATACCCGCTGACACCTGCTTTCAACGCTCGCTGAAAATACCCGGATCGGGCAAACGTGGTTAAAATGATAATCTTGCAGCCCAGCCCTTTCAATTCTTCCGCCGCTTCAAGTCCGGTTTTTCCAGGCATTTCAATGTCCATCACACATACATCCGGTTTTATCTCTTTGGCCAGTGCAACTGCTTCCTCCCCGTTGCTCGCTTTGCCAACGACTTCCATATCATCTTCAAGACTCAGCAGAGACCCCAATGCCCCCAATAGCATGCGCTGGTCCTCGGCAATGACAATACGTATCATAGCTGGTCCTCCCTATCGGTTTGCTTCAATACTTTAGGTATTTTAATTTTAAGATTCGTACCGTTATCTGAAAGAATATCAAGTGTGCCATTCACAAATTCCAGTCGTTCCCTCATGCCCTGTAGCCCGCTGCCCTTGTAGAGGTCCTCTTCCGTAATATTGCCGACTCCATTATCGCTCACTACAGCAGCAAGTTCATTTTCTGTTTGCCGAATGGAAACGCTGCATTCTGTTGCTGAACTATGTTTAACAACATTCGTAACTGCTTCTTTAAGGCACATGCTTAGGATATTTTCAGAAAGCAAAGATACGTTGTTGAGATTAAAATCTTCTTCATTTCCGACAAACTTGATTTCCGCTGCTTTTAAAATCTGTTTGATGTGGATGAGCTCGTCACGGACGCGGATCCCTCTCATTTCTGCCACCATTTTTCTTACTTCATTCAGGGCAGTCCTTGCCGTCTGCTGAACATCCTTTAATTCCTCTTTTGCCAATTCGGCATCTTTATTGATCAATTTGCGGGCTAAATCACTTTTCAATCCGATTAATGACAACTTTTGGCCAAGAGTATCATGTAAATCCCTGGCGATCCTTTGACGCTCTTCAAGCTTAACAAGTTCCGAAATTCGCTTATTTGCATCCTCAAGCTTTTCTTCGAGCTCTCCTCTTTCATTTTTGTTATGAATGCTGAAAGGAAGCAGAATCACACTGATCCACACAATCACAATGATAGGAAGCTGTTTTATAAAGAACTCTTCCTGGAGGACGATTTCAAAATTGATGACAATCGATGTCCCTACCAGGTGAATGAAATATAAAACTAGAAACGGAATACGGTCTTTTATATTCCCAATAAAATAAACAATAAAAAATGCAAAATAAACATAGCTGAAAAGACTTGCAGATGCAATGGAAATACCGATCAGGATACACGTCCATAGGTATACTGTCCATCCTCTTGAGACAAATGCGAGCCAGTATACGAGAAAAAACAGCAGAGTCAGGATGATTCCTGCCGCTTTCCCAGCCATAGTTGGCATCTGCCAAATGAAGTAAAAGGGAAGAATACCGAGTATAGTCCATATGTATGGGGAAATTCCTGTACTTCTAAGTGAATTGAAATACCTTTTAAACATATAAAAACCTCTGCTTTATGATTGCTGATTCTATTCTATCATAATGGAAATGGATATAATTACAAAAAATTACTCCCCTGATTCAAGATGCCTTTATACATCCAGAATTAGGGGAGCGAGTTTTATAGTTCCGGTTTTGTCTGAGTCGTCAACTTATTGCTTTGCTGCAATGCTTTCATTTCCCTGAAGCTAATGAATTGCTTCTTTCGTTCGTCCCAAAGACGGAAACGCAAGGAAGTCAGGCTGGTTGAAATTGTGATGGTCGGCACATTCTGCAATGGCTTCGTATTATTATGAACTTCTTCAAGCTTATAGTTCGGGACTCTAGGGCTTAAGTGGTGAACGTGGTGGTAGCCAATATTTCCAGTGATCCACTGCAATACTTTTGGCAGCTTGTAGTATGAGCTTCCTTCCACGGCAGCTTTTACATACTCCCAGTCTTTATCCTCTTCAAAATAAGAATCTTCGAATGTATGCTGTACATAGAACAGCCAGATGCCAAACATCCCGGCAATGAAGAAAATCGGCCCTTCTACCATTAAGAATGCCTTCCAGCCAATTGCCCAAATCAGGAGGCCAGAAATTCCAAAAATCAAAACATTTGTCAAATAAGTGTTAAGGCGCTCCTTCGTTCTGGCACCTTTGCGGTTAAAACGGTTCTTGAATAAAACGATGTAAATCGGCCCCAATACAAACATTACGAATGGATTGCGGTACAATCTGTACGCAAGCTTCTGCCACGCAGGAGCAGCCATATATTCATCGACTGTCAGCACCCAGATGTCGCCAGTTCCGCGTTTGTCCAAATTGCTGCTGGTTGCATGGTGGACAGCATGGTCATGGCCCCATTGGCTATAGGGAAACAAAGTCAGTACTCCGGTGAGGGTTCCGACAACTTTGTTCGCAGTACGGTTTTTGAAGAACGAATGATGCGTGCAGTCATGGAAGATGATGAAGATCCTGACCATGAAACCAGCAGCAGCAGCCGCAAGCACAAGTGTCAATCCATAGGAAATCGACAGACTTTGATAGGCAAAATACCATAATGCCAAAAATGGAATGACAGTGTTGACTATTTGAATAATACTCATTTTAGTGTTTGAATTTTCATAAGGGGCGACCTGTTTTCTAAGTTCTTTTGCGTTGTTAGTTGTCATCTTGTTCAATAATTCCCCTTTCGGATTTCTTAGTTAATTAAATTATAAATAAGGGAAATGGTTTTGTGCAGTAGCAGGTGTCATGTATGACATATGATAAATGTCATGTTTCGTTTTGTTTTTACAATAAAAAGGTTGGAATATCAAGGATTTATGATTATTATCTGGTACTAACATTTACTAATAATTTTTTCTATGTAGTTGGTTTATTCCGCTTTTGATCTCTTATCGAATATTCCTTCACCCAGCCAAAACTTGTTCGATCATTTCCGGTGCCATCAATCATTTCTGTCAAAGTTGGCGGATACGGATTTACCCTTATATGTTTAACCAAATTTTCAAATGTGAAATTATATTTCAAAGAATCACAAATAGACATCCAATCTATAATTGTTTCGCTCTTAACTGTCACTACCGGATAAATATATTCGATTAAAGCCAATAGTTTTAAACTCTCTTCCTTCGTCACTGTTTTCTTCACCATCCTTCAAACCCACAGTAATTCATTTTTTCCATGCTGGCCGTAAAGATACATAGCAACTTGAGCTTTATCAATGTAGAATGAGATAAAAAGCTGTCCTGGCGGGTGAGAAAATATGAAGCATGCAATTATTACGGGTTCCTCAAGCGGATTTGGAAAATTGATCGCAATTGAACTGGCCAAATCAGGCTATGATGTGACTGCCACAATGAGGAATCTAAAAAAGAAAGATCATTTGTTGGAGCTTGCAGCGGCTGAAAAAGTGACAGATCAGATTCAATTATTTCAGTTGGATGTTACGATTGATGAATCAATCCAAGAATTCAAGAGGTTCGTGCATTCACTGGATTCAGTAGATCTGCTAGTCAATAATGCCGGCTATGCACAAGGTGGCTTTTCAGAAGAACTTGAGGTGGACACATATCGAAAACAATTTGAAACGAATTTTTTTGGAGTGATTGCTGTCACTCAGGCCGTCCTCCCTTTTATGCGTCAGCAAAGGTATGGAAAAATCATAAATATGAGCAGCATCAGCGGAAGGTTTGGATTCCCAGGCCTGTCTGCCTACGCAGCATCGAAACATGCTCTGGAGGGATACAGTGAAAGCTTAAGGCTGGAGTTAAAGCCTTTTGGAATCGATGTAATTTTGATTGAACCTGGTTCCTTTAAAACGGATATATGGAAAAGCATTGAAGCAGTTCCAATGCATGACCAATCACCATATGAATCCTCTATGGAAGCGATTATGAAAGAACTAAAAACCGCTGAAGCCAGTTATGGGAATCCTCAGGATGTTGCCAGGCTTGTTTCTGGAATTGCATCCGCAAACTCCCCGCAATTGAGATATCCAATTGGTAAAGGCATCAAGAATACCTTGTTTTTAAAAAATCTTCTTCCGTGGAAAATGATTGAAAAAATCGTTATTAAAAAATTGAATATGTAATCCTCCCAGCAGATTCTTTTCATAAAAAAGGTGCCCGATCAATAGATTGGGCACCTTTTCTCTAGTTAGACATTGCTTTATTGTTGAAAATATGATTGATTGGATTAAGCAGCATGGCACCGATTCCCTGAATGATGGTTTTTACGATGACCTGGCCTAAAATCGCAGCAGGGACGGCTTCCCATGGCAGGAAGTTTGCTCCTAAAGGACTCAATCCTAGCACGACGAATATGATTGAGTCCAACAGTCCGCCAACCAATCCGCTATAGAAGATTCTCCAGCTCATTGGCAGTTTTAGCCTCGTATAAATTTCAGTATCGGTCGTCTCAGCAACAGCAAAGCTCAAAGCCGAAGCGAATACAATCCAAAGAGTGTCACCAAGAATCGAAGAAACAATTGCTGATAATACAAGAGCCAAGCCAATGAACATGTATGTTTTCGCTCGGCCATACTTATTTTGGACAAGGTCACGGAAAATGAATGTGGCTCCTATCAATAATGTACCCATCGGCACAATGAACATACCAAACTGAAGTGGTGCAAGTGCCGCTGTAATCACGTTGGCAGTTATAATTGAAATCAAGTATAAAAAGATTCTCATAATCTTACCTCCTGTTTATTTAAACCCCTCTTTTATTTCCCCAAATATACACATGAAGCTGCGGCAGAACTCTTACATTCTTCATTTCATTATCATTCATCACTTTGTCAATCAGCCATTCATACTTATCGACCAATGAAACCGCAAGCTCCTGGCGGTTTTCGGTAACAATATCATCATTCCCTACCTGCAGATAAAAAGATAGTGCAGGATATCGTGTATGCACCATTTTAGCGTAATCATAATCAATGTCATCAAAAATTACGATCTTCAGGCTTACATTTTGTAATGCGCCTTTTTCAGCCAAACGATCTACAATTTTATCCAGGACATAAAAATCAGTTTTCATCCCTGAACTAGGCGGTTTTGGCGACAGGGTCAGCGCTTGAATATCCAGGAACCAATCCTGCCATTTGCTGCCCTGGGTTTCCAGGCATATATTAATATTTTTTTCCTTTAGCAAATTAACAAGACTCGACAAGTTTTTCAGTAACGCTGGATTACCTCCTGAAATCGTAACATATGAGAACCCATCTCCACCTAGTGTTGTGAGCTCATTCCAAATTTCTATTGCATCCATTTGCCTGATTAAATCATTTCCGGACCCATCCCAAGTAAATGCTGAATCACACCAGGCACATGAATAGTCACACCCTGCGGTACGTACAAACATTGTTTTTTGGCCTACTACCATTCCCTCACCCTGGATGGTCGGCCCAAAAATCTCCATAACGGGAATCTTACTCAATCTTCATCCACTCCCGTCTTGCTTCTGCATAGCTTGTAGGAGTTTCATAGAGTCTGACGAATTCAACCCTAGCTCCGTCATACAAGTGCTTTCTGTTTGCCAGAGCATTTGCCATTTGTTCATAAATCCAGACAACCATATTTTCAGCCGTCGTATTCATCGGCGGCAAGGTTTCATTCAAATATCTGTGGTCAAGGTATAGTTCTATTTCTGTCTTCCAAATATCCTTTATGTCACCAAAATCAATCATTAGACCGCGGGCATCAACAAAACCACTCAGACCGAAGATGACTCTATACGTATGTCCGTGCAGATTTTTGCATTTCCCATCATATTCATGAAGATGATGGGCGGCATCAAAGGTAAATTCCTTGCTGACAAGGACACGTTTTGAGTGATATTTTAACTGTCCTCTTTTTATATCTTCATCTATTTTTTGAAGCTGGTCGACAATTCGGAAATCATACATCATGACTCAGCTCCTTCCAGGAACTCATCCAGTCCTTTCTTCCGCAGCCTGCAGGCAGGGCATACCCCGCATCCATCGGCGATGATCCCGTTATAGCAAGTCAATGTCTTTGTCCTGACAAATTCCATTGCGCCAAGATCATCGGCCAGCTTCCATGTTTCCGCCTTATTCAGCCACATTAAAGGTGTATGGATGACAAAGTTATCATCCATTGAAAGATTAAGGGTAACATTCATTGATTTTATAAAAACATCCCGGCAATCAGGGTAGCCGCTGAAGTCCGTTTCACAAACACCTGTTACGATGTGTTTTGCGTTGATTTGACTCGCAAGAACACCAGCAAATGATAAAAACAATAAGTTCCTACCTGGAACAAACGTGGACGGCAACTCCCCGTCCTCTCCATCTTTCACTTCAATTTCGTTCCGGGTCAATGCGTTTGGCGCTAATTGGTTCAGCAGTCCCATATCGAGGATATGATGCTTGATTCCAAGTTCACTTGCAATGTCCTTCGCACAGTCAATTTCTGTCCTGTGACGCTGGTTGTAATCAAATGTCACTAATTCAACCTCTTTAAATTCTTTTAAAGCCCAAAACAGGCATGTTGTACTATCCTGCCCGCCACTGAAAACGACAACAGCTTTCTCGTTTTTCATAAAAAATTCTCCTTTACAACGAAAAAACAGCACCACTAAGACAGCAGTACTGTTTTCCCTTAGTTTTTTTGAGAGGGTAGCTAGAACCTCTTCCGTATAGACGGAATATGTAATTTTGACTTATTCATTTTATCATACATTTTATAAAAGGAAAGCTAAATTTATACCGTCATTTTTTTGTTTTCACCAGGTGCTCTTGCCTGAATCGGAGAGCTGACCACTTTGAGTCTATGGAGACATTGCTTACAGCTCTATAATCAGATAGTTCGCTTACGATCGCAAAAAGAGAGTCGCGGTTGATGTCTGTTTTAACCTTTGAACTCTTCTTCGGGAATGCAATCCAGAAAACTGCATCTTCCTTTAAAGCTTCCAGCGCCTTTGGCAGCCACGCCCTGACTTCGTCACTATTATTCACGAACAAAAGTAAGAAATTATTTTTATCACTCTGCTGTTCACCTTCCACCCCTAAGCGGAATCCATCTGGTGCATTCAATACCAATGTATTGCCTTCTTTAAATCGCAGCTTTTTAACTATTTCATCCATAAAGAACATCCTTTCAGTTTAAACTATTCATTTTATTTATTATAAATTACAACGGGTTAAGAACAAACGACTAGCACCATTCTAATTGTTAGCACCTCCTCTCCGTACATGAATAAAGTGAATGTAGAGGTGATGAATCTTGCCGGAGTGGATTGTGATTTTTTATCCAATAAATTTTTTATCAGCTTATATTCTATATATCTATTTGTACAATCGTAGAATGTATATCGATTTACACCTGGGCAGGAATATAACGATGGTGGCCGCCGCCGGATTAGCGCTGGGAACGGGGCTGATTTTTATCAACTTATATCCTTTACACTTCCTGGAGGCCGCGTTGCTTTCCGTGATTATTGGAGGTTTATCAGGTATTCTATTTGGAAATCTATTTAACTTCAAAACAATATTGACTGGATATCTAATTGGTTTAATCATGGGATTCACGGCACCGATGGCAGGAACTGCCGCTTCTGAAGGGATTTGGTACCTTCTCACGATTGAGATCATTATCATCAGCTGTTTTTGCATAGCTGCCTTCACAATTTACAAAGCTTAAATTCCATTTGAAAAGCTTATTTTAAAACAACGACGTGGTTTTGACAGCTTTTCGCTCGCGACCATCTAACCTGTCAAAATAACGACCGATTCTTGACAGCTTTTCTCTCTACACCATATAACCTGTCAAAATAGCGACGGGTTCTTGACAGCTTTTCTCTCTACATCATATAAGCTGTCAAAATAACGATGGATTCTTGACAACTTTTCGCTCTATACCTATAAACCTGTCAAAATAACGATGGATTCTTGACAACTTTTCGCTCTACACCATCTAACCTGTCAAAATATCGATGGATTTTTGACAGCTTTTCGCTCTACACCTCACAACCTGTCAAAATTACGACGGATTTTTGACAGCTTTTTGCTCTATACCTATAAACCTGTCAAAATAGCGCCGGGTTCTTGACAGCTTTTCCCTCTACACCATATAACCTGTCAAAATAACGATGGATTCTTGACAGCTTTTTGCTCTATACCTATAAACCTGTCAAAATAACGATGGATTCTTGACAACTTTTCGCTCTATACCTATAAACCTGTCAAAATAACGACGGATTTTTGACAGCTTTTCGCTCTACACCATCTAACCTGTCAAAAAATCGATGGATTTTTGACAGCTTTTCACACTACTCCTTCAAACCTGTCAAAATTACGACGGATTTTTGACAGCTTTTTGCTCTACAACTATAAACCTGTCAAAATAACGACGGGTTTTTGACAGCTTTTCACACTACTCCTTCAAACCTGTCAAAATAACGATGGATTTTTGACAACTTTTCTCTCTACACCATCCAACCTGTCAAAATAACGACGGGTTTTTGACAGCTTTTCACACTACTCCTTCAAACCTGTCAAGATTCAAAAAGACTGAGAATAAGCAATCTAAATCAGTCAATAATATGGCTGCTTTTTCATCTAATTGAAAAACCATCAAATAATCTGCCACCGTATTCTTCTAATATTTCCTCCGCCAATTTTATGATCATTTGCTTGTTTCCGGTTTTGTAATATATTTCGAACGATCCAATAAATCTTTCAGTAAATTCAGGGTCAAATCTTATTAATTCCCTCACTACCCATTTTGACTTGCCGATCCACCGTTTGTTGGTCCTTAAAATAAATTCTTGAAGTTGGTCAGCCAAACCATTGGCAATGAAGAGTTCTTCTGCCTTATTATTTGTCCCGATGAAATCATCCAGAGTATCGGTGATGAAATATCTCTTGAACTCGATCTCTTTCAGCGTCCATTCGGCAGGACCTTCTTCAATGATACTTTTCGCTTCATCGATTATTTCAGCCAGTAATTCATTATTTCTGATGACCACTCCCTCAGCAACCATTCTGGGCAAACTGGGCCTCGCCCTGCTAATATCGTTTTGAAAAAACTCTCTGCAGGTGTGCAGATTATGTACAAATACTTCAATTGGCCACCCATATGCGACCAATGACTCTCTGTATGCTGAGGGAATATCTTTTATAAAGACCACCATATCCAAATCGGAGGTTTCGGTTGCTTCCCCCCTGGTTACACTCCCGGCCAGAAGCGCTGCGTCACAGTCAGGAAACCGGTCATCTATGAATTTCTTGGCTGTGGCAAGTGGAGATAGTCCTCTTTTCCCTTTCATGCAAATCCCCCCCTCGAAAATAATGTATAAAGGTATTATTATCCAATATTGAGTATTTGTCGATGTAGCATGGATGTTTTAATTGCTAACCTGAGTGGTATCTTACAATATACGAATAGTGGGATCAGGAGGATTTTACTTATGACCGTTTCATTAAAAAAATGGATATTGCCTGCTGGATTAGCAGTTATGTTGATCTCTGGATGCAGCAATGATGAAGCTGAACAGGGAGCAAAACAATTAGAAGAAGAAACAAAAAATGCCGCGAAAGCAACCGAGGAAAAGTCAAAAGAAGTCGTTGATAAAGTAAAAGAAGAAACACCGGGAATCATCCAGAACATGAAGGATACCTACAAGGAAGGTGAACAGGAAGTAAAGGATAACACCCTGCAGTCCGGAGATACGGCCACAGTCCAAAAAGATGCCTATCTTGCACTTTCAGCAGAAGCTTATGATGAACTTTATAAATTGATTGAATTGAATGATGTAGAAGGAGTGGACAAGATCGTAAAAGATCAAGATGTCAAGGAAATCAAGCAGGGAAGTGAAGCGGAAATTGTGGAAAGAGACCTCCGACGCACAAAGGTGAAAATGAAGGATTCAGGCGAAGAAGGTTTTCTCCCGACAAATTTGCTTGAACCTGTGAAATAATCAAATTTAAGACCCTGAGGGTGAACAGGGTCTTTTTCACGCATTATTTTTCTAAAAAAGTATCAGGCATGACAACAGCCACTACTTCCCCTTTAGCACATAATGTTTCTCCAGCATATACTTCTGTTTCTACGCGATATTTCTTTGGATGAATCTCGCGGACGGTTCCTATTGCTTTCAATTCGATTCCATTAGGTGTTGGCTTCAGGAAATCGACATGAAGCGATGCTGTTACAAACCTTGGAGGCTCTGCCCCATTACCTGGTTCGTTACCATTTTTCCGATGCAGGTAGAGGGCAGCTGAACCAGTGCCATGGCAATCCACCAGCGAACCAATCAAACCGCCATATACGAAACCTGGTAATGCCATATGTTCTTTTTTGGGTTTGTATATTGTTATTGTCTTTTCACCGTTCCAACCTGTACGGAAATGATGGCCGTGTTCATTCATCCTTCCGCAGCCATAACACCAGGCAAAATCCTCTGGGTAATCATCCTGTATTGCATTCATCACTTTCTCTTCCAATTTGTTTCCTCCCTTATCAATCCTTATTCAGTAATAATTTCTCTATTCACGGTTAAATCCCTTTAAAAAGCAGGATTTTGCTAATTTCTTTCATTTCTTTAAAACTTGCTTTAAGGGTTCAATCTGTACACTAAAAATCTTTCATTCAGGTTGGGATCCGGTAATTCATATTCAAATACCAGTGCAAATGGTGTCTGCGACTCCAAATAAAAAATATAATCTTCCGATGGAAAATAAAGAATCAAGTCGATTTGCCTCGGTTCCCTTTCAAAAGATAACAGGATATTCTTAACTACCTTCATCATAATCTGCACTGTAAAAGGATTAAAAAAGTAAAATTTATTTTCATCAAGGGAAATTTCATAATCCTCTGCCAAAATGCAGTGAAAATGGATGGCATCCGCTCTGTTACGATGATTCTTCAAATAGTTAAGTTTATTTTCAAGTGCTTCCGAATAGAAGATCTCATTCATTTCAATTCCAGTGACAGTTGAATTGAAACGATAATTAAGATAAAAATTCAAACGCCCTTTACCACACCCAAAGTCAACTATTTGATCATGTCGACTAAGTTCATACTCTTGAAAAAATAACTCAAGTGCCTCGTATGGAGTAGGTTCATAACGATGATAATGCAAGGATGTCATGAATCCTTTCTGTTGGCCCGTGGTTCCAACATTCAGCAATCTATCAAACTGTTGCTCATTCATCAGCATGTTCTCCAATCATAATAGGGATACAGGTTTCTTGAACAAGTCGCAGGATATTGTATTTTATCCATGAGCCTGGATCTATATATAACAGCTCTTTCATTTCCCTGTCTCTTTAGGTAAAATTATCGTATTGTTCAGCTACCTACATTTTAACTTATAGGTCTTGAAGAAACATAACTTTTCTATATATATAGCAGGGGGCAGCGAATGTATTCTAAAAAGGAAGCATTAAAGCAGGATTGTCGATATGCCATGGCTGACTGCCTTAACTGAAGATTTTCGTTTTAGCACAACGAGCAGCCCAAAACCTGCTGGTCTTCATTTATTACAATGGTTTGTTAAAAAGGTCTCCCTGGCTTGTTCCCATGATGAAAAAGTTTACACTCAGTTTATCAGGGTGCTGCACCTTAAATCTCACCCTGTCAGCCTGGTCAAACTGAGCCTGCTCGCTAGGATTTTCCGCCCAACAATTTTTAAACCCCGACGATAAACTTGATTAGGGTTTTGATTGTTTTAAAAATTTTTGCATGACTTAAAAAAACACAAATAAAATAAATAAAACATAAATTTTTAAAATTAGAAGGATTTCCCAAGCTGAAAATGTCCATTTTTGTCGCGATATGTGTTAGGCTTTAGATTAAGAAAGAATTTTGGGCTATCCGACTTTTCATAGTCACCCCTCTTTTAGGAAGGAGTGCTAGAAATGGAGAAAATAAGTGTTTTTATGGATGATTACCGCCGACCGCCAGAGGGTTATATTTTGGCCGAAACGATTGATGAATGTCTGTACCTTCTTCATAATTACGATATCGACCATCTTTCACTCGACCATGACCTTACAAATCATGTACGGAATGGATTAATGCTCGTGAAGATAATGATTACTAAACAACTTTACGCTGAAAGAATCACAATCCACTCCGCTAACTATACCGGAGGAAAGGCAATGTTCAACAGTTTTAAACAAGCTCAGAAAGACAGCTTGATGCCCAACACCATCAATATTTATTTACGCCCCCTGCCCCTGCATTACTAATGCATATCACTTGACTCTACAAATCCATTCCCTAAGTGCAGATGTCCACAATCCCCTTGCTTACAATTAATTCAGCCACTTTTGATTTAATGGACGCTCTTTTCATTAATAGATTCCTTTTCTGAATAATGATCCAGTAATATTAATTATTTCTGGTTGAACTTAATACTCATTATCAAAAAAGATTAAAAGAGCAATGGATCACATTGCTCTTTCTTGTATTACCGATATTAAATTTTTGTAATATACGAGTCCCGGGCAAAAGCTTAATTCCCCTCTGGTTTGGCAGCCTTTAAAGAGTATCGAATGATAGGATATAAGCACTTACTGTTACAGCTATAATAATTAGACCAGCTGCAAGCCAAAAATAGAAATCGACTATTAACAATGTTGCAGCTATCGATATCCACATAAGACTGATGCTTAAAATTTTGTTCTTCAGCGTGATTCCGTTTTTCTCACGGAAATCCTTTATATACCCGCCCAGCCATTTATTCCGGATTAATTTTTTGTACAGTTCATCGGACGCTTTGAAATAACAAGCTGCCCCTAACAAGATTAGCGGGGTAGTAGGCAAAAGAGGAACCACGATCCCAATCACTCCTAATATGATTGAGAGCGATCCAATGATGATCAATATAACTTTTACTGCGATGTTCATCGTTCATCCTCCTTGCGGTACTTCGCTAATCAAACTGGCTTACAGGAATGCCAGCCTCTATGTAACTCCTGATTAACTTCCAGCCGAAATCATAAGTGAATGTTTGAAAGAAAAGATTACAAGTATCCATCTTTTTTCCGTCAATAACCAGTTTCGCAATGATTACTGCCATTATTTCTTGCTCCCTGAGCTGAATCCTCTTTACTTCTGCTAAATCCCATACTGCGCCGTTGCTTTTGACAAAATTGAAACCATGCTCCCATCCTCGAATGGATTCATCAAATCCAAAATCATGAATTTTCCCCTGTGTTACTTCTCTTGCCTGGTATTCCCTTGAAATCATCGTTTTAAATTGAGTTAAAGAAGACTTCTTCCATTCTTTCAGATATTCTTCAAAAAAGCGATTAAATGACTTTTCCAATTTCCCTGCCCCCTTAAAGCACATTGACAAAATTATCCTATACCATTCTGTTTAATTCAATAACAAAATATAAAAAGCTGCTCCATAGGAACAGCTTGATTATTTAAGAGTAATAGAATGTCTGGTGTAAAAATGACTGTACCGATAGAAAAATTCCACGAGTGCCTCTTGTCCCTGTACGGTAAAGGAATAGCTAGTTCTGGTCGGCTCTTCCTTTTTTTTATAATCAATGCCCTGCTCGGCCGCAAATTCTTCTAAATAGGATTCCAGCTCTTTTTTCTTGATTGTATTCGGTGTATCCGAAAGAGTCGTCTTTTTTGCTGAAATAAAGTTTTCAATACATGAAATTAAATCTCTATTGCTGATAGTCATTATGTTGTAAAATCATCCTTTACAGTAGTTATTTAATCCAATATATGACAATAAAAAAAGCCAGAAAAGGATTAATCAGATTAATCCTTTTCTGACTTATGTTCTGGTTCTATGCCCATTCATTACAATCAGAAGTCATTTTATTTGATTTTTTGAATAAAACTTACAAAATGTTTTTAAGTAAGATTAAGAGTCTTAATCATTACCCTAATAAGTATAGTAACATCTTATCTATTTTTATTCAAGTTCATCTTTAATTAAGGCTTCAAAATGAATAAAGTATAGCTTTTATCCTGTTCGAAATTCCAGTCCACAAAATAATCGGTGATCCTGGCATTAAGATATTTTTCATAGGAATCCCGATGATTTTTAATGACCTTCTTTTCAAGATTTAGCTTTGCAATTTTCAAGGTTTCCGAAAAGCCTAGTTGGATGAATTCTTTTTCCAGACTGATGAGGATACCGTGCCGAACAATGATCAAAGTGCGCTCATTTAACAACTTGCAATGAGTTTCTTTTGGGGCCTTTTGTATTTCCATACTGAGTTTGACAGTTTCGTTTTCGATTAAGTCTTTATTATCAAAGCATCCAAAGTTATAAGGGCGGTCATTTTTAAAAATAAACAGGAACATTCCTGATTTGGCTTCAAGATTCCAATCATAATAAAACTCTTTTATTTCATCTTTCGTATTCATCTCGATGTATGATTTAATTTGTTCTTCAAGTGTTTCCATCATTAAGTCTCTTGTTTTTTGCACATAGACACTCTGTTTATTTGAAATAAGTGTGTTTTCCATTGGGGATAAGAAATTGGTGATATAAATTGAAACAAACGGGCTTGAAATCGTGCAAAAAACATTGCCTGGACCACGCCCAAAGTTTTCCCGCAACAAACGTCCAATATATCCACTGATTTCTTTTTCTAATTCAGCAAAATCCATAATCTACCTCACAATGCAATATACTCCTCCTTGTTTTTCCCTCTTTAAGGAGCAATAAAACCATTTATGAATCGTATTTAAATTTAGGATTTATCCCTTGAATTATGTATCATTTAATTAGTGTTCATCGTTATATTTATGATTTGTATTGGGAATAGTACTTCTTGAATGAAAGGGGGCGGAATCTTGGAAAGCAATCATAATACCATCAAAATGACAGCAGCCGATTTATCCTTCATATGGGCCACGACTTAAGCGACACTACGTCAATATGTGTCCTGCATTATTTTTTGCAGAACATTGAAGATCCAGAAATCAAAATATTGGTGGAGCATGCACTGGAACTTTCACAACAGCATGTCGCTATATTCAAAGAGATGTTCATCAATGAAAACATTTCTGTTACGCATGGGTTTACAGAACAGGATGTCAATCTGAAATCAGAAAGACAGTTCTCTGATATCTTTCATCTGAAATACTTGAACTACCGGCCACTTAACTGCTCTTTCGAACCGTTTGAAGTGGGGGATGTTTGGGAAAATACGAAACTTAAACGCCTTTTTCACTAGCACTAAACTCACCCTGCCCAACAGGAACATATGTTCCAATTATATCATGCCAGTTAGTGCTTTGGCTCTCGCCAACCGACATTCATCTCCCTTTATCTCAAGGCTAAATGAACTTCTCTCGATTGAAGAGGGAGTCTGCTGTCTTATAATGATAAAAATAATGCACTCAACGCTTGAGTGCATTAATCCTTGGTTATTCCCTTTTTTTCCTGATGGAGACACTTTTGTTAAAACTATCCTAAAAAGGGTCTCCGTTACCTTGATGGAGACCCTTTCTAAAGTTCTACTGTTTAACCACTGGCTGTGTCTCCTGCAATAAGAGACCAGATCTTCTGTTATTAGTAGCAATGATGTATACCGCGGCAATGGCGATGGCTACGGCAATATAGGAACCGAGGTTGAATATTCCTTTTTGTGAGTACCAGACAATTGAGTAGCCAACCGATCCGGTAAGCAATGCGTAATATGTGAATGGGAAGAGAGTTTTCCTGATGACAGCGCCTTCTTTTCCTACCAGGCCAACGACCGCGGATGCAGCTACCACATTATGCACACATATCATGTTTCCAGCTGCGCCTCCAACTGCCTGGAGAGCAACGATCCAGGTAGGATCGACACCGATGTTTGATCCTACGTTATACTGGAATAAAGAGAACATCATATTGCTGACCGTGTTGCTGCCGGCGATAAACGCGCCCATACCTCCAATGAAGGTTGAGAACAGCGGCCAATTATCTCCTGCCAGGGCAGCCACCCCATTTGCAAGTTCAATCGGCATCTTATCAAATCCCGCAGCCCCGCCACCGGTGTTCAGGAAAACCTGAACCATTGGCACGGTAAAAATAAGTGCAGTTGAAGCAGAAATCATGGTTTTGCCGGACTGGAACCATGCTTTTTTGTATGCGCTTGCATTCATTCCATGCAGGAAATAGGTAATCAGGGAGACGATGATGAAAATGGTTCCCGGCAAGTACAACGGCTGAAAGCTGGATGTAATTCCTGAGCCGAATATGTCTTCAAATGATACGGTCCATGCTTTAAACCACCCTGCTATCGGAAGGGAATTGAGCCTTGTCAGGATCAATAGCACACCAACGAGAACATAAGGTGTCCATGCACGAAACATGCTCATGCTGCCGCTTTTATGGGTAACATCCTTGATTTCAAGATTGCCGATCCATTCAGCATCCCACTTTGATTTTTCTTCAAAATCCCATTCTTCTTCTTTCGATGGCATCAGGAATCCTTTTTTAGCGGCAAAAATGACAATCACCAATCCAACCAGGCCGCCAATCATTGAAGGGAACTCTGGTCCTAGGATGTTCACGACAATTATATATGGAATCGTCATCGCAAACGAAGCGAACAGTGCAAATTTCCAGACTTTGATTCCTTCCGAGAACGATTTGTTTTTCCCGAAATACCTTGTCATCAGGGCAACAACAAACAATGGTACCAGGGTTCCTGCAATCATATGCAGCAGAGCAACCTTTACAGCAATGAGATCCACGAGGCCAAGGAAATCACTCGTGATGCTTGAGTCTGCGGATAATCCTGTAAAAACGCCTACAAGCATCGGAGTCCCAACTGCACCAAACGAGACTGGGGTACTCTGGATGACCATACCGGCCACTACCGCCGCCATAGCCGGAAATCCCAGTCCGACCAGTAAAGGTACAGCCACCGCTGCTGGAGTGCCGAATCCTGCGGAGCCTTCAATGAACGAGCCAAACAGCCAGGCAATAATGATAACCTGTATCCTTCTGTCCGCTGAAATATCGGTGAATCCCTGGCGGATTGTTTTTATCCCGCCGCTTTCCTGTAAAGTGTTCAACAGCAAGATCGCTCCAAAAATAATGTAAAGAAGAGTTCCTGCTACAATCAACCCATGAACTGAGGCAGCACCAACATTGGCACCAGGCACTTTCCATACGAACAAGGCAAGGCCTATGGCCACCAAATATGAAATTGGCATCGCCTTGCTTGCTGGCCATCTTAGTCCGACCAGAAAAATACCTACCGCAAGAATCGGCAGCAAGGATAAAAACGCTAACAATCCAGTACTCACAAAACACCATCTCCCTTTTGTTTGATAATAAAAAACAATGAATTTTATTGTTGCGAATCACGCAACATTGTTATATAACTATAAGATTCATGTTATATAACACCTATTTCTTATTATACAAACAATCCAGTCCGAATTTCAACAATTTTAAGAAAATTTAGATTATTATATTAATAAAAGGATTTTTTTGCCTTTATAAATTAACAGGTCTCAATTGCATATAAAGCTGGGAAACAGATGTTTTTGTCAAAGATTAAATATTTTTTGAAGTTAAATGGTATGGATGATTTTTCAAAAGAACAGCAGGTTAAATGCGGGTTGGGTTTTATATCTAAAAAAAACAAAAAAATTTGCCCGATATAACATCGAACAAATTTTTTGACTCTTCTTAATTAAGTTGATTTGGTTTTGAGTAGCCAAGTCGTGAAGAAATCCTCAGCCCCACATTGACCATCTTCTTTTTCAGCTGCTCAAGTCTTTCCTCGGTCATCCGGATTGATGGTCCTGAAATACTGACAGCAGCAACAACTTTTCCAAGATGGTCGAAAATAGGGACGGCAATACAGGTGATTCCACTTTCATTCTCTTCAAGGTCAAGAGCATATCCCGCTTTTTTTACCCGGATCAACTCCTCGAACAAGACATTTTTTTCAGTAATGGTCTTATCTGTGTGTATTGGCAGGCCTTTACGGTCAATGATTTCCTGGACGATGGCAGTTGGCTGATAAGCAAGAATCGCTTTTCCTACGGATGTACAGTGCATAGGAGCACGCTTTCCAACCTTTGAATGCATCCTTAATGTCTCAGTTCCTTCCAGTTTCTCAATATAAACGACCTCTCCCTGATCATATACGACAAGATGGATGACTTCATTAGTCTCATTCTCCAGCTCCTGGAGGAATGGTCTAGCTTCTGCTCTCAAATCGATTGAATCAAGCAGTTTAGAGCTGATTTCCAGAAATTTATACCCCAGTTTATAACGGCCTGTTGACTCGTCTTGTTCAATATAACCATATTGAGCAAGAGTTGAAAGTATTCTGTAAACAGAGCTTTTATTAATATCTATTTGTTTTGAAATCTCTGTTACTCCTAATCCGCCCTTTTTCAAACTGACCAACTGGATGATATCAAGTGCACGGCTGACTGATTTAACAACATTTTCCCTTTCCACTTTCCCTCACCTCATGTACTGCTGCCCCTTGATTAGTTTGCGGTGTTGTCAGCTGGCAGTTGTTTTTTCCTTGACAGCTGTAAAAACATTCTTAAGCGTTCCTATCTCATCAATCTGACACTCAATTACATCTTCTGAGCCCACTAGCTCTGCACCTACTGGACTGCCTGTAAGGATGACATCCCCGGGTTTAAGCGTCATGACCTTTGTCAAATAAGAAATCATTTTGCGGATTGGAATGATCATCAACTCAGCAGGGCTGTTTTGTTTTTCAACACCGTTTAAATTTGCCTTTACATTTACTTTGAAAGGGTCGAGTTCAGTTTCGATTACTGGTCCAAGTGGTGTAAAGGTATCAAAGGATTTGCCGATTGTCCAATGTCCATCCTGGTGGAAAAAGCTTGGTGCTGTGACATCGTTGCCGATCGTATAACCAAACACATAGTCTAAAACTTCCGATTCTGAAATATTCCTTGCTTCTTTCCCAATCACGACGGCAAGTTCAGATTCAAATTTAACTTGTTCTGTTCCTTCAGGTATGATGATTTCTTCTTCAGTCCCGATAACAGAAGATACAGGTTTAAAGAAAAACACAGGAATCTCCGGAAGTTCAGATGGGAGATCCTCCTTTTTCGCAACAAAATTGGCGCCGATTCCAATTATTTGGTTTGGAACAAGAGGGGCAAGGAACTTAACCTCTTCAGCTGAAAAGACTTCTCCTGAATAATCCCAGCTACCCAACATATCTCCTGAAATGCCCTTGATGCCTTCATCCGTAACGACACCTGAATACTCCTTTGTATCAACTGTAAATCTAGCGAATTTCATCCTTTTGCTCCTCTCAGACTCTAAGGTTCATTAGAGTTATCTATGCAGTTTATGGTTTATTGCATGTTTATTTAAAATAAGAAACTATTTTTCTTGACCTGTTTTTTACATATGGAACAGGGGCACTCTTATCTGGATAGAATGCCCCAGTTGAAATAGATTAGTTTTTCACAGCATACTTTGCTTTAGCTTCCTGCCGGCGGCGATGGAGGATTGGCTCTGTATATCCATTTGGCTGTTCAAACCCGCGAAACACAAGGTCGCATGCGGCCTGGAAAGCAACCGAGTTGTCAAAGTCCTCTGCCATTGGGCGGTAGGAAGGATCCAGCTCATTTTGCTTGTCAACGACTTTTGCCATACGTTGTAAAGTCTCAAGTACTTGATCTTTAGTGCAAACTCCATGATGAAGCCAGTTTGCCATATGCTGGCTGGAAATCCTTAATGTTGCCCTGTCCTCCATCAATCCTACATCATTGATGTCAGGAACTTTGGAGCAGCCAATTCCTGACTCCACCCAGCGGACCACATAACCGAGGATTCCCTGTGCGTTATTATCCAGCTCTTCCTGGATTTCCTCTTCCTTCCATTGAGGATTGTCAGCGACAGGGATTTGCAGGATATCATCACGGTAATCCTTTGATTCGCCTGCCAGCTGGTCCTGGACTTCAAATACATCCACCTGATGGTAGTGAAGCGCGTGTAAAGTCGCAGCTGTTGGAGATGGCACCCATGCAGTATTGGCTCCCGCCTTTAAGTGGCCAATCTTTTGCTCAAGCATTGGTCCCATCAAATCAGGCATCGCCCACATCCCTTTACCGATTTGCGCATGTTCTTGGAAACCAACATCAAGTCCTGTTGCAACATTGGACTTTTCATAAGCCTGAAGCCAAACGGATGATTTCATATCATTTTTGCGGACCATTGGACCAGCTTCCATTGAAGTATGCATCTCATCGCCAGTACGGTCGAGGAATCCAGTGTTGATGAATACGACCCTGTCTTTCACTTCACGGATACAAGCCTTAAGGTTTAGACTTGTACGGCGTTCTTCATCCATTACTCCGATTTTAAGAGTATTGCGTTCAAGACCGACTAAATCCTCTGTCCGGTCGAACAACTCATTGGCAAACGCAACTTCCCTTGAGCCATGCATTTTAGGTTTTACAATATAGACTGAACCCTTGGAGGAATTCTGGTATTTTGTATTTCCAATTACGGAATGTTTAGCGATCAAGCTAGTAAAGACCGTATCGAGGATACCTTCTGGAACTTCATTTCCTTCGGCATCAAGGACAGCATTGCTTGTCATCAAGTGGCCCACATTGCGAACGAACATAAGTGAGCGGCCTTTAAGGGTAAATTCCTCCCCATTAGGAGCTGAGTACTGGCGGTCAGGATTCATCGTCCTGGTCATGCTGCGGCCATTCTTGTTGAATGTCGCGGAAAGATCACCCTTTTGCAATCCCAGCCAGCTGCGATAAACGACAACTTTGTCCTCAGCATCAACCGCTGCGACAGAATCCTCGCAGTCCATGATTGTTGTCAGTGCTGCTTCAAGCAGGATATCTTTTACCCCGGCTTTATCAGTCTTGCCAATCGGATGTTCCTGATCGATCTGGATTTCAAAATGCAAACGGTTATTTTTCAGCAATACAGCCTTTGGTGCATCAGCATCTCCCTGGTAACCTGCCAGCTTTTCCTCTTCCTTTAAGCCAGTTCTGGTACCGCCAGAAAGTGTAACAGCCAGCTTTCCATCAACAACGGCATATTTCTCTGCATCTTTATGGGACCCCTCCGCTAATGAGGCAGCCTTGTCAAGAAAATCCCTGCCATAAGCGATAACTTTATCACCGCGTACCGGATTGTAGCCAAGACCTTTTTCTGCTCCATTTTCTTCACTGATGGCATCTGTGCCATAAAGCGCATCATACAGACTTCCCCAGCGTGCATTTGCCGCATTGATCGCATAGCGTGCGTTATTGACTGGGACGACCAGCTGCGGACCTGCCTGCAAAGCAACCTCTTCATCAACAGCTTCTGTAGTGACCTGGTAATCTTCCGTTTCCGGCTCCAGGTAACCGATTTCATTTAGGAACGACTTATATTTTTCAAAATCGAAATCTCCGTTGTTTTCCCTATGCCATGAATTCAGTTTTTCCTGGATTTCGTCGCGGACCTTCAAAAGCTCCCTGTTTCTTGGGGCCAGTCCCTGGACCAGACTGCCCAATCCGGACCAGAACTGTTCCTGATCCACCCCTGTTCCCGGAAGAACCTCGGAATTGATAAATTCATATAGTTCTACTGCTACCTGTAAGTTGCCCGCTTTTACATAGTCTGCCATGCGAATACTTTCCTCCCTTTACCTTTTCGTTAATAAGTATTTGTTTCTTATTACGAAACGCTGTTTCAAAATTTCTTTAAAAAAATCATATCATGAATTTCGGTTGCATTTCAAATATTTTATCCCTTTTGATTATTCTGATTTTTATTGAGATGAAGCCGCGGCAATTTCCTTTTTCACCTCGACACAACGTCCAGGAGATGGGAAGAGTTTTCCAGCATTCAAGAGATTTTTAGGGTTGAATACCTGCCTGATTTCTGTTTGTGCATGGATTTCCTCGTCATTGAACACAAACCGCATTTCTTCCCTTTTCTCTATTCCAACTCCATGTTCACCGGTTATCGTTCCGCCGACATCTGCACAAACCTTCAGACACATGCTTCCGGCTTCCAGCGCTCTTTCGGATTCCCCCGGCTTTCTCGCATCAAACAGAACGAGTGGGTGCAGGTTCCCATCCCCGGCATGAAAGATATTGGCGATCCTCAGCCCAAATTCTTCGCTTATTTCATTGATCCGCTTTAAAACCTCAGGGAGCCTGCTTCTTGGGATAACGCCATCCTGTACTAAATAATCAGGTGATATTGCGCCCATCGCTCCAAAACCCGTTTTCCGGTTGGCCCACCATCTTGCTCTTTCCTGTTCACTCTGGGCTGCTTTTACTTCGCGGACATTATTGTTATTGCATACCTCAAGAATCTGGTTGATCTGTTCATCGAGGCCAGCGGCAATTCCATCCACTTCGATCAGGAGCACAGCCTCTATGTCCTTTGGATGCCCTACAGGAAAAGCGGCTGCCTCCACGCCTTCAATCGCCGTTTGATCCATCATCTCCAGTGCAGCAGGGACAATTCCAGCTGAAATAATATCTGATACAGCTTTGCTGCCATCTGCTACTTTATCAAAGTAGGCAAGCACGGTTTGCTTTCCTTCTGGATTCTTCAATATCCTTACAGTTATTTTTGTAACAATCCCCAATGTGCCTTCGGAACCAGTCAATAATCCAAGCAGGTCGTAGCCCGGCAGATCCGGGATACCATCTTTTCCGATTTCTATAATATCCCCATTTGGCAGGACAACCTCAAGTCCGAGAATATGGTTCGTCGTAACACCATATTTCAGGCAATGCGCTCCCCCAGCGTTCTCGGCCACATTCCCGCCGATCGTACAGCAATACTGGCTCGATGGATCCGGAGCATAATAATATCCCTTATCTGAAATGGAGTTGGTAAGTTTAAGGTTGACAAATCCTGGTTCCACCACTGCACGTCTGTTTTCAAAATCAACACTCAGGAGTTTTTTCATCCGGACCATGCTGATGATTACCTCTCCGTTCAAAGGAATTGCTCCTCCGCTCAGACCCGTTCCTGCCCCTCTTGCTAAAAATGGCAGTTCACTTTCATGACAGTATTTAACGATGGCAGCAACTTCAGCTGTATTCTTCGGGAAAACGACAACCCTTGGCAGATGCTTATGGATGGTGAAACCGTCACAGTCATAGGCAAGAAGATCTTCCTTTTCATAGAGAACGGACTTGCGGACAGGATCATAACCGACGATTTTAGCTAGATTCAGGACATGAGGGTCCTTCGATTGAATACCTTTCTTTGCCATCATTCACCCTCCTTCTGGCTATCTTCTTTTTGATAAGCCCAATCAAGCAGCTGAATCGTATGGACAACCTTTTGATTTCTTCCGTGCTTCTCGACTCCGATTGCCATCTGAAGCATGCATCCCGGATTCCCCATCGAAATCATCTCAACATCTTCCGGGACATTTTCCATTTTGCTTTCAAGGACAGCACCGGCCATATCAGGGTTTGTGATGTTATAGATTCCCGCACTGCCGCAGCAGCGGTCAGAGTTAGGCATATGCACCATTTCCACTCCAGGGATATTCAAAAGAAGATCCCGCGGTTCCTGTCTTATTCCCTGTCCATGTGCCAGGTGGCAAGCATCATGATAGGTCATCCTGACGTTCATCGCTGCTTTTGGCTTTTCATATCCAGTGTCATGAAGATATTTAGAAATGTCTTCAACCTTCTTGGAGAACTCCAACGCCCTGTCATGCCACTCGGGATCGTCGCGGAACAATTCATGGTACTCCTTTAGCATGCTTCCGCATCCCGCTGCGTTAACAATGACTTTATCAGCATCCTTGAATGCTTCAATATTTTTCCTGGCAAGCTTCCTGCCTGTTTCCCTGTCACCAGCATGGACATGCAGTGCCCCGCAGCATGTTTGATTCCTCGGAATGATGACATCGTTGCCATTTCGGGTCAATACATTTATGGTTGCTTCATTGACATCACTGAACATGACGTCCATTACGCAGCCAGTCAGCATCGCTACTTCATTTTTTGTTTCTGTTTTCGCCTTGATCACATCGACATTCTGATATTTTTTGCGTACAGGTTCATGTACCTCCGGCATGATTGCTTCCATTTCCACAAGGTGTTTCGGCATGATGTTGATCAGCCCCGTTTTCCTGACTGCCTTCTGAATGCCGCTCTTTTGGTAAAATTTCAGCAGGCTGCCCAAGGAATTAAGGCGATTTTGATGCGGGAACAACTCTTGAAGGAACAGTTTGTTTACTGCACCCTTCCAGCCTGTCAGCGGCATCGCCTGGCGAATTTGTCCGCGGGCTTCTTCAATCAGGCCACCGACATTGACATCGGCAGGACAGGCAGTTGTACAGGCACGACAATCGAGACAGGCGAACACAGGATCCATGAACTGCTCATTTACCGAGAGTTTGCCTTCTGCAACCGACTTGATCAAATGGACCCTTCCTCGCGGAGAATGCTGTTCCTGACCCGTAAGTTCATAGGTTGGGCAAGATTCTAGACACATGCCGCAATGGACACAGTCGGCCCATTTATTTTCATCTGGAAGGTCGCTCCAGAGGTAATTGCCTAAAGTCTTGGAACTGCAAGCAGGCTCTTGCTTTAAATCTATCTCTCGTAAACTCACAATTATATCCCCCCAACAAAACGTCCAGGATTCAGGACTCGATTTGGATCAATCTTTGTTTTGATTCCATCCAGAATGAACTGGTGTGCCTGCTTTTCTCCCCATACATTTACCATTTTGCGCTGTTCAAGGGGTAAATGCCTGACTACAGCATAACCGCTAAGTTCTTCAGCTTTGCTTCTTAAAGGATGGATTGCAGAATTAATGTCTGCCTCTGCTCCCTTCAGTACCAACTGGCTTATTCCATGACCAAGACCGCCATGCGCTTCTATGAGCAGATTATGGGAATCCTGTACCACCTGACATTCCTGCAATATTTTGATTACATTCATATTCACAGTGCCGATCTTCAATATTGCTTCTGTTTGTTTTTCAGTATTACTAACAGCAGCATTTGGCACGAATCCATAAAATTCATTCCAGAATGATCTTGCCTCTTCATTCCGAAGGATGTCCAGACTGGACTCAGATGGCTTATGCTTCTGGATAAAATCTTCCTGATACATCACGGAGCTTTCCACATCTTCGAGACTGACTGCCATGGTGTAAACCTTTTCATTTAAGAGTTTTGCTGATAATGAGGGATTGATCAGCTCCAGGGCAACTGGTTCAATTACCGTATCCAGCAGTTTTACAGCAAAAGTCCTTGCATCTTCCAGACTTTCTTGACGAAATTTAAGAAGTACCAGGCTTTCGTATTTTGCCACAGGACGAAGCTTCAAGGTGATTTCGGAAATCACTCCAAGAGTGCCCATTGCCCCGATAAACAATTTGTTCATATCATAGCCTGCAACATTCTTTACAACCTTTCCTCCTGAGCGGATGACAGTACCGTCTGGATAAACAATCCGGAGTCCGATGACTGCATCACGCGCCGACCCATAGCCAAGCCGTTTGGGTCCGCTGTCATTGGCAGAAATTATACCGCCAATTGTCGCATAGGCAGGCAAGAATGGATCAAGTGCGATTTTTTGGTTAAAATCCAGCAAATAATCCTGGATTTCTTTAAAGGTGGTACCCGGTTTAACTGTAAGTGCCATATCCCCGGGAACATGCTCGACGATTCCTTTACAATTGGACAGTGACAGAAGGATATCTGCACTTTCAGTTGTTCCCCCGTATCCTTTTTTTGTCCCTCCGCCAATGACATTCACGGTTTTATTTGTCTCATTGGCATATTTTAATAGACTTGCGATTTCCTTTTCGGTATTCGGAAATACTGTCAACACCCCTCCATTGCCAAAAGGTTGCTTTCCGTCTCCTCCTTCCGATATCTGAGTTTCAGGAAAAACAGCTTTTATCTCCGTTAAAAGCTCTGCGGTAATCATGGCAGCCCTCCAACTGTTTCTGAGTAAGAAACAAAATTTGTTTTTTTAAACATTTAAAACGGAACTATTTTTCAGCAGATCTTCTACACAGTCCAGATGTTCCTGCATCAATCGTTTTGCGTGAGCAGGATTTTTTGTCAGGATCATCTGATAAATCCCGTAGTGCTGGCCGGCGATCTCTTCAAAAACTGCCCTGTCTTCTTCTATAAAGCCATGGAATCCGATCATCGTTTTTTTCATGGATGCTGAAATGAATTCAAGCAGCTGAACAAGGATTTCGTTACCGGCAGCTCTCGCAATCGCCATGTGAAAGTTATAATCAGCTTCCCAGCTATTTTCCCCTTTTCCGGAAAGCAATTCGGCCATTAACTCCAAATCGGCCTCAGAACGGTTCTGCGCAGCAATGCCTGCAATGCCTGGCTCAAGGAGTTTCCTTACCTGAAAAAGCTGGCTTATGTCCTTTGAACTTGGAAGCAGAAGGTGATTGTTAAATAATTTTCCAGAGTCGAACTTACATATGTAGGTACCTTCCCCCTGCTTCACGGTAACAGCACCCTTTCCTTTAAGGGTTGTAATGGCGTCCCGTACCGCGGAACGGCCGACTCCGAACATGTCACAAAGTTCACGGACCGAAGGAAGCTTTTCTCCCGGAAGGAAAGTCCCCTCTTCAATCATTTTCTCGATTTGCTCCGTAACCGACTCAGACACTTTTTTAGTTGGAATCTTCTCCACCTTCACCACTTCACCCCCTTATCGTCAGATATCACATATCTGATATGTGTCATACTTAAATCTATTTAAGCATTAAAATGTGTTGGAATCAACAAAATAGTTTGAAAATATTAAAAAATCTAATAAGTTAATTTACACTTTCCATAATTTGGAATAGGAGACAAATTCTTCTTAACTTTAAAATTCATATTCTCTTTAGCTTTAAAGTAAAAAAAGGATAGGTTCCCCCCTATCCTTTTCCAATCAATACCTATATATTGTTATCGATTTTATTGATGTAAACAGTAATGCTATCAGGCCAACAAGTGTAACAATCACTAGGGAGTAAAGAAATACAGTCTGTTTAAAGATGACTGCCCCGCTTAAGATGATGAAAGTATCTATCATCAGGATGATCACTCCAACATTTAGCGAAAAAATTTTTGATAGCATCAGCGCCAGTAAATCCAGACCTCCAGGACTCGCATGAATTCTTAACATCAGGCCGGCTCCAGTTCCCACAAAGATACCTCCTAAACAAATACTTATCAGAAACGGAAAATGAAACATTCCATTTAGAGGAGATAAAAGGCTGATCATTAAGGCAGATATAAATGTACCAATTAGGCCGTAGAAAAAAAGGTTCATATCATAATAAATGGCTATAAAATAAATAGGAACGTTTAAAAAAGTAAAGATTATTGCCAATTTCCATCCTAATAAATAACTAAGCAATAGGCTGATTCCCCAAACGCCCCCATTAATCAGATGAGAAGGAATAATAAAACCATTTATCCCGACCCCAATGAACACACTGGCAATGGTGATGGTAACTATTTTTCCTGCCAAATCTCCTTCTCCTCCCGGAACTTTACTGAATACATTATCCTATGAGTGATTCCTCCGTTAAATTCATCCTTAATCTTACAATGAAAAGAACCTCTAATTAGTCAACGTTTAAAAGATATTTGCTAAATCCATAACTTAATAGAATCTAAACTCTTCTTAACTTTAAATTCATATTCTCTTAAACTTTCGGAATTATTATTAAGAAGAAATATCACGAAAGGAGATTACAAAATATGAAACCAATTTTCAGAAACATCTTAATGTCAGCAGCCTTGATTGGAATCGGTTCGGGAATAGTTGACTCGGCCGCGGCGGCTGAACCTGTTGATCCATCCTTAACAGCAAACCAAATTTTAAATGTGGCACATCGGGGAGCATCTGGATATGCACCGGAGCACACACTCACTTCCTATGAATTGGGTGAGAAGATGAAAGGAGACTACATAGAAGTCGACCTTCAAATGACAAAGGATGGCCAATTGATTGCCATGCATGATGAAACATTGGACCGGACAACAAACGGAACCGGACTCGTCAAGGACTATACGCTGGATGAAATCAAAAAGCTGGATGCCGGCTCATGGTTCAATGAAAAATATCCGGACTATGCAAAAGAGGAATATGCAGGACTGAAAGTGCCAACACTTGAAGAAGTGATCCAGAAATTCGGCAAGGATGCCCGCTACTATATCGAGACAAAATCGCCTGAAGTATACCCAGGGATGGAAGAAAAATTGTTAGAAATACTTGAAGAGTATAAGTTAACAGGAGTTAATGCTCCTTCCAGCAAAGTTTTGATCCAATCCTTCAGCCCTGAAAGCCTGAAGAAGATTCATGATTTAAATCCTGATATCCCGCTTATCCAATTATTATGGTATGACGAGACAGCAGCCATTACAGATGCTGAACTAGAGGAATATAAAACATACAGCATCGGACTGGGCATGAATTTCAACCGTATAGATGAAGCATATGTACAAAAGGTCAGAGAGTATAATTTGCTGATACATCCGTATACAGTCAATGAGAAGGAAGATATGAGAAAACTCCTTGATTGGGGTGTCACAGGAATGTTTACAAACTTCCCAGACCGATTGCAAGAAGTTCTTCATGAAAAAAATAACACACATTAAATATTAGGCAGATAAAAGATAAAAACGCATGCTTTTGGCGTTTTTATCTTTTATTTATGTAAAACATGATCGTTGATTATTTCACTTGTCCGTTACCCTTAATTATATATTTGGTTGAAGTCAAGGCCTGCAGCCCCATTGGCCCCCGTGCATGAAGCTTTTGTGTACTGATTCCAATTTCAGCCCCAAATCCAAATTCATATCCATCTGTGAATCTAGTTGAAGCGTTGTGGTAAACTGCAGCAGCATCCACTTCCTGTAAAAACCTGTATACATTTTCAGGGTCGGAAGAAACAATCACTTCAGAATGCTTTGTCCCATACCCGTTAATATGCGAAATGGCTTCATCTATGCTGCCAACTACTTTTATGGCTACTTCCAATCCCAAATATTCTGTCGACCAGTCTTGCTCAGTGGCTGGAATGATTGCTCTCCCGGGAACCATTTCATCACCGTGAATGATTACCCCTTTGTCCTGCAGGGTCTCTACCAGTTTGGGCAGATGCATGGCTGCCCACTCTTCATGGACAAGGATTGTTTCACACGCATTACAAACAGACGGACGCTGTGTTTTCGCATTCATAGAAATATTGATTGCCATATTTCTGTCAGCTGATTGATCGATAAACACGTGACAGTTACCCGCACCCGTTTCCAATACAGGAACAGTAGAGTTTTCCACAACCGTTTTGATCAGTTTCGCACCGCCTCGGGGAATCAGTACATCGAGGTAGCGGTTCAACTTGAACATTTCAGATGCAGTGTCCCTGCTTGTATCTTCAACAAGCTGAACTGCATCAACAGGCAAATCGCTCTTCTCAAGCGCTCGATGGATTACCTGGACAATGGCTTTGTTTGATTTGATCGCTGTTGAACTTCCGCGCAGAAGCACAGAATTACCAGTTTTCAAACAAAGGCTTGATGCATCAACCGTCACATTCGGGCGCGCCTCATAGATCATGCCAATAACCCCGAGCGGGACGCGCGTCTGTGAAATTAAAAGGCCATTTTGCCGTTCCCATTGCTCCAATACTTCACCAACTGGGTCCTTTAGCTGTGTTAACGATATTAAGGCTTCCGCCATATCTTCAAGCCTCGCCGCATCCAACCTAAGCCGATCCAAAACTGATTCACTCATCCCATTATCTGTCCCGGCAGCCAGATCTTTTTTATTTTCTGCAAGGATAAATTCCTTTTCCTTGATCAGCTGGCTGGAAATGAGTATTAGAGCTGAATTTTTCTGTTCTGTTGTCTTTTTTCCCATTAACGCAGCTGCTTTTTTTGCTTTTTCCCCTTTTTGAATCAATTCGATTGCACTCATTAATTCTTCTCCTTTCGCTGGCTGACCCAGTGATCACGGTGGATAACAACGCTTCTATCACTGTTGACAATGGCCATCGCCTCTGAACTTGATAACCCTTTAATTTCGCCTAGCTCCCTTGATGAAAAATTGACCTGTCCTCTCCCTACTAATTCGCCATTGGGGCCAACTATCTCCACGACATCGTTAACCATAAAGCTGCCAATAATATTTGTTATCCCAGCCGGAAGGAGACTTTTACCATGTTTTAAAATGGCCTGAACTGCCCCCTTGTCCACCTCAACCTTTCCTCTTGGAATCGAATGCAGTGCCAGCCATTGCTTCGATGTTTTCAGGCTTGCATGAGAAGTACATCCAATATAGGTGCCATCCCCTTTCCCATCCAGAATCTCTACCAGTTTCTCCGCTCCAGTACCAGAGCCAATAAAAACCTGAACTCCCAATGCCGTTGCAGTCCGTGCAGCTTCAAGCTTTGTTTTCATTCCTCCCGTCCCGACTTTTGAACCCGCTCCTGATGCACTTTCGAATAATTCATCCGGAATTTTCGCAAGGTAGTTGAACTTTTTGGCATCTGGATTGGTCCTGGGATTTTGATCATATATTCCATTGATATCTGTCAAGATTATTAAATGATTTGCATGAATGAGGCCGCTCACCAATGCGGAAAGCAAGTCATTATCACCGAATGCCAGCTCCTCAATCGATACGGAATCATTTTCATTTATGATTGGAAGCACATTTCGTTTTAGTAGTTCGGATATTGTTGCATATGCATTCTGATACTGTTCTTTATGAAGGAAATTTTGCCGTGTAAGCAGCAGTTGTGCGGCAACAAGTCCATATTTTTTCAATTCCTCTGTATATCCCTTGAGAAGATGGCCCTGCCCTACTGCTGCAGCTGCCTGCTTCCCGGCAATGGTTACAGGCCGGGATGAATACCCGAGGTCGCCAAAACCGGCGGCAACGGCTCCTGATGAAATCAAAATCACTTCATGGCCAAGCTTCTTCAAGCGCGCCAGCGCATCTACATGTTCGCGCAGCATATCGATACAAAGCCCGCCATTCAAGTTTGTCAGTGAACTGCTTCCAATCTTTACGACAATCCTCTTTCTTTTCATATGCTGCCACCTTCTTTTTGTTATTGGTTCAACAATAATTAAAAAGCCTATGATCTTTTGATGAATAAAAAAAAGCCCTCCTATCCCTTGATAAAAGGACGGAAGAGCTTGTCTTTCGCGGTACCACCTTCTTTGGCACTTATCATACAAGTGCCCGACTTCATGTTCCGGAAACGGCGGAAGCCGGTCAGGTTTTCCTGACAGTTCAAGGGATAGGTTCAATAGCTTTGCAGGCTGTAAGATCTTTCAGCCGGTGAATCCTACTCTCTATTGCCTGATTTCTATTTACTGGTTCCCTGTCATTACTGTTGACGATTATATTTAAATTTTCAGTTTATTAGACATTATGTATGACACAGGATTTTATGTCAATAAAAACTTTCTCGTCAATCAATCAACCTGCAAAAATTACTGATCCTTATTACCAGTAAAAATTCCCCCTCAAGTTACATTCCTTCTGTACAGAAAAACTGAACAACTTAAAGGGGACAAATCCAATTTTTTTAGTTAAAGCTGTTTAAGTATTGATTTTGCTGTTGCTTCTTGAAAATTTTGAATTCATTGTGAGAACTACAAATTTTAGGATACTGGCCTTATTTAAACAGCTTTGGGGGAAAATTGAACATTTTTGAATAGTTCAGGGAAGTCATTTGCAACCATCTTTCGAATTTCAATGATATCCACCACTTGAATCGGATATGCTTTGATTTTCATTAGAGAAGAAAACGAACTGCCTTTAAAAATAGTAATATATTTTTGTATAGTGCAGCCCTTTTCTAATAAGCAATCATCTTTAATCTCATAGTCTCTAAGTTCAATTTTCTCGTATAAGACATGATAGTTTTCGATAAATTCGCAACGAAGCATTTCCTTTGTGTCAAGCACTTCATAAATTCTCAACTTAATCACTCTCTCATTCAACATAATTTAAATTCCGTCAAAATACCGCCGATTGATCTGGAATGCCTTCGTCACTGATAAATCCAACTTGCAAAACTGAACACTAGTCTGTTTAGGAAACAATCTCTACAGAAATAAAGTGATTTATTGCTGGGTATTGACCAACTGATTGGATAAAACCTCTTTGCGCGCTACACCTGTTTCCCAGGCAGCCTTCGCCACCGCTTCTCTTACTGCAGGAACGACTCTGCTGTCTAATGGCGCTGGTATCACATAATCCTCTTCTAGCTCCTCACTCTGAATTAAACCTGCAATTGCTTTAACAGCTGCAGCCTTCATCTCGTCATTTATATCGGTAGCCAAAACATCCAAAGCTCCTCTGAAAATACCAGGGAACGCAAGGACATTATTTACCTGGTTAGGCAAATCAGAACGACCTGTTCCAACTACCCTCGCTCCGGCAGCCTTTGCTTCTTCAGGCATAATCTCAGGCACCGGGTTGGCCATGGCAAAAATGATTGCCTCGCCAGCCATTGTTTCTACCATTTCCTTAGTCATGGCACCGGCGGAGGAAACTCCAATGAAAACATCGGCATTAACAATCACATCTGCCAGCTGTCCTTTAAGTTTGCGGTGGTTGGTAATCCTTGAGATGGATTCTTTCAGCGGATTCATGCCTTCCTGTCTGCCTTCATAGATTGCGCCCCTTGTATCACACATAATAATATCGTTTACACCCATTGTGATTAAAAGCTTTACGATGGCAATCCCTGCAGCACCTGCTCCATTGATAACTACTTTTATTTCATCGATTTTTTTATCTACAAGCTTCAAAGAGTTAATCAACCCCGCTGCTGTTACGATTGCGGTTCCATGCTGATCATCATGGAATACCGGGATATTCATTTCTTTTTTCAGCCGTTCCTCGATGTAAAAACAATTGGGTGATGCGATATCCTCCAAATTGATTCCTCCAAAGGCTGGCTGCAGCAGCTTTACTGTTTTAATGATTTCTTCAGGGTCTTTCGTATCCAGGCAAATAGGAACGGCATCAATCCCTGCGAACGACTTGAATAGGGCAGACTTCCCTTCCATTACTGGCATTGCCGCCTCGGGGCCAATATCGCCTAAACCCAAGACCGATGTTCCGTCAGAAACAACTGCGATTAAATTGCCTTTGATGGTATAATCATAGACTTTTTCTGGTTGATCATAGATCTGCTTGCACGGTTCAGCCACCCCAGGGGAATATGCCAAGCTTAAATCCTTCATGCTATTTAATGGCATTTTTACTTCTACCGACAACTTTCCTTTGAACTTCTCGTGAATGAAAAGCGCCTCTTTTTGTAAATTGCTCATCTTTACATCTCCTTTTCCTGCAGAAAATTTTTAATTTTCTGTATTCAGATTTTACAATGCACCTGATAAATTTAGTTCATTATATAATGGGTTGCAGTTATAAATGAAATACATATAATCTATATCCTTTATGCTTTTTAGCTATAAAGCAGTTACTCACAATAGAAACAGCAGGTTCACACAGTAGACTCAATGAGGTATTATCATTTAAAATGTTAGAATATTATAAAAAAACAATAAAACATTAATCCATTTTCAAGGGAGGGAAGATTTATGGACATTCGTCATTTGGAGTACTTTACAGAGGTAGCGAAGCATTTAAGCTTCACGAAAGCTTCACAAACATTGCATGTAACCCAGCCTTCAATCAGCAAGGCAATTAAAAATTTAGAGGGAGAATTGGGTGTTCCTTTATTTTACCGTTCCTCAAAGCAGCTGGAATTAACTGATGCAGGAAAAGCGGTATTAATTAATGCAAAGGAAGTTTTACAGGCATTCAAAAACCTCACACTTGAGTTAACTGACATTATGGAACTGAAAAGCGGGGAAATAAGAATCGGCATTCCTCCTATTGTGGGTGCTGCCTTCTTTTCAAAGTTCATAAGCCAATATAAAGAGAAATATCCTCTAGTGAAAATAACTTTAACAGAAGTAGGGACCAAGAAAATAAAGCTGGGTGTAGAGGAAGGAACTTTGGATATAGGTCTGATTTGCACATTGCCTGCCCCTAACAGCAGCTTTGAAATCATAAATGTAATAAAGGATCCTTTGATGTTAATTGTCCATCGGGACCATGGATTAGCTTTAAAAAAAGAGGTGCACTTCTCTGAATTGGATAATGAGCCGTTTATACTATACCGGAAAGACTTCACGCTTTATGACCTAATCATTGAGGAGTGTTCCAAGAATCACTTCCAGCCCAATATCGTCTGTGAAAGTTCACAAAAGGATTTCCTGCTTGGAATGGTCGAGGGAAAAATGGGAATAGCACTATTGCCTAGTAAAATTTGCAAAAATATAAGCAATGATGAAATTGCTGTCATTCCTCTTGTTCAATCAAATGTTAATCTAGAGCTGGGGATGATTTGGAAAAAAAATAAATACTTACCCTTTACTGTCCGTGAATTTATAACTACCTCCCGGCAATATCTTGAGCTGGAAAGCTAATCAAAGCGAAGGCAGACGGGCAGCCCCCCTATTTACAGCAGGGTCTCCTGGCGGCACCGTCTTCATTACCTGTGTTTAAAAGAAATCGACTATATATGTTGAACTACCCGCCACTTAACTGCTCTTGCGAACCGTTGAAGCGGGGGATTCCTAAGAACACCATCGTAACCGCCAGTTATGGATTAGGCTAGCCCCGGTTAGAAGTCTTATGGCTTCGTATTTGAGATTTAACCCTGCATTAATATCGCGGTCGTGATGCACACCACATATAAAGGTCCATTCACGCAAACCTTGATCTTTAACATCCTTATTTTTATAACCGCAGCTCGAACACGGCTGAGAGCTAGGGAAGGTTTTACTCACTTCCACTACTGTCTTGCCGTACCATTCATTCAGCCTTGTATTTTAGCATCGTTTTGAATTGATACCAAGACACATCCGCGATAGACCCAGCTGTCTTCTTATTTTTCATCATGTTTGATACTTGCAGAATCTTTATTCCGATAAGATCGTGGTTTTTGATGATATCCGTAGAGGTCTTATGTAGGAAATCTGTCCGTTTGTTTTCAATCATTTCGTGAATTCGGGAAACCTTTTTTCGTTGTTTATTCCAATTACCAGAGCCGATGATTCGCCTTGACAGGATCTGTTGGGCTTTTGCTAACTTTTGCTCTAACGACTTAAAATAACGGTTGTTTCTGTACCTTGTCCCATCTGCCAGAATCGCGGAAAGCCAAAGGAGTGACCTCGTCGTGGATTATTCCCGAGTGAATGCAGAGGTCCTCAAATATTCAGAAGATGGTATTAATATCATGATTGCGAACGAATGGCTTGAGCAGCCACCCTTATCAGTTGACCGAAAGGATCTTACCAAAAGTTAATTTAGATTAATACCCCCGATGGGTATTTAGACCTTTTTGGGGGCTTTGCTGTTAATATGACGGCTTTTTATGCCCTGTTTATTCTTCACCCTAATGTTGCCGCATTGGATTGTAAATAATATCCATTCACTGCCTTTATAAATGGATAAGGAATACTTAATTTTCCCTCAAGGTTGTTCACCAAATTCCCAATCTATATCCCATAAATAAACAAGAAGGGAAATTGCTCGATCAGACTTAAATTGAACACCTTCTGAGATTAGCAAAGATTTCTGGGTTTGAAACATCTCCTCATCCTTGAAACCAATTTCCCCTTTGGAATTAATGACTCTATGCCATGGCAAGTTATATTTTTCTGACATGGAATGCAGGATTCTGACAACCTGTCTTGCTGCTCTTGGGCTTCCAGCGGCTTTTGCGATTTGGCCATATGTCATGACTTTTCCAGATGGAATATTTTTAATGATATTAATCACATTTTTTGTAAACTGCGTCATTGTGCCACATCCTTCTCACAACAATATACCATGAAAAACCCTGGCTCAAGAGCCAGGGTTTTCGATTATGTGGAATATGATTTGAATTTTTTAATGATTGCCCAGCACATCAATCCCAATAACCAGTAAATTGGGAAGCTATATATATGTTTCCATGTGAATTCTTTATAAATTCCAAGATGGACCATAAATGGCTCTGCCATAAATGCCAGGAAAAGAGATAACAGTCCAGTTGCGATGAAAAATTTCTTAAACGAACTGCTGAACCTTTGATATACGAGCATGAAAGGTATGATGACAACTCCAACATCATAGGGATATAACTGCGGATTTAAATATGGAGTCAGCCTGACTGGATATGTCCACACCATGGCATTGGTGCCAATTGAATCCAGGAAGATGGCTGTGACTCCATAAAAAAGACCAAATGAAGTATTTTCAATCAGTCTTGTTTTATCGACCTTCATCCACCAGATAATAGCCGGAACAATGGAAAGGACAACAAGGAACCACCATTCATATGTCAAAAAATTATTCTCGTGCCAATATGCCCTTAATATCTTATGATATTTTGCCTCGGCATCCAATACTTCCTGCAGCGAGATGGTGCCTAAAACAATAAGATATTTATTCAACGGTTCTCCTGCTGCACAAATAATGGAAGAAAGCATAAAATCACACCCTTTGTATATAGGGTGTGATTTTATGCTGTTTTATATGTAAGCAGTTAACTTTGATGTTTTATTTCTTTATAAGCCCTGATCAGCCGGTCCGGCTTGGCATTTGTATAAAAGGAATACACCCCTCTTGTGGTATGGAGATAAAGGAATCCTTTCATTCCTGACATATTTTTAAAGGTAATATCAAGGATATCATGGAGGTAAAAAATATCAGAAGCTGTGGTTATTCGATCATGATACATTGTTATGAACTGTTCATTCTCTTCATAAATTTGCTCATTATCCACTATTCTTCGATTCACTTTCAAATAACCATGTGAACAAAGCATACACAGCTTCCCCCTTTCACATTTTCTTTTTCCCTGCCCTTTTTATTTTACGCATGTTGATTAGGATCGACTAATATATTTAACAATATTAACAAAGCATTATAGAAAAGGGAGGATTTTTTTGAAGTGCATTGGCGAATTTTTGGAACATGAGAAGTACAATGCCTATGGAAGAATCGCAATCATCGAAAATAAGGAAGCCATCTTGAAGGTATTTGGATTCAAAAATGGAAAGTGGCTTGATTTATGGGATATCGATCCCCGGGTTCTGACCCTCTTTTATCGATCTTATGAAGATGAGTGTGATTGGTTCATCGTTGTATACGACTATCCCTCTTTCTGTATTGACAATGACATAAAGGAAGCAATCATCTGGCATGAAATTGGGCATATTGAACATCCGGTCCCCGAGCAGCAAGTCAGCATTGATAGTGAAATTCATTGCGATAACCTTGCCATCAAAAACGGCCACAAAGAAGGCATCCGTAAAATCCTTAATCTTACGATGATGATGGCTAAGACTCTTAATCATGAAATTTTAACGCAAATGACCATGGAAAGGCAAATGAAACTGCCATTTTGAACCTTAAAAAACCCATCCAGTTTTTTACTAATAACTAAAGAGACCCGCCAATCGGCGGGTCATCCTGTCAACCAGTATTCCTTAAACCAGCGGCAACGCCACTGATTGTCAATAAAACCTGTGTCAATAATTCATCATCCGGATTTTCATCCTTGCGAAGTTCTTTAATCAATTCCACTTGAATGAAGTTTAGTGGATCGACATACGGATTTCGCCTATGGACAGAATCTTTGATGTTCGGTGTATGGTCAAGCAGCTCTTCATCCTCCGAAATTTGGAGAAGAATGTTCCTTGTCCGTTCATATTCCTCCAGGATATTGCTGAAGATACGGTCGGCAATGGATTTGTCCTCAACTAAGGAAGTATATTCCTGGGCAGTGGTGATATCCGCTTTCATCAAAGCCATCTGCAGATTATCAATCGTACTGCGGAAGAATGGCCATTCAGCGTACATTTCCTGCAATAGCTTCAGATTTCCCGAATTTTCCTGCGCAAAGCTCTGCAGGCCTGATCCAGCTGCATACCATGCCGGGAACAGTTGCCTGCTCTGTGTCCAGGCGAATACCCATGGAATAGCACGCAAATTTTCGAATTTGCTGCTGTTTTTACGGCTCATTGGCCTCGAACCGATATTAAGTTCCGCAAGCTCTTTCAGCGGGGTCGCCTGATTGAAATAAACAAGGAAATCGGGATCCTCAAATACCAGGGACTGATATTTCTTTAACGAAACAGCAGAAATTTCTTCAATCGCATCTACCCATCTTTTATCGCGGACATGCCCCTGTTCTGATTCCTTCAACACATTGGCTGCCGCCTTCATCATTGTCGAAGTAGCCTGCTCAAGACTTCTATAAGCGATGTCTTTCAAAAGATAACGGGATGAGAGAACTTCCCCTTGTTCGGTGATTTTCACGCCCTGTCCAAGTGTCTCGACCGGCTGTGAAAGAAGGCTTCTATGCAAAGGTCCGCCTCCCCGTCCTAGTGACCCCCCTCGACCATGGAAGAACTTGAGAGCAATGTTATATCTCTTTGCCATTTCATTAATCTCAAGCTGGGCTTTGTAAAGTTTCCAGTTTGCTGTCAAAGTTCCGCCATCCTTGCTTCCATCTGAGTATCCCAGCATGATTTCCTGCTGATCTCCCATTTTATTTAAGTGAGTGCGGTATAATGGCAGATTGAATAATGTTTCCATAATTTTTGGACCGGCTGTCAAATCATCGATTGTTTCAAGAAGCGGAGCGACATTAAGATCAGATTCCAGGGTTCCGTCAGCATGGAGCCTGTATATACCTGCTTCTTTTGCCAGAATAAGTACCTCTAGCAAATCACTCGCAGATTGCGTCATACTCACTAGATAAACGGAAATTGAACGTTTGCCGAATTCTTGATGCGCCCGCTTGATCATCTGGAATACCTCGATCATTTCCTGTGTTTCTTTTGAGTAATCCTCGTGAAGCAGCAGCAGTGGTCTTGGGTTTTCCAGAAGCTTGACAAGCAGTTCCTGTTTTCCCTCTTCTGATAGTGCTGGATAATCTTGAGTGATCCCCACCTTTTTCAATATTTCGGCGATTGCCGCTTCATGTTCCCCGCTGTGGTTTCGTATATCAAGCGTGGCAAGATGGAATCCGAATAGTTGTACTTGTCTGATCAATTTTTGTAATGTTTTCAGTTCATGATGTACCGGGTGATGCTGATAAATGCTTCGTTTTATGACAAGAAGGTCATCGAGTAATTCTTCTGATGCTTTGTAGCCAATCTCTGATCTGCCTGCTTCCTTAAGCCTTTGAATAATGACCGCGAATTTCCGGCGGTACACCTCGCCTTCAACATTCCATTTTTGATCGTCGGCAAGGTATTTTTCTTCATCCCGTTTGACGGATTCCAGTAATTCTTCACTTACAGCTGCTCTTGTAGTTGAATGGCTGAATCGTTTCATCAAATCAACTAATACAGCTTTGTATTTTTTTAACACAAGGCGTCTTTGTCTTTGCAATGTTTCCCATGTGACCTCAGGTGTGACATTTGGATTCCCATCCCTGTCACCGCCAATCCAAGATCCAAAGCGCAGGAAATGAGGGACTTTCCATTCATGTTCCGGATAATGTTCTTTCAAACTAGTTTCCACCACTTGATGGATTTCAGGCAGGACATCGAACAATGTCTTGTCAAAATAATATAGTCCATTCCTGACTTCATCAATGACTGTCGGTTTGCGGTCTCTCAGTTCATCTGTCTGCCACAGGACAGAAACCTCATTGAATAAGCTTTCCTCTACCTTCTCACGCTCTTTCCGGGATAACAGCGGATTATCAAGGCTTTTAAGGATATCCGCAATCCTTTTCTGTATTTCAAGGATAGAGCGCTTAGTAGCTTCTGTAGGGTGGGCTGTGATGATTAATTCCAACGATATGGCATTGATGACATTTTGAATAATATCGGAGGATATATAATTGTCTTTTAGTGAAAGGATGGCTGCTTCTATTGAACCTGGCTGTGTGCTTATGTCCGAATCGAGCAGATAGTCGCGGCGTCTGCGGATCCGATGGTTTTGTTCTGCTGCATTGATTAAATGGAAATAGACTGAAAACGCGCGAATGATATTTTTTCTCATCGGAACAGACAATCCTGCAATTTCCGTTTTTAAAGCCGTGTATGTTTCAGGGTCATTTTGATTTCTGAGTGTTTTACACATTGCCCTGATCTTTTCTACTTTTTCAAACAATTCCACTCCGCCATGATAGACAAGTATGTCACCAAGGATGTTTCCAAGCATTTTCACATCCCGGCGCAATGGCAAACTGCTGTCATTTACTTCAATTCCTGATGTCATTTTGTCACCTTCCTAAAACTTGTGAGAATATTTTAAATATTAATCTATCACAAAAGTACCCAGTTTGTGAAATGATAAGCATATGGACTGAAAATGGATTAAAAAATTTGATGCTCAAAATCCTTAATTTTCAGTTTAAGTATTACATTATCATAGTACCCTTAAATGCTCTTTTCAAAAAGAAAAGGCTCCCCCAGAAAGGGAGCCAATATGAATTGGTCTTTAAATTATAAGTTTTGCTGTCAGCTTGCTTTGTCTTTTTTCTCAGGTTTCCCGGTCACAATCAATTTCATTGCCTTTATTGCCTTCGTTTTACCTGCGTAGTTTTCAGTTTCTGCAATCAAAGTATGGATACCATTATCCAAATTCAGTTCTGCCTGGAAGATTCCGTCACGTCCAGTTTTAACAGAATCAATCAGGAAGATTTCGTTTCCGCGCTTTTCGTAGATATTCACAGAGGTGCCATTGGTTGCTGTACCCTTTACCAAGGCAGGTTCTCCTTTTACCATCATTTCTTCTTGATCCCATAATGGTTCTTCAGGGATTTCCTGCTCTGCATCCTTCGACCAGCGCAATGCATTTACGAATAATTTTCGCCCATTCTTCGTCCATCCATAATCAGGTCCGATCATATTGGTGACCGCAAATGAAGACATCAGCAAATGCATATGCTCCTTGCTTCTGAATTCAAACTCAATCGAATTACCTTTTCTTTCACTATCGATATATAAGCTCGAGAGTGGTACACCTGAGTAATTTTTGAAAGTTGAGTATGGACTTTTTGCGGTATGGATTTTGACCAGACCGTCCTCATCAAAACTAATGCCATCAAAAATTGGGTGTCCATCTACTCCATCGATATAAACAGCGCCTTCATTATACCCTTGCTGATCGATTTCAGGACTTCCCACTAACTCGTTGAGCACTGGAATGGAACCTTCATCGACACCCCATGTTCCTGTGAACACCAAGCTGGTTTTATGTTCATCGCTTTCTTCTATCAGCTGTTGGAACTGTTCTCTAGTACCTTTGCTCGTATTGACCAGGATGATCTCATATTTCTCGACATTTCCGAGGATGTCCCAGCCTTTTTCTTCTGCATACAATTTTTGTTCATTCAGCAGCTTTGACAGTGCTCCGTTTACATCTCCAAGCACGGCTGCTTCAAATGGATTCAATTCCAGGTTAAATTCCAAATCATCTGAGCCTATAGTGAACTCGAAACTTTCCTTGAGGTAACCATCGACAGTTACCTGCAGAGTATAGTCACCAGGCAATAAATCTTTAAATAGATAGGTTCCATCATCCTTGGCGGAGCTTTCGGTCTTAAAGTCCGGCTCATCTTTCGGAATCAAAATCAATTGTGCATCAGCTATCGGTTTCTTGCTTTTCTTGGATGTAATGGCACCCTTCAATTCTGATCCATCAATTGCTTCAAGGGTAAAGTGCAGCTCAACCCTGCTTCCCACATCTTCGACTTTCGCTTCCTTGGTCTGTTCTTTAAAGCCTCTTGCCTGGACTTTTAAGTTATACTCACCAACACCAATGCCAAATTTATACTGGCCAGCTTTATTAGTTGTCGTTTTGTGGCTGGTTCCCTCAATGGTGACAAAAGCTCCTGCAATCGGCTTCCCTTGACTGTCCTTGACTTCCCCAGTAATCTCTCCCTGGCTTGCTGTCAACGCATAATCAATCGCATTCAAGTATACTTTTTTAGCATTTTCAGTCCAGCGATCGTTCGGGTGGCCATATGCACTAATTTGTAGTGCAGAAAGCAGGATGTGGACACTATTCGATGAACTGAACTTATAGCCAATCGTGCTTCCCAGCTCCCCCTTATTCGGATTCGTCAGAGATGCAAGCGTTGTTCCACTATAATTTGAATACACCGAGTACTGCACAACACCTTTTGGATTTACAAGGAGCTGGACCTCATCCCCTTTATTGAAACCTTTCAGGATAGGATGATCTTCTGCCACTTTCAAACTGATTTCTCTATCAACGTAACTTCTTTCAAGGGATTCCGGATCACCGTAAGCGTTGCTAAGATCACCAATTGTCCCTCCATAATTCGCAGTGAAAATCATGCTGACTTCATTCTCGTTCGCCTTCTCAACCATAGCCTTGAAGCGATCTTCATTCATGTAAGTGTCATTGACAATGACTGCTTTATAATTTTGCAAATTCTCTATCAACCGTTCGTATTCTTTATAAGGATAGAGTTCACTATCATACCCATTTGCCTCAAGGAAAGGCATGATTCTATCCTTCTGAGCAGGGTTGGCAAGAATAGCAATCTTCTCGGATTCAATAAGAGAGGCATTAAAATCAGTTTGCTGCCCTTCTGTAATTTCGACTGACTGGTAAATCGGGCTATAGCCCGTCGCAATCACTCTAACTTCATAAGTTCCTGCAGGCAGTGTCGTCTGATAATTCCCTTCCTCATTTGTCTTCACGGTCACTGGTGTGCCAATTACCTCGACATTTGCCCCGGCAATCTCTTCTTTAGTAGATGCATCAACTATTTTACCTGCCAGAATACCGGAATTGACAGGTTTGATGGCGAAAGCTTCAGTCACTGCCTGACCATTGGAAATTGTGATGGTAAAATCTTTTGATTCGTGACCAAAAGCTTCCACAGTCAGCGAATAGGTTCCTTCCTCAAATGCAGCAAAGAAATTGCCTTTGTCATCTGTCTGATAGATTTTGCCCGTTTCTTTTACTATAATCGACGCCATGACTGGTCCATTTTCATTCCGGACAGTACCCTGGAGTTCACCGACAATGGCGTCTTTTTCGTCGAGTGCCCAGTTCAGTGCATTATTCAAGAGACGCTCCCTTGCAGGGTCAAAGGAATCATTCGGCTTGAAAACATGGCTGATTGTCATATTGGCGAGCAGGATTTCGACTGAATCGATTGTTCTGCCCTTGTATGCGACCATGCTGCCCTTTTCTCCGGTTGCTGTATGCGAGAAGTCTACGACAGTTTTACCTGAATAACCGTCAAAGCCATAATAGTAACCCGATTTTCCTGGAATCTCGATAATATCCCCTGTGTTGAATCCTGTTGTCAATGGATGGTCTTCAAGTACAACCCCTTGTGCTCCGGCTTTGTTATTATGTTCAAAGATTGTCTTTGGATCCTGGTTGAATTCCTGCAAATAGCGAATGGAACCTCTTCCGCCAGCCTGGCCAGTCCAAATGACCGATTTACGCTTTTCATCCAGGGCTTTTTGGAATGCGAGGAAATCCTCTTTTGACGGGACGAGGCTCGGTGCATAATCCGAGTTGGCGAAAACAACATCCACCTCATCCAATTTTTCTATATCCTGATAATTGAGGTACAACACCTTGTAACCTCTTTCCTCAAGATACTGCTTATACGATGTTCCCGAAGCAGTCAGGTCCACGATCACTCCTATTGTTGGTGAAGGACGTAATTTCACACTCAGGGAAACTTTTTGTTTATCAGTCACCTTCAGGCTGACATCCTGGCGTACATATCCATCCTTTTCAATCCTTGCTGTGTAATCTCCCGGCTCAACTTTGGTGATAACATATTGTCCCTGCAAATTTGTCACTGCTTCTCTTGGTTTTCCGAGGATGGTTACCTTGGCACCCTCTAGCGCATTTCCATCCATGGAATCTTCAACTGTTCCAGAAATCACTCCGACATTCTCAGCTGGAGAAAGAATAACCTCCTTTGGTTCACTATCCACTTCTGCACTAGCGTTCACTGTTCTTGCACCATACCCATAGGCACTGATTTCAATTTCGTATTCCCCTGGCAGTATAGCGATCGTGAAGCCCCCATCCTCGTTGCTTGACTGGGTCTGGAACGGCTGTCCCTTTACTTTGATATCCGCTTTCAATGGATTGCCTTGTTCATCGACAACCTTCCCGCTGATTACGGGATACTCGACATTGGCTGCCCATAATACCGAGTTGATCAAAAGCTGCTTTCCTTCCTCGGTGTAGTCTTTCGCTCCATGATAATAACCAAAACCATGGCCGCTCATCAGCAATTCTGCACTTCCGGCCGACCGTGGCTTATAAGCCATGCCAAGACCATGAGGGACATCAGAACCTTCATGCTTGATTTCAGCCAGAGGATAACCGCTGTAGTCCTTGAAATATCCGATATAGCTGGCAGCCGGGGACAGGATTTCAACCAATTCTTCTTCCTTTGCTCCATTGAAGACAGGATGCTCTTCGAGAACTTTATATTGAGCCGCTTCTGTCGTTTTCCTTATTGTTTTCAGCTCTTTTGGATCATTCCTGTAACTCACGAGCTGCTTGATTCCGCCACCCCATACCGCATCACCAAAGATCAGGCTGGTCTGTGCTTTGTCGGCAGCAGCAAACATCTCATCGTTTATAGCTGATGAACTCGGATCATTGAAGAAAATAACATCAAACTCATTCATCTTTTCAATTAAATCTGCAGGCTGTACATCCCTGACTTCAACCCCGATTTCTTTAAATAATGCCTTAAAGTTTTTATCTGTTGAATAGTAGTCACCTACAACTCCGACAGATGGCATAGGGATGATTTTGATATCCAAATCTCCAGTATGACGTGCTACATCAATGCTTTGCTTATTCGTGATGTATCCTTCCTTGCTGAAAGTAATTTCAAATACCTCTTCCGCTAATCCTGATATTTTATAACGTCCATTCGTTGCGGTCTGTACTTGTTCTACTATTTCTCCCGCCTGGTTTTTCACAGAAACAAGGACGTCGGAAAGCTCCATGCCAGATACTGAATCCTTGACACTGCCTTCCAGGACACCTTTTTCTGATTCACCAAGTGCGATTTGAACAGTTGCTGGGGATTCATTGGCTACTGAGATTGTCTCTGACTTGGATCCCAATCCCTTCGAACGCACTTCCAGCTTAAAGGTTCCTTCATCATGAAAAATGGTAAAGCTTCCGTTTTCGTCAGTTTCCGCTTTTACGCCAGTTTCCAATACTTCGATAGATGCTTCAATAGGCTGTCCGGATGAATTGGTTATTTTACCAGTGACCTTTCCATATTTCACGTTATACAGGTAGTCAATGCTATTGAACAAAATTTGCTGCTGTCCTCGCAGCCATGCTTTCGATGATTCCCACGGAACTGTAGCATGACTTGACAACAATAAATGGGCACTGTCTTCGGAGACAGCATTATAAGCGATACCCGCCCCGACAAAACCCTGATCGGTGCTTCCGATTTTTCCAATTGTCCTTCCAGAATAATGGTTGAACCAGGCAAAATCAGCGTTCCTTTCTAACACATTGATTCTGTCCCCCGCTTTGTATCCTTTGAAAATAGGATGTTCAGCTTCAACCTGGATTCTGATTTCCCCAACATCATAATCATGGCCCAGCTCTTTAGGATTATTATAGAAGTCTTTCAAATGATGAATGGACCCATAATTTGAGCCCCACTGGTCGGTGAAGATGATGCTGACATCATTCGCTTCTGCTTTATCGACTAAATCTTTAAACTGTGCCTCTGTTGGCTTGATTCCATCTGAACCATAGCATCCATTCAAGTAAATCACTTTATAACGGCCGATCTCCTCAATCACGTCCCATTCCCGCTCTTCAGCTGTATACCCATTAACGTTCAGCATGGTGGTGATTTCGCTATTGTAATCATTCAAGACCGCAATATCAATTGGCTGCAATTCGAATGTCATATCCGCATTTTCACCGGCTTTTACAACGATTTCCTTGCTGCCAGCCTTAAATCCTTTCATAGAAATCGACACAGTGAAGGTTCCTTCAAACACTTCTTCAACTGAAAATAACCCTTTGCTGTCTGTTTGACCTTTCACTGGTGAGCCCTTCAATTCAATCCCTGCTCCCTCTACAGGCTTGCCAGTTCGCTGGTCTTTTACCAGGATGGAGATTGACCCTTTTGCTGCATCTTCAAGTTCATAGTCTTTTGTTAAAACATACCCGGAAGATAACCCAACTTGTTCGGTAATTTGCTTTTTGCCGTAAGATGAAATCCGGATCGTATAATCTCCCGGAGTCTGTTTTAGCAGAAATTCTCCATTTTTATCTGTTTCAATAGAATTTCCTGTTTCGGCAACAGTAACAGTACCTTTAATGGCATTCCCACCTGTATCTTTCAATGTCCCTTTTACAGAAGCTGGTGAATTGTAACTTTGAACACCGTTCTGGTAAGGCACGAAAATTTGTCCTGGCAGGATCGGTATACCAGAAGTACTGTAAACTGGAAGGCTGAAATCCTTCAATCTTTCACCGGTATACACATCAATGACAGATAGGTTTCCGCTTGTGCCTGCAAAAAACAGAAGCCCATTAGCAGATACAGAACCATTGTTCAGCGTCGTTCCGACAGCCCGGTTGTTCCAGAGTTCCTCGCCAGTATTCGAGTCAAAAGCGCGCAATGCAGGCTGTACAGCTGAACCGATCACAACGATATTTTCATAGACGATTGGAGACCCAGCCTGAGTATCTCCAATTCCGCCTGCTTTCCACTTTTCTTCGCCCGTTTTCGCATCAAGGGCATAAAGTGTGCCGCCTTCTGTATTGAAATTGGTACCTGCAACATATAGTGTTCCTTTATCGTATACCGGCTTGGATGCAATTCCTTCATTTACAAGAGTTTTGCTCCATACTTCGCTTCCGTCTTCTACACGAAGAGCTCTTAGTTTTTGATTATCATAGCTGCCGATAAATAGCATCCCGTCGCCTGCACTTGGCCCGAAATAGGCAGGGCCTCCAAGTTCGACGCTCCATTTCTTTTTGCCTGTTTCAGCATTCAACGCAATCAGCTTTGCTTGATCTCCAAGATCGGAAGCAACAAACAGTGTCCCATCAATGTATAAAGGAGATTCATAGACTCCTATTGCACCTGTGTTTGCAGTCCATACAATGCTGCCTGATTTTAAATCGAGTGCATACATCTTTCCGTCCTGCCCGCCTGAAAGATAGACTTTGTCTCCTTCTATCGTTGGTGAAGACCTATTCGAGCTTCCAATTTTCACTGTCCATAGCTCTATTCCGGTTACAGTATCCACTGCAATAACAGACCCGCTGTCGGTAACCAGAATCAATTTCCCTTTGGCTGTTGCAGGAGTGGAAAATAAAATTTTTCCTTTACCTCCTGTATCGTAGTTCCATCCTTCAACAAGCGCATCCAGGTCTATGGCATTTCCGGATACTGCATTCCTGTGCATATTCCCATTCGCCATACTCCATTCTTTTTTTGTCAGTGTGGCGTTCGCTTTGACCTTCAGTTCAAGAGAGAGATCCTTGCTGACTTCTATCTCCTTTGCCAGGCCAGTTATTCCTTCACCCGAAATCTGCAGAACATACTTTCCTGCTGGCAGATTCTTGACCTCAAACTTTCCGCTTGCATCCGTTCGATAAGTGGATAGAGGAGTTCCTTTTACCCTTACAAAGGCAAAAGGGATTGTTTCCCCGTCCTCAATTGATACATTTCCTTTTACACTAAAAGTATCTGCATTCTCCAATACCCAGTTCACAGATTCTGTTTCGCCCTTCTTCAGCTGTATTGTGAATTGCAAATCCTTATAGCCAAAGGAAGTGACCTTAACCTTATGGCTGCCTTCCCTGATTTTGAACTTGAAAGTTCCATCTTTGCCAATGTCATAGGACAGCCCTTCTTCTGCAACCTCAAGTTTCCCTGGTATTGGCTTTCCAGCCTTGTCTGTAAGCTTTCCGGCAAGTTCACCCGCAAAGGCTGTTTCGGTGACAGCCTGATAAATATTGATGATTCCGCTGCCATAGGAATCATTGGGCAGAGTACCCATATGCGGTTCAACTCTGACAGTCTGTTTAAGTGTTTCTTTTATCTGGTCGACTGTCAGGCTGGGATTCGCCTGCAATAAAAGCGCGACTGCCCCTGTGACATGAGGAGTGGCCATCGAAGTACCGCTGATTGTATTGTATTTTCCTTCATTTCGCTTGGATGGCCATGCTGAATAGATCTTGTGGCCAGGCGCAGAGATATCCGGTTTGATAAGTCTCTGCTCATTTCCATTCTCATCCTTCCAAAAAACCGGACCCCGACTTGAGAAATAAGCTGTTTGATCATAAATATCCGTTGCCCCGACCGCGAAAGTTTCCGGAAAACTTCCCGGTGAACCGATTGTTTGTGAGCCAGGGCCATCGTTTCCAGCTGCGAAAGCTGGGAATATCCCTGCTGATACCCATGCTTTGACATCTTCATAAAATTCGAGATTATAAGTATTGGCATTCCCCCATGAATTATTGACCACATCCGGAGCCTTTGAAGGGTCCCCGCCTGGAGCCATGAACCATTGGAATGCCTGATGGATGGCTGATAGTGTTGTCGAACCGCCGTCGTTGAAAATTTTGGCGGCAATCCATTCAGCTTCAGGTGCTACGCCGATCGGCTCTCCGTCTCCTCCGCCAACGGCAGTACCCGCTACGTGTGTTCCATGGCCAAATCCGTCATTTGGCGTTTTATACCCCTGACCTGACAGGTCAATCCAGGAATACTGACCGTTTCCGTCCCGACCGCGGTAATTTTTCTTTAGAGCTTCGTGGTTTCCATCTACTCCGGAATCCATGATACCAACAACAATCCCTTTTCCTTTTAACCCGTATTGTCCCCACACTTTAGGAGCATAGATTTTTTCGAGTCCCCATTCAGGCAGTCGCGGGGGAGACTCTTCCACAGTCACCTCAGGTAAGCTGAGGGTTTCATCAAGGGAGATTTCCGCAATATCTTCACGTTTTTTCAGTTCATCCAGAGCTTCCTTTGTGACGGAAGCGGTTATTCCATTGATAATCCATAGAGTCTCTTTCTTTTTGGCTTTTCCCTTTGTCTCCATTGCTGATAGTGCCTGTTGTAATCCCTTTTGGGAATTGTCCGCTTTTTCTTTGAGGTGGTCTAGAATTGATTTTATTTTTTCTGCCCGGTTTTTCTTTTCTTTTACCTGGGGATAAATCTTATTGAGATCAGGTTGGTCCTTCATCCTGATGATGACATCAATTACTTGCTCCCTTTCAAAGGCTTTAAGGAGAACAGCATCCTTTTCCTTTTCAGCAGCTGTTTGTTTATCACCTTTCAATGGCGGCGGTTCAATGCCCAGTCCATCTAACAGGTTCGTCAGCTCTTTATGGTCTGCTGACTCAGTTTCATTCTCTCCTGTATTGCCTGATTCATATTCTTTTTCCCGTTTTTTCTCCAGTACGAGTTCTTCTTTTGAAAAACTAGCTGGCTTCTGTGATGCAGCAATGGCTAGCTGTGATGAAAAAGTCGAAAATACCATTATGAAGGCCAGTATTACCGCCCAGAGCTTTCTAGCAGTCTTTTGCTTCGATAATCTTCCCAAGTTTCTTGCACCCCCTGAAAATTTAATTACCGAAGAAATACTGCAAAATTTTGTAAAAACCTTTAATTATTTTGAATATTTATACTTTTCAGATTAAAATGATTAAAAAGCATTATAACTATGCTGGAATATATAGTAAATAAGTAACAGCTGGTCATAAATAAAAGACCATATAATGGTCTCAATAGCAGTCTAAGTCGATTGAGGGAATCACTTTAGCGTTACAGGTTTTTTCATAAAATTCAATCGGTCCGGCTTGATCAATGATGATTTCCTTGTAGCCCATCTTGCTCATTTCTTTCAGGCAAAAATGCAATAATGACTCTCCAATGCCCTTCGATCTTCTGTTCTTTACAACGCCCATCGGTCCAAAAAAGCCTGGTTTTTGAATGTCAAAGGCTGCAAACCCTACAATCTCTTCCCCATCCTGATCCAGGGCAACACATATAGATGATTTCTGCTGTACTATGGATTGCTGAATCGAGTCCGTCCATCGGGACCCGAATTCTTCTTGGATGAAACGAATCAGTTTTTCCCCGTCCTGATTACTTAACATCCTGATATATTTGTATTCTCCTCCGGTTGAGTTGTATCTTTTTAAAGATAGTATCATGTCCCTTGAAATAGTTGCTATATTCAAAAGGGCATTTTCCTGATCCCTGGTTAATAATCCTTTTGTTTGCCCTGTCTTGATCAGTGCTTTCAGGACATGTCCCTCATTGAGAAAAATTTGATTGTAGTTTTTCATATAGTTGACCGCTTGCTTGAGTACCAGTTTTGTTGATAGACAGACTGGCAGATTAAATGGTTGGCAAAACTCATACGACATCGTCTCTTCATGAGGAATTAAAGATTCCCTCACGAACGAAGGGTCAATTAAGCTTTTTTGCTTTGCCTCCCAGACTGGGAACGAACCGTCGTTCAGGCAGCCGAGCAATAGATGACCGGGCAAAATGCAGGTACTTAAAGAACCTTTGCGCTCTTTTTCCGCGATTTCCAATGCCTTTTCCATTTGTTCAGTAAGTTTGTACTGCATCCCGCATCCACCTCTTTTAAAGAGTGCTAAATTACTAATAACTTGTTCTCAGATTAAGCACTTATTTTCAGCTTTTCTTCTTTTCTGCTAAGCGTAGAGTAGCTGTGCAATGCCATTCCAAGCATGACAAGTCCAATACCTGCCCAGGATAAAGGAGAAGGCAGCGGCATCGAAAGGATTAAATATTCACCAGCTAACGCAAAGAGAACCTCCATTGACTGGGTTGCTTCGACAGCAGCAAGTTGGGCCATATTCCCCCTAACTAAATCTGTTGCCCTGAAAAACAATACGGTTGCGATTACTCCTGAGGCAATGGCAACAAGAAGGGATTGCAGGCTTTGGCTCATGGATGGAGCTCCCTCTGTAACATAACCAAAAACAGCAAGAACGAGCCAGAATGGCAGACTGGCCAAAGTCATTCCAAGCACTCGCTGATAGGCGTCGAGACTTCCATTAATAACTTCCATCATTTTTCGATTGCCAAGTGGATAAGCAAAAGATGCAATCAAGACTGGAATCACTCCAAGCAATACCATTTGGAGAGGAATCTGCCGTGCATGTTCGATTTGCATCAACATGATGCCCAATAGGATGACAACGGACATCCCCAGTCCCTTAAAAGGGATTTTTCCTCTGACAGCTACTAAACCATCGTTTGTCTGTTTTATTTCATAAAACAAGGGACTGAGAAAAGCGCCTGATATAATCGTGATTTGCCATGTACCTGCGATCAGCCATCCTGGAGAATAGGCAGCCGCATATGTCAGGGGTGCATAAAAAAGGACAAATCCAATAAAACTCCATAAAAACCACGGGAATAGATTTTGTTTCATATGCTGGATTAATGACTTTAAATTCTTCCTTGCAGCTACTATTGCCAATAGGAACGGGACCATGAATATGTATCTTAATGAAGCACTCCATATCCAGCTTCCACCTGATAATTCCATTGACTGATTAAGGACGAAGGTAAAAGCAAAAAAGAAGGCAGCTAAAACACCTAACATAATTGGACCCATTGGTTCACTTCCCATTCTTTATTCGGAATCTATTTCAATCTATCATACTACCATAATCCAGGCTTTTCCACACAAAAACAGACACCTGGTATCCCAGGTGCCTAAAGCCGCTAATGGTATTACTGTTCATAATTTATTTCATCAGGTTTTTCATAGGTTACATAAGTTCCAGCAATAAAATCATGAATCGCTCTTTTATCCTGGCGCAAACCTACCATGAAGGCACTGACAATTACACCAATCCCTAAAGTCAATAGATAAACAAGCCCAGCGACTACTGTACGCATGAGCATCGTCCCAAAACCAAGTTTTTCGCCATTGACTTTCGCGATCCTTACCCCTACAATTTTCTTTCCAACGGTATACCCAGACCATATTACTGGCACAAGAACAGTGTATATCAAGTTCATTGTGGAAGTAAATATGTTGTCTTCCGCGTTGCCTGTTATCAGGTAACTAATGATTGAAAGTGGTACACCGATAATTAATCCATCCAAAATTGCTGCACCTAGTCTCACCCAAAAACCTGCTGGTCTGCCCAATGCATTCCCTCCTAGAAGTAAAATGAATTCCCTGTATTTACACGTGAGAATGCAATGAGTGCATTCTTGTGGTCATACATATTAATACTTAATACAAATAAGGATTATTTATTCTTATTTTTGTTTTAGGCTCTGCCGGTCTATTTGCTTATTTCCTTCAATCCATTCATATTTTTCTTTTTTGGTACTGATCAATCAAATCATCGAGCCTTTTGAGTTGAAAGGCATAATCATAAATAGCTGAACCTATTATCGTCAGACGCAGTCTGTCATCTCGGTCCATTGCTTTATCCTCCATGATTGTTTCAAGGAAATTCCCGCTTTCCTCGACAATCGGATCTACATTAAATTCCTTGATTTTGCCAGAGTATTTCAGGAGAATCAGTTCATGGTATTGGATTAGTTCTTCAAGATGATCATCAAACTCTCTGCTCTCCTCCTGCTGTGGCCGGCTCTGAAAGAAATGGCCCTCGACAATATCAAGGAGTCTCAAGCCGTGATGAAGACAAGCCAGCATTTGTTTAAACACGACCAGTTCCCTAACATCAAGGCGTTTGAACTTTGATATTTTCTCTCTCTCTTCGTCGAGTATTTTATATAGTTCTTCCAATTTAGCGATATCTTTTCGCAATTGGACCCACTGTGTTTGAAAAGTTTTTTCGGTAAGTTCATTGGATATTGCCGTCCTGATCAGCAATGACAATGTTTTAAAGCTGCTATCCATTTTACCTGTGAAATTTTTATTGAAATTAGGCGGATAAACGATGAGATTCACGAGAAATGCCGATCCCATTCCTACAAGGACAATCAGGAACTTGTTGGCAGCTGTAATGATACCTTCAAATTCCTGTGAACTCATCATGATTAAGACCGTGATAACTGTTAAGGATATTGAACTTTCCATTTTAAGCTTAAGACTTAATATGATGACAATCATTGTTACCAGGCCGATGACAACAGGGTTGTTTCCGAATAAATATATGGAGGCAACGGCGATGAGCGCACCGACCAAATTAGCCTGGAATTGTTCTAAAACTTGTTTCCAGGAGCGATAAATCGATGGCTGGATTGTAAACGAAGCTGCAATTGCCGCGAAAACCGGCGGCTCTAATCCAATCCATTTTGTTAAGTAGAGGGCCAGGGCCACTGCGATTCCAGTTTTCAGCACTCTTGGACCTAAAGTAATCATGGAAAACCCACTTTCTTTTAAAAGAAAATCTATCTATTCTATGATTACCTTAATAGGCAGGATAAAAACTCATTGGGTCTTAATACTCTCTTAAATATCATGTTTTTAACATACAAAGAGGTTATCTTTCCCTCCATCGGGAATAATATTCTAGCAGCTTTTTTAAAAGGTGGGAATAAGATGCTGAAATTAGAAAGAAATCATGACCCCAGGAAAAATGCTGAAATGATCTCACGCATCTCCGGGAAAAAATTATCGATGGTTCAATTGATCAGTGAAACTAACCAGTTATTCAGAGAAGTCAGCGAGGATTACAAGCCTCTATTAATGAATTCAAATAAAAAAATATCGTCTATTTTCACTAATTTCCAGACTAGCCTAAGAAGAGTTTTCCAGACTAAATCAGCCTTTGATGACGCTGTTCAATATGACACGATTGTTGACAGAAATGGAAATGTCTTTCCCGATTGGATAGGAAAATTGAATGAAGAGTATAAACACCTCGTAAAAGAAATTAATCGGGAGGTTCATATTGAAGACTTCGGAGCGGTCGGAGATGGTAAGACAGATAATACCGAAGCTTTCAGGATGGCTGTTGGACGTGGACATGTAAAGGTATATGTACCAGAAGGTATATTTATCGTGAAGGAGATAAAACTGCCATCCTATACCATCCTTGTCGGCGCAGGAAAGGGAAAAACAGTCATCAAGCTTCATGACTCTTCCCCAAAAGGAAAAAGGCTAGTAACGAATAAACATCACCGAACGGGAAATCGCAACATTTATGTCAGCGGAATGACCCTGGACTGGAATGTTGAACGGCTCGGAAATGTTGAAAAAACAAGCACCTTGGGAAACCACTCCAGCTGCCTGCTGTATGCCAATGTAAAATACGGCTGGGTAAAGGATGTTGAAGGAATCAACCCCGGGCTTCATTGCTTCGACATTTCGTCACCTCTCTACAATTACTATGGAGATGGGTACCGGGCAAGGGGCGGAAGTGAATTTATCTGGCTGGACAATCTGACAGGCTACGGTTTTGGCGATGATGGGATTACCACTCATCATAGCGATAACATTTTCATTTCAAATTGCCATATGAGTGATCCAAGCGGAAAAGCACATAAAAAAGGATTTTCAAACTCCAACGGAATAGAAATAGATGATGGTTCAAGAAATGTATGGCTATTGAACAACTCTACCACCAGATGCTTCGGCGGTATTGAAATTAAGGCCCACCATACATCTTCTGCAGCAAATAATGTTGTCATTATAGGCCATTTATCCGTGAACGATAATCGATCTTATAATTTTCGGCATATTGGCCATCACAAGGAGAATGATCCTGAATCAAAAACAGCCATTAACATAACAGCAGCCAACATCATCTCCATCCATCCGGTTTACACTGAACTATATGCCCATTCAGCACCTAGAGCCATGGTTGTATCTGCGTACAAAAACGTTGCCGTCAACCATTTCACGGCAATTGGCGATCCATCCTATGACTATAATGGCGAACCTGTCTTGGCCATCCAGTACAGAGCCCGAAATGTCATGCTAAAAAATATAGAACTAAGGGGTTTTTCAAACGCTGGTTCAGACATCAAGGTTTTCGGAGGCAATAATCATGCTGACAATGTAAAAATTAGAAATGTGGTCACAACACATTCTGCTCCTAAAACAATAGAAATCGGGAAGGGCGTAACAGAATCATCAGTTGAGAAGGTTTTCGCTGAGGCAATCAATGGCAGGACAGTTGTACAAATATCTGAAAATAAGGCCATGGTAAAGGATATTCAATCAAAAGGCTTCAGGCAAAATATATCGAGACACTTCGGAAGTGAGATTAAGGTGTGACGATATGAAACAGAGAGAGGAAGCAGTGCAACTGCTTCCTCTCTTCAAACGAGCACCCATTTATGAATTGACTGAGCGACTCCGCTTTCACGATTCGTACCTGTAACATCATCCGCAGCTTCCTTGACAACATCCTGGGCATTTCCCATCGCGATTCCCAATCCAGCCTCAGTGATCATTGCAATGTCATTCAGGCTGTCTCCAACGGCCATCACGTTTTCCATTGAAATCCCTAATAATTCACAGACCTTCTGCAAGCCCTTGGCCTTATTGATTCCTAATGCGTTGACTTCAATATTTTTCAGACTGGAATTGCTTATTTCAAATAAACCTTTTTCTTTTAACTCTGTTAATACACTTTTCCTGATTTCATCCTCTTCAATATGGAAACCAAACTTGAGCCACTTTTGTGAAAATAAGTCCTCTGGCATGTTATTCCTCCAAACGTCTTCACTGCTTGTAGCCCAAAATCCCGTTTTGTGCTTCCTAGACAGCTCAAACATCCATTGGATATGTTCTGTATCGACCGGATTAACTTCAACGAGCTCCCCATCTGGTCCCCATATTTCTCCACCATTAACTGTCACAAGATAAGAAGATAATTCGAGGGATATAACATAATCTCGAGCTGTTTTGAGACTGCGTCCGGTACTGAGTACCACAAATACCCCTCTTCGTTCAGCTTCCTTGATTGCCTGTCTATTTTCATCTGTAACCTCATGGTTTTCATTGAGGAGAGTTCCGTCCATATCGAGTGCAATTAATTTAATATTTGATCCTATTTTATTCAAATCCATCCTCCTATAAACCATTAATTTTGGTTATTGATGCTGTCAATTGCCTGTTTTACAGTTGCGAATGTATTGATCCTCGAGAAATCAACTCCACCTTCTACCGCAGCCTGTGCTAGTTCGGGGCGCATCCCAGTTGCGAACGATTCCACTCCCAACAACCGCAGGACATTATGAATATCAAAAATATGCTTGGCAATCGCTGCATCTATCGTGACAATTCCTGAAAAGTCAATGATCAACGATTGAACCTTTTGCTGAGCAACCTGTGGAATCGCCCGTTCCATGATTAGTCTCGCCCGATCATGGTCCATTTTTCCGACTAAAGGCAAGACGGCTATATTCTCCTGGACTGGAACCACAGGGGCCGACAAGATATCCACTTCGTCCTGGACTTCCTTCATCAGTTTCGAAGCTTTCCTTTCAAAGGCAAATACAGTTTCATTAATGCTGATATCAAGCATATTGTTTACTTTTTTATTGATCCAAATTAAATCTTCAGTGTCTACACCATGTTTGAGACTTATATCTGCCATTTTATCGATAAACACTATTCTTGTTGGCGGATATCTGAGAAGTATGTCAGAAATTTGTCCTCCTCTTGCAGCTTCCCTCTCTCCATTGTCCTTGCTCCATTCAATCAACCCATGTGGAGTGGTTTCATCTGCATTCCTGATTGAGTCACCAAGAAACCCAAGGTACTCAGTATAAACAACAATTGCCTGGTCAATTTCCTTCTTTGGGATTTCGACACCAACAATTTCAACTATTGAATCTACCATTTCCTTTGCGATTGTTTCGGCTTTTAGTTGTAATTCATTTGCCACCGCAGCTGTTGGATTCACAAAGGTCACTTCCCTTTTCTTCATATTAATAAAAGTCTATTACTTACTATCAATAGGATACACTTTAAGCGAAAAATAATCTCTTTTTAAATCGTTATTTTGAACAGGGAATAGAAAATAATCGGGTCGGCCTAGTTAAATAGTAACAAACAAGATTCAACTTCCATTTAATCACACGTTTAATATTCTTTTGAAATTCGGGTCAATTCAAAAAACTCTTTTTCTGGTTTCATCCATTTTGTTCCCTTATCTGAAACTAAATAAATCCCGTTATCCAAGTCATAATAGACAGTAATAGTCAAAGCTCCAAACATAATAGTGCTTTTCTCTTTATATAAAAGTTGCTGATTTCCTGCTTCTGGTGCTTCATTGATCATTTCTCCAATTTGACTGATTATTTTTTTGTCAGTCATCTTGAAGCAATCACCACTTCGGTCTGGCTGCTCATTTATACAGACCTCAGGCACTTCAGATTCGACCCATTTTGCAGCTTTTATTGGTACTGTTCTATCGAATGTGACCTCCGTCTGGTCCATATTTATGAAATATGACCCGCTGATTGACAATGCCCAATCTGTCCCTTTCTTTTCCCAGCTTGATGTGAAGCCAGCTCCATCCTCATTGGAATCTGACGAGGCTTGCTGCATAATTAAACTCCAACCATTTTTCGGGAGCTCCTCCTCGTAAAACTTCATGACCTCACTCCAATGATTTCCCTCTATTTTATAGACTGGGCTATCTGCCTCCAGCCCTTTATATAGCGGAATATCCTCAGTGCGTTCAGGAATCAGATCAAACCCTTCGTATTTTTCTTTTTGATTTTGTTGAAAATAAATCAATATGGCGGCAAACAAAAGAACAAAAAAAATCAACCATGGCAATCTCCCAACCTCCAAGGCAATCCCTCTTTGCTTTTTTCCTATATAATAAAGCAAAAGATGGTAGAATAGAATACTTGAAATGAAGTGAGGTGAAGATTGATGACAAAGAGTAAAGATGGAAAAAATCGAAATGACATCAAACCTGGTTTAAAAGTAAATATAGTTCTCAAGGCAGACCAGAAAACAGGAAAACTCACTCAGGGAGTCGTTAAAGATCTCCTTACCAATTCGGGCACACATCCACACGGAATTAAGGTTAGGCTTGAGGACGGTCAGGTTGGGCGTGTAAAAGAAATACTGGAATAAGGGATTATTCCGGCCAAGTACCGGCCACATAAAAAAGCATTAAAGGGATGACCCTTTAATGCTTAACTTCTTTTTTCTTTAACTTTATCAACGATCAATGTATTTAACCTCGGTGCCAACTGGAACAAAATTGTTCCTATAAAAGCAATAACCAAGATATATATACTGGCGAAAACCTTTAACTCTCCAGTTGCAATTGCAGCTATGATTACGGAAAACTCACCCCGCTGAGTAAGCGATAGCCCCGCTTTTAGCGAATCGCTTCTTGACAGGCCAAACCATTGCCCTCCCATATACCCAACAATCAATTTATGGATCAACGACCACAGAACGAGCACGACAAGCAGTCCTAAATAAGGAATATCGCTCGTCAATTCAATGTGAAGACCAAAATTCAGGAAAAAGAATGGAAGGAATATATTCCTTACTGGCAATGCTGCTTTTTCAACCTTGTCCTTTATTGTTAACTCAGATAGCATCATACCAGCGAGAAAGGCACCGATTACCTCTGATAGCTCCAGCATTATGGCAATTCCTCCGTAGGTGAGGGCAATGCCGGTAATCAAAACGATGAATATATCGTCCTGGTTGATTTCTTTTAGAATTGATTCCGCCTTTTTAAAGACAACCTTTGCAAAGAACACGGCAATCCCGGCGAGAATGCCTATCTTCGCTAAAATTATTAAAAAATCAGTAACCGTCAATCCTTTTCCAGAGAGTCCAATAAGTACTGTTACAAGGACGGGAGCAATCAAATCCTCAAAAACCAGGATCAGAAGCATGAACTCGGATTCTTTATTCTCAGTCCTGTTCTTGTCCTCCAACAGTTTTGCCGTAATAGACGAACTGGTAGCATAGACAATTCCACCTACAATCAAGGATGATACCCAATCCAGTCCGAACAGCGAGCTGATCACAGCAGTTACCAAAACCCCCAGCACCACATCCAGCAAGCCGCCCTTCCAAACCCTGGAACTGTTCGATATCAACCTGTTTACAGGGAATTTCATTCCAAGAATAAAAAACAGCAGGACTAATCCAATCTCCCCTGCCACTTCAATTACTTTGGATTCTTTAATAACTAATGATAATACCAGTCCAAGTAAAATATATAATAATATATCTGGAATTTTAATCAATTTGATGCCAACCATGCCGATCAGAAAAAGCACCAACAGAAATATTCCAATGAATAAAGTCAAATTCAATTCAATACATCACCTTTTCGTTTTTTAAAAAAGCATTTACCTTCCTATTTTGTACCCAATTCATGACATTTCAACCCTGGAAAATTGAACTACTTACTGGCTTACTTACTGTCTGGATAAGAACTATTGAAGATTCACACATTAAATAGAAACATACTTTCAAACAGTACATTTACATCTTTTATGATAAAATAGATTATATATTCAAACGGTTGATTCTACTAAGGGGGAACAAATGAACAGCAGTCAAGAAGCAGTTCTTGCCCGGCAGCAGCATAAGGGCATTACAAAAACAAAACTAGCTAAAAGAATCTTTTTCATCATTTTGGGAGCTGTCCTGATGGGTGTAGGAATTGAGGAATTCCTCGTCCCAAACAGAATTTTGGATGGCGGAATTGTTGGCATTTCAATTATCCTCTCTCATTTAACAGGCTGGCGCCTCGGCCTCTTTATTTTTGTATTAAACATTCCTTTCTTTTTCATTGGTTATAAACAAATTGGAAAAACATTCGCACTTTCCACCCTTTTGGGGATTACTGTTCTTTCATTAACAACCAGCTTTCTTCATGAAGTACCTGTTTTTACAGAAGATTTGCTGCTTGCCACCGTATTCGGAGGGATCGTTCTCGGGGCTGGTGTAGGCATAGTCATCCGTTACGGCGGATCTCTGGACGGTACTGAGATTCTGGCAATCCTCGCAAATCGAAGACTCCCATTTTCAGTCGGTGAAGTCATCATGTTTTTTAACATCTTCATTTTTGGAACCGCAGGATTTGTGTTTGGCTGGGATCGTGCAATGTATTCGATTCTCGCGTACTTCATCGCTTTTAAAACAATTGATATTGTGATTGCTGGACTGGATGAATCAAAAGCAGCGTGGATCATCAGTGACCAGCATAAGGAAATCGGCGAAGCGATTCTTGCTCGGCTTGGCCGGGGTGTAACCTATTTAACAGGTGAAGGAGCATACACCGGGGATGACAAGAAAGTAATTTTCTGTGTCATTACCCGTCTGGAAGAAGCGAAACTAAAATCAATTGTCGAAGAGCTGGATGAAACTGCCTTCCTTGCTGTAGGTAACATTGCTGAAGTACGAGGAGGAAGGTTCAAGAAACGAAATATCCACTAGTGATTATTTTAACCGCAGGGAAAAAAGTGCAGCCCAGAGAACATCTGGGCTTTTCGTTTATCATCAAGTAATTTGTTAGCCCCATCACTCTTCCGCTGGTGCTGCATCAACAGCAATTTGATAGGCATCTAGCAAGTTGGATTTTTCACCTTCACTTTCAAGTCCTACGAGAAATTGGTCCTCACCTTGGTCCTCTACTTTCATTACCACAGTTTCTTCCCCTTCTCTCAACATCGCATAAGATAGTCCATTCATTTCAAACAATGCTTCTACTTCGAACTGTCTCTCATTTCCCATCTCATCTCTTACGGTTACCAGGTCCCTGACTGAATCATTGTCCATAGCTGCTCACCTCCAACATTAAATCATCGTATTTTTCCCTTCTCTGGCAGATATATAATTTTCATCATTCGATTTTTGGTTGAAAATAGCACTTCTAAATCAAAATAATATATGAATTTAAAATAAACTTTTAAATCCATTTCTTTATTTTCACCGATATAATATTTCTCACACACTATTTATTGGAGGCGTCCTACTTGAAGACAGCTGGAATTATTATTGGCTCACTCATCGTTTCATTTGCATTCAACCTCTTCCTGATTCCACATGGAATCATGAGCAGTGGAATCAGTGGTCTTTCCATCATTTTATCGATGCTCACATCTATAAATACGGGCATTTACAATTTCCTGTTGAACTTCCCCCTGCTTGTTATTGGTTATTTGAAATTAGGGAGAAAATTCATCATTTATACAATCCTTTCAGTCATTACCATCTCAATTGCACTTTATTTTATACCTGTATTTAAACTCGCTAAGGACCCGATTCTTTCATCCATTTTCGGAGGGGCTATTGTCGGACTGGGAATAGGTATTATCTTTCGCTCATCAGGTTCATCAGGCGGATTTGATATCATTGGAATGCTCCTTGCCAGACGAAAGGACTTTCCAATGGGAACATTATTGTTTGCGATGAATTCTATCGTCATTTTGTTATCAGGCTTCTTATTCAGCTGGGATGCAGCACTGAATACCCTTGTTTCCATTTTCGTTCTGGGAAAAGTGATTGATAAAGTTCATACACATCATGTGAAGCTTACTTTAATGATCATTACCAGAAAAGGCGAGGAAGTGAAACAGCATCTTCTTAAAAATGTCTATCGCGGTGTGACGGTTATCGACTCTATTGGCGGATACTCCAATGAGCAAAGCAATGTCATCATTACGGTCATATCCCGGTATGAACTTACCGAAGTCAAAACACTCATAGAAGAAATAGACCCTGAGGCATTTGTGAATATAACAGAAACCCTGGAAGTAATGGGCCTGTTTCATCGAAAACAACAACATTGAACAGCAATCAAGAAGCCAGATCATCTGCTTCTTGATTGCCCTCTGAAAATTTACAGGAAAAATCATCTTGAAATTTTTCTGGATTCATCATATAATAATTAAGTCGCTGAAATTCAAAACCAATATACCTTGTCCCAGTAGCTCAGTACGTTCGAATCCGCTTCATCGAAACGGCTTCAGCGTCCACATCGAGCCGCTTCTTGGAATTCATTCTGAGATGTGGACGGGATATCACACTAATCTAGTTACTTTCTCAAATTTCAACTTTATTTCTAATCTTGTCCCAGTAGCTCAGCAGGATAGAGCAACAGTTTCCTAAACTGTAGGTCGGGAGTTCGAATCTCTTCTGGGACGCTTAAAAACCTTGATAATATATCAAGGTTTTTTTATTTTTTCAGATAGTATTAATATTTCCATAAGAAATTTACGATATCCAATCACTTATTCTCTCTTTTCTCTGTCTCCCTTCTTTTTATAAGCTTCTTTTTTTTAGAGAATAATTTTCTTAGAGTTTTTATTAAACTGGTTGAGCAGTTGAGGGGAACTTTCCATTACCGTTATGAAAAATCACGCTTGTAGATAAAAAATAGATTTGGTTAAGAATTGTGGAACTAAAGCCTATGAAAATCGTCTATATAAGTGATTACAGAAAAGGTAAAGATTGAATGGGGATTAAAATGGACTGTTTGTGGTATTTATACACCATCAGCAATTCAGCAAAGGGGATAGGACATGAAAAATAAAAAGAAAGATCTGCCTTATCTATTATTTTTACTGGTCATGCCAGTATTAGGCATGATTTACAAATTAATAAACAACAATCCAAGGGAGGCAGTAATCCTTTCAACTGACTTCGATAAAATGATTCCCTTCCTTCCGGTTTTTATTATACCCTATATCATTTGGTACGGTTTTATTTTGGGTTATTTGGTGTATTTTTGGTATAAGGATACACGAGTTTATTTAAAGACATTGACTCTAATTGTTGTGGGAGAATTGATTTGTTTCCTGATTTATTTCTTCTTTCAAACAACCGTTCCAAGACCGGAATTGACAGGAGATGGGATCCTCATTGACCTTGTCGGAATGATTTATAGCCACGATCAACCCTTTAATGCTTTCCCTAGTATCCATGTGTTGACTACATTCACAATCATTCTTGGCAGTCTTCACATTCAAAACAAGCATATCATCCACAGGATTTTCATACCTTTAATGGGATCTTTGATCATCATCTCGACGCTTTTTGTAAAACAGCATTATATCCTGGATATGTTTGGTTCCATGTTCTTGACTTCATTCATCTATGGCATTGTTTTTGATGTACTGGAATTCAAGGTCGCTAAAAGCTCGGAAACCGTATATGTAAAAGATTGAAGAAACAACAAGGCCACAAAAGAGCTGAAAAGCACAGCTTTTTGCGGCCTTCTTTATTTACCTCTTTATTTACCTGTATCCTCATCGCTTCTGACATCCGGTTTGACAGGGTATAATTCTTCAGATGCCTCTGTTTTGTATCGGTAATTTCCATTGTTATACTTTTCGCCAACTTCCAAAACACTTCGGGATACGTATTTATGGAAAAAGTATTCAGTAACGGCAATTCCGCCAGCTTCTATTAAGGATGGGAGCAATAGGCGCTCTCCATAGGTCAAGCTTTCTCCTATTATTCAAATGATCATAAAGACAAGTCCGAAATCTGCTAATGTTGCGATCGTATTATTAGTCTTTGACAGAAGGAATAAGTCCCCTATTAAGTATGAAGCAATAATAAGGATCAGAGAAATCAATAGTACGTTAGTAAATGGCATTTCATATATTACCCCAAGGATGGTATACAGCAAGGCCAGGCTCTAAGGTGTTCCCACTCCATCTCCACCAATATTTAAGATTTATATTATTTTTCTCCATTCTATTTATTCCATACTTTTTTCTGCAAAACAACAGAGATCAATCCAATTAACAAAACAACAATAATGCTGATAAAGAAACCCATTCGTATGCTCTTCTCAGCCAGAGTTCCTGTAACTGCAGCAAGAATAAGGAATATGCCCAATGTGGAGAGTGTTTTCCCCCATACCTTCATTTCAACTAATTTAAGCCCCGACAGGATAATGAAAGCCCAATTGAATAGAATCAGGATTCCTGCGGCAGTAGTAATATACTCATATATTTTTCCCGGAAGCAGCAACGCGGTAATTATGGAAGCGATCAGTCCTACTACTGCAAGTCCCAGGGATGGAAGCGGCAATTGCTTCCACTTTTCAATTTTCTTGGAGAAAATCTTCGGAGCATCCCCATCCTCGGCCAGTGTGACGAGCAAGGTTGTAACACCAAATAAAGAAGCTGTCATAGTCGAAAAACCTGCGAGAATGATTGCAGCATTGAATACATGCGGAAAGAAATCCAACTTGAACTGACCCATGGCAGTTACAAATGGACTTTCCTTATCGTTAAAAGCTCCGTGTGCAGCCAGAATGACAGCAAAGCCCAATGAAAGCACGTACACAATGACCAGTAAAATCAGCATGATCACACCCGCTTTTGGGGCATCTTCTTTATTTTTCAATCTTGTCGCCATCAATCCGATTACCTCTATTCCTCCATATGCGTAAAAAGCATAAATCAGCGATGACCAAAAGCCTTTTAGTCCGCCAGGAAAAAGTTTATCTACTGAGTTCGGCATATAAACTTCCTGCGTTTCAAGATTGAACAATCCGAAAAGAGCTGCTGCAGCAATAAGGATGAACATGATGATGGCTGCCGTTTTAATAACCGCAAGCAAATCTTCAACCTTATCAAAGCCTTTATTTCCGGTTAGGACAACGCCGATTGAGAGAACTGCGTAACCAGTTGCAAAAATCCATAAAGGGATATGGGGAAACCAGAATTGGGATAAGATCGAAAGAGCGGTTAGCTGGCTTCCCATAATCAGGATATTGGAACTCCAATAATTCCAGCCGCAGCTGAACCCAGCCCATTTTCCGTAAGCCTTTTTGGCATAAAAGCAAAAAGAACCATCCTGTGGGTCTTCGGCTGTCATTTTTGCCAATAAATTATAGACCAGGTAAGTACCAATAGCCGCAAGGATAAATGAGATGACGATTGATGGCCCGGTGATTTTGATTCCAATGGCTGAACCCAGGAAAAAACCTGTGCCGATCGTACATCCCACACCGATAAGGGATAATTGCCACCATTTTAAATCTCCTTCATTTGAGTGATCCCCGCCTTTGGATTTTACAGATGGCAGAAAAAAATCCATTCCTTTCTCCCCTTTCTCGATAAGTATTATCATTAGAGAATCCACCTGATATTATGTATTGAGTGATAAGGCAAAAAAAAAGCCAATTCCCTAAGGAATGACTTTTTTAGAGTTAATTCTTGCCTTTATCGGTATCCGATTCCTTGCTCAATCCAGTCATTGTGCGATACAACTGTGTATACATGCTTCCTTGCACGATATTTTCAAGAAAGAATTCACCAACTAGCTCTTTATACTCCTCATCTTCAAACATTTTCTTATTTTGAAGCTCCATTTCCGCTAACCCTTCATAGGTGGAAACTAATGCATAGGTATGATCTTCTCCTGATATTGGCGACAAAAGCTCCACCCTATGGTCATACTGTTCGTTCCGGAAATTTTGAATCAAGCGCAGATTCTTGATCCCGTCCGGGAACTTATCTTGTTTCAATTCAAATGTTTGAATAACAATGACTGACATATCCTATCCCCCTGTAAAATGGTCGATAGGTTTAGATTTTTCCAAAGGCAACAAATCTATTCATTCCTAGTCAGGAGTTATAAAGATGTAGCGCATCCTGTTATACTTCTCTTCTCAAAGCCTGGAGCACATCTACTTTTGTAGCTCTCTGTGCTGGACGCAAACCAGAAAGGATTGTGACAAGGTAACAAATTATGAAGCTGATTATTGGCAGTGTAAAGGGAATATGGCTAAATATCAACCCCTCGGGCGGTTCTTCACCAAATGCCTGCTTTATGATGATCGGCAATCCAAAATTAACAATTATACTTATAACATAGGCTACGAGCGTGCCGATCGCTGCTCCGATCAAGCCGATATAACTGCTTTCCAGTATGAAGATCTTTTTGATTGTCTTTGGATTGGCACCAATCGCTTTCATGATTCCGATATCTGGTGCCCTTTCTGTAACGGCCATGGTCATTGTGTTATAAATTCCTATCGAGGCAATGATGATGGCAATCGTTCCGATGAAAATAAGTCCAGCCTTCACGATCGTGAACATTACATTCACATCCTTCAATTCATTAATGACCGAATAGGATGGAAAATTGTTTTCTTCAAGCTTAACTGTAATATCTTTTACTGCTTCCATATCTTCAGCGTATATTTTAACCTCGTCAAACTGGTCAGCCGCTATTGCTGGCAGTTCCATGTCTGGGTTGTTCGGGTCCTTCATCATTCCCCGCGGTGTTCCTGTAAACTCCTCTACTTGCTTAAGGACCCCTTCGGAAACAAATACCACATTGTCATAGACCCATTCCTTCGTGGGCTTCTTACGGATTCCTGCAATGGTAACTTCCAGCTTCTCTTTTATTTCTTTGCCATCTTCAAACTTGATTACGTTCATGATGATTTTCTTTCCTACAAGTTCACCTTTGTATTGATATTCTTCTTTTATCTGGCCGTTTTCATTATATATGTCTTCTGTTGCACCTCCGTTAGGTCGCAAATCTTCAACAAAATGGTAGCCAACAAGCACCTCATTGTCTGATTTCGGCAGATGCCCATCTGATAATTCAAGCCCGGACTTCATTTCGGAAGGCATATCGGCAACCACTGCCCGCGCAAAGGTCTGGTGTTCACCAACTTCAAACTGATAATCCTGGAGGTTTTTCCTTCTGGTAACAGCTTTAACATCCTTAATTTTTTCAAAAAATGCAATATCCTTTTCGCTCAGCTGTTTAAATCCATTTTGAGGATCTTCTTTTCCTGGTACTTCTATCTCTGTCACAATCCTTCTTTCCAGCGTTTCTTTCACAATCGATTTATGAAGCCCAAATCCTACAGAAGCAAGGACAATGAGGAATGCAACACTCATCGCTGTGGCCAGGATGGTCATGAACAGCCTTGTCCTGTTCTTCTTCATGTTTTGCCTGACGAAACGAAATTGATCTTTAAGCCTCATTTGCAATCACCTCTTCAACTACTCTTCCATCTTTTAATTCAATGGTCCGATGGCCAATCCTTGCAACCTTGTCATCATGGGTAATGATTAAAAAGGTTATGCCAAGTTCACTATTTAATTTTTTTATGAACCTAAGCAAATCCTCTTCCGTTTCTGAATCCAGACTTCCAGTCGGTTCATCCGCCAATATGATCGGCGGATTGACAATCAAAGCGCGGGCAATACTCACTCTTTGCTGTTGACCACCCGATAGTTCTCCGGGGTAATGATCCTGAAAGTCTGCCAATCCAACCATATCCAGAATTTCGCTTGTCCGCAGTTTTCTTTCTTGCTCTTTCACGCCCTTTAAAATCAAAGGCAGCTCAATATTTTGATAGGCAGTCATACTTGGAATCAACTGAAAGCTTTGAAAGATGAAACCGAGATGGTGAATTCGGAAATCTGCAAACTTCGCCTCGGACAAGGTCGATGTTTTGATCCCATTGATGGTTATTTCCCCATGTTTTGGGCGAATGAAGCCACTGACTAGATTGAGTAGTGTTGATTTTCCCGAACCGCTTCTGCCTACAATGGTGACGATTTCCCCTTTCCCAACTTGCAAAGAAACATCCTTTAAAACAGGGATGACTGTCTTCCGCCCTTTTTTACCAATTTCAAATTCATGACTCAAATGGTTTATTGAAATCATAACTCTACTCCTCATACATTTTATTGAATATTAGTAATTAAATGCCAGTACCTACGATGAAAAACATAGGCGATTACTTTCATCGCCTAAATCCTGTATCAAGCTGGATATTTCTCTGACATGACTTTTTTCAATTGTTTCCTGGCTCTATGCAGCCTTGTTTTGACTGTCCCGGATTTGATGTTCAACTTACTGGCGATCTCATTTTCCTTTAAGCCGTACTGGAGTTTAAGTACAAGCACCTGCTGATATTCTTGGGTCAAAAGATATAGAAGATGCTGGATTTGCTCCTTGAACAGAAGTATTTCTACTTCCTTCTCTAGTGATTGTTCAACGTCGTGATCGCTAAAAATCTGTTCCATGATGCTTTGATCGGATGGTAGCCATCTTCTCCGCTTCTCTGCCCGCAAATAATCAATGGCGGTCCTGGCTGCGATTGCCGCTAACCAGGAACCAATCTTATACTCGTCAACAATGGTATCAGCTTTTTTATATGCCTTTATAAAAGTTTCCTGGACCACGTCTTCAGCTAAATGTCGATCTTTAGTAATCCTGAAAGCGATTTGCTGAAGTTTTTTGCCATGTATCCTATAGAGTTCATCAAAATCAATATAAGCCATATCGATCCCCCTTGCCCAGAAGCTGAAATTCATTTCAACTTCAACCTTTCCTGTCTCTATTTGTCTATTATTAAAGCTGTAAAGCAAGGCTGTTGATTTCGTTACTGGCGATTTGCTATCCAATAAAATATCAACATTGTGCCTTTACAGTACCCTATTTAAAGTACTGCTTAATGAACGTTGGAACATCTTTACTGCTGAATGTCCGTATTTCTTTGTGGTTTCCTTTCTTGTAGACAAAAACAGCGGTATAAGGCTCCTCATTAAACCACCCATAACCTGCTTTCTCTATTGCGGCACGCAGCTGGTCATCGTTCGTTATTTTAAGCGTATTTCCATCATTCAATATTCGATTTAATAATTCTTCTTCTTGATATTCTTTGAATTGATCTGATTTTATAGATTCATTTGTTACGACAATATAGTCTAAGTCCTTGGGAGTCACTATGGCTTCCTCAAGCATGCCGTTATCCTCCAGCCACTTGATGAAGCTTGAATAAGACTGTTTTAGTTCTACATTTTCATAGTTATTGATACCGGACATGATTTCAATCGATGACGTATTTCCGACTGGATAATTGTTCACGGTATAAGGTTCCCGCTCAATTTCTTTCCTCAGGATGGAGATAGCCTGTTTGATTTTCTCTTTATCTGTAATCGTCAACGGCACATCTGTAATATTCTTATTGATCTGGATGGAATTAACATCTTCGGTTTTAATGTTGAATACTGGATTATGAGCATGTTTATACTCGGATGATTCATAGATCTTTTTTAATTGCGGTACATAGTCGTTCGGATTGATTCTATACTGGCGGACCAACCTGTCTCCGTTTTCTAATTCATAGATAAAAAGAGAATACTCTTGAGATTTCATTCCTTGTTCATTTGTTTTTTCATTATGAATGATACTTTTATGGAATTCCCTTACAGCCACTATGTTTTCCCGCTCGAACATTGGTTTTGGAGCATAAGGGTCATTTGGATCGGAATAAATACCGTTCCCATAGATGACACTTTTGATGTCATTAAGTGCAGGTACCTTTTTCTCATAAGGAGCAAATGCCTGGGTAATCATGATTAAGATTGCCAGTACGACTGCATAGGCCACCAGACCCCTTCCGCTGCCAAATACCCTCCATGTTTTCTGCAGAACCATCTCGGCAGCGAAATAACCGATTGTCGCTCCGGCAGCATAACCGAAGATCAGCCAGGCGAATTCATTTTGCATGGCATCGAAATACATGCCGCCCAGCAGTGTCATGCAAAAAACAACTCCGAACTTAAAGACCTTTTTTAAGCCTTTAAAAGCTATGGCTTCTGACGCGGATTCTATATTCCTCTTTTTATAGATTAATAGTGACAATATGTAAGCTGCTATCACTATGACTAGATAAAGGAGAACGGCCTTAGCAGATATAGATTTACTCTCAAGCAAAGCGAGATGCGAAATAGGTGAAAGATATTCAATATTCCTGATTTGGAAATAATCACTAGGAAAACCATATAACAACAGACCAAGATTATAGATAATCAACAAGGTAAAGCCTGCCGGGAACAACAGCATGATATATGTTAAAACTCCCTGTACCACTGATATCCCAGTAACCATTGCCATTAATACTCCGGATAGGAAAAATACAGCATTGTATAAAATGACAATTCCAGTCCAACTGAGAATGTCCCCAAGCTGGAAATACAAACCCAACCCAAATGCACTGTGGATAATGACCGCAATCAAAGCATTCAATACAACGGGGATAATCAGAAACACAAACCCTGTCAGTGTATAGAAGTGGAAAATATGTTCCCGTTTCAAAGGCAGACTATGCATTAAATCAGCTGCCTGTTTAACATGTAAGAAACGGTAAAGAAAGATTGCCATCACCACAGGTACCGTGATGATCATGATAAACTGGATCGCAAAGTCGAAGTCGAATAATCCTTCTACAGGTGTAAAATAGCGGTAGTCATCACCGGAATAGTTCATCATGATTCTTAATGGTATGGCAAAGAATAACGCAAGAAAATAGATGACGGATATCCAGCCGATATTCCTTCCAACCTGGAGGATCATTTCCTTATTATTAAACAATGATATTCTTGATGGCATAACCGATATCCCCCATCTCATAAATGAAGATTTCTTCTAATGTCAATGGAAGCAGGTCGAAGATAACAGGCTGGGTTTGACTGAAGACCTTTACGATTTCTTCTTCTTTCCCCCGGATAATACATACCATTACACTTCCTCTTTTTTCGCAATGGAGCATTGTCAGGCGTTGTCCAAGATATTCTGGTGCTTCCCCCTTATAGGCCACCTGTACTTTATGAATATCAGACTTGAGGTCATCAAGGTCTTTTTCCAAAAGCAGTGAGCCTTGATGCAAAATTCCAATATGGTCACAGATATCCTCGATTTCACGCAAATTATGAGAAGAAATCAAAATGGTCATTTCCCGATCTGCTACATCCTGAATCAATAGGTTTTTAACTTTTTTCCTTGCTACAGGGTCGAGCCCGTCCATTGGTTCATCAAGAATCAAGACTTCTGGCATCGTCGATAATGCAAGCCAGAATGCTGCCTGCCGCTGAATTCCTTTTGAAAAAGTGTGCAATTTCTTTTTTATGCTGAAATCAAAGACCTCAGCTAATTTTACAAATCTTTCCTCATTCCAGGATGGAAAAATGCTTTTATAAAAATTGGCCATCTGCCTGACTGTATATTGAGGAAAAAAATACGGCTGATCTGATATGTAAAAGATTTTTTGCTTCAATGCCTGGTTTTCATATATGGAATTTCCTTCAAGCATCACTTTCCCCGAATCCTGTTTGTAAATGCCGGCAAGCAATTTAATGATGGTGGTCTTACCTGCACCGTTGGAACCGATCAGCCCATAGATTGAACCTTTATTGATGGTCATATTGACATTTTTTACAGCTTCTTGTTTTTCAAATGCTTTATTTATTTCGATCATTTGAATCATCCTGCCCGTGTCCCCCTTTCGTAGCTTCCACGCTTTTGACCAATTCATGGAGTGCCTCTGCAGATACACCAAGGTATAATGCCTCATTCAGGAGTTTTTCCAAATCCTGTTTTACCTGCAGTATTTTATCGATATCTTTACCAGTATCCATGGGGTTGACGAAACTCCCCTTGCCTTTTAATGAATAAATGAACCCCTGTGTTTCAAGTTCTCTATATGCCTTCTGGATTGTGTTCGGGTTTATAGTCAACTGCTGTGCCATATGTCGTACGGAAGGCAATTGTTCATCAGGTTTGAGCACTTCATTGATAATCAACTCTTTCATCTTATCAACCAGTTGTTCGTATATCGGTTTTCGGCTCCTCAGGTCAAGCTCAAACATAATGACCCCCAATCTGTACTAAGTGTACTATTATTATTAATACAGTTAAATTATATGCCAACCTCTTCCAGAAAGATAGGGGGAAATTTCTTAATAATTTCTTAAGAAAAATTAAGAAAAGCGAGAAAGGTGATTTTAAAAGCCACCTACTCCAGGTGTAATTTTACACGATTATTAACATCCGACTCAATAGCTATTTTAGAAATTTTTGGAATTCCTTACTTTTTCAAAAAAAAACACCCTAGAAATGAGATGGAGTGATAGCGAAAAATGTATTTATCTATCGTGCGTGCTATTCGGAAAAAACTTGACGCTGACGTTTGTATCTCGACAAATTCAATAAACTCCTTTTCCACTTTTCCATTTTCCATTAAACACCATCAATCCCATAATACATTAAACCCAATTTATTAAACCATAATATTACGGGAGGTGAATTTCTATGAAATGGTTGCTTGCATTTGGACTTATACTATCGAGCAGTACCTCGGACAGCCATGATGATATATCTATTATTTGGGAAGATGAGCCGGTTGCGGAAGTCCATCGAACGGATTTTTCCATACCATGGTTCGGATTTCCGATTCTTAACCATACATTGCTTCACACCTTGAATATGCAACTTTCCAATCAAATAAAAAAAGAACCGAAGAATGCAGGACTTGATGATTATGGAAATATCATACCTGAAAAGGTTGGCTACACTCTTGACGAAAAAAAATTCAAAGAAAGGTTCGCTAAAAGTTTTTTTGATCACGGGCCTTCACAAATCTTAGTTCCAACACGTCGCGTGTATCCCAAGGTCGACAGTGAAATAATCGCCAACATCAGGACTAAACTAATTGGCCATTACATAACCTATTTCAACAGTGCCAATAAAGAAAGAACCCATAATATTTCCCTTGCGGCAGATGCTATCAATAACCATGTCGTTTTTCCTGGTGAAATATTCTCCTTTAATAAAGTTGTCGGAAAAAGAACAGCTTCCCGTGGTTATCAACCCGCACCGATTATTGTGAGAGGGGAACTATCGGAAGGAATCGGCGGAGGCATCTGCCAAGTGTCTTCGACTTTGTTCAATGCTGCAGACCGCTCAGGTTTGAAAATACTTGAGCGATACTCACACAGCAAGCAGGTCCCTTATGTCCCTCCTGGAAGAGACGCGACTGTCAGCTGGTATGGCCCGGACTTTACTTTTAAAAACAAACATAGCCAGCCAATCTTGATCAGGGCGAAAACCTATCCCGGAAAAATGGTCGTCTTAATTTATTCATCAGATGAAATCGATATTGAGAAACGTAAAGTTCCAAGTACGGATAGTAACGCCATAATTCCGGAAGAACCTTTATAGATACCAGAGGAATCCCAATTTATTAAGGGATTCCTTTTATTTAACAGGAAAACCTTTACATCAAAGTAAAAAGTTATGTAAACTTATGGTAAAAGATGGTTTCGCAATAGCCCTTTCTTATTATGTCTATAACAGTTCTTCTTACCCATACATCAAGTCCTGAATACTAAACAAACCCAGAAAGTCGGGAAGATCTGAAAAATTCAAGGAACTAGTTTTATAGAATTATTCCAAAGGATGTGAGATATTTGACACCAAAAAAAAATACTACACCCATTCGAGTCAATGTTTTGTTCTTTTCTGTTTTTATCCTTTTTTCACTGCTTGTCCTGCGTCTCGGGATTGTTCAGATAGTCCATGGAGAGGACTATAAACGGGAAATCAACCGTAAAGAAGATGTTACGGTCAATAACCCGGTCCCGCGAGGAAGAATGCTGGACAGAAACCTGGAGCTCATTGTCGACAATAAACCTCTAAATGCTATTACATATACAAATGAAGGTGCCTCCCAGGAGGAAATGCTCGATGTAGCAGGAAAGCTGGCCAAAATCATCGATAAAGATACTGATAAAGTCCGTGAAAGAGATATGAAGGATTTCTGGATGCTCAAACATCCAGAGGAAGCAAAAGACCTTATAACTGAAAAAGAAATGGACCAGTTCAGAAATAAGAAGCTGAAAAACAAGGATTTATATAAACTCCAGATTGAAAGGATTACAGAGGATCATCTCAAGCAATTAAGTGAACAGGACATTGAGGAGCTTGCTATTTTCAGCATCATGAACAACGGATATAAGTTCGTTCCACAGATCATTAAAAATAAAGATGTATCAAAAGATGAATTTGCCATTGTCAGCGAAAACCTGACTCTTCTTCCAGGCGTGAATGCAACGACAGACTGGGAGCGCGAGTATAAATATAAAGAAACCTTCAAACCTGTATTGGGCAAAGTGACTACTAGCAGTGAAGGTCTCCCCGCTGACAGGATTGATTATTTCATTTCTCGCGGATATACCCGAAATGACAGGGTAGGAAAGAGTTACCTTGAGCAAGAATATGAAGATATTTTGCAAGGAACAAAAGAAAGGGTTATAAATATCACCGATAAAGCAGGCGTTCTCCTGGAGAAAGAATTAGTAGCCGAAGGCCAGCGCGGTAAAGATTTAATTCTCAGTATAGACATGGACCTGCAAGTGGCTGTAGAAGAAATCATTGAAAAAGAATTATGGGCAGCGAAGAGGTCGCCAGGAACCGGACTGCTCGACAGTGCTTATGTCGTGCTGATGGACCCAAATACCGGTGAAGTATTGACCATGGCAGGAAAAAAGATCGTAAAAGATAAAAAAACGAATGAAGTCCAAATGCAAGATGACGCATTAGGTAACATCATCAACACCTATAATGTTGGATCTGTTGTCAAGGGAGCAACCGTCCTGACTGGTTATAAAACAGGCGCAATCAGTCCCTGGACCAGTTTCGATGATCGGGCTTTGGACATTAAAGGTACACCGATAAAAAAATCCTATAGTTATTTAGGGTCCTTGAATGATATTGAAGCATTAAAAAAGTCCTCCAACGTTTATATGTTCCATACCGCAATCAGAATTGGGAATGGAGTCTATCGCTATCAAAAACCGTTGAATCTGGACCCACAGGTTTGGGATACAATCCGAAACTCATTCGCTTCATTCGGTTTAGGTATCAGGACAGGTATCGACTTGCCCAGCGAACAAACCGGAGCTAAAGGAGCCAACTCTCCAGTCGGTAAAGTGCTGGATTTGGTAATTGGACAGTATGATACCTATTCGAATATGCAGCTAGCCCAGTATATTTCTACGATTGCCAATGGCGGGCACCGGATGCAGCCAAGGGTTGTCAAGGAAATACGTGAACCAGCAATGAACGGCGATCTGGTCGGACCGGTTTATAAATCGTTCTCGCCAAAAGTTCTCAATGATATTGACATGGAAGATCAATGGCTTGCACGCGTCCACACTGGCTTTAAAAAAGTCATGCAGGAACCAGGAGGTACTGCTTATCGATATTTTGGCAATGCCACCTATTCACCGGCAGGGAAAACTGGTACTGCCGAAGCCTTTTATGATGGCCAGTACAGAGTAAAAGGTGACCCTCTCATTGAAACAATGAATATTAGCCTAGTTGGCTATGCCCCTTCGGAAAATCCTGAAATCGCCATGGCGGTCATCGTGCCATGGGCTTATCAGGGCAGTGTTGACCACGGAGCGAATAAAAAAATCGGCCGTGCCGTGATGGACGCATATTTCAATATGAAAAACCCATCAGAGCAGACGAATGATGAACAATGAAAAAGCTGTGCCGGCTGGCACAGCTTTTCTTATGTTTTTACAATTCTTTTGCTAGAGAAGGCTTTTTCATGTCAACACTTTCAAATGCTGCACCAATCTTTTCTTCAGCCTGTGCGAATTTCTCATCGGCTGCTTCAAATGCTGGAGCATCCTTCTTCAGCTCTTCTGCTTTCAAATTATATGATTCTGCAAGATCTTTAAGAGCCGCTTCAAGGTCTGCTTTTTGATCTTTCAATTCAGCAGGAACTTCCAGTCCTTCAACTTTAGTTGCAACTGCAGCAGCTGATTCACTTGCCGCTGCCTTCTCTTCCGGTTTAGGCTCCTCTGCTCCCTCATATGCATTCAAGTCAGCATCAGCCTCGTTGATTGTGTTCACAATGCTCATGTAAAATTTGTACATGGCGCTCTTAGGGTTTACTGCCGGCTTTTCGGCTGTTTCTGTTTCAGCTTTTTCGGGTTCTGCTTCTTTGTCCGCCGAACACGCTGTCAATCCAAGTGCAAAAGTAATTGCAGCAAGTAAAATCCAAAACTTTTTCATTCTGATACTCCCCTTCAATCTATATATATGCTTGTTGTGAAACCGGAATTTCACACAGCTTTTTCATTATATAGGGATTATTTAACAAAAATCAAATTTTTTATTTGTTTTTTCAAAAAAAGTCCCTATTTACTTTGAAGCAGCAATGCATTATCTTTTCAGCGCTTTACCATTGTAATAAAATCATTCGTCATTGTTTTGAATTCAGCTTCCCTCATGAATCCGATTTTTTCATACAACTTAATGGCCCTTATATTAAAGGACGCTACAGTAAGCCTAAACGGCTGGTTTTGTGTGCTGGACTCCAAATCTTTCAATACAAAAGAAAAGAAAAGAAAACCATAACCTTTTCCTGTCATCTCCGGTGCCAGGCCAATCCCTATATCTATAGCCGTTTCACTATAAACTCCGATCTCTCTTCCTGCAGGAACTTGCGCAGAAGGTCCTGTGCAATAAAAACCGATTAATGTACCTGCCTGATCTACTACAGTCCGATAACCTTCATTCAAGAGCTCCTCTATTGATTCCTCACTGACAGTATTATTGTAAAGTTCATAAGGCGAGTCATATACCCAGTTCAGGATTGTTACTGCAAGGTCCCTGGTCATCTTGTTGCTGACGAATTCCAACTTTATGTCCCCCCTTTTTATTTTCACAAACAAACTTAATAATTCAGTAGAAAATATGAAATTCCTTCCTTAGATTAAATTTTTTAGGTTGATTTGTCATTCTTTTGTAATATCAGGTTTAATAGTTTTATATATGGGAATATTACAAGTAACAAAACGATGACAGGAGCGATTACATAATGATGACTACATTTGTATTACTTGGTGGAGCTTTCGCAATCGCCGCTGGTTTAAATTTCTTTGCAGTTAATGATGAAAATGCATTTATAGATGATGAAGCAATTAACTAAAGAGACGCTGCAGCAGCGTCTCTTTTTTCTGTGCCAATTTTGAAACTTTTATTGTATTTTTAAGCTGTCGCAGGAAATAATAGAATAAAAGAGAAATACTTAAGCATAAACTGCTAGCCTCATTTCAATTAAGGAGGTACGGATTCATGCAAACCCCAGATATATTGCCCGGAGAACAAGTGGCACTATGCAAGGTGAAAGAAGATGATTTAGAAAAATGGTGGAGCCTTATCCATAATGATGAACACCCCGAGTGGAAAAAATGGGATGCTCCTTATTATCCGTTGAGGCATATTGAATATGAAAAATTCAGGGAACAGATGAGCAACCTGATCCAACAGGGCTATGATCGGAAATATTTAATCAAAGTCGATGATGAAATCATTGGAATGGTCACATATTATTGGGAGCACGAATCATCTCAGTGGCTTGAAATCGGGATCGTCATCTATCTCCCTGAATTCTGGAATGGTGGATATGGAACAGATGCTCTAATAGCCTGGATCCAGCATCTTTTCGACACTTTCCCCATCCCCCGCATAGGTTTTACCACCTGGTCTGGAAACGCCAGGATGCTGACTGTCGGCAAAAAACTCGGCATGGTTGAAGAGGCAAGAATCAGAAAGTGCAGGCTATATAACGGAAAATACTATGATTCAATCAAAATGGGGTTGTTAAGGGAAGAATGGGATGAACGGTATCAGGGATAATCTTATAAATCATTATCCCTATCAGATTGAAAGGAAAAATGCCTGGCTTCTGTCAGGCGTTTTTTGATGGACCTCAATGATTTTCGGCGGAATGGTGACCTTACTTTCCGGAATCCCATAAAAGTGGGCACCAATGAAGTCTATTGGTGACCTGAATCTCCGAAATCACTTAAAAGTAGGCATCAATGGAATGCCTAACGCTCAACAAGCTATAATCCTGAAAAAATCCCCTGGTCTAAAGGATTCTCGACATATAAAATTCGTCGTAGAATTGTCCATCCTTGAACATTGAATCCTTCTTCGTTCCTTCTATTTCAAATCCCATTTTTGTGTATAATGCAATGGCTCCCTGATTCTTTGTTATCACGGTTAGTTCCAGTCTGCGCAGTCCTATGCCGCTCGCCCAATCCAATAATTCAGTGAAGAGACTTGTCCCAACCCCTTTTCCGCGATATAGATCTTTTATCCCAATTACCAGATATGCTGAATGCTTTGTTCTGGGCGCACTTCCGCCTTTGGCGATTAAATATCCGGTTAATTCACCACCAGTCTCCGCCAGAAAGATATTTGAGTTTTGTTCGGATATAAGTACATGAATCATTTTCTTTTGAGTGTCCGGATTGAACTTTCTTTCACCTGGCCCAAAAAGCATAAAATCTGAGGAACTTTCCACCTCTTGCATTAGTGTTGCAAACTTATCTGCGTCCCGTTCCTCGGCTTGTCTGATCTCCATGGAAACACCTCTTTCATTATAGTTTTAAGAAAAAGAAAACAGAGGAAAGATTCCTCTGTTTTTATGAAAAAATGCTTTTGATGCTTTCTATTAGTTCCTTGAAGAAGTTGGAGACTGATTCCAGGAACCCTTTATCACCCACTGCTTCCTCGATCCTTTTCTGGATATCATCCGAAAGTGTTTCTAATTGGGTTTTTACATTGTCAAAATTTATATTCAGGTCCCTCATCTTATTGAACAGGTCGATAAGGAGCTGCCTGTCTTCAGGACTTAGCTGAATCTCAAGTGTTTTTAACTTATCATCAATGATTTTTTCGATTTCTTCTTTTGTTGCCGGATTTTGCTCGGCAATTTCCTTCTTGATTTCAGTCAGGAGTTCACTGACTTTATCCTGATCAAGGCCATCCTTTTTAGCCAGTTTTGTCGCCAGGTTCAATTCTTGATTCGCTACTTCTGTGCGGTCCTTATTGAGTTCTGTTCCTTCACCTTCATCATACGCCTTGTAAATTCCAACGAGTGCTGAGTGACCAGTAACCTTCACCGGGGAAACCACATCCACGACTGCATCCTCGATTCCTGCAGTCAACAGGGCGTTCGCATACATTTCATCGGTTACTTCTGTAATATTTTCCGGAGTGACCTGGTTAATCACCAGTCCCTCTCCTGTATCTTTCCTGGTGATTTTCGCCGACGAGTACATGTTTGAATGTTCGTCACCGTCTATATAATTTACTAGGTCTTTTCCTGTGACAATTATTTCTTTAACTTTTGATGGGTCCTTCACTCCCAGCAGCTCCCTGACCTCATCCTTCTGTTTTTCAGAAAGAGCTTCGCCGTATACAACAATCGGAAGGCCATATTTTTCATTAATGGCATCCTCATCATTATCATTAGACGCAAATGCTGGTACAGCAATCATCCCTAAAGACAAAATGAGTAGATTGAATAATGCTGTGATTTTCAACAAGTATTTCGGTTTCATATATATTCTCCTTTTCAAACCAATTCTTATAAAACAATCTTATTTTTCACCAGATTCAAGCTTTCTGGCCACTTGCCTTTCCAGCCTTTGAACTTTGTGCATTAAGTTATAGATCAAAGCAGTCATAAAACTGAGCTGGATCAACACGAAAATTCCCACGAACAAAGCAGAATCAACTTCAAACCCGGAAAATAAAAACATTAACAAATAGAATAATATAATACCTCCAAAAAGATTTGCAATGAATATAAACAGCCAATTATCCATTTCTCCACCCTTCAGTACATCTATATGTACGATAAAAATGGTATAAAAGTTTCAACTAAGTTCAATATGAAATTTTTCTGCTCTATTAAAGAATCCTGGAGAAAATCATTGGTAAATTTCCCTCTTATCCAAATACCTGATATGTTCAATATGGCTCTCTCCACTCCCAAAACCATGTGAGTTCCCTGGTAAAGGCGGATACTCATCGCTTCCATCCTTGTTAACGGAGCTCCATCCTAAATAGTATTGTTCAGGCGGAAAAAAATCAGAAAAAATCGAATTCGGCATACTGGAAGCAGTCAACTGATTTTCTACAGTGATAAATTCAATCCATTCATCAGGAATTTTAGTAAAACCATAACTGGACTTTCCACCTACTTCTATTTCCAATTCCATTTGGACCTTTGGAAAGTAGTGGTGCTTTCCATCAGATATGCTGAAGTTTCCGTCTTTCTTTAAATAAAAGTTCAGGTTTGCAAGCTGATTATCCGGATGAAAATTCCAGATAATATAGTAACTCCCGGGATCTTTAGGGTCTGTTTTCCATAATTGAGGAGTCGCACCTGTGTCAATGCGTGCAAATTCCCACTTGTGTTTTCTCCACTCCCAGAAACTGAGACCATATCCTTCATTTTTTGTAATAAAAGGGGCCAGAACATGCTTTGAATCAATAAAAATGATATCTTGAATCAACTCTATGTCTGCCTCAGGGAATTCCTTCATCATTTCATTAATGGCTTGTTGTTTGCCAGGAAACCCACCCGGGGGAGCGAAATAGAACCAGTAACCAGCGAGTATCACCAATAGGGTCAGCCCCAGCCCCCCAAGGAGCAGCATACTTTTTTTATTTCCCATTCTACTTCCCCTCCTTTAAAAAAGAGGCTTTTGAGCGGAAATAAAATTGTTCCTGTGGTGTTATAATTAAAATCCCTCTTCCATCCTCTTCTACATAGATCACCGGGTGAACCCCGCTGCCCATTCTGGCTTTTACCCCGGTTATTTGATATGCAAATCGTTCATCGGCCTGAGCCTGCGTTTCAACGTTCTCCATTGAATCATAATACCAGGCATCGCTGGAAATTTTCTTTTTATCCATTTTTGGAATTTCAGATTGAAATGATTCTGCGTCCAGCATTTTTTCGTTCGCAGATGGATGAGTTTTCAGGATGGATGCTTCACTGATGTCTGAAATGTATGTTGATAACTTGTCATTTGGATAAATGCTCGATTGAATCAGAGGACTCAATAATGCTGACAAAAGGAAAATATAATTAGCCAGGAATCCTAACCATGCATATTTTCGGTATCGGGACCAGCCAGTACCTTCGTTCCTTTTATTATATCGAGCAAAGAGAATCCAAACTCCGAGTGGAAGTATAGCTACTTTAATCTGCTGGTCCATATAAGGAAGATTAATAGAAAATGAGAATAACCCTATGAAAATTACGAGTGCCATCTTCCATATCTTTGGCTTAATTTCCTGCTCTCGGTAAATCCTGAGAGCTATAAATAAAATCAGAATCCATGATACAAAATTCATAACAAACATTGTCACGTTCATCTACACACCTCAAATCCCTCTAAATCATTTCATCTGAATGCATTGATCAGAAAATATTTGGTCAATGCAAGATATTCTCTTGCATACGACTTTACGACTGCTTGTACTGGGGTCTCAGCTGGGAGTCCGTTCAACGCGAGTCCCTCTTTTTCTGCAATCATGCCGGCACGGTAAATATGGAAATCATTTGTTACGACAAGTCCAGACACAGCATCTTTCGGTATTAACCTTTTAGAGAAGCGAATATTTTCATATGTATCTGTAGATTGATCTTCGAGAAGAATTCTGGATTCTTCGATGCCGTATTCCATCAGAGCTCGTTTAATCGCTTCTGCTTCGGATATATCCTCGCCAGGACCTTTACCTCCTGAAGCTATGGCAATTGTGTTTAGGTTTTCTTTTAGGTAGTCTGCCGCAGAGTCTATCCTGAATTGAAGCGCTAGTGATGGGTTTTCCCCCTTCACACGGGCACCAAGAATGATCATGTAATCTGCATTTTGTGGCACAGATTCATTAGCGTGTTGAATGATCTGATAATGGAGTATGCCGAAGTATAACATGGTAAGAACCACTCCAGCCACTAACCATCTTTTAAGAAACCTTTTATCTTTTATCCTCATACTATTTACCTGTCTTTCTAATAATTACTACCATATTACCATCCTTTTGTGTAATTGTTTGGTATTCAGTAAAATTATGACAAAAATCTGACTGTTAGGAAAGGATTTTAAGCACTAGTAATGATTCTTCAATCATATTCTGTTGCTTCTTCACTATCTTTGACGAAAGACAACTAGTTTTGTCAGGCACAAAGGAATTGACTATTATAACAGCGAAATTTTTTTATGGGAGGGATGATCATGAACACTAGTGCAGTCGCAAAGTTGCTTGGGGTTTCGCCAAGTACGATACAGCGTTGGGTGAAACAGGCGAACCTTCAAATGGAACGTACAGAGCTAGGGCATTATCAATTTTCGGATGAGAGCATCGAAATCTTGAAAGATATCAAAGATCAGCTTAATAACGGTGTTCTGCTTCAGGATTTAAAAATTAAAGGGAGAAAGCCAAGAAAAGCAACCGTAATAGGCGGATCAACTGAGATGGCTCTTGGACCGCTGGTCAGGCGGATGGATGAATTTGATCAAAAGCTTGAAAGAAAGGCGGATGAAGTGGTTGCATATCAGATTCTCCAGCACAGAAGGGAAATAGATGAGCTACAGAATGAAATAGACGTTCTTAAGAATCTTATCATCAGCATGCAGGAAGCTGCCCCAGAGAGGGAAAAAGAAACCACCGAGGTAAAGACAGAATTGTCATCGTCGCTCTCACCTCTAAGGAAATTCAAAAAGAAAAACATCATTAGTTCTTTTTTTGGATTTTAAGCCTCGCACATCGTGGATGTGTTTTTTTTTTTGGTCTTGTTCAAACAAAAAAAACAGACCCAAATTACTGAGTCTGTTTTGGATATCCTTAGTTAGAGCTTCTGTACGTTTGTAGCCTGCGGACCACGCTGGCCCTGTTCAACATCAAACGATACTTCTTGTCCTTCATCTAAAGATTTGTAGCCTTCACCCTGGATTGCTGAGAAATGTACGAACACATCGTCTCCACCTTCACGCTCAATGAACCCAAAGCCTTTTTCACTGTTAAACCATTTTACCTTACCACGTTCCACTATTGTTGCCTCCTAGCGATTTAAGAAAATTGCAATTTAACCTTGCGTGATTATTATATCCATTCATGAATATTTTAAACTCTAAAATAGGATTTTTTTTAGGAAGGACTGAAAACCAGTATCTCCCAGACGAGCAACGAGAAACACGCTGCTTTCATTTACCTGCTTCTTTTCTATTGATTTTCAACTGCTGATTTTCCTAAAAGTCTCTTCATCACAGATGATAAACATCTTTGCTCCGTCTGGAATAGGTTCATTATGCTTTCTGGCAACATCAAGTGCATGGCCGTCTGAAATGAGCGTCGCTCCTAAATCGAACAACTCCATCGCTGCCTGCTTGTATGTCCCCCAATGCGGTTTCTTTTCGACCTCATACAAGTTTTCACCTTCCATGTTACTGAGCAATTGTTTGAATAGCTTACTTGAGCCATGAAAGATTGCCGCCTGGGCCATCAGCTTGGATACTGATTCATTCGATAATATGAATTCATCTATATTTGCATGTTCGAACAGTGCAATATGCTTTTCCTTCATAATCTCGGCGATTGTGTATATGTTTTTTCCAGACTGTTTGGATATATGCTCCACCCTTGAAGCAATAAGCAAAGTTTTCCCATCAGCATATTCTGGCAGCCCGATACGATCATCTGTAAATACTGCCACTGACTTTGACTCCAGGATATTAGCCTTAATCAGCACTTCTTCCTCTGCAGGGTTGCCACTGACAAAATGGACTCGTTCATGCTTCACCGGTGATTCATTGCTGTGGTCGACAATAACGATATCAGATCTATTATTGGAGTTCAGGATTTCTTCAACAACGTTTTTCAGCTTATCTTTGGAGGAACCAATCAAAATATAGTGGTCCTTGCCTTTGTATGCCAATTCCCCTTCCTCCTTCATCTTTTTATAAAGTGCCAGGCTTTCAAAAATTTTGCCAATTATGATGCCCATTGCTCCGATTCCAACTGTATAGAGCAATACCATTGTGAAAATCCTTCCGAGGTCACTGCTTGGAGAGTAATCTCCATATCCAACTGTGACGACTGTTGTCATTGTCCACCAGACGGCATCCAGATATCTTGGAAATGTTTCAGGTTCAAGAGTTTTAATAATCAGACTGCTTAACAGGATCACAGCCAAAACAATCAGTGTGATTTTCCACAGACTGATTCTCATCATCTTTGTGAATAATCTTTGTAAAATCCACATGTATGTACCTCCTATCCTAAACGATCAAGCCAGCCGGCAAAAAGCATGATAGGTTGTTTGTGATCTTGCCGCCAACCCTGTAACCAAAAGCGGACGGTTCACCATAGACAAGAAAGCTCCCGGTCAGTATATGTCCGTTTTGTCTCCCATTTTCAGATAGGTATTGGACAGAAGGCAATTTGATATACTGCTGAAAAATTGATGGTACTTGATCGTAATTTTTCTGTTGCTCCTCAAGAACCAATTGACCGCTCGAATCGAAAATCTGAACTGTGTCTCCTTCCCTCCCAAAAATCGGTTTTTTGACATAAGGGATTTTTTTTTCGAGGAAATAGTCTGCTTCCAGATACGTGGGAAGAAAATATTGGTGTATCCATTGGTGCTCTTCTTTACTGAAGAAAGGATCCTTATTTTCATGCATTCCCCAAATCACCGCCTGTACTGCTTTATTTTGCAACAAGAACGCAGATGGAGGATTAATCACAGCCAGTTTCTTTGTTTTTATAAGATCCATCAACCAGAGCCCGATTCTATTCCCTGAATGGTCTTCATCAAGGATCATGCTCTCAATCGGGAAAGTTTGCCTGTACAGAATGTCAATTTTGCGTCCATATTCATCAAAAAGGCCCTCTCCTGGCTGGATTCTTAATTTATCCAATGAGATAAACCTTGAAGGTAATCCGTACAATTCTTGTAAATACAAAACAGTGTTCTTGTCCTCAATATTATCTTCATGCGCTGTAAAAACGACGTATGGTTCCACTTCGGCTACCCATTTTGCAGAGGCATGAACGGCTTTCCTGATAGCTGCGGCTAGCTGCTCTTCTTTTGATTCATTTGGATCTCCATAGCCAAAACTCTTTGCCACCAGTCCATTTACGTGAAACAACTCTTTGATGAAAGTAGGAGTATCGGCATTAATTTCAATGCATTTGTATGTATCATCCGTTTTTATGAGATCAAGTCTTGCAATGACACTTTCTGGATTCAAGGTTTTTAGCCGGATAAAATCTACGGTTTGGTGAGGAAATCCTAACTCAAGTAAGGTATCTTTATCCACCTTTCTCAGCAGGTCACAGATTTTGAAAAACACTTTTCCAACTCTGGAAGTACAAAGCCTGATTTCATCCGCTTCGTTCTGGGAAATTGCTGCTACATCGTATAAAGCGTATTCTTCCCCATATAAGTCAGGCCAGAAATTCTTGATCCCTCTATAGAAATTCATTCGTCTTATTCGATGGTCTTCCATGGAATGCCTCCTATTCCATGTCGTTTTCATGCAAATTTTTCACATACAGAACGTATACTCCCCGGTCCTCATCAATTTCAGTAGAAGTAACCAACATTTGGCCAATTTCCGGGACATCCGTTACATCCTTTAAAAGATAACGAATGACATCGAGATGGGTTTGGCAAGGAACAGTGGATAGCAATTTGTAATTCTCAAATTCACTATACCTGCGAAATTCAACGTGAATGCCCAATCCCCTATAATTTTTCTCGTCAATGACTGAATTGTTCCTTCCACGGTCCTCAAGAACCAGGATTTCTTCTTCCCCGTTCATTTCATTCGACACTAATTCATATTGGTTTCCCTTGATCACGAAATAGGTGCATAACTGTCGTGCATAAAACTCATCTATGCCAACAGTCGCGGTCGTATATTCATATAAAGGTTCGTAGCCGCCTTTTCCATCATGGATAAAATAAGTCAGTTTTTTCATGGCACTAAAATCTCCTTAATACGAAAGACTCTTGGCTACAATCCAGCCAACAGCAAGTGAAAGTGAAAATAGAATGACACCGACAGAACGATTATCTTCCTCTATCGCTTTTTGAAGGCTGTACCTGATTGTTACAACCTCGGCGACAAAAAACACGAGGATTTGAGTGAAAATTCCAATAGACCCCCAAATTGCCATATCAAGCAGGGAAATTGAATATTCTGCCGCAGCCCCAAGGACAATGGCGAGTCCGAGCATTTTCCCGCCAAGAGAAAGAGCAGCAGTAACATTTCTCTTGCCGATCAGTTCAAATTCCTTGATTTTAGGAGTAGCAAGCACGAATAACCCTACCCCTGCTGTCAGCAAAAGCAGTCCAAGTCCTAAATAAGAGGCAAAATTTATATATAAATTCATTATTCATTCTCTCCCTTAGCCGCCAGTCGTGCTTCTTGACCCGCTTCCGAATCCAGAGCTGCCTTTTGGCGTCCTGTTTTTGTAATTGCTGTCCAGCCTGGCCCCTTTAAATGACGAGCTGTTCTTATACTTCATATAATCATTGCTCTTATAAAGCATCGATCGATTGGCAAAGAACATACCGGCAAAAAAGAAATGGCCAAAGTATGGGGAATTATTATCATCACATTCCCAGACCCCATCTTCAGCATCCCATTCCCAGTCACTACAATCTGTCCCTTCTGGTACCGGAGGGATATCCTGATCCTGTGATGCACTCCAATCCTGTCCCTCACCTGCAGATGAACCCTCATCCCAATCTCTGTCTGGTAAAACCTGCGGATTATTACATGCTGTAGCTCCCATTAAAAGAGCTGTAGCTGAAATCCCAGCCATAACCTTTTTGGTTTTGTTCATATTTTTCACCTCTTTCTATTCAACAGATGTATTTACGGCAACCTAAGAAAAAAGTTTCAAAATTTCATGCAAACTTTAATTCATTCTAACATTTCCCTGGTTGAAATGATGCACAATAAGGTATCTCCTTATCTCTACCGGATCATCACAATATGTCGTTCTTTTACCCTAAGTCCTCATTTCTTCCTGCTACGCATTCTGAGTATTTAAAACCTAAAGTCCATCTGTAATTAAGATTCCCCATTAAAGAATTCTTCAAAATTAAAATCCTCTATTTCTGACTTTCCCAATGCAATTTTTGCTAAAATAATTTCAAATAGGCATAATCCTGTTAATGTAACTATTCCTGTAAACATAATGACAGCTCCTTAAATTCTATTTGCTTATACCATAATTTATGGAACGCGTTTCAGGTCAAGAATATTTTTGTGAGGTTTTTTAAATGGCTAATATACGAGAAATTGCCCGACTGGCTGGAGTCTCTGTTTCAACCGTTTCCCGGGTATTGAATAACCATCCTTATGTTAGTCCGGAGAAACGGGATGCAGTGTTGGAAACGATGAGAAAGCTGGATTACAGCCCTAATATTAATGCAGTCCACTTATCGCGCGGCAGGACAAATATGGTAGGAGTCGTACTGCCAACCATTAACCATCCTTATTTTTCGGAGCTGCTCGAAGGTATTGCTGAAGAGGGAATGAATCATAATATCCAGCTGGTTATTTTCCAGACAGGCTACCGTGAAGAAAAAGAGTTCGAAGCATTGGAACAATTAAGAGGCCAGCTTATTGACGGAGTCATTTTCGCTTCACGGGCAATACCATTTGGAACTTTAATGAATTATAAAGGTGCAGGCCCAATTGTGTTATGTGAAGACTCTGATCAGGAGGAGTTTCCTTCAATATCGATAAAACATGTTGATGCGTTCAATCTCGGGCTGGACTACTTAATCTTAAAAGGTCATCAAAAAATAGCGATATGCCTGGGAAGGCTTGAAGGGACAAATAGCCGTAAACGAAAAGATGCTTACGAGAAAAAGATGAAGATGATTGGCGAGGATGTGCGATCAGAGTGGGTCCTTGGTCAATGTTTAATGATAGAAGATGGAAAAGAAGTGATTGAGCAGTATTTAAAAATGGAGGTAAGGCCGACTGCCTTCATAGTTGGTAATGACCAGGTCGCGACAGGCATGGTGACAGAGGCAAAAAAATATGGAGTTGATATCCCCGGAGAATTGGCCATAATCAGCTTTGATAATCACCCTATTTCAGAAATCATGGACATCACGACAATAAGCATACCCACTAAACAATTAGGTACCACCGCCTTCCAAGCATTGCTTAAGCGCTCAGAGAAAAAAGGATTTGCGAAAAAGATCACCCTTCCATTTCAATTAATCGAAAGAGGTTCCGTTTGAGGGACACTATCAATAAAAGAAAAACCTGCCTATATTAGGCAGGTGATGTATTAGTTTATACTGCTTTTACGTTCTATAAGGTCTATGTTGTCATCGGTCATATGATAATCATGGCAATCCATAAGTATCTTTTCAAGTGAGTCTGGTACCCTCTCGAAATCATAGGCGCAGATTGTAATCAGCTTTGTATCCTTAAGCATGATATCAGCTTCTCTTTCATATTCGCCAAGATTCTGGAAGATTTCATCCTGATCTCTCCATTCTACATGGGCCCAAGTCTGGATGGGAATATTTTTTTCCAGGAATGGTTCAATCATATTTTCCAGATAACTTAAAATCGTTTCTTTATGGAAGTTGCCTCGATAGCAGTAGAAATCGTAATTATTCAGGGTATGGATCATATCTCTCTGCGTCTCATCAAATTCAGATTTGATCCTTTTCTGGATTTCAGGCATAAACCGGTCATTTTCAATAATCATGACATGGTTGCCAAGTGCAATCGCAGCATTTAAATAGACAAAAAGATTACTAATATATTTATGATCATCCCTGAATGAATAAAAGATATGGGCACCGGTTTCTTCCGCTGATGAAATCAGGTTTAGGATTTTATTGTGCATTGTTATCAGTCTCCTCCTGAATTCAAGGGAAACAAACAATGAATTCACATATTCAAACTATAACCTTTATTATATCATACTTCCTTCCTTTAATCGATTAAACGTGTTTTTCATTTTAATGGCTGATCCATTTTCCACATCAAGCATCCGCCATATTCATGAACATTTACTATATAAAATAAATTGGTGTTTATTTTACAGCATTGGCTGCCAATTTGACCGCTTTTCCATTAAGACTAGATAAAGCCTCTTTATATTCAGCTTCTAATTGTTTGATAATCTCAGATGCAGGCTGAATTTCATTGATGGCCCCAACTCCCTGCCCCGCTGACCAAATGTCTTTCCACGCCTTGGCATTGGTCTCCCTCTGCATGGAATCAAAATTGACACTTTCCTTTTTCTTAAGTGTTTCTGGATTTAATCCAGCTTTCACAATGCTTGGCATTAGCATGTTGGCCTTTACACCTGAAAAAGCATCTGTAAGGATAAGGTCTTCTTGTGTTGCGTCAACTACCATCTTCTTGTATTCGTCATTTGCCATACTTTCCTCTGCTACAATGAATCTTGTTCCCATATAGGCAAGATCCGCTCCTGCGGCCTGGGCAGCAAGGATCGATTTTCCTGTAGTAATAGATCCAGCCAGCACAATGATTCCATCCCAGAAGGTCCTGACAGAATCCACAAAAGCAAAGCTGTTCAATTCTCCAGCATGCCCTCCAGCCCCATTGGCAACAAGAATGAGGCCATCTACTCCGGTCTCTGCCGCTTTCCTGGCAAACTTCACATCACTCACATCAGAAAACACTAATCCGCCATATTCGTGGACAATTTCCACTACTTTCCTTGGGCTTCCCAGAGAGGTGATGACGAGCTGCGGCTTATGCTTTTTTAATAATGCAAGCTCTTCGTCAAGACGGCTGTATGTACTATGCACGACCATATTCATTGCCCATGGTGCGATTTTCCGTTCGGGTTCATGAGTTCTCACATCTGCTAAATCTTCATTCAGCTTGCCCATCCACTCATCAAGTACCTCGATTGGCCTGGCATTAGGGGCTGGAAACGATCCAATCACTCCGTTTTTGCAGCATGTGCTCACAAGGTCAGGCCCGGAAACAAGGAACATCGGTGCTGCTATAGCTGGTACTGTCAGTTGATCCCACCAGCTTTCAGGAACCACTTTACTCATATTATCATCCTTTCTCTACATGTCAAAATTTTCTGAATATCTATATCATAATTTAATACACTTAATAATTCAACAAAGACAAGTAATTTATTATATTAAAAAAAGAATCCGCCACCTTAATGTGAAGGATCCTTTCGATACTTTTTCAGTGTGCCTTTCATACTATTTCGGATTCTAATAAACATTGTTTCATGATCTTCTTCCGGATTTTTTAAATAATGCCGCCAAATGAACTGACTGATCTCTTCTATTAACAGCAATAATACAATTGGCAGAATCAAATACCATATCCACGTCCACATCATTCAGGCTCCTTTCGAACAGATATATTATCCTATTCAATTCTTTACCTCAACATGTGTAAGAGTTAAACATTGACAGTATTGATGGAAAAAAGGATCATCGCCGAAGGAAGATTTTCATTCCTTACCTTAGTCTCTCAAGGATATCTTCGCGGTGAATATAAATGATTGCCATTACGAGAAATCCGCTAATCATGATAACTGCAGTGTCTGTTCCAAGAAAATAAAAGCTGATTGGGATCAATAGAAAAGAACCAAGACCGGCAAACGTAAAACTTTTTAAAAACGGATAGAGTAATAGGAAGCCGCCGATGATGACCAGTGCAGTAAACGGTTCAAAAGCGATCATCCCGCCGATGAAAGTGGAGATTCCCATCCCGCCTTTAAATTTCAAAGTAATGGGTTTTACATGGCCTAAGATTGCAAATCCTAACCCTCCGAGTACTAAATCTGATGAAAATCCAAAGTAATGGCCTGCGATAATGACAAGCGCCCCTTTTAGGGCATCTCCAATAAATGTTAAGATGAATGACAACTTCCCATTTACCCGGCCGGCATTGCGTGCCCCTACATTTCGGCTGCCTTCAGTCCTTATATCCTTTTTTCCCAGCAGCTTTACTACAACAAATCCTGCCATCAAGCTTCCCAGCAAGTATGAACATACAAAAAAAGTAATTATAGCCAAAATAGACACAACCTGTCTTAAATTATTATTAAAGTTTATTCGGTAAAAAGACATAAATTCCTTTAACTGAAACCATTAGAAAAAGGAGCCTTTGACCGGCTCCCTTCTAAGATTTCTGAACAGACACGAGAGTGCCCCTGAAGTATTGCTGCTTCCTCATATAATAGTAGAAGACTAAAAAAACAGCACCGCTGACTAGACGCATACCGGCAGCAAGATTCATAGCAGTATTGATTGAACTAAACTGCAGCAAAAATACCCCAACTTGCGGAGCGACAAAACCGATAATAGCTAAAATGATATTATATTGCGCAATGAAGCTGCTGCGATTTTCCTCCAATGTAACTTCAAGAAGTTGATTGAATAGCAAAAGCACAGTTCCGGAAACAAACAAGCCTGAAGTGAAATTCACAAATGTCAAATAGTACATATTCGTCGAAAGGATCGTTAAAAAAGGTGCGGTCGCCATGCCTGCCGCTGTAAATGCAAGCATTTTGGCATTGCTGTGCTTATCAGCCATCCTACCCCACCATTTGAAGCTGATGATTTGTCCTACCTGGTTCGCCACTGTGATAATGCTGATCCAAAACCCAGACATATGCGCAATTTTAATATTATAAATATTGAACAGCGGCCAAGCCAGCTGCCAGGCAAAGTTGAAGAATAATCCGCAGATCAGAAAATAGATGAATGGTTTATGTTTATAAGCGTCCCAGCCGAAATTCACCCGTTTCAATTCTTTTTTCACTTCTTTTTTCGGTTCTATATGTTTATTCAAATAAAACACTTCCACGACACCGAAGAAGAATGCCAGAACAAACAGTATCTGATATGGCATAGGATTCGCTTTGTCAAACCACTGAAGCCCAATACCAATCATCAATGTGGTGAACATGCCAGCAATGGTCAGAATCCTGTTCCTCTCACTGAAAAAACCGCTCCTCCTGCTATCAGAAATAAGATCGCCAATAAATGACTGCCAACTGAGCATCGCAAATGAACCAGGAAGATTCATAAGGCCGATTAAAATAACAAACGTCCATGCCCTGTACTCCTGAGGCAGGTAAATGACAAGGAACATCGCAAGCAAAAAGAAGCGAGTAAATAAGATTGAAAGGCCAGTGAACCTCTTCTTTTCCTGAAGCCGGCTCATGATTGCGGTCCCGAGGATCATGGCGAACATCCCTACGATTTGCGGAAGCGAACTAATTAAACCTACTTGGTAATTCGTTGCACCAAGGACACCGATCGCGAAAAGAGCAAAATAATTATTGCTCATGCTGGTTACAATTGTTGAAGCAACACCATTTAAGATACTATTTTTTTCATTCCGGAGTTCCTGTTCAGAAGGACTTTGCATATCTTCTTCCTCTTTCAAATGATTCAAATTATTTTGTAAATCGAAATATCCACCTAATTTTACTCCTTCTGTTTTTTACTGGCAATAAGAATTTTATCCATTATTTAAACAAAGATTATTCTGAGAATTTCTTTCTTGAGGCATGAAAAAAAGGAGCATAAGGCTCCTTTGCGATTAAACGTTATTCAAGACCAATTTCAATCTGTTGTTACGCTCTTCTTTTTCTTTTTCGTTCGCAAGGTCATACTTTTTAAGAAGATGGAACACTTCGTTCAGGATATCCTGGGTATGTTCTTCCTCCAGAAAATTGCTGAATGAGGCTTGGATTTCCTGCGGCAGGAACTCCTTCTGTGACTCGTACTTTTTTTGGACATCTTCCTTGCTATGGTCAATTTTGCATTCTCCCATATCAAAAATCCCTCCTTACAATGGATACTGTTAGCATAACAGACTCTCAATTGCATCTTCAATTCACTTAATTAATTGTTTGGATTCCTTTATTAATCCTGATGAATATTCCAAACCTGACTCATCCAAATTTAATCGTTAGATACAGCATTGAAATCAATCCGAGGATAAAAGAATATGTTGGAAACTTTATATGCTTCTCCTGGCTTTCTGGTATCAGTTCCTTATATATAACAAAAAGCATCGCCCCAGCTGCAAAACTTAAACCGTATGGTACCAGCCCATCAACATCTGCTGCAAGAAAATACCCGATTACCGCTGTTACAATTTCTACAGCCCCTGTAAAGGTAGCAATTAAAAGCGATTTCAGTTTCGACATATTCTGATGTATTAAATAGATCCCTACGAGGAATCCCTCAGGTGCATTCTGCAGGCCAATAGCAAAGGCTATGATAGCACCAAGATTATCCTCACCGGATCCGTAACTGACACCGACTGATAAACCTTCGGGCAAGTTATGAAGTGTGATCGCCGTAACAATCAATAATGTTTTACGATCAACACCTGATAAAAATTTAATGTCACTAGTATCAAGATCTTCCGATTTTGAGTTGATGAAATTCAGAACAAATGTCCCTAGCAGCATACCAACGCTTAACACCCAGATATTCGATGCTTTTAAAGACTCGGGTATCAAGCTGAATGTTGTCGCTGCCATCATAATGCCTGATGCATAACCAAGAAGAAGTGACTTCACTCTGGAAGAGACATTATTTAAGAATAAAACTGGTATTGCTCCCAAACCCGTTGCCATCGCGGAGATGACCATGCCCAAAAAAGCTTCAGCCATAATTTTTTCCAATGCCTCCTATTTTACAAAAGTAAAATACTATTTCCCTTAAATAGGGAAATTACACTTGGAAAAATTATTCTTTGTATTTTCATGGTGCGACTAATTCTACTTTTATCCGATCTGGATCTTCGAAAAAGACTGCATAATGTCCATTCCCACCAGCAAAAGGGTGCCTGTCTTGATATAGGATTGGGATGTTTTTTTCCTTGAGCTTCTCTGTCATCCAATTTACTTGTTCCCTTGAACTTGAATGGAAAGCAAGATGGTTCAGGCCTACTCTGGAACGATGATAACCTGATTTAATAAATTGATCCTCTGTCTGTACAAAGACCAGATAAGTCGACTGGTATTTCCAGCTGATTCCCCGATCCCATTTTTGATGGACTTCGTATCCTAATTCGCTTAAAAACCAGTCCCAAAACGCAATTGTTTGATTAAGGTCCGTTACATTGATTTCGACATGATGCAACATCTGGTTTCTCCCCCTTTCCATACCGCCTTTTGTATCGGGAACCTTTTAATTGGAAACAATATCATAAAATGATAAAGGACGTCATGTTATGTATCTGGTTGTAACCGTAGCTATATTCCTTATTTCAGGCTATTTTGTCGTTGACTGGAAACGTTGGCGGGATTTCTATCCGACAATACAATTTTATATAATATGCAATTTAATGTATAACTTTATTTTCTTTAACCATACCTTGTGGGCATACAATCCAAGGACTCCATGGCTGAATCACACGGTTATAGATTTGGTTTTCAGTTTAATCATCATCCCGATCATCATTATGATCTATCTGGACCATATCCCTGCGGTATTTATAAAGAAACTGCTTTATTGGACAGGATGGGTTGTGCTGTTTACTGTCATCGAGTATTTTTTTCAGAAAATGGACTTATTTATTTATCGTAATGGATGGAAAATCATGCATTCAGCACTCTTCAACGGGATAATGTTCACTGTGCTTTGGGTTCATTATAAACGTCCTTTAGCAGGCATATTGATCTCGATTCCCATCATTATCCTTCTGCTCTATTTCCACCACCCAACATTCATGGATTTAAAATAATTAAGATTCTCAGCCTTTAGCTTTGCTTCCTGTTCGCTTTTGTTAATATAATAATGAAAAGTGATTAAAGACGAAACTTTCATTCAGGGAGATTTTATGATACGTACAATTTCTGTTAGTCATTCTGACCAGATTCAAACTGGCCGAAGTATAGAGAAAATTTTATCAGAAAATGACAAATGGTATTGGATTGATTTCAATGCACCGACAGAAGAAGAAATTGAGTTTTTAAGAGAGCCTCTTAAATTCCATCCATTATCGATTGAAGATTGTATCCATACCTTGCAAAGACCTAAACTGGATTACTATGATGATTATCATTTTTTTGTTTTTCAGGCATTGAATTCAGAAACCATGCACAAGGAAGAGGTCGACCTATTCCTGGGCCCCAACTATATCATCACTTTCCATAGTGACAACACACGTGAAGTTGAAGATGTCTGGATGAGATTAGAGCTTTCCAAGACACCAGCAGAATGGAATCCCTCTATTGTCCTTTATCATGTTTTGGATAAAATAGTCGATAATTATTTCCCTCATGTCTATCGTATTGAGGATTTATTGAACGAAATAGACGAAAATTCAGCGGAGCGCTCAATGGAAGAATTGCTGGAAGACCTTTTCGACACAAGGCATGAACTCCTTTCACTCCGCCATACCATCACACCAATGAGGGATTTGGCATATAGGATGATCAACTCACACCGTCTTTCTGGTGTACTTGAGCAAAAGGAATATTTTGCGGACATTCATGACCATTTATTAAGATTGGCTGAAAAGGTTGAAGCCAGCCGTGAGTTGACAACAGATATTCGTGATAGCTATTTATCGATGAACGCTCATGAAACGAACCGGGTGATGAAAGTACTCACTGTGATCACAACCATTTTCATGCCTCTTACCTTCATAGCGGGAATTTACGGAATGAACTTTGAGAAAATGCCAGAACTTTCTTGGAAGTTCGGTTATTTTGGAGCTTTATTCGCCATGTTCATCATTGGAATAGCCATGTTTCTCTGGTTCAGAAAAAAAGGCTGGTTTAAATAAAGTGCCTATGCAAGAGACCATTGAAGTGTTTTCAATGGTCTCTTGCTTTTCTATTCTTCATCTTTATCAAGCCTGATAAAATCCTCCACAAGGCATTTACTGCTTATAATAAGTCCAGACAGGAAACAAGCAATAGTGGTCTCATAAGTTAAATAATGAAAAGACAAAAGCGTAGAGCAAACCGTCATAAGCAGCCAAAGGTATTTTTCCCGATGCTCAGCCATTAACCTCTTCCGCCTTCCAATAAATTTGGCTGATGGCTTCGGCCAATGCTTCCACTGTATTTTTTAATTCTTTCATATTATTATCGACACCGCCAACTTCCACTACCAGAGAATTGGCATTCAAATCCTGATTATAGATCCCATCAACACCAATACCTTTTTTAGGGAGGACCCCCTTGCTTATGCCTGGATATTGCTTATTAAGGATTTTATGAAGCTCATTCGCAAACTTGAGGTTTTTTTGGAAGTTCTTATTTTCCTCACCAATGACAAAGACAATCCTCGCATATGGTTGATTATTTATAACAGTAGTGGTTGAATCCTTTCTGACTGAATCTCGGTGCAGGTCTATGAAATAATCCAATTTTTGATTCCCCGCCATCGCCTTTTGGACCAGCGAACGTGAAATCTCATAAGATTTATAACTGAGCCAGCCCTTTTTATCCAACTCCTGGCCAATATTGGTCTTATCCACGCTCGCTCCAACACCGCGCTTTTCCAATTCCTGTCCGAGCAGTTCACCCACAATGGTGATGTTGGTCTTCCCATCCACTGCTTCGTTTTCATTCTCCGCACCCTCCATGCCAAGCAATGGCAGGTAAGATTCCCAACTATGGGTATGATAAATGAAAACAGATTTTTCTGATGGTGAAGACCCAGAATATACCTTCCCACTATTAAGCTCCTTCAGCTCATTCGCTGCCATATTCCTTTCCTGCAAAAGCACATCAATAGGCGGAGCCGATTCAATCGGTATATCCGTAAAATCCACACCCTCTTCAGCGATGATGAAATTTGAATCAAAGGCCATGAAACCTGGCAGTTCACTTCTAATCAGGCTCCTGATATCATTCGTCTCAATATTTGTAAGCAATTTGAAACCTGTGGAAAAAATCGGGTAATCAGAATTTGCACCCGTTAAAGCATGTCCTATAAGCGGATTCTCATAACCGATGATACGCAGGAAAACCTCAGCACCTATATCACCGTTGACTTTGAACTTAAAAAAGCTGATATTCGAAGAAGAAAGAAGTCCTGCTGCCAGGAACAAACTTATTGTGCTGATCAAAATGAGGAAAATCATCAAAATTTTTCTGTATATTTTAACAAAAATTTCAGTCATTCAATCACCCTTATACATGTGATACGAATTCTTTTAATTCATGAATATGTAAAAAACAAGATTTTAGACTAAAAAACGCCTGGACATAAGTCCAGACGTTGTTTTTTATGTGAAAATTAATCCTGTTAAATAACACCCTGCAAAAATTAGTATGCGAATAACATTAAAAATATCTTTTTTTCCAGAAAATGAAGGCAGTGATCCCCGCCAGGAGCACGGCCATGCTGATGGCCAGGAAGAAGGCATATGGATTGTGCTGGAAAGGCAGTTCAACGTTCATACCATAAAAGCTTGCCACCATTGTTGGGAATGACAGGATGATGGTAATGGATGTCAAAAACTTCATCACCATATTAAGATTATTTGAAATGATAGAGGCAAAAGCATCCATCATTCCGCTTAAAATGGAGCTGTATGTTTCAGCCATTTCAATTGCTTGCGTATTTTCGATGATGACATCCTCAAGTAAATCCTTGTCTTCTTCATACATTTTCAAATAATTAAAGCGCATGATTTTTGCAAGCACTACCTTGTTGGATTTCAATGAAGTAGTGAAGTATACCAGACTCTTCTCGAGAGCAAGGAAGGCATATAATTCCTTGTTTTTCATGGATTGGTGCAGTTCCCGCTCGATTTCATTCGTCTTTTTATTAATCTGTTTCAAATAACGCAAATAGTAAATTGAAATAACGTAAAGGATCTGCAGAGCAAACCTGGTTTTTTTGAATGTATAGAATTCTTTTACCCGGTTATTGCGGAATTCCTCAAGTACTGGTGTCTCTTTTAAAGAAACAGTAATAATACAGCTGGATGTCTGGATAATTCCTACAGGAATCGTTTCATAAATTGGAAAACCCGACTCATCATGGGTAATATATGGATAGTCGACAATAATATATACATTGCCATCTTCCTTATCAATACGAGGGCGTTCTTCGTCATCAAGGGCGTCCCTGATAAAATCAACCGCTATCCCCGTTTCACCGGCCACTCTCGTAATTTCATCCTCAGAAGGATGCACCATATTGATCCAGCAGCCTTTTGAAATTTCTTCAACACGTGTTAAACATCTATCTTCATTGCTTTTGTAGATTTCTAACATTTCCGCCACCTCCTCGTTTTTAAATTGAGGAAGTCAATTACCGTTTATCAGAGTTGATAGTCTTCCAGCTTTCAATTGTATCAAATCTACTAGATTATCGACTTCCCCGCGCCTATCGGGATCAGGTTCTATTGAATAACCCAAAGATACCAACTCCTCTCTTTTTTCACCTCTTACATATTACTCCTGACTGCGTTAAAGTACAATGGTATTTTTCTATCACTGCTCTATTCGTAGGTTTTATTGCTTTAACACTATAATGAAACCTGTATCAACCAATTCAAGTGAGCGGCATCTCGGCAAATAGTTACTTTAATAAAGGTGATACAACCATCAATACGAAAACAGTCTTAATGGAATATCAATATAGAAAAAGTCATCAGGAATTTTAATAAAAACGCTGACAATATACATATTTAGGTATATATCAGAAAACTTAGATACCCCTGTATGGTAGTAATAACGAGGAATAATAACTTAATGAAGAATATGATCGCAAAACTCTTTTGGCATTAACGCTTGTTTTTTCCATGGCAGCTGTTGGTGAACCCCACAGAAAAAGCTGAAGCTGCCACAACCGGGCGGATGTATTGGTTACTGTCGGCCATCAAGGTGCAGATTCCTATTCCCAAATTTGGAAGGCGTTTTATATACAGTCAGCTCAATTGGAATGATGGCTGACAGAATCCTTTGGACTGAACAGCAAATCGGCTTCATGGCTGACAGAGTCGTATATGTAACTGAATTCTCTCAGGACAATTCCATCAAAGTTATTTACACTGCATTATGGCCTACCGGTACAAAAGATGGAGGGTATACATATCAAGTATCCCTGATGCCTGTTGCCATGCTTCCAGCAGGCTGGTAAGAAGAATGTAAAAGGCGGAACTTTATAAGTTCGCCTTTTTTCTATGATAGATTGCCGGTGTTTGTTTTCTTAAAGTTATTTAATTTTATGGTGATGCGAAAAATACATCTAAATTTCATTTTTTTTTTGTTTTCCTCTACTCTTTTTATGGGATTGTTACGTATGATATTCTTCTCCCCTTTTAAGATATTTGTAAAAATAAAGTGAATATGCGCTAATTATCCCCTGCTATATGTTCATGTTCCATTCGGTAGTAAGTCATATAGTCGCTGTATAATACAAGTATTTATCATTTATTGTCATACTAATAACTACAGGCCAAAAGGGCTCCAGCTTTTCCGAAACTAAAAAAAAATATATAATGAAAGATACTTTAGGTTGCTAACCTAATTTTAATTTTGACAAGTTTCAAGAAAGGGTAACTCAAATTGTCTTGAAACCGTCTTTATTTTGACAGGTTTTCATGATCAGGAGCCGAAGTTGTCAAGAAAACACCTTTATTTTGACAGCTTTCCATCAATGGAGCTCAAACCTGTCAAGAAAACACCTTTATTTTGACAGCTTTTCATCAAAGGAACCCAAACCTGTCAAGAAAACATCGGTATTTTGACAGCTTTCCGTAAAAGGAATCCAAACCTGTCAAGAAACCATCGGTATTTTGACAGCTTCCCATCAATGGAGCTCAAAACTGTCAAGAAACCATCGGTATTTTGACAGCTTTCCATCAAAGGAACCCAAACCTGTCAAGAAACCATCGGTATTTTGACAGCTTTCCATCAATGGAGCACAAACCTGTCAAGAAACCATCGGTATTTTGACAGCTTTCCATCAATGGAGCACAAACCTGTCAAGAAACCATCGGTATTTTGACAGCTTTCCATCAATGGACATCAAACCTGTCAAGAAACCATCGGTATTTTGACAGCTTTCCATCAATGGAGCTCAAACCTGTCAAGAAACCATCGGTATTTTGACAGCTTTTCATCAAAGGAACCCAAACCTGTCAAGAAACCATCGGTATTTTGACAGCTTTCCATCAATGGACATCAAACCTGTCAAGAAACCATCGGTATTTTGACAGCTTTCCATCAATGGAGCTCAAACCTGTCAAGAAAACACCTTTATTTTGACAGCTTCCCATCAATGGAGCTCAAAACTGTCAAGAAAACATCGGTATTTTGACAGCTTTCCATCAATGGAGCTCAAACCTGTCAAAAAGCTACCTGATTTTAAAACGTTTGATTCACAAAAGGAGAAATTTTATGCAATTGTTGCAACGACTCTGGGAGGCTATTGTCCGATTCTGGAAAAGACGCCACCTGACACAAATTTTGTTATTGATCTTATTGATTTTTATATTGCTGTCCATCCTTTGGTTTGCTTTTATTGCCAGCAGGGCCAATGTCCAGACGTTAAAGGATGGTTTAAGCCAGGCAACCACAATCTATGACCAAAATGGAGAGGAAGCCAGCAAACTTGCGACAAACCGTACTGGCGGGGTGCCGATTGAAGATATGCCAGAGCATGTGCCGAATGCGGTAGTCGCCATTGAAGATGAGCGATTTTACGAACATCATGGTTTTGATATCAAGGGAATTGCGCGTGCATTCTTCGGAAACCTGTTTGCAGGACAGATTACCGGTGGCGGAAGTACGCTGACCCAGCAGCTGACGAAAAATGCCCTGCTTTCTTCTGAACGGACTTATAAACGTAAAGTGGAAGAACTTTTTCTAGCCGTAGAACTTGAAAAGGTCTATGAAAAAGATGAAATTATTGAAATGTACCTAAATCAGGTTTATTTCGGCAGTGGTGCATTCGGAATCAATAATGCCAGCAAGAAGTATTTTGCCAAGGATATTCAGGATGTGACGATTAGTGAAGCGGCACTGCTCGCCGGCTTGCTTAAAGCTCCTTCCGCTCTTGATCCCTATAATAATTACGATGCTGCTATCAAGCGTCGGAATGTGGTTCTTGCAAAAATGAACGAATTAGGGATGATTACTGATTCGGAGTTTAAGACAGCAAAGTCTGAAGAGATACAATTAGAAGACGGCGGCGGTTCACTTGCAGATCGTAAATATCCTTCCTATGTAGATGCCGTATTGGATGAAGCTACTAGCAAATACGGATTGACACAGGATGAAATCATGACAAGAGGCTACCGGATTTACACAGAACTGGACCAGAATATCCAATCCGGCTTAGAGAAGGTATACCGGCAGGATTATCTGTTCCCTGATCGGACGAGTGATGTATTGGTACAAAGCGGATCTGTGCTTCTAGACCCTAAAAGCGGCGGAGTCCGAGCCCTGGTCGGCGGCCGCGGCGATAAGGTCTTCCGTGGCTTCAACCGGGCGACACATTTAAGGGCCCAGCCAGGCTCGACCATGAAGCCGCTGGCTGTTTACACACCAGCTCTAGAAGAAGGATATGAGTATGATTCGATGCTGATTGACAAAAAAATGAGCTTTAAAAACTACAGTCCGAAAAACTTCTCAGATACCTACAAGGGAGAAGTGCCAATGTATGAGGCAATTGAAAATTCAATAAACCTCCCTGCTGTCTGGCTATTGAATGAAATTGGCTTGAATAAAGGTATTGATGCTGTCAGGAGGTTTGGCATCAAGGTCGAGAAAGAAGACCAGAATCTGGCTCTGGCTTTAGGCGGGATGCATAATGGAGTTTCACCCCTTAAGATGGCCGAAGCCTACTCTGCCTTTCCAAACGGCGGTAAACGCCAAGATGGACACCTGATTACGAAAATCGTCGGTCCTACGGGAAAAGTAATAGCCGAGCATGATGGCTCCACCACTCGTGTAACCTCTAAGTCGGTGGCCAATAAAATGACATCCATGCTGTTGAATGTAGTGGAATCTGGTACTGGAAAAGGAACCTATATAAAAGGAGTCGACCTTGCCGGAAAAACTGGTTCAACACAGCTGCCGTATGCTGATATCAATGGGACGAAGGACCAATGGTTTGTTGGATACACCCCCAATATCGTAGGTGCTGTCTGGCTCGGATATGATCAAACAGACCGAAAGCATTATTTATCCAGCAGCAGCTCGAAGGATGTGGTTCCTTTATTCAGGGCCATTATGGAAGAAACTTTGCCACATGTTGAACATGAGGAATTCGCAGTCAAATCAATCAATGAAAGCAACACTGGAGACATTGACTATAAACAAACCGAAAAGGCAATCAAGGATAAAGCAGATAAATTAGAAGAAGAATTAAAAGACCGCGCTGGTAAGGTTGAAGAAAAATTAAAAGAGGAAGCTCCGAAGTGGAAAAAGGTTTTTGAACAGATGCAGGAGGATGCAGGTAAAGTCGGCGATAAAGTCATTGATAAGCTACGTGAATGGAAAGGACAGTAAAGACAAAGTGAGAGCAGTTAAATGTGGCTGCTCTCTTTTTTATATTCCTTATTAAGTTAAAAAGTCTTAGAATAAATACAAGTATCCCGCAAATCACCCTCAACGGAAACTGAATCGTTTTTTAATATTCCATCAAGGGAGAAACCTAATTTCTCGGGAATTGCCCTGCTTTTACTATTCAATGAATCGCATCTGATTTCAATTCTGCGAGCTTTAAGTTCTTTTACCGCAAACTCTGTGATCCCCTGTACCGCCTCTGTCATATATCCTCTCCCACTATAACGTGTGTCGATCCAGTAACCGATTTCAAATTTAGGAACGTCCCAGTCAATCCTATGTAAACCAGATGAGGCTATAAATTCCCCGGTATCTTTCTTGAATACCAGCAGCCTTAGGTCTGTACGATTTAAAAAATTCAGGTAGCCTTGCCTGATCACCACTTCTGTTTCTTCAACTGTTTGTTCCTTTTGGGCGAATGGCATCCAGGGTTGAAGTTCCTTTAAAGAAGCGTTGACGGATTGACATGTAACCTCTCCATCTCCGGGTAACGGCATCCTGATCAAAAGTCTGTCTGTTTCAAATTCACCTGGAAACTCCAATAAAATAGGGTTTACCATACTGACCTCTCCTTTCTCTAATTTCCCAATTAAAAAAGAGCGGCCAGAGCCGCTCTTTAATTATTCTCCCTATATGCTGATATCCCTCTTTTGAAAAAAGAAAAAGGTTAACATCATGAATATTGCGTAATATACAGCGAGTATAGACAGTGATACCGGCAGTGTTATATCCTCTAGGATCCTTTCCTGAAGAGCATAGACTGTTAAATCCAAATGAGGGAAAATTAAAAATTTTGCCCAAGTATACTTGTCAGCAAGCATCAGGATTATGCCACCCAGTGTAGACGAAAAGAAAAGGACAAAAATACCGATACCGACTGCTAGAGCCTGGCTTTTAAATAGCGTAGAAAGCATGAATGCAATCGTCATGATCATGAGCAGGCTCGGAATGAAGTAAAGCATTTTCAAAAGGAATTGTTCACCTACAATGGCAACCTTCCTTCCCTCTAGTGTGATTTCAAAAATCTTCATATTAAAATCACCGCTTCCAAATAGAACCAAACCAATAATATAGCCGGATACGATCAACGTAATGACCAACATCAAGGCATAGATGATGACGGCTATGTACTTTGACAGCAGGATCCTCCATCTGTGGTGAGGGCGAATCAATAACTGCTTTATCGTTCCATCAGAGAATTCTGCCGCTACGTTGGCACTCCCTACTACAACTACGAACAAAGTAACAAGCGAGCTGACACCAACAACGACATCATTCATGAAGTGCCAGTTAGTCTTTGCATTTGGATTGATGTCCTCATCCAAAAACTCCTGAGTTTGATCAATTTGGTTTTGGATCATTGCCTTTTCATCATTAGAGGCAGATGCCAGCTGGTTTTCAAGCATGGCGATTTCCGCCTCCGTATCCTGACGCCAATTTGGATTTGGATCAGCACTGACCTTCATATAGATAATTCCTGCAATTAAAACAGCCAGGACAATAATGACCATATAAATCCAGCTTGCCATTTTTCCGAAGATCTTCATTAATTCATTCTGGATTAATCCAATCATGTCATTTGCTCCTTTCTGTCCTTATTTGTGATTTCCAGGAAGCGATCTTCCAACGTTGCTTTTACATTCAATATTTCGAAAACATCAATCTTATTTTCGACTAACAGCTTGTTAAGAACGGGTATTTGTTCTTTTCTCATTGATAATGTCAGACGTGAACCATCCTTTGATGTCACTTTAATCCCAGGCATTTGCTCTGCCAGCAGCCTGGCCGCTATGACAGGGTCTGATATTTCCACAACTACCGTTCTTGGCTTCTCTGTCTCTGACGTTTCATTTTCGTGCATGGATGAGATATGTATGAGCTGTCCATGTTCAATGATCGCGAATCGGTCACACATCAACTGCATTTCAGACAATAAATGAGATGATACCAATACGGATGTTCCCTGACTGGTAAGTAAACGCAAATAATCGCGGAATTCCCTGATGCCCTGGGGATCCAGTCCATTTGTCGGTTCATCCAAAATCAAGATGGAAGGTTTATGCAGAATAGCTTGTGCTACTCCAAGCCTCTGACGCATCCCTAATGAATAAGTTCGAACTTTATCATGTATTGCATTCTCCAGCCCTACCAGTTCTGTGACTTCATTGATTCGCTCTTCACTTACCTCACCTAAAGCCATGCGGGCATAATGCCTGAGGTTTTTAAAACCACTAAGGTACTTATAAAACTCAGGGTTTTCTACGATGGCACCAAGTTCATTCATTGCTGCCGTAAAAGAATTGTCCAGATCGTTCCCATTCACAAGCACTGTCCCGCCAGTACGGTTAATCAGGCTGACAATCATACGGATGATTGTTGTCTTCCCTGCGCCATTTGGGCCAAGAAGTCCAAATATCTCCCCTTTTTCTACTTGAAAGCTAACATCATCCACGATTGTCTTTTTACCAATCGTTTTAGTCAGTGACTTTACTTCTAATGCAAAATGCGACATAGAATCTCCTCTCTTCATGAAAAAAATACGTATATCCAATGATTAATACGAAAAATATTGTAAAAAGTTACAAAAAAGATAGAAAAGATTCTATATCGTCTCTGAATAGCCAGTATATTGCCAGTCATTAATACAAACGATATAACTGATATTCAAGCGAATATCCTGTGTTTCAAAAATCCAATCATGAGGTGATTGTATGAGTTACAAAGATCATTTAGATCCACACTCACAACTATTCCACCACACTTGGACTAGGCGGAAGCATACCAATTCGCAGGTCAATGGTGAAACCCAGGTAACCAAAAACACTATACTTGCAAGAAGTAATGCGAAAGCACACCGATTTTGAATTTTTGAAACAAAAAAAGGAAAAGACGCCCCAGGGCGTCTTTTCTCATAAAAACTCAAAGTAACAAGGTTTAAAGAAAAATAAAATAAATGGCAGCTGCCAAAATAATTCGATAAATCGCAAATGGCACCAATTTAATTTTATTGATCAGTTTAAGGAAAAATCGAATGAAAAGTAAAGCAAATACAAATGCACTAATGAATCCTACCGTGAAAAATGGCAGGGCATCCACCGTAAAGTACTGCCAATTCTTCATTAAAGAGATCGCGCTTGCACCAAGCATGATTGGTACTGCCATGATAAAAGTGAAATCAGAAGCTGCACGGTGGTTCAAACCAAGCAGTACACCACCTGAAATCGTGGATCCTGATCTTGAAAACCCTGGCCATAAACCAAGACATTGGAATAAACCGATACCAAGTGCCTGCTTATAGCTGATTTGATCAACATCATCAATCTTAACCACACGAGGGTGCAGGCGGTCGGCGATGATCATCAGGATGGCACCGATTACTAACCCAATTATGACGGTTTCCACAGAGAATAGGTGCTCATCAATATAATCCTCGAATAAAACACCAATTACACCTGCAGGAATCAAACCAACGATTACTTTTGAAAGACTAAGTCTTCCCCTGGAATCTGCGATAGAAACTCCCTTTTGCAAGCCCAGCAGGTTTATGAATCGATCCTTAAACACGATTACTACGGCAAGAATAGATCCTAATTGAATGACGACTTTAAATGTATTGGCAACAGGTTCCGTAAATATGTCTTTAGAATGCAAAAGAAGGTCATCGACAATAATCATATGCCCTGTTGATGAAACAGGAGCAAATTCGGTTAATCCTTCTACCAGACCAAGTATGAATGCTACAAACAATTCCCAAATATCCATTAAGTATATTACTCCTTTAGAAGATGAAAGTATGCTGCTGTTTCCCCTTTTCGTAATGAAAAGGTACCAAAATAGCATGCACTCTTTCAGTTTTATCTCTTATAGGATAAATAGTCAATAAAAAAATGCAGCCTCAAGAGCTGCAATAATCCCTTTCTTTAAAGACAAATACTTTCTGGCCGATAAAATTCGTAATGGTATAGAAAATAGATCCTAGAATAATTGCAATAGAGTCTAAACTCAAATATAGATCATGAATCGTACTTTCATTTATCCTTTCCGTTATACTATGACTAACCGAGAATGAAAGAATATAACTGACCAGGATCACTAAAACAAATCGAGGTGCCCCAACACGTACTGGAACGCTGCTCTGAAAGGTAAATGCCCTATTTAATATGAAGCTGACAGCAGCACCTATGCTGTTGCCGGTAAAGGTGGAATGCCAATATGGCCAGTCAAGCCCATTTTTCAGCAAAAACATCAAACCCATTCCAACCATGGTGTTAAGCATGCCGACGATGAGGAACCTCAAGAATTGCATGGAGTTTACAAAACGTCCTCCGATCCACTTGTTCAAATGGCTAGTTGTTCTCAGATAGCTTCCGTGTTTCAATGATTGACTCATACTCGTCCTCCTCCTTGTTCACCAATTTTCTTGGTAGGGGCAGGTTGAACAGGTCAACATCGACAATATATTTTGGCCTGCGCTTCGTTTCCTTGTAGATTTTCCCAATATATTCTCCGACCAATCCGAGGGCAATCAGCTGCAAGCCGCCAATAAGCCAAATCGATGTGATCAAGGACGTCCACCCAAGCTCTGTATTTCCAAAAAACTTTAAAGCTAAAAAGTAAATGCCAGATATCAGGCTGACAATAAATGATAGGCATCCGATAAGCATGACGAGCCTGATTGGAGTGACCGAAAACGATGTTATTCCATCGAAGGCAAATGCAAGCATTTTTTTCAATGGGTACTTTGTTTCCCCTGCAAACCTTTCCTTTCTTTCATAATAGACATTAGCTGAGTTGAATCCAATTAACGGAACAATTCCTCGCAAGAACATATTACTCTCAGCAAATCGCTCCAATTCATCTACCGCTCTCCTGCTCATTAAACGGAAGTCCGCATGATTAAAAATTAGTTTTACCCCCAGTTTATCCATTAGCTTGTAAAATCCTTCTGCGGTCAAACGTTTGAAGAATGTATCCGACTCCCTGCTGCTTCTTACGCCATAGACAATTTCGTATCCTTCAATGTACTTTCTAACCATTTTATTGATTGCATCGATATCGTCCTGAAGGTCTGCATCAATGCTCACCAGACAATCTGAAGAATCTCTTGCCGCAAAAAGACCTGCTAGCAAGGCATTTTGATGGCCTGCATTTTTGGACAGCTTCAAGCCTTTTATTAATTCATTCTTAAGGCTGGCTTTGTATATCAAGTGCCATGTATTGTCTTTGCTCCCGTCATCAACGAACAGGATTTTACTTTTTTTCGAAACCAGGTTTTCGTTTATCATTTGCTCAAGTTTTATTGTTAGCTGCTCAATAGTTTCTTCCAACACTTCCTGCTCATTGTAGCAGGGAACGATAATAGATAAGATTGGCAAATTCATGGATGGGCCTCCTTGGTGTTATAAAACCTGATATAGGTAAATTTTCCAGGCACTCGCATCTGAAGTGAAGATGGCATCAAGCTTCAAATCATTCTCAATTGCATTATCGATCGGGACCGCTGAAAAAATGTATTCGCCACCCATTTGTTTGAATGGCTCGATATTGATATCCAGATTCTTGATTCTTTTTTTGGAGTTTTTCTTGAACATGTAATGCTTGCCCAATTCATCTGTGAAGAGGTAACATCGTCCTCCCCATTCATCAAAATAAGTACGGATTTGCTGGTTCTTTTCCAGCTCGTTTTCGATAATCTTGCGAAATTGGTGCTTATACCTTAAGGGATAAAAATTATTATAGGTATCAAGTGTGTAAAATCCGTTATATTGGGCGATAGCAGGATGCAGCCCGATATTGGCTATTCGGTAGCTGCTTTGGGGTTTCCCAATGTGGTCCTTTATTGCTTCAAATTGTTTTTCAGCATAAAATTCACTCACACTCGGTTTTTTGCTCTGGACGATCTCTTCATTGCTAAACAATAATAAGATAATTTGTGCTCCAATCAGGAATGGAACAGTTTTTTGAAATAACTTTTCTTCCCAGAGAATCCTAAGCCCAACCGCAAAAAGAATATAAATGATCAATGGCCGCAAAAAATGATATCTGGCAAAATTGAAAGTATCAAGGAAGTGGAATCTTTCAGTTAAAGGAACCCAGCCTTTATAAAACCAGAATGCGTACCATGCCGATAATAGAAAATTCAGCAGGAAAAGAAAAACAAATATGCGCTCTTTTTCCCATCTCCGGTGCTTCCATAAAATCAGCATGGCAGCAATAATAACCGGCAAAATGATAAACGTATGCACCGTCATGGCATGAGTATGACCGAAGATGAAGTTTTTAAAAGTGAGTCTTACAGAATCAAAAAACGACAGCCGTGCGTGAAAATATTCGTCCCTGCTGTTCGGTTCACTATCAAACAGAAAAGAGTATACCAGTCTGTAGTCCGTAATCAGGTAAACCGCTGTCATATAAACAATCGCAATCAAGAAACGCCAGTTGAACGCTTTTTGGCGGATGGCATCCCTAATCCAGAGTAAACCCATGGCGCTCAGGAAAAAGAAAAAACCTAAAACAATGCTAGAGTAAAATGGCAAAAGTGTAAGGGTAAGATAATGACTCCACTTTCCATTCCCTTGTCTGATATGCAAGAAAGCCCATAGTGCCAATGGCATCCCTAAGGTACTCAGCATCCCAGAGGGCCAAAAAGGCGTTAAGGCAAACGCCAATGCCGTACCAATGAGGATCAGGGTTCTCTCCCTACTTGTAATAAAATGGTCCTTTAAAAGTAAATACATGCCAAGGAAGGCGAAAAATCTAGTAATTGCCTGGCTAATTCCATAAGCGATCATTGTTGGGAACCAAACATATAGCCAAACAATCAGGCTGAATTCAGTCCCAAGCGCATTTCTTGGAAGCCCATTGATGACTTGGGGAATAACAGTTTCTGCTGATCCAGCAATTTGACCACTCTCTGCAAGAAATTTATACCATGCCAAATTGGAATCCAGATTATCATGGACCCGAATATGGGCATCGTCCCCCAAAATAAAATACGGCAAAACGAAGACTGAAATCACGAGAAGAGATAGTATGATGTATTTACTCTCTTTTTCCTGCAAATAAGACAAATCACATTACACCTCATATTCCATGTTCGCCTTTTTAAGATTTGCACAACGACAGAAAATATTCCCTTAACAGTTAAACAACTTCCATAATACTTTTCTTTAGAGAACATCAAAATCAAAGACAATCAGATAGAAAAGTACAAATAATACTGACAGGAACAATGCATTTAAAGGCTTTTTATAGTGGAGCCTTAGCATGGGATACATCGTACTGTAAAAGAAAATTTCCCAAATAATCGACCATCCATGGTCAAATTTAATGGCTCCATACTTTAATGCCAGTGCCTCTATCAGGACGGAAAGTGATATCCATTTGAAATAATGCAAAATCTGTTTGTTTCGATGTTCAGGGAAATTTCCCAAAAACAAAACGATCATACTCGGATAAAACAAAAATGTATATAAAGATTCCGTTACAAATAGACTGATGAAATTTCTGTCAAACTCCCACAAATGTTTTTTGCCAATGTATGATATATATTCATAGAAGCAACTAAACAAGGCCCAATAATAAAAGGTTGGTAAAAACTCTCTCCATCTTTGCCACTTCCCCTTACCAAATGAAAACAAAACCCCGCTTACTATCACTGCAGCATGGAACAAGCTTTCAACCTCCTTTACTAAGGACCCTTGCAACTTCGGAACATCCAGATTTTAAAACAAAGCTCTTCCCATAAATTTTGTTACATCCATATCAATTGTAAAAACCGGGTTCTGGGTTTTACGAATATTTTTGCCTATCATATTCGGAAGTATCGTTGAAAAGAGCACTGTAACCCTATTAACAGAGGAAAAGTGTATAAATTTGAAAAGCAACAATCAAAGCGAAAACAGATTCAAAAAAGGGTGCTTTCTCAAGGCATTTGCTAAAGGTGCATTTTCCAGAAACACAATTGAAGAACGCGTTTATTAAAGGTATTTTTGAACTTTCTCTCATTTTTTATGTATGGCCCAACAAATATCTATGAATAAAGAAAAAAGGCTGTAATGGCAATTAAATTGCCATTACAGCCTTTCAAATCTCTTTCAATTCAAATTCCTCTCGGATTCCAGGACAAAAAGATTCTTTTTGGATTGGAGGAAAACCATTGCTGTCAACGTTATTGCCAAGAGCAGCCCAAATGACGCAAATCCGATGGTAGCCGTTTGCAGCTTTAAGGTTTCAGCCAGGTATCCCAACAAGAGTGTCAACAGGATTTGGAGTATCGCCTGAAAAAATGCAAATGCGCTGCTAAACCTTCCCATTAAATCCAGAGGGACATTGTTCTGAAAAAAGGTCGTGTATCCTGTAAATGAAAATGGAGAGAAGAATCCGATTATAATGAAGCCTATTACAGCCATAGGAACAGTATCTGAAGTTGCCAGAAAAAACATAAAGTATCCTGTCACCGATAAAAATGACCCTAAACCCAGCAGCGTACGAATTGAAAGCCTCGATGCCAACGCAGAAACTGCGAAGGAACCAGCCATATAACCTGCGCCTGTAAGACTGACTAGCAAGCCATAATTTTTTTCTGATAAACCGATGACTTGCTGGATAAAGGTTACCTCCTGTGAATCAAGTGCAAAGGATATCAATGTAATGAATTGGAAAATCATAAATACCACCATAAATCCAACCGCTGTCTTTCCAAAATCGGCCACTGCCTTCCAATCAGCAGCAATCATTTTCACAGTGATACTGTCTCTGTATTTTTCTTTTCCCTCTTCCCCATCGACGTCCGGCAGGAAGTATATAGCCGCGGCACAGAAAAAGAATGTAACTGCATTAATATAAATGCTGGTATTTATGCTTCCATACATGATCAGCAGGCCAGAGACACTTGGCCCGACCAGCATGGCTCCTGAAGTCGCGAATGAAAAAATGGAATTAAACCGTTTTCTTTTTTCAGGGGGAACTAACTTTGCTATGTATGTTTCAGAAGTAGGGCCAAAAAAAGCGCCAGCAATATTAGTCAAAAACATGATGATATAAATAGGAAAAAGCGACGTAAAAAAAGGAATCGCTACAATGAATATCCCCCGGATAATATCAATCCAGATCATCAACTTTCTTTTGTTTACACGATCGATTACGCTTCCAGCCCATGTATTGGTCAAAAGGATCGCCAGGGGCCTGATAATAAACAAGCCAGCAATCGCTGCAGCCGAGCCTGTGATCTTTAATACCAATAAGTTAATTGCCACAAAATAAATCCAGTTGCCAATGTTCGAAATCCCAATTCCCAGAATCAATAATATGGGATTTTTCCATCCCTTCAAGCAAACCCCTCCTGAATATAGACTAAGTTGTCGGAATTTTATCAAGCTTTTTTCTCTTTCATCCTATCGGTAACTTCCAAAAGTTTCAAGTACCGAATCAAAATAATTTACAATTTATCCCACATATAATCGTTGTCACAATTTGTCCATATAAATTTTCCCAACAAAATTAATTGAAACATGCATTATACCCGCATTTTTGGCACCCTTAAACTCTTGTATTTAAAGTTTCATATATTTACCACCTCCTCCACGACAATTTACCCATTTATAACATCGGTATATTACTTATAATGGTATATAGATTCGATAAGGAGCTGAAAGCATGAATTCAAATCCGAAATTTGTTTCTAAGGTCCTTCCGCTTTTTGCGGCGTTTATGGTATTGGTAACAATAGCAGCGACAATAGTCGTTCAAAATAATGATGACCAAGTATCGGTTCCATTTAATTCGCTTGTCAAGTCAGTAGAAAGTCTTAACGGCGATGAGGCTACCCTGATTGAAAAAATGGATGGAACTCTCATACTTAAAACAAATGATTCAACATTTGTTTCCCAAGTTCCCCCTGGCAGTGATATAGTCGATAAATTAGTAGAAAAATATAATATCAGTTATGAATATATGAACAATAGTAAGTATAGTGCCTGGATTCTTGGCGGTGTTCTGCTGCTTTTGATGGGTGCTGCATTTGTAATCCAAAAGAAAACCGGAGGAATTGGTGCCGGTAATCGAATGAAAAACAGCCTTTCCAAGCCTAATCCTTTGCCTTCCATCACGCTAACTGATGTTGGAGGTTTACAGGAGGAAATGAAAGAAGAAATAAGCCAAACACTTTCCATCCTGAAAAACCCAGAAAAATCAGCAAGGATGGGTATTAAACCTCCTAAAGGAATTCTTTTATACGGCCCTCCAGGTACCGGCAAGACTCTTCTTGCCCAGGCAATTGCCCATGAGCTCAATGCAAACTTTTTCTCAGCCAGCGGATCGGCTTTTAATGAAATGTTTATCGGAGTTGGTGCTTCAAGGGTGCGAAGCTTGTTCCAGAGTGCACGGAAGCAAGGTCCTGCTGTCATCTTCATTGATGAAGTCGACGCACTTGCCGGAAAGCGTAAACCACATGGCGGTGAAGAAGGCGAAAAGACACTCACTGAGCTTCTGGTCCAGCTTGATGGCGGACATTCAAACGATGGCATTCTGTTCATTGCAGCCACAAATAGAAAGGACATGCTGGATGATGCATTCCTTCGTCCTGGACGGATTGATTTCTCTTTCAATGTGCCTCTTCCGGATACTAAAGGCAGAAGGGAAATCATTGATATCCATATTAAAGGGAAAAATCTTGCTCCAGATGTCTTCTCATCATTGGATGACCTGGCAGAAAGCACTTCAGGTTTTTCAGGTGCAGAGCTCCACTCATTGTTTGAAACTGCCAGCAGACGTGCATTGAGAAATGGACAGGATTTCATTTCAAAAAGCGATATTGATTATGCCCTGGACCGTACAATCCTTGGCAGCACATCCAGGACACTTCAGGATGCTGACACTAAGCGCAGGGTTGCCATTCATGAAGCTGGACATGCCCTTGTGTCTGCTGTCACCAAACCTGGTTCTGTCCGGAAAGCGACCATTATTCCGCGCGGCCAGGCACTTGGTTATGTAGCCCCGATTCCAAAAGAGCTTCAATTGTCGACGCACAGCGATTTGATTGACCGCATCGCGATGATCCTTGCTGGCGGTGTCGCTGAAAGAATGTTCCTAGGGGAGCACAGTATTGGTGTTAGCGGAGATGTTCAACAGGCGAAACAAATCATTGAACAAATGGTCGATACTGGTTTGTTGCAGGAAGGTTTCTCACTCACATTCAGCAAAGGATTAAAAGAAACAAAAATGCAGGAACTTTTTGATGACGCGCTCGAAAAATCCGAAATGATTATCAGGTCTCATCAAAATCAGTTTGGACAACTTGTTGAAGCATTATTAAAGAAAGAAACACTTGAAGGCTCTGAAGTAGATGAAATTGTCCAGGATAAATCTGGTTTTCGTGAAGATCGATATGTAATGGTATAAGAGATTTCTGTATAAAAAAGGATTTCCGAATAAGATATCGGAAATCCTTTTTTTTATTTACGCTGGTCAATAGCCTGGGCAAGATTCGTTTTTATGTCTATTTCTTTAAAGGAAATTCCCAACTGTACAGCTGTTTGTGCAATCTCAGGGCGCATACCGGAAAGTGTTGCATTTACCCCTATTAGTTTCAAGGCATTCAACAGCTGGAATATCTGATGGGCAACCATGGTATCAATCATTGCAACCCCTGATAAATCAACAAACAAATGTTGGATTCCCCTTTGGGTGCACTGATGCAATGTATTTTCAAGGATCATTTTAGCCCTTGATGTATCAATATCCCCAATAAGCGGCAGCAACCCTTGACGGTTCGTCAGCGAAATGACAGGGGCGCTTAATTCATTGATTGTTTCCTGCTGTGCTTTCAACACACCCTGGGAATATTTATACGTAGCTTCTATAAAACGCAGGATTACCTCATCCATTTCTTTAAGGATGGTATCATACCAGAAATCGACCTCTTCTCTTGCTATTTCAGGATGTAACTGTGCAAATCGGCGGATATAATCAAAGTACTGGTTTCTTACATTTTTAAATTCCTTTATCACAAACTGAATCGGAGTTTTCACATGCTCGCCATCACTTGCAATCTTCTCGATCCATGGTTTAAAGTCCTGAAAGAATTCCCCTTCTGCCTTTTTGAATAATTCAATGAAATGAAGGTGAAATTCATGATTTTGTTCTTTCAGCGCAGAAACGACATCTGGATCACTAGAGGCGTATACACCTGCGGTATTTTCTTTATCGATATTTTGATGCCATTCCTCCGTTAAATTCCGACTATTTTCCCTTAAAAAATTGTATAATTCCTGATTTCTATGCAAAGAAATCCCCCCTCGTCTGGAAGCAAACAGATGATCAAAATATTCGTAAGCCTATATTCAGCCTAAAAGGATTATAACAAACATTCTCCTATTAAATAATTTTAACGCCGGTGCTTTATTCCAATTTGTGCTTCTCCTTTAATTCTTTAGGTGCCATTTTAATAATTTGTTGAAATACAATTAATAGCACACCAACATCATCAACGATGCCAATTAGTGTCAAAAAGTCCGGAATAATATCAAATGGAAACAAAAAATAACCAATGATCAAGCTCGCTGAAATTATTTTTTGCCTAACCGGAACAATTCCAGAAGCAAAAAATTCTATAAGAAAGGGAAAGAACTTTTTCACTTTAAAAACCAACCGAATTCTTTTAAAAAACTTCTTCATTTCATCCACCTCTTTTATAGAGACTATTATATCCTTCTTTCACCAGTTGTCAGTTTTAAAACCTCTTTGAGGCATATTTATATTTACGATCAGCAGGTGGATTCGTTTCATTTTATCAAAGTCTATTTTCGTAAATATCACAGTGTTCATCCAAAAAAGAAAAATAACGTTTGCCCAAGAACTGCCGATTTTAAAAAAAGCAGCCATTTCAATGGCCGCCCAGTTTCTTTACTATTCTTGTTCATCGCAATAATGATGGATCGCTCTTTTGAAGAATGCAGCCAAGCCGGGCTGATATTTATCGATATTCTTTGTGAAGCGTGGATCATCGACATATAGATCCCCCAGCCCTCGAAAAATATCAATGGTACAATCATAATAGTGATCTGTGATGAACTGTCTCCAATCCGCAACTGCTTCCTGAACAGCCGGATCATTCGGGCCATCAGCCATACCGGAAATCAGCCTCTGGTATATCTCTTCTGTTTTCGCCTGAATATTTCCCCAGTCATCAGGAGTATAATTCGCAGTCCTCTTTTCTACCTTTTCAACTGTCTCTTTTCCGTATCTCGCCTTTGCTTCCTCACTATATTTCTTCTGATGTTCTTCAATTTCTTTCATATCGAATCCTTCGAACATATCTTTCTCCTTCATTTCATATCCCCCTTCAATTGAATTAATCGTCTTTTCCACTGTCCTGATGATCTCATCTAGCCGCTTCTTTTTCTTTAAAAGCAAAGCTTTATGATTCTTCAAGGATTCTTTCCTGTTGAAATCGGGCCGGTCCAAAATATCCTTAATTTCTTGCAGGGTGAAATCCATTTCTTTAAAAAACAATATTTGCTGCAGGCGTTCTAGGTCTCTTTCTGAATAAAGCCGATATCCAGCATCAGTCACAGCCTCTGGCTGCAGCAAACCAATCCTGTCGTAATGATGCAGAGTTCTAATACTCACTCCTGTCAGGTTGGCAACTTCTTTCACCTTGAACATATCTTGATCACCTCCACACCTATAGCGTAAACTATCACCTTGCGTCAGGGTCAACAGGGTTCTGAATTTATTTTTAAAGTTTACATAATACTTTTATAATCTATTTGACATTAAAGCTATATCGATTTTCGTGAATTCTCCTTTTCATGGACATTTTGGCATGCTCCCTTTCTTGAAATGTCTATTAAATGGGGATTCTTGGACATTTTGCCCCGCTCCGGCTTCTGAAATGTCTATTAAATAGGGGTTCTTGGACATTTTGCCCTGCTGCCGCTGCTGAAATGTCTATTAAATAGGGGTTCTTGGACATTTTGCCCTGCTCACACTGCTGAAATGTCTATTAAATAGGGGTTCTTGGACATTTTGCCCTGCTCACACTGCTGAAATGTCTATTAAATAGGGGTTCTTGGACACTTTCCCCTGCTCCCGCTGCTGAAATGTCTATTAAATAGGGGTTATCGGACATTTTCCCCTGCTCACTATGCTGAAATGTCTAATAAAGACCGTTTCTTACACTTCCAACCCTTAAATCTCCTTTGCCAGCTAGTTCAATTAATTGATATTTTTAAACAGATACGATCATAATACAGTTATTAAATCCAAGGGGGATCATTCATGCCTAGACTGGTTGAATATATAGAAAAGATTGCTGATCTCCCTTTAAAAGACAGTTATTCACGGGAGGAACTTTTGACTCAGGACTTTTTATTAGCTAATGAAGGGCGCCTTGCGGTCTATTATTGTACGCATAACGAGTATGTAAATCCAGATGCGAAAGTATTTATCGTAGGAATAACACCGGGTTTCCAGCAAATGAGCAAATCAATCGCTGTTGCCCGCTCCCTGATTGAAGTAAACTATCCAGTTTCCGTGATTCCTTATTTATGCAAGCGTGAAGCGAGATTTTCCGGAATACTTCGTAATCATATCATTGAAATGCTTGATGAACTTGGCTTACAAAAATGGCTTTCATTGGAATCCTGCGCGCAACTATTTGATGAAAATGACAACCTTCTCCATACAACATCTCTCATTCCATATGCGGTTTTTAATGATGGGAAGAATTACACTGGACATAAACCTGGTATTCTAAAGAACAATATGCTTGTGGGTTTCTTAAAGGGATATTTTGAACCACAGGCTGCCATGCTTCGGAATACGCTTGTGATCCCGCTCGGAAAGAGTGTCGAAGAAATCATGAGGGTGTATGCCAGTGAAGGCCTTCTGGAAGAAAGAAATATTCTCTTTGGATTCCCTCACCCGTCAGGTGCAAACGGTCACCGCCTGCAGCAATTTACCACTAACAAAGAGAAAATGAAAAATACCATTAAGTACTTTTTCCAGGCCAATATTAAAGACAACTAGCTTATAGGGAATTAAAATTGAAAAAAAGAGGCCATGAACCATAGCCTCAAACCACAAATTTGATTTTAACCAATCACATTATTCAAACGGAACCTCATTGTCATAGGCGGCTTTATAGATGCTGATCAATTCCTCCTTTTGCTTTTCATTCTCTATTAGAATATCCCCATAAGCTGGGACAATAGTGTGCCATTCGTGTTTTTTGTTTTGACGTGACACGAATAAATAGCTCTCACCTTCTTTCAGAAGTTGATCATTTTCAACCAGGACCAGTTTGTTTCCTTCGTATCCCCCCTGTTGGTTCACAGTTATCCGGCCATTCAATTGGCCTTTGATATTTTCGGCAACCTCAACTTCATATTGAGTTTCAAGTATCCCATCTTCATTACTTGTTCCCTTCGTCTCTTGTACCTTCCCAATAAAAACATTATCCGCCCATCCAACGAGTTGTTTTTGGTCCGTTACATCAAATGCATAGCTCGCCGGGATGTTCTGTACTTCCAGATTTCCGGGAGTATTCTCTAAAAATAGGACTGATCCGGCAACTGAAAGTGCGATGGCTGCTGCGATTGCAGGGGCTGCCAGCAACTTCCGTTTTTTTGTTTTGCTGCTCATTTCTGTCTTGGCCTTTTGGACTCCCAGTTCAGTTCTTCTGCTTAAACCCTCTGGTATCTCGATTTTATTAATTTCTGATTGAATGTTATTGTTCATTAGCTTCATCCTCCTTTAATGTCTTTCGAAGTTTTCCAAGACTGCGATAAAGAATTGTCTTTACTGTGCCAAGCGGAAGCTGGAGAATATCGGCGATTTCCTTGAATGTCATTTGCTGATAGAATTTCAGGAGAATGACACTTTTTTCTTCTTCCTGAAGTTTTTCAATTAAATCCTTCAAATCGATTCCTAAGATATCATCTTCTTGAACAGCTTCTTTTGTATATTCCGCAAATTCTGGTTTTAAAGGTACAATGTTCTTTCTTATTCTCAATAGGTCAATGGAACAGCTGATGGCAATCCTCATCAGCCAGGTTTTAAAATATTTGGGTTCTTTAAGATCTTTGATGGACTTGAATGATCTGTAAGCAGTTTCCTGGACAACATCCATTGCGTCATTCTGGTTTTTTACATAGATAAACGCCATTCTGTATAAATCCTGTTCATATAGCTGGAACAGCTCCAAAAATGCCTTATCATTGCCTTTTTGTGCTTTTTTTATTAATTTCAGCATTAGATGCACTCCCTTGTACTCCTTGTTATCCATTAGACGTTAGATTCGCCAGTTTGGCTTTAATATCCTGTAAAAAAATTCAAATGTCTAGGCTATCAAACCAAGCTGTAAATCCAAACGTCTTGCAAAAGAAAAAACACCCTTTATAGAAAGGATGTTCATCAATACAGAAGCGTGAATTTTTTCCAAGCATCGGGCAGAAGTGCCTGATATTTATTGTGCAGGTAACGGTCGTCAATCAACACAATTCTGCCTGTGTCATCTTCTGACCGAATAAGTCTTCCTCCGGCCTGCAGTACTTTATTCATTCCAGGAAAGACGTATGCATAATCATAACCATTCTTACCTATAGCAGCAAAATGCTTACTAATCAAGTCCCTTTCGAACCCAATCTGAGGGAGACCCACACCTACAACCACAACCCCGTTAAGCCTGTCCCCCTTTAAATCGATTCCTTCAGAAAATACACCTCCAAGAACAGCAAAACCAACGAGTGATCCTTGATTATCAGCTGTGAAGGATTCCAGAAATGCGGCACGTTCTTCTTCGTTCATCCCTGTACCCTGGACAATCGTACAGATATCCTCATTGGAAATGCTCCACTCCTCCAGTACCATATTAAGATATTGGTAGGATGGAAAGAAAAACAGATAATTACCTGGATAATTGTGAACTAAATCAGACATTGTTTTGACTATTGGTTTAATTGACCTTGTCCGGTCTTTGTACCTTGTTGATAAGGATTGAATCTTCACATCTGTCTGTTCACTAGAAAAAGGAGAAGGAATCAAAGAGACATAATCCTCGCTATCACCGCCAAGCATATCTCTGTAATAGCCCATAGGATTAAGAGTAGCTGAAAAAAAGATTCGGGACTTAAAGCTTTTTCCTGCCTGTTTGATTAAATGAGAAGGATCCAGACAAAATTGTTTAATACGCACATCATTTTTTTCGATTAGAGCATATACAATGAAGCGTTCATCATATAAACTGCTGATTCTTTGCCAATTTTGCGCAACGAAAAAAGTTTCAAGCAGCAAGTCTGATTCTCCTGCACTCCCTCTAAGGAGTTCTTTTTCCGCATGTTCCATAAACTCTGCTATTAACTGATTCAGTTCCTCTAGTGGCTCCACGCACTCAATTGTTTTTGAGAATCCAGCCTGCTTTCTTAATTGGATAAAATAGTCATTTAGACGTTTGGATATATGGCCTAATGAATGATTCTTTTCTTTAAACTCCCTTTTCAACTGAAGGAATGGTGATTTCTCCAGAGCAGCGGAGAACATATCCCTTCCTCTGTCAACGAGATTATGTGCCTCATCGACAAGAAGGACTGTTTTCTTTTTTTGTTCGTCGAATAGCCTTTTCAAAGAGACTTTTGGATCAAATATATAATTGTAATCGCATATGACCGCATCTGCTGCGTATGCTAAATCCAATGAAAACTCAAAGGGACAGACTCTATGTTTTTTTGCATACTTTTCAATACAGCATCTATCCAGGATAGCTTCATTCCTGAGGATATCCAGTACCGCACCGTTAATCCTGTCATAATATCCATCTGCAAATTCACAATGTTCCTTGCTGCACTTTCCCTCACCTGTAAAACATACCTTATCCTTTGCGGTTATTGTAACAGTCCTAATCTCCAAGCCTTTTTTTATCATAAGACTGAACGCTTCCTCTGCGGTCTGTCTTGTTGTCGTCTTGGCAGTTAAATAAAATAACTTCTTAATCTGTTCCTCCCCAATTGCCTTAACTGAAGGAAATACAGTTGAAATGGTTTTGCCTATCCCAGTTGGTGCATTTGCAAATAACGTCCTTCCTTCCTCGATTGTCTTATAGACAGCCCCTGCAAGCTGTCGCTGGCCATGTCGGTATCGAGGAAAAGGAAACTTCAACTTTTTAATGCTTTGATCCCTTTTCAAACCATGTTCCGCCTGCAACCGGGCATATGGTGCAAAATCTGCGACCATTCCTTTAACGGAGTTTTCCAACTCCTCTTTGGTAAATGATCTTTTAAAAAACTTCTTATCACCAGAAGTTTTATGAACATAAGTCAGCTGGATATCAATCTCTTCATTTTGATGTTCCTTTAAAAACATATAACCATAGCATTCTGCTTGGGCCCAATGAGCAGGGTTTGAGTTCTCTTCGATACTTTCCAAAGGCAAAGAAGTCGATTTAATTTCATCAATCGTTGTTTTCTCCCCTGAAAAAAGCAAACCATCACAGCGTCCTTCGATAATAAATAAAAGGTTATCAAATTCAATTTCTGTTTTTAAAAAGACTTCACTCTGATCCATCTCTTGATAAGTATTCTGGACTTCCCGATGGATTCTTGAGCCTTCAGAGAATGATGAGGCCGTTTTAAAACCCGATTCAATGCTTCCTGTTTTAAATACATATTCAGCCAGCATCCTCACCGGGATTTTTATTACATGCTCCATCCTGCTCACCTCCCTGTTTGACTTCCTTCTCCCATTATAGTACATACGTTCTCTTTTATTCAATAAAATAAAAAACCGTCCCAGGAAACCTGGAACGGATTATATCTTTTTACCAATGGCGTGTATTTTCAAGCAAACTGTCAATCTCAATTGGGTTCAGCGAAAAACTTAAATCATCTTCAGCAATTTCCATTGTATCTTCCAACAGCTCGTCAATATCCATGCTAATTCTTCCCATACCGAACCTCCTCATTCATTTTAGCCATCCATTGTCCATGCGGGCTTCGTGAAAATAGTTCGTATATTATATGAGGGTTCTGGGGGTCATTTAACGCAGTGAAAATTTTCCCAAGTTGTTAATTAGTAATCAATTATTTAAGAACTTTTTAGAAATGAAACTCGAAGACACAAGCATCAGTTTAAATGGAAGTATGCCTTTTAAAAAACAAAAAGGCCTAATTAGAAGGCCTTTTTGGTAGTTAATCATGCTGGAGGTAAAATTGGCGGCATGCTTGCTGCTAATACACCCAGAGCCATGGCACCTGTCATTAAGGCTGTTAACATCTTTTTCATACGGATTTCCTCCTTAATTGATTTTTTCTATATATTTTACTGCTTGATCAAACCTTCCCATCTCCCGATAGTGATTTGATAGCATTTTGTAAAACCAAATTAATTCTTCACTTTTACCATCGCTTTCTTCAAGAAATGGTATTACTTTAGTTTCTGAGTAATCTAGCGATTTTTCTGGAGAGTCCAAAGTCATTAAATAATAATTAGCTAACATTCTATACTTGCGGTTTTCAGAATCCTTAGATAATTGGTATACTTCCTCAAAGGCTTCCCTTGCTTTTTCTTCATTTTGCAACTCATATTGGATTTCTCCAATGGAATAAAGAGTAATGAGATAGTGTTGTGTTCCTTTTGTTTGTAAAGATAGGCTTTTTTCAAAAAAGAAAATGGCCTCTCGATAGTTCTTAAGCTTTTTTTGAAGGTAACCCATATTATGATATATTTCAGGTAATAAATTTTTTTCCTGTAAAATCTCTGCGTTTCTGATGAGATTTTTATAGCAATCCTGGGCTTCTTCATAGATCTTGGAATTAGTATAGTTGATCCCAAGCAACATCAACACATGTAGAATTCTTTTAAAATTGTGTTGTTCCATAAATTCTTGCAGTGCCATCTTTCCATAGTAAATGGCATATCCTAAATCTTCTGGAGAAGTTTTAGCCAAAGCCCGATGATAAAGTATTTCTCCATCGGGTATGTCGAACTTAGATCCTCTGCCAATGGTGTCTAAGATCTGATCTGCTTTCTTATAAATTCTCTTTTTTAATAACATTACAGCATGCAGATAGGAAAATAAAGCCATTTGAGGTTGGGAAAATATTTTCTTTTGTTTCTTTAATAATTCGTATTGTTCTTGGGCCTCGGAAAATCTGTGTTTAAAGATTAAATACCTGAATTTAGTAAGTTCATATGTATGTAGATTTGTAGTGAATGGAATAATTCCTTCAAATTCCTTTAGCATTTCCATTGTTGTATCTGCTTCTTCGTCTTGAATAAAATCAATCTTTTCATTAAGTTCTTTAATTAGCTGCTTAATCTGTTCCTCATTTTCAGTGATGGATGCAAGGTTGACTCCCAGTCTTTCGAGCAGGAGGCCCATTGTTTCTTCATTTGCTTCTTTAGAGTTGCTTTCAATCTTGCTTAAGTGGGGAACTGAACATATGCCATTTGCCAGTTCCTTTTGTGTTAAACCTTGCTGGATTCTGTAAAATTTAATTAATGGTCCAAACTGCATACGTTCACCTTCTGTTTTCTTATTAATCTACCATCTTTTCCAACAATTTAAACAGTCCAAAAGTACTATTTTTATAAAATTCTATATATTAGAAATTGTTTCTTCATATATTACCTCAAATAAGATAATAAAGCCACCCGAATCAATCATTTAATCCGGATGGCCTGCAAGTTTGTGCATTATATTTTTTTAGGTAATTATTTTACGCGAGGGAAACCGAATCCTGATGCGTAATCATCACCAGTTGCAGCTCCTGTTCCGCCTTTGATGTCATAAAGTTTTGCTCGTCTTTGGATTTCAGTACGAAGCTGAGAGTTGCTCCATGATTTATTCGAAGACCACAGTTTAGCTGCAAGGCCTGAAATGTGTGGCGTTGCCATAGATGTACCGCTCATCGTTGTATAGTTTCCATCGACAGCTGTTGAATAGATTCCGCCGCCAGGTGCTGATACTTCAACGTCCTTTTCCTGGATGTAGTAGTCGCCGTCAGTATTTGGGTTGCCACGAGAAGAGAAATCAGATACTTTGTGTGTTCCATTGACAAATGTATTATCCAGTGATGCTACAGCGATTGCATTTGTTAATGCGCCTGGATAACCAATCGTATTGGCACTCGGACCACTGTTCCCTGCTGCTGCTACCACTAATGCACCTTTGCTGTATGCATAGTCAACAGCACTTGCAATCATTGAATCCTTGCCGCTTGAACCAAGTGACATCGAGATGACGACCTTTGATCCTGTACGGACACCTTCATCGGCAGCATGGCGGATGGCACCAGCAATATCATCAGAATATCCGGATCCATTGTCCCCGAGGACTTTATAGCCCCAGAGTTCTGCTTGAGGAGCAACTCCATAGATACCTGCTCCATCATAACCCCCATTTGCTACAGCAGTTCCGGCAACATGTGTACCATGGCCCTGGCGGTCAGTACAAGTCCCATTAACCATCGATGAAGAAGTTTGGGTGAAATCCTTACATTGTTCAACATTGTCTGTCAAATCAATATGGTTTCGGTTAATGCCTGTGTCTAGGACAGCTACCTTGATTCCATCCCCACCGCTTGTCGCTTGGATGTAGTTATCGTTATAAATTGCTTGAATGCCCCATGGTGTCTGGTCTGACGGATAAGATGCCATGGTCGAATAGTCACCTTTGCCTTTTCCATTTGCTTCTACTCGGGCATCGATTGTATGCGTGCCAACCTGGGACACCTCAATATTCTTGTTTTTCAACAATGCTTGATATTGCTTGCTGTTCACTTCAGTTGTAAAACCTTGGCCTCCAAAATCCCAGCGTTTCCCATATTGTTCTTTAACTTTAGCTTTTTCTGCACTCGGACCCTGAATTAACACACGATAAGTATCCTGGCTTTCCTGTGCACCGGCACCAAAAGCGCCAGTCGCGAACATGGAAACACCCATTGCCAAACTAAGTACAGCGGATCCGAAAACTCTTTTCTTCTTCATCCTTTTGCTCCTCTCACCTTTAAGAAATTTGCAGCTTGTCGGCTGCAGGATTAAGTATATTGCAAATTTTCTGTGTTTATCAACGAATAAATAGGCATAAATGATTGGGAAAAACGAGAAGGAAGAAGGATAAAACAATGCATTTTTACCATAACTTTCCGGTGTTATTTACCAATTCATCTTCCATTTTTCCCACTAAGTAATCCTCAACTTGAACTTATCCTTTTCAATATATATAATGTGAAAATGTCAAAATAGAGTTGAAAAACAAAATCAAAAAAATGGTAAAAAACGAAGCTTAACTTATTGGGAAAACGCTTGCCTATCCTTTCGTCCAGTAAAAAAAGAGCAAGAAAAAACACCTCGATTTCCATCGAAGTGTTCATCTTTAATGCGATATTTTAAAGGCCTTGCTGAGACTATTCAGATACGGAACATCTGGCACGGCCGTTGAATGGTTCAGGAAAAAGGCATGGTGGGGTTTAACACCGATTATAGACGGTTGCAAACCCATAACTTGCAGCTCCTTAACTAAGGAGATGAATGCTTCTACTCCCTCAATGGTCAGCTCTCCTACCCCATTTAAATCAAACAGGATCTCTTGATATCCACCTTCCTGTGATTGATTCAGTACTCTATCTTCGTTTTGCCCAATCAATTTTTCATCTAAATTTCCAAATAAAGGAACCAATGCTGAGGTCTTCGTTAATTTTATAAATGGACAAGAAAGGCTTTTAATTTCAAGAAGTGATTTTTCTACCTGCTCTTTTTTTTCAAGCAGCTCCAAATCTGTTTCTGCCAGTCTAACCCTATGTTTTTCAACAATATTTTCCAATTCAGATAATCGATGATCTTTTTCTATACAAATGACATGTCCTCTATCTTCATGCCAATTTACACTAATGTCAAACAAGGCATAAGGGGAAAATTTTGTTTTCATGATCAGTTCGCCTTCTGCCTTGCTTTCTTTGTGTTCAAAAAGGGTCTTAATCTTTTTATGGCTTTCCCAATCCACTAGCTCCAGAAATTTTTTCCCAACAGAAAAAACATCTTCACTTGCAGCAGAATAGGCAAGAATATTGTATTCGATATCAATTAAAAAATATGGTAATGGCAAATGTTTAAGATCCGACATTCATTTTCACTCCATGCTGATGGCCAAGCCAATTTTTCACATCATCCATATTTTTATGGAAAATAGTACGGTCTGATCCGTAGCGATGAAATTCATATTGATCCAGCAGCCTGCCCCCAACGATTACAACCGGCTGGTTTGGAAGCTTTTCCAATGCTTGGATATATGGGCTAAGATGCTCAGCATGATACAGGATTGAAAAAGAGAGGCATATTACATTTGCTTTCCATTCTTGTGCAGCTTTCACCACATACTCTAGCGGAAGATTGGGACCATGGAACTTTGTTTCCCAACCATACTCATTGAATAGCTGGCTGGCCATTTTCAGTCCGAGGTAGTGCTGTTCATTTTCAACGCAAAGAAACATCGCTCTTCTCCCATTAGGAGAAATTTGCAGTGTTCTTCTTTTTTCCCAATTGTAACGGGCAAGCAAAAAATCACATGTTGATGTCGCCAAATGCTCATCAGCAACAGTGATTTTGTTTGTTTCCCACATATGACCGATCTGTCTCATTGCAGGGGTGATTATTTTTTCAAAGATATATAAACTTTCTTTTGATCCCTTGCACTCTTGTTCAATTAGTGCCCATGAATCATCCTGATTGCCCTCGAGCAAAAGCTGGGCTAATTCGATTGCTTTTTCCATTGGCACTCACCTCATCCCGGTGTTATTTCACACCCCTTAATGAATTAATCGCACTTTCAAGCATGTTGATAAATACTACATTAAGCTCTTCATCTGTTTTTTCAAATGCCTTCTTCAATCTCATAAAATTATCAACCAGATGTTCCGTCTTCATTCCTCTGGAGGTCAAAATTCCATTTAGCCAGTGTGCATAATCAATAAAATATTTGTCATCATCCATATCTGCTGCAGTCTGCATATATTTTATGTGATGTCCATTGTCTTCTCTGCACTTTTGGCGTCCCCTCTCCCCGTATTTTTCAAGCAGGAAAGGGAAATCATTGTATATCCCCTCAGTAACTTCCTCAATGATCGACGATATGACAGCCTCATTCATTTTGCTACCACCTTATACCGGCCTACCGAGGGACGGATTGCTGCAAGTTCCTGGTCAGGATAATTTTTCTCTAGTTCATGTACTTTCTTGTATGCATCACTTGTAATATATTTTATATAATTTTCTTTTGAATCCCATGATATCTGAACGGTCAGTTCTGTCGGGTTATTTTCGTTCTGTAACAATTGGAAGGAAACGAACCCCTCATACTCATCTACCAATCTTGATCTTTTTTGATAGATGCCAATCACTTCATCAACTTTATCTTCAGGAATAACCACTGTTGAATGAACGATATACATGTTCGATCTCCTCCTGTTCTTTTTTGCAAACATAGTCCAATTATACATTTCCTTTATCCGCCTATCAAATTAAGCATATTACAGAATACCCAACTGAAAAAAAACTTGTTATTTTTCTCCATTTAGACTATCATACTAAAAAGCTATTTAAAGGGAGATTTTGGTATGATCAGACAACTTACTGACAAAGATAATGAAATAGCAATGAACTTTTTAATGGAAGATGCGGCCCTCAACCTCTTTATCATTGGAGATATTGAAGCATTTGGATACGATTCTGATTTCCAGGAATTATGGGGCTTCTTCGAGGATGATGAACTATCAGCGGTACTGCTCCGATTCCATAACTCTTTCATTCCTTACGCAAAAAATGATAGGCTCCCTGTGAAGGAATTCTCAGAAATTATCAAGAAATACTCAGGAAAAATCTTTTTATCAGGAAAAAGTGAACTTGTTGAAAAATTCGAGGAAATATATGGATTAGACCTTGGTAAAAAGCAGGTCACCTATTTCGCGGAATGCACTACGGATTCCTACTTAGAAGAGACTGAACTTGATATTTTCACAGCAGGTCCTGTAGATGTTGATCGTATTATTGAGTTAAGGGCCAGTATTGACGAATTTTTTCCTAATCCGAATGCACGAGAAATTTTTTTACAGTCGCTGGAAGCAGGCACTGGGAGAACTTACTATATTGAAATGGATGGAAAAATGGCCGCTTCAGCAGCAACTGCTGCTGAAAATTCAAAATCAGCGATGATCGTTGGTGTTTGTACACATAAAGAATACAGGAGAAAAGGGCTTGCAACAGCTGTGATGCAAAAGCTTTTCAAAGATGTTATGGACGAAGGAAAGCTTCTATGCCTATTCTATGATAATCCTGAGGCTGGCAGGATTTATAAGCGGCTGGGCTTTACAGATATCGGCATGTGGACAATGTATAGATAAGAATCAGGGCTGGATGCTGAACATCCAGCCCTGACTTTAATTTTTGGCAACCTTTGCAATTGCTTCAATTGCCTTCTGGATCTGATCCTCATTTACATCGTAATGCGTAACAAAACGCACGAATGTTGGACCAAAGGTTCCTGAAATCACTCCTTCTGATCGCAGTTTCTCAACAAATGCTTCAGAGGTGATATTTAAATCTGTAACATCAGCAACTACAATATTTGTTTCCGGCTGTCTTGCAAGTTTCATTCCTGGAATCGATTCGATTCCCTCTGCAAGAATCCTGGCATTCCACTGATCTTCTCCAAGACGATCTTTCATTTTCGTCAAAGCGATTAAACCCGGTGCAGCGATGATACCTGCCTGCCTCATTCCCCCACCTAAACGTTTTCTCCATTTTCTTGCTGATTTTATAAAATCGGAACTGCCCGCAATGATAGAACCCACTGGGGCTCCTAATCCCTTTGAAAGACATATTTGAACAGTATCCGTGTACTTAGCAAATTCCTTTACATCGACTCCAGCTGCTGCCGCAGCATTGAATAATCTCGCGCCATCGAGATGAACAGGAACTTTATTCGCTTTTGCTACGTTGTAAATAGCTTCCATGTTTTCGACTGGAATTACTGCTCCTCCTGCCCTGTTATGAGTATTTTCGAGGCAAATTAATCCTGTTTCGGGGAAATGGATATCTTCAGTACGTATGGCACTAAGAACATCTTTTGGATCCATAGCCCCTTTTTTGCCCGCGATGGTACGCGTCTGGACTCCGGCAAGTGCAGCTACTGCACCTGATTCATAATAAAAAATATGGGATTCTTCTTCAAGCAGCAATTCCTGACCTGGCCGGCAATGAGAGAGCACAGCTATTTGATTTCCCTGGGTACCACTTGTAACAAATAACGCTTTTTCTTTTCCAAGTATTTCAGCTGCAATTTCTTCTAATTCATTTACTGTGGGATCTTCCTGATATACATCATCACCCACTTCTGCGGCATACATTGCTCTGCGCATTTCATCAGTCGGTTTTGTAACTGTATCACTTCTTAAATCAATCATTCCTTACCCCTCATTTCTATGTAAAGTTTACTATTATATTTATTTTAACAACCCAACCTGCAAAAAACTAACAGTTTCTTTTCAACTGCCTTCGGGTAATTCCTTAACAAAGGCTGATTCTTCTTAAATTGATTGTTTCCATTTTATTTAACAGACTTTGGGCTTCTCTTATCGGTCACCGGATCTTATCCGTTTAAGAGGGCAACAAGGTTAAAAAGAGCCTTTATACATTTATCAAGGAGGAAGATTATTATTATGAATATAGAAAAAGTTATGACGAGAGATGTAGAGTATTGCAGTCCTGATACACCGATTCATCAGGTTGCCGCGAAAATGAAAGAACTGGATGTTGGAGTCATGCCAATTTGTGAGGGCGAGCAATTAGCAGGCCTGGCTACTGACAGAGATATAGTTTTAAAGGCTGTTGCAGTAAATACTTCATTGGATTCCCCGATATCAGAGGTAATGACAACCGATCCTGTCCGAGGCACTATCCATATGTCGGCAGAAGAAGCAGCAGATTTGATGGCAGATGTTCAAATACGCAGACTGCCAATCGTAGAAGATGGAAAAATGATCGGAATTGTATCATTAGGAGACCTTGCAGTTACCGCTAATCTAGAAGATGATGCAGGAAATGCCTTGGAGGATATCTCGACTCCTTCAGAACCTGAAAAATAAAAAACTCAAAAAACCCCGTTACATAACGGGGTTTTTTGAGTCTGATATTTTTCTGAATTCCAACCCTTTTTCCTTCATTAAATGAGATAATGCTGATTGAAAAGTTGCGAAGGTTTGCGCTTCCAATCGAATCCCATCGAGTACCATTTTCTTGACAAGCCCCGGGTTAAGACCCACAAATACAGTCCTTACACCCATCAAAGACATAGATGAAGCCATTTCATGCAGTTCTCGCCCAATCTCTTCAAGACAAAGACCGGCTACCCTATCACCACTGATATCAGTCAAATCAATAATTGCTGTTTCAATATCTTTATTGTGACAAAAGTCAAGCAACTTTACACGTATTTTATCGAACCGCTCCGCTCGAATTAATCCAGTTAATGGTACAAGGATCGTTTGAGGTACGATAGAAGGTATAATTGGCGCGGACATTTCAGAAATAATTGTTTCATACTCTCGAATTTTTTCCTCGAGCTCTTTCAGCCTATTTGTTTCCAAGCTGTATTAAACCTCCCAAAAAGCGCAGTAATCTCTGTTTTTCTACCTTTCTATCATACATTTATACCAAAGCTTTGTATAGCCAGTAAACCTCATCTTAAAGGAAGCAGTTATAAACATCTAATTAATCACATTAATTAATTGCATGATATCTTCATAAATCTGCTCTTGATATTCATCATCACAGCATCTTTTATAGTCATCGATCAAACGTCCAAGTTCTTTTAAAAAGATTAATTTTTCTTCTTCGTTTATCATGGCAAAATTCTCCTTAACAGGACAAAGGTCATGTGTTGTTTAAGTTAACATAAATATTTCCAGAACAAAATAGAAAATTTCAATTGCACATTATTATATTTTGTAATTCTGGAGAAACTATACCTAATGACACCGAATTTTAAAGGAGCAGATATGGTACATAATATATTCAGGTTAATTATGCTTTTAGTATCCTGGTCTACTTTGTTGCTTTATCCCAGAAGGGAAGTTAAACGATTTTTGCCTGTAACTGTATTCGTCACAGGCCTGGTATTTATTTTGTTGATTTTATCGAATCCCTATAGATTATGGAGAGTATCTGGAGGGTTACGGTCAAAAATCTTCAATGATTTAAGCTTCACTCTCGGACCCTTCTTTGTGGCTAATCTTTGGGTGTTCCGACTCGCCTACGGCAGCATCTGGCAATACTTAGGCATTAATTTAGTGATGGATTATTTATTAGCATACCCGGTTAGCAGTCTCTTTAAGAAACTGAATATTTACCAATTGGAGAGGTTCAAACCTTTATATTTCTTCAGCACTATTTATTCCTTTGCCATCCTGGCATATGGCTTCCAATATTTTTTTAGAAGCACCAGGAGATAATGTAAAAGACCTTCCACTACAAAGAATGGAAGGTCCTTTTTAATTTTCTGTGGTTATATTCTCCATGACCAGCTCGACTCCTTCGACATTTTCAACAAAGTCAATGACAGGGTCGATTTCATTCCTTAGTTTCGGAGTCAATGGTAACTCAATGGTTTCGATCCCGTATGTAAAAACCAATTTTTCAGGTGTCAGCGTCCCGCCATCATTTTTGTTTATTTGCTTCATGGCGGTTATGTCATCCCATGAATAAAAGCTTTTCTCCAGCTTCCAAAGCTCGTCATAATGCAATCCATTCTTATCGATATAATAATAATTGTCAAGACTCATGTAGATGCCTGAAATCATTACGAGCAATGTTACTAAAGATGCAATGAAAACATTAACATTTCTCTTCCTCGATTCATCTGTCCTGAAAAGATAGATAGCGATAATGATCAGAAAGATCGGAATGATCAATAATACGGCTACTATTGTTACATAGGAAGACATCGGGCTGTCAAAAAACCAATATGACCTTTCCAAATACATTGATTGATGTACAAAAGAAACGATAAAGATTCCAATTGGTACAGATGCGAAGAGCAGGATTACGGCTGCTGTAATCAATAGACTCCCTGCACGATCAGCGTTATGTGCGCTCAAATCATTATTCCCCTTTTCTATTTCTATATCTCCATAATATATATTCAATATTAGTAAAAATTTTCCTTCTCTGAAACAACTATTTCTTAAAATTATTCCAAAACAAGGAAGCCAAGTGGAGACAGCAGGAATTTATGGACATATCCCTATTTTTGTTGATGCACAACAAAATTACCACGTAAAGGAAGATACTCCCCATGATCTGCAGAAAGACTTCCTACCAAATGAAAATACCATCTAAATTTCAGTTGAATGTCTCAGTATGTAAAAAAACCAAGCCGGAATCATTGCCGGCTTGGTTTTTTCAATTTATTTTCTTAAATTTTCCTTGTCCTTCATTCTGTTTTGCTGGTCGGGAACCCTGCCTTGATCTTTGAACTCATCAATCTTTTTTTCTTCACCTAATTTTTCACGTTCATATTCGACAAGGCTCTGCTGGTTTTTTTGCGAGTTTTCCACGGCATTTCCCTCCTTGTTATTGTTAATATTCTATTCCCTTACAAAAAGGGACCAAACACGACTCTTGTGATTGTTGCCAGATCTTCAAAGGGAATTATCCATTTCATAACTGCCATCACTTTCATGGCCTTTTTAAAATTTTATATGATATCAAGTTCTTCAAGGGGATTTATATATGAACTATGTTTACTTCCCCTGTTTATATGGTAATTAAAAATAACACAGAGGTAATCTATCAATTTGCACTACATTTAGAAAGGAAAATGTTTTATGAGAGAAATAACAGTAACTGTAGACTTTCAGGGGAAAAATTATTTAACGAATGTTATTGCCGATCGTGATACATCCGAAGAAGAAATCATGGAGATGGCAAGAAAGCAAGTTAAAGAACAGTGGTTGTTTTACTCCTAAATATTCACACAAATCAGTAGCTTACTCGAATTCAAACAAGCATTGATGGGTCTTAATTAGATTTATACAATCGAAAAGGAGGTTCAGTTTACAAGGACTGAACCTCCTTCTTTAATGGCTTTTTTCAAATTGCTGATTTAAAGTACTTTTTTAGTTTTTCATAAACTGGGGATGTACAAAAGGAGATGGCATTTTAAAAATACCTTGTGGAAGAAGGGGAATAAAATTCGAGACAGTATTTTACTCTTCATACAGTTCAATAGGCAATCCATCGGGATCGGCAAAGAATGTAAATCGTTTTTCAGTCAGAGGGTCAATCCTGATTTTCTCCACTTTTAACCCTTGACTTGCAAGATAATCAACATGTGCAGAAAGGTCCTTCACAGCAAAAGCTAGATGCCTGAGTCCTGCTGATTCTGGATAACTCGCCCTCGCAGGCACTTCCGGGAAAGAGAATAATTCAATCTGGAAATAGTCACCTACACCTAAATCCAATTTATATGACTCACGTTCTTCCCTATATACTTCCGAGATGACCTTAAAGCCCAGGATCTTTGTATAAAACTCCTTGGATTTTTCATAGTCAGCACAAATAATGGCGACGTGATGAATTTTTTCTAACTTCATCGCAATCTCCTTTTACCTTGCCCATTTAGTAATGGTGATTTTCGTACCAGATCCTGGCATTGAATCAATATCAAAACTATCCATTAACCTTTTTACTCCCGGAAGGCCTGCACCAAGTCCCCCAGACGTCGAAAAACCATCCTGCAGAACCATCCTGATGTCGTTTATTCCTGGTCCATTATCCGCCGCAGTTATCTGGATTCCTTTTCGGCCATTTTCATTCAAGACCTGTATCGTAATCTGGCCGCTGCCTGCATAAAGGTATATGTTCCTGGCAAGCTCGGAAATCGCAGTCGTGATCCTTGCCTGATCAACCCCTCCAAATTGAAGCTCTTTTGAAACTTCTCTCCCTTTTTGTCGGGCAAGTACTATATCAAATTCATTATTTATGTTTATTACAAACGATTCTGTCATATGGCTAAACCTCTAACAAATGGCTTAATATCGAAATTCCTTGTTCAAGATCCAGAGCAGTGTGGACATTTTCCAATGTGATGCCCAACTCGATCAAAGTAATGGCGACCGCTGGCTGTATGCCTGTCAGGACCGCTTTTGTACCCATCAAGCTTGTCATGACAATGACATCACCCAAAACCTTTGCAATAAATGAATCAATCATATCTACAGAAGTCAGGTCGATCACAACACCTTTGGCTCCTGTGTCTTTTATTTTATTCAACAAGTCCTCCTGGAACGTCAGTACGGTCTGGTCATCCAATTCCACTTGTACAGAAACCAGCAGGTAATCTTTTAATTTTAATATAGGAATCCTCACTTTATTTGCCTCCAAATCATTAAACTCACAGAAATCCACTTTTGCATTTACAAAGAAGAATTTAATTGGATTATACGCTATGTAATAAGTGCATTACAAATTAAAAGCAGTATTTATATGACTAAATGCGGTTTGACCAATAAGAATAAAAAAATTAAAAAACCTCCCAAAAAGGAGGTTTCAATCACAAAAAAACGGGTATGTGTTAAAAAGCAGTTTTTGCACCAAGATAACGAGGTTTCCAGTAAGAGTTATTCATATCACTGATTTCGACTCCTCTGGAAGATCCTGCATGAATAAATTGGCCATTGCCGAGATAAATACCAGCATGGGATGGACCGGCTTTATATGTTTCAAAGAATACTAGGTCCCCTACACGTGGTGAAGAAACAGACTTGGTCGCATCCCAAATGGAGGCCACTGTTCTTGGAATGGAGATTCCCGCCATATTATAGACATAGTTCAGATAACCAGAACAGTCAAATCCAGATGGAGTGCTGCCAGCCCAAACATATGGAACTCCAATGTATTTTTTTGCTTCAGCAATCAATGAATTCACCTGTGAAGTTGAGTTATATGATGCAACTACAGGTGCAGATGCTGTGGAGACCTTTGTAGCAACAATAGTTGCAGCCGCCCCTGATAATTTTAATACCTGCCCAGGGAAAATAAGGTCAGATTTAAGATTATTAATAGACATCAACTGCGAGAGCGATACATTATGGCGAGTTGCAATAGATGATAAATTATCACCGCTACGGACTGTGTATGTGCTTGATGTACTTGCAGGTGCAACAGAAGCTGGTGCAGCCGCAGATCCTGAAACCTTCAATTTTTGGCCAGGAAAAATGACATCAGAAGTTAGTCCATTCAGTGATTTTAGTCCACTGATAGACATTCCGTATAATTTTGAAATTCCCCATAAAGTATCGCCGGACTTCACGATATAACCATCGACAGTCGTGCTTGTTGCAGCAGTGGTTGAGTGACTATGAGGAGCCAGGACTGAAAGTTTTTGATTTACATAGATTATAGAACTTGATAGGTTATTCCATTTTTGTATATCTTTAATTGCAACATTATATGTGTTAGAAAGCTTCCATAAAGAATCACCAGATTGAACTGTGTGTAATTTTTCATGAGCACTTGCAGAACCATTGAACGATGTAAATAAAAATCCGGCTGTTGCAGCCACCGTCAGAATTTGTTTTTTCATGTTGAGCAACTCCCTTTGATTTCGATTACAAATTAATAGTAGAGTTTCCCAAACTAGTTTTGAATCTATAAATTTTGGTTTCAAAGGAAATGTTTTCCTCTGTGAAATATTCGGTTTTATTTCCAGAAATACTACTAATCCTTTAAATATCAGGGATAACAGCCTGTTTTTTCCACTGGTATTGTATTATTTGTAACAAAAATGCAATATAAGCTTAACTGTTTTGTAATTTAATTACTCTATGTAACAGTTCCTATAAGATTGTATTACAAGGGAACAAAGAACTAATAACATGTCAATAAGGTGAAATTTTCTCATTACAATTCATCGTTTAGCAATGAGTAAAGCCCACTGTAGAATCACACAGTGGGCTTTACTTTATTTCATTTCATGTTAGAGATTTCGTTTAATCAACTGTTCAGCAGCCTGGTCAACCTGCTGGCTGTTTCCTTCCTGCTTAGCGGCTGAGGCAATTTGACTGATTAACTGGCTGCTTTCCGGGTTAGTGGAACTTGAAGCATGATAACCGGAATTAGTATTTGTTGTTTTGGAATCAGTCATGCCTGAAGTAATTTCTTTTGCGAATTCCGTTAAACCCGGAGAAATGGCCCGATTTAGTGAATTCCCCGTGTTTGTATTCTGAAAAAGCTGCCTCATTCCATTTCCCATTCGATTACGGAAAGCAAATGCAGCAGCAGCACTTGCTACAACACCCATTACTGAATACGTCATGGAGCGAGATTTCTTGCGTTTATACCCGAACATCTTCATCAGATTTTGAGGTATATTCGAATTCATTAACGCAGACATCCAAGCGGATCTATTCATCGGCAGCACCCCTTTATGAATTAGAGGGGAAATATCCCCTCCACCCTTTAGTATTAGGTTCTGGTCATTCAATATACCGGTAAAAGTTTTACAGTGAAGTCAGTTTACTCATTAAGGTAGGGTTTCAATTTGTGTATAGCCTGCTGCAACTTTTCAGCGTTTTTACTATACATTTGTTTTACTATAGAAGACTCTGTTCCGAGAGCAAATAATTCTAAATCTGCCTGGCATTTATTCATCATAGCGAGCAATAGCTTCCTTGGCTGTGGAGAAGGAATCTCAAACTGATCATCATAAGTATCAATGGTAAGCTTTCCGAATGAATCCACCTGTCCCAAAAAGACATTATCAATCGTTACACCTAAGTTTGCTAATTCTATATCCAGCCACCCTCTGTTCTTGCCCGCCGAAGTTAACGAATCGTTCAGAATATTCCCGTCCATGATTACAGTATAGGGTTCTTTCTCTGGAGCTACTGTCAGATTCAAATCTTTAGCGGTTAAAGGCTGTAATTCTTTTTTTAAAAGGACACTTAAGTCTCCTTTTGGTTCAAGAACTGCGAATTCAACATCTGCTGTTTTAAATACATTCTTCTGACGCAATAAAGAATTCAATTCATCGATCGTATATTTTTCTTTCTTAAGATTTTCTTCAAGGACTTTCCCGTCTTTAATTAAAACTGTTGCTTTTCCCTCGAATATATCACGGAACTTTTTGCTCTTAATTCCAATAAGGTCATGGAAATATGTAAATGCACCAAATACCATAATCGCTAAAACACCATGAAAAAAATTACCATCCAGTCCCATGATAACTTCGCCCGCAATACTCCCGATTGTTATGCCTGATATATATTCAAAAAAAGACAACTCTGAAAGCTGTTTTTTTCCGCCTATCTTTGTGATTGCGTACAATGTGATTGCAAACAATATAGATGAGACGAAAATATGTGTGTAATCATTCATTGCTTCACCTTCTAGCTTTTATATTGGGGCTCTTCAATTTCCACCTTGATTTTTCGTTCTTCTAAATCTGTTTTGATTTCCGTGATGACCAGCATGGTTTCATGGAAAACCCTGCTTGCTTCTGGAATCGTTGAGTTTAATGCCATTGCAGACAGTTGCGCTTCTATCCCTTTTATCGTTGATAAAACTTGATTCACATTTGAACCTACTGTCATTTATCATCACCTCTATAATGTAGAAGAGGGCGGGTTGCCCTGCCCTCCCTGTCCAGCCTACTGATTATATTGTGGTTCCTCTTGTTCAATTTCTTGCAGACGAGGCTGAAGACTGTCAATAACCGCTTGTGTCTGCTGTGCAGCAGTTTGGTAAAGCTGCTTTGCCTGCTGATTTTCTGTCCCGAGCGCAAAAGTTTCCAAACTAGCCTGGGCACTTTTCAAACCCGCCAATGTTTGTTTTACCTGAGCACCAACTGTCATCGTATCCCCTGCTTTCTGAAATAAATATGGTACTGTTTTATTATTGCTACATTCCCTTGAAATATTCCCTGCTTTTATCTTTTTCCGATTTCCCAATTGAAACCATTATATCCAAAAAAAAAAGCCATTGCGGCCGTTATGATTTTAGGATTAATCTTCATTCACTTGTATCCTGATGTTGTAAAGTGCGTAGCCAACTTCCCATTTGGCCCGGATTTCCATTGCATAATCTCCCGAAGAGACTTTTGCTTGGGCAAGATTTAATGGTAATCCATCCAGGCTTTTATATGCGAGTCCTCCTGTATTCATATCCCATAAATAGCAAGTAACAGAAATTGGTGAATGCTCAAATTGCATGTTGATGCTGTCATTGCGATTGACCATAATGGGAGGAAATTCTCTTACAAATACAGCAGGATCGGTATTGGAATCTGCCGCTGTTGCCCTCCCCCATTTTCTCAAGGAGTAGGTCGTAGCTTTTACCTCCACCTTTTGACTGTCTACAGTCATTTCTAATTCAGGAGGAGTTGGTTTATAGCTTTTATATGTATTCCAGCCGATGATAATGGCGAACAATAATAAAGCCGAGATTCCCCAAAATATTGTTTTCACCAAACTCCTCCTTTCAAAAAATCAAAAATATCACATCTTATTATTTAGACGGTTCCGCTGGGTAGTAAGTTTCATATTTCCAGTATTTCGCGTGTCTGATTGTTTAATGTACTTCATATTCAAAAACCATTTGTCATTATTGTGTAACATTCCTTACATGCAAACTCTCCCGGCTAAACTATAATGAATGAATAAATAATGAAAAGTTGGTGATGAAAGTGCATGGAATTGGACATGCTCATTCCACTGGCAGCCATCCGGGTGCAATTGATTTCAACATGAATCCTTATATTGTTATTTGGGAAGTGACAAGGGCTTGTCAGTTAAAATGTATCCATTGCCGGGCTGATGCACAAAACAGGCCTGACCCAATGGAATTAAGCCCGGAGGAAGGACTGAAGCTGATCGATCACATTTATGAGATGGGTAACCCAATGCTTGTGTTTACAGGCGGAGACTGTATGATGCGAGAGGATCTTTTTGAACTTGCTGAATATGCGGTGAAGAAAGGCATGCGCGTGTCAATGACACCAAGCGCTACAGATAATGTTACAAAAGAAAAAATGGAAAGAGCCAAGGAAGCTGGACTTTCAAGATGGGCTTTCAGCTTGGATGGTCCCACTCCTGAAATCCATGATCATTTTCGTGGAACTCCCGGTTCATTCAATCTGACAATCGAAAAAGTTAAATACCTAAATGAATTAAAAATGCCTTTGCAGCTTAACACGGTCATTTCACGGTATAATTATGAGTACCTTGAACAAATGGCTGAACTGATGAAAGAACTTAAAGTTGTGATGTGGTACATATTCCTTTTGGTTCCTACAGGCCGAGGCCAGCTGGATGCCTGTTTGACACCTGCAGAACATGAAAAAGTTTTCCGTTGGCTGTATGAATTAAGCAAGACTGCTCCATATGATATTAAAACGACGGCAGCCCAGCATTACCGCCGGGTTGTTTTCCAACAAAAAACCAGGGAACATAGCGTTAACAAGGATGAAATCCGGTATGAAGACACATTAACGAAAGATATGGCTTCTGTCATCGATGGCCTGAAACGTGCTCCAAAAGGGGTCAATGATGGCAACGGCTTTGTTTTCATTTCGCATACGGGAGATGTGATGCCATCCGGATTGCTTCCTTTAGTTGGCGGAAACGTTCGGGATAAGCCTTTAGCGGACATTTACCGCGATTCCCAAATCTTTAAGGACCTGCGTAATCCTGATCAATACAAAGGAAAATGCGGTGTTTGCGAATTCCGCTATGTCTGCGGGGGTTCCCGTTCAAGAACCTATGCGGTCACAGGAGACTACATGGGCAGCGAGCCATTCTGTGTCTATATCCCCGAGACAATGCGCAAAACGAAATCGCCAATCTAATGCCGATAGCTCCTGATAAAGGAGCTATTTTTATTTGGAATGCTGTTCTAATCCCAAGCCACAACATTAAAGAGAGTCGAATAGCAACACAACATTCTTATTTGATCAATATTGACACTTTTATGACTTCCTTTTTTCTGTGACATAAAGCACGGAAAACACCACCAACCAAGTTTTACAATAAAGTTAACGAAAGGATGGTGCAAAGATGACAATCAAGATTGATCAAGAAGCATTTAAATGGTTTGAAAGAGAATTCGACACACCAAAACCGTTTCACATCCGCCTTTATCCTCAATATGCCGGGTTTGGCGACAAGAATAAGGGCTATAGCCTGGCATTTTCGCTAGAAACTCCTGCCATTGCCGCCGAACAGCAGATAATTGACGGTATTACCTTTTATGTAGAGTCAAATGACACCTGGTTCTTTAATGAGACAGATGTAGAAATCAAGTACAGTGATACTGCCGGTGAAATATTCACCAAATACAATGAGCATCATTGATCATCAATATATATAACAACAATCATTGCATTAAAATGAAGCGGGGCTCCTGGCAGAACCAGGAGCTCTTCTTACATTTCCTCTGGAGCCTTGATTCCCAAAAGTCTCAGGCCTTCTTCGAGAACGATGCTGACTGCATTCACCAAAGCCAGCCGTGCATCTTTCTCCTCATTTTCTTTCAGGATCCTTACCTCTCCATAATATCTATTGAAAGCCTGGGCGAGATTCAATACATATTTTGCGATTTGAGATGGATCATTATTGTGGCAGGCTCTTATGACAGTTTCAGGGAAATCCATAAGCTCTGTGACAACTGGCCATTCAGCCGCACCTTCAAGCTTGATTTCCACACCAGTTACTGGACTTGCTGCCTGTCTTAAAATGGTTTTAGCCCGGGCATTTGTATATTGTACATATGGACCTGATTCTCCTTCGACCCTCAACATTTCCTCCAGGGAAAAATCAATATCATTCATTCTAAAATTCTTCAGGTCATGAAAAATGATTGCTCCTGTACCCACCATAGCAGCTGTTTCTTGCTGATTCGGGAGTAAAGGATTTTTTTCCTCGATATTCTTTTTAGCCAGCTCAATCGAGTCTTTAAGGACATCCTCCAGTAAAACAACTTTCCCTTTGCGCGTTGACATTTTCTTGCCATCTTTCAGCATCATTCCAAAAGGAACATGGATGATTCCATCCGCCCATTCAAAATCCATTTTTGCAAGAACCGCTTTTAACTGTTTAAAATGAAGACTTTGCTCATTTCCCACAACGTATAAAGATGTAATAAAAGAATGCTGATCATATCGATACTTGGCCGCGGCCAAATCCCGGGTCGCATACAATGTGGCACCGTCTGATTTTTTAATCAGGCAGGGTGGCAGGCCGATATCTTCCAATTGAACGACCAGAGCCCCATCTGATTCGTCAAGAAGCTCTTTGTTCCTTAGCATTTCAACAATAGGCTCCATTTTATCATTATAGAATGCTTCTCCAGCATATGAATCAAATTCAATCCCCAGCAGCTCATAAACCTTCTTGAACTCTTTCAATGATTCTTCCTTGAACCATTTCCACAATCCGAGTGCCTCTACATCTCCGTTTTCAAGACGCCTGAACCAATTTCGGCCTTCCTGCTCGAGTTCAGGATTGGTTTCTGCGGCTTCATGAAACTTTATATAAAGGGCCAGAAGCTCCTTTATCGGACTCTCTTTCACTTTCTGTTCACTGCCCCAAAGCTTATAGGCCGTAATTAGTTTGCCAAACTGAGTCCCCCAGTCTCCAAGATGGTTTATTTTAAACGTCTTGAATCCACACTTTTCATAAATTAGTGAAAGAGAATTTCCTATAACGGTAGAACGTAGATGCCCCATAGAAAAAGGTTTGGCAATATTAGGGGAGGAAAGATCAATTGTCACCGTATGTTGACGTCCTCGATTATAGTCCCCGTAATGGTTTTTCTTTTCTGTAATTTCATTGAGGATATAAGCTGCTGCTTTTGATTTATCCAAAAAAGCATTCACATACCCGCCAATTGCTTCAAAACGATCAAAGTCAGATTCATTTTTGGACTGTAATTTTTGGCTAATGTCTTTGGCAATTTCCACAGGTGACTTTCTCAGGGCTTTTGCCATCTGGAAGCAAGGAAAGGCCAAATCTCCGTGTTTCAGAAATTTTGGTTTTTCGATTAAACGTTCAATATTCTCATCAGATAGTATTCCTTTTAGTTCTTGAGCGAGTAATCCAGAATATTTTTTACGGTATTTCATTGTAGACCTCCCTTTAAAAAATAAAAAACCCCCGCCTCTAAAAAGAGACGAGAGTTTTATCCCGCGGTACCACTCTAATTGTTCCTGAAAGGAACCTGCTTTCATTGATAACGGAGTTCATTCCGGCCATCCCTAATGGTTTTCAGGAAGGCATCTCAAAAGTGCGCTTCATTACCCTATTTGCACCAGGCTTTCACCGTCCCCGGCTCGCTAACTCAAAAAAGGATAACTACTCTCTTTCTCATCGATTAGATATTTTTACCGTTATAAACAACAACTATGATCGATTGCAATCATTTTTTCACAGCCAAAACTGTATCAAATTCCTGGGTTGAACAATTGTTATCATCAAAGGTTTCAATATAATTTCCACCTGTATAATCTCCTATTACCTTCCGCCAAAAACTTCTCGCTGGTTCGTTTTTCTCGACCTGGATGACACTCCATCCGCCAGGAAATTGATCAAACAGCCTGGTAGCGACAATTCTGCCGAACCCTCTTCTGTAAAATTTCCTAAGGATAAAAAATTCGAGGATGACATTGGGTTCCCCGCTTTCAACCATGGCAAACCCAGCATATTCACCTTCATGTATGATGAAGAAAGCATGAAGATTCATATCAGTCCAATATGGTTTCAAATCAAACGGTGCGTAACTTCCGTTCTCCTCAAGCCTGATTTCCTGAAACAACGTAAACTCGTAGATATAGAATTGAATCAGATTCTGAAGGACTGCTTCATCCTCCTGTTTCACACGTACCAAATCGATCACAAGGATTCCCCTTTTTGAAACTGAATTTTTTATTTTAATTATTCGTTGATAATAAAGGAAAATCCTCTTTTAACCCGCTTTCATTTTTATTCCTCTCTGTCAGGATATGAATATTGGTAGGTAAGTTCTTTCTCATCTTTTGTTATCTCAACTATTTCCATCCCATCAGCAGATTCAAAAATATAGGATGGTCCCTCACCTCCAGTATGCTTCCAAACACCTGTTGCCTGGATCTTATCAAGATAATCTTTCATGTTTTGATCGGTACCTCGGTCCCAAGTATATTTTTCTGTGCCCCCATCGATTTCTGCCGGCCGTAACCCTACTGGATAAGGGAGCTTCCCATAGCCATGCACAACATATAGCAGCTGTTCGTGTTGATAAGGGGCTGGATTTTTAAGATCAAGTGACCCAATAATCTGAAATATTTCAGCATATTCAAGCTTTGGATAATCAAAGCTGAAATATAAAATATTCTTGCCCGCTTCCACAAAAAAAGTGGTAACGGAGGCTGACATCCATCATTTTTACATGTTCGATATATAATGTTGTAGGATAGGGAAAATTCTGCAGTTCTTTTTCAACATTCATCGCTTTGGAACTGATGATTTCCTTCTTTTTACGGTCATTCACGAATTCGGCAAAACCAACCTTTTCAGATTCTCCTTTTTTGTAAAATTCATAACCATCTGGACTTCTTTCACTATATATAGTTTCTAAATCCCATTTCAGACTGAACTCATTTACAGCATGTGATTGACCTGATCTGTCTTCATGTTGATCATAATTTTGAACTTGAAACAACAAGCCAGCAGATAAAAGCAGAAATAGCGACGTAAATACAACGTTTTTCAAATCGAATGTTCTTTCCTTCTTTTTTTGTGCTTTAATAGTTCGAATGGATGACCTTATTTTCAACCTCATTCTATCCCTTTCGCATTCACCTGGTGTCAGCTTTTTCAGCAATTCCCATTGTTCATCAGAAAATTTGTTCATTGTGTCCGCCTCCTTCCGCTATGTCCTTTTTCCTTAGTTCCGCAAGTCCCCTGGATAGTGTTTTCCTTATTTTTGATTCAGACCAGCCTAGGATTTCGACAATTTCTTTAGTGGAACAATCCTCGATTTTTTTCAGCGTGATCACAAGCCGGTGGTCAGGTTTAAGCTGTTGAATTGCTTTAAGGCTCCTTTCTACCGTATCTCGGTTTTCTATATATTTTTCGATATTTAAAGGTGATGCAATGTCTTTCCCCTCAGAAAATAACGTGATACTCCTTCTTCTTTTCCGCCTGCGTATTTCATCGAATACGAGGTGCTTTGCAATACTAAAAAGCCAGGTCTTCACACTCGCCCTCTTTTCAAATTTCTCGAAGGACGTATAAGCACGCAGAAATGTATCATGAACGAGGTCCTCACAGGATTGGCGATCACCCAGCATATAATAGATAAAACGGTAAAGATCTTTATAATACAATTCATACCATTCCATTACTTTTTGTTCTTTTAAGTTATCGCTAATTGTTGCCCACCTCATTTCCTTTATCTATACGATAGGTCGAAGAAAATTCAATAATGTGACACTTTTTCTCCTCTTTTTTCCATTATAAAATAAAATGGGCCGTTACCTTGTTAAGATAACGGCCCATTTTTTAATCTTCTTCTATTTCCCATGTATGTTCGAATTGTATACAGCCTTTTAATGTTTGTGCAACCGGACATCCTCTTTCGAAAACATTCAACGCCCTTTCGGCTGCTTCCCTTTTGCCAGTTGGAATCTTAAGTATATAGTGACAACTGATTTTCGTTATTTTCAATACTCCTTCAGGTGCTTCAATTGTACCTTGTACCTGTGCCTTTACTTTATCGGGTGAAGTCGGTATTTTACGCGCCTCCAGCGCGCCTGATAGGGTGCCGACCAGTCAGCCCCCTGCAGCAGCAACGATGTGATCCAGGGTTGAAGGGTATTCCACTTTAGGATTGACACCGTAGAATTGTTTTACACCGCCGTGTACACCGAACAACAAAGGTTCCTGGAAACCATCAATGTAGGCTTCTCTAATTTTGTTGGGAGTATCTTTTTGAATTACCGTTATTTTTGTTAAGGCAATTGGGTCAGACAATGAAACGATCCCTCCTTTTTTAGTTATTACAACCATAATAGAAAGATTAGTATTTTTCAAATAAAGTCCTTTGCATAAAAAAGGCAGCCCTTATTTTGATTCCTATGATACAAGCTGATGCTCGTCCGATAATTTTACATATGATGTTGTTGTAAGGTTCGGATCTTACCTATCTTCTTTAAAGGAAGGGGGTGGGGAGATGTTAATCACTGCTATCGTGGTACTATTGTTGGCTCTGGCTTTGGTCGTTGCTATCTTGTTGAATCAGGATGCACTTGCTGACGTCCTCTACAGATGCATCGGCGAAGTTATTGCTGTTGATAATGGTGTTGCTTAATCTCTTCAAATGATGTAGAACCTGGACCTTGTGACTGGCTCCCTGGCTATACCGGTATTGGCCGGGGAGACCCAAAATATCGAAAGGATCGGTGAAGATGAAAGAGAATGACCTAAATCTGGACATTGACATTGACCGTTTGAAAAAAGATCCCTCCTTGAATGAGGTACTTAATTTAACCCAGGCCATTTTTAAAAAGCTGCCACAAGAAACAAACGATGAGAAACCGATAAATTCAAAACCAGCTGAAACAACCACTTTCAACCAAGATAGTATTCAATCATTGTTGACAACAGCACAAAGTATCATCAACCCTGCTACTCTATCACTTCTCTCAAATGCATTGAAGCAGCAAAGTAACAAATCAGAGATTTCCAGGCAGGCGGTTGATGAGCTTACCTCCAGCATGAATGCTTTAAAAGAGGAATTGAAACAGGTGAAAACCGAGTTAGCAGAGAGGAACCAGCGTTTGACTGCGCTGGAATCAGAAGTAAAATCTCTTAAACACCGCAAGAGACGGTAAAAAACTGAGAGTCCTTCATCCAGATATGAAGAACTCTTTTTTCGTTTCTTTCTATTGTTTAGGATCGCCGAGAAGGATTTGGCAGACTTTTGGAGAATAAGGTCATATCATGGCATGGAGGTTTTGATTTTGAATACTGACACTTTGACAATCAATAAAACAAGCTGGGATGATGTGGCCCAAAACTTTTTTGGGAGAACGGCTTTGCCGGAATATGGTCCCTTTGCTCCTGACGAAAAGGAACTGAACCTATTCGGGGATTTAAACCATAAAAAAGTATTGGATATCGGATGCGGAAGCGGGCACTCCCTGAAAATACATGCAAGAAAAAAAGGCCGATGAGCTGTGGGGCCTCGATCTTTCCAGCACACAAATTCAGGCAGCCACAGAATTATTAAAAGGAACGAATGTCAAATTGTTTCAATCTCCTATGGAAGTGAACCCTGGAATTCCCGAAAGCCACTTTGATATTGTATACTCCATTTTTGCTTTAGGCTGGACAACCAATCTGGAACAGACGCTGATTAACATCAATCAATATTTAAAGCCGGGCGGAGCGTTTATTTTCAGTTGGGAACATCCTCTGTTTAGCCGGGTGCGAAATACTGAACATGGACTTTTACTCACAAAGTCTTATCATGAGGAAGGACCCTATGACCATGAAGCATGGAACCATCCCGCCATCATGCAGCTGCATAAAATCAGCACCTATCTCAATTCACTAGTCGAAGCTGGCTTTAAGATCGAAAAAATAATCGAGGAAATCAGGGTTTCCGAAGAACTATTGTCCAGAGATTCTAACAGGTGGTATAACTGGGAGAAAGTTAAGGCCGTTCCGACGACCGTTATTTTTAAATGCACGAAAGTATAGTAATTAAAGCGAGACTTCAACGATAATATAAAAAAAGGACTTTTGACTAGGTCCTTTTTTCAATCAATCTCTAAAGAGTTTTTGTGAAATAAAAGCTATTAAAAGATAGACTATGAAGGCAATAATACCAAAGTATATTCTGTTCTCCCATACGTATCCGCGGGCGAACGTCAGAATGGTAGCAGCAAAAAAACCTGTGAACAGGACCTGGTCAAGATTAAATTTGGTTTTCATCCTCTAACTCCAATCTGAACGAAACTATAAATCGTATTATTCCCAAATCTACCTGGTCAATTTGGATATCTTCTTTTAAATCCCATAGTTTTATTTCAGAAGTCTCCTCGTTTTGAATAAAAGGCATAAGTGAATAGATCGTAGAGAAGTATAGAGGATTGAACTTATCAGCCTTTGTCACGTGATTTTTTACCCTGGCTACCCCGATTAATTGCATACTTTCTACAATCTGTCCCGTTTCTTCAACCAATTCCCTTTTTGCACACTCCAATGGTGTTTCATTTTCTTCTCTTTTGCCAGCCGGCAACTCCCATTGCTGTCTCAAGCTGTTGTATCCTAGAAGATAATTCCCCTCTATTTCAACAATCGCAAAAGACCCAGCAAGTGGATGAACACACTCCATTTCCCGTTCACTCATCCTGATGCATTCAATCAATTCAAAACCATTATTCTGAGGTGATGCCATTAAGAAGCCTTCCCTTTTCGTCTCTTACCCTTGCACCAAAATGAACATGCCAATGCATATGTTTATTGCTTTGATAGTTACCTGCATTGGTAGAAATGGTACAGGCTCCATATTCTTTTTCAAGCCTCGCTGCTACTTCCCTGACAACCTGGAGCACATCCTCCAATAAATCCTTTTCTTCGGCTGTAACAGTCAAGAAAGAATGTATATGTTTTTTTGGAATGACAATGATATGTACTTCATAATAAGGGCGGGTATGGTAAAAGGCGAGACTATGTTCCGTTTCTTTGATGGTCTTTACAACCGTTTTGCCAGAAAGCACCTCATAACAATAAAAATCTTCCCATTGATTGTTAGCCACGTTTCAAACACCCCTCTTCATCCATCTAGTTTTTTCTGTTTATTTATCCCTGTTGCCGTTCTATTAAGGTTCATTACTTTTATCAAGATAACCTTGAATATATTTTAAATAACCTGACTGCAAATCTTTCGGCAAAAAGTACAAATGAAAGAACTTAAGATCGACTGATTCATGTTCATCTTTTTCCAAAATCCCTTTATATTCCCTTGTTGAATAAACAGTTGTGACAGAATAAAGTTCGTCTCCGTTCGCCACTTTTAAATAGAAGTCAGCGCCTGAGTACACGCCTTCGAGATTGAGGTCGCCTATAATAAGCCCTGTTTCTTCCTTTACTTCCCTTCTTGCTGTTTCCTCAAGACTCTCCCCTAACTCCATCAATCCACCTGGCAGGCCCCAGCCACCATCACTCCGAAGCTGCAGAAGCAATTCATCTTTCTCATTAAAAATCATGACAACTGCCCCGGGTAAAATCAGTGGCCGATGGCCAACCAACTTTCTTAGCTCAGCAATATATTCCAATGGTTTCACTCCATGCTATTTTTTAAAGGCCCTTTTCTCAAACTTTCTTGCTATTGACTACTAATTTGGATTGAATGACCTAGTTTTCTTTATAAAATTCAAGCTTATTCTGAGAAAAGAGCTTGCACACTTAAAAACGAACTTCAAAATTGCTTATAGCACGTTAAAATCGGCTTTAAGATTTTAACAACAATCTTTACGAAACTGCCTTTTTAAATAATCCAGCCAACAGTTCACTTGTTCCAAAAAGGCCTTCTTCAGGTGACCTGTCATTCATTTCCCTGATTTCCACTACTTCAAAATCCCTGAAGATTCTAGTTATTTTTTCAAATGTAAAACCTAATCCGCCTTTCATGCTTCTCCCTCTGTACACTTCCCAATCAGAAATGTCCGACCCGCCAAGTTTTCCACCCACAACAAAGCAGGTAAGGGCGAAATGGCCTCCGGGCTTTAAAGCACGAGTTACTAGGTCAATATAATCCATTCTCCGGTGTGGAGGGATATGATGAAAGCACCCTGAGTCATAGACTAGATCGTATGAACCCTCTTCTATATCCAATTCAAAAATATTTTGCTTTAGAAAGTTCACTTTCACATTTTCATCAAGCGCCCTTTCTTTTCCCCAGTTCAACCCCTCTTCAGATTGATCCACCGCATCCACAGAAAAACCTTTTCCAGCTAAATAAATAGCATTTCTTCCTGGACCGCATCCCAACTCCAGGACTTTACCAGTAGTTAATTTCCTTGTTTCCACATACTCTGCCAGATTCTCATCAGGGTAGTTTTTAAAAAAAGGGACTCCTCTGTCTCTGTCGGAATAAAAAACGTCCCAATTGAATTGCCTTTCCTCACTCAAAAGCTGATCAAGCATCTCCAATAAATCATCATAGCTGTATATACTTTCTTTCATCATTTTCCTCCTTTAATTCCCTTATCCCATCACTGGAGATATCATCTGCAAATGTTGTTTATCGCTGTTTGGCTTAATTACAACTGGTCTCATGGACCCAGAGAAACTCATCACAATTTCTTCGTCGGAAATTGATTTAAGAGCATCAATTAGAAAACTATTATTCAATGAAATCAAAATCTCCGGATTTCCTTCGAGTTCCCTGATAGGGATAGTCTCCTCTGTTCCCCCTAAATCTGAAGAATAGGAAGCAACCATTAGTCTCCCTTCCGAAACACTCAATTTCACCTTGTTTCTGCTTGTGTCGCGAGTAAACAGGCTGGCACGGTCAATAGCATTCAATAACTTCCTGGTAGAAAGGATCATTGATGTTTTTGATTCTGATGGGATAATGCTTGAAAGGTCAGGATAGTTCCCCTCAATTAATCTTGAGTACAAGGATAAATCTTGTGACTCGAAGACAAAGTAATTTTCTGATACATGGATTGTAACGGTACTATCATTGAAAAATCTTATGAATTCCCTTATTGAATTCAGTGGAATTATGTATGAACCGGCAATAGGGGATTCAAAATCAAGTTCACTCATTGACAATCGATGAGAATTTGTGGCTGCACATCTTAGTTTGTTGTTCAGGAACGAAATCGATATCCCTGTAAGGACCTGGCGAGAATCATTTACTGAAGCTGCGAATACAGTCTGTTTAACCATTTCGTGGAGGTGGTTTGCCTGCAGCTGGACGGTTTCATCGCTATTCACTTTTGGCAATGATGGGTATTCATCAACATTGAGACCATTTAGCTGAATCTTTATCTCATCAGCCTTTATAATAAGTTTATTATTATCCCCTGTTTCCACCGTGATTTCACCAGGCAATTTTTTAATTAACTCTGCTAAATATTTAGCAGGTGCAACAAAGCTGCCCTTTTCAATGATTTCAAGGTTTCCCTCATTACCAAACAGCTCTTTTTTCAGAAAAAAGTTATGATTGCTGACAATAAGAGTCAAACCTTCAGAATGGGCAACTACTTTAATGCCGCATAAAATTTGCGGAATAGGATTGGCCAAAACACTCCTGCTTAAATTCGATAGTGCTTCATAAAACAAGCCACTCTTAATGATAAATTTCATGCTTCTTTCCTTTCCTCTTTCTATATACTATAAATTCGACAAATTTTTGGAAAATCCTTGTAAAAATTAAAAAAGTGACCCCTCTTTAAGAAGAATCACTTTTGTTCAATTTGCATTTTTTTTGATGATAACCTGAATAACATGACCGGTGCCTGTGTGCAATTCACCTTCCACTCTTTCCTGTTCTCCATAAAAGAAATGAAGTACTTTGTAGCCTTTAATCCATTCTAAAACATCAGATGGATCGTAAAGCATCTCAACCGTCTTAGGTCCGCCTGTTCCGTATTTGACCTGGTCTTCTGAATATACCTCGAACATGATGGTGCCCCCCGGCTTGACAGTTGAAATCAATTTATCCATCACGGTTTTTTGATCATCTTTACTAAAATGACCAAATACCATAAAGGCTGCATCGAATTCTTCAGCAGGTACCCCATCATGTATTAAATTCTTTAGTTCCGTTGAGATTTTCACTTTATGCCGCTCCGCCAATGCATTCGTCTTATTCAAACCATTTTCTGCATAATCATAAGCCGTAACTATATGCCCCTGCAGTGCAAGATAAACCGCATTCCGGCCTTCTCCTTCAGCAAACGCCACGATTTTACTTCCTTTTCCTAATCTGTGTGCTTGTTCTTTTATGAATTGATTTGGTTCTTCACCATATACATACTGTTCGGTACCAAAACGTTCATGCCACGAATTTCCCATACGATCACTCCTTCCTAATCATTATACCCATTACCCTTTTTTTAGTATGATAAAAGTTCAGGTGGCTATTCTATTTTTAAGTGGGTATCAGTAACGAAAGGAGCTGAATTAAATGAAAGAATTAACATCAATTGATGAAGTAAAAAGTTTAATCAATGATAACGAATTAAGTTTTATTTATGTCTTGACCGATGGTTGAAGTGTCTGTCACGGATTGCTTCCTCAGGTCGAGGAAGTTTTGAAAGATTTCCCTAAAATCGAGACTGGGCTGGTCAATGCCGGGAAGGTCGAAGAAATAGCGGGATTCCTTATGGCGTTTACAGTACCCGTTTTAGTCTTGTATGCAGATGGACGAGAGTATTTAAGAGAGGCAAGAATCGTCCAGGTTGAGAAACTCAGGGAAGACGTCTCCAGGATTTATGAAGGATTCTTTGGAGAATAATTGGGGGGCTTGGTTAATCCAAGCTCTCGTTTTTCTTTTATATTGGCTCTGTTAAACAAGACTGTTGATTTTCGTTCCAGGCGCTTCGCTTTCCGCTGGAAGAATATTAAAAAACCAACTGCCGTCTTTTTCATAAGCAATTCTTCCTTGGGGCTGGCGCTGAGCCTCCTCGTCGCTTTGCTCCTGTGGGGTGCAAATGATTCCTCACGTGAATCATTTCACCTAGGTCTCACCTGTCCAGCTGCGCCCGCATGAGTCTTCGCGCCTTCCCCTACAATCAACAGGTGTAAAAACAACATTGAGCTTTAACAGAGCCTTATATTAAGGGTATTTTTCGTTAAGATCCATCAATTATGAAATATAATAACTTTATATTTCAACTTGGGAGGAAATCTTGCACCGATACCTACAATTTGTCTGAACACGATACCGATTTCGATAAATTCTGTGTTTTAATCTTCTCACTCCCAATCCGATATTCCCTTCTAACTCCTCTAAATATTAATCTTAGGTTAATGCATGAATTGTTCTCTTTTAAACAAAATAAGCCCTGTTGACAATTTCCTTTCCTAAGGAGAAACAAAATGAATATAAACACAATAAGGAGTGCGGTTATGGGAATTTTAAGCGGAAATCCAAAAGATGAACCTATGCATTATGGTGAGGTATATGGGGCCTGGACTCATTTATCAGTCAATCATGGTCTGATCGCTGCATACCAGACCTTTATCAATCACATTGGTGATGAGGATCTTAAAAAGCTTGTCCAAGAAGCAATTGAGGCGATGCAGGAAGAAAATAAGCAGGTTGAAGAACTGCTAAAAACGAATGGCATCGGGCTCCCTCCATCTTCACCTGAACGTCCTGTTGCCCATCTGGAAGATATTCCTCCTGGAGCAAGATTCAGTGACCCTGAAATTTCGGCGGCAGTCTCAAAGGATGTTGCAGAAGGTCTGATTGCCGCGAGTACTATGATCGGCCAGTCCATCAGAGAAGATATCGCGATGATGTACGGCCAATTCCATATGGCAAAGGCACAATTTGGCGCTAAAATGCTAAAGTTAAACAAAACAAAAGGCTGGCTGATTCCTCCTCCACTACAGGTAAAATCTACCGAGTAAAAATAATCATATTATGTAAACAATTTTTAAAACCAGACAAAAACAGCAGAACCCATGGCTCTGCTGTTTTTTGTTTAACTTTTTCTCCAAACCCTTTTGTTCTCGATCCTTCTCGTGTATCCAAGTGCATCGAGACGTTCAAGGAATGGAATCATATACTTACGTGATAACTCCACTGCTTCTTTTGCCTGTGAGACTTCAAATTCATCTCCCGTTTGCTCTTTCAGCTTACTCACTGCATCAGCAAAATGTTCTCCATACCAGGCGTATTGGTCATCCAGCATAACAATAACTTCCTGGTCTTCGAGGAAGCGTTTTAGTTCAAAGGAGATAGAGTCAGGTATGCCTGCATTTTTAATATAGTCATGCAAATAAGCAACCTTTAAGCCGTCTTTCTTAAGCTCGTTGATCAGATTCTCTGTCCGTTTTTCCCAGTTTTTCGGGACATGCGGAACAAATGCTGCAAGTGAGATATATTGTTCTTTTCTCGTGAATAAGCCCTTGCTGATTCCATTTTCGATTATGAATTCCAGCAACGTTTTAGGAAAAGATTTTTGCAGTGTTTGCAACAATTCAGCTTTATTCATGCCAGGACGCATTGGGCTTTCCTCGTGATAATCTTCCAATCGATCCATGATATCTTCTTCGATAAGGTCAATGATTGATGTCAGGGCATATTCTTTATTTGATACTTTGACAAACTGGTCATCTTTTAGATTGGATAAAATAGATCCCTCATCAAGTGCTGTCCGCTTAATCAGCTCTTCGACCGTCAGACTTTTTGCTTCGTATAAGGCAGCGTTCATTCTTTCAATCGGTGTTCCAGCTTTCTTTTTTTCCAACTCCTCAATTGTCTGCTGTCCAAATCGATACTTGTTTCCACGTGGGTCGATTACCCAACCGCCACCAATTGTCTCCTGCGGACTTGGCCTGCGGACAATGAACCGGTCTCCTCGTTTAGTGACGATTTTTTCATCAAGGCGCAGCTGGCAAAGAATCTCCCCATTCTCTTCTTTAAGTTCGTTTCGGTCAAAAAAGACAATCCGTCCCATTACTTCGGCAGTACCGATATGGCATTTTATGGGCGTCCTTTGTTTTACCAGGTGGTCAAGGTCCTCAACGACTCTAATGGCGACATCAATTGTATTGGTAACGATAAAATGTTCAGATGAAACCAGCACTTCACCCCGTTCGAGTTCGTCCCTCGATACCCCTGAAAGATTAATGGCAGCCCGCTGACCCGCGAACGCTTTTTTGGCAGGCTGATGATGTACCTGAAGCTGGCGGGCCCTTACTTCATGCCCTGATGGCAAGACTTTTAATTGCTGCCCTTCTTCAACCGTCCCCTCGTAAACAGTGCCTCTGACAACGGTGCCCTGGCCTTTTACCGAAAATACCTGGTCGATGGGCAGACGGAAAGCTCCCTTTACATCACGCATTTCCTGTTCTTGCAGCGTACCAATAATCAGTTCTTTCAGTTCAATGATTCCTTTTTTAGATAGGCTATCGACCATCATAAAAGGTGCATTTTCAAAAACGGTCCCTTTAAGCTCGCCAAGAATGTCGTCTTTCACAAGTTCGATGAAATCCTCTTCCACCCTGTCAATCTTTGTGATTGCAATAATTCCTGAACGAATCCCCAGAAATCCAAGAATGTCCAGATGCTCACGAGTTTGCGGCATGACCCCTTCATCGGCAGCGACAACGAGAACGACAAGATCAATCCCAGCTACACCGGCGATCATCTGGCGGATAAAACGCTCATGTCCCGGTACGTCCACCACCGAAATTTGCAGTTCTTCATCTTCATATAGTGGCGCAAAGCCCAGTTCAATCGAAATTTGCCGTTCTTTTTCTTCTTTCAGGCGGTCAGTGTCCACATTCGTCAACGCCTTGGTCAACGACGTTTTCCCGTGATCAATATGACCTGCCATCCCGATGGTAAAATACCTCTTGCTCAAATGCTGACACCTTCTTTTACTATGTATAAAGTAACTCTAACTTTAAATCGAAAATAGTTCAAGCGACGAAATGGGACAAGTATCCTGGTTCTCACATAAATTGTAAGTGAAGATACATCTGCTTCCCGAACCTTGGTCACTACATATCCAGGCAGGGTCTTTTGTCAATTAAACTCTTCTTACTCTCGTTATAAAAAAACTGCAGACACTTTCTTGCTTGTCTGCAGGTCTATTTTTACTATAAATCATTGATTAAACATAAAACGAAGCATGGCGGCAGCCGCAAGTCGGCTTGTGATATCACGGAAATCTTTAGAAGGATCTATTTCTACGATATCCATTGCTTTCACTTTTGGATGAGTGGCTGCAGCGGAAATGCTGGTAAGCAGTTCCCTGCTGGTTATGCCTCCCGGACCGATTGCCGGGCATCCTGGTGCAAATGCCTGGTCCACGACATCCATATCGACCGATAAATAGATTATATCTACTATTTTAGATAATCTGTCCAGTTCCTTTTTTATAATAGGTACTATGCCTGAAATCTCAACATCTTCCATTGTATAAACGGTAATCCCTTTATCCTTCGCATAATCATGATAGACTTTGGCATTCGCATAATCACGGATTCCTATCTGGACAAGATTCTCACCTTTAAGGTGACCTCCTTCAATGAGACTGCGGAATGGAGTGCCATTTGTCCGTCCGCCATCCTCCAGATTTCTGACATCATGGTGTGCATCCCATTGGAGGACACCTATCTCACCATATTGCTCACTGAATGCACGGATCGAAGGGTAGCTGACTCCATGGTCCCCACCGAGCAAGATATACCTGTTACAGGCATTCCTTGCAAGCATTTCTCCGACGCTTATACGGAGTCTTTCAATGGATTCCTCCATGTCAGTTGGATGCACCTGCACATCACCAAAGTCAAGGACCTTAATATTCTTATAATCTTGGTCTCTTTCCCCTGAAAAAGTAGAGAATGTACTAAGGCATGCCCTTATAGATTTAGGCGCATCCGATGCCTGTGACAAAGAAATAGAAGTTTTTGAGAACGGAAGACCGATCAACCCAATCTCCCCTATAGCTCCGTCTGTATAGGATGCAAGACACTCATTGACCTTGGTGACAAAATTGTCCTTGAATACTGCCTGCCTACCTGGCTGAAGATAGCTGAACTCCACTATAAGCCATCCTTTCCCAAAGTTTTTTGCCAGAACGGAAAACGCTTTGAGCATGATTCACACCATAATGGTACGGAATGTATTGATAATTAGGCACATCCCAGATCACGAAATCTGCGGGGCGTCCTATTTCAAGTGTCCCTGCCTCTTGGGGCTTACCGATTGCATGGGCGGCATTGATCGTAACTGCATTCCAGATTTCTTCCGCTGCCATTTTCAGTTTTAAAGCTGCGAGTGACATGATCATTTGCAGGTTTTCAGTCACACAGCTGCCTGGATTAAAATCTGTTGCCAGGGCGACTGCTGCACCCTCATCAATCATTTTCCTTGCACGAGCATACTGGTCTTTACCGAGATAAAATGTTGTACCTGGCAGTAAAACCGCTACTGTGCTGCCTTCAGCGAGCCGTTTGATTCCCTCATCTGAAGCGGCAACCAGATGGTCCGCACTTGCAGCTCCCAATGACACCGCCAGCTCAGTACCACCTAGCGGATCGATTTCATCAGCATGGATCTTCAATCCAAAACCCTTGTCTTTTGCAAGCTGTAAGTACTCCCTAGATTGTTCAATCGTAAAAACCCCTGTTTCACAAAAAATATCGATGAATTCCGCCAGCCCAGTTTCTTTGATTTCGTCGAATAAACCAGACATTAGGTCCAGGAACTGAGCTTCTTTCCCCTTAAATTCAGGAGGAACAGCATGTGCTCCCAGGAATGTTGATACAATCGAAACCGGATATTTTTCTTTTAACCTCTTGACCACCTGCAATTGCTTGAGCTCTGTCTCTGCATCCAGGCCATATCCGCTTTTGGCTTCCATGGTTGTCACACCATAAGAAATCATCCTTTCAAGGTGGAAGGATGCCTTTTTGAGCAATTCCGCTTCGGATGCTTTTTTAGTAGCTGAGACAGTTGACAAAATTCCCCCGCCCTTAGCCAATATTTCCAAATAAGGAACACCGGCCTGCTTTAACGAAAGCTCATGCTCACGCGAGCCACCAAAAACCAAATGAGTATGTGGATCAACAAGACCGGGGGAAACAACTTTTCCCTGGACATCGATTCGCTCAGAGGCTTTTAATGATTCAGCCTCCACGCTTGAGCCGAGCCAGGCCACTTTTCCTTCGATGATTCCCATTGCGGCATTCTCTCTTATATGCAGTTCTTTCATTTCCTCCCCTTTTAAGGGTCGATTTTTGAATAGCGGCAAAATGAGCTGCCCTATATTGTATAGAATCAAATCATATGTCAATGGTCTCCCACCCTTTCTATATACACTCAAAAGGCTCTATATCGAATTAGGAAGCAACTTCGAAAAGAGCCATTAAACACGTTAGAATCTGAACTCGTTCGAATTCCCCGTTCTTTTCTACATTACGGAAGCATTGGAATATCTACGCCTTTTTCTTTCGCTGTTTCAATCGCTTTTTCGTAACCTGCATCTGCATGGCGGGCAACGCCCATTCCAGGGTCCGTGGTCAGGACTCTTCTCAGTCTTTCCTCCGCCAGGTCCGTTCCATCAGCAACTGCAACCATACCTGCGTGAAGAGAATAGCCCATCCCTACTCCCCCTCCATGGTGGACAGAAATCCACGAGCCGCCGGCAGCGACATTGATTAGTGCATTAAGGATTGCCCAATCGCCGACTGCATCGCTGCCATCTTTCATCGCTTCAGTTTCCCGGTTTGGCGAAGCAACGGACCCGCTGTCCAAATGGTCTCTGCCGATTACAATCGGAGCTTTCAATTCACCATTTCGTACCAGCTCATTGATTGCCAATCCCATTTTCACTCGCTCACCATAGCCAAGCCAGCAAATCCGCGATGGCAGACCCTGGAATTCAACCTTTTCCTGAGCCATGTCAATCCAGCGCTGGAGGGCTTCATTTTCAGGGAAAAGTTCTTTGATTAGTTCATCTGTGCGATGGATGTCAGCAGGGTCACCTGACAAAGCTGCCCAGCGGAAAGGGCCTTTTCCTTCACAGAACAGCGGACGGATATAAGCAGGGACAAATCCAGGAAAGTCAAAAGCTTGCTCTTCTCCATGGTCCTTGGCCACCTGGCGAATATTGTTTCCGTAATCGAAAGTAACCGCTCCTCGGCGCTGGAACTCAAGCATGGATGCAACATGCTTAGCCATTGAGAATGATGATTGCTTAACATATTCCTCCGGGTTATTTTCCCGCAGTTGTGCTGCCTCCTCCAGATTCACCCCGACAGGTATATAGCCATTCAATGGATCGTGAGCCGAAGTCTGGTCCGTTACGATTTCGACTTGAAAGTTTCTTGACAAAAGTTCAAGATGGACTTCTGCTGCATTGCCTACAAGACCAATCGAAAGTGCTGTACCCTTATGCTTCGCTTCCTTTGCCCATTGAATCGCTTCATCGATTGAATGGGTCATCCTGTCGCAATAACGCGTATCCAGACGTTTTTGGATACGCTGCGGGTCGATTTCCACCGCAATGCAAACACCTCCGTTCATCGTGACGGCCAGCGGCTGGGCTCCTCCCATGCCTCCGAGACCCGCGGTCAGTGTAATTGTATGTTTTAGCGTACCGCCAAAATGCTGTCTCGCAACCTCGGCGAAGGTTTCATATGTGCCCTGCAGAATCCCTTGTGAACCAATATAAATCCAGCTTCCCGCAGTCATCTGCCCATACATCATCAAACCTTTTTTATCAAGTTCATGGAAATGATCCCAATTTGCCCATTTAGGGACCAATACTGAATTCGAAATCAAGACGCGGGGAGCTGCTTGGTGTGTTTTGAATACCGCAACAGGTTTACCAGATTGGACAAGCATTGTTTCATCATTTTCGAGCCTTCTTAGCGTTTCAACAATTGCATCGAACGCCTCCCAGTTACGCGCGGCTTTGCCAATTCCTCCATAAACGACTAGGTCTTGCGGTTTTTCTGCGACCTCGGGGTCTAGATTGTTATAAAGCATTCTTAATGCCGCTTCCTGTTCCCAGCCTTTACATTCGAGTTCCAGGCCCTTTTTCGCTTTAATATTGCGTTTCGCTTTTATTGTCATCATTTCCACTCCTCTTAATAAATTAGATTATCAAACTAAGCTCCCATGCTTTTTTATAGCTGTCCACTGCCAGTTATTTTTTTTTAGCCACTCTGCCAGTCTCTCAATATCCTCAGAGAAAACGCGATCTTCTGTGATTGAAGGAACAATCTTTCTGGCATCCTCGTAAAAGCTTCTTGTTTTTGGCGCCATTTTTTCGATTCCCCGGTATTGGACTGCCTGGAGTGCACAAATACATTCTATGGCCAGCACACGCCTGACATTCTGAATAATGCTGTAGGCATGGCGGGCTGCAATGGTCCCCATGCTCACATGGTCCTCCTGGTTGGCTGAGGATGGAATAGAATCTACACTTGCCGGATGTGCGAGCGTCTTATTTTCGGAAACAAGAGAGGCCGCGCTGTATTGCATGATCATCGCACCAGACTGAAGTCCAGGCTGTGGACTCAAAAATGGAGGAAGGTCATTTAATTGAGGATTGACCAGCCGCTCAATACGTCTTTCAGAAATACTCGCAAATTCTGCGACAGCAATTTTCATGAAGTCCATCGCAATGGCAATCGGCTGGCCATGGAAGTTGCCTCCCGATATTACGGTCTCACCACTGTCAAAAATAAGAGGATTATCCGTAGCAGCATTCATTTCGATTTCAAGCTTTTCTTTCACATAATCAAGTGCCTGCCAGGAAGCACCATGCACCTGTGGTATGCATCTTAGCGAATATGCGTCCTGCACCCGTTTTTCTCCCTGGTGTGTCGTCAGCTTGCTCCCTGCAAGCAGGTCTCTCATACGTTCAGCTACGTCCATTTGCTGCTGGTAACCTCTCGCCGAATGGACAGCAGGATGGAATGCATCAATGACGCCCTCCAGTCCTTCCATAGTAAGGGAAGCAATCCACTCTGACTGATATGCCAGATCGTTTGCCTCCAGCCAGTTGACAACTCCCATCGCCGTCATTGCCTGTGTACCATTAATTAGTGCAAGACCCTCTTTAGCTTTTAACTCGATCGCTTCGAGTCCTTCTTTTTCATACGCTTCGGAAGTGGAGCATACCTTGCCCTGATAATAAACTTTCCCTTCTCCGAGCAGAACAAGTGCCAAATGTGAAAGCGGAGCTAAATCTCCGGAAGCACCAAGCGAACCTTGCTGCGGCACAACTGGATGGATCTGCAGGTTAAGCAATTCCTTTAATCGTTCTACAATCACTGGCCTGATCCCGGAATATCCTTTGATTAAGGCGTTAAGCCGCAGCAAAATCATTGCCCGTGAAACCACTTCCGGAAAAGGATCCCCCACGCCGCAGGCATGCGAACGAATCAAATTCAATTGCAGTGAGTTAACATCCCGTTCATCGATGATGACATCACTGAATTTGCCAAAACCTGTGTTTATTCCGTAAATCGTACGCTTTTCCGCTACGATTTTTTCTACTGCTTCCCTGCTTTTTTCAACCTTTTCCATACTTTCCGGACTGATCGCTACGATTTCATCCTGATAACAAACCTGCCTGATTTGTTCCAAGGTTAATGATTCACCCGTTAATACAACCATTCACGCTACCCCCTGATCGGATAAAATAAAAAGGAGACGATAATGGCATACTTAAACCATCATCGCCTCCTTATGACTAGTGGACTATAGGCAATGCAACTTCATATATGATTGATTCCCAACCCAACCGTTTCGTGTTCAGAACCTTTTACTGGAGCGCCAATCGTTCCATAGAACGCAACAGCAATCCATTCACCTTCTGCACGATCCTCGAAGGGTGTTCCCCTTACGACAGCAAATCTCAGACCGACTGTCCTGCTCATTTCACCAATAGATAGATGGCCGCGTGTAACACCTTCCATCCCTTCCATTATTGCATGGTACAGAGCATGTGTTTCACGGTATAAATGAGGATGAATGAGTCCATGGCGTTTGGCAGCTGTTTCCACTGCGGAAATTACCTTTTGTAAATTCATTGATCCTACCTTGCCAAGACAATAGCTTACATCACTCAACCTATCCTGAAAAAACACCATCTCTTCTTCTGTGAAAGATGCCAGCAGTACCGCTGTTTTCCCAATCGCAATTTTACTCATCACTAACTCCATTTTCTGAATTTTAACTATTGACTAATAACTTACGTTAATTTTATGTTTCCTGATGGCTGGTGTCAACCACTTTGGAAAATTTTAGTATTCTAATATAGTAGTATGATACCCTGTTAAAGCGATTAAAAAAGCACCGCAAAGGCGCTTTACATTACTTATCTTCTATAGATTCCGCCAATTTGAAAAGAAAATCATAAATTAGAATAAAAGCATCTTTTATAGATAGGCTCTCCTTGTATCCTTCCAGGCCATTCAATGCGAAATTGAGGCTCCATAATCCTTCATTGCCGTCGAACATTAAATCGTATCCTGCATCTTGAAGGCTCTGCTCCAGATAGTTTTTGATGGCAGGCCCCATCTTTTTTTGCAGTTTAAGGCCAAGCATGACATCGTAGGTCCCAAATACATCATCATTTTCAAAACTTACTGCATCGACACCGATCAAATCAAACCATTTCGATTCCATGTACATGAATTCATTTTTCCGGTCTTTAAAATAGGAGATTGGCTTCTCGAGGAAGTCGAATGATTCCTCACCAAGGAATTCCTCCGTTTCTTTGTCCCCTCTTTCAATATATGCACGATCAAAAAGGGTACCCGAATCTAAAACTTTTGCCTCTGTTCCCTCGAGAAGTCCTTGGCGTTCCGCATATTCTTTTACGACATTATGTAATTCGACAGGCCCATCTTGTGTTGTGAGATAATTCTCCACCTGGTTTTTCAGCATTTCATTACCCTCCATAATTGGTTAACTGTTATTTATATTGAATGGTTATTTTGGAAATAGCAAATATTCTTGATCATTATTCCCCAAATTTACTAAAGTTTTACGGAAGTATAGTCACATCCCCATACATTCCACTGCTTTTCCCCATATCCTGTTATTACACCACCATTCGAATGAAAGGAGAGGCGAATTCATGAATTATTATTACAAGGATGACCATCGGCCAGACGACAATGACCTCTGGCATTCCAAAGACAAAAATAAACAACGGAAACATGATCAGCATGAACAATGGGATAACTGGGATGACCACAAGGACCTCAAAAAACGCAAGGATAAGGATAAACACAAGGACTGGGACCATAATCACCATTACGAATCGGATGACTGGGACGACCATAGGGATTCCAAAAAATGCAAGGATAAGGATAAACATAAGGGTTGGGACCATGATTTCCATTATGAATCGGATGACTGGGATGACCGCAAGGACCGTAAAAAATGCAAGGATAAGGATAAACACAAGGACTGGGACCATGATTTCCATTATGAATCGGATGACTGGGATGACCGCAAGGACCGTAAAAAATGCAAGGATAAGGATAAACACAAGGACTGGGACCATGACCACCATAACGAATCGGATGACTGGTTTGACCACAAGGATCGTAAAAAATGGAGGGGAAAAGATAAACACAAGGACTGGGACGATGATTTCCATGATTGCGGCTGTGAAAAAGACCATCACCATGAAAAACATTCCCATAATTGCGTTTGCAAAAAGGTAAGGGATATAAATGAAGCTCAGCATAAGGTATCAAAAAGGAAAAACGGCTGTGATGTCAGCTGCGAGCGTTCGATTCAGGAACTGCTGCAGCAAGGCAAGCATCCAAACTTTGATACCATTCCCTTTAAATTATTATGCGGTTGCAGCAAAGGTAACTGTGAGACATTTGTAGGTACCGGAGTAGTGAAGATCGATGGCTGTTTTTATGATATAAAATCTACCTTTTTCCGCGTTGTTGATTTTGTAAAAGGATCTAGCTGCTGCGCGATTCTCGAACTGCTTTGTCCTGAGAGATGTGAAGGAAAGCATCATGGCATTGAAGGCTTTATCAGAACAGGAGCTTGCTTTGAAGTCGATTTAAAAGATTTCGTAGGCATTACCTGCTTTCCCCCAGTCAAAGCCAAAAAAATGGACCCACATAAGCTCTTATGCTCTGGACGCGGGTGATCCCAATAGATTGAATGCCCCACTTATGTGGGGTTTATTTACTGTTAGTTCATAAATACCTATCAATTTCTCTTATCTGTACTTTTCGGTAAAAATATGTGAATGCCCCCTATCATTCGTCTATTCAATCATTGGTGTACTGGCATATACAATAGTAAGTCAAAAGAAAGGAGCAGAGTCAGACTGTTCCTTGAAGCTTTTGATATAAAAAAATAAGGAGTGAAAGAAATGAGAAAAAATACAGGCTGCAACACTTCCCATGGCTGCCCGCCACAGACTTCATGCGATAAGGCAAAAACGCTTCGTGTTGATTGCGACAGTGTATCTAATCCACCTACTGGGGTAGACCTCACATACCCGGTTGCTGATATCGATGTTTCTCTTGCGGTAGTAGATCTTCAGGTAGATGTTGAAAGTGATATTCATCTCCCAACACCAGCCCGAGAAATCAAGAACATGAAAAGGAATGTTTCCTTAACCCAGTGTAAGGCAATCATTTCTTCAATGAATAGCGGAACTGTCAAACTCTATGTCTCCGGTATTGTTCACAAAAATATCCAGTATATAGATCAATGCAGCGGATTTATGCGGGACCATAGTGTCGATGTGCCGTTTACATGTATTCAGGCAGTTGAAGTCTTCAATCAGCCTACTGAAGAAATTTTGAGCAATAAGAATTCTATTAGTGAAAGAAGGTTCATCGACAAAAAAGGTCTTGGTGCCGATCGTTGCACTTCGGGTGCCTTTACGGAAGAATATTTCAATGAGCCAATTAAATGCAAACTGCTCTATTCTTTCGTCAATGACATTGATCTTTTCAAGGACTTTGACAACTGGGGAAGATTCAGCCGCATCACCGAAAAGATGGAAGTCGGTTTAAAGATTAAATTACTGCAAAAGCAGCAGGTTAACCTGGATTATTGCAATGCTCCAGAACCAGAATATGACGAATCTTCTTCCTAAGACTAAGACTTCTATATGGTATTACAACCTGGAAGCATGAAGGACAGATGAAAGGTTTAAAGATTCGGAATCAAGAATAGCAAACAGGCAAGGGTGTCTCGTCTGAGGCACCCTTTTTAAATTTATTGTGAAAGTAGCTTTTGCAAGTCCAGGCATTGTTTCTGAAAAAGATCGATCTTCATCCGTGCAGTACCCTGGAACATGATTTTGTCTTGGTCAACAAATTGTTCATTCCAAACACAGTGCAGATTCGCTAAAGTGAAGTCCACCTTTTCCACTAAACTCTCTTTATATTCACGCGTAAATCCTGCTTCCATTCCCAGCGGGGAAGTGAACATATATTCTTTGCTGTGTTTTGAGGAAAGTTCGGGCTGATGAATCCAATTAACCGGGATGATTTTTTTCCATGGCAAGTGGATTTTTAGTGAATGCAAGGTCCCTAGATCGTCGTTATTTACATAATCCATAGTCAAAAGAAGGATTCCCTTCGTAAATAACTTTGCCGATGGCAGCAATACTTCTGCATCAAGTGATTGCAAAGAGCATCGAACATTTGATATAGAAGAGATGGGTCTTGAGAGCTTGAATGTATCAAATATGTCTATTTCGAGATCGACATCTGCCAACTGTAAAGGAAGCCTCACCTTAGTCCTTTCATACGTTTTATTAATTCCACGGTATGCAGCCGTTGCTAATTGGATAGGCTCTGATGATGACTCTTCATAGGATTCATTCGAATCCTGAAAATCAGGTTCAAAATCTGCATCTTCCTGAGACTCTTCGTTCATTCTGGGTTGATTGTAAGATTCTTGATCATGATTGAATTCGCTGGATTCCTCTAATATTTCATTAATCTCTTCATCAGGACTTTCCTTGACTTCTTCCTGATCGATATCATCCGATTCGGCAACAACTGAAATATCCCTGTTGTCACTTGACTCGACCTCTATTTCATCCATCTGTAGTGTATTTTTCTGGGATGTCTTTTCTTCAACACTTTTAATTACCGGCGGAGAAAGTATCAAAGGTTTTCCCGAACCCTTTGAATCCCTGCTTGTTCGGTTATTGCTTAAATTGGTATTATTTCTATCATTCTCAAGACTTTCCGAACCTCTATTACGTCCTCCAGAGAGATTTCTCAAACTTCCGGTAAAAAAATTCATTTCTTGAAACATTCTATTGGTGTTATCCATCTTAACTGGATGGTTCTCCTCCAAATTGAAACCGATCCATGCCCTCCTTCCTATATAAAGGCAAAAGGGCATATACTATAGTTGCCTAGTATAATACCCCGTCTTTTACTGTTATTTATTCTGATTCGTCATAGCAATCAGGATCATTCGTTGCAGAAGATACCCGGATTTGCTGGTTTTGAAGAACGCGTACGGTAAAATCGATGACCATTTTTTCTTCAATTGTCTGGAAAAATCCTTCGTCGATCGGTGAAGAGGTTGGAAGCGGCTGACGGTCAATTGCCTCATCCCATTCAATAATTTGGCTGGAAACTAATTCACAGAACGGCAGTTCATTATAGTGCTGTGAGCTTTCCTGATGGAATTGGCTCAGGTCGCTGGTCAATAACTCATCTTTTTCCGGAAACCCTGTTGACAATGGTTTGGATACAAAGAAATCAAATTCCTTACGATTATTCACCTGCGGCATTACAGGGTGTGAAAGGAAGTTCTTGACTTCTGTCACAACTTGGAACGGAATATCTACTGTATAGGAATGCAAGTCAGAAGCTACTGATGAGGATGATGAAGCTTCAATCTCCTGGCTAGGGCTGGCATATTGGATGTTCTTCCTTACAAAACCTTTGATAAACAGCTTATTGGTCGGCAATAGCAATCGGCATTGAGTCAATTTAATTCTCTTTTTTATATCCTTAATTTCAAGCACTGGTTCTGGAAATTTAATTAACGTATCCAAATTCACGTGCAGCGTCAGCTCTGCAAGGACAACAGGAACTTTCGTTACGACCTTCCCTAAGCTTACATGTGGGTGATGATGCTTTGGTGTGCATTCAAAATGGTCTTTTGAAGGCTTACACTCATAATCGGGCTTTTTATTTTTATCTAATTCAAACATACATGGCTCCTCCTTAAACTCCTTAGAGTGAAGATGTTCTATCCTATGCATCCTGATTTATTGGGTCTAGGCGTATGCCCCCCCTATGTGAGTTAAAAAAGGGCATGGACCTTTTTAAATCATTTATTTTCATAGCGATGTACTGGCCAGGAAAGAACTAAAAATTTTTTTTGATACTTTTTATACGTCAGGAATACGAGCAGCCTGAAGAAAATCGGCATATGTATAGAAGAGTCCATAAAAAATGGCGAAGACAATAGCCTTCGCCATTTTGTTTCTAATTAATAGTAGTGGTAGTTAGCCATTACCATTGTCGTCGCCATTTCCATTCAAGGCAACTTGCTGGTTCTGTAAAACTCTCACACGGAATTGAAGGAAAGTTTTTTCCACAATATTGTGGAAGGTGCCTTCTTCAAATGGTGCATGATGTGGTGTTAAAGGTTGACGGTCGATAGCTTCGTCCCATTGAACGATGCTGCTGGATACCAGTTCGCAGAATGGAATCTGATTGTAGTTTTGAGTACTCACTTGATGGAATTGTGATAAGTCGCTTGATAGCAACTGATCCTTTTCTGGAAATCCATGTCCCAGGTTCTGTGCCCTGAAGAAATCGAATTCTGCACGAGTATTAACAACTGGATTTACTGGGGGAGTCAGGAAATCAGTGATAACCGTTACACACTCAAACGGTACGTCTACAGTAAGAGATCGCATTTCTGACGCTACACAGTCACTTGATGAATGAGGACATGGTGTTGCGTACTGAATATTCTTGCGAATGAACCCTTTGATGAATAATGGAATTCCTGTTGCAGCGTCTGAAGTAGGTCCTATAAGCAATCTGCACTGTACGATTTTTACTCTCTTCTTAATGTCCTTGATTTCCAAGACCGGATCCGGAAAATGGATATCGGCAACCAGATGATCTGAAACTGTAATATCTGCTAAAGTTACTGGAACATTGGCAGAAGGCACTAAACCCGGTGTAGGTACGTTGACACACTCACTTCTGGATGCAGACTGATTTACATTTACACATCCATGCTTACCTTTATGGTCATTAGTCATTTTTGTTCCTCCTTTTAAAATTTCTTGTACAATTTATCCTATTCTTTCTAGATTTTTTGGACTAGATGAATCAATCAGAACAAACGCGGATTTTTTTGGTTTTATCATGCTTTTTCTTTATTTCTTCCTTTTTCTATTTCTATTGGGTACTTGCACAATGGAACATACCTTTTGCATAGGATTCAAAAGGAGGAGGATGAAATGAACAATTATAATTATCTTGCAGTCGACATAGGCAACAGCTGGTATAAGGTTCTGGCCTCTGATGATGGGCAGTTGAGCGAATACCAAATGCCAAACGCAATCGCGCTATACGATGATGAGTTTTATGAAAAGCCCTATGACGAAGAGGATATTGAACTCGAAGAAAATTTGATCGTAGAGATAAAAAGCCCGGCGGTCACAAACAAAAGGGAAATCTTTTACGCAGGAAAGGCTGCCGCAAGACAGAGGAATGTGAGCCTGACCTCAAGCAATAATCAAAAAGCAGACGAAGACCGGACCTATATCCTTTTATTCGCCGCTGCAGCCTATCATGCTTCCAACTTAAATCCGGAGGACATTGAAATAAGCTACTGTGTGGACCAATTAGCTGTATCACTTCCTACAACTCAATATAAGGAAAAAAAGGAATTACTTAAACAGCGTTTAATTGGCAGCCATACCATCACCCTTCATAAGGTACCCGGCATTTCCGAACCTAAAGAACTGATCGTCAAGCTTGAGATAAAAGATGTGATTGTCGGTGCAGAAGGAGCATGTGCATATCTAGGGTTAATACGTGACATTGACACACTCGCCATTAAGGATGACGGTCTCGTGAAAGATTCCAGGAAAGGAGTCATCATTGGTGACCTGGGCGGTGATTCGGTGGACTTTGTCGGCATCAAAAACAGCAAGCCTGTGGCGTCGGTTGAAGGTGACCATTTTGGCATTAATCTGTTCCTGGATACAGTCATAAAGAAGGTAAGCAAGAATGAACTCTATACCTTCGATTCCAGGTCTGAACTCGAGGAGAAACTTTCAGCAGGACAATCAGAGTGGTATGTTGAACCTTTTGCAGGTGTCAGGAAAGATATAAGCAAGTACGTTATCCCTCAACTCAGAATCATGGCAATCAAATACCTTGAGCATTTTGACCGTGCAAGGAGCAGTTCCAGCGAAATCAAGGGGGCGTCCCGCTATATTGCAGTGGGCGGTGCAGCTAAACTTGCACAAAAGCAAATACAGGAAGCAGCGGTAAGATGGGCTGACAAAGGGCGACCGATTGAACTGACTTTTCCTGAGAACCTGGAAAAACTGAATGTCTTCGGACTCATGATTCTAGCCAAAATGAATCAAATTAAGAAACAACATGAGAATACCGAGGAACTAATTCCCATTGAAGGGTGATCGGTATGTCAAACACCTATACGGATTATGTTAATAAAGTTGCGATAACAGTTCCTGATCGATATATTGACGTCAAAACCGGCGAATCTTATTCAATATCACCAAAGGTAATTGAACAAATTGAATACCATGCAGAAAACAATTCTTTGAGCCATCTCGTCCTTGCTGCGCTCCATCATTACCTTACTCCTAAGCCTGCGGTGAATGGGGGTTCTGCTGAAATCCTCCAGCAGCTCGCTGACATCCGGTCGATACTTGATAATGGCTCTTTTTTCATTCAGCCCTCTGTAAAATCAAGGGGTACAAAAGAGCAAACTGAGGCAGCTAAATTGCTCGATATGAAGGAAGTTGAGGACATCCTTGATGCATTCGGGGGGTAAATATACAAAGAAAGGACGGTACTTATGTACTCGTCCTTCACTGTTTGAAGTAGTAGGTATTTGTTTTATACTCAACAGGTTTTTTTAGCAGCCGCTTCAAACCCCACCTATTGTCATTCTGGAAATTCATTGTTGAAGAGCGCCGGAAACGATGGAAAGCAGTTTAGGATAATGATGGACGTAGAATTCAAGATCAGAGGCATCGGCTTTTTTATTATAGAAATCAATGATTCTGTGGACCGCTTCTTTTTTGTGATGAACTGGTATGTGGAAAAAATCGATAATTGGTGAATAAGTACCATCCCCCGCTGGAAGCAGATACCCCAAAAGTAAGTCATGGTCCCCAGGATGATGGTATATTTCATTATAGATGGCAACCAGCCTCTCCTTCATGCGCAATACATCATGGACAACGAGCAAACGGTCACCATAAAATTCATTAATTATGTAAAATCCCGGTGATGCGTATTTCCATTCACTGATGATTCTGTGGATTCTGGGATTCCTTCTGCTTTTGTATTCAGGTGAATTTAGATATTGCTCTAAGATTGTCTTCTTTGTGTCAGGGAGGTGATGGCAAAACACTGCCCAGGAAATAAAATGAGGAATTAATGAAGAGGCTATTTTTTCAGGTATTTGTTCTGTTTCAATGAAATCATCAACTAAATGAAGTAAATATTCACCATAATATTCATTGGCGAAATAAAACAATTCCTCTATTTCCTCATATGCCTGATCTTTTAATCGTTCCTGTATGGAAATTACTTTTTGATCCGTGACCATACATATAACTCTCCTTTCAGTTAATATAAACCACCCCCTTATCTTACCATGCAAAAAAATACTCGCACGGGTAATATTTGTCTGAATTTTTACAAATCTCAGCCTGCTAGAACATGCTCATATCGTATTTAGCAGACATCATTTCCAATAGCTTGATACCGCCAATGCTGTTGCCCTTTTCATCAAGTGCCGGCCCTAGAATGCCAATTCCAAACCTGTTCGGTACTGAGCCCATGATACCGCCAGATACTCCGCTCTTCGCAGGAATCCCAACCCTGACTGCGAACTCTCCAGATGCATTATACATTCCACAAGTGACCATAAAGGTCTTGCATAGGCGAGCCACATGTGCAGGAATCAGCCTGCGGTTGGTGACAGGCTCCAAACCGTCCATTGCAAAGACACAGCCAATACGTGCAAGATCAAGACAATCCATTTCAATCGCACATTGCTTTGTATACACCATCAGCAGTTCTTCTACATCTTCATCGATGACGCCATGCTGCTTCAAAAAATAACTTAAGGCTCTGTTCAAGTCGGAAGTTTCGAATTCGGAATCGGCGATTTCCTTGGAATATCCGATTGAGGAATTGCCGGCAAGATCCTGGATAAAAGTCAGGATTCGATTGAACCTGTCATCCGCATCCTCCCCTTTTATCATATGTGTCACCGCAAGGGCTCCAGCATTAATCATCGGATTCAGAGGTTTGGATGGACTGAATTCCAGCTTGACGATTGAATTGAATGGGTCACCTGTTGGTTCATACCCCACTTTATCAAACACTGCTTCTTCCCCATAATCCATCAGCGCCAGTGCAAGTGTCAGAACTTTGGAGACACTTTGCAATGAGAGCTTTTGCTGGATATCACCAGCGGATACACAGGTTCCGTCATCATGGAAAATAGCGACTGATAGTTCCTCACGATTGGCTTTTGCCAGTGCAGGAATATAATCTGCAACCTTGCCGCCAAATGTGTAATGTTTTGCTTTTTGAACGAGTTCATTCAATTCATCAGTTGTTCTGCATGGCATACTCTACTCCTCCGAATCTTAACGCATTATTAATCTTAGTAATAGAAAAAGGCAATGAAAGGACCATTGCCTGAATCGCCTTAAAATCTTCCCGATCTTAAAATCGAATAAATAATCAATAAAAACATACCGAACGCTATGAAGAATCCTATTTCTATAGCAGGTACGCTAGTCAATATCGTATTATTCCCAAAAGTCGCTCCTACTATCAAACCTAGGACTACAATACTGAAGGCGAGCAGCGTAAGGCTAAAAGAAACCTGGTTGCTGATCCGATCGAATTTATTGAGGATCCGATTGATTTCCGAAAGGCTGATTTCAAATTTTAAATCGCCTTTGGATGCCTTGTCCAGGACATTTTCAACTTGATTTGGGATATTAACAAATGTATCTGATAAGTCTTCTGCTTGATTCAAGAGCCTTTTCCCCATCTTGATCGGATCATAGCGTTCCCTCATAAGCTGTTCTCCATAAGGTTTTGCAATCTCGATCATATCCAGGGTTGGATCCAGCTCAGAAATGATCCCTTCTATTGTGATCAGGGCTTTACCCATCATCGTCATTTCCTTTGGGAGGATAATCCGGTGTTCCTGGGCAGCCGCAAATAGCTCCTTGACCGTCAATCCTAGACTCAGGCCATCTTTGGATGAGAGTTCTACTGTTTTCCTGATGCCATCCACGTGGTCATAAAAGTGCTGTTCATCTATGTCGGATGGAACATATGCCATCCGGAATATCGCCTTGACAATGCGATGGGTATCCTGCTGCATGATCCCCATCATCATCGAAGCGGAATGGTATCTCATACTTGCCGAAAGCCTTCCTACCTGGCCAAAGTCAATAAACACCAGCTGCTGTTTTTCCAGGCTATAGAGGATATTACCCGGATGCGGGTCCCCATGAAAAAATCCTTCTTTAAGAATTTGAGTTATAAATGCACTTACCAGTAAATCTGCAATTTTTCGTTTTTCTTCTTTTCCTGCAACCATTGCGTTTAACTCATTCAGTTTGATTCCTTCAGCCTTTTCCATGGTGAGAATTTGGGTTGTGGAGTAATCATGGAAGATTAGCGGAACTTTAATTGAGTCACAATCCTCAAATTGCAGTTGAACCATATCTGTATTCCGTGCCTCTTCAGAATAATCCAGTTCCCTTCTGATTGATTCAGAAAGTTCCTCAACCATATCCGTTATGTTATAATACTGCGCCCAGTCGTATCGCTGTTCGATTAGTTTTGCAAAATCCCTTAAAATCTCCAGGTCAGTAAGCACAGTATTCTTGATCCCCGGACGCTGGACTTTGACCATGACTGATTCTCCACTGTGTAAAACGGCTTCATGAACCTGTCCGATAGAAGCTGCGGCGACATAATCTTCATTGAAAAAATGAAAGATTTCAGTAACAGGCCTGCCAAATTCATGCTGGATCTTCTTTTTTATTTCTTCTACCTGGACGGGTGGTACCTGATCCTGGAGCAGTTCCAATTCCTTTACAATTTCATCGGGCAACAGGTCACTCCTAATGCTGAGAAGCTGTCCAAGCTTGATAAAGGCCGGGCCCAATTCCTCCAGCATACAGCGGATGCGATAACCCATTTCCTGTGTATTACCATCTTTCACTTCTGCTTTTACTTTATCTTTTAGCGATAGAATATGGAAAAGGCCGACTTCTTCCAAAACATAGCCAAATCCATATTTCACAAATAAGGAACCAATCTCCTTGTATCTATTTAAACGTCTCAAACGGTCCGTCAACATTCCATCACCTGCTGCTATTCAATGTCTTTTGAAAAACCAGGTGGGACATTCTCCATCCCATTCTCCGCCTGGTCGAATTCTGTATTCATTTTATTTTTGCGAATCAATGAAACTTCTTCCTTCAATAATGCAAGCTGGGCCTGGACAACATCTAATTCTTCTTTTGTCACAAATCCCCATTCGCTCAGCTGGCTTCTTGCCATCTTTTTAAATTCATCATTCCATTCCTCACTTTTATTTTCACCTTTTTTAAAAAGTTCATCAAAAATCGTATCAGCCTCTGTCTGTGTCATACTTCCTTTTTCGACCAGCTTCATGATTGTTTCATCAATTTTTTCCTTTCCTGCAACCGCGGCTCCAAGCCCAAGTAAAAAACCACTTTTTAGAAAATTATTCATTGATAAGGCCCTCCAATATAAAATATATTTACTTATTTAATACCCAAAAACCAGGGACAATTACCCTTTTACATAAAAAAAGCAGCTGGCTCGATAAAACCAGGTGCTTGGATACTTTGGATTGGTACATATTTTTTAAGGGAACTAACTCTATTCTGGCGGTGTTGTGTCCGAACCTGCACCTACTTCGGACATTTTCTTCATGGTCAGCCGACGTTTTGTCCGAACTGCCACCTACTTCGGACATTTTCTTCATGATCTGCCTACGCTTTGTCTGAACCTACCTCTTCTTCGGACATTTTCTTCATGATCTGCCGGCGTTTTGTCTGAACCTACCCCTTCTTCGGACATTTTCTTCATGATCTGCAGCAGTTTTGTCCGAACTTGCACCTACTTTGGACATTTTCTTCATGATCTCCCGGCGCTTTGTCCGAACTTCCACCTACTTCGGACATTTTCTTCATGATCTGCCGGCGTTTTGTCCGAACTTCCACCTACTTCAGACATTTTCTTCATGATCTCCCGGTGTTTTGTCCGAACTTCCACCTACTTCAGACATTTTCTTCATGATCTGACTACGTTTTGTCTGAACCTACACCTGCTTCGGACATTTTCTTCATGATTTGCAAGCATTTTGTCCGAACTTACACCTGCTTCGGACAATTCCTCCATGGTCTACGGGCGCTTTGTCCGAACTTACACCTGCTTCGGACAATTCCTCCATGGTCTACGGGCGCTTTGTCCGAACTTCCACCTGCTTCGGACATTTTCTTCATGATCTGCCGACGTTTTGCCCGAACCTGTACCTGCTCCAGTGACAGCCAGGTGTTTTGACAAAACTTCTATCCACTTTAAAACAAACACACCTCTCCAACACTATCTAAACTATATCGGCCTTATCAAGATAAGCCCAGTTTTGGGGAGCCCGGAAGCTTAGTTGCCAGTAGGTTGCTCCATTCAATCCATATAAATCAATCAGCCTGTATTTCTCGATATAGCTGCGGATATCTTCAAACCAGACGATGTGTTCCTCCGTTCCTCTCCAGTACCTGAACCAGGGTGACTTTGCTGCTGAATCATATTGAATGACTGAACCTGTTGAGATGGCAAGATTTTGCGCATCCAGCACGGAAAGGGCACGAAACTGAGTAGAGGATACTATTTTGTCATGTCCATATAGCGGAAGGCCAATCTGTAACTTTTCCCGAGGGATAAGGGTCAATGAATATCTGACAACGAGTGCGATCCACCAAAGCGGCGAAACTGGATCCGGCGGACCGCTCGGATACCCATAATCAATCGTCATAACAGCGACGATATCAGCAATCTCACCGATTGTCTTATAATCATAAGCTCCTATGATTGGATTGGAAGGTATATCTTCAGTCTTTGCATGGACATTCACATGCAGGATAAGACTGCCCATTGCTGTTTTCAGTTCCTTGAGGAATTTATTGAAATCCTCTCGCTGAGGAGGCGGAATAAATTCCAGGTCTACACTGATTCCCCGGTATCCTCTTTTTAAAGCAAGATTGACCAGGCTTGCCACAAGATTCCTTCGATATGCTGGCGATGACAGAACTCTTCCTGCAAGTTCTTTACTAAAACCTGCGGATGTTGTATTTTGAACCATTAACAACGGAATGATACTCAATTCATTGCTTTTAATGACGATAGGGACATCATCACCTGTTACATACGCATATCCTTCTTCTGTGAAGGAAAATGCTGCAACTGCCAGGTAAGTAAGGTGAGGTGCAATTTCTGCTAAATCGTTCAGGAATGTTGGAGAAGAACCAGGGACGATAAATCCTAAAGTGGAGAACTGTGGTTTGATAGGAGAAGGTATGTTGATGTTCTGGCCAATATATAATCTGTTTGGATCCAGACCGGGATTGGCATTTAGTATATTGTTTATACTTGTATTGAATTGCAGCGAAAGTTTCCACAATGTGTCACCGGCTTTAATTTTATAAAACCTGATGATCGGTTGCTTGTCTGGTATGTAAAGGGCAAGTCCTGGAACGATAAAATTTGCCGAAGGAAGACCATTAACTTCCACTATATTTTGAATCGTTACCCCATGCGTTTTGGAAATGGACCAGAGGTTTTCTCCTGATTTCACGATGTGGACAGCCATTTAATCACACCTTTTTTATTTTATCCTTCTTTTATCATATGGCTGTTGTTCTGTTATATATTACTTTCGTTTTCCAAAGAAGCAGGGCTTAAACAACTAAGCCCTGCTGATAATTAATCATCTCCACCGGTCCTTTGGAGCACTGCGTTTCCTGTATCTTGCAGCATGACAGGCATCACATATCTGGTAAGGAGAGTCAGTGTGGATTCCCTTCCCGCAGTGCCTGCATTTCTTTTTATAATTCTTCACCTCTGACTTTAAGAACTCGTGTACTTCATCACTTAACTCTGTACGGACCCTTTCCCAATAAATAGCCTCTGTTTTTCTTCCCAGTTTATATAAAAACAAAAGGTGGAGTCCGATTGCTTTATAAGAAAGCTCAAGCTCTTCAAGACTGGCCGTTTTTACAGGAGGTTCAGGCAGCTCATCACCAGCAACAATCGCCTTGATCGTTTCCAGCCACTGTTCGATAAGCGCTGGCTCTCTCGATGAAAAAGGAAGATGCAGGAATCCGTATAGCTCCATCATTGGCAGCCTTGCCTCGATTTCGGTGTCCCTCACGTATTCATAAAGTTCTCTTTCTTCAGACAGAGAAGCTTTGTTTGTGCCCTTTGGGCTCTCGAACTGATCCCATAATTCGAAGAATACAGCCAGCGTTCGATGATACTTCTGGAACCTTTCAAAAATGGCTGAAGTAGGTGCGATAGAAAAGGTCTCTACAAGTTTATCCTCTTTTTCAAGCAGCCTGGACATCAAGTCAATTTCTGAAGTGAAAGCCACTCTGCCTACATTGTAAATTCCCTTTCTTCCTGCACGGCCAGCGATTTGCTTGATTTCCTGGGAAGTCAGCCTCCTTCTCCTCGTTCCATCAAACTTTTCATTTTCAAGGAAGACGATTCTCCTGATCGGCAAATTCAATCCCATGCCAATAGCATCAGTAGCTACAACGACACTTGTTTCTCCGTTGATGAATCGATCTATTTGCTTTTTCCTCGTTTCCGGCGGCATGCTGCCATAGATCATGCTGACCTGGCGGCCGCTGTTTTGCAATTTAGCTGCATTTTCAAGCACCTGTTTCCGTGAGAAACAAACCAGTGCATCGCCCTTCTTGGTATTCTTAAGGCTGAATTCCTTGTTTTCGACCTGGAGAGGAATTTCCCGGGTGTATTCATATATTTCTGCCACCCCATCATCGAGAAGATCCATCATCATTGCCTTGATATTTTTGCTGCCTATGATATGAACTTCCTCCGCATTTGCTTTTGTAATTGCTTTAAACCAGGAGAAGCCACGGTCCTTATCAGCAATCATCTGGGATTCATCAATGACCACTACATGGTAAAAGTCTTTTTCATGGAACATTTCAACTGTACAGGAAATATGGTTTGCACCTGAAACTGGTTTCTCTTCTTCCCCTGTCTTTAATGAGCATGGAACGCCCTCAGCATTTAATTTTTCGTATACCTCAAGTGCAAGCAACCGCAGAGGAGCGAGATAAAGGCCGCTTTTTGCTTGTTTCATCCGTTCAAGTGCCTGGTGGGTTTTGCCGGTATTGGTTTCACCGATATGCAAAATGTACCGGACATTGCGCCTGAGTGAAGGGTTGTATTCCCTGCCGAAAATATCTTCCATCATTCGGGCTTCTTCTTCTCTTTTCCTTTCAAGTTCTGCCTGTTCTTCCACCCTCCTGCGCTTTCTTTCTGCCAGGTCCTTTTCATAAATTTCCTGATGAGTTTCATAATCAAATGTAATATCCTGCAACCTTAAAAGATCACTGATATACTCTTCCTGAAGCTTATACATGAAACCGTCAATATAAATTTCGGCCAAATCACTGATGCTTCTCCAGATCTCAGGAATAGATAATGAATCGTCGAATGCAACTTGATAACCGTTGATTAATTCCTGGTCAAGACATTCCAGCACCTTCTCTGCTGCTATGCCTGAAAAATATTCCAGTACCGCTTTTTCGAAATGATACTGGTAGGTTTCATACTCAAAATAATACCGGCCCCAGTGAGAGGTCTGATGAATTTGCCCTGTCAGCTCATCAAAAAAATCGGCCATTGTCCTGTAGTCTTCTGTGTTGAACGAACCAATCACCGTCAATTTTTCCTCGAGCATGAATGTGTCTATATCCTTGTATTTTGATTCTTCCTGAAAAATTCTTTTAAGCTCGACAGCCATACTATGTCTGATTCTTAAATAGGCAAGTTCCTGGAAATCATTTAAAACTGTCTGGGCATGTTGATAGATCGTTTCAATGATTTTGGCCTTTTTTTCAAGCAAGCGATCTTCTTCCTTTTTCTTCAGGAACTTCTTTCTTGATTGCTCGTACAAATCAGGCCAGTTGTCCTCACTGATGGCCGAAGCAATCCAATCTTTCGGGTCAAAAGGCTGATAGCTTCTTATTTCAATCCTGAAGAGCTTATTGATGAGTTTACGGTCGACACCTTCAACAATATAATCCCGCTCACTTAAAAATTCCTTTTTATCACGCTTTGAAAAGTCATTTGTCGATTTCGTCAGCCAAACATTCAGCCAAATCTGGTTAATATATGTGGCTCTTGTTTTCAGGTATTCTTCCAATTCAGGAAGACTCTCTTGTTCGCCAAGGAATTTCGCAATGTCTTCCATGACCTTATTTTTCGTATTCTCAACTGCTTGCTGATAAATTGTTTCAATTTGTTTCATATCTGATCCCCTCAAGATTGCCTAATATAAATAAAAGGCCGCACAATTGGAATGTGCGTCCCTTCCATATCCTATACTCTGTAAAATCAGAGGAATGGGGTGTTACTATGCCTGCTTTACCTTTAACTTCTTCATTACCCTAGTAGAAATTTTCTTATCATCCTTCGTAACAGACTTCGGTTTATAAGGCGATACAGGTTTAATCCCATCGTTATTTTCAATACTTAGAATTTCAAGGTAAAATGCTGTACTCTCCCGATTGCCATTTAAATATCCCCTGAGGATTTTCATTTTCTCCGGAGTCCCTGTAAAATCACCTTGATAGTCCCATTCTATTTCATTTTCATATCTCGAATCCATCTTTTCCTTTAATGCAAAAGCCTCTGACAATGCATCCTCAGGTGTCGAAAAATAGGATTTCGTCCTCCTAAGCCCCTTCTTTTTGCTGCCATCTCCAGCTTTTGCCTGATATAGTTTGATTAACATCTTCCTCATCCTCTCTGGTTTGGTCTCACGCCTTCTCATGGTAAGTCGAAACACCAGAAGACCCGAGGAATTACATATAATTCTAGTATACCCTTTTTCCCATCAGTTACCTATTAATAAGGAAATAAGCATTCAATAAACTTCTATAGTGACTATAAATAACTTCTGTCGGTCAGCCAAAATTAAAAAATAAAGGAGCGTGGTTTTGACACACGCTCCCATAACTCACTATTTAGCTGTTACAACTTCTTTTTCATTAATTTTTTCGTGACGGATTGTTGCCTGTGCAGCTGCAAGTCTTGCAAGCGGCACCCGGTAAGGAGAGCAGCTGACGTAGTCAAGTCCAGCATTATAGCAGAATTCAATCGAACTCTTCTCTCCGCCATGCTCCCCGCAAATTCCAGTCTTCAAACCAGGCTTTGATTTTCGGCCCAGTTCCACACCTGTCTCCACCAATTTGCCCACTCCCTCGCGATCAAGGACAGCAAATGGATTTTCAGGAAGGACTTTTTGCTCGATATATGCCTGAAGGAATTTGCCCTCTGCATCGTCACGGCTGTATCCGAAAGTCGTCTGTGTCAGGTCATTCGTCCCAAATGAGAAGAAGTCTGCTTCCTCAGCAATCTGATCAGCAGTCAGGGCTGCACGCGGGATTTCAATCATCGTTCCCACTGTATATTCGAACTCCTTGCCTGTTTCTTCTTTTATACTAAGTGCTGCTGCATTTACAAGTTCACGCATTTCTTTCAGTTCATTCACATGGCCGACTAGCGGAATCATGATTTCAGGCTTCGCCTCGATTCCTTTATCAGCCAGTTTCGCTACTGCATAAAAGATTGCTCTAGCCTGCATTTCATATATTTCAGGATGGATCATTCCAAGTCGGCAGCCGCGATGGCCAAGCATCGGATTAAACTCATCAAGCTGGCGCACTTTCTTCAGCAATGCTTCTTTTTCCTTAAGTTCCTTTGATTCCGGGTCTAAGATTTGAAGTTTTGTAATCTCCACCAAAAGTTCTTCTTTATCAGGAAGGAACTCATGCAATGGAGGGTCAAGCAAGCGAATCGTTACAGGCAGTCCCTGCATCACTTCCAGAATTCCTTCAAAATCTCCCTGCTGCATCGGCAGGAGTTCATCCAAAGCAGCGTTCCGCTCTTCAAATGTTTCTGCCAGGATCATCTTCTGAACAATCGGCACCCTTGCAGCGTCCATGAACATATGCTCTGTACGGCAAAGACCAATGCCGCCAGCTCCAAATTCCAGAGCTTTCGCGGAATCCTCAGGATTATCTGCATTCGCGCGGACGCCAATTTTACGCTCCTCATCTGCCCATGACAGTAATAATTGGAACTCCGCAGATAACTCAGGTTCTATCATCGGGATTTCGCCGAGCATGATTTCTCCTGTTCCCCCATCAATCGTGATGATATCCCCATGGTTCACGGTAATTTCACCGACTCGGAACTGCTTTTCGTGTAAATCGATTTTCATCGCTTCGCATCCGCAAATACATGCTTTACCCATTCCGCGAGCAACTACTGCAGCGTGACTAGTCATACCGCCACGGCTGGTTACGACAGCCTGGGCGGAAATGATGCCATGGATATCATCAGGAGTGGTTTCGGGACGCACCAGGATGACCTTTTGGCCTTCATTTGCCAGCAGCTCTGCTTCATCTGCATCAAAAACAACCTTGCCAGTTGCTGCACCAGGTGATGCAGGAAGGCCTTTAGCCAGCTGGTTGCGTTCATAATTCTCGTCAATCCTGCGGTGAAGTAGCTGGTCAAGCTGTTCAGGATCAACACGGAGCAGGGCAGTCTTTTTATCAATGATTCCTTCTTTCACAAGTTCTGTTGCAATACGGATAGCAGCCTGCGCGGTGCGTTTCCCTGTACGTGTCTGAAGGATGAAAAGCTCACCGCGTTCAACAGTAAATTCAATATCCTGCATGTCCTCGTAATGCTGTTCAAGTCGATTGCAAGTGTCAACGAATTGCTGATAAACAGCAGGCATTTCATCTTTTAATGTCTGGATTGGCTGAGGAGTCCGTATGCCTGCCACAACATCTTCTCCCTGAGCGTTGATCAAGTATTCTCCATACAGAATGCTTTCGCCTGTGGATGGGTCCCTAGTAAAAGCAACACCAGTTCCTGAATCGTCTCCCATGTTCCCGAATACCATGCTCTGGATATTTACCGCTGTGCCTAAATGTGATGGAATTTTGTTCAAACGGCGGTAAACAATCGCCCGTTGATTGTTCCATGAGTCAAAAACTGCGTTGATCGACAGGAATAGCTGCTCTTTTGGATCCTGCGGAAACGGCTTCCTCGTATGCTTTGTCACGATATTCTTATATCCTTCGATTACTTCCTTCCAATCTTCTGCAGTCATCTCAGGGTCTGAATTATAGCCTTTCGCTTCTCTTGTTTCTTCCAGTAATCGCTCGAAGAAGAAAACATCAACATCGAGGACAACATCACTGAACATCTGAATGAAGCGGCGATAGGAATCGTACGCAAACCGCGGGTTGTTTGTAAGCTTCGCCATTCCTTCAACTGTCTCATCATTCATGCCAAGGTTCAGGATTGTATCCATCATTCCCGGCATTGAGAATACTGCGCCAGAGCGTACAGAGACTAGCAGGGGATTCTCCGGATTACCAAGTTCCTTTCCAGTTTTCTTTTCAAGCTCACCGAGTGCTTCGAGAACCTGTGCCTGAACTTCTGCCGGGATAGTCTTCCCCTCATCGTAATAGGAGTTGCACGCTTCTGTCGAAATCGTGAATCCGAAAGGTACCGGAAGACCGATACGTGTCATTTCCGCCAGGTTTGCACCCTTCCCACCCAGTTTTTCTTTCATTCCGCTGTTTCCTTCATTAAAAAGATACACAAATTTAGACATTCGCTTAACTCCTCTCACTTTTTAGAATATCAAGTATCAGTCCTGCTGTTTCTTCAATGGCCTTATTGGAAACATTGATGACCGGGCAGCCAACACGTTTCATGATTTTTTCAGCATAATCCAGCTCTTCGAGAATTCGCTCATAGCTGGCATAATTCGCCCTGGCTCCAAGTCCGAGCGCCTTCAGCCTTTCCGTCCTGATTTCGTTCAGCTTATCCGGTGAAATGATCAAACCTACACATTTGCTTCTTGGAATCTGGAATAATTCATCCGGCGGTTTGACCTCCGGTACGATCGGTACATTGGCTACTTTGTAGCGCTTATGTGCCAGGTACATTGACAATGGGGTTTTCGATGTTCTGGAAACACCGACCAAAACAATGTCTGCCCTCAATATCCCGCGCGGATCACGGCCATCATCATACTTTACGGCAAATTCGATGGCTTCGATCTTGCGGAAATATTCATCGTCCAATTTACGCATCATGCCGGGACGATGGTTAGGCTCTTTGTTGAACTTCTTTTCAAACGCGTTCATAAGTGGATTCAACAAATCAACTGCGTAAATCCCCTCTTCTTTTGCTCTCCGGTCCAGATAGGCTTTTAGGGCGGGTACGACAATGGTATATGCGATGATTGAATGTCCTTGCCTGGCCATCATCAAAATGTCCTCAATGTCTTCCTCATCCTCAACATATGAATTCCTTCTTATATCAACCTGCCCGCCGTTAAACTGTGTTGCCACAGCTTTAACTACAAATTCTGCTGTTTCCCCGACTGAGTCGGATACCACATAGACAACTTCCTTCATATCCAAAGTGCGCTCACTTCCTAGACAGATTTTTGCTCTGCGATTTCTAAATATACCTTGGTTATCGTTGTTTTGGTTATTCGCCCGATAACCTCATATGAATCGGGGTTGCTGCTGAGTTCACGTACAACAGGGAGAGAATCGATTCTATTCGTCACCAGTTTCCTGGCAGCCTGCAGCAGCGTTTCTTCAGGTTTTACCGTTATGATGTTAGGCATCCTCGTCATGATGACGCTTACAGGAAGATCTTCGAGGTTCTTGTTTCCAATCGCAGCCCTCAGTAAATCCTTTCTCGAAATGACTCCAGCCAGGCAACCCTCTGAATCAACAGCATACAAAGTCCCGACATCCTCAAGGAACATCTGGACGATCGCATCATATACAGAGGAAGATTTTTGCACCACAATTGGATGGCCTTTATAATCCTTCACCTTCAAATTCAGTACCTCTGTCGGTTCGAATAATCTCTCTTTATCCTTATTGAAAAAATAGCCGACTCTTGGCCTCGCTTCAAGACTTCCTGCCATTGTAAGGATTGCCAGATCGGGACGAAGGGTTGCCCGTGTCAGCTTCAGTTTTTCGGCAATCTGCTCCCCGGTAATCGGGCCATCCTCTTTTACAATTTGAACGATTTCTTCCTGCCGTTTTGTTAGTTTAATAGAACTCACCACCAACGTACCCCCAATAATAATTATGTAACATTATCAAGGATTTTTTAAATGTGTTATCCTTATTAATTTATAGTATATAACATTTAATGAAAAATCAAAAGAAAAGGTTTTAATTTTTATAGTTTTCTTTTAAAAATGCTGCCTTTAAATGGTTTATCACTGTTATTAGGTTTGGAATTAGGTCATACTGTTTAAATTTCCGCATCCTCTTAAACACTTCGATGTCTGTATAATACAAAAAATCCCCTGTAACACTACCCAGGGGATTCTAGCTATAGGCCTTATACATTCAATTCGAGTGTCACAGGACAGTGGTCGCTGCCCATTATTAAACATTCTGCTCCTGCTTGATGAATGGCAGGCGCCAGTTTTTCTGAAACAATGAAGTAATCAATGCGCCAGCCTATATTCCTTTCTCTCACTTTACTCATATAAGACCACCAGGTGTATACATCCTTGGCATCAGGATAAAGGTATCGGAAAGAATCAACAAAACCACTGTTCAGGAGTTGAGTCATCTTCCCGCGTTCTTCGTCGGTAAACCCGGAATTCCCTCGATTCGATTTAGGGTTTTTCAGGTCGTGGTCATGGTGGGCGACATTCAGGTCTCCGGTCAGGACAACTGGCTTTTCCTTTTCCAATTCGAGCATGTAATCCCTAAGCTTGTCTTCCCAGGATAAACGATAGCCGAGGCGGGCAAGATCACGCTGAGAGTTCGGCGTATAAACATTGATAAGATAAAACTGATCAAACTCAACGGTAATTGCCCTGCCCTCATGATCATGTTCGGCTGATCCGATGCCGTATTTTACTGATATAGGCTTTTGTCTGGTGAAAACAGCGGTACCAGAATACCCTTTCTTTTCAGCATAGTTCCAGTACTGGTGATACCCTTCCATTTCAAGGCTTATCTGGCCTTCCTGCAGTTTGGTTTCCTGAATGCAAAATACATCCGCCCCCGCATCCCGGAAGAAATCCAAAAACCCTTTCCGGGCACAAGCCCTTATGCCGTTCACGTTCCATGATACTAATTTCATAAACCACTTTCTCCTCGATTATTATTCTGCCTTGCAGAAAACTTGTATTCTCCTATTCTAACAGTCTTCGATCAGCGATTCTAATACTGCGATTCCCTTAACAATATCTTTAACCCGAGCGTTGGCAAATGAAAGCCGGAAGTGCAGGCTTCTTTGGTTCGTGTAAATCCTGCCGGGATTGATCAGCACCCCATTCGCAAGTGCCTTGCGGTATAAGTCAGCCAAAGAGATTTCCTGCTTTATTTTAACCCATATGAAAAAACCGCCTGCAGGATGTTCCCACTCAGCATATCGGCTCAAGTGCTGTTCCAGTGCTTGCAGCACTGCATTCCTCCGTATTTTCAGATGCTTCCTGACCTCTGTGACATGCTTCTCGTAAAGTCCGCTTGAAAGCCATTCTGCCGCTGCTCTTTGGGAAAGGGAACTTGTGCCATAGTCTGTTTGCATTTTCAGGTCTGCCAGGCGGTCAATGACAGCTTCAGGGCCTACTAGCCACCCAATTCTCAATCCCGGATTCAGGCTCTTTGACAGGCTGCCTAAGTATAAAACATTGCCATGCCTATCGTGGGATTTGATTGGCATAGGGGGAGGACTGTCGAGCCATAAATCACCGTACACATCATCTTCAATTATTGGGATCTGGGCATTTTCCGCCAAACTCAACAATTCCCGTCTTCTTTTTTCCCCCATCAATGCCCCTGTTGGATTATGGAAGGTGGGATGACAATAAAGCACTGAGTTCTTGCTTGGGTGGATCTTTTCTATCTTCCCGGGAATGATGCCCTCATGGTCAATCGGAACTCCCTGAAGCTGCATTCCTGCGGATTGGAAGGTCGATAAAGAATTCACATAGGATGGAGTTTCCAGTAACACTGTTGATCCTCTTTCCAGCAGCCCAATCGAAATAAGGTGTAGTGCTTGCAAAGCACCAGAAACAATAAGGATTGAGGACGAAGAAGTATTGATCCCTTTTTGACTAAGGTATTTGGCAATCTCATCCCTCAACTGTGGATTCCCCTTCGGTTCCTCGTAGCCAAAAGGTTCAAGATTTTGTCCTACTTTCGTTATAACAGCCCTCATCTCCTCAAGAGGGAATAAGTCTTTTGAAAGCTCTCCCTTGCTTAGCTGAATCAAGCCTTCATTGGATTCTGCCTGGTTTATTGCCTGGACTGTTGGCATGCTTGCCTGATGAGTACCCAGTCCTACCTGTTCATTCCAGTTCAATGGAGGTTCTGATCGCATAAGTGTCCATGTGTTGTTGACAACAATTGTTCCCATCCCTGTTTTCCCTTCGATCAGGCCATCGGCGGCCATTTCATCCAACGCTGTCACAATCGTGCTCCTGTTTACTCCGAATTGACTGGCAAGAGCGCGCTGGCTCGGCAGCCTGCTGCCAACCGGCCAAGTACCATTCGTAATCTGTTCTTTTATATAATCTTTAATCATCTTGTACTTCGGTGCTTTCATTCACAGGCTCCATTCAAAATTGGTTGGTTTCAATATACCCCTATTGGTTGGATACATTTTACCAAGTCCCGATTATATTTAAAAGACATAAGGTTAATAAGGATTAAATTGGATGGTTTTTATTGAGGTGGAGAATTTGAATATTAAATTGATAACAGCACACTTGCTCGTCATCCTTTTATGGGGTTCGGCATTCGCCGGTATAAGACACGGACTGGAGGGATATTCTGCAGAGCACTTATCCTTTCTTCGGCTTTTGGTGGGATCGATTACTCTTGTCTGCTATGCCGCCATTACAAAGATGAAGATGCCGGAGGTCAGAGATTTGCCTGTCATCTTCCTGTTTGGATTCCTGGGGTTTGCGGTCTACCAAACAGCCCTGAATTTCGGGGAACAAACAGTCAGTGCAGGGGCAGCAAGTTTGCTTGTATCTACATCACCTGTTTTCATTGGATTATTAGGAAGGATTTTCTTTCAGGAACGTGCAGGAAAAAGGTACTGGACTGGCGCTGCCATCAGCATGGCAGGAATCGTCCTTATTTCAATTGGCTCCGGCAAAGGTCTAGATTTAGGAATTGGCGTGATGTTGATCTTGCTTGCTTCATTTTCAGAATCCATATATTTCGTGTTCCAAAAAAAATATCTGGATAAATACGGACCACTCCCATTTACTGCCTACACGATATGGAGTGCTACCATCTTCATGGGATTCTTTGCTTCCGATCTCTCAGCTCAAATTTCTTCAGCATCCTCCGGAGCAACGATTAGCGCCGTCTATCTTGGAGTTTTTCCGACCGTAATAGCCTATTTCGCTTTAGCTTATATAACCGCGAAATCAGGTGCATCAGAAGCGGCCAGTTCTTTATACCTTACTCCGGCCGCCTCTTTCCTGGTAGCCTGGGTTTGGTTGGGAGAAGTACCAAGCTTCCTGACCATTGCAGGCGGCATAATCACTCTTTTAGGAGTTTCCCTGACTTACCTGAAAGGATGGGGCAATGTGCCAGAACCCTTTTCAGATATCAAAGGATAGCTGGCCTGTTTCGCCCTCACCGTTTTTTCCAGAGGGTTTATTTTGTTTCGTTAGACTATCAAACCTTTGCCGCGCCAGCTTATTCGCTTTTACGACATCAATCATCGGAGGTGGATAGCCTAGTTGATAAAAAGCAGGATAAAGCCATGGTTCATGAACATACTCTACTGGAATTGTTTCCAATTCACTTATATAACGGCGAATGAATCCTCCTTCCGGATCGATTTGCTTGCTGATTTTTACTGGATTTGCGATTTTTACCTTTTTTGTCCTCAAGCCAGTTATTTGCTGAACATAAAAATCATGTAATGCAGGGTCGTAATCCAAATACAATTGTGCAAGCACTGCAGAGGGTTTCTGCCCATCCAGCAATAAAGTATTGGCAATAAATGAGGTCACCATTTCCCTTAACGTGTAGTTCAACCAGCCTGTTTTAACCAGGCTTCTCATTGCAGCGTCGATGACAGGAACTCCTGTCATTCCCTCGATCCAGCGCTGGAACCACTCTTCATTCCAGTCCTTCTTGATTCTTGATACCTCTTCGATCTGCTTGTCTTCCGGTGGATGGCAGACGGTTCTCATCATGGAAGTTAATTTTGATAAAAATGCTTCTAGCTGAAGTTTTTCATCATCATTTTCGCATAATTGAAGTTTTTCGGATGTTTTCTGTAAAATTGTCCTCACCGAGATATTCCCCCAGGAAATATAAGCGGAAAGCCTGGAAGAAGAAAACGATGATGGAAGCGGTTTATGCTGGTTAACAATATAATTCGCACATCTTTCCTCAAGGAAGGATTCCAGCGTCTCGATTGCCCGGGATTCGCCCCCTTGTTGGCCAAAACGAATTCTCTGGCCTTTTACGTGGAAATGATGGATTTTTTTCATATCTGTGAACAGAATTGACGGCGTTTCTTCAGGAACCTGAATCTCGTCTGGCGCTTGGATAAGTGGCTCATCCAAATATGACTGAACCTGCTTTTTAACACCCCTGGCTGATACCTGATCAATTTCTGCTCCATAAATAAACAGTCGTTGCTGATTCTTCCCCATCCATTCGATAACCTTTTTTAAAATCCTTGAATTCCGATGGATAAAGACATTGATAGATTCATAAGCTTCCATCAGTTTCTCGAAAACATCACCCATTTTATTGATGGAAAAAAAGAGTTTGCCGCCCCGCTTTTCAATCTGATGAGAAAGGTCTTCAAGACTTTCAACTACAAATTGGAAATGACGAACTGAATAGGCAGCATCCTCCCATTGTGATGGCTCAATTATATAAAGAGGCAAGACTTCGCCAATCTTTGCTGCTTCTGCAATCGGTTGATGGTCAAATATGCGCAGGTCTCTATCGAAAAGGATGATATTCATTCCGATCACTCCGTTAATCTAGTTATTCCAGGCTAAACTGAAAACAAGCACAGTAAACAGTTATCAAAATCTATTATTAAATAAATCCTCATTTTAAGCCGAAACTTGCACGGCAAGTTCTTGTTAATTGATTAATTCTCTAAGTAGAATCCCGAACATGATGCCAAGGAACATGGAGGTCAGTGTGCCGAGCAAGAAATATTCCGCCCAGTCCCTGTCGTCCATTTGCTTGAAGCGGGCGATTGATTTCGCAGTCACAATGAAGGCGATTGCCGGATATGAGCTATAATAAGTAAGAAGGATGACAAGCAGCCTTTCGATGTAGCCAATCAGTTTTCCGCGGGAAAGGTCGTGTTTGTTGAAGATCATGTAGCTGTATTGCTCAGAGAGTCCGCTATCTCCCTTATTTTTTGGGTATGAAGGGCCGGTCATTTCGTTTTTGAAAGTATATTTCCCTTCAAAGGTCAAAAGCTGGCCAGGCAGTGTGCCAAGCAGGATTTTGATAATATGGCCGCTTACCGTTGTACCCAGAATCAAAATGACCAAAATAACCAGCAAGATGGAGGCTGGATCCAATTGCCGGCCTTCTGTGAAAAGAAGCCCTATAAATCTCTTTATATACATAACTAGTGGAATTTTGTAAAACAATTGCAGTGCAGCCAACAGCATGGTGAGATGAAGAAGCTGATCCAGGACAAAGAACCATAATTTATTGAGATGACCGCTTGCTGTATATTGATCAATGAGTTTGATTTTTAATAGATCAATAATCAAATGGGTGAATGTAATGAACAGGACTGGCCATATTACAGCCATTACTGGATCATTTTCCTGATTAAAAAGGGACCAGCCTGCTCCCAGGACCAGAGTGTTCACCATTAAATGATGAAGTATATGCTTTTTCAAACTCCTTAGTTTGGCCTCTACCATACGATCTGTCTGCAGGTAAAAGTCCGCTATTAAATGCGCGATGATAAGACTTAATAAAAGCATGCTCCCTCTCCTTTCCCCTGAACCTAGAGTCTAAAAACTTCCCGCACCTGGCCTTTGATGTCGTTTTTAATATTAGTTTGTATGACATTCTCCCTATGGAGCTTCAAGTCCGGGAATGATTTAGCCTCAATGGACTCCAAAACACCGACAATTTCTCGGAAACTTTGAAAAATTTGTTCGCTATGCCCCTTCTTGAAATGACTGTAAACAGTAGGTGCTGATCGGCCAAGGAGGTCTGCTACCGCATTCTGCTTGCCATAAATTAAATACAGTGAACAAACCAAACGCTGTATTTCAGTCTGCTGTGCGCTTAATACATGCTGAAGGCTCAGCACGCCATTCATCATATCCAGAAGTTCGGGCTCAATATCAATACTTTGAAAATGGAATGATTCCCTGTCCTTTTGTTTTTTCAGGTATTCATTTGCGTCTCTTGCCTGTTTCACCAGAGGGTGGATCCATTTTTCGATATCAATTGTATCGATGTTCTTCTCTATGCCGCCAAAGGATAGTCCAAAATAGGGAGCATTCAGACGATAACCCCAAATTCTGCTAATATAAAAGGCGATGATAAAAGCAGATGAATATCCTTCTGCCAGTACAATCAATTCATCGCCTGCCCTGTGATTTACCTGAACCCTCCCAGACCAAGACTTGACCGTTGATTCAAGCTTACTTAAATAGCGGCTCAATGTTTCTCCATTATCAGCAGAAGAAGAGTTTGATACATCCATAATAAAAACTGAAGCCGGTATCATTGCCAGACCACCTATCATAAATTAGATTCTATAATCTAATTTAATCAATATTAGATAATATAGTCAAATATATTGAATATTAGCCTGTAAGATTTATCCTCTCCATCTTAACAAGAGCGTATGTTCGATTCAATAGGTAATTGAGTATAAAAAAAAGAGCCCACGGGCTCTTTTTCATACTCAATTATTCTTCTGTTACAACGACTTTTTCCATAACATCGCCATTGCTCATCCCTTTGGCAGCTTCCAGGTTGGAAGTCACTTTTCCAAAAACAGTATGGACACCGTTTAAGTGCGGCTGTGATTCATGTACGATGAAGAACTGGCTTCCGCCTGTATCTTTACCTGCATGCGCCATTGAAAGTGAACCCGGTTCGTGCTTGTGCGGATTGCCTTCTGTTTCACATTTGATGGTATATCCTGGTCCGCCAGTACCTGTTCCATTTGGGCATCCCCCCTGGCTAACAAATCCAGGAATGACACGGTGGAAAGTCAATCCATTATAAAAGCCTTCGTTTGCAAGCTTTTCAAAGTTCGCAACTGTTCCAGGTGCTTCGTTTGGATATAGTTCGAATTCGATTTTTTCTCCATTTTGCATTTCTATGTATCCTTTTTTCGCCATGAAAATCATCTCCTTAATGTAAAATCACTGTTATCATACCACTATTCGATTTAAAAATAAAAGTATCCACCTTTCAAAGTGTATTTTTCCTTTATGTATGTGTTAAAATAAAACTGCCTCTGCCGGACATTCGCTTGTTGCGGGACACTTAACCACTGTACGGACGGCAGAGGCCCTGCTTTGCAGGCTCATAGTTATAATCTGCTAAGCCTTGCCATGGTAAGGTTTTTTATTTTATGACCAAAATATAGATTAAGATTTTAGGAGAATACATGATTAATCAAATAGATTCCAAATACAAAAAATGGATAACAGCCACCTCTTACAGTCTCTTTACGCTATATATCATCATTGCTGCCGTTTTGTTATTCCTCAGTCCTTACAGACAGGCAGCATACGAGCTGAACACTGCTGGCTCAAACCCCTATAACATCATTCCATTCAAAACGATTACAGACTATATCAAAGCATCATCCCATATCAATCAAAGCATATGGATTTCCAACCTGTTTGGAAATATCCTGGCATTCCTGCCATTGGGCATCTTCCTCCCATGGTTGTTTGAGCGATTCATCGGATTTTGGAGGACAACCGGAACTGTTCTCCTCGCAACTGCACTGGTCGAGATCCTCCAGTTTTTTACCAGGGTCGGCAGTTTTGATATTGATGATATAATTCTTAACACACTGGGCGGAGCAATAGGCTACGTGCTAATCAGAATTACTTACCAGCTTTTTATGAGGGGGGTTCAAGATGGAAATTAGGAGGCTCAAACAAGGCGAACAGCCTCCCTGGGATCTGCTGCTTCTTGCCGATCCTTCACAGGACATGGCATCTCAATATCTAGAAGAAGGATTGTGTTATGTCGCTGAATCGGATGCCAGTGAGACCCTGGGAGTAATCGTGCTGCTGCCGGCAGGAGGACACAGCATAGAAATAAAAAACCTGGCAGTCGCTGAACCTGCTCAAGGCAAAGGCATCGGAAAAAGCCTAATTGCACATGGAATTCAATTGGCCAGAAAAACGGGGTATAAGACCATCGAAATTGGTACAGGAAATTCGAGCATTAACCAGCTTGCTCTTTACCAGAAAGCTGGCTTCAGGATCACCAGCATCATCCAGGACTTTTTCTTGAGTAATTACCCTGAACCCATATACGAGAACGGGATCCATTGCAGGGATATGATCAGATTGACCATGTGTTTGAGTAATGAAAACAAAGGATAAATATTAGGATTAAGACTTACATTATCACATAGGCAATTCTTGTTGGTCACCAATTAAGCCTGTTGGTGACCTCTTTTTCTCTTTTCCGGATTTGATGGACGACATTCTACCCGAACCAAAGTCTTTTAATCTGTATTTAATATCTCAATCCACTCCGGCAATTGTTTATAAATCTCGACGATTTCATCTATTTTCATTCTGACCAGGCCACTTGACGATGGTGCGACGAAATCGATTGTTCCTGCCACTACGCATTCATCTTGCTTTCCCCATGGTATAACTTTTTTTCCGCTGTATTGCTGATAAACTCCCTTGCCAACGAAGCAGACAATTCTCGGACGGTATTCCTCAATTTTTTTCCTCAGCTCCAGTTTTCCCTGCTGATATTCGTCTTTCGTAATTTCATCTGCTGCTTTGGTCGGTCTCGCGACAATATTCGTCATGCCGTATCCGAGCTCCAAAAGCTTGTAATCCTCGGATGAATCATATTTTCTAGGAGTAATCCCAGATTCATAAAGAATTTTCCAAAACCGGTTATTTGGATTGGCGTAATGATGCCCTGTTTCGGATGATCGTATGCTTGGATTGAAACCGACAAAGACAACATCCAGCTTTTTCTTTAAATGATCTGATATTGGCTGCATACCTTTCTCCTCTCTCAATATATATCTACCTGTAGAGCTCACCAATATCGGGGTGGCAACTCATTATTTTTTATGATGTTCTTAAAAATCCTTAAATGGAAGAGGAATTCATCATAGTACATTTCGGCATTCTCAAATGAATATGCATCTGCAAAGTGATCTAACAGTTCGGCATCAATGCTGTCTTCAAGGCCGCTGAGCCACATTTTGTAGCCATGTTGGTCATAAATGGTGGAGAGGCCTGCCCATTCGAACATCTCTCGCATTTCTTTTTCACCCATTCTATCACTCCTTCAGCTTTCACCTCCATTTTCCCATACTTTTACATCCCTTATACCAAAGCTGATACAGAGAAGCTTATGAATGTTAATGAGCTAAGGAATAAAGAAAAGCCAGGGGTTTATACCTGACTTTCTTTGACTCCGTATTTTGCTTCTGCAATACGTTCAGGGTGCGTATAAACATTCAGCGATCGATTCCTGATAAAACCAATAGTGGTGATCCCCAATTCATCAGCAAGTTTTAGGGCAAGTTCTGTTGGGGCAGACTTGGACAGTACGATTGGACAGCCGATTTTAGCTACCTTCAATAAAATCTCTGAGGAAATTCTGCCGCTGAAAACAATCACTTTATCATGTATCGAGATATCATTCTTCAGACAATGTCCATATATTTTATCGAGGGCATTGTGGCGGCCTATATCCATTCGAGAAACGACAGGGCCAAACAGACTGCAAAGAGATGCATTATGGACTCCCCCTGTATTCTGAAAAAGTTCAGCGGATTCCTGCATTTCTTCCATTAGCCTGAAGCAATCCTCAACTTCGAGCTCAGTTCCAATCTGGTGAAGTTTTTTGGCTGTCATTGCATCAGTAGCGAATACAAATCCAGACCTGCTCGCTCCACAGCAGGATGTTAAATAACGTTTCCCCTGCAGATTCCTATAAATAGAGTTGGATCGCGAGGTTATTTTCACATGGACAAATCCCTCTTTCTCCTGAATCCATAAATCTTCTATATCCGTATATTTTTTGATGATTCCTTCGGAAGCGAGATACCCTATGACCATTTCTTCAATATAATCTGGCGTGCAGACCATCGTTACAAGTTCTTCCCCATTCACTTTCACTGTGACAGTGAATTCTGTTACAATGCTGTCTTCCAGTCTTTCAGCCTGGCCATTCCCGAAACGAAGGATTTCCCTTTTAACTTCGACAGGTTCCACAGCTGTCATCCTCTCTATTTGGGTTCGCCTTACAGTCTTTTACTTTTAACCTATAAAAGAAAAATCAAACCTAAAAAAGCAGGGAGCATTGACATCAAATGATATCAGAATGCCCCCTGCATTATTTTTTTTACCGATTCTCCAACCGGCCATCCTTGCTCTGGTGAATGTCCTGATCTTCTGGAAGCTGGGTCGTCCTTTCCAGTCCTTCCGTTTTTTCACCCATGCCTTTGAGGAATTCAAAGAGCAGTGACAAAGCACGGTTGATTTCCGGATCCTTCAGTGAACGGACAATATCGAAATAACCAAGCTTGTCATCATCACTATCACGGTATTCTGCCACTCTGGCAATACCGGAATTCAATTTCAACAATAGCGGCTCGAGCTGCTGGACATTTATGGTTCCAAGAACACCTACCATCAGCAGCAGGTTCTTTAATGTATTCGTAGCTTCAGTGTTGTCTGCCGCTTTAACAAGGACGTTAAGGACTTTATCCCCCTCGCTGAACAATCCGTCAAGAAGCGACAAAACGCCGCGCTCATTCATATGCTTGATGATGTCTAGTGACTGTAAAATCGAATCCTTGTTATCTAGCAATGCAGTCTCGATTTCTTCCAGATCCATCTTTCTTTTCTGTTCCTCAGTCAGCTCGATCCGTTTAATATTTGTGATTGCTTTAGCCATGCTGGGTCCGCTCCTTTTTCACAAGATCTCCAGGGAAGATATAATCTGGACGCTCCCACTTCTTCTGGACTTGTACACCGATTTGCGGCTGTGGATTTCCATATCTGAAATTGTTCCTTGGCAATGGATTGACGCCTTCATATTGAAGGATTTCCATTTTTGCCTTCGTCTCCTTATATGCAGGAGTGTCCGTGTCCTTATCTGCAAAGCTGCTTGTCAGGAGATTGATTGCCGCATCACCCTGGTCATTCATTGGCAGATAGACTTCCTTCCCCTGAACTCTGTCAGTTACCACACATCTGACCTTAACATTGCCATATGGTGAGGTTAATCTTACCAGTGTTCCATCTTTCAGGCCTCTGTCTTCGGCAAGCTCAGGTGATACTTCAAGGAAGGTTTCTGGAGTTTTTGATGAAATACCTTCTGATTTATAGGTAAGATTCCCTTCATGGAAATGCTCCAGCAAACGGCCATTGTTGACGTGGATGTCATATTCTTCACCAAACTGAACCGGAATGGACCATTTAACCGGATGAAGCCTTGCTTTTCCATCAGGGAACGGAAATCCATCCAAATACAGGACAGGACTGTCAGTGCCATCCGGCTGAACCGGCCATTGAAGACTGTTGTATCCCTCCAGGCGTTCATAAGTGACACCGGAATAGATCGGCATCATACTGGCCGCCTCTGCCATAATTTCACTTGGGTGCTCATAAGTCCATCCAGCGCCAAGGCGGTTTGCCACTTCAATCAAGATCTGCCAATCCGGCTTGGATTCACCCATTGACTCAAACACCTGGTATAAGCGCTGAATCCTGCGCTCCGTATTCGTGAACGTACCTTCTTTTTCAAAGCTAGGACTTGCTGGCAGTACTACGTCAGCGAACTGTGCAGTCCTTGAGAAGAACACATCCTGGACAACAAAGAAATCCAGCTTTTCATAGCCCGCTTGGACATGGTTGATGTTGGAATCCACAAGTCCCATTTCTTCGCCCTTAACGTAAAGCGCTTTGAGCGTTCCATCATGCATTCCTTCAACCATGTCATGATTATTGATGCCTGGCTCTGCCGGAAGCTTAGTGCCCCATGCCTGTTCGAATTTCTGACGAGCAGCATCATCAAATACCTTTTGATATCCTGGCAGTGAATCGGGGGCGCTGCCAAAATCGCCTGCACCCTGCACGTTATTGTGCCCGCGCAGTGGGTACGCACCAGTTCCAGGACGACCATAATTTCCGGTAATCAGCAACAAATTTGATATTGCAGTACTAGTGTCACTTCCGCCAAGATGCTGTGTAACTCCCATGGCCCATAATGCGCAAACACTTTTTGCTTCATGGATACTTTTAGCGATCTCGATGAGTGTTTCTTTTGATAGTCCTGATGTTTTTTCCGCATATTCCAGCGTAAATCCTTCCAGGCTGTCAACATACTCGGAAAGACCGTTTACTTTATTATTCAGGAATTCTTCATCTGCCCAGCCCTGGTCGATGATATATTTTGTTACCGCCGAAATCCAGACCAGGTCGCTTCCTGCTTTAGGTCTAACGAACATATCCGCACGGTCCGCCATTTCATGCTCGCGAAGATCAGCCACAATCAGCTTTTGACCATTAAGTTTTTGGGCACGTTTTACCCTTGTTGCCAGGACTGGATGAGCCTCGGCAGTATTCGATCCGATAATGATGACTAAATCAGCCATCGCGATATCCTTGATGGACCCTGCATCCCCTCCGTGACCGACTGTCCTGAACAGTCCTACTGTAGCAGGGGTTTGGCAATATCTTGAACAATTATCGACGTTATTTGTACCGATTACTGACCTGGCAAGCTTCTGCATTAAATAAGACTCTTCATTTGTACATTTGGATGAAGTAATGAAGCCCAGGGAATCGGGGCCAAATTCATTCTTGATTTCAGTGAATTTCTTTGCCATCAGGTTCAATGCCTCTTCCCACTCGGCCTCCCTGAAGCTGTCGCCTTCACGGATGAGCGGCTTAGTCAGGCGTTCCTCACTATTGACAAAATCCCAGCCGAATTTACCTTTTATACAAGTAGAAATACCATTTGCAGGGGCCTCAACCTGTGGTTCAACCTTCAGGATTTCACGTCCTTTCGTCCATACATCGAAGCTGCATCCAACTCCACAGTAGGTGCAAACAGTCTTCGTCTTCTTGATTCTTGAGTCACGCATCTCCGATTCCATATCTGAAATCGCGAGAATGGATCCATATCCCGTTTCCACTCCCTTGGTAATCTCAATCATCGGGCGCAATGTTTCTTTCGCAATCCCTGTCAAGAAGCCCGCTTCACCTTCCATTCCTTTTTCCATCATTGCATTACAAGGGCAAACCGTTGAACAATGGCCGCAAGACACGCACGATGATTCATTGATTGGCACATCGTTGTCCCAAATGACTCTAGGACGGTCACGCTCCCAGTCAATCCTCAAGGTTTCGGTTACCTGTACGTCCTGGCAGGCTTCAACGCATCTGCCGCATAAAATGCACTGATCCGGATCATAACGATAGAAAGGGTTGGATTCATCCCTTTCATAGGGTTTCTGGTCAAAAGGGATGCTCTGGTGATTGATTTTCATTTCTTTGACTGTGTTATGTACCTCACAAGTCCCATTATTGTAGTCACAGACTGTACAGTACAGTTCATGGTTATAAAGGATTTTATCCATTGCCATTGTTTGTGCCTTCTTGACATCAGGCGCAACTGTGTCGATGATATCGCCATTTTTAAGGACGGTCGAACACGATCTGACCATTTCCCCGTTCACTTCTACAATACAGGTATCACATGTCTCGATAGGTCCAAGGCTTGGATGAAAACATACATTTGGTACCTCAATCGAGCTGTCTGAAAGGTATTGAAGGATTGTTTGATTTCCGTCAGCCGTCACTTCGGCACCGTTGATAGTTACATTAATTTTGCCAGACAAAGCCTCATCTTCCTTTCTGTATATAAATCACTCCCCTTTCTCCTACCCTTTCAGGAATAAACATTAACCATTTTTATTGGTGTTTTTTAAAACACTGCCATGGCAATAATCTTTGCTCTTGCATACAAAAAGCCTTTTCATTTAGAAAAGAAAAGGCTTCATTCTTATAAATCAACTTGCTCGTGTTGGCTTATAAAAACCTGCATGAGTCCTGTTCCGCTTCATCAGAGACGAGGAGATAAAAAGTTCTTCCCTCAGCTGTGATTTCCTTTGTAAAACCATAACGTTCCAATGCTTCGCAGTCGTTTTCTACTAAGATAGCTGACGAAAATAGCAATGCCTGCAAATGGAATAACATTATCTCCAATGCCTCCTTAAGCGAGTTATCAAGAGGAAGATCTTCCACTATAGATAGCCTTCCTCGGATGCCAAATGCTTCCTTAGCAAACTCGATTGTCTCTGTGAACCTCTCGGATATAGATGAAGCACTGCTAAGGATATCATTCCAATTATCGTCAAAAACGTAAGCCTGCCAAGATGATTCTTTAGAAGTTGCTAAAATCTCAATTTTAAGATAATGAACTTGATCATCATAATAATAAATGGCTTCCATTTGGGCTAACTCCTTTACTATTTTTGATATAGTCTTCCTCATCCGGCCAAGCTTGATTAAAGGTTTGTATAAATATTGGTATTGGGAAAATACTTTGAAAATAGAAATATGTTTGCATGATTTTTGCAGGTAAGGGAAATTAAACACTGAGAAGTATAAAGTAAGGAGGATGAATCAAGTGAAAAGAGAGCAAAACAACATTATTAAATCTGAACAGGAACTTGAACATGATCAGCAGCACAGCATGGTGTGCAATGATCAGCTATTCTTTCAGGAATTAAGGATTGCGGCTGAAGAAGCAGAACGTGACCGAATTGAAAATGGGGAAAATGCATAATAAAAAAAAAGAGAAAGGCGATTTTGCCTTTCTCCGTCTTAATTAACTGATGAACCTATCTCTTTCTGCAGCTTCTTCTTCACGCTGAGCTTCACGGTCTTCATACCAAAATTTAATATGGGTCAAAATTGAGAAAACAAGGAAAAAATTCATTGTCCAGACACTGACAAACGGGGCGATCCCCCCAAAATCGATCGCTTCATAATTTTTTAGGACCATGACAATATATGATTCAATGAACACAAGGACAAAGCCGGCTACACCTGCAATTGCCATACGCATCATAATCAATAACCACCTTATCGTTTATTCAGATTATTTAAATAATACGACTAATTATTGATTAGCGCAACTATTTTGTTCAATATTTTGCCACATTTACTCATTGACAATTTGTCACACTGTTTTTATCTATTCAGCCTCTTCTGTTTGAGCATGATTTCATATGATTTTTCGATAATATCTGTCAAAACATCACCTTTGTAGATCCTGCCAATTTTCGTATTTTCCTGATAGTATTCTACAATTTCATCAAGCTTGTCCGAGGTCTCTTTGGATACCCTGACGTTTAACTGAATCCTTTGGGCTTCATTCATAATGCTGACTTCCCTCCAACTCCTTCAAAAACTTCTATCTATCTGCTAGCAATCTGATATTATGTAGATATATGTCGCTAACTATACTGCAACGACCTCTATTTTAGCATATTCCTTCAGTATAAAACACTATGTTGTTCCCGGAACCAGTTTCCGCCCCATCCGCAAGGGGTATCTTATAAATATATGCCTTTTAGAAGATAAAAGATGGAGATAATCTATGAAACTGACAATATGGTCATACACAAAAAGATATAATATTAAAGCTCAATTTGACAAGTATCCTAACTCCGTAGTTATTTTCCGCCAAATCAAAGATTATTACTTCGTTTATACTGTTAACTGGGCCATAAGTGATCCTTTGGTTACGAAAAGTGCATTAGAGGAAATGGAATTGCTTCTCAACAGTGAACTTGGTACTCTGGATGAATACCGCCTTAGAAAGGTTTTTCACCAGGATTATGAATGATTTATTTTTAAATAATTAACCATTTACAATTCCGGACAATTGCTTTAAGATAATTTTGGAAACAACAACTGCATAGATTTTTGCACTAGGGGAGCTTTTTGCTGAGAAGAACTTTGTTCTGACCCTTATTACTCGATCTGGATAATACCAGCGTGGGGAAGTGCGGGAGAAACTCATCGTTCCCCTTTTTTATAAGCGATAGTATTCGACTGCATCCATCACGCTGGATGCAGTTTTTGTTTTTCCGAGACTTAAAAAAAGGGAGTCGTTGAGAAAATGGAAAAGAATTTGTGCGGTACAAGCGAGATTACTGGGGCAAGATTTTCGATTTACCCCATGTCAGACAGATTCGTGGAAATAATCCTGTCAGCACTGAAAGAAGTAGACACAACAAAAGTATGGATGAAGACAGATGATATTAGCACCTGTGCACGCGGGCGGTCTGAACATGTATTTGATGTTGTTAAAGCAATCTTTTTAAATGCTTCAAAAGGCGGAGACCATGTAGTCCTGAATGCTACCTTTTCAAATGGATGCCCTGGCGATTCTGCAGGCGATACCTTGATGGCAGAAGACTCCATATTGCTAAATGAAAAACTCTCAAACAGCATCAGCCAGGAAGTTGCCTGCCAGTTCGCACTCTATCCACTGGGAATAGCGAATTATATGGAGGTAATCATGGATCAAATTAAGACCGTTGAGGAACAAGGTGTGTTCGGTGGCGGAGTGCATTATGCCTCCAGGCTTGATGGGGATGCGAACCAGGTATTCACTGGTTTAGAAAAAGCATTTGACGGAGCGAGGTCCAGTGATTCTTCCCATATTGTAATGACTGTAACCATGTCAGCAAATAGTCCTTCAAGAAAGGAGGCAAAATAATGATCGAAAATTGGAAACTTCGTGAAGTGATTGTGTTATCCGTCCTTGCAGTCGTTTTCGGTGTCGTGTACCTGCTTTTTTTACAGGTGGGAAATGTTCTGGTCGGGTTATTCGGTATGATAGGCTATGATTTGATTTTTGGTATTTGGTTCATTGTTTCAATCATCGCTGCCTATATCATCAGAAAGCCTGGAGCAGCTGTACTGTCAGAGACCATAGCGGCCATAATAGAAGTTATGCTTGGAAATGCCGTAGGACCAAGACTGATCCTTGCAGGTCTTATTCAGGGACTGGGAGCTGAAGCAGTCTTCGCCGCAACAAAATGGAAAAACTACTCAACATGGGTACTGATTACTGCAGGTATGGGATCTTCCATCACCAGTTTTGTCTGGGGATATTTTTTGGGAGGATTTTCTGCTTTATCCCCAGGCTATGTGGCAGCAATGTTTTTTGTAAGATTATTAAGCGGGGCACTGCTAGCCGGACTATCAGGCAAATACATAAGTGACAGCCTTGCCAGGACCGGGGCACTGAATAGCTTCCCTCTTGGAAAAGAAGCAAGAAAGGAAAAGCTTGCCGATGAGCGGCCAGCATAAGACTCCCTTGCTTGAAGTCTCCAATTTAAACTTCAAGTTTGAGGACGATTCCATACTTGAAAATATCTCTTTTAATATTAATGAAAATGAGAACATTTTTATACTTGGTCCAAGCGGTTCCGGGAAAAGCACCCTCGCTTATTGTCTAAATAATCTTTATCCAGACTCTATCGGCGGAATCAAAACTGGAAGCATCCAATATAAAGGCCTTGAGATCTCCTCGTTCGCTCCTGGAGAGATCAATCAAAAAATCGGTTTGGTCATGCAGGATCCAGATTCTCAATTCTGCATGCAGACAGTTGAAGAAGAATTAATCTTTATACTTGAGAACATCAGGCTTCCGAGAACCGAATTTGAACAAAGGATACGTAATGCTCTTGGACTGGTGGATATGCTTCCCATGAAGAAGCGTGTGATACAAAGCCTTTCAGGAGGACAAAAACAAAAGCTCGCGATTGCCTGTGCACTGGCTATGGAGCCAGAGATGCTAATCCTTGATGAGCCAACTGCAAACCTTGATCCCGCCTCCAGTTTTGAACTTGTCAGGACGCTAAAAAGCTTGAAAAAGCAACGCCCATTCAGTATCCTTGTCATCGAACATAATCTTGATTATTGGCAGGATTTTATGGATCGCTGCCTGATTTTAAACACTGAGGGTGAATTGATATTTGATGGACCTGAAGGGATTTGTTTTTCCGATTATGCAGAAATGCTGGCGAAGGAAGGAATCTGGCTCCCCAGGGCTGTAGATGCTGGTTTAAGATTGCGAAATGCCGGGTTGCTCACAACCTCTTCCCTGCCCATTACAATCGCTGAAATCATCAGGAAGACAGACGATTTCCAAAAATGTCTCCAGCTCCTCTCAGGTAAAGAGCACAGGAAAAGAGACGATCACTCTGCATTCATTTTCGAAACCAATGGTGTCAGCTATGTAAAAACCAACAAAGCAATCATTGAAAACATCAGTTTGTCTATAAAGGAAGGGGAATTTATAGCAATAGCAGGATCCAACGGCTCGGGCAAGACGACCTTTTCAAGATGTCTGTCAGGCCTTCTCGAATTTGAAGGAGAAATAAAATTTTATGGAAAATGGTTAGATGATTGGCTTGAAACATCTAAATGGAGAAAAATGGGCTATGTTTTCCAAAACCCGGAACATCAATTCATCACGGATTCAGTAAAAGAGGAAATCTTTTATAGCTTGAAGGGGCAAAACAAACATGAGCAAAACGATAGATTAAAAGAAATTTTGAAACTCCTGCGGATGGAGGATAAGGAATACAGCCACCCCTTTTCATTAAGCCAGGGTCAAAAGAGGAGATTAAGTGTAGCGACGATGCTCGTCAATGGTCAGGAAGTCATTCTCCTGGACGAACCAACATTCGGCCAGGATGCCAATACAGCGAAAGAACTGATTGATCTCATAAAAAAGTCTTTACCCGAAACAGGCTGTATCATCATGATCACCCATGATATGGATATCATCGAGCAGCATGCAGATAAAGTGTTGGTGATGGACGGAGGAAAAATGCTATTTTACGATACTCCCCATCTCCTTTGGAGCCAATCAGATCTATTGGCCAGGGCTAACCTCAGGCTGCCGTTCGTCAAGGAACTGGAAATGTATCTGGAGGGAAGTTATCTTGCTAAATAACATGAATCCCAGTTTGAAGGCTTTTAGTGTCCTGATCGGCATCATCATGCTTTCTGTGTTTTTTGATCCCATCACTCCATTGATTAGTCTTATATTAACGGTAGCAATCACTTTTGTTTTGGGCAAAGTCAGCTTAAAGAGATGGATTCTGCTATTCTCACCTTTCATTTTTATGAGTATTGTCTATGTCTGGTCATCCCTTTTGTTTCCACGGACATATCCTGGAGACAATATCATCTGGCAATGGCAGTTCATTTCGATCACTTCAGAGGGTCTCCTGCGAAGTTTGGCACTGGGATTAAGAATATTGAGTTTCGCCTCTCTCTCACTTTTATTTGTCCTGACGACAAATCCCATCCGCTTTCTTCACAGTTTGATGCAGCAATGCAGGCTATCACCCAAATTGGCCTATTCCATCATGGCTGGGTATCAATTCCTTCCTTTGATAAAGGAAGAGTTTGAGATTATCAGGAATGCTCACCTTGTGCGGGGAGCAGGGAGATCAAGAACCATAATGGATAAAATCAGGCAAATCAAGAAATATACCATCCCTTTGCTTGCAAACGGGATCAGAAAAGCAGAGAGAACAGCGATTGCGATGGAGTCAAAAGGTTTTACAGGGGATAAAAACAGAGAGTATTATCATATCATCACTATTTCAAAAAAAGACTGGCTGCTTTCCTGTGTGCTCGTCAGCATTGTATTTATCAGCATAACTGTTTCTTTTCTGTTCGGCTATCTGAATTTCTATAATGGTCAGCTATGAACAAACCCAGCACCTAATTAAAGGTGCTGGGTTTGTCCCGTCTTTATTTCTTTACACTAACCAGTGCTTCCCAGTCGATTGTTCCGTTCTTAATCTGCTCACGTTTTTCTTTATTCATGATATCCGCTGGTCTGCCGCCTTTTGGCCAGTCTCCTTCATGCCCAGTGAATTCTGGTCTGTCATGTGAAAGGATATACGCCGCTACATCGATTGCCTGCTGGTCAGTCAAAGTGTCTCCCTGTCCCTTAGGCATATTCTTCTGGACATATCCTGCCATTTTAGTCAGTCGTGACATTCCCGCTCCATCATTGAAGGAATGTTCACCCCAGACAGCCGGCCCAGTATTTGTACCAGTTCCTCCTCCATCTGCTGCATGGCAAGCCGCACATGATTGTGCATAAACCTTTTCTCCATCCTCTATGCTTGGAACAGGAAATTGTTTTGGCTCTTTTGCAGCTCTCCAGGGAATATCCGCCCCTGAAGGTACTCCTTCAGACATATAATGCAAATAAGCAATCATCGCTCTCATTTCTTTACTGTCTTCAGGAATCATCTTTCCATTCATGCTGCGGATCATACAGCCATTAATTCGATCTTCAAGTGTATATACTTCTCCTTCACGAGGCCTGTACTCTGGATAGACAGCAGTGAGCCCAATCATTGGCGCCTCATCCTTGACTGTGCCTCCGTTTGCGTGGCAGCTTGCACAGGATAAATTATTGCCTACATACTCATCGGCGAGGGTATTTGTTTCCATCATTAAGTCATATCCATATTTGATGCTTTCACCCAGCGGCCCATCTGGAACATCCTCCATGCTTGGCGGATTGAATTCAATGGTATTGCTTGCTGTCCCTTCTGACTGCTGAGGAGCAGTTGCTGTTTCAGCAGGTCCGAGATCCTGACTGATTTTCCAGCCGACAAATAAAGATCCAAAGATTAAAAAACCAATAATAATTGCTAGACTGTTCTTCATAATTATTCCTCCCTATGTAACATTTCCAAATCTGCATTTCATTTTCCCTATACCCATTCTAGTATAAAACGCTTCATTATTTATATATTAAATATGTAAAAATAGTGAAAACTATAAAAATAGGAACTGGAATTCTCCAGCTCCTACTTCTCTTTCCCGTAAAAATAAAGGAACCATACAGCGTGGTTTTGCTCATCATATGCCGCACGTCTGAAAACCTCTTTTATGACCGGGTCGGCAGCTTCATCACCAATTTCATGATAAAAATCTACCGTCACTTGTTCATCATTAAAGGATGCTTCAAGTCCCTGGATGTAAGTCCTCGCGCACTCTTCAGTCATCTTAAGCTGAGGCTGCTTTCCCGTAAGAGCGGAATAAATTTGAGAAAACTGTTGCAAATGTTTTTTTTCATCATTCAATATTTCATTGATTCGCTTTTTCTGTTCTTCATTCGGTGCCATTGCTGCTAGCTCAGCGTAACACTTCGTAGCAGTATATTCTCCATTGATGGCTTTGGTTATGTCATTGATTAATTTTTGATTTTGCCTATAATGATCATAATAAGGATACATCTCAATCCTCCCCAAGTTATTTATAACAGTGTATGGAGAGGATCTGACTGATGTGCCTGTATCATGCTTTTCCCTCGTATTCAACGAAGATACCCTTGAAGTATTTCTTTTCTCTTGTCATCTCTATTCCGGATTCTCTCATGTAACGGCCGGTATCCCGATTCAAATGACAGCCGTCACACAGTCTCTTCCAAGCAGGCGTGAGGAAATCCTGCAGGGCGGCAAGGGATTTGGATTCCGCCCTTACATGTTCGAATAGGACAATCCTGCCTCCCTTTTTGCATACTCTTTTCATTTCTTTAAATACTTGGCGGGGTTCCTCGACGGAACATAAAACTAGAGTAGCGACCACTGTATCGAACTCTCCATCACTAAATGGAAGCGACTCGGCCATCCCCTTATGGAATTCAACTTGCAAACCATTCTTTTCAGCTTGTTCTTGTGCCTGCTCAAGCATATACGGATTTGGTTCAATGGAAACAAGCCTATCCACTTTTCCTTTTGAATAATATGGATAATTAGCCCCTGTACCTGCACCAATCTCAAGTATTTTCCCCTCTAGACCAGAAATGATATTTTTCCTCACATGCGCAATCCATCTTTTTTCAAGCGGACTCATTAGCGTGTCATAAAAAGAAGCAAATAATTTTGCCACAATAAAAGCTCCTCGCTGTTTTATTTCCCTCATTATATAAAAAATGGCCCCTGATAGCTAATGCCAGGCCAGGTATATCCTTTAAAGAAACAATTGATAACGCGAATACGATCTTGGACATGAAGAAAGACAGCCGTTATCAGGCTGCCTTAGTAAGTCTTATCATGGTTTTAAAACTACTTTTATGCAATCATCTTTTCGGTCGTTAAATATATCATACCCTTTCGCTGCATCTTCGAGCGGGATTTTGTGGGTAATGATATCAGTTGGGTCGAATTCTCCATTCACAACCATATCAAAAAGCTTTGGCATGTAATGAATGACCGGAGCCTGTCCCATTTTCATCGTAATATTACGTTCGAAAAATCGGCCAAGCGGGAACATATTATATCTTAATCCATATACACCGGTAAGCTGGACTGTACCAAATTTGCGCACAGCTGTATGCGCAATTTCCAGCGCAGAAAGCGTTCCGCCCTGCAGCTTCAATTTTTGTTCAACTTTTTCCACCACTGATTTTTTCCCATCCATCCCTACACAATCGATGACGACATCCGCCCCGCCATTCGTAAGATCCTGCAGGAATTTCCCTGGATCATCCTCCTGAGTGAAATCAAAAATTTCTACATTGTTTGTTTTCCTGGCATGCATAAGCCTGTAATCAAGATGGTCAACTGCAATAACTCGTTTTGCCCCTTTCATCCAGGCAAATTTCTGAGTCATTAGTCCAACAGGTCCGCTTCCCAGGACAATGACAGTATCCCCTTTTTTCACACCTGCATGTTCGACACTCCACCAGGCTGTTGGTATAACGTCCGATAAAAATAATAAAGATTCATCTTCAAGCTCACAAGATTCAGGTACAACGAAAGAAGTAAAATCAGCATACGGCACCTTCAAATATTCTGCCTGTCCGCCTGGATGATTACCGTATTGCTCGGTGTAACCAAAATAAGCACCGGTATCTTTGTACTCGTTTGTATTATCACATTGACTTTCCATTTGGTTTTGACAATAAAAACATTCACCGCATGAAACGTTAAATGGAATGACAACCCTGTCTCCCTTTTTCAAGTTCTCGACACCTGGTCCTACTTCTTCAACGATCCCCATTGGCTCGTGGCCTATGATGTAGCCTGGCCGCAGCGGCATATTGCCCTGGTAGAGGTGAAGGTCGGACCCACAAATCGCCGTCGAAGTGATTCTCACGATCATGTCTTTTTCATGCTCAATTTTCGGCGCCTCTACATTTTTGACTTGGACATCTTTAGAACCCTGGTACGTAACTGCTTTCAATATTCGCCACCCCATTCCTATTTATTACATTTAAAGATTTCCCTATCGTTATTCGTAAAAAACACGTTTGGAAGTTTTTCCAATAATTAGCTCAATACATAATTGATCTGGCAATAATGCAACTTATTGAATGGAGGTGTTTATGAAATGGAACCGAAACAGCCTGGCAGTAACAGTCTTCCTGACTTCAAGGAGATGACAGACAGGGTGCATGCAAATCCGGGAACAGGCCCGCAACTGGTCATAAAGACCAGCCTGGATCCCAGTGAAGTCACAGAGGAAAATCCTTATGTCCAATCTGATCAACCAACTGATCCGGAAGAATTCAGAAATTACTTCAAGGAGTAGATGATGGAAAAAACACAGGCCTATCTTCGTGAAATTGTATCCAATTATACAGAGACATATCCACTCAGCAAGAAAATCTATCAAAGGTTAGAAAGCGGAAATTACGCTTCTGAAGGTGATTTTGTCAAAGTCCTGACAGCTGAGGAAATAGAATTTTTGAATAAGATCTTACCGGAAGCGATTGAGTATGCGAATAATGAACAGGATGAAAAACGCGCCTATCAGCTAAACGAAGTATATGAGCTTCTATATTGAAAATCTGGAAATCTTCTCCCGAAAACGAAAAAACAGCAGGAATGAATCCTGCTGTTTTTAACCGTTGGCTGAAGCTGTATGTTCCTCATCAATTGCTTCTTCGCCCGTCTTTTCCCGATGGTAAATTGCATTGATTTCACCGCCGAGCACAAGCGCCAACCCTGTCAGGAACAACCATAGCATCAACACAATTACGCCGCCAAGACTTCCGTATGTGGCTGAGTAATTGCCGAAATTGCTGACATAAAATGAAAATCCCAGCGAAATCAACTGCCAGACAATAGTGGCAAAAATTGCCCCAGGCAGGACGTGTTTGAAAGGATAATGCTTGTTTGGGGCGATTCGGTACAAACCAGTCAATACTGCCACCATGACCACAATCCCGATGACCCACCTGATCACATTGAAGATAATATCATATGGTTCAGGAATTGGGATGATTGTTTGTATCGTTTCCAGGATGACATTGCCGAATACCGGGAGCAATAACGCAATGACAAAAGCCAGAATCAAACCAATCGTAAGAAAGATTGAGACAAGCCTCGCTTTGATGAAGGATCTTGTTTCCTTTACATCATAGGCAATATTCATTGCTTTCATAAAGGCGTTCATACCGTTTGAAGCTGACCAGATTGTCCCGATGATCCCGAAGGTCAAAAGTCCGCCATTTCGCTCACTTACAAGTTTCACCACATTATCTCTTAATAATTGCGCAGACTCTTCGGGCAATAACTGATTGACAACATTGATTGCCTTTTGTGGATCGATATTCAAGTAAGGGACGATGGCAATCAACAAAATCATCATCGGAAACAATGCAAGCATATAATAATATGCTTGCTGGGCAGCAAGGCCAGTTGCCCGGTCTTTTTTCAGCTCTCCCAGCAAACTTTTCCCATAATGCTTAAATTTATCTTTCACTAAACGCACCTCATTTCTCCATTACAATATGCTTGTCTTTTCCCCGACTTCAGTAGTTTTAATCCTGATTAAAATAACGGTAAAATAAAAAAGACCATCCCTGGTCTTTTTTTAAAATCTACTTATCATCTTCAACATACGGGTCATGTTCGAATGCAGGCAAGTCTCCAAAGGATGTCATAATCCCTTCTCTGTCCAGCTCCTCTTCATACTTTTCGTGCTGTTTATTTGGATAAATAGTTATTTCTTTACCGGTAATATCGTTGCCGACAAAGTTTTCGAAATCCTCGACATATCCAATATTCTCTTCGGATTCAATATACGTGTCGTTATAATGATCCTGTGGTTTAACAAAATCCGAGGGACTTTCTGAAGTTCCCCAACTTGCTACTGCCTGCCAAGAATCCTCTGCATCAAATGCAACATTTTCATCTTTATTATCCAGATCGAACTTACCGAATGGCGGCATCAATACCCCCTCTTCAATTGGGCGGTTATGTGATACGGTCCTGTCTGGAGTGTGTTCAATGCAAAACCTCGTTTCAGGCACCGCTTTTAGACGGTCATATGGAATGTCCTTTCCACATACCTCACATTTTCCATAGCTTCCTCTTTCGATTGACTGCAATGCAAGATCGATATTCTTGAGTTGATATTCAACATGCTCGTTAAGTGCAATATCTTTCTCGCGTTCATATAACTCTGTTCCCTCATCACCCGGATGGTTATCGTAGCTTGAAAGCTCTCCAGTTGATTCGTGGGCATGGCCACTCCTTAAATCGAAATGATCGTTAGCATCCAGATGGGCTTCAAGATCATTTTTGTTTTTGAGTAGATCTGCCTGGAATTCCCTCAATTGCCCGTTTGTTAGCATATTTGCTGCCCCTTTCCTAGTAACGGTTTTTATTAGCTTGCTGCATTTGGCTTTATTTCATTAACGGTAATTAGTGTTATCTCCCGCAAGTACCAATTTTATGGCTTAACTCATAGTATGTAGGAAAACTTATTCATTGGAGTGATGCCTATGCCTTTATTTGTCAATGGATTTGTCTCCCCACAGGTTTTCAGCAAAAATCAGGAGGTTGAAAATCCAGAAAATCAGGAAAAGTTCCGCTTAAATTACCTGAATGAGGTGTTGAATGAACAACAAAAATTAAACCATGCGTTGTCTGGAAGTGTCATGAAATTTGACAACTCCCTTGAACAGAACAGACAGGAACAAATTAAACACTTTAATGCACTGGTTTCCTCACTGGCAAAGCAGGAAAACCTATCTGAGAAAGTTATCGAGAATATATACGAACAAAAGGAATCGACTTCTGACCTGGACGATAAATTGATTAAACTTGAAGAAATGCATGAACAGTTTTCAAAAACACTTTTAAACAAGGAACTGACAAGTCAGGCCATATTGGACCAGCTTGCCTGCCAGCAATCAATGATTATCGATTTAAACAGAAAACTGCTCGAGTATGAGGATGTCACCAAAGCTCTTGTCATTCAAGCACAAAAGCAGGAAGAACTGCAGGATATGATTGCAAAACACATTGATTTGCAAGGGATTTTCCACGAAACGGTCATGGAACAACTTGGCAAACAGGATGCTGTGGGCGAAGGAATTTCAGATCAATTAGGTGAAATAAAATCTTCATTGTCAACCAAAGCTAATGAAATTATTGAAAAGCTTGAAAACCAGTATTCAAAGTTCACACATTTTCTTTTAAGCCTTATTGTGCCAAATATCACCCAAAAGAAAATAATCAGAGGTAAAATGTTTAAAAAAGAAAATAATCAGGAAAAATAAAAAAAGAGCATTGGCAATTCCAATGCTCATCTGTACTATATATTAATCAAGAATTGTCACATTTACTTGTTTTCTGCCCCACTCAAGCGCTCCCTCTTGTGTAGGGATAAATACATCAATCCGGTTTCCCTTGATCGCACCGCCGGTATCTTCGGCTGTGGCATATCCATAGCCTTCAACATAAACTTTAGAGCCCAGCGGGATGACAGAAGGATCAACAGCAATCACTTTTGCATCAGGATTTGTCTTCAGGTTGACTCCTGTCTTAGTAATCCCTGAACATCCAGTGCAATTTGCTGTATAAGCTGTCGATTCAACAGTTATTTGGTTCGTTGCAGCTGCAGGCTTGGCTGCAGTTGTTGTTTTTTCTGCTGGTGCAGATACAGGTGTAGCCACCGGTGTAGCTGCCTCCTTTTTGGCAGAAGTTTTTTCTGCTTTCATTCCAGCAGGCATATCCGTATAAACTGCCAGCTTCATTCCTGGATGGATCAAGTCAGAAGATAATTTATTCCAATTTTTCAGTTCATCTACGGTAACTCCATATGCTTTGGAAATTTTCCAAAGTGTATCCCCTTTTCTCACCTGTGCATATTTAATAGGAGATACTTCTAATAAATCATTTGGGTGGATTACATCATTTGAAAGCTTATTCCATTTTTTTAATGAATCTACTGACACGCCGTATTCTTTAGAAAGACCCCAAAGTGTATCCCCCTTATGTACGACGATTTCCTCTGCCTGTGCTTGTGTGCCGGCAGCTCCAGAAATTGCCGCTGCTGCAACCAAAGATAATAATGACTTTTTCATTTGTTTGCCTCCCATCGGCTAATTTTTATCACGTGAATTATCGTAACATAGAATTTCCGGAGAAAAAGAACAAGCACATTTAAATTGAATTACGAGAATAACAGAATTATAACGAGAACATGTCATATTATCTGAATATTCAAATAATATGATTCCTTTTTATCAAGGTTTTCTAGTTATTTTGTAAATTATTCTATCTTTTTCCTATATAACCATATTTGCCCTTGAAGTTTGTTTTTATTTTTTGAGCAGATAACCGCTGTTCATGACATTAAACTTTTGAAAAAAAAGAATGATTTTGAAGTATTTAAGCTAAAAATCTGACCATTGGCGATAAAACAATTAACCTTTCTATTAAAAAAAGCAAAAATCCCACAGAAATGGGATTTTTGCTCTTTTAAGCGATTCTTTCAATCTTAACTGCACATGCTTTGAATTCTGCTGTCCCGGAAATTGGATCAAATTCATTCAGAGTAAGGACGTTCGTCGGCACCTCCGACCAGTGGAAGCTCATGAACACAAGTCCAGGAACCACTTGTTCCGTTATTTTCACTTTAACATCGAGTGTACCACGTCGGGAACTTACTCTGACAAGTTCACCATCAGTTATTTTTAACCGCATAGCATCTTCAGGGTGTATATCCAAAGTTTCTTCTGTTTGCTTTATTTTGACACCTGGCGCGTAATGGCGAGTTTGAGTATGGGTATTATACGATTCATATCGTCTGCCGGTTGTCAGTGTGAAGGGATAATGCTCATCCGGACTTTCAAGCGGCGGCGTGAATTCGACAGGCACGAAGCTGGAGCGCCTGGTGTTTTCCTTTTCAGCATGGAACCTCTCATGCATGATTTTTGTACCCGGATGATCATCGTCTGGGCACGGATAGTGTATCCCATATTCCTTTTCCAGACGTTCGTATGAAATTCCACCGTACATCTCCCAGGCAAGTTCCCTGACTTCGTCCCATATCTCCTTACTGGAGTTATAACTCATCTGATAGCCCATCTTAGAAGACAGCTCACATAGGATTTCCCAATCCTCTTTCACGCCAGGCTGTGCGGTGACAGCGGTGCGAACCCGCTGAATCCTGCGATCAGTGTTCGTATAAGTGCCATCAACCTCTCCCCATGATTTCGCAGGAAGCACAACATCAGCCATTTCAGCCGTTTCTGTCATGAAGATATCCTGAACAATCAATAAATCGAGATTCTCCAATAACTTCCTGGTATGGTTCATGTGGACATCTGCCACCAATGGATTCTCCCCAATGCAATATAAAGCTTTAATCTCACCAGTCTCAATTTTGTCAAAAGTCCTTGTTTGGGTATCACCAACTTTTTGACTGATTTCCGTATTCCATGCTTTCTCGAATCGTGAACGGTAGTCATGATCGAGTAAACTGATTGCACCTGTAAGCTGGTTAGGCAGGCACCCCATATCTCCGGCACCCTGGACGTTATTTTGTCCCCGCAACGGCATAATGCCTGACCCCTTCTTTCCAATGTGTCCAGTGAGCAAGGCAAGGTTAGCGATGTCGAATACATTGTTCACGCCACAGTGATGCTCAGTGATACCCAGTGTATAGGCAATCATCGAACGATTTGACGCTGCATACAGGCGTGCCACCTCGATGATGTCTTCTGCGGCCAGTCCCGTGATTTCTGCTGAATATTCCGGGGTGTATCGGTCAACCTTTGCCAGCAGGGAATCAAAGTCTTCGGTATTCTTGCCGATGAATCCCGGGTCATATAATTTCTCGGTTATGATGATTCTGATCATGGCATTGATCAGTGCGATGTCTGTGCCCAGATTAATTTGCAAATGTTTATGCGCGGATTTGACCATATCAATCCTTCTCGGGTCAATAACCACGATTTTAAGTCCACTCTTGGCCGCCTTCTTCATTCTATTTCCAATGATCGGATGAGCTTCGGTCGTATTTGAACCCATCAGCAATAAAACCTCGGCATCATCGATATCTTCTAAAGTATTGGTTGGGAAACCGCTTCCAAAAACAGTCGCCAGACCGGCGACACTAGGAGCGTGTCAGGTTCGGTTGCAGCCATCAATATTATTGCTGCCAATGGCTGTTCTCATAAACTTTTGGGTAACATAATTGGACTCATTTGTAGTCCTGGCACAAGCAAACATTGAAATTGCTTCTGGCCCAAAATCTTTCTTAATAGAAGTTAAATGGCTAGCAATATACTCATAGGCTTCATCCCATGTTGCTTTAACAAGCTTGCCCGCCTTTCTGATCAATGGAGTATTCAATCTTTTCGGCGCATGGACATATTGATAGGCAAAGGCCCCTTTCACACATGTCTGCCCTTTATTAACAGGAGCTTCCTTATCCCCTCTGATTTTTACAATCTTATTATCTTCCACTTCCAAAATCAGCCCACAGCCTGTTCCACAATAACCACAAACAGTTTTCACCTGGCTTATCGATGACATGGTATCCCCTCCGTTATCTTTTTATACAAACCCCTATATTCATATTAGTCTAAATTTTTGTGACGATGTGATAATTCAAAGAGATTTTTTTGTCATATTACCAACATTTTCTCGACAAAAATTGACCCTGACTTGCAGCATGGAATACAAGTTCGAGTTATATTCGATTTAGACAATAGAAAAAGGCAGGATAATTCCTGCCTTTGTTCCATTCTTATGCAATTTTAGCGGGCAGGACAATCTTGAAGGTTGTTCCTTTGTTCTGCTCGCTTTCAATATATACCCTGCCATTATGGCTCTCTATAATTTTAAAGCTTACCATAAGGCCAAGCCCATTTCCGTTTTTCTTGGTAGTATAGAAAGGTTCACCAATCTTCTTGAGTGTATCCGGCGTAATTCCTACCCCTGTATCCTTGATGGATATCAAAACATTGTCATCCTGAATTTCAGTTTTAACTTTTAAATCTCCACCCTCGGGCATGGCTTCGATTCCATTTTTAATGAAATTCAGGAAGACTTGCTTGAGCCGATTTTCATCACACTCAATCTGGATAATTTCTTCGGGAGCATCAAATTCCAATTTAACATTTCTCTTTCTCGCTTCAAATTTAAGCATTGAAACGACATTATTGACAATAGGGATGATGTTCTTTTCCTCAAGTTCAACCGCCTTCGGTTTAGCAAGGACCATGAACTCTTCTACAATATTATTGACTCGATCAATCTCATCAAGGATGATTTCGATAAACTCCTCACGCTGTGGGTCTGTTTCGTCGAGCTGGAGGAATTCGGCATACCCTTTCATTGAAGTAAGCGGATTCCTGATTTCATGGGCCACACCAGCGGCAAGCTGCCCGACCGCGGCAAGCTTATCCTGACGGTGCAGCATTTCCTCTGATTTTTTCTTCTCAGTAATATCATTCCTGATGGCAAGGTATTGATACGGCTTACCGTTTTCATTCAAAAACGGAACAATCGTCGTATCAACCCAATAAAAGGAGCCATCCTTCGCCCGATTACGAATTTCACCTTTCCACACCTGTCCTGAACCAATCGTTCTCCAAAGATTTTTAAAAAACTCTTTAGAATGCAATCCAGAATTCAAAATTCTGTGGTCGTTTCCAATCAATTCTTCTCTGCTATACTTGGAGATTTCACAAAACTTGTCATTTACATTTTTTATGATCCCTTTTTCATCTGTAAAAGCAACAATCGAAGATTGATCCAAGGCAAAATTTATATCACTGACTTCTTTCAAAGTTTCTTTGAGGCTGGCTTCCGCCTGCTTTCTCTGTGTTATGTCTGAACGTATCGAGACATATTGATAAGGTCTTGCTTTACTGTTCAAGAACGGAACAATCGTCGTATCAACCCAATAATAAGAACCATCTTTCGCTTTATTGCGGATTTCAGCCTTCCACACTTTACCTGCCCCTATTGTTCTCCACATTTCTTTGAAAAAGTCTTTAGAATGAAGGCCAGAATTAAGTAGAGAGTGGTTTTGCCCCAACAACTCGGCTTCACTGTATCCAGATATCTCAACAAACTTTTCGTTTACATAAGTTATATTGCCTTTAGGATCTGTAATGGCAACAATCGCTGAAATATTAAGGGCGTCCGTAATATCCTTTAAATTTGTGTCAGTAACGGCAAGCCTTTTACTGATCAATGCACTGGAGCCAATTAAGCCTGCAAGAATAACGATGGAAATAAACGCTATCAGGTAACTGATCAAGGACTCTGGTATGCCACTTTGTTCAATTAAACCATTATTCAGATTGATCATAGAAGCTCTGGTTAAAAGAAAGTGACCCTCAACAATAGCAGCTGTCACGAACAGGGCACTTAAAGGCTTAATCCAGCCATGCGAACCCTGAGTGAAATTTTTAGAGAAGAAAAGCATCCAGAATGAAAAGTAAAATGAAACGAATACGAGTGCTAATCCTACAAGGAGAATCGCAGGCTGATAAGTAAAGTGCAGCCTCATTGAATACATTCCCAGAAGGTGGACAGACATAACTGCCAGGACCATGAATAAACTGCCGACCAGTAGATCGCCCTTTTTAACATTCTTTCCAGTCATTGTGTAAAATGCCATCGCAGTAAAAGAAATAACCAGAATGATAGATAAGATGGTAATCGGAATACGATAAGAAATATTGACATTGAGATTCAATGCAAGCATTCCAAAGAAATTCATTACCCAGATTCCGATTCCAAGTGAAAAAGTCCCACCCAGAAACAAAAACCTTTTATTCCGATCAGAAGATTTAATTAGACTGAATAAGTCCAGTGCTGTATATGATGACATGATTGTCAATAAAATCGCAACCAGCAATAAAATTGGATTGAAGGATAATTCTAGATTATCCATTTAGCATCATTCCTCACTTAAAGTTTCATATCGATTGTATGTTAAAAATGGTAAGAATAAAAGGGGTTATTAAATAATTTGTAATAAACCTGTCACTTTTATCTATTGACTTAAACGAACATTGTAATATAACAGCTATATTTTTCAACTTCATAAATTCTTCTGCAGTTAGTTTCCTATGCTATTGCCTCGAAAAGACAGGTATAAACACCTAATTTTGAAAATTTTTTAAAAAAAGCCTACACAAATTCAGAAATTATGTTTATACTGTACTATAACAGGTTAATTAAAATATAAATTGTACTATAAAAGGAGGAAATACTAATGATGAGTCCGGTTGAATTTTTTCGCAACTTGCCAAAGAAGGTTTGTCCAGAATGTGGTGAAGGAATGCATGAGCAAGCAGAATCCTACATGATGGAATGTGATCGCTGCTTATCAAAAAAGGAGGAATAAGAAGCAAAGGCACCTTTTGTTTATAAGGTGCCTTTTTGGTTGGCGAATTGAATAATATCAGGTCAAAAGAAAAAAGAAGCCCGTAAACGAGCTTCTTTTTTAACATCTTAGGAGACCCAACCAGCATCAGCCCAAAACTTTTTTGGAACTATTGAGTTGTAAAATCCTCTTACTATAGCCGATGTGTGTTTGTTCCGCATTTAAGGATTCTACTATCATAAAAGGGTTTACCCAGCTTTTATGATTGACCCTTAACAAACACATGATTCGGTATAATCACCGAGAGACTCATTATTCCCTTAGAAGTTTTTAGCTATAATCATCATTTAGACATGCATCCCTACTCACCATTACACTGGTTCGCTGCATTCAAGAATTCAGAACTTAATTAACGTTTCGCCCTTTCCTTGCTTGATCTGTCTTTAATCTGTTATTCCCCAAGCATCCTTACAACTTAACGGATCCTCTTTTGGTAAAAAGCTTCTTTTCGGCGTATCAGAATTGAATAGGCTGAATTTCTGCTCTTTCCCTGTTGGTTGTACTGATTAAAGATCAAAACAATTATTGGCTAACTAGATTAAGGTTGAACTCTTGTAGCTGGTGATGCTGGCAATCTGATGATAGCTAACTTAACTTTAGGAATAAACCTTTTTTTCGTTCACTACGGAACGAACACAATTGGTTGAGCCTCCTAAGATGTTAATGGCTTTCTTCTTACACTCTTAGTATACCACCCTGAATAAAATGTAAACCCTTACATCCGTGACGATTTGGTGACTTTTTCATTCTAACTTGAAGTTCATTTTTTCGGTATAACCTAAATTCGATTACAGAAACTATATATACCAGGGGGTGAGATCATGGACTATAAAAAAGAGGATAGCAGCAAAAAGAATCTTAAAGCCACATATACTCCGAATCAAAGGTTTGTGCCTGGAGGATCTGTAGATGAGCATCGGGATATCGAAGCTGCGAATATTTTTTTTACTGGAGATGAAATAAAACAACAGAATGAAAATCTCTAGTTCGGATGTTTGGAAAAAGGAATCTGTTACCACAAAAATGAAAAGAGGGAATCTGCTTGGATTTAATCGACCCGAAAAATTTGAAAAATGGTGATGAAGTTTTTGTTATTTACCGTAACCCCCATGTACCTTCTGTTTCAAATATCAAGGCCGGTGAGATCGTTCAACATCCCAAAGACCCCAATGCCCTGGCTCTTTTCCTGAACGAGACCTTGCATGTTATTGAAGATGATGATGCTCTTTTCGCTACACAGGCCGCAGCGGAAAAAGCTTGCAGCGAGGCCGTAGATCCCTACGATGCGTTGTGACCCAAACGGGGTTTTATCCTCTTTTTAAAGGGTATTTTACAAATGCAAGCCAATTTCTATTAGGAGGGTCCGAACATGAAAGTTCTTTCAGCATCTTCTAAACTTGTCATTGGCTCTGCACTCGAAGGAGGATTTGTTTATCTAAAGAAAGGCACCCTTACCCCCAACAAAGTGATACGACGCGGAAAACTTTAAATGCACAAATCCTCTTTCAATAAAAGCACATCCGATAAGGATGTGCTTTTATCTTTGAGCAATTACGTTTTTTAGAGGTCAGACCTTTTAATTGGTTCCTTTTCGTTATTCGTCTGATTCCCCGTACTTGATGTATAGCCTACGCGATACACGAAGTCTTTCTTTTTCTTTAATGCATCTGGCATTTTATACTGTAGATCGTTCGATTGGAATTTACCTTTTTCGGACATTCTTATCCCCCCTGTCTTCCTATTGGTAGCCTCTTCTATTCAACTCGTCAGTTGCAGCTGATGTGCGTTCAATGTCCCCGCCTACTTCTCCCTCTGCATAACTGTCGCTAGCTTGTTCGTGGGTCATGGCAAGCCCATTTGAAAGTTCATCATTCCTTTGGTAATCCGCGGTCTCGTACATACGGCCAGCTACTTCTGTACTTTTATTTTTATCTTTTTTCAGGGTAATCCCTCCTTTCGTTTTCTCAGGTTATTTTTTGACATTAATTCATAAACCATACTCCACAATTCACTTGTCTTGCGGCGCATAACCCCCGACATTCGTTTAAAAAACCAAAACACCCCTTCATATAAGAAGGGGTGAAAAATTACTGAATGCCTGTTTCCATTGACGTTTTTTTATGCTCTTGTAAAAGCCAGACTGTCAGCAAAACGCCAATTAAAGTTAAAGCAGCAAAAAACAAATATACAACATAAATGCTAAATTCCTCGAAAAGGATACCTCCAATAAATGTAAAGAACCAGTTACCCAGCCCATTGCCGACAGCTGAGTAAATCGTCACTGCCGTGGCTGTGACATATGGAGGTGTAATGTCGCGTATATATTGCAATCCTGCCGGAATGAATAACCCAAGTGAAAATCCCTGTATGACAGCGGATGCATAGACAAGACCCAATGCAGGCTCGGTAAAATAAAACATCCATCTGATCAATGATACAAGAGATGCGATTAAAGCAACCTGAAGAAGCCCCAATTTGCGGATCCAGCTGCCTGCAACCCTCATGAATGGAATCTCGGATAGCACCGCGATAAGAAATGCAATGCCAATCCCTGTATATGTCCCACCTCTATCCTCAACAAACAGACTGAAATAAAAATTATTCGCTAGATTTGGTCCAAAAATCATGAACGTTACACCCAGGAAAACTAAAAACTTCTTCATCCGCAATAAATCCTTCATACCGGAAAAGAGACTTCTGGACCTGTCAGAGGATTCTTTTGGCATTTTCACTGAAAAAGCCGCGGCTATCACTAATGTCAGGAAGAACGCATAAAAAATAATCTCTGGGTTCCATTCAGACAATCTCCCCATTACGAAAACCGCCAGGCCAAATCCCAATGATCCGAATAACCTGACATTTCCATAATTCACACCAACTTTGCTAGTATATTTTAAGGAGATACTATCTGATAAAGGAATTATTGCACTTTGGAAAATGGCAAGTATTGTGGCAGCAATTAAGAATAATAAAAATTTGTCAAACACGAGATAACCAAAAGCAGCAATCCCGGTTACTAGTGTCGTAAGTGTTAACAGTCGATTATGATAATTTTTCATATCGGCAAGCATTCCCCAGAATGGCTGAAAAAAAATCATGATCACAGGACCAACAGACAAGATTAATCCGATCTGATAGCCATTCAATTTTTCCACTTCGGTTAAATATATACTTAATAAGGGGAAGAGACTTCCTATCCCGAAAAATACAAAAAGATAAAATCCTTGTAATGTAAGGATATTCTGCTTTATTCGCTTTTCCATCTGAATCCTCCGTGATGTCAATATGTAGAGTTATATTTTACCACTATTTTAGTATAAGAATAGAAAAAATCGTTTTATTCAAAATAAAGAAAGAATAAAGCGTTTTCATTTAAGTTATGTCATGTTAAAATAATATTGTTTTAAGTGATCAGACGTCTGCTCACCTATTGATTTAATCTATCATGCCATAAGAGGCGGTGAAATCATGAGAGAAATAATATTGAGCCTGGTTGCTGGTTTGATCGTTGGGATTTTATTTAAATTCCTCAAGCTTCCGCTCCCTGCACCACCAGTGCTGGCAGGTGTACTGGGAATTGTCGGCGTTTATTTAGGCGGAGTTGTTGGAGAGTGGATTTTGAACAGCTTTAAAGGATAAAGGCGTTCATCAATAGGATTAGCAAAAAAATCCACGGGGTCACCGCGGATTTTTTCTTATATTAAAAGTATTGTTTAAAGGTGTTTTGTCCATAGAAAGCGGATGATTCCACTTGCTTTTTTGTTGCGGCATTCTTTGTGGCATCCAGGTAAACATAAATTGATCCAACGAAAACTGCCCCGCCAATGATATTCCCTATCGTAACTGTCAGGAGATTATGAATACCTAAACCAAAACTAATGGTCTCTGGATGTTCAACAAGAAGAGCAATCGAAAATAAAACCATGTTTGCGACACTATGCTCAAAACCCGATACTACGAAAGCGAACACCAGCAGCATCATTACCCCGATTTTTGCTCCATCTCCCTTAATATTGTAAGGTACCCAGACCGCCAGGCATACAAGCCAGTTACACAGAATCGCACGGAAAAATAATTGGATTGCGGGGGTATTCATCTTCATGCTTACGGTTTCCATCATATATTGTGTTTTTTCAGGCGTTGGGAAAATCCCCGACAACATAATGACCGTCCCAAAAAATATAGCTCCTGCGATGTTTCCTGCATAGCAAGCAATCCAGTTTTCAGCGGTATCCCTCCATGATGTCGCCTTTTTAAGAGAACTGATGGTCATCAGCATCGTGTTACTAGTAAAAAGCTCCCCGCCGCCGTATAAAATCAGTACCAGAGCCAATCCAAAAAAGATCGAGCTTACGATTGGAGTCGCTGGAGAATGCGCATCAAAAAAATACTCCCCCAGGCGATATGAGACCATAATCCCAAAACCGATGTATACACCTGCAAGTGCAGCTCTTATTAAATACTTCAACTTCGATTCTCTTAAGTAATTTTTCTTTTTCAAAGCAATACCAATGGCAATGTCGATAGGATGTCTGCTCAAGTTTAAGACCTCACTTAGTTTGTGAAATAAATCACATTTTTATGTTGATTTAATCTTATACTTGATTTATCTGTTTGTTAAGACAAAAACACATGACATGTTTATGACCATTTATTAAGCGCTTCCATAGCATTATCAATGCTACTAGACGGTTTTCACCGTCACTTTCTTAAAATTCATAGGGGCTTTCCCCTAAGCGTCCAATTTCTAAAAAAGCAGGGCGATTCAGGAAAAGCCTTCTGTAATAGCAATGAATGTATCTATACTCCATTCTTCTCTGGATCTGCACTATCTGGGGCCCAAAGCCGCTCCGCCTTGGGGCCCATCATCCTTAAGCCTTTGAAAATCCATCAATCTTGCCTGATAATACTTCCTTCAATATGCTTTCGCTCCATTTGGTTCAGCAGCTTACGGTGTTCTTTGGTTTCAAATAAAATATTGAAATCGTAATCTTCTGGATAAAGTTCTGCCGCAGGGATGTTCAATTTCAGACGTTTATGATTTACTTCTATTTTTTCATCTCTCATCTGCACAATATAATTCCCATTACTGTCAGGCCCTTTGTAAATGACGCCAAGCTCTCCTGAACTTGTTACATAAACACTATCACCCATTTCGAAGCGATTTATTGTTTTGCTGGCATCGGCCGTTTTTTTTCTTTTATGCTTATTGACAATCAGCTGCTTTTCCCGCCTTTTTAATTCATTGCTATCTTGAAACAGAGCACTATAATTCTTTTCAGATTTATAAGTGATCATATGGGCCCGTTCTATTAATTTTGGATGCACTCCTAACTTCAGGGCAATCGCAAATGCTTGGCTATCGCCTCCCGTTCCGATGCGCAGCCGGTAGGTGGGCATCAATGTCTCCAGATCGAATTCCATTGAGCCATTCATAAAATCTTCATGTGTATCCGCAAATTCTTTGATTTCGCTATAGTGTGTTGTAGCAAATATGGTCGCTCCCTTATTGTTCAGGTTCTCAAGTATGGCTGTTGCCAATCCCATCCCCTCTCCAGGATCGGTTCCAGAGCCGAGCTCATCCAGGAGGACAAGGGTCCTGTCATTTGCTTTTTCTAGAATCTCAATGATATTCACAATCCTAGAACTGAAGGTACTTAGGTTTTGCTCAATACTTTGCCCATCCCCTATATCCACAAGGATCTTATGAAAAATACCTGATTTGCTGCCCTCTCCAACCGGCAGGAGCAATCCACTTTGGGACATCAACACCAGCAGACCAGCTGTTTTAATAGAAACCGTTTTCCCCCCGGTATTTGGTCCAGTAATCACAAGTGCATGGTAGTTCGTTCCGATCTCGAGCGTTAATGGAACCGCATTCCTGCCAAGAAGCGGATGACGTGCCTTTTTATAATCAATCACTTGATCATCCACGATATCGACTTTTTTTGCATCAATCGATCGACAATACTTTGCTTTTGAAAATAAAAAATCAAAATGGACCATCGTCTCGATCGCAAGCTTAATTTCTTTTTCTTTACCTTCTGCCAGACCGGTAAGGGCAAATAAGATTTTCTCCACCTCTGCCTGCTCCTCGAAGAAAAGCCACTCCATTTGATCCTGAAAGACGCCGATTTCTTCTGGTTCGACAAAAAGAGTTGAACCTGAAGCCGATGTATCGAGCACAGCCCCCCTTACCTTCCCTCGATATTCCTTTTTTACAGGTATAACATACCTTCCATTTCTCTGGCTGACGACTGCTTCCTGAAGAAATGGTTTGAGTTTTGCTGACTTCAATAATTGTGTAAGCTTTTCCTTCAAACGCTCCTCCTGGATACCAATTTGTTTGCGGACCTTTAACAGCTCTTTTGATGCGTAATCATCAATTTGTCCATTGCGAATACACCTTTGGATTTCCGCCGCTAGTTCAGGCAGTTCCTCAATACTATAGACATAGGCGGATACTCTAGGTGCGCAATACTCTTTATCCCTCATAAATCGGCGGAGCTTGCTGCAGCTGTCAATGAATGAGTTCAACTGTACAAGTTGATCTACTCGCAACGGGATTCCTTTGTTAAAACCATTCATTACCGCTTCCATGCCTTCAAGACCATGGATAGGAACGCTTGAGCTGATTTTTAGAATTTCAATGGCTTCTGAAATTTCCTTATGCCATGCGTCAATCTGCTTTAGGTTTGTGGATGGTTCCATTTCCATAGCTTTCTTTCTGCCTGATTCTGTTAAAGCGAATCCCGAAATGGCTTCTTTGATTTTGTCATAACCAAGAACAGTGTAAGTTTGTTCGTTCAATGTTTATTCCTCCTTAAAAATAAAAAAGCCGCAATGGACAAGTCCAAAGCGGCTTAAAATGCTTACAGCTGGGCTGTGAGCAATATATTTACGAAAAAAAGCTGTGTATATGCACACAGCTTCTGCTCACAAATATCAAGCATGCTTCTATGTTCATTGTTCTTAACATCCAATCCAGGCCATAACGAAATAAACCTAAAAAAGGCTTCATTTCAAACTGGATTGACCGTATGAAATTAACGGTTAGTTAAGAACGACACCTAACATAGAACATACTCCTTACATATCAATAATCTCCTCAATAGGATACGTCGTTTTTGCCTCTTTTGTCAACCAAATTCATCCATTTTTTTGAAAAATGATTTGTAAAAAGAATGTTCACATTTTCTCTATTGACCTGTTGTTTATATTTCATTTTAATTAGGGTTAACCAAAGGTCGAAAAAGGTGGAGATTTTGTGGCCAGCCAGGAAAATGTCAGTAGTATGAATTATGAGATAAGTGAACTGATCAAGGCATCGGAAAAGATCATAAAGTTTAAAAAAGGGACCTTTTTATTCCGCGAGGGCCAGGAAGCTAAAGAAATGTATATCATCCTTTCAGGAAAAGTGCAGGTTTCCAAGATGAACGCCGAGGGCAAAGAATTGTTTTTAAGGCTGTGCAAGAAAAAGGATATCGTCGGTGAGCTTACTCTTTTTACAGTTGGGCCAAGGTATCTGTTCAATGCAAAAGTTGTTGAGGACGGTGAAGCAGCCGCAATCAATATCGAGAATCTGGAAAACATCTTATTCAACAATAGCCAATTGGCATACCAGTTCCTTAAGTGGATGAACGATCATATCCGTCGGACCATCACTAAATTCAGGGATCTCGTCCTGCATGGAAAGAAAGGCGCTTTGTATTCCACTTTGATCCGCCTTAGTAACAGCTACGGTATTAAAAAGGAAGATGGCATCCATATCAATGTACCAATTACAAACCAGGATCTTGCTAACTATTGTGGCACTGCAAGGGAAAGTGTAAGCCGAATGCTCGGGGAATTGCGGGACGAAGGAATTATTTCGATTAATAGAAAAAGGATTATCATACATGACCTTGCTTTCCTCAAACGTGAAATCCAGTGTGAAAATTGCCCCATTGAGTTCTGTAACATGGATTGAAGCATTAAAAAAAGGAAGCTTATAAATCGTCAGCTTCCTTTCTATATTTTTCCATAAAACGCTTCGAGATTTCCGCCAATATTTCCCCTTATAAAAAGAAGGGGATAATAACGGGCAGCAGGAGTGATGTAAGGATCGCCGCCAATCCAATCGCTGCTCCTGATACCGCCCCCTGAAGCTCCCCTTCTCTGGCAGCTTGGGCAGTACCGATCCCATGGGCGATGGTGCCGATCGCCAGTCCTCTTAAAAAAGGATCATGGATTTTCATGACATTCATCAGCCAAGGTCCCAGCATCGCTCCTGTCATTCCGGTAATCATGACAAAGGCTGCCACCAAAATCGGATCAGCATCTATAATCCTGGCAACCTCGGAAGCTACTGGTATCGTTATGAATTTGATGTCAAGAAACCAGGATAATATTAGTCAAGTTCAGTAAATAGCCTATCATGACAGCTGAAAGAATAGTCGAGACAGTTCCCGTTAAAAGCCATGCCAAAGCAGGTTGAACGCAATTATTTTTCTTTGTTTGTATAAAGGCACTTCCAGAGCTACTGTAGCCTGTCCCAGAAAATAGGTTATTATTTCGCTCGCTGCTTCGTACTCCTTATAAGGGATGTTCAGGACCAGCAAAACGCAGATCACGATGACCGTACTCAAGAAATTTGCAATATGTATATAACGAACTTATCCGCTTTCAAGAAAATGGCTCCTTTTTCGTTCCAAACATTATTACTATAATTATAGATTCCGTTTACTTTATTGCAAGAATGTTTACTTTTTTCATTGATCGTCCCTTTTGAAAAGGCAAAAAGAATAAACATAGTTCACACAATGTCCATATGATTTTCCTCGTGTTTCTTATATCTTATAAAGGGGGAGGCTTGCGTTATGAAAAAAATCTATATTATTAGCTCACTTATTGTTTTAATTGGTATTGCATCCGGAATCTCATACTTTTTAGTCAGGGATGCCAATGCACAAATACCAGAAGGCATTACCCTGTTAACCATGGATGAAGAGAAATATACATTCGGAGAAGATACGGACACAATCAAGCTGGTGGAGTTTATTTATACAAATTGCCCGGATATCTGCCCTACGACAACCCAGGAGATGAACCTTCTGCGCAATGATTTAATAAAAGAAAACGTTTATGGAGATAAAGTCCAATTTTTAACGATTACGATTGACCCGTACCGTGACAGCCCAGAGGTTTTAAGGAAGTACATGGAGAATTTCGGGCTTGAAAATGACGGGAATTGGATATTCCTTACCGGGGACCCAGCCAATACCCTAGAAGAACAACAAAAAATCAAGAAGGTTGCCGATACATTTAAATTCCAGTACCGAGACCCAGGAAACGGTTTTTACGTGCACAGTACTTTTACTTACCTGATTGATGAAAATAATAAATTCATCAAGAAATTCCCTATGGGTGAGGATTTTAAAAAAGATAAAGTTTTCGAAGCCATTATGGATGAGCTTTAAAAATAAAAGAAAGCGGTGGCTGCACCGCTTTCTTTTATTTTTATTAACCGTAATAGATTGGCTTTTACTTCATTACTGAGTGAAGTAGCTGGATGCAGTTTACCGCGAAGAGGAAAAAGCCAGTCTATCTCTTAATGTGAATTAACAGTGGTGGGATGTTTCTCTGTTTTTTGCAGGGAGAAAAATTCTGATTTTGGCTTAGTAAAGCTGACTTTTATCCCTGATTCCTTTAGGCGGTTCACAAAATCAACCAGCTGCTTTTTAGCCATTTCAAAAACTCCTTTTTATCCATCTTTGTCTATTATTATTCTACATGAAAAATATGAAAAATGTGTGAAAATGAGCAAAAAAATTGACATCCAGACAAAAAATTTTTTCATTATTTTCCCAATATACTTCTTCCCCATATTATGTTAGCCAGATGGACAAAATCCCTTCTAAACTACTCTTGCTTTTTCCCATTTTCCCTCCAGTGGAAACACCTTTATGAAAAAATGTTTCCTTCCTGCGCAATTTGAATGTAAAAGAATTCGCTCACAAGGTTCAAACATGTTATAATCTTTGGGATATATATTAATGGAGGCTACTAAATAAATGATTACAGTTCAAAATGTTGGCCTGAGATATGGTGACCGCAAGCTTTTTGAAGATGTTAATATTAAATTCACACCTGGAAATTGCTATGGTTTGATTGGTGCTAATGGAGCCGGTAAGTCCACTTTCCTTAAAATATTATCAGGTGAAATCGAAGCTCAGACAGGCAATGTTTCCATGACTCCTGGCGAGCGTATGGCAGTACTAAAGCAAAACCACTTTGAATATGAAGATGTTGAAGTTTTGAAAGTCGTCATAATGGGCCATGCGCGTTTGTATGAAGTAATGCAGGAAAAAGATGCAATTTACATGAAAGAAGATTTTTCCGATGAAGACGGCATGAAAGCCGCGGAACTCGAAGGAGAGTTCGCTGAATTGAATGGTTGGGAAGCAGAATCTGAAGCTGCCATCCTGCTTAAAGGTCTTGGAATCGGCGAAGACCTCCACACGAAGAAAATGGCGGATATCAGTGGCGGAGAAAAGGTAAAGGTCCTTCTTGCCCAGGCATTATTCGGCAAACCGGATGTACTCCTTCTTGACGAGCCTACGAACCATCTTGACATCGCTGCGATTCAATGGCTGGAAGAGTTCCTGATCAACTTTGAGAATACGGTTATCGTGGTATCCCACGACCGTCACTTCCTGAATAAAGTATGTACACATATTGCTGACCTTGACTTTGGCAAAATCCAGCTTTATGTAGGGAACTACGATTTCTGGTATGAGTCCAGCCAGCTTGCAATGAAAATGCAGCAGGATACAAACAAAAAGAAAGAAGAGAAAATCAAGGAATTGCAGGCGTTCATTGCTAGATTCAGCGCCAACGCATCTAAGTCAAAGCAAGCAACTTCACGTAAAAAACTGCTTGATAAAATCTCTCTGGATGATATCAGACCATCTTCCCGTAAATATCCATATGTAGGATTCACTCCTGACCGTGAAATCGGTAATGACTTATTAAGGGTTGATGGTATTACCAAAACGGTTGACGGCATAAAAGTACTTGATAATATCAGCTTCATCATGAATAAAGATGATAAAATCGCATTAGTTGGGAAAAATGAAATTGCCATTACGACTCTGTTCAAAATCCTGACAGGTGAAATGGAACCAGACAGCGGTACATTTAAGTGGGGAGTGACCACTTCCCAGGCATATTTCCCTAAGGACAATTCCGAGTACTTTGACGGCTGCGACCTTACTCTTGTTGACTGGCTGCGCCAGTTCTCGCCAAAGGATGACAGCGAGAGCTTCCTGCGAGGATTCCTTGGCCGTATGCTATTCTCTGGTGAAGAAGTATTGAAGAAAGCAAGCGTTCTTTCTGGAGGCGAAAAAGTCCGCTGCATGTTATCAAAGATGATGCTTTCTGGTGCGAATGTGCTCTTGTTGGATGAACCAACGAACCACTTGGACCTTGAATCCATCACAGCTTTGAACAATGGAATGATCAACTTCAAGGGTTCCATGATCTTCTCGTCCCATGACCATCAGTTTGTTCAAACTGTTGCAAACAGGATCATGGAAATCACTCCAACAGGATTGGTCGATAAGCAGATGACCTATGACGAATATCTTGAAAACGAAGAGCTTCAAAAGCAAATTGCTGAGATGTATGTGTAAGCTAAAAACCCCCGGATTTCCTCCGGGGGTTTTTACTTTGAACATATCAGCCTCTTTTCTGCTTTCTTCTTGAGGAATCTGCAGACTTGCTACCGGTTTCACTTGCCGTAGTGCCCTGCCCCTCCACCTGGCTTGAATTGAGTCCGATGGTTGATGGATCCTTTTTTCGCTTATTTGACATCATTGCACCTCCTTTACCTGCATTTAATATTGTGAAGCTCAGGGAATAAATTATTCTTGCCGCGGACAAGTTAAATGAGTGAGGAGGTGTAGAGAATGGCAAGAGTAGGTGTAGAACAATCTTTATCTAATATCTCTGAAGCATTGCGCCAAAAAGGCTATGACGTTGTTGAACTTCGCCAGGAAGCAGATGCACAGGGCTGCGATTTCTGTGTCATCAGCGGGATTGATTCAAACATCATGGGTATGCAGGATGTTGTGACCCAGGGTTCGGTCATTGAAGCCAACGGCCTTTCTGCTGAAGATATTCTAAGACAGATTGATCAAAAGTCAGGGCAAATCCAATAAGAATCACCGAAACTGCCGATAGGCAGTTTTTCTTTTCCCCGCAAGTCCTTCTGCTCCACTATCCATGATATTTTCACCAACTTGTGATATTTTCATTATGTAGCTTCCTTCTATATCCGATATAATCAGTTATAACCATTGCATATGATTAAAAGTTTTGTAAGGGGATGTCTTTGTTTGAGAATATTACATATATTCCTTTTCGCTGCTTTGCTTACCGTTCTGACGAGTTGCGGAGCCAACAGCGATACGAAAGGAACTGAGCTTACCGTATCTGCTGCTGCAAGCCTTCAGGAGGCGTTGGAGGAAGCAGGAAAAACCTACTCGAACCAGAATCCAGACATTAAGATTGTTTATAACTTTGGGGGGTCCGGTTCCCTACAGCAGCAGATTTCCCAGGGTGCACCAGTAGATTTATTTGTTTCTGCAGCACAGGACCAATTCAATGTATTGAGGTCAAAACAACTTATAGATCAAAACCATAGTGTAAAACTATTAAAAAACGAGCTTGTTTTGATTACCCAGAAAGATAACGAAAACCTTCATTCTGTAAAATCACTTGCAGAAGCTGAGATTTCAAGGATTGCAATCGGAACACCGGAAACTGTCCCTGCAGGGATGTATGCAAAACAAGCTTTACTTTCTTTAGGCTTATGGGAAGAGATTGAACAAAAACTCATCCCCACAAAGGACGTCCGCCAGGTTCTGTCCTATGTTGAAACCAGGAATGTGGAAGCCGGCATTGTTTATAAAACCGACGCCATGGTTTCTGATCAAGTAAGAATTATACCCTTTCAGAAAGAAGCTCTGCATGATCCAATCATTTACCCTGCCGGGGTCATTGCAGGAACCAGGCACAAGGAAGAATCAAGCAGGTTTCTCAATTTCCTGAAAGGAAAAGAAGCGATGGAAATTTTTGAAAAATATGGCTTTAAAGCAGCATTGGAATGATTATTTATGAGCAGTGATTTTTGGACCCCGATCAGACTATCGGTGGAGATTGCATCAATGTCGGTGGTGTTTGTTTTTATTTTCGGCCTATTGTCTGCCAGGTTCATGGCGAAAAAGCAATTCTTTGGCAAAACAGCAGCAGAAACACTCCTTACATTGCCTTTAGTACTCCCGCCAACGGTAGTCGGGTTTATATTGATCATCATCTTTGGCATCAACAGCCCGATAGGCAGAACAGTGGAAAATCTATTCGGCAGCACCATCATGTTTACCTGGTGGGCTGCTGTAATCGCTGCATCAGTCGTGGCATTTCCTTTGATGTATCAATCAGCTAAAACTGGGTTCCTTCAAGTAGATCCAGGAGCAGAAGAAGCTGCAAGAGTAGATGGAGCAAATGAATGGAAAGTATTTTGGTATGTCACGCTGCCCCTGTCATCAAGAACAATTGTTACAGGGTTGATTCTCAGCTTTGCAAGAGCTCTCGGCGAATTCGGCGCAACACTCATGTTTGCCGGCAATCTGCCCGGAAGAACACAGACAGCTCCGACGGCTATCTATATGGCGATTGAATCCGGGAATCTGGATGCTGCCTGGCTTTGGGTTATTGCCATGGTGGGCATCTCATTCCTTATGTTGCTTTCAACATCATTCTTAAAACAGTGAGTCCGATTGCCTTATTTATCCGGAACAAAAGGGGAAGCCAATTCAATTGGCTTCCCCTTTTGTTCATTTACGATTCGAATTCTCCAGATGGCTGATTTTACCGACAATCAGTAAAATATCTATTTTCCTAGTTAACATTCACAACTAGCTTAACAGGATCAGCGACCTTCTTCTTGCTCTCATCAACAAGATCACCTGACAGGATTTCTACTTTCTTAAGGCTGTCCATATCCTCAACAATAAAACCAAGATTTCCGCGTTTCGTTTGTCCGGCTGAAATTTCGCCATTAAGGTTTTCTAAATAAAAATCATCTTCCCATGTCTTATGGATCGAATCATTGATATTCACCATCGCCACAGGTCCAAAGTGATAATTTTCTTTTGAATTATTCTTTACTTCAACATTTATCTTCACAAAATCAAATTCTTCATCATGTGTATAGGCATGGAAGAAATCAATCAGGCTGTAAGCAGGTACAAAATGTAATAACCTCACATCTTTTACAATATATTCAATACCATTTACATTAAAGGTCTTATTGACTTCTTTCACTGTTTTCAGGGTTAACTCACCTTTGTTGTCAGTCAAAGAATCGCCAGCTTTTTTAAGATTTATATCCTCCGTAACTTGTGGGTTAGGAACATACACATCGGTATTTTTCTTTAATGGTTTCTCAATAGCCGCCTCTGAGGATTTCGTCTCTTTTTTTGACTCAGCCTCTGCAAAAGAACAGCCTGTCAGTAAAGTAGCAGCCAGCAATAATTGCAGATATTTCCTCATGTCAAAAACCCCTTTTCAAGAAATCTCCCGCTGGTCCAAGGTTCCGGCGGGAGATTTTAAAATTAATTATTTTCTTTTGCCGTTTGATAGTATATCAAAAATGTTTTTCGCATTATCCGTATTTTCGATATGGCCGTAGAAACGCTCTTTTCCAGGACCGAATGCATAAACAGGTACATCTTCCCCAGTATGTCCGCCGGTTGTCCAGCCAGTGTTTGAACGCTTGTCAAAAATCTTTTCAATAGCATTGTCAATATCCACAGGTTTTTTAGCTGCTGCAGCTTTTACAGATTCAATTTCTTCAGTTGTCAGCTCAGGCAGTCCTACAGATGTAAAGTCGATATATTTCTTCAGGGTTGCTTCTGCATCAGCGCCTTTTGATATTTCAGCCGCCATGAAATCAGGCGTACGTTTCGCAGCTCTGATTGGGGCTCCAAACCAGTTATAGATACCATTGGCACCAATTGAATATCCGCCAGTTGAGTGGTCAGCAGTCGCAACGACTAAGGTATGCTTGTCCTTTTTCGCGAATTCGATAGCTGCTTTATATGCTTTCTCGAAATCTTCCATTTCACTCATTGCCGCAACAATATCATTGTCATGGCCGGCCCAGTCGATCTGGCTACCCTCTACCATCAGGAAGAAACCATCTTTATCTTTATTTAAACGATTGATTGCCGAGTTGGTCATTTCTTCAAGAGAAGGAGTTTCTTCTCTTCTGTCGATCATTTTGTCCATTCCGCCTTCCGCAAAAAGGCCAAGAACCTTATCATTCGTATCATTAAGCATATCTTCTTTGTTGTTTACAAAGCTATAGCCATCTTTCTGGAATTCTTCAGTAAGGTTTCTGTCATTGCGCACAAAGTTGCTCAATCCGCCGCCTAGCATAACATCTATTTTATGGTCGCCATTTACCAATTCATCATAATAATCATCTGCAATTGCATTCATGTTCTTGCGGCTTTCATCATGCGCGCCAAAGGAAGCTGGTGTTGCGTGAGTAATTTCTGAAGTTGCAACAAGGCCAGTTGCCTTTCCGTTTTCCTTGGCAGTTTCAAGGACTGTTTTTACTTCAGAACCATCATTATCGACTGCAATCGCATTGTTATAAGTCTTGATCCCTGCAGACATGGCAGTTGCTGCTGAAGCAGAGTCAGTTACATTTTGTTCAGGATCTTCAGGATAAGTCATTTGGTTACCTACAAGGTACTTATCCAGTTCTGTTCTCTCTGCCTCAGGTGTATCAGGATTATCCTTCAAGTAGCGGTATGCTGATGTATAAGAGCCTCCCATTCCATCACCAACCAGGAAGATTACATTCTTAATTTCTGCACGATTATTGTTCTGGTCATTTTTTGCCTCTGCATTGAAAGTTCCTACTAAGCTGCCAAACGCCACAGTTGAAAGGACAGCGAGCGGAAGAATCTTCTTTTTAAAGTTAGCTTTATTCATTTCAAGACCTCCAGATAAGATATTTACCACGCTTCCTACTATAATGCCTGTCTATTAATCTCTTATTAACAAAATGTAAATTTGTTTTAAGTCCTTGTAAAATCTATTTACAATCCTTATTTTTCCAAATAAAATCCATAAAAAAAGCAGGCAAGATTACCTGCTTCTAAATCTTCTATTTTTCTTTTGCTTTCGATTCATGATCCATAGAATAGCGACTGCAGCCAAAAATGCCCCAATGATAGCATTGGCAGAAAGCAGTCCACTTTGCTTCGGCTCCTGAGTGGTTTTTTTTACTTCAGGTTTTTTTTCAATCAATGGTTTCAATTCAACCGATTGAATGGTCCTGCCATTTTCACTCTCTATATTCAAAACTCCGTCATCATCGACTACTCTCTTCCCATTTTCGATTGGTTCAGTCACAAAGAGATCCTCACCTGCTTTGAACTCGAGCTCTCCACTTGTGAAGGTTTCACCCTTTTTGATTTGTGCCGATTTATAGGAAGCAAAACCGTAATCAAATAACTTGATCGTATCCTTATAAATCTCTCTTTTGAATTCAGATTTCAGTAATACTGCAGTCAATTGCATTCGGCCATTCTCTGCCGTCGTAGCCAGCGTTTGTTTGGATTGGTCAACAAAACCTGTTTTACCGCCGGTTACTCCTTCATATGGAATTTCACCTTTTAACATTCGATGGTGGGAAAAAATCTGTGTATTCCATGACTCACCTTCCCACTTCAATTCCTTGGTCCCGAAGATCTCCCGGAAATCCTCGTTTTTCATCGCATAGTTCAGAATTAAAGCCAGATCCTTTGCAGTCGTATAGTGATTCTCGTCAAATAAGCCGTGGGGATTGACAAAATGGGTGTTTTTTACTCCGATTTCATTTTCCAGGTATTCATTAATGCTTTGGGAGTAGTTCTCCATTGTCCCATCAAGATGAATAGCAATCGCCAATGCGGCATCGTTTCCCGAATTGATCAGCATACCCTGGATCAGTTTCTTTAAAGTCACCCGTTCTCCAGGATTTAAATACACTCTCGTACCTTCGATCTCCTTGATTTTTTCACTAACGACTACCTGGTCATTCAAATTTGCACTTTCAATCGCATAAATAGCTGTGGCAATCTTTGTAAGACTGGCAGGATACATTCGTTTTTCTTCGTTTTTCCCAAACAGAATGGCACCTGACTGCGTGTCCATCAAGACAGCGGCTTCAGAGGTTAATACAGGATCATCTTCCTCCGCATGTACAAATTGCGCGAAAGAGTACATGCTTATCAGAACCGCCATTGACAATGCCAAAAGTTTTCTCATCCATAACACATCCATTTTAAAATTCTGCAATTATTTTACCAGAAACCGGCTTATAATGGTCCAGTGTTATTAATTTTTAACCCAAATGGAACAAAAGGAAACATTGGCAGGACAAAAAAGGAAGCCTCGATTTATGCGCAGACAACGACTTGTACACTTATGTGTAAAATCGACTCCACGCACAGAAAATCAGAATAGCAACCACAATAAGATACTTTTCCGTATAGAATTAGAAAAAGGGGTTTTCTTGTATTTATATTTGTGAGGAAAAATGAATATAGAAACTTGAGTTGATTGGAGTGGAAGGTGCGTAGACTCCTCCGAAAATGCTAATGCATTTCCATCGTGCGTGGGCACATTCGTTGAAGCTATTCAGTGTCCTGAGGGATCAGCAGGTCAGGTGAGACCCCGCAGGATCGAAGCTCCTGAAACGGAAATCAACGGACCAAATTTAGAAGCTAGTCTAAAAAAAGAGGGTGCCCAAAAGTTTATATTTTTTGAGACATCCTCTTGTTATTTACTTTGAAATCAGTGGCGAGGCTTCTTTTTTTGCTTAATGACACCTTCACGAAAGAAGAACTTTATTATAGACTATGCTTTCAAGGTATCCAACATACACTTCATCCCTCGCAAGTGCTGCTCCATACCTCCTCTTCAAGAAGCGTTCGGCTTCTGGGAAATCATTAAATGGCCCCAGGCTTTCTTCATGCTTTAGCTTTATAATATAGCGTGTTCCATCCTTAAAGATGAAAAACAAGTCCCTATCCCTATTCTCATAGAGACAGCCATTTTTAGAATCCTTTATATTATAAGTATTTTTGAATGCGTCATGTTTGATCGTTTCAAGGGGAAACACTTGATCAATATAACGTTTATAAGCCTCTCCATTTATCGTACATCCAGAAGCCTTCGCATGTCCACCGCCTCCAAATTCTCCTGCGACAGCAGAAACGTCCACATGATCATGAATTGTCCTGAAACTGATTTTCTTGCCACCTACATTTAGGATCGCTATATAATCCAGGTGTGGAAACTCCTTCCCAAGTTCATTACCCAGCTCAGAATGATAGGATTCGGCATGGACGACTCCTCCATAGAGTCCATCATGCTCCATTTGAATGATTTCCCTTTTCTTCCTCCTTATATAACGTTCGATTTTACCCTCTTCCATTTCCAATAACTTTTGCTCAAATTCATCGAATTCGAATCCATTATCTGTTTGAAGCCTGGATATCATACGTTCTTCAAATTCTTCTATAGAAACCATGAAAAATAAATCATTCAGATTTTTCGCCTTGAAATTCTGGTGAATATCCCAATCCCATGTATCATACTGGCGGACCAGCTCAACAAACTCATTAAGTGTACCGTTATCAGCCAATTGGCGTTTGTCTTTCAAGTATTCATAAACTAATGAAGACGCGCTTGTAAGTGTACCAGATTCATCTTCCACTTTTACATATCCCCAGCTATAGTCATTGAAATGCAAAGCCGTTTTATGATGGTCGATCAGGTAAGCCTTCCCTCCTTCTGATACGAAACGATTGATTCTTTCCGTTACTTCGTGGTTGACGGAAAGGTCGGTTATGTATAGATGGTCTTCCTTTTTCAAGCGCTCATTCATTCTCTCAAAATATTTCTCCACCTGAAAATTCAACCCAGATACAGAATTATAGCGGATATCCGCTTGCTCACCGAATGCAAGCCGGAATAGAATCCCACATGCCACTCCATCCAAATCATTATGTGTAAATAAACGGTACATCGTTTTCCACCTTCACTTTCCCAAGCTGTTTACTCTATAAGAGCCTAATTTATAGTCTATTGTTGGCAAGATAATCTATACAAAAGAAAATCCAAAAAATTAGACAAGTTCAACAAGGGGACGAGCATAGATATTTAAAGAGGATTATAAGGAGGTGAAAACATGCATTTCTTTGTATTTAAAAGAAGGACTTTATATTTTATTGGCCTAATTGTCTTCATTGCCATCATCGGCTCAATTTGGATGAATTTAAAACCTGAATCCACTCCAGCTATAGGCGGACAGAATGAACAAATCAGGGAAATACACCTCGTGACAGGAGAATTCAAATCGAATACCGACGATGGTAAAGAAATTGAAGCATACCGCTGGGACCCAGGTACAATCTTCGTTGAAAAAGGCGAAAAGGTAAGCCTGAAAATTCTTGGCGTGAACGGCAAGGAGCATCCTTTCATCATTGAGGGAACAGAAATCAAGGGAGTTGTAAAAAAAGGCCAAGAAACCCTTGTCCCTTTGCAATTTGACAAGGAAGGAACATACAGACTGATCTGCCTTACCCACCCTTCAGCTGAACACAACGGGCCGATGATTGCTTATATTGTAGTGGATTGAAATCCATCCGAGAACAGGAATCCGATTCCTGTTTTTTCTTTTAATTGAAGGTTGTTTTCTCATTAAAATTTAAAATTGACACAAAACATACAAATCACTATAAACACAGTGCAAACATTTCCTGATAGCATAAATACATAAACATTTTTATATAACAGACTCTTTTAAACTTCATTTAATTATAGTACAGTTCACTTCACTTCACAGAGAAACTTCGTTAAAAACTTGTTTTAATAGTTTTGTTCATAATTTCACAAATACGTCACACTCATTCTGTTATATTCGTAGTATGATAATAGTGTGATAACTGTTATACAAACATCCACTTTAGAGGTGAACCAAAATGGAACAATGGAAAGGTTTTAAAAATGGTGCTTGGCAAGAAGAAATCAATGTTCGCGATTTTATCCTGAAGAACTTCTCTGAATATACCGGGGACTCAAGTTTCCTGGAAGGTGCCACAGAAGAAACACTCCAATTATGGCAGCAAGTAATGGAATTGACAAAACAGGAGCGCGAAAACGGCGGAATACTTGATATGGATACTGAAGTGGTTTCCACCATCACTTCACATGGCCCAGGCTATCTTGATAAAACAAAAGAAAAAGTTGTCGGTTTCCAGACAGATCAGCCATTCAAGCGCTCTATGCAGCCATTTGGAGGCATCCGCATGGCAAAGGCCGCATGCGAGGCGTATGGATACGAATTGGATAAGGAAGTTGAGAAGATATTTACTGACTTCCGTAAAACACATAACCAGGGCGTCTTCGATGTTTATACAAAAGAAATGCTCCAGGCCCGAAAAGCCGGCATCATTACCGGCTTGCCAGATGCCTATGGCCGCGGACGGATCATTGGTGACTACCGTCGTGTAGCTCTTTATGGCGTCGACTTCCTGATGGAGCAAAAGAAGAAAGACCATGGAATGACGAGCAGTGTCATGACTGAAGACACAATGCGCCTGAGAGAAGAAATCTCTGAGCAATACCGTTCATTGAATGAATTGAAGCAGCTTGCTAAGAGCTATGGATATGATATTTCCAAGCCAGCAACCAATGCAGCGGAAGCTTTTCAATGGGTCTACTTTGCATACCTTGCAGCAATCAAAGAACAGAACGGTGCAGCAATGAGCCTTGGACGTGTCGCGACCTTCCTGGATATCTATATTGAACGCGACCTCCAAAATGGAATCCTGACTGAACAAGAGGCACAGGAACTTGTCGACCATTTCGTCATGAAGCTTCGTCTCGTGAAATTTGCGCGCACGCCAGATTACAACGAGTTATTCAGCGGGGACCCTACCTGGGTAACAGAGTCAATTGGCGGTATGGCCCATACCGGGCAGTCACTTGTGACAAAGAACTCTTTCCGTTTCCTTCATACTCTTGATAATCTTGGCCCCGCACCGGAGCCTAACCTGACTGTTTTATGGTCCCCTGCCCTGCCAGAGAACTTCAAGAAATATTGTGCTGAAATGTCCATTAAAACAAGTTCAATTCAGTATGAAAACGACGATTTGATGCGCTGTGAATATGGTGATGACTATGGGATCGCCTGCTGTGTATCCGCGATGGAAATCGGCAAGCAGATGCAATTCTTCGGTGCCCGTGCCAATCTGGCAAAAGCTTTGCTTTACGCAATCAACGGCGGTGTCGATGAAAAGCTTAAGATCCAGGTTGCACCAGCCTTCGGCCCGATTACTTCTGATGTACTGGACTATAAAGAAGTAATGGAAAAATTCGATAATGTTATGGAATGGCTTGCTGGCCTTTACATCAACACTCTCAATGTTATCCACTACATGCATGACAAATACAGCTATGAACGGATTGAAATGGCTCTTCATGATACAGAAGTCCTCCGTACAATGGCAACCGGGATTGCAGGGTTAAGTGTCGTAGCGGATTCATTGAGCGCAATCAAGCATGCAAAGGTAAAAGTTATCCGTGACGAGAAGGGCATTGCAGTTGACTTTGAAACAGAAGGCGATTTCCCTAAATACGGCAACAACGATGACCGTGTCGACAGCATTGCTGTAGGGCTTGTCAAGAGCTTCATGACAAAACTGCGCAAGCACCCGACATATCGCAACTCTGTCCATACTATGTCGATTCTTACCATTACTTCAAACGTTGTATATGGCAAGAAGACTGGCAATACACCAGATGGCCGCCGCGCAGGCGAACCATTTGCACCAGGTGCCAATCCAATGCACGGCCGCGATACTAAAGGTACGCTTGCTTCCCTCTCATCAGTGGCTAAGCTTCCATACAGCTATGCAATGGACGGCATTTCCAATACTTTCTCCATCGTACCAAAAGCACTTGGTAAAGATGAAGAAAGCAGAACGAACAATCTTGTATCCATCCTTGACGGATATGCAATTAAGGATGGACATCACTTAAACGTCAACGTATTCAACAGGGAAACACTTTTAAACGCAATGGAACATCCTGAGGAGTACCCTCAGTTGACAATCCGTGTTTCTGGATACGCAGTGAACTTCATCAAGCTGACACGTGAGCAGCAGATGGATGTCATTAACCGTACTTTCCATGAAACAATGTAGACATCAATCGTGAACTGAACAGGAGCTGCCCTCCCTGGTGGCGGGTCCTCCTGTTTTATTGAAAGGAGAAATCATCATGAACGGAAACATTCATTCTATCGAAACCTTCGGAACTGTAGACGGACCCGGAATCCGCTATGTCATCTTCACGCAGGGGTGCCTGCTGCGCTGCCAGTTCTGCCATAACGCAGATACGTGGGAAATTGGCACAGGCAAACAAATGTCTGTTTCCGAAATCATTGATGATTTGAAGTCTTATCTGCCTTTCATTGAAGCCTCTGGTGGCGGAATCACAGTGAGCGGAGGAGAGCCTCTGTTGCAAATCCCCTTCATCACTGAGCTTTTCAAGGAGTGCAAAAAACTCGGACTGCATACTGCCATTGATTCTTCAGGCGGGTGTTACTCAAGCGCTCCCCTTTTCCAGGAACAGCTTGCCGAACTTTTGCGCTATACTGATTTAGTCCTTCTGGACTTAAAACATATTAACAGAAAGAAACATATTAAGCTGACAGGCATGGCGAATGAACATATTCTCGATTTCGCCCGCTACTTATCACAGCACAACGTCCCTATCTGGATCCGGCACGTACTTGTACCCGGGGTGACCAATGAAATTGATGACCTCACCGAGCTGGGGGCGTTCATAGGCACTTTGGAAAACGTACGCAAACTGGAAGTACTGCCTTACCACAAACTTGGGGTGTACAAATGGGAGGCACTGGGACTTGAATATCCGCTAAATGATGTGGAACCTCCATCAGATGATGAGGTCGAGCGTGCTTATAGACTACTAACAGCCAAGACAGCCTTAAAATGACAGCAGGAATTCTTTCCTGCTGTTTTTTCTGCATAGGTTCTTGATATTTCTCTAGTATCATTATGTTAATACATTTATTGGAGGATTTATTGATGTATCAATTGCTTTCGGAAATCAGCAACTATTTAAGCGGACCTTTTTTTACTCTGGTGAATCAGACAGAACAAATCCCCATACTCGCAAGCTTCCTGCTGGGACTTGTAGGTGCTCTTGCTCCATGTCAGCTCTCAGCCAATATAGGTGCCATCACGTACTATGGCAATCGCAGCTTGCAGGCGAAGAGCCATTGGACGGAAATGTCCTTTTTCATACTCGGCAAAATCACGGTCTTTTCTTTGCTGGGGCTTGCCGTTTGGCTAGTTGGAAATGGTTTTCAGCAAATGCTTCCAGAATTCTTTTCCTGGTTCCGCAAATTGATGGGCCCTCTATTCATTCTAATTGGCCTATCTCTTATAGGCCTCTTCGCATTCAATTGGATCAGCCGCTTAACATCTTTCCTGCCTGAATGGGGAGGCAGAGGCAAGACAGGTTCGTTTTTAATGGGGGTAAGCTTTTCCATCGCATTCTGCCCAACCATGTTTTCACTATTCTTCTTCACTCTCATGCCCATTGTGCTCAGTTCATCATATGGCGCAGTACTGCCGGCCGTTTTTGGAGCAGGCACCTCAATCCCGCTGATTATATTTGCCGCAATCATCTCCTTCATGGGACTTGATGGTTCATTAATGAAAAAAAGCCGCAAAATAGGAGCTATGGTGCAAACTTCTGCAGGATATATTTTAATCTTGGTCGGAATCATGGATACTTTGACTTATTGGGTATAAAATTCACAGCAAAAAGGCCGACGTTCAAGTCAGCCTTCTTTTTCATGAGACAAATTCACTAAAGCCTCAGTCAGCTCTTTTCGTTCTTTTTCCGCTGTTTCCGAAGAAATGATCTCTTCCATTGACAGTTTATCAACAGCCTCATGTTCTGCATAGAAAACAACTCTACGCAATGTTTCGGTTTGCTTCTCTTTCAGTTCAGGCTTCCTTCGGTACAATTCTTCCATTTCGGCAATTGCAATTTCCAGCTTCTGTTGATACTTTTGGACATACTCATCCGTAATTGTCTTTGTCAGATAGTATCTTCCTTTTGCTTCCATCATTTCTTTCATCGCCGTTTCATATCTGTGAATTTTTGAAAGCAGCTGTTCATATTCAAAATATACTTCTTCTTTTTTGTTGATCCCAAGGAAAGAAATGAGAGGTTTAATGGTCAAGCCTTGAACGACAAGTGAAAAGAGTACAACACTGAAGGCCAGGATCAATAGTTCCTCTCTCCCCTGGAAGTCCCTCGGCAGACTCAAAACAAGGGCGATTGATAATGAACCCTTTAGCCCTCCCCAATTTAAAATATGTTTCCAATTCATGCTGAAATCCCTGATGACAGACATGCTGGCATACACAGCTACACTACGGGCAATAAGAACAAGGATAATGGCAATGAAAATTATTTCCCACTTATCCTGCATATCGATTCTTGTTATCTCCAGCCCGATCATCAAGAACACAATCGAATTCGCCAAAAGGGCAGCAACATCCCAAAAATTGTTAATATTCAATTTTGTAGTCGGTGTCATTCCTATGCTAGAACCGAAATTCCCGAAGATTAACGCTGCAACCACAACCGCTATAACACCAGAAGCATGTACGCTTTCTGCTATCAAAAAAGATCCATAAAATAAGAGGATGCTGAAAATAATTTCTAATGGATAATCATCAAAATACTTCGTCAAAAGGGAAAAACCATATCCCAGTGCACCACCGATGATCAGCCCGAGTGAAACGACCCTGATAAAATCCCATAGTCCCATGCCAAGTCCAGACCACCCGGCGTCCAGATATGTAATCAATGATAAGGCAGATATTTTGAAAAGTACTACTGCCAGCCCATCATTGAACAAGCTTTCTCCTTCAATGACGACTGCAAGCCGCTTTTTCACGCCCACGCTTTTAAAAATGGAAAGGACACTTACTGGGTCCGTTGCACTCATCAATGCTCCAAAAACAAATGCAGCAGGCAGCGAAAGCCCAAGAAAATAGTGTGCTGTAAATCCTATCAGCAGAAATGAAAGTAGTGTACCTCCAAATGCCAATGCAAGGATCGGTTCTTTGTTTTCCTTCAAATGAGAAGATGGCAGTTTTAATGCTGCTTCCCCAAGCAGTGCAGGAAGAAATAATGTAATGATGACGAAATTAAAAATTTCCCCTTCTGTAATGAACATCTTCAATGGTTCAAGTAAAGGTATATTCAACAATCCAATTATTGCACCAACGATAACCAGGGCAATAGGATAAGGCTGTTTAACTTTCTTGGCTATCGCTGTGATTCCCGCTGCAATTAAGATTAAAAAGAATCCAGTCTGAAATATTTCATGCAAATTCACTTCTTCCAATACAATCACTCCAATCTCTTCCACTACTTCTAATTTCCCCTATTTCTATCCTTATAAAAACTTTTATAGAAATTCCAAAAAAAATCAAAAAAACCATGGGGTTTTCCCATGGTTGTAATCTATGCAATATTCATATTTTCCTTATACCCTGGCTCACAATACAGGCACACGGCATCTTCGTAATCCTCAGTATTGACATCTTCAGGGTTATACTCGATTCCACATAAGTCGCACTCTACCATTTCTCCCTCTGAATCTTCAGCCGCTTCCGGGATTGCGTCATTCACCTTCAGTTCACCTACCCAGACACCACTGATTGTCGACATTTCATTTTCAATATATTCATTCGCTGCTTCTTCTGTTTCCCATACACCATGGTCCCAGAGCATTTCGTCAGCGTCACCTGCATTAACCATTAATCCGTATACTATTTTCATATTTGCTGCCCCTTTCGATTTGGGAAGTTTGTTCTATATAATTAGCCCCTCCTTTCACTCTTGAAACCTCCAGTATATGGAAATCGGAACTTTTTCCATTTTATTTCGTATATATACTGATTGTTAAAAACAGGATTTTAAAATATACTTGATTAATGAAAGAGAAGAGGTGATGGCATGCTTATGGAAATTTACGCTCAGTCGATCGAAGCAACGGCAATGTATAGTGTTTATTTAACACTGCTCATCAGCATGTCAATGTCCGTCTTATGGGCATTAGGTGACACCTCTTATATCGAATCTTGTTATTTGCAGATCAAACTTAAGCCATCCGTTTCTGAAAAAGCGTTTAAAAATAAAGCTGAACTCGGAACGAGATTTCAGCTTCTGATCCTTAAGCGGATTAAAATAAAGATAGATCCAGGTGATGAAGACAGCATTTTTCTCCTTATGTGAACAACTTGAAAATTAGGAGGAGAAAAATGAAAAATCGATTCACCATAACGATAGTACTTCTATTATCGACACTATTAACTGGTTGCCAGGCTATGACAAGCGAGGGATCTTTTTTCCAGACAACATTTATCAATCCATTCGCTTGGCTGATCCACTTTTTTGCAAGCATTACAGGAGGAAGTTATGGCCTTGCGATTATCTTGATTACAATGCTCATTAGACTCGCGCTCATGCCTCTTATGCTTAGACAGTATAAGAACCAGCAGAATATGAAAGAAAAAATGGAAATACTGAAGCCTGAAATGGACGAAATACAAAAGAAACTTAAACAAACAAAGGATCCTGCCGAACAAAGGAAGCTACAGCAGGAAATGATGGGCCTTTACCAAAAACACGGGGTGAACCCACTATCTGTCGGCTGTCTGCCAATGCTCATTCAGATGCCAATCCTGATGGGGTTATACTATGCTATCCGCGGATCTGCTGAAATAGCCAGCCACTCTTTCCTCTGGTTCAATCTCGGGCATTCTGATATATGGATCACAGCAGCAGCCGGAATCATCTATTACCTGCAGTTTAAGGTATCGATGTCAAATGTTACAGAGGATCAAAAAAAGCAAATGAAACTAATGGGGCTCATGTCACCAGTTATGATCGTAATGTTTTCATTAAATGCACCATCCGCACTTCCCCTTTACTGGACGGTAGGCGGGATTTTCCTTATTGCACAAACACTCCTTGGGAGAAAGATTTATGGCAAGAAAGAAAATACCATTAAAGTTGAACACCAGCTTTAAAATCTGAATGGCCCGGGATTGACTTTCCTGGGCTTTTCTTATGCCCATATACCCTTTTCTGAGAAGTGGAATAATATGGTTGACACCTGCGGATTTATGGAGTTATACTTTTACTTAATAAAAACCGAAGGGAATGGTAAAGAGCCGATGAAATACTAATCTTATTTTCTGCCCGATTTTTCTAATACGAAAAACGCGTGCCTGGAGATAGGATTAGTCTGCCCAATTTGCCATTCCTCGTCGATTTATACGTCCAAACAAGCATGAAGCCCAACAGGGGCATCCATGTCTATTTCGGCGTTGAATCTGTCTGAATGCCAAGCAGAACCTTCCAGGACACCTGGGGGGTTTTTTTAATGGATATCATACTCACCTTCAATCATTAATCACAAAATGAAAGGTGGAATATTATTATGGCAATCATGAAAATAAGAGGAATTCAGAAAAGCTTTAATGAAAGAATAGTGATCCAAAAAGCGGAGTTTGATATAAAACAAGACAGCCGGATCGGCCTGGTAGGCAGCAATGGGGCCGGCAAAACAACATTGGCCAATCTAATCAATGGTGAATTCCCCGCTGATAAAGGGAGCATCGAAACGTTTAACGGCGCTCTAAAAATCGGCTATTTAAAACAATCTACAGAGCAAGCATTCCTTGAAACAGAAGATGCATATCCCCTGGCGGAAAATGGCCTCTTCCATCATTCAAGCCAATTAGGACTCACAAAGGAAGTTGATGTGTTCAATCGAAATTGGAGCAATTTAAGCGGCGGTGAAAAGCTGAAACTTTCGCTTGCTGGTGTCTGGGCCAGCAGGCCAGAAATGCTCATACTGGATGAGCCGACTAATCACCTTGACCTTCAGGGCGTTGAATGGCTGATTGAGGAACTAAGAGCTTTCAAAGGAGCCATTGTAATTATTTCTCACGATCGATATTTCCTGGACAGAACCGTTTCAGAAATCATTGAAATGGAAGATGGCATAACCAAATCATTCACTGGCAATTATTCAGCTTACCGTCAGGAAAAGGAAAGATTGTATCAAGTTCAGCTGCATCAATACGAATTGCAGCAAAAACACAAACAGCAGATCCAGCAGCAAATTGCCAACCTCAAGGGCTGGTCTGAAAAAGCGCATCGGGATTCGACGAAACAAGGTACAGCTTCGGAAAGAAGGCAGATTGGCTATAAGGAATACCATCGGATGAAGGCAAAGAAGATGGATAATCAAATAAAATCCAAGATGAAGCGCCTGAACCAGGAACTTGAAAAGGGGGAAGTAAAACAGCCTAAAGAGGAATCCAGGGTACAGTTTGAATTCCAGGACAGACGAAAACGCGGGAAACGGATTATTGAAGCCGCTGCCCTGTCAAAGTATTTTGGCCATCGCTGTTTGTTTGATAAAAGCTATTTTTATGTGAATCATGGTGAAAAAATGGGATTGGTCGGCCAAAACGGTAGCGGCAAAACCACCATGATGAAAATATTGCTTGGTCAAGAAAACGCATCTTCAGGTGATGTTTGGCTCAGTGAATCTCTGAAAATTGGCTATCTAAGCCAGGATGTTTCTGACCTCCCTGCTGAAAAAACGGCAATGGAATACACAGGACTTACAGACCGCGAAGCAATCGGCAGAGCGAGAACGATTTTTGCTAATATCGGTCTCCACGAAGAAAAGCTTAACGTTCCAATCGGTCAATTAAGTCTTGGAGAGAGGACAAGAGTGAAGCTTGTCATGATGCTTCTTGAAGAACTCGATTTGCTTCTCCTGGACGAACCGACTAATCATCTCGACCTTGCGAGCAGGGAGAGCCTCGAAAAAACTTTATTGGATTTTCAAGGGTCGCTTCTGGTTGTTTCACATGATGTTTATTTCCTAGAGAAGATCACCGAAAAACTATTGGTGATTGAAAATGGGAAAATAACCAGAAAGGAATTTGGCATGCGGGAGTATAATGAGGCAAACACACGCAAGGATAACGATAAGGAAAAAGCAGAACAACTGATGGTCCTCCAGAATGAAATCAATGCTATTATCGGCAGGCTTTCCTACATGACTAAAGATGAGCCCGGTTACGAAGAACTCGACCAGAAGCTTGCAGAGCTATTTAGGAAGAAAAGGGAATTGGCGTAAACCATTAAATGACAAAAAAGCACCATTTGGTGCTTTTTTGCTTGTGCACACTCCCTATGAATAAGCCTTCAGAGAATCAGAACTGCCAGCGCCATCTATTTCATCTTGTCCAGCAGCATAGGTTTCAACTTTAACCACTCATCTTTGATGATACTGAAGACAACGGTATCCCTTACAAAGCCATCGGCGATGATACGATGTTTCCGAAGTACACCTTCTTTATTGGCACCGAGACGGGCAATTGCAGCTTGGGAACGTACATTCCTTGAATCAGTGCAAAATTGCACCCTGTTTACATCGAGATTTTCAAACGCATACTGAAGCATCAGGAATTTTGTTTCTGTATTCACTCTTGTTCTCCAGTAATCTGGATTGTACCAGGTCCAGCCTATTTCCAATGATTTATTTACCTTGGAAAGATCAAGATACCTTGAGCTGCCAATGATTTTATCTGTTTGTTTCTCTACTACCGTGAATGGAATTTGTGTCCCTTCACCCTTTGCTATCATCGCGGCCTCGATAACTTTTTTCATATCTTCCTTGCTTTGGATTTTTGATGCTGTAAATTCCCAGATTGACTGATTCTTGCCCGCTTCCCATAAGTCATCCAGCTGGTCGGGTTTCATAAGGATCAGTCTTACTGTTTCTCCTTCAAGCGTGAGCCTATCGTCCATCTTCCCCACTCCCTAGCGATCTGTATTTCATAATCATATCATTGAATAATATGTTCCAGGAGGGTTTTTTCAAAGTTTTCTATTAAATCTTGTATTCGTGAAACAAGCACTTTGCATATCTTATTTACAAACAGAAACTGCCCAGTAAACTGGGCAGCCATTGTCTTACTTCACTTCTTCAAAATACTCTTTATAATATCCGCCAACTTTACCGGAATTGTCGACAATGAAGTAAAACTCTTCCGTTTCATTTTTCACGTCATACATTTTTCCTGTTGTCAGCTTTTGATCGACGATGTATTTTTTTGCATTCGTATGAACGCATTTAAGTTTCTTTATCGTTTCACGTTCATGCCAGTTTGTATGGATCATCCTATGCCACTTCCCTTAATTGAATTTCATACTATATAGTATAAGGATAAGGTGATCGAAAAGGCAATACTCAGCTGGCATTCGCTGCATCACCAGCAACGCGCAACCCGCGGATTTCTGATTTATCAAATGTCATGGTTTCACCTGTAATCACATTTTTCAGCGTTATATAACAAACATCACAAATGATATCTTTTCGAATATATTGTAAGAAAGATAGCCGTTCATTCTTATAAATCAGCTCATAAAAATCTGTTTTGGAAAATCCCTTCATGTTAACCCCTCTTTCCAGGATGTTTTCATCTTGGTGTTTGGCTGTGAGTATCTATACCACCATCAAGACTTGTATTAAACATCCGGCGAAAAAGGTAAATTTTTCTTAAGATTTGCACTTGTTTTTGTACAGGCTCTTTTTTAAAAATTGGCTCTGTTTAACAAGGCTGTTGATTTTTGTTCCAGGCGCTTCGCTTTCCGCTGGAAGAGTATGAAAAAGACCAATTGCCGTCTTTTTCATAAGCAATTCTTCCTTGGGGCTGGCGCTGAGCCTCCTCGTCGCTTTGCTCCTGCGGGGTCTCAACTGATCAGCTGCGCCCGCAGGACATTGAATGGCTTCCTCGAATCTGCCCACGCACGATGGAAATGCGTTAGCATTTTCGGAGGAGTCTTCGCGCCTTCCACTACAATCAACAGGGTTTAAAAAACAACATTCAGCTTTAACAGATCCTTAAAATTAGAATCTTTCATACCCATGGTCTTTTGGCATTACAATTGAGACACACATCAACCGACACTTTAAATATCATCGATTAAGTACGCAAAAGCATTTATTATAGACTGTTTAATGGTGCAATAAGTTCTTTACCCTCATTTTTTGCAGAGTTAATTTCAGTGGATACCGCGTAGGATTCCATCTCCCCTGCCTCATAGGGAACCAAAAGTTTTTTTAGTTCATCAGTGTTATCTATTGAATGGTCAAGCCACATTCCAATCCTGTTTTCCGGGAGAATGACAGGCATTCTGTCATGTACCTTTTCGGTGACTTCATTCGGTTTTGTCGTAATGATTGTACAGGAAGTAATGCTCCTTCCACCTTTATTCCAGCTTTCCCACAGTCCTGCAAAAGCAAAGGGCTTCTTGTTTTTCAAGCCAAAACGAAAAGGGTGTTTTTGTTTCCCTTCTTTTTTCCATTCGTAAAATCCATCAGCCAGTATCAGACACCGCCTTTGTTTCAGCGCCTGCTTGAAGCTCGCTTTTTCATCGACTGTCTCAGCGCGAGCATTAATCATCCTGTAACCGATTTTTTCATCATCTGCCCAGAAAGGGATCAGCCCCCATCTCATCCTCGCTCCACCCCTGCCTTCCCCCTGATCAACCACTGTCAGAATGTCCTGACCGGGAGCAATGTTGTATCGGGCATCTATGTCCTCAGGGAATTCGAATTGAAATTGTCCCTTCAGTGAGTTTATGTCTTCAAACAAAGAAAACCGTCCACACATTCTGTCTTCCTCCAATCTTTATACTGTTCATATCATTCCCTTTGCTTTTCAGAAAGTAACGTATTCCTTCATATAGAAAAAAATAAGCCCAGCTTCTATTTTAAGCCAGGCTACTTTAAACGTTCTTTGGATCTATATTCTTTTTGATTTTCGCTTTGAGCGCGATATTTGCCGCAACCAGGAAAGGAATGAGCGATGCTATTGTAAACCCAAGGGCATAACCTGATATACTTTCATTCAATACATGATCATTTATATCCAATCCCAAAAAGCTTACCCTTATCCCATTTCCATCCACATGGTTAATGACCGACCACAGTTCGAGCCCTTTAAATAAAAATAAAACACTTATGGTTGTCAGTAATAAAACCAATAGCCATTTCATGCGACCAGACCCCCATTTTCTCATTCCTGCAGCTACAGGTACAAGTATTTACACTATATTATAGGGAGTAATGGTATTAAATAATATACTACCATTGGAGTTGTAACAAAAAGTTCAAAAAGATGTTGTAAATTTCGTAATTACGTGTATATAATTTGCTAATTTACACTTTCTTATTTTTGAAAGTTCAAGCGCCCCATTATAAGCATATTATAATATTTTCCATCGGAGAGCTTTTTATCATTCTTTAGGATTCCTTCGACTTCGAATCCAAGACTTTCATATAGCTTCCTTGCACCTTCATTTGTTTCCATTACATTCAAAGTCATTTTATGTATACCACTTTCATCAGCCCATGATATCGATTCCTGCAACAGACTTTTTCCAATCCCAAAGCCCCAGAACTCCTTTAAGACTCCTACACCAAACTCAACCTTATGGTTGAATCTCTTCAAATCCGTCCCTTCACACCTCGAAAAACCAACAAGCTTTCCATCCATTTCCGCCACTAAAAATAGATTTCTCTCACTATCTGAATCCGCTTTAATTAATGATTGAAAGCCTTTTGGATCAATATAAGCTTCACCAGGTTCACGGTCTAGATTTTCGGTTTCCCCATCAATTTGCAGCCTTAATTCAGATAATGCCTCCCCATCTGCCTCAACAGCCGATCTAATCGTATAAGTCAGGTTTTTAACACTCTTAATTTTTTCGGTTATCAGCATCGTTTACCTCCAAAAATTTCCTGCTTTACGATTTTAATCTTTTCATGCTGAATTGTACATCATTTTAAATTTTTTATTTCCGCATAAATTGATTGGTTATCGAATTATAAATGCCAGGTAATCCATGAAGAGGGCCCGGCAAGATTCCATAAACCAGGACTCCGGTTTTCCTTAAGGTTAGTTAGGAAAAAATAATCAATAGAAAAGGACGGAATCTATTGATTCCATCCCTTCTCATTTATACTCTTTTAAATTGTTCCACCGCTTCCATAGCTTGTTCTCTTAGCTTGAATTTCTGGATTTTCCCCGAAGCCGTCATAGGGTAGCTTTCAGTGAATTCAATATATCTCGGGATTTTGTGTTTTGAGATTTTCCCTTTGAAGTATTCTTGGATTTCACCTGCTGTAGCCTTCTCACCCTCTTTCATGATGATCCATGCCATCACTTCCTCGCCATAAACACTATCCGGTATTCCAACCACCTGGACATCAAGAACCTTCGGATGGCTGTATAAAAATTCTTCTATTTCACGCGGGTAGATATTTTCCCCGCCTCTGATGATCATATCCTTTAATCGCCCGGTCACGCGGCAATATCCATTTTCATCCATTACTGCAAGATCACCCGTGTGCAGCCATCCTTCTTCATCGATCGCCTCCCTGGTTGCATCAGGATTTTTGTAATATCCATCCATGACATGATAGCCTCGTGTGCATAATTCACCCTGTACTCCGCGTGGAACCTCCTCCATCGTGCCAGGTTTGACAATCTTCACTTCAACCTCCGGAAGTGCTTTTCCGACTGTTTCTACCCTTAATTCTAACGGATCATTCGTTCTTGTCTGTGTGATGACCGGGGAAGATTCAGTCTGCCCATAGGCAATCGTTATTTCAGAAGCTCCCATTTTCTCATTCACAGCTTTCATCACTTCTATCGGACAATTCGAACCTGCCATGATCCCCGTCCTCAAAGATGACAAATCATATTTTTCAAATTCTGGATCATTTAATTCGGCAATGAACATCGTAGGAACCCCGTGAAGTGCAGTACACTTTTCTTTTTCGACCGTTTCCAGGACGGCTTTTGGGCTGAATTCCTGTATAGGAACCATTGTTGCCCCTACAGTCGCGCAGGCAAGTGTACCCATCACGCAGCCGAAGCAATGAAAAAACGGTACCGGGATGCACAGCCTGTCCTCATCAGTCAGCTTCATAGCTGAAGCCACATTATATGCATTGTTCACAATATTGCTGTGGGTGAGCATGACACCCTTCGGAAAACCTGTTGTGCCCGAAGTGTATTGCATGTTGATGACTTCACTCTGCTTTAACGTAGCCATCTGCTGGTCCAGCTCATCTTCAGAAACACCATCCGCCATGTCCAGAATATCCTGCCAGCTGTATGTACCAGGGAAGCGTTTTTCACCCATGACAATGACATTTTTTAAAAATGGCAGTCGGGCGCTTTCAAGCTTTCCAGGTTCACTCGTTTTTAGTTCAGGAACAATTTCATAAACCATATCAATGTATGAAGTATCCTTAAACTGCTCCATCAGGATGATTGTTGTCGAATCTGACTGCTTTAGCAAATATTCCAATTCAGCCGTCCGGTAGTTCGTATTGACGGTAACCAGGACCGCTCCCATTTTCCCTGAAGCAAACTGTGATACCACCCATTCTGGAGTATTGGAAGACCAGGCGGCAATATGCTCTCCTTTTCTAACTCCCAGCTTCATCAGTCCCCTTGCAGCTTTCCTGCAAAGCTCATTGAATTCCTTGTAATTCAACCTGAGATTCCTGTCTGCATAAACAACAGCGTCATGTTCAGGATATCTTTTTGCTTGTACCTCCAGTAACTCCCCTACAGTATATGGCAGCAAATTCCCCATCCTTTAACCTCCTTAAGTTTAATTATGTAAGCGTTTACCACTAACTATATCACCTAAGTTTGAATATTCAATTTTTTTGAAATGTATTCCTTCCTTTTTCCTAAAAAAAATAAAAAAACAGGGAGATTTCCCTGCTTTATCATTTGTCATGCCACATATAGGATTTACCTGTCTCTGCAGACACAATTGAAATGCCTACAGAGGCACCGTGCCCGGATGCGATGACGGACTGACTTGACAAGCCTGCAAGCAAGCTCGTGATATATAGATTCGGAATATGGGTTTTTCCGTCCGGATCGATACCGAGCACCTTTTTTATTTTTCCGCTGGGCACTTTCTCATTAACAGCCAGTTCAAAGCCAATGCTCTCGAGAATGGAAGTCTGAATATTTGTAGCAACCACAAGATACTTCGTTTCCAGCTTTCTTCCGTCCGCCAAGGATACTTCAAAGGCACTTTCCTTCTGTTCAACAGATTGTACTGTTCCCTCAAACCATTCAGCCCCAGCAGCAACAGCTTGTTCCTTGATGTTTCCGAGCAGCTCTGGTCCAGTAATTTCTTTAATTCCAGGATAATTAAACACCTTTGAAACCTGCTTAATCTGGGATTTTCCAGAATCGATGACCGCGGTGTCCAATCCTCCCTGGGCAGTATAAATGGCCGCAGAACCACCTGAAATCCCGCCGCCAACCACTAAAACATCCAACATAGATATACCTCCCGAATTTCGTTTACATCTTTATGTATCCTCCCTAACCTGACAGGAAGGCTTAAAATAATTTAGAAATCAAATAAATGACTCCTGCCAGGAGCCATACGTACGTGGCTGGTCATATAGGAGGAAAGCCTGAAAACTTCCCCTGTCCTTCATCACCTGTACGCTTTGGTCCGATTCCTCAGGAACCGCCAGCACAATGATTTGTTTTATTTTTTTCTTCTTCCAAAAATTCTCACCTCACATGCTTTATGGTATAAACCAATAAAAAGAGGAAAGCAGTGCTCTCCTCTTTTATTTTTTAAGGCTCTTTTCTCAAACTTTGTTGCTATTGACTACTAAATTGGATTGAATGACCTATTTTTCTTTATAAAATCAAGCTTATTATGAGAAAAGAGCTTGCACACTTAAAAACGAACTGCAAAATTGCTTATAGCACGTTAAAATCGGCTTTAAGATTTTAACAACAATCTTTACGAAAACAGCCTTTTTTAATGAGTGTGGTGGACAGCGCAACGGTTAGGACCGATCTCCAGCTCCATTGCTTCTTCTGCTGTCACTTCTTTCACACCGCGGTTGATTGCAACAATATCTTCAAAATTTGGCGGTGTCTCGCTTGATGCGGATTGTGCTACATGGTCGACAAACTCCTCGATTGTCTTGCCTGCCATGATTTCATTTTGCTTGCGGATCAAACCTAACTGGCTTCCAATGAAACCTTCCGCATTCACCTCGTCGTCAAAAGCAGCATAGTGTCCTGGCAAAACAATCACGTCATCTGCAATTTGCGATACCTTGCTATACACAGTATCATACAGGTCTTTTGCCCACTCTGCAGCTTTACCGCCAAGATCTGGACGGCCAAGACCGTTTACGAAGATGGTATCTCCGGAGAATAAAAGTTTATTATTCACGAAAAACGAAACACTGCCAGGGGTATGCCCAGGCGTTTTGACGGCTAATACTTCGAGTATGATATTCTCAAATTCAATTTTATCATGCTGTTCCAGCGCTTCAAAGTCAAATACTGCGCCTTCACTCTTCATTAAATAATATTTTGCTCCAGTTATATCAGCCAGTTCCTTGCCGCCAGACAAATGGTCAGCATGAAGATGTGAATCGACGATGTGAGTGATTTTCACATTTTCTTTTTCAGCAACGTCTGTATAACGGTTTGTGAACCTTGAAGGGTCAACAACAAGTGCCTCGTTTTCAGAAAGGACCATGTATGACAGGCAGCCTTTTCCAACACGGATGAACTGAAGAACTTTGATTTCGTCATCCTTATACACTTCAACCGGATATAGATATTCGCTCCATGACTTCATTCCGCCGGAAAGGTATGATACTTCGAAACCAACATCAGAAAGCATTTCAGCTACCATGACTGAAGAGCCTTCCTTAGCGCAGATAACGACGATATCCTTATCCTTAGGAAGCTGGTCAACAACCTCTTCCACGCCGTCAATCAATTCAAAGTAAGGGATATTGAGGTAATCAATATTCTCACCCTCAACCTTCCAGTCTTCAAAGTCTTTAACATTTCTTACATCAAAAATGAAAAAATCCTTCTTGCTAACTACCCATTCATTTAATTTTTCAGCAGTGATCGCTTGCATACCCATTTTAAAATTCCTCCCTGTATAAAAGATATGTCATGGTACCAGATCCCCATCCAATACCCTTATGGGTATATAATAAATGGTTGATAATAAAATTGCAAGCTTTTTTTGTTTACTAATGTGCGAATGGTGTTTTACCTATTAGATCAGGCAATCAATCGATTGTCTTCTGTAACAAGAAAAAATTGCTAAAAAAAAATCTTCATAATGGGTTTTCAAATACTTAATAAACCTTTACAATGAATGAAACTATACAATATAGTTTGAAAATTCAATCCATTCTTACCGAGGAGGAATGCAAATGAAAATTATGAGCAATGAACAATTGGTGGTCTCGTATCGTGATGCATTAAAGTCGGAAAGTGATAAAGAATGGGCAAAGGTATTAAAAACAGAAATATCCAAAAGAGGACTCAAGCCATTTAAGAACCGTTAAACAGATTTGGAAAAATGGCAAAAGAAGACCTGTGAAAGAATGTCTAGTGACAACGCAGCTTTGATTTATGGTGGAAAACTAAAAAATTGAAAAGCCTAATGACCATTGCCGCTTGTGATTTGGAATTGAAAACTGAAATCTTGAAAAGAAACTTAGTGACAGCGCTGTTTGTGAATTGGATTAGAAAACTGAAAAAATGGAAAGTACCTTATTGACATCGTCGCTTGTGATTTGGAATTGAAAACTGACAAAAAGAAAAGTACCTTATTGACATTGTCGCTTGTGATTTGGAATTGAAAACTGACAAAAAGAAAAGTACCTTATTGACATTGTCGCTTGTGATTTGGAATTGAAAACTGAAATAACGAAAAGTACCTTAAGAAAATCGCCGCTTTGCTGCCTGATTGGCAGTGGAGCGGTTTTTTTTGTCGGATGTTGTTAACAAAAAATTCACAAATGTCTGTGAGCAATTAGCTTACAATAAAAATATAGAAAGGAAGTGGACCATGTTACTTAAAGTACGCACCGAGCCATTGGAATTATTAACATTAAGGTATTTGAACAAACGAATGGATTTGCCCTCAAATGAAAAATTCAGGTTGAAGTCTATGGAAAAAGGTTATACAGGCGAATTGATATTCGACAGGATGACCGAAAGCCTATCGGAAGAAAGGTATATCATTGACGACCTGCTCCTCCAGGTGAATAATTCATATTTCCAGCTTGATAAAGTGATCATTTCCAAGGATGCGGTTTATCTTAACGATGTGAAATATCACGAAGGAGATTATTATATCGATGGAGAAAAATTGTTATCCGTCAATAGCGGAAGAGAGCAAAAAAACCCTGTCATCCAATTAAAACGAAGTGAAACCCTATTCCGTCAGCTGCTCCAAAACCTTAACATGGACCACCTCGTCCGTGCCTCCGCCGTCTTCGTCAACCCTGAATTCACCCTTTACCAGGCCCCTATAGATCAGCCAATCATTCTACCAACACAAGTAAAAAGATTTATTAAAGAGCTAAACAACACACCCTCTGCATTGGACAAGAGCCATCAGAAACTAGCTCAAACCCTGCTTTCAATGCATCAAACTAAAAATCCATATTCCACTTTTCCAAATTACAAATATGAACAGCTGGAAAAAGGAATGCATTGCCGGGAATGTGGGTCATTGAATACTGAGGTAGATCATTACGACCTCGTTTGCGGAAAGTGCGGAACACATGAAAGAATCGAAAAGGCGATCCTGCGACATATAGAGGAAATCAAGGTACTTTTTCCTGAAATAAAAATCACCACACAAAATATTTATGATTGGTGTAATGGGAAGGTTAGTAAGAGGACATTCTTGAGAGTTTTGAAGAAGAACTATAAAACAGTTGGCAAGACAAAAGACGTATATTTTGAATGATTGCTGAGTTGGTGACTATCTGGGGTTTAAATCCTAAGGTTAGACACGGTTCATGACAGCTTAGCGGTTTCAACCTCAAACCTGTCAAAATAACATCACTTTCTTGACAGCTTAGCGGCTTCAACCTTCAAACCTGTCACAATAACATCACTTTCTTGACAGCTTTGGCGCTTCATCCTCCAAACCTGTCAAAATAACATCGTTTTTTGGACAGCTTAGCGGCTTCAACCTTCAAACCTGTCACAATAACATCACTTTCTTGACAGCTTTGGCGCTTCATCCTTCATACCTGTCAAAATAATATCGGTTTTTTGACAGCTTAGCGGCTTCCTCCTCCAAACCTGTCAAAATAACATCACTTTCTTGACAGCTTTGGCGCTCTTTCCTTCAAACCTGTCAAAATAACAACACTTTCTTGACAGCTTTGGCGCTTCCTCCTCCAAACCTGTCAAAATAACATCACTTTCTTGACAGCTTTGGCGCTCTTTCCTTCAAACCTGTCAAAATAATATCGGTTTTTTGACAGGTTTGGCGCTTCATCCTCCAAACCTGTCATAATAATATCGGTTTTTTGACAGCTTTGGCGCTTCATCCTCCAAACCTGTCAAAATAATATCGGTTTTTTGACAGCTTAGCGGCTTCATCCTACAAACCTGTCAAAATAACATCGATTTCTTGACAAACTTCACAGCTCCAGAGTTCGATCGCTAGCCACCGCTCAATTCTCAAATAAGACGAAAAGCACTGCCAATCTCGGCAGTGCTTTTCCAATACTTATCCCTGCAACAACAATGATTCTGGGTCTTCCATGAGCTGTTTAATGTGTTTCAAGAAGGTAACTGCTTCTTTTCCGTCAACGATCCTGTGGTCGTAGGATAGGGCGATGTACATCATTGGCCTGTTTTCCATGCGGTCCCTATCGATTGCTACTGGACGAAGCTGGATGGTGTGCATGCCAAGGATTCCTACCTGCGGGCCGTTGAGGATTGGCGTTGATAGCAATGATCCGAACACGCCTCCATTTGTGATCGTGAAGCTTCCACCCTGAAGGTCTTTCAAGGATAACTTGTTCGATCTCGCTTTTTCGGCGAGATCATTGATGTCGCGTTCGATCTCAGCAAAGTTTTTCCTGTCGGCATCCCTGATTACTGGGACAACCAGTCCTTCATCTGCAGCAACTGCGACACCGATGTCGTAAAATTTCTTCAGGACAAACTCGTCACCCTGGATTTCTGCATTCAGATACGGTGTCTTCTTCAATGCTGCGACAACCGCTTTTGTAAAGAAAGACATGAAGCCTAGGCGGACATCGTTTTCTTCAAAGAAGCGGTCCTTCCACTTCTTTCTCAATTCCATGACGGCTGTCATGTCGACTTCATTGAAGGTTGTTAGCATGGCTGCTGTTTGTTGTACCTCTACCAGCCTATTGGCGATGGTCTGCCGTCTTCTTGACATCTTGATGCGTTCAAAGCGAGTATTATCCTCATTGGCAGCAGCTGCGGGTGCCGCTTTTTCCGGCCTGTTATTTGCAGGCTTGTTGTCTTCTGGCTTTTGCTGGTTAGGGGTATACGATTCAACATCCTGCTTCCTGACTCTTCCAAGTGGATCCTGAGAAGACACCTGGTTCAGGTTGATCCCCTTTTCCCTCGCGAGTTTTCGTGCTGCAGGAGAAGCAATAACCCGGCCCTGACTGTCATCATCTGCAGAATGTTCTTCCCTGCCAGCTTGGTTCTCAGGTTGTGCGCTCTGAGTTTGTTGATTTTCAGCAGGTTCATCTGGGGATTCAGCTTCCTTGCCCTGTTCCTCAGCTTTGATCTGTTCTCCGCCAGCTTGTTCACCTACAACTGCTATGGCTTCCCCAACTTTAACAGTATCGCCTTCTTCCGCAAGCAGTTCTGTCAAAACTCCATCATAATCAGAAATAATTTCCACATTGACTTTATCCGTTTCCAGTTCAACGATATATTCACCTTTTTGGACTTGGTCACCCTTTTGTTTCAGCCACTGGGCAATCGTTCCTTCGGTAATTGATTCAGCGAGTTCAGGAACTTTAATTTCTGCCATTGTCGTTTCCTCCTCTATTTGTCTTAGTCAGTGCATCGCGAACGATCCTTGCTTGTTCCAACTTATGGGTATTAGGATCTCCTTCAGCCGGACTGGACCTTCTTCTGCGTCCGATATAGGCTACTTTGATTTCTTTTGGAGCCGCTTCATTGATCCGCGGTTCAACAAATGTCCAGGCTCCCATATTTTTAGGTTCTTCCTGGACCCAAACGACTTCTTTTAAGTTTGGATAACGGCCTAATATTTCTTTTAGCTCATTCAGCGGGAAAGGATAGATTTCTTCAACTCTTAGCACATGCAGCCAGTCATTGTCCTCACCACTTAGTTGCTCTGCAATATCGATGCTCACTTTTCCGGAACATAACACGACCCTTTCCACTTGCTCAGGTTTAGACCCAAGTCCAGGCTGTTCGAAAATTGGCTCGAAGCTTCCTTCAGTCAGTTGTGTTGGGTCTGCCGCTACCAGCGGGTTCCTTAACAGACTTTTAGGTGTCATCAACACGAGAGGGCGAACCGATTCCTGTTTTAAAATCTTTGCCTGCCTCCTGAGGATATGGAAGTATTGGGCCGCAGAGGAAAGATTGGCAACAGTCCAGTTATTTTCTGCGGCTAAAGTTAGAAATCTCTCAACCCTGCCACTCGAATGTTCTGGTCCCTGTCCTTCATATCCGTGCGGCAAAAGCATCACTAGACCTGATTTCTGTCCCCACTTTGCCCTTCCAGCTGCGACGAACTGATCAAACAGGACCTGAGCAGCATTCGCGAAATCTCCATATTGAGCTTCCCAGAGAACCAGGGTTTCGGGAGCAAAAACATTATAGCCATATTCAAATCCCACAACTGCCGCCTCAGATAAAGGGCTATTATGGATGGAGAAAGAAGCCCTGGCATCCGCCAAAGTATGGAGCGGCGAGAATTGTTCCCCGCTATTACTGTCATGCAGCACAAGATTTCTTTGGGCAAACGTTCCGCGCTCTGAATCCTGACCTGTCAATCTTACTGGCGTCCCTTCTTGTAAAATGGAAGCAAAGGCCAGAGTCTCGGCGAGGCCCCAATCGATTTTTCCGTCTTCAGCGAATGCATCCTGCCTTCTTTGCAGGATTTTCGCCAATTTATTGAAAACATTGAAGCCTTCCGGCCATTTAAGAAGGTCACTATTAATTTTCTTCAAAATCTCTGCCGGTACCCCTGTATTGATCCTCGGAATGCCCATTTCAACTACTTCTGGAATATCAGGCTCTCTTTTAACCTCTTTCTCTGCTTTTGGAACTTTTTCATTGGCCGCTTTCAGGGTTGAGTTTATTTTATCTTCTATTTCTGCCCGTTTTTCTTCAGTGAACACACCCTGAGATACGAGCTTTTTCCCGTAAAGCTCCTTGACTGTTGGGTGATTGTGGACAAGCTTATACATTTCCGGATTGGTTGTCATTGGTTCATCCATTTCGTTATGGCCGAATCGTCGGTACCCAATCAAGTCAATCAAGAAATCTTTGCCGAATGTCTTCCTGTATTCAAAGGCCAGCCTTGCTGCCATCAAACAGGCTTCGGGATCATCGGCGTTCACATGGATGATTGGTATTTCATATCCCTTTGCAAGGTCACTGGCATACCTTGTTGATCTGGAATCCATGGATTCTGTTGTAAAGCCAATCGTATTGTTTGCTATGACATGAACAGTTCCGCCGGTCTTGAATCCGTGCAAGCGGCTTAAATTCAAGGTTTCCGCCACAATCCCCTGTCCTGGAAAAGCCGCATCACCATGAATCAGGATAGCCATCGCCTTAACAGGATCATATTTTGCATATCCGGGGAGATTTCGGTCATCCTGCGCTGCACGTGTAAAGCCTTCAACAACCGCGCCGGCGAATTCAAGGTGACTTGGATTATTGGCAAGTGTCAATCTTGCATTGGCGGTAGTACCTGATTTGATTTTACGGTCAATTCCCAGATGGTACTTTACATCTCCAGTCCATCCAAAATTGATTCCAATCGAGCCTTCAGAAGGCACCAATTCCTTGTTTGGCGCATGCTGGAATTCGGCAAAAATCATCTCATACGGCTTACCTAAAACATGGGCAAGGACATTAAGCCTTCCCCGGTGAGCCATTCCGATATTAATAGTCTCAACACCATTATTTACCGCTCCGGCTATAACTTCATCCAAAAGCGGCACCATTGCATCAAGGCCTTCGATTGAGAAACGTTTTTGCCCAACAAACGTCCTGTGCAGGTATTTCTCGAAGTTTTCGACCTCTGCCAGGCGCTCAAATAAGCCAATCTTCCTTTCATCTTCCACCTGTGGAATCAGTGCTCCTGATTCTACTTTGTTCCTTAGCCACTCTTTTTCATCCAATTGATTTACATGCTCAAATTCGTACGCTATTGTACTGGAATATACTTTTTTCAGATATTCAAAGGCTTCTTTTCCAGTTTTTACAGCAGGAGGAGCACTTGGACATATGAGATCTACAGGGACCATGTTTAAGTCTTCTTCGGCCAGTCCCCACTTTTCCAGGCCTTCCAGCACAGTGTCTAAACTTCCTGACTGTAAAGGGTAGATATTTGCAGATAAATGGCCGTTCGAACGAATATAATCTGCATATCTCAGTACGGCGGCGATTTTGGCAGGATTTCCAGACGTATATGCTGCCGTTGACTTCGGAAAATTGACATCTTGATTTGCTGACATTCTCTTCTTAGAGTTCTGTTCAAAATATGCCTTCATCTCAGGATCTACCGCATTTGGGTCTTGCAGGTACAATTCATACAATTCTTCCACATATCCTTGATTGGCCCCATAAAATCCCGGCCATTCTGTACGTTCCGTAACAGGCTTTTTCATCATATAACCCCCTTGCTTTTCGTAAAGTATGCTAATTATTTGTTACCCTGTCGTATTCTTTTTTAACGGTAAAATCAAAGAATAATAATATAATTCAGATATCAAACGGTTACATTGATATTTTAACATGATATTTTCTTTTAACCAAAGGTTTTGACTATCACTATAGTGTTAAATAATTTCCCGGATTTTATTATTTCATAAAAATGTACACAATAAAAAAAACCGGTGGTTACCGGTTATAGGTTAAAAATATATAAAGACATTCATATTCTTAAAGATTCATCATGGTGACATACATGTTCTTCGGCGCAAAAAGGTTATTTCTTTTTTCTATTTGATTTGCCTCAATCATTTCATTATGTTCAACAGGCAATTCACTGTGACCACAGGTAATGCTTTTTTGGAACCTTGAACCTGCATTGAATATGTCGACTCCATCATTATTGGTGAATCCAACGCCTTCTTCATGCATTGAAAAACGATGATGACAAGTTTTTGATTCGCTCATATTCCAGCCTCCCACGAAATAGTCCCTTACTATATTATATATCAAATTATCTAAATATTCAGTGATAAAACTCATAAAGAAAAGGAAAGCAAAATAATTGCTCTCCTTACTTAATTACCATTCCATCAAATTTTTAAACCACTATTGGAATTAGTAATAGCGTGTGTGATTTTTTTCTCAAGTTGCTCCAATACATCAGGCGCATCAGCATCGATTTCATGAAAGGGACCTGAATACTCCTGAAGTGCATGTCCATAACGTGGGTCATAATAATGAATTAACAGGATTTCAATCAGATCCAGATAATTTTTTTCTTTCAAGGCAACTTGAAGTGATGTTGCCGCATCCTGGGAAATCCGCCTAAGAAGCTTGGTGACTTTTTCTTTTACTTCTTCTTCAAACCAGGCTTCTTCTTTAAAAGGATGTACATACTCATCATATATACGCTGAACCCTCTTGGGAATTGAACTTTTGACAAGGAAATGAATCCCCTCGGACTTTTTGGCAATCATTTCATCAGGTTGGGCAGCCCGTCCAATTCTCTTGCTTTCTGCCTCAATGATAAAGTAATTCGCTCCTTTTATTTCATTCAGTCGATCAAATAGCAGTGCATCGAAGGTTTTTTGGTTGTGGGCTTCACCCATCCCAATCATTCCAAAAATCGATCCCCTATGGTTGGCCATTTGTTCAAGATCGACAACAGGATAGCCTTTTTCCTGCAAAGCTTTCAAAAGATCTGTCTTTCCTGTCCCTGTCATCCCGTGCAAAACAACTGCCTTTTGAGGTAATATTTCGGGGATTCTTTCCAAAATATACTCCCGGTAGGCGCGATATCCGCCCTCAAGCCGATAGGATGGTATTCCTGCATATTCGAGGAACGAAGCAACGGACCGGCTTCTCATCCCGCCTCTCCAGCAATGAATGATAGGCTCAGCACCGGTCTTTTTCAGTTCTTTTATTTCACCAAGAAGACGTGGCAGCTTCGGGGATACAATTTCCATCGCCCGCCATTTAGCTGCTTCCTCTCCTGATTTTTTGTATAGAGTGCCAATTTCCTGTCTTTCGTCATCGGTAAACAACGGTATATTCACAGAACCGGGTATCGCTGATTCCTTATGCTCAATTGGCGCTCTAACATCAACAGGGATATATTTACTTGAGCTGATTAATTCTTGTACAGATATGTCTTTCATTTTTCCAATTGACCTCCATGGTCCATAAAGTAAAACTGCTTCTATTATTTGAAAAATAGTTCTAGTTTTACTCTTAAATCTTTTTTAATAAACTCCATCGTATCATATTTTGGGAAAGAAAAAAACCGCAGTGCGTCTGCGGTCAACACGAAAACTCAATTCCAACGAGTTTGCTGAGGGCCTTGCAAAATTCCACCCATTCCCTTGGAAAAGATTCAAGGCCTTTACTTTCATAGGTCTTTCCTTTTGTATTAAGAGTAACTGACCAGCTGGTACCATCGACGACAATTCCCTCTGTGTGGTAATCATCCTGCCAATCCCACAACTTAAACGAATACAGCAGTTTTTTGAATTCTAGCAAACTGCCATAGTTTCCCGTCCTTAGGGGCCCAGGCGCTTTTGAATCAAGATGCCATTCAAAATACGTGAAGATATTTCTTTTAAAATCTATTCTTACTCTCATCTCAGGCCCAGGATAACCATGCAGTACTACGGTCAGCAGCATTGGTTCTTTGTCAGGCCTGATGGATACAGTGTCGTCATTTAGAACGAACCATTCAGTATTCCTGCTGATCAATGTTTTAATATAAGAAGGTTCAAGAATCGGATTTCTGTCGCGGGGCAGGTTTGGTGCCTGCTCATTCATTTCCTCACATATGACTGGGATCGTTGCGTTTCCCTTTTCCTGGAGTATTGTGAGAATCGCCTCGTATATTTTCATATAGGTCAACTTCCTTTGTAATAACTAAATATTTCGTCTTTTATCTTCCCATGTGTGCAACACTACTTTAAATAAAGTATATATAAATATAATGATAAAGTACTGTAACAAATCGCACGTTTTTGTAAAAAATAACGATGGTCAGCCGTGACAAAAATAGTCATATTATTACCATGCTCGACTTATCTTGGTAGTTTATTGTCAAATCCTGCGCTTTCCCGAGAAATAATTTTCAGAATAAATTGAAAACACCGGCAATTTATATATTTTTCGGTGCGATTTCATCTATTAATGACTGTAATCCTAACTTCTCAAACTGATTGGAATGAGAAGGGTGAGTTTAAAAGGAAACGAAAACTGGTATTAAAGAGAGGAAGAAGTACTTCAGAGGTGAGATAGAATGATTGATTCAATTGCAAAGCAATTTGAGAAGCCTAAAGGAGTCCTTGGAAAACTCGCAGGGACTGTCATGTATTTTGAAAACAGAAAAATAAATAAGTGGAGTATCAGGAAGCTTCATGTCGAAAAAAATGACCGTATTCTCGAGATTGGATACGGACCTGGATATGGAATTAAGACATTGATGTCAAGCTACGGATCCATTTTAGTGGATGGAATTGACTTATCGGATAAGATGAGGGATGAAGCCACAAGGAGAAATAAAGCATGGATTGAAACTGGTAAAGTCCACCTTACCACCGGTGATGTAGCCGATTACCAACCGGATCATTGTTACAGTAAAATAATCTCTGTCAATAACTATCCCCTGTGGGAAAAACCGTTAATTTCGTTGAAGAGATTATATAAATTACTCGAAAGCCGAGGAAGGATCGTCCTCACTGTCCAGCCGCGTGAAGAAGGATCCACCGACGATACAGCAAAACAACTAGGTGAACAAATGAAAGAAGATTTACTTAGCACTGGTTTCGCAAATCCGGAAATCTCTTTTTTAAAAGTGAGACCTGGGTTGACAGTATGCGTCACGGCAGAAAAAAAGTAACCGCTGCTCTAAAATCAAGCAGCGGTTTTTTCTGTCAATCAATGCCGAATTTGCTTTCTATTTTTCATTCCTTGGTACGCTTTGGGTAGCATTACAGACATCCACTTGAAATCAAACACTAATTTTTTCAGCAGAAAGAACTAAATTCCTAATTTTTTCCAAATCATTTTGTTCAAATAAATCAATGATCTTACTGCCTACAATCACGCCATCACAGTGCCTGCAAACTTCCTCGACTTGTTCTTCAGTTGAGACACCGAATCCGGCTAAAACTGGGACGGGGCTCTCACTTTTAACAAAGGACAAGAATTCAGCAAGATCTTCACTGAACTTGTTTCGTGACCCTGTGATTCCAGTAACTGTTACAGCATAGATGAACCCTGCCGCACTTTCAGCAATCTTCTTTATTCTTTCCTTTGGCGTCGTTAAAGTGACCAGCCTGATCAGGGATATATCATTCTGTTTAAAAGGGGCAAGGACCAACTCTTCTTCCTCAAGCGGGAGATCCGGAATGATGCAGCCAGAAATCCCGGCATTTGCAGCATCAACCGCAAAAGCTTTGATTCCGTACGCTACTACTGGATTTGCATAGGTCATTAATATCAATGGTATTTTGATCTCCGTTTTATATGATTTAATATCTTTCAGCACCTTTTTAACAGTGATACCCCGAGCAAGCGCCCGGATGCCAGCTTTTTGGATGGTTGGACCATCAGCAACGGGATCGGAAAATGGAATGCCGATTTCAATCGCGTCTGCTCCGGAGTCCTGAAGGTAGAGCAATCTCTCCTTGAGTGCTTCCAATCCTCCGTCTCCTGCCATTATATAAGGTACGAAAACCTTTTTTCTTTTTTCAGTCAGGGCTTTTTCGATCCTTTCCATTACTCCATTCCTCCCATTAGATCTTTAATCGTCTGTACATCTTTATCACCACGTCCAGATAAGCAAACAACGATGTTTTCATCTTTGCTCATTCCGGCAGCGAGCTTGACCGCATACGCGATCGCATGCGCGCTTTCAAGTGCCGGGATAATGCCTTCAAGCTTTGACAGCAGCTGGAATGCATCCACCGCTTCTTCGTCTGTAACGGATTCGTAATTGACTCTGTTGATATCATGAAGATGACTATGCTCCGGTCCAATACCAGGATAATCCAGGCCAGCTGAGATCGAGTGAGCCTCTTGTATCTGCCCGTCATCATCCTGAAGAAGGTACATCATTGCACCATGCAGGACTCCTGGCTTCCCTTTTGTTAATGATGCTGCATGCTTGTCAGTTGCCAACCCCATTCCTGCCGCTTCAACCCCGTAGATCGATACGCTTTCATCTTCAATGAACGGATAAAACAGGCCAATTGAGTTGCTGCCTCCGCCAATGCAGGCAACAAGGGCATCAGGCAGCTTACCTTCTTTTTCGACAAACTGCTGCTTCGTTTCCCTGCCGATCACACTTTGAAAATCGCGGACCATTTTAGGAAACGGATGTGGCCCCATCACGGATCCCAGAATATAATGGGTGTCTCTGACGTTTGTCACCCAGTATCTCAGTGCTTCATTGACTGCATCCTTCAGCGTTCCGCTCCCGGCATCGACACTGACCACTTTTGCCCCAAGCAGTTCCATTCTGAAGACATTTAATTGCTGGCGCCTGATATCCTCTTTTCCCATGAAGATGACACATTCCAGATTCAGCAAGGCACAGACTGTGGCTGTGGCAACCCCGTGCTGTCCTGCTCCGGTCTCGGCGACGATCTTTCGCTTGCCCATCCTGACCGCAAGCAGGGCTTGACCGACTGTATTGTTGATTTTGTGGGCTCCTGTATGATTCAGGTCCTCACGCTTCAGATAAATTTTGGCCCCGCCGGCATGCTCGGTGAGATTGCCTGCCAGGTATAAGGGTGTTTCCCTCCCTACATAATCCTTCATTAACTTTTGCAGTTCTTCGTGAAAATCCTTATCCACCAATGCACGGTTATATTCTTTCTCCAATTCCAGTACAGCCTCCATCAGTGTTTCTGGAACGAACCTTCCTCCATAATTCCCAAAATGCCCCTTTTCATCCGGCAAATTATAAGTATTAGTTGACATACTTCTCTTCCTCCCCTGCATTTTTTGCGTTTTTTATAAATTCTTGTATCTTTGCAAAGTCCTTTTCCCCGTTTGTTTCAACACCGCTGCTTACATCAACCATCATGGGATTGACCTTTGAGATCGCTTTGCTGATATTCCCAGGGTCCAATCCACCCGCTAAAATTATATTCTTCATTGACTTGCCGATTGCTTTAACCAGATTCCACTCAAAACTCGAGCCGTTTCCTCCTCGATATTCCGTTGGAGGACTGTCAAGAAGGATATAGTCAGCTTCGAGTGCATCAATTCTCTCAAGGTCTTCCAATGATTTAACGGAGACAGCCTTAATTATTGGCAGGCCAATTGACTGATAGTCAGCTGGAACTTCATCTCCGTGAAGCTGTATATGGGTGAGTCCTACAAACTCAGCAATTCGCTCTATTTCTCCAGCATCCTCGTTGACAAATACTCCTACCTTCCAGACATGTTCCGGTATAGTTTCAATAATCTTTTTTGCCTCTAAAGCCGTAGTTTGCCTTTTGCTCCTTGCAAAAACAAAACCAAGAGCGTCAGTTCCGCATTCAACCGCGTGCAGTGCTGCTTCCACCGTTCTTATTCCGCATATCTTAACTTTCATGATAATTCCTCACGACTGGAACAGTGAATTTAGTGAAGGTTTCCTTAAGATCGGCTGAAGTCATGAATGTCTCCCCAACGAGTACTCCGTTTGCACCAGCCGCTGCTGCACGGACGATATCGCCCCTAGTTTTCATGCCGCTTTCACTGATCAGCAATGCTCCTGCTTTTTTAACAAGCGGTCCAAGCTTCTCGGTATTTTCAAGATAGACCTCGAAAGATTTTAAATCACGATTGTTGATTCCGATGACTTGAGCTTTTATATTAATAGCCTTTTCCAGGTCTTTTTCGTCATGGATCTCAACAATGCACTCCAATCCTTTTTCAGAGGCATATTTGTATAGCTCTGTAAGCTCTTCAAGGGATAATGCTGAGGCGATAAGCAAAATGACATCTGCTCCTGCGAAACGGGCCAGATCTATTTGAATTTTATCAACGATAAAATCTTTACAAAGAATTGGCAGGTCCACTGCTTCCCTTACTTTTCTCAAGTCGCTGAAAGATCCCTTAAAACCTTTTTCATCTGTTAACACCGATATAGCAGATGCACCAGCCCGGGCATAAAGTTTAGCTTGCCGGGCAGGATCCAATGAAAGATTGATGTCTCCTTTGGAGGGTGACGCTCTCTTAAATTCAGAAATAATGGCAATATTTTGGGCTTCCCTTAAAACCTGGATTAAGGACCTAGGCGGCAATGATGATTCCTTAATATCCATTTCAGCGTTCTTCAACTCTTCTACTTCCACTCTTTTTCGTTCTATGATTGAATCAAGTATTGTTCCCATCTCAACCTACCGCCTTTTTGTTTCGATTGCTGATGCTGATTAAATTCTCCAGTTTGGCCAGTGCCTTGCCTGAATCGATGCTTTCAGCCGCAAGGTTCACTCCGTCCAGTATCGTTTCCGCCTTCCCGGCTGTATAAATTCCGAGGCCCGCGTTCAACAGCACGGTATCCCGATGTGCCCCTTCTTTACTTTTAAGAACCTGCAGCAGGATTTCCGCATTATCCCGTGCATCACCACCCCTGATCCTGCTGTTATCATATACTGGCAAATTCACTTCTTCAGGCTGGAGTTTGAAACGATCGATTTCTCCTTCTGAAACGATGACCAATTCGTTTTCACCAGCAAGAGATGCTTCATCCATTCCTCCAGCTCCATTAATGACAATGGCCCGTTTCCTGTTGAGATTAGATAGCACATGGGCAAACTTATCGAGCATATCCCTGCGATAAATTCCAAGCAGTTGGTAATCAAGATGTACTGGATTCGTCAATGGCCCAATTAAATTAAAGATCGTCGGGATTTTCAGATCCCTTCTTACCTTCATGATTTGTTTCAATTTTGGATGGACATGGGGTGCAAAAAGGAAGGCAATTCCATTCTGTTCAAGGATTTCTTCTGTTGCTTCTGGAGAGAAGTCAAGGCTGACACCAAGAGCCTCCAACACATCTGCGCTTCCAGTCTTGCTCGAAACGCTTCTGTTCCCATGCTTTGCTACTGTTATTCCAGCTCCGGCAATAACGAATGCCGAAGTAGTGCTGATGTTGAAGCTTTTGGATCCATCCCCTCCTGTTCCGCAATTATCAAGAACATTCGGTATTTTCTTTGTAAAATTCAGGGCATGAGTCCTGATTGCTTTAACTAATCCCGAAACCTCCTCTGCTGTTTCACCTTTGGATTTAAGGCCGGTTAAAAAAGAAGCAATCTCAGAGTCAGTCGTGTCCTGTGTGAAAATTCCCCGGACAGCTTCCTCCATTTCATGTTCCAAAAGCGATTTTCCTTCGACCAGCTTTTCAAGATAATGTTTCATAAGTTAAAATCTCCTTTCTGATTTCGCTAAGAAAATTGGCTAAAATCTGCATTCCACTCTTTGTTCCGATTGATTCTGGATGGAATTGAAGTCCGTATAAATGATAATCTTTATGCTTGATTGCCATGATTTCATCGTCATCAGCTGCTTGGGCAAGCACCTCAAAAACCTGATTCAGGGTCAGGGGATCGATCACTAAAGAGTGATATCTCATTACGTCTGGATGCTCCTCCAGATCCTTCATGAGTGAAGTTCCGTTATGGCGGAGCGTGGATTCCTTTCCATGTCTGATTTTTTTTGCCTTGATTATTGAACTGCCAAATGCATGTGCGATTGCCTGATGGCCAAGACATATTCCCAGGATCGGGATGTCTGACGCCAGTTGTTTAACAGCTTCAACGCAAATCCCTGCTTGTTCCGGCCTGCCCGGGCCAGGAGATAGGACGATGGCTTCCGGTTCCATTCGTGCGATTTCCCGAACCGTAATTTTATCGTTCCGGACCGTTCTCACTTCAGCCCCAAGTTCACTGAGATACTGGTAAAGGTTATAGGTAAATGAATCGTAATTATCAATCAGTAGTATCATTGGCCGCCTCCATCAACGCTTTTAATTTATGGTTCGTTTCATCGAACTCTTTTGCAGGATTCGAGTCATATACAATTCCAGCACCAGCTTGAAGATATCCTTTGCCATCCTTGATAACCAATGTTCTGATCGCGAGCGCAAAATCCATGCTTCCACAAGCAGAAAAGTAACCGACTGCACCGGAATAAACGCCTCTTTTTTCAGCCTCAAGATCGTTGATGATTTGCATCGCCCGAATTTTCGGGGCCCCTGACACTGTTCCTGCAGGCAGGCATGCCGCCAATCCGTCAATCGGATGGGCACCTGCCAAGAGTCTCCCGCTCACCTCTGATACTAGATGCATAACAAACTGGTACCTCTCAACAGCCAGGAATTTATCAATTTTGACACTGCCGATTTCACATATCTTCCCTAAATCATTCCTTGAAAGATCGACGAGCATTTTGTGTTCTGCTAATTCCTTTTCATCCTGTTTCAATTCCAATTCAAGTTTTACATCTTCCTCAGCGGAAATTCCCCTCGGCCTGGTTCCCGCAATTGGGTTGGTAACCATCGTTCCATCCCGGTATTTCACCAGGCTTTCAGGTGATGTACCAGCTACAATATAGTTTTCAAAGTCAATGAAGTACATATAAGGGGAGGGATTATCAATCCGCAGTTTCCTGTAAAAAGAAAATGGATCTCCTTTTGCATTTGCCGTAAGCCTTCTTGATAACACAACCTGAAAAATTTCTCCTTCTTCAATCAAACTCTTTGCTTTCCTGACTGACTCTTCAAATTCCTCCCTTTCTTGCGATGATTTAAACCCTGATAGTGAAAATGGATTGACAGGCTGTTTTGTAACTGGCGAATCAAGTTCCTTTTTACGTCTCTTTATTTTTTCAGAAAGATCCTCATTGCTATATCCTGGAAAAGGAATGCCGATCAGATTGATTTTTTGTTTAAGGTGGTCAAATACGATGACTTCATTGAAGAACATTAAGTGCGCTTCTGGCATTGTGAGAGGGTCTTCCTTAAGAGGACCAATTTCTTCAAACTCGCGAATGAAATCATAGCTTACAAAACCGACTCCGCCTCCTATGAAAGGAATATCATGTCCAGACTTTATTTTAGGAAGCAACTCTTTCAACACCTTCGAAAATGAACCTGCTACTTGCTCCCTGCACCCCTCTCTCACCAAATAGGTCTCGCCCTTCTCATTCACAAGTTCATAAACGGGATCACAGCCAATAAAAGAAAAACGGCCGGAATCATGTTGTTTATGGGAACTTTCGAGAAGGAATTTCTTCTTACCGGAAATCATTTGATACACGGATATAGGGGTTAATGTATCTCCCTCAATTTCCTCAATATAAACATCAGGTGTGTCTACTTTCATATAAACCCTCCTTAGAAAATAAAAAAGTCCCCTATACATGCACAGAAATTGTGCTGTATAGAGGACGATTACGATTGGACCGCGGTGCCACCTCTGGTTGGAACTCAAAAGTTCCCTCTCTTCAGGTACAGGAAACCTAAAAACGATTTCGGTATACCCTATCCCTTTAACGGAGGATTCCGGGCAGCCCTACTGTCATTTCAGGCCGCCTCTCACAAGGCCATTCAACAGGCATTTACGTACCGGTTCGCACCATACCCGGCTCTCTGAAACGAAAATATCCTGTTTACTCTTCTTGATCAACGAGTTAACATAATAATTTTATTATTTATTTCACTACTGGTTCCCTTTTTAGACAAATAAAAAAGGGCCCTCTCCTTATATGAAAATAAGGACGAGAGACCCGTGGTGCCACCTTAATTAGCTGTAAAAACAGCTCACTTTAAAGCATCAAGCAACATTTGCTTAATACCTGCCTTTTGTAACGATAAGGCCTGTTCGCCAAAGACTACTGCCTGATGGGTTCGGTTTGGAAGCTCGGAAGTCCATTCGCTGCAACAGTTACACTGATTCTCACCAACCATCAGCTCTCTTGAGTACCCGTTTCAGTTACTACTCTTCGTCAACACTTTGCGTTATATTGTTTAAAATAATAAGCGCATTAAATATAAAAGTCAATAAAAAAATGTAAAATTTTAATTTTTCTGGATTAAAAGTTTATTTAGTTCTTCTTTCCAGGCCTCTGCCAGTCCTTCCGTACCTATGAGTGATTCAATTGCTTTCATATCATTCCTGCGATGAAAAAGAATCTCATTGGCCATCAGAATGGAAAAATCCTCTTGTTTCCGCTCCAGTAATACGATTTCAGCATCTTCATTGACGATACCTTCCTCCAGCACCCTGAAAAAATAACCTGTATAACCAGTCTGGACTACTCTTTTCAATAACAGATCAAGATCATTATTTTTGGAAATTTTTGAACATGGGATTCTGCCCTGCGTCACCTGTATTTTCGTTTCCCCCAATCGGTAGACATCTCCTATGTATACCATATCCTCATTCATTCCTAATGCGGAAATATTTTCACCAAAAGTGGGTGCTTCTATATTTTTATTAAATTCATCTGACCATTTTTGATAATGTTCGAAAGGGTAAAAGCATACCGCTCTGTCAGGCCCACCATGATACTCTGTTGCAGCTACTCCATCACCCTCGAACGAATTCTTTGTAAGATAGGCTTGTTTCACACTCTTTTTCGAGATTGCAGATTGTTCTTCCCTTCCCTTCCAGTTCTTCAGTTCTGGCTTCCCTACATTTAAATACAGGATCTTCGCCATGTTCCTCCACCCTTCCGGACTTTTCCAACTATTTTATCCTTTCCACAAAAAAAATGCCATATAGATTTATAATTCAGCCATAAAAATCAAATGTACGGACATTACCATAAAAAGACACCATTTTTTCAACCGTTTTCGAACACACTAGAAATAGTATGAATTAAAGGCAGGTTTCGAAAATGAATCATATTGAGAACTTGTTTCCAAAATCCGGGAGTCTTTCGGGTAAGAAAGATAAGGATACCAATGATGATCCTGTCAAAAATCAAAAATGGGCGATCGTATCGATTGCATCCATACCACTTGTGATGACTCTTGGCAATTCAATGCTGATTCCTGTATTGCCTGTTATTGAAAAGCGAATGGGCATTTCTGCATTCCAATCAAGCCTGATCATTACTGTATATTCAATAGTGGCAATCTTTTTAATCCCAATTGCCGGGTATTTATCTGACCATATCGGCCGAAAAAAAGTCATCATTCCGAGCCTGATCATTACTGGTATCGGGGGAATCATCTCGGGATGGGCCTCATGGCAAATGACCGACGGATATTGGATTGTTTTAATCGGCAGGGCTCTGCAGGGTGTGGGAGCAGCTGGAGCCTTCCCCATCGTATTGCCACTTGTCGGGGATATGTTCAAAAGCGATGATGAAGTAAGTGGTGTGCTTGGGGAAATTGAAACAGCCAATACACTTGGGAAGGTCCTTAGCCCAGTGCTGGGTTCATTCCTGGCAGGTTTCATATGGTTTATTCCTTTTTTCTCAATCCCGGTCTTCTGTGCAATTTCAATTATATTGATGATCTTTCTCGTTAAAAGTCCCAAAAAGAAGAATAAACCATTGCCTTTTAAGGATTTCATCAAAAAAGTAAAACTGATTTTTACTGAGAATGGACGTTGGCTGTATGCCATCTTTTTTATTGGTACAATTGTTATGTTTGTGCTTTTTGGAGTATTGTTTTACCTTTCCGATATCCTTGAGAACAAGTATGGAATAAAGGATCTTAAGAAAGGGCTATTGCTTGCTTTGCCATTAGGGGCACTTTGCCTTTCATCTTTTATTACAGGTAAAATCATTAAGAAAAATATGGTGCTGATGAAATGGATAACTTTTACCAGTTTGTTGATCCTTGGGATCGCAGTTATCCTGCTGAGCTTTTCTAAAGAATTGTGGTTTCTAATATCGATGTTCCTTTTTGCCGGGATTGGAATCGGTGCAAGCCTTCCTCCTCTTGATGCGCTAATCACTGAAAGTATCGAGAAGGAAGAAAGGGGTACGATTACCTCAATTTATAGTTCGATGAGGTTTATTGGCGTCGCAGCAGGACCTCCCATCATCGCTTTGATGATGAAGAATTCGAACAAACTCATTTTCATCACACTTGCATCATTAAGTATAGCAGCAGCTCTTGCCACTTTTCTGGCAATCAAACCGGATAAAAAGGCATAGAGAAACGCATTGATCAGTGTCAATGCGTTTTTTTACAGCCTGGCAGCCTCTTTCAGCAAAAAACTAGTTATTTCCTTGTTAAAATCCTGCCACCTTTTTACAGGAACCTGATGTGAGACCTTTGGGATAATGGCTGTTTCGAAATGTTCAAGCTCTTTCTCATAGGTCCTAAGATGCTGGTTAATTAAATCTTTTGAACCATAGATCAGCAGTAAAGGAACTGACAGCGATTTAAGCCTTTCGACACAAGAATAGTTTAATGACTCGTAATAAAAGTGAAACCAGGTATTCATGTCTGTTTTCAACATATGCTCAATAAGTTCCGACCTGTATTCCGGATCGAAGGTATGGGCAGTTGCAATCGTTTTTGCCAGCGTTTTTGGAGAGTGTTTCACAAAGTACATTCCAAGCAAATGTTCATACCTTAACGCAGGGGACTTTACTTCCGCAAAGCCACCAGACAAAATCAGGCCTTTAGTACGTTCTGGATAAGTCAGCGCGAATTCCTGGGCGATGCTGCCGCCAGAGGAGTATCCGCACAATATTACTTCCTCCAAGCCAATCCAGTCTGCGAGCTTCAGTACTTCTTCCGCGTACTTCTGGATTGTGACTCTTTCCGGCACGGCTGTGGATTCTCCGTGACCGCTTAAGTCAGGGAAGATCAGTCTGAATCGTTCGCTTAATGGCCTCTGATAATGGAATACCTTTCTCCCCATACCCGGCGGATGGAGGAAGATGATTGGGACTCCTTCGCCCGCTTCTTCGTAAAAAATATCACCATAGTCTAATTTGCATACTGGCATCGCCAATTCACTCCTTCATACACGGATTGAGATAACTTTCATAGTATAGCCATTTTGCAAATCTGCTCATGCATAAAGGATCATATAACCGTGACATTGCCAGCCTTGTATGGTATTCTTGTATTGTAAAAATGTATAAAAAGGCCGCCGGTGTTGGCCCACCGGCAGCCATTGCAATAGCCGTTCCCATTGAGGATCGGACATGGATCTGCTGGACCTCTCACTCAATTTCGGTTAAGGGAGGTCTATTTTTTTTGGCTGAACGTCAGCACTGCGAGGATGAGGCTGGCAAATGAAAACATTGCCATAAAGGTCTCGAATACTGTCAAAGGCATCACCCCCTTCCTCCGGGGTTCGCCGACCATCCAATAGATTTGACTATTGCTTCTCAAGTATAACATACCCTCGTCCAAAACTAGAACACATGTTCTGTCGTTAACCAAAAATTAGGGCTAAGATACTAGATGATCAGGAATGACATCCATCCAGTATCCACCCTTTTATTAATCTGTTATAAGCCTCGGTTTGCCAGGATCACAGCCAGGCTGTTTCATTGCCGTTGCTTCCGCCACTTTCGATAAGTAGTAACACTCTTCCCTAAACATATGGTCAGCCATAAGTGGCGCAAAACTGCCTAAAGCCTGTTCAGACAACCTAAGTTCTTTTAATTCATCAAGAAATCTCATGAACACCTTAATTTCCATAGAAACCTCATGGTTCATTCTTTCCAGGGCTGGAAAAGAGGCTAAATTTGTACGCAGATAACCAGTCAGCTCCACAGCTTTCAGGTAAAAATCTTCAAATTGCTTTACAAATTTCTCACTTGTAGCTTTCAAACGTTTTTCAACCTGGTCAATATTACTTTGGATCGCACCAGCATGACCAGCTGCATCAAGCAGCCAGACCGTATGGTGATGCAGCTCATGAAATACGGGCGGTACCTCTCCCCTTTTCAGATACTCAAGAACCCTTAGATATTCTTCGACCTCATTTACCATGTGATTGACAAAAGTAGGACCTAAATGGATTTTTACCTTTCCGGTCAGCATTTTTTCAATGAGCTCTAATTTAAATTTCCTGATTTTCTTCGCTTCTTCATCCGCTCTCATACTCAAATGGATTAAGTCTGTTGTATCCACTCTCTGCAGCAGCCTATCAAAAGTATTGATGAAATACTTCGAGGAATCAATTTCTTCCTGTTCAATGGGAGCAAGTGCCTCGAACATGAATCTTCCATGATCCCCAAGAACCTGAAGCCAAAACCGATGCTCAAAAACAGCCGCCTCCTTGAAATCCCGATCCATTCCAGTCCCCTCCTCAAAAATGGTTTCATAAAAGCATATCTGTGTCCCATGTAAATTATTCATTCAACTACCCTAAACAAATCACAAATAAAAGGCCTGCAGATACTAAAATCTGCAGGCCAACTATTATTTTGTTACGGGCTTTTTCAATAACCCAAGCAAGATTGCTGTGATTGCTGAGCCAATTAAAATCGCGGCCAGGTATAACAACCATCCGCCGTCCACAAGCGGAACTACGAACAAACCGCCATGAGGAGCTCTAAGTCCGATATTGAACATCATTGACAATCCGCCGGCTACTGCAGCTCCAGCCATCGCGGATGGAATCACACGAAGCGGATCAGCGGCAGCAAATGGGATTGCACCTTCTGTGATGAAGGAAAGTCCCATGATATAATTCGCTTTTCCAGCATCTTGATCTTCTTTTGAGAATTTGTTCCTAAAGATTGTAGTCGCTAATGCAATTCCTAATGGCGGGACCATGCCAGCAGCCATAATGGCAGCCATTGGCTCATATACCCCGTTCGCAAGCAAGCCTGTTCCAAAAACATAGGCTGCCTTATTCACTGGTCCGCCCATGTCGAATGCCATCATTAGGCCAAGGACAATTCCAAGCAATACAGCATTGCCTGTCCCTAACCCTGACAGCCAGTCTGTAATAGCCTGGTTCAAGGCACCAACCGGTTTATTTACCAGGAATAACATAATGAATCCTGTAAGGGCAATTCCGAACAATGGATACAATAGGATTGTTTTAATCCCTTCCAGTGATGCTGGAAGCCCAGCGAATAATTTCTTCAGACCGAGAACGAGATATCCTGCGAGGAATCCAGCTACCAAACCGCCAAGGAAGCCGCCGCCCCCTGTTGCTGCAAGCACACCGCCAACCATACCAGGAGCAAATCCAGGTCTGTCAGCAATACTTAGAGCAATGAAACCAGCAAGAATAGGTACCAGCAATCCAAATGCTCCTGCTCCTCCGCCAATATCCATCAGGGCCTTGGCAATTGGATGATAGGATGGATCCTCAGGATTGAAGGCATTATAGCCAAACATGAAGGAGATCGCGATCAGGATACCGCCTCCGACAACAAATGGAAGCATATTTGAAACACCATTCATCAAATGCTTATAGATTCCGCCTCGGCTTTCTTTCTTTTCTGCCGGCGCATTGCCTGTCGACTTATAAAGTGGCGCATCCTTCTTAACCGCTTTTTCAATCAGATCTTTTGGTCTGCGGATTCCGTCGGCAACTGGTACATCGATCAATGGCTTGCCTGCGAACCTTTCCATATCAACTTTTGTATCGGCAGCGATAATGACAGCCTCTGCTCTTTCAATGTCTTCCGGCGTCAAGACATTTTTGGCGCCTCCTGACCCATTCGTTTCTACCTTGATGTCTACGCCCATTTCAGCCGCTTTCGCTTTTAACGAATCCGCTGCCATGTACGTGTGGGCAATCCCCGTTGGGCAAGCAGTAACTGCGACGATGTATTTTTTATTTCCCTCTACAGATTCCTCTTCTTTTTCTTCCTGGTCATAACTGTCAATGATACCAATGACTTCATCGGATGACTGTGCAGCCATCAGCTTCTCACGTGCATCTGCCTTCATTAAGATGGTCGATAGTCGTGCCAGTGCCTCCAGATGTGTGTTATTTGCACCTTCCGGGGCTGCAATCATGAAAAATAGATGTGCCGGCTGCCCATCAAGAGATTCATAGTCGATCCCTGACTCTGAGCGGCCAAATACGATGGCAGCGTCTTTCACAACTCGAGTTTTTGCATGTGGTATAGCGATCCCATCCCCAACACCTGTTGTGCTTTGTTTTTCGCGATTCAAAATAGCTTCCATGAATATCTCCTGGTCTGAGATTTTACCGGCTGCATCAAGTACCCCGACAAGTTCATTGACAGCATCGTGCTTTGATTTGGCAGTCATGGATAAAAGAATAGTTTCTCTTGTCAACAATTCTGTGATTCTCATTGTTCTCCCCCTCACTGGTATTCGTGAATTTCCACTTCTGGAAGAAGTGTCTCTATTTTTCCAGGTGTACATAGCCCGATTGAAAAGGCTGTTGCGCTGCCTGATGCCACACTGAAACGGAAAGCCTCTTTGCAGTCACTACTTTTTAAGAACTGTGCCATGAAGCCTGCCACCATCGAATCGCCTGCTCCCACAGAGCTTTTGACTTCCCCTTGTGGAACGATCGCATAAAAGGCTTCTGTTTCACTGATATAGACAGCACCCTTTTCAGCAAGAGAAACAATGACGTTTTTTGCTCCTGCCTCTACGAGTTTTTTTCCATATACAATGGCATCCTCCGCTCCTGATATCTCTCTGTCGAAAAACTGTCCCAATTCGTGATGGTTTGGTTTAATCAGAAAAGGCTTATATTCGAGCACAGTTTTAAGCAAATCACCTTCTGCATCAATGACTACTTCTGCCCCGTTTTTTTTACAGATCCGGACGATATCCTGATAAATCGTTTGAGGCATGCTTGATGGAATACTTCCAGCAAGGATCAGATAATCATCTTTTCCAAGCTGTTGGATTTTTTCTTTCAATAATCCGATTGCAAGAGAGGATATTTCCGGGCCCCTTGCATTGATTTCGGTTTCTTTTCCGGCCTTCAGTTTGATATTGATCCTTGTATCCCCCTCGACTTTGACAAAACCCGTATAAATGCCCTCCCTATTGAGGAACTCTTCAACGTATTTGCCTGTAAAGCCTCCCAAAAAGCCAGTTGCTTTGCTCTCCACTCCTAGTGAGCGCAGGACCCTTGAAACATTGATGCCTTTTCCGCCAGGAAGTTTTGTTTCATGGGAAGTTCTATTTAAAGTTCCAATTACAATCTCACCTGCTTCGACGATATAATCGACAGATGGATTAAGTGTCAGCGTGTAGATCATGGTGTCACAACCTTTATTGAAGTTTTGCTGGTATATTGTCCTTTTGTCTCTTCTTCAAGAATATTGGTAATAATTGCAGCTTCATGCAAATCGGCTATTTTAGCAAAAGTGATTTCCGAGAATTTACTGTCATCTGCCAGTACATATGCTTCACGCGATAATGAAATCGCTTTGGATTTGATCATCGCTTCCTCCTGGTCAGGTGTTGTAAAGCCAGAATGAGGATGAATGCCATTAACCCCAAGGAAACATTTATCAAAACGGTATTGTTCCAGACTGGCCAATGCTCCTCTTCCAATCACTGCATTTGTCTTTGGCTTCGCATAACCTCCGATGACATAGGTTTCAATATTCCTTTCCATGAGGGCCGGCAAATGCATGAATCCGTTGGTAACAACTACTATATCCTTCACAGGCAGGAAAGGGATCATTTCCTTGATTGTCGAGCCTGCATCCAGATAAATACTGTCACCTTCTTCTACCAGACTTGCAGCATACTGGGCGATTTGCCTTTTTTCATGAAGGTTTTTGGAGGATTTCTCATTCATGCTTGGTTCCTGAAGTTTCCCCCTCAGCCTTGCAGCACCTCCATGTACCCTCTTCAGGAATTCACCCTCTTCAAGGACTGTCAGGTCCCGACGTATAGTGGACTCGGAAGCTTCTGTTATATCAACAAGTTCTTGAATTTTCACAATTGGTTTTTCTTTTATGAGCTGTAAGATGAGCTGGTGGCGCTCAGGTGTTAACATGAGCCATTCCTCCTAAATTGCTTCGTAAGTCCATCATAATGTAATCGATTTCAAAAATCAATCATTTTCTTTCAAAACCAATCATAATTGAGCAGTTTCTCAAGATTATTGATTGGTTTTGAATGTTTTCATAAAAATAACCCCTTTTTAAAGAGGTTATAAACATCTTATTTTATTAAAATAAAGCTTCGATGCCCTGGTAAGCACTGCTGATCGATATGTTGAATCCCGTGAGGAAGCATTTAAATAAAGACTCTCTCCCGCTGCTGAAGGCAAGATGGATATCATTTGCCTTCAGCAAGCATTCAATGCCCGAATAAATGAGTACGAAACCGCCAAAAAACCACAGAAATATTTGGATGAGAGGCATTTCCAAAAAATTCACAAGCCCAAGAAAGATAAGAAGAATTAAAATGGCATCAGCAATCATCGATCCTGTACCAACAAATCCATGCATGCCAGAACCCAATTTTGATTACCTTATCCAGCCTGGCTGAATTCACCGGGCCAATGCCCAAGTTGTCGTCTTCCACCACAAATAAATTATGCAAATATTATATGCGCAGGTTGAAAAATAATACAAATTGCACCAGATTTCCTAAAAATATAAATTGAAATCAATTATTTTTATGATATAATTCTTTTATAACTAATTCGCGGGTGTGGCGGAATCGGCAGACGCGCTAGATTCAGGTTCTAGTGGTGGCAACACCGTGGAGGTTCAAGTCCTCTCATCCGCATACAGAAAAGGTGCCTTTTAAGAGGGCACTTTTTTTGTGTTTTCAACCAGTTTTAAGTAAAGCTCGTTTGTGTGGTATATGATAAAGATTTGATTGACCATCCTGCGGAAGAGGGATCTTGACTGCCTTGGCTCCTAAACCTTCAAACCTGTCAAAATCATGGGGCCTTCTTGACAACTTTAGCCCCTCTGCCTGCAAACCTGTCAAAATCATGGGGCTTTCTTGACAGCTTTAGCTCCTCTATCTGTAAACCTGTCAAAATCATGGGGCCTTCTTGACAGCTTTGGCTTCTCTTTCTGCAAACCTGTCAAAATTATGGGGCTTTTTTGACAGGTTTGGCTCCTCTTTCTGCAAACCTGTCAAAATCATGGGACTTTCTTGACAGTTTTGGCTCCTCTATCTGTAAACCTGTCAAAATTATGATGCTTTCTTGACAGCTTTGGCTCCTCTGCCTGCAAACCTGTCTAAATCATGGCACTTTCTTGACAGCTTTAGCTCCTCTGCCTGCAAACCTGTCAAAATCATGGGGCTTTCTTGACAACTTTAGCCACTCTGCCTGCAAACCTGTCAAAATCATGGGGCATTTTTGACAGCTATGGCTTCTCTACCTTCAAACCTGTCAAAATCATGGGACTTTCTTGACAGCTTTAGCCCCTCTGCCTGCAAACCTGTCAAAATTATGGTGCTTTTTTGACAGCTTTAGATCCTCTGCCTGCAAACCTGTCAAAATTATGGTGCTTTTTTGACAGCTTTAGATCCTCTGCCTGCAAACCTGTCAAAATACTAACCCTTTCTTGACAGCTTCACCTTCTCCACCTATAAAACTGTCAAATTAAAAGCGTTTTTCTGGCAGCCTGGGCCACTACATCTCAAAATCCTTCTGAATCAACTATATTATTGAGTTCGCTTCATCTTCCAGAATAAAAAAAACAGCCTGGATGAAACCCAGGCTGTTTGTACCATTGGTTAACCGATCAGATTTTGACTATGGTTATTGACCACTTCGAGTACTTTGGTCGTTTCCTCCATATCACTTTTGCAAATCGGGCAAGCGGGGACATTGCTGCTTTTAAAGTTGTCACGAACCCAGCAATTGCAATCATCAGAAGTACATACCCATATTTTCGTTTCTGCTGTGACGATTTCTTCAGGCGGTTTTCTTCCAAATGCCAATTTCCTCACGCTCCTATCGTTTTAGTCACGGTTTTTTCTCTTAGATGCCTGTTTGCAGGATCCCGAAATTCATCCTGGAACCAACTCCATTCGAGAAAAACCTCATCATCGTTCGATTGATAAAAAAATTCATTTATTATAAAAAGCCGGCAATTGATACTTTTTATAATAAATGAATGGTCCGAAAGTTGATATCTATTCCATTTTACCACACTTTCTTATTTTTACCAAAAGTGACACCCTGATGTTCCCGAACAACAATAAATAGTATATTCATTTCCTCATTTTTTATTTAGAAAGGCAAAATTTTATTTGTTTTTTAACAAAAAGGGTTGTACACCATCCTTTGCCTGAATAGAAATAGTACAAGCAAATCATGCCTTGGCTATTGGGGGTTTCTTAAAATTGAGTGTCTTCCTGGGTTACATTTTCCTTGGTCTGTCACTTGCCGCGCCTATTGGCCCTGTCAATGCGGCACAAATGGACAAAGGGATCAAGAGCGGCTTCATACAGGCATGGCTTTTTGGCCTTGGTGCCTTGACAGCCGATATTATCTATATGCTTACTGTCTATCTTGGGGTTGTTAAGTATCTTGAAACTCCATTCATGCAGTCTTTCCTCTGGCTGTTCGGATTCTTTGTCTTGTTGTACACAGGTATCGAGACAATTATCAATTCTGGAAAAATCATGATGGATCATCGAGAAGGAGACTCAATTATAAAGTCTTTTTTCTCCGGTTTCATAATGTCAATTTCTAATCCGCTGACCATGTTATTCTGGTTAGGAATTTACGGCTCTGTCCTTGCAAAAACTGCTTCCTCCTATGGAACCGGTGAACTTGTTATATACAGCTTCGGCATCATTCTCGGACTCCTTATGTGGGATATTGTGATGGCCGCTATTTCTAGCAGCTTCCGCAAGCTGCTCACATCAAGACTATTGACCTTCATTTCCCTTATATCAGGGGTTTCTCTGATTGGATTTGCATTTTATTTTGGATATCAAGCGCTGAAGCTGTTTCTGTGATTTTTTTGATTGGTTGTTCTAAGTGAGGTTTTTCCTTGATTGTTTATGGGGATTTCGATATATAATAGAAAGGACAAAACCAAAAGGATGAGACGTACATGAAGATTACCGGACATACCGTCGAACTCCTCGAAGATCCATTCGGACTTCTGACAGGAGATAGATATGAGTATTTTTTAAATATTGAAGTGGATGAAGACGATGAGCTTTATACTGATAAAGGGCTGCTTTTGAAGGTCCTGTTTCTCGTGGACGAGAACAACAGCCGAATTCTCCAAAGCTACTTCATTGAACAGGAAACTGAAACGGTTCTCGATTTTGAACTTGAGGATGATGAAGCAGAGCTGGTAAAAGCGTATTGTGAACAACACTTACAGGCTGATGAAGAAACCGAAACCGAACAGGAATAAACGAAAAGAAGAGCAGGAAAACCCTGCTCTTCTTTTTTATACCTCTACTGACTTGCCTTCCTCAAGTATATGAAAAAGAAGATGGGCAAGGTGCTGAACAGGGCCAAGTTCTCCCTCTTCTTCGTTCAGTTCTTCCGTGAATTCTAGGTCATTCAGGTACAATGCAGAAAATTCATAGAAATCCTTGAGGTCAAATCCATAGCAATTTGAAGGCTCTTCACTGCCATCCTCATATTGGAGCATTAGATAGGATTCCTCGCCATCCTTATCTTCTGCATCAAAGAAAACAAAGAAACCTATATTTGTGTCCAAATCAAAAAGGTGACGTGTGCCCCCTTCAGTCGCTTGGTCGTAATCTTCACTGCTCAATTTTTGGACCTTCATCGTTTCTACCTGATCTTCTGCATGAAATTTGACTTCAAATATTTTCAAGAGAAATTACACTCCATTCTGATTTTATTGCTTATCTTCAAAAAAGATATGCTTTGCTTCGATTTTTTCCCCGATTGTCAGGATACCATAGGAAAATTCCTTCTGTCTTCTTTTATCTGTTGGAGATCCGGGATTAAAGATGATCACTCCGTTATTTTCCTTTAAGACGGGAATATGTGAATGGCCATAAATGATGCAATCAACGGCATCATCGGCAAATGCATCTATTGCCCTTTTTTCTGTCGTTTTCCCTGTGCCGTGTCCATGGACAATCCCTATACGGAAATCCCCCGCAATGAACAGTTCTTTTGATTTGAGAAGGCTTTTAAGTTCCGGACCATCCACATTGCCGGTTACCCCGATGGCCGGTGCATATTGTTTCAGTTCATGATAAAGTTCGATCGTTTGCCAGTCTCCGGCATGGATGATGAAACTACAATCTTCCAGGTCACGCTTCAGTATTGTCGGCAGATGCTTCGCCTTCCTCGGCATATGAGTGTCGGAAACGACAACAACTTTCATGGTGTAACAAACCCCTCCCGCCTGCTTTTCCCTGTTATGTTACCCTGTGTGAACCGGTTTAACCTTTATACTTGGTTACATTAAAATAATCATTTGTTTTGTTATACTGATTGACCTCAATATCAAGGTCGTGGAAAAAACGGTGAAGATGAACCAGGACCTTCTTATCTTTGCTGCCGTCCTGGATCGTTTTTGAATAGTTGGCGATCGTTTCAAAATCAGACTGAAGCGAAGCATTTTCAGTTTCTACTGTGGATATCACCGATATAATTTCCCCTGCGATCTTCCTTTGTTCTTCCCAGTCAACTTTGTCGATCCTTCCCCAGCCAAGGGTATCATTATATTTTTTGTGAAAATCAGAAATAAACCTCCCGACAGATGAGTAGCCAGTGTTATCTGATCCTTCCTGGAACACCGCAACAGTCTGTCCCTTCCCCTGATCGCTTGTATTGCTGCTGTTCATGATAAGATTGCCGCTGCCGTTTTCCCATATTGAATAGCCAGCATACAATCCGAAAGCCAGCAAGAACAGACTGGCAGGTAAGATCATGAGTTTCCATCTATTTTTTTTCTTTTCCATCTGTCAGCCCCCTATGTCCCCTATTTCAACTCAAACTGAATCCGCCCTTCATATATAATTAGACAGCAGTCAGCTGATTCCCTGCAAGAAAACACCATGTAACGACCAGCAGGCGTGCGCAAAAAAAATATCCCGGCATACTTAGCTCCGGGATATTTCTATGAATAGGAGAACAAACTCATTGTATTACTTTGCTGCTTCATCCCAAGTGCTATAAAGCCCTATAACCCTGCACTTGATTTTGCCAGAGGGAAGTGAGAGAATCGTTTCTTCTCCTACTTTTAAACTGATTAGTTTTTGGGCAACGGGGGCATCATAGTAAATTTTATTTTCATCAATATTTGATTCTCCATAACCGACGATTTCATAGGTTTCTTCTTCTGAATCAGCCGGATACTCAAATAAACACTTTACGATTGAACCGATCGCAACTTCCTTTGTATTTCTCTCCTTAAACTCAATTAATTCAGCCGTCTTGTACGTTTGTTGTATTTCGTTCAAACGGTCCATTAATATCCGCTCATCTTGTTCTAACTTATGAAAATTGGGATTAGCCAGTTTATCATCCCCGCAAGCATTGAAGGCAATATTTTTATCCATACGTACTTGCTTTAATTCTTGTTCCAGCCTTGCTATTTGCTGCAAAATCAATTGCTCTCCCGATGGGGTGATCTTAACTGCCATGTTACTCTCCTTTTAACTGCAAAATTTTTATTCGCTAATCTTACCATATGCCATGATATATTGCTTGATTAATGTATCCAGAAGACGATGGAGATCCATAAATCCGTAACCCAGTGCTGCCGCACGAGAAGTGTCGATCGACCATGACCCAGGTAAAGCATATGGTGACATAATGTCCGAAGGAGGATTTTTATCAACGATTGCTTCTTTTCCAGTCAGCAATTCTATTTTATCGATCAGTTCTTGCAGACTGATGTCCCCTGCAGAACCTGGGTTGATTGGACCGGTATAATCTGACTTTCCGATGTTCACCAGGAAATTTGCAGCTTCAGCTGCCTCGATAAAACTGTAGCGCATTTCAGGTTGCGGAATACCAATCGCCTGGCCTGAAAGTATTTTATCGACATGGAACTTCAAACGCTCTGTGTAATCATCTTCAGAAACGACAATCGGGAACCGGGAAGAGCCGGTCTCAAATTGGCCTAGCTGGTGGAACACAGCTTCAGAGGCACGCTTCGCCTCTTTGTAACCTTCATAACCAGGGTACTCCCTGCGCCCTTTGTATTTGATCGGATATGTAAATGGATTGAAATCCTCTTCCTTATGGAGCGTGCCGAATTCATAGACAGCCTGGGAAGAAGTGAAAATATATCGACCCACACGTCCACATAACAATTCTGAAGTATCTCTTGCTTCTGTTGGCGAAAAACACGATTGGTCATAGACAAGATCCCACTCCTTTCCTTTGAAGGCTTCTGCCAGTGTCTCTTTCTTTTCCCGATCAATCCTAAGCCGGTTCACTTTATCACCAAAAGGATCTGCTTTAGTTCCTCTCGTGGCGATGGTAACTTCATTACCATGGTCAATCAGCATTTCGACCAGCTTTTTCCCAAAATACTGGGTTCCTCCCAGGACAAGTACCTTATTCATTATAAACCCCCCTCTTCTTTATTCTTTTTATTCTTCTTTTATCGGGGATTTTCCTTTTTCATTTAAATACAAGATAAAAACCGGCCATCATAAAAGGTGGCCGGCATAAGTTGATTCCAAGTTCTATCAGGCTTGTTTCTTTTCCTTTGCTTTTGGTTTTGCAGCTGTCTTCTTTTTCTTTGCGGCTGCAGGTTCTTTCTTTTTCTCAGGCTTCGTCCGGTCAATAGAAGCCTGCAGCGCTGCCATAAGATCTGTCACATTGGATACTGGCTCTTTTTCTGTTGGTGTAACCAGCTCTTTGCCTGTGCGCTTTGCTTCGATCAATTCTAATAATGCTGTCCGATAATCGTCTTTATATTTATCTGGTTCAAATTCGGTGGTCAACTGATCAATGAGCATAATGGCTGTTTCCAGCTCTTTTTCGGTCACCTTGTCATCTGCAGGGACGTTTGGTACGTCAACGGTTTTCCTGACTTCATCGGGAAAATGGATCGTTTCCATGACCAGTGTGTTATCATAGACCCTTATTACAGCCAATTGCTCTTTGGCGCGGATCATGATTTTGGCAATGCCCACCTTCTGTGATTCCTCAAGTGCCTTTCTTAACAAGGAATAGGCTTTTCCGCCGCTTTCATTTGGCGAGATAAAATAGCTTCGCTGATAGTAAATCGGATCGATTTCGGACATTTTCACAAAATCAATAATTTCGACGACCTTGTCTTCGTTTTCTTTCCTCAATGCTTCCAAATCTTCCTCTTCAAGGATGACAAACTTCCCTTTCGTGTACTCATATGCTTTGACAATGTCTTCATTCTTTACTTCTTTATCACAAACCGGACATGTTTTTTCGTATTTAATCGGCGAGTGGCATTCTTTATGAAGTGTCCGAAGCTTGATGTCCTTATCTTCTGTTGCAGCATGAAGCTTGATTGGGATATTAACGAGACCGAAGCTGATGCTCCCTTTCCAAATAGTATGCATGGCGTTCTCCACCTTATCGTTTTATTACTAATTTGCTTTAGAATTCAATGAATCATTCCTTAAAACATTTGCCAGCGTACTAGTTTGCACTCAATCAGGAACACTATAAATATGACCGAGGAAAGGATGGGAAAAATGCTGAAACCGATGCTCCCAACACTTGCATTTGAAGCACCCCGGGGAGATGGATGGCGTTACGAAGTCAAATATGATGGTTTTCGTGCGCTGTTGACATGGGATCATGAATTGGAATTGACAAGCAGGAATGGAAAGGCGCTGCTGCCTTTGTTTCCGGAAATCGCTGACTTTCTGCTGGGTAATAAGGAGAAGTTCGCGCCCTATTTACCGCTGACTTTTGACGCTGAACTAGTTTACCTGGAAAACCCGTTCAAGGCGAACTTCGGAGCCATCCAAATCAGGGGGAGAATGAGATCCCAGGACAGAATCAGGACAGAATCAGCGAGGAATCCTTGCAGGCTGATGGTTTTTGACCTTCTTAAAATAAAAGGCAAAAGTTTGGAGGCTGAAAGTTACCAAGACAGGCGCAATCAGCTCAGCACTTTATTCACTGAACTTGAGTTGCCTCAATCCCCAAACCCTAAATATCCGGACCTTTTACAGCTTGTCGGCAGTGAAAAAAATCTGGATAGCGTATGGGAAAAAGTTGTCATTTATGATGGAGAGGGAATCATTGCGAAGCAAGCCAATAGCAAATGGGAGGAAGGAAAGCGTACAGAGACATGGATAAAAACAAAAAACTGGAAATATGTATCCTGTTTTGTGACTGCATATGAAAAATCGAATGGTTATTTTTATATCTCTGTTTATAAAGGAGGGGAATTATACCAAATAGGCCTGGTGATCTTTGGATTTAAGCCTGAGGAAAAATATGCCCTTCATCAGATCATCAAGCAGAACAAAAGCGGAGAAGACCACCAATTCATCTATGTAGAGCCCGCGATTTGTCTGGAGGTAAAATACCTTGAAGTTTATGAGGATCAGCTTCGTGAGCCTCATTTCCATCAATTCAGGTTTGATTTAACTCCATCTGCCTGTACGTATGATAAATTCGTTCTCCAGCAAAAGAACTTGCCCCCGGATATCGAAATCACGCATCCTGACAAGCCGCTTTGGGAAGATCCGCGAATCCAAAAGATTGACTATATCCATTATTTGAGGGAAATCTCGCCCTATATGCTCCCTTTCCTTCAAGACAGGCATTTGACGGTGATCCGTTTTCCGCATGGCATGTTTGGAGAAGCCTTTTACCAAAAAAACGTTCCTGACTATGCACCGGAATTTGTTCAAACCTCAAAATGGGAAGGCATTGAATATATTGTCTGCAATAATATGAAGACCCTTTTATGGCTGGGGAACCAAATTGCAGTTGAATTTCACATTCCTTTTGAGACAATCAATAGCAAAGGACCAGAGGAAATAGTCTTTGACCTTGACCCTCCATCCAGGGAATATTTTCATCTGGCAATTAAAGCTGCGATTGATATTAAGGAAGTTCTTGATGAATTGAAGCTGATCAGTTTTATAAAAACATCTGGCAACAAGGGGCTGCAGATTTACGTTCCGCTTCCTACAAATGTATACAGCTATCATGATACAAGATTGTTCACCGCATTTATCGCGAACTATCTCGTCTCAAAGGATCCTGATTCTTTTACGATTGAGAGGCTGAAAAAAAACAGGGGAAATAGGCTGTATGTGGATTATATACAGCATGCTGAGGGTAAAACGATTGTCAGCCCCTATTCCGCCCGCGGAAAATCTCATGCAGGAGTGGCGACACCGCTCTTTTGGGAAGAAGTGACTGAGGATTTGAAGATTGAAGATTTCCATCTGGGGGCGATCATCGAGCGTGTAAAGAGATTAGGCTGCCCATTCCGGACTTACTTTGCTGCAAAAGCCGAACAGGACTTTGAACCAGTTTTAGACGTATTAAAAAAGAAAAAATCCTGAAGGTGGTCTTCAGGATTTTTCAGGTTTATGGATATACATATCCCTCTTAAAATCTGCTGAGATACTTTTTGGCATGCTCCTGCAGCTTTTCATATTGCAAATCTTCATTGAAGTCTTCCTGTTCAAGAATCTCTGTAAGGATTCCATCGGCATTAAAATCAATATCGATCTGGGCGGAGTACACAAACGTGGCATTGCCAATCAAATCAATGGTGAAGCTTTCACCTTCTTTATGGACTGCACACTGTACCATTCCTCCATTGTTGTACACATCTATTGGCTGTTCATACTCATTTTCATTCATCAGGCATGTAACAAGAGTTGAGGCTGACATAGCTGTGCCACAGGCGTTTGTGTAGCCTACTCCCCTTTCAAAAGTCCTGACAAAAATGCTTCCCTTTTCCAGCAGTCTGATGAAGCTGACATTAACACCATCAGGAAATAAATCGTTTGGCTGGTTTAATTTTTCACTTAGCTCAGTCTGCAGATCAGAATCCAACTGGTCTTTGCTGACAACGGCTGTTAGGTGCGGATTAGGTACAGCCAACGCGGTAAATGTTAATTCTTCTGACAATGCGGGGATCCTCTCCTGGATGAGGGTATCCTGATCCAAATTTAATGGCAAATCGTTCAAGTCAAAGGTGACCGGAGAAATTTCCACTTGATAGGTAGGAATTCCACTGAAGACTTCTTCATGCTTCCTGACCTTCAGATTAGCCTTCATCGTTTCAATGACCGCTTCATCCACTCCCAGCTTCTCGCATACATACCGGCCTGCACAGCGAAGTCCATTTCCGCACATGGATGCTTCAGTGCCGTCCGAATTAAAGATGCGATATTGCGCATCTGCGACCTTGCTGGGACGGATGAACAGGATTCCATCTGCCCCCAATGAGTTTTCCCGGTCACATAGCGCCAACGCCAAATCACGCCTTTTAAAATCATCAAATTTATAGTTGCGGTCACTTTCATCTATCAGTAAGAAATCATTATTCGATCCATGGCACTTAATTAAATCAATTAACATGTTTACGCCCCCAAAATCCTTCGTTATATTACAAGATGCCATAAATATCCGAATTGTTCAATAGACATGCTATCTTGCAGCACTTTATCAATCCTGCTCCTGCCCTTTTAGGCAGTCCTAAGCAAAAAAAAAAATGACCAGCATAGCAGCTGATCATTCTTGTTATTATGACGCCATTTTTCTGCATTCTTCTTCGCATTTAAAGCATGCTTCCGCACATTTTTGGCAATGTTCATGATCATGCTTTTTACATTCATTGCCGCAGGCTTCGCAAATATCCGCACATAAACCGCAGATCTGGTTGACGAAGTGGCTGTTGGTCTGCATCGCTGTCACTGCCATGCCGCAGATTTCTGCACATTCTCTGTCCATCCTGATGCACTCGGCCATCATTTTTACATTCTCTTCCTTCAGGCAGGAATCAAAACATACATTACAAGCTTCGATACATTCAATACAAGCCTGAATACAATCCTGATATTGCTGGTTTACCATATTCCAACCTCCTTTTGTTTCCTATCTATCTGTAACCTGATAGAAGGTTGGATAAACGAAAAAAAAAGAAGTGGAATAATTTTCAAACTAGTGATCGTAATACATATAGCGAATAGCAAGGGCAGCAAATACTGTCAGCCGCTCTTCCTGGCTCAAACTATAATCGAAGGCAAGTACTGGTGTATTTGCCTCTTTAAAATATTGGGTCCACTCAAGGGGCATCCAGCCTTTTTGAAGCCTTGCCGCGACCTCCCCTTCTTCCCGTACCAACTTAATATCATTATACAGACCGGAGGATTCTTTTACTCTCAACTTTTTTCCGTTCTTAACAAACGCTATGCCAGCAGCTCCCGGTTGCTTTTTTCCCGGATAAAATAAGCCGGTGATTTCCCCTTTTTGATCCCGTAATTTCATCCTTTTTCCCTCTTCGACCAGGCTTCCTTGCATCCTTCCATGGGAGTCATAAATTCCGATCCGTTTCCTTATTTTTTTATCAGCAAAATCAGGGATAAACCACCTGTATTTCCTAACTTTGATTTCTCTCATTTCTCCAGCAAGCATGCCATCAGGAGTAAAAAAAAACATCTTTAAAGCGGGTGCCGGGGCAAACGCCAAAAGAAGGCTATTATGCTCGAAAAGTTGCTTATCGTCATAGAAGGGAACAGGTATTGGTGTCACGTCCGTCTTATTTTTATACAATACAAAACCGATATAATGGATAAGGCTTACAGCCAGAAATGGAATCGAAACAAGAAATAGAGGCAAATCCCAGGAAAAAACCAGACTGATCGTTAAAGTTACCAAAAGGATCCCTGCTGATATGATAGAACCGTTTAAATTAATATAAGCTTTTTGTTGGTAAAACTCCCGGATACTCATATCTATTATCTCCTTGAAGAAAATCTACTTCGTCATTCTATGTCTATTAATCAAGGAGGACAATCATGCTAGGTTTTTCTGATGAGTCAATTTGTTATGCAAGAGCCGTGCTGTTCAAAGCTAGAAAATGGACGTGATATCTCGGGTGAATAAAAAAACAGACAGGAATCCCTGTCTGCCCAAATCTCTTATTTCAATTTCAAAGCATTTACTGCATTAATTAAACCATGTCCTGCATTTTCATCGTATCCTGGCTTGAAGATATCTTCAGCAGAATTTTGGATGATTGCTTTTACTTGTGCAGGAGTAAGCTGGTCCTTGCCGTGCTTTGCGATTACTACACCTGCAAGAGCCGCAGTTTTCGGTGCAGCCATTGAAGTTCCGCCCTTACCGCCGTATGCGTGGCCAACGACATTTTTATCAGCATCAAATACTGGCACTGTGCTATATGCAAGGTAACTATTATCCCTTCCAGATCCAGTGGCAGGATCATAGTTTGGTCCAAGGTCTCCCCCTGGAGCCATCACATCGATTTTACCAACTCCATAGTTAGAGTAGAAGGCAAGATTCTTCAAAGCACCGCCGGCAGAAACCCTGATCATTGTCTGGCTGCTAGGACTTCTGTGGGTCGCCCCGTTGTCATCACCTGACAATTTCCCCGGACTGCTTAGATCGACAGCATTGTTCCCCGCTGAACCGACAACCGTCACTCCGTTTTTGATCGCGTACTGAATCGCACGATTGAACAATTGCACATCTGCTACAATGTCTTTTGTTGCATAAGCAGGATCCTGGAACCAGTCATATCCTCCCAGGGACATGTTAACTACGTCAACATTATCGTCCGCGGCTGTCATCAGCGCCTCGGCAATATGAGAGGTTGCTGCTCCGCCTGTTGGCCCGAACACCCGATAAGAAGCCACTTTAAGATCTGGACCCACGCCAAGTGCTCTTCCTTTAGCGGCAATTGAACCAGCAACGTGGGTACCATGGCTATTCTGGTCGATTGGATCATCATAGCCAGGAACGAATGACTTTCCTCCGGCATAATTGTCTTTCAGATCCGGGTGATTGTAATCAATTCCGGTGTCGATTACACCAACAACAATATCTTCCCCGTCTGCAGATAAGCCAGTTCCGCCTGAAAGCTTCCAGGACTCGCCATCATTCGTCACCTGCTTGATATCCCACATATAATTGTTATAAATGTCTGCTCCTTCAGCAAAATCTTCCGCCGTTAATGTTTCACCATCAATCGTTTGTTCTGGATAAACGGTATTCTCGACTCCCGCCTCCAGTACAAGGGATGATTTTTTCACATCGTTCAGGAAGTTAGTATTTTTCGAAGTGACCTCAACCGCTCCAAGCTTGTCCAGCTTATCTTCCACTTTTCCGCCAGCTTTTTTGATTGCATCTGCATAGCCTGCAGGAAGTCCCTGTTCATCTTTAAAAACGACAAGGTATGTATTTTCTGTATTCCCTTCTGCTTCTCCTTTTCCAACACCTGCATTAAAAATGGTTGCTGCCCCTAAGAGCACTGCCAATGTTCCTGCATAAAGCTTTTTTCTTGTCGACATATTACCCCTCCTTTTTATCTTAATTTTCATTATATTCAATCACTTAACTTTAGCAATCTAATGATTTCGACAAGGAAAGGAGGACTTCACGGGGTATTTTAGGTCTTTATCTCTATATTTTTCCAATTATTATATAAAAAAATCATAGAAATGTGTTGAAAGAATTATTTATTTCAAAGGCTGAATGATATTTTTCGACAACGCGAAATAAAAAACAGTTCTTCTGTACTAGAATTAAATCAACTAAAAAAAGACCTGGCCAGTGACCAAGTCCTAATTCGCTAGTTCCTTTTTCTTAAAAATGTAGATTGCCAGGCTTAAGAATAAAATGATCATTGTAATGGTTAAGCCTGCAGCCGGCCAAACATGTTCTGACCAAGAATCAGCAATCAATCTCTCGGACGCATAAGAAAAGAGCTGCGTAGGGCTCCATTCTATCAGATGCTGGAAAGATCCTCCGATCATCGTAGTAACAAATACCGTTACAAGGACTGTCACCGCAGCAGCCCCAGGATGGATAAACGCAGCACTGCATAAAATTAAGAAAGACAGTACAAGAACGAGCCAAAGGGAGTATAAACCAACTACCTCCATCAGGCTGCTGAAAGGCAGAAACTCGAATAGAACACCAGTATAATACCAGCTTGCCAACATCCCTAGGAAGAAAGATAGAATGATTAAGATAAGGGCTGCTGTCCATTTGGAAGTGATATAGGCGACATACGAAACAGGTTTGACAAGGATCAACTGGGCAACGCCGCTTTTTCGCTCGCTGGAAACCGTTCCCATAAATGAGAGTACAATAAATAATACTCCGAGCATTTGATACTCTCCAAGGCTCATGATGAATACCTCTTCAGGAGACGGCACTGGCATTTCAAAAACCGCTCCCTCGGGAAGGCCGCCTGACGAACTGATGATTTCAGGTAAATAATAGGTGGTCACCGGATCCAGTACCCCAAGCAGAATAAATGCAAGCGGCATCCAGATCCATTTGTAGTTTCTGGCCATTTCCAGGAATTCTTTGTTTAAAAGCGTGAACCACTGCTTCATTTTTGCACCACCTTCATGAACACATCTTCCAGGCTGATGGATCCTATTTCATATTTAATGAGCGGCCAGTTGTCTTTGCCTGCCTGGTTAAGGATCATATTCTTAACGGCTTCCAGATCTTCCGTAAATATACTTGCTTTATATCCATCTGTTTGAATGGAAGTGATTTTCTCCTGGCCGGAAAAGGAATCCAGGAACCCTTTTGCTTCCCGATTAAATACAAGGTCAATTTTGGACTGATGATATTTCTCCCTGAATTCCTCCATTGTCCCCGATTCGATCAGTTCACCATTATGCAGGAACAAAATGCTTTCACAAACCTCTTCCGCATCATTAAGGATATGGGTGGAGAATAATACGGTTGCATCCCTCTTCAGCCGATCCAGCAGCTCAAGCACTTCTCTTCTCCCGAAAGGATCAAGCGCTGATACTGGTTCATCAAGCATGATCAGCTTTGGCCGGTGGATGATTGCCTGGGCGATTCCTAGCCTCTGTTTCATCCCGCCTGAAAACTTGCCGATTCTCCTGTTTTTTGCATCGGTTAAACCCACAAGCTCGAGAAGTTCTGCTGACCTTGCCTTAGCTTCCTTCGCTTCCAATCCTGATAACTTTCCGACATATTCCAGGAATTCCCTGGCGGTCATCCAGTCATGGAAAACAGGATGCTGCGGGAGATAACCAATCAGCCGGCGATGATCATCTCCATGCTTTTCTCCCTCGAATACAATCCTTCCTTTTGTCGGTTCAAGTAATCCGGAAATCATCTTTAATGTAGTTGTTTTCCCTGCTCCGTTAGCTCCGATCAAAGCTACACATTTTCCGGTTTCCAGTTCAAAATTCAGCCCCTTTATCACTAATAAATCCTTGAAGCTTTTTTCAAGATTTTCAACACGGACTAAGGCCATTACTGATTTCTCCTTCCAATCACGAAGTACAAGATTGGCCCGATTATATTAATCAACAATATGATCACTGCCCATAGCCATTTTGGTCCATTTGTTTTTTCTATTCTTATCAAGTCAACCAGCGCAACAATCAATAAAATAACCTGAATGACCAGTATAGGTGCAATTAGTGCCCAGTTCACATCAGCTAAAAATTCCATTCTGAAACCCCCTCATTTGTTTTACATTCATAAGACGGATGAGAAGAAAATTCGTTCAAAAAAAAAAAATAATCCGGCAGTATTTCTGCCGGATCCATTAAAATCTTTATACTACAAAATCCTGAAAATGAATGGAATTCGATATTCCTGCCCTTCGTAAGCCTTTATTGCACCTACAATCGTGAATACCATGGCCATTATCCCGATGATCCACAACATAAAGATCCCTATCAGCAGGATGACGAGAATTCCGCTGATAATTCCATATACTGTATAAGAAATGAAAAAGTTCATATATTCCCGTCCATGGTAATCAACATAGCTTGAATCATCTTTCTTCACAAGCCAGATAATCAGCGGTCCCAAAAACGCGGTGAAAAAACTGATCAAATATATTCCAGCAGCTAAGAGCCGTTCATCATTTTTTGGCATAGTCTATTCCTCCTGATACTCTTATAGTTAACTGTACGAAATGGCCGTAAAAAAGTTTCATGATTGCCGAACTTTTTCATTATAATGAATGTTAAAGGTCTTTATTTTTGTTTCTGATAAAGCCAAATGTGACTTTTACACCCTGTTGATTGTAGTGGAAGGCGCGAAGACTCTTCGAAAATGCTAACGCATTTACTTCGTGTGTGGGCAGGTTCAAGGAAGAATTGCTTATGAAAAAGACGGCAGTTGGTCTTTTTCAATTCTTCCAGCGGAAAACGAAGCGCCAGGAACGAAAATCAACAGCCTTGTTTAACAGAGCCTTATTTTTAAAAGATGCAAGAAAATAAAAACAGGATAGGATGGAATATGAACAGGATTTTATTGAAAAATGCCAATGTAATCCCAATCACTTCTGAACAAAGATCAAATTGTGATGTTTTGATAGAAAAAGGGAAAATATACAGGATCGAAGAAGATATCCCCATCGCATCAGGGGATGCGATTATAGACTGCTCCGGGAACTGCCTGCTTCCAGGCTTCATTGATGTCCATACCCATCTTGGTCTCTACGATGAGGGAACGGGGTGGGCAGGTAATGACGCCAACGAAACAATTGAGCCGATGAGTCCTCATGTACGGGCGATAGATGGTGTTTATCCGCTCGATCCTGCTTTCAGTGATGCCCTCAAATATGGGATTACCACTGTGCATGTTATGCCGGGAAGCGCAAATGTGATTGGCGGTACTACATCTGTCATCAAAACTGCTGGAAAAAACATCAAAAACATGATTATCCAGGAAACGGCTGGCTTAAAAATCGCACTTGGTGAAAACCCCAAGCGCATCCACAGTATGGGCAATAAAGATTCAATCACCCGGATGGGAATCATGGGGATGCTGAGGGAAGCATTTTATGAAGCGATGCATGCCGACAATCCAGATTCCTTGAGAATCAAGCCCATCATTCAAGCTTTGAAAAGGGAGATTCCAGTGAGGGTTCACGCCCATCGAGCTGATGATATCATGTCAGCAATCAGATTTGCCGATGAATTCAACCTTGATTTGCGGATTGAGCACTGTACAGAAGGACACTTGATAGCTGAAGAGCTGGCAGGACTTAATTTAAAAGTTTCTGTCGGACCCACCCTTACCCGCCGGTCAAAGGTCGAACTCAAGAATAAGAGCTGGAAAACTTATCAGGAATTGACCAATCAGGGTGTTGAAGTATCTGTAACGACCGACCACCCATATACACCAATCCAGTACTTGAATCTGTGTGCCTCTATCGCAGTCCGTGAAGGTTTGTCCGAACAAAAAGCACTTGAGGGCATCACGATTTTGCCTGCGCGTAATTTACGGGTTGACCACCTTGTCGGCAGTATTGAAAGCGGGAAAGACGCAGATTTGGTCTTATGGAATCAGCATCCGTTCCACTATAGCGCCAAACCAGTATGGACTATGATAAATGGCAAAATTGTTTATCAAAAATAGTCGAAAAACAGTGTAGATTTTTGGCAAAAATACGCAGAAAAAAAAGATAAAAAACCTATTTGCTTTTTTGCGATTATCATGTAATATACTTCTTGGAAATAAAATTTAATAAAGCAAAGTGATTAGGGAAGGCAAATGGTGCGCCACCAGTATCCTGGTTCTAGTGGGTTCGATTCCCACCCCGAAATTTTTTAGCAACTTACAAAAAATTTCGAGGGTGGCCGTACAGTACATTCGTACGGGACAGGACTGCCCTGTGTGGAGGGATACAAATGCTCAAGAAACGCGATCTTCATGATTGCCACGAATTATTTGAGCTGATGGCGCATCCGGATGTCTTCCCTTTTGTGCGTCAAAAGGCCAATTCATATGAAGAATTCGTCTTCATTACAAAACAAACGATTGAAGCTGAAGAACAGGGTGAACTGATATCCCGTACCATTCTTGACGAATGGGGTGCTCCAATCGGCACAATCAATCTGTACGACATTCAGGAAGGCGCAGGATTCTTAGGTACTTGGCTGGGCAAGCCATACCATGGAAAGGGCTATAATAACTTGGCAAAGGATGCCTTTTTCCAGGAATTATTTTATGAACTGGGGATTGAAACTATTTTCATGCGAATCAGGAAAGTGAATATCCGCTCCCTCAAAGCGGCAGAAAAACTGCATTATATTGTGAAAGCAAACGATACTCGAAGAAATATATACGAACAACTTAATGCTGCCGGAGAGGTTTATGATCTTTATGAAATTCCTAAAGATCAATATACCCTTTACCTGAAGAGGACTGTTCCACAGGAAGAGGAAGCCGTACAATTGCTGGAAGCATAACAGAAAACGCCCTTTTAGGGCGTTTTTATTTTGTCCTGGAATTCTATTCTGGATGGCAGTATGCAATGATCTTTAGATTACTGATAAGCGGGAAAAGGATTGCCTTTTTTCATCTTGCACTGTTTTAAGGACTCCTTCCGTCAATTAAACGGATCCTGAATTTGCGATTCTTCATGTTCATGTAGTGAGGCTTCTGATAAGAACGCCTCCAATTCTGCATCTGTCAGTGTCTCATAACGTCCATCATCAAAAAAGATTTGTGTCTGATTCGGGTTGATCCTATTCATATTGAAACCTATTCCCATCTCGTTCACCTCAATAAATAAACTAAATCGCAATAATAATTAGATAATTTAAACCGACTTGAATTTGTTTGTTATTAGCTTTCCCATCAATCATTTCCTTATTCATAGGGACTGTTAAACATGGCTGTTGATTTTCGTTCCAGGCGCTTCGCTTTCCGCTGGAAGAATATGAAAAAGACCAAAGGCCGTCTTTTTCATAAGCAATTCTTCCTTGGGGCTGGCGCTGAGCCTCCTCGTCGCTTTGCTCCTGCGGGGTCTCACCTGACCAGCTGCGCCCGCAGGACATTGATTTGGCTTCCTTGAACCTGCCCACGCACGAAGGAAATGCGTTAGCATTTTCAAGGAGTCTACGCGCCTTCCACTACAATCAACAGGGTTTAAAAATCAACTTTCAGCTTTAACTGAGACTATTCATAAAACAGCAAAAGCCCTGGTTTGCCCAGAGCCTTTTCTGTCTAAGATTATTCCCGAAAGATTTTCCCCAGGACATCTTTACCGCCTGTTATCGGAATGATGCTCCCGGTAATGAAACTGGATTGTTCGTTTGCCAGGAAACTGATCACTCTGGAAACATCCTCTCCCGTACCAGGTCTTCCTACAGGGACAGTTGGATCGACATTATGAAGGGAATCTTCGATTGCTTTCTCCTTCCATTCACCAACGATGTCTCCAGGACAAACCATATTTGCGGTAATTCCATTCTCCGCTTCTTCTAAAGCAATGGTTTTTGTCAATGATGCCAAACCGGATTTAGCAGCTGCGAACGCAGACCTGTAAATCCATCCGGGAGCAGATTCGACCCTGTCAAAACCAACCGTTATAATTCTCCCCCATTTCCGCTTTCTCATTGAGGGGATAATAAGATTAGATAAATAAAAAACAGCGTTCAAATTTCCATTTATGATATAATTCCACTCATCAATGTTATACTCCCCCATTTTTTTCCTTTCAGAAACATATGGACCTGCATTATGAACGACTATATCGATGGCGGGAAATTCCTTTAATGCTTGGGAAACAATTTGTCCACAAGCCTCATATTCCGTAATATCACCTTGAATGCAAATATTCCTTGTTTTGTACATTTCTGTCAAATAGGCAGCAAGTTCTTCTGCTTCATTTTTGCTGTTCCGATAATTTATGATCGTGTTGACCCCTTCGGCAGCAAGCTGCTGGGCTGTCCGCCTTCCTATTCCGGCCGCACCACCGGTAATCAAAGCAGTTTTATTTTCCACAACCTGTACTCCTCATCTTCATTAGACTACTTATCACTATACTAAAAAGAAGATGGCTGTTTTGCAACTTTTAACTTTTAAGGAGAAATAAATCACACCTTTTAACCGCTGGGCATCTGCCTGCATATATTATACATATCGATGATGGGCTGTTTGAAAGGCGGGATATAATTGTTTCCATGGAATATGTTGCCGTTCGATAAAAATTCACAAAGAAAGTTTCTGGAGATGAAACCTGAAGAAATCGAAAACTATGTTCAGCAAATGATGGGTAAAATGCTCCAGCCAGATATGAAAGGGATGTTTAAGCCTGAAGAGTGGTTAAAAGGAATGCAGCAACAAGACGCTTCACCATCAGACAAACCGACAAATAAATTGAACGCGGAAATTTTCGAAACCCATGACTTTGTATATGTAAGGGTGCCTCTAAAAAATGACACATGGCTGAATCAAATGAAAATGTTTTATACTTCAAATCAGGTAATCATTGAACACATACCTGACTTCTCTGATAAACACACAATTGTGTTGCCAGCGACAGTGAAGCGCAAGGGTGCATCCGCCACCCACCGGGATGGAGTATTAGAGCTTCGGCTGCCCAAGATTGTCGATCTCCAGTTTTCCGAAATCGATATTTCGACTTAACGAATAAAAAGCGTAAGCGCCTCGTTCAGCCCCGACAAGCGCTGGAGGGCTGACCGGTGAAGTCGTTCTTTGACTTCATTGGGCGGACCGAAGCGACTCGAGGGGCTAGGCGCTGGAGCTGGATTAAGAATCCCACATGTAGTAATACTCAACTAAACAAATTTATAATTTACTAAAAAACAAAAAAAGAACAGACATTTCAGGCTGTTCTCCTTTTGTATATTGAATTACTTGCCGATGAACATTTGAGTCCAGTAATTGCCGTTTGCTACATGACCTACACCGATGTGAGTGTAGCTTGAGTTAAGAATGTTGGCACGGTGGCCTGAACTGTTCATCCATGCTTTCACTACCTCTTCAGGTGTTGGCTGGCCCATAGCGATATTCTCACCAGCTGAGCGATATGTGATGCCAAACTTCTTCATCATATCAAATGGTGAACCATAAGTTGGGCTTGTATGGCTGAAGTAGCCCTTGCTTTGCATATCACGGGATTTTTCCCTGGCAACTTTGCTCAATTCCGTATCAAGTGCAAGTGGTTTTAAACCGTTCTTAGCTCTCTCCTGGTTTGTCAGCTCTACTACTTTTTGTTCATTAGCACTTACAGCTGAGGAAGCTGGTGCTTTAGCGGCTACCTGTGAAGGAGACTTTGCAGGTTCCTTGACTGGCGCAGGAGCCGGTGCTTTCGCAGGCTGCTGAACTTTTGCAGGTTGAGGAGCTTCTGTTTGCTTCTGGTCATTCTTTTGAACTGGTGCTGCTTGCTTTTGAGCTGGCGCTGCTTGTTTCCAAGAGAATTGATAATTCTTGAAATACTTTTGCATAATAGAATCTACATTCAGATCGTTGAGATTCCCGCTTTGGTAATAGTAAACCTTTGTCTGTATAGTTGATGCATCTGCTTTATTCATAACTGGATTAGCAGCGAATAATGCTGCAGCTGCTGCTACTGAAAAGATCAATTTCTTTTTCATTCCCCAATTCCTCCCGAAATAATGAATTTTTTTATCTCTCGCTTACAAACTCATCATATCATGGCTTTTTTGTAATAAATCTGGTCTTAAATGGAAATATTACTATTCTATCAAAATATAATTTGAAATATATTCCTGCACCGCATTTTAAAAAGGTTTTTTAGGAATTTTCATCTAGGCACAATTAACCATATTTTTATTTAATAACCATCCTCACCTCAAAAAGGAAAAACAAAGTTATTGACACTTTTTTTATAAAGCCTCATTCTTTACTTTTTTTTCAACCATATTACAAACGTTAAAAGTGTTACACTGATATCATTGGATTTTGGCTAAAAAAAAAAGCGGCAACTGCCGCTTAAAATCAGTGTCCGCTCTCTTCTTTATTATGTTCATCCTTGTCATCCATTTTCATGTCAGCAGAGTTGCCCTCTTCCGGCTCACTTGGATTGCCGACTACAAATTCGATTTTTGGCATGTTATGCATACGTCGTGCCGTGACATGAGAAATAATATAGTAGGTCCCTTCTTCTTCAAAAGACTTCTTCAATCGATATACTCCATTTTCAGCATGGTCTACTACAATCTTTTCATGGTCCTCTGACTGAGAACGCCAGATTTCAAATTTAACCTCTTCCGCATCTTCTACTTCTTCCGGTCCGTAAGAAACTTTGGCCTCAAATGTAATCTCTTCACCTTTCTCCGCTTTTTCAGGATTGGCAGTGAGATCGACTTCTAAAAATTGCGGCTCTTCTTCAGCTTGATCTTGCGTACAAGCCGTTGCAAACAGTCCCAGCAGAACCACCATTATTGTTATCCATAATCGTTTCATTCTTTTTACCCCTTAATTAAGATTAATACAGTGATATCCTAGCCTTAAAATGTGTTGAAAGTATGAGCTAATTATAATCAAGATATGTCATTTTGGACGATGATCATTTTATTACCGGAAAATAGAGCTTGATGGTTGTGCCTTTTCCAAGCTCGCTCGCAATTTCCATCTTTCCATCATGGAGCTTCACTAATTTATCAACGATGGCAAGACCTAGGCCTGTTCCGCCATCTGCTCGAGACCTTGCCTTGTTCACCCTGTAAAAGCGATCAGTAAGCTTGGCAATATCTTCAGCTGGTATCCCAATACCGGTGTCTTGGATTTCAACTTTGCAGCCAAATGAATGTTTGTTCAGCCTGATTGATATCATTCCATCTTTTTCAGTATAGCGAATTGAGTTGTCAATGATGTTCTGGAAGATTTGTTCCAGCCTGCCTTCATCACCGTTGATGATAATATCCGGATCCAGATCAAGTGACAGGCTGATATTTTTTTCATTCATTGCCGGCTCATACTTAATGATAAAATCATCGATAAGCTGCGCCAGCGAAAAAGGCCTTTTGACCAAATTGTATTCTCCCGCATCCAGCCTTGAAAGATCAAGCAGGTCCTCAACAATTTTAACCATCCTGCCTGATTCCCGGTTGATGAGTTTTAGGTATTTATTTCTTTCTTCAGGATTTTTGATTATTCCAGCTTCCAACGCTTCACTATAACCTTTTATATAGCTGATAGGAGTCCTGAGTTCATGGGATACATCAGCCAGGAACTCCCTCTTTTTTTCATCCTCTTTTTGGACAGACTCAGACATATGGTTAAAGGCCTTTGCAAGCTCGCCAATCTCATCATTCGATTGAATATCCACACGCGCCGAATAATCTCCATCAGATACCTTTTCGGCTGCCTGCTTCATGGCTGCGAGAGGCCTCGTAAGCCGGTGAAGCATTTTAAAACCAAGGTAGGCAGCTATGACAATGAACACTACTCCACCAATTAGCCAGAGAAATGAAAAATCAACGGTTAGTTCGGAAATTTTGGCTAGCGGGACGTATAGGTATATAATCCCTTCAAGTCTGCTGTTATCAAGAAGAGGAATGGCAACAGCAAGTATTTTCCGGCCGAATCTCTCTTCAAAACCAGATTTCAGTACAGGCTCACCTTCCAAAAGCTGCTCCCGTTCTTCTTGTCCGATAAGCGTCTCATAATCGATTGAATAGGGCAGGCAGGCACTTAACTCCTTGGGATTGCTGACAAGAAAAACCTCTGATTCTGATTTTTCATTGTACCATTCCACTTGCTGCCTCATTTCATCTGTCAGTGGTCCGCCCTTATAGTCGCTCGCAAGCCGGTTACCTTCAGCCATTAACGATTCTTCGACAATATCGACATAAAGTTTCTCGTAAAATAGGTAAGATAAGAAAAACGAATATAATACGGTAATCAAGATTGTCGCTGTAACCGTCAGCCATAGCTTTTTAAATAGGCTGTCTGAAAAAGAAATCATCCTGCCGGCACCTCGAACTTATACCCGACACCCCATATAGTTTGTATATAGTCACCTGTACCCAGTTTCATTCGCAGTGTCTTAATATGTGTATCCACCGTTCTTAAACTGCCATGGTAATCCATCCCCCATACATATTCAAGCAGTTGTTCCCTGCTCAGGGCCTGGCCCTGGTGTTTGACGAGAAAGACGAGCAGCTCGAATTCCTTGAGCGTCAGTGGAACAATCTCACTGTCTACACTAACTCTTCTTCCCTTTTTATCGATGGTGATTTTACCCAGAATAACGGTCTCATCTTCATTCTTAACGAAAGATGTCCTTCTTAACAGCGCATTGATTCTTGCTACCAGCTCACCTGGACTGAATGGCTTGACGATATAATCATCCCCTCCAAGCTGTAGGCCCTTCACTTTATCCCATTCTTCTCCTTTTGCTGATAAAAATATAATCGGCACTTGTGAAAAAGCGCGTATTTTTCCGCATACCGCAAAGCCATCCTCAAATGGCATCATGATATCGAGAATCACCAGGTCGAATTTCTGTTCTTTCAGCTTCCTCAATCCTTCCACACCATCAGCTGCATGAACACATGTAAAACCTGAGTTTTCCAGATACATTTGAACGAGGTTACGCATATCCTCTTCGTCATCAATGATCAGAACATTTACGGGATTCATCCTGTTATCTCTCCCTCGTAACTATTTGAAAGGGGCCATCGCCGACTTTCAGCGTTTTTTCAATCGATAAGCTTTCGGGGTTGATGATATACACCTCGTTGCTATCATAACCGGCAACAATCAGCTTATCTTCAAAAACCTCAATTTCAAAAGGATTGGCACCTACCTTGATCGAATCCTTCTTTGTCCCTTCCCCTGACAATTTATACAGCGTATTGGATCCATGGCTCAAAACAAAAATATTGTCTTCATTCTTGGTAAAATCCACTGGCATTACAGGAGCTGGTATTTCTTTTTTTAACGTCCCGTTTTTTAGATCATAAATGTGTATTCGCTCTTCAATTTGGGTTCCTTTGCCATGCCCGCCAATCCATAGCTCATCTTTTCCTGTGCTCATGATTGCCCCTGCTGCTGCAGGATGAACTTTAAATCCAGGGAGCCTTTCTTTATTCATCAAATCGATAACAGTAAGCATATCCTGGTTATAGCTGATCACATAAAGTTTGTCTTCCGCTTCAAGGAGTGTCAAAGGGTCTTTCTCCGCCCTGACCTCTTTCACTTCTTTCCCGTTAATATCAAAAAAACGGATGCTTTCCCTGTTTTGATCAGCAAAGGCTATTTCCGTTCCGTCACTAACTAATAAAGAATTTACGATCCCTTCACCTGTTTCCCAGGAATCGATTTTTTCCCCTTTGCTTAATGAATAGAGATCGACCGTTTCCAAGGTTTTTCCGTAAAGCAGGAGAGTGTCCCCATCAGGCAGGATCATTCCGCCTATATATGGACGGTCAACCCTCCAATCAGGCAATTTTTCCTCTTTATCCATATCATAATAAGAAATGGTCATTTCTTTTATGTTCACTGTAGATATAATAGAAGAATCTTTTGGGATTGGTTCATATGATTCGAAAGAACAGGCAGATAACAAAGCAGTGAAAACCACCGCTGCCAACAAATAGGTCCGCTTCATAATTAACTCCTTTTCTTCCACTAGTATCTCACATTATTATATCTCTAATTTGTGATAAATCTATGAAATCGAACGTATCTAATCCTATTTACGTCATGGTCTTGATTACAGAACAAAAAGCGCAAGCGCCTTGTTCAGCCCCGACAAGCGTCTCGAGGGGCTAGGCGCTGGAGCTAGACTAAGACACCCATATGTAGTTATCCACATAAAAATGCTTTTATAATTTCCTATAGAATAAAAAATAGAGACAGCCATCGCCGTCTCTATTGCTGTATTATTCAGTTGGACCTTCCCATGCCATCATACCGCCCTGCATATTGATCACATTATATCCGTAATAATCAAGGAATTGCGATGCTCTAGAACTGCGGCCGCCAGAACGGCAAACCATTACATATGTTTTGTTCTTGTCCAGTTCATTCATCCTGAACTCAAGAAGTCCCAGTGGAATGTGGATCGCACCTGGAATCTTTCCTTGTGCAACCTCACTTACCTCACGAACATCCACAACTTCAAATTCATTGGTACCTAATTTATTTTGCACTTCTGTTGGTGTCATTTGACGCATTCTCTTTTCCCCCTTATTAATTACCAGGCGCTCATGCCGCCCTTTACATTTGTAACATTTTTAAATCCAGCTTTTTTCAATAACTTGCTTGCCTGGCTGCTGCGCATGCCACTTTGGCAAATGACGACTACATCTTTTTCCTGAGATAGTTCTCCTGTGCGGTTTGCCAGCTGTTGAAGCGGAATATTTTTGAACCCTTTAATATGGTTTCCTTTATATTCGCCAGGAGTTCTGACGTCAACAAATTGTGTACCTGCCGGCTTTGTTTTCACCATCTCACGCAGCTGTGCTGTCGTAATCTGATTCACACCTTTGGTTGGTGCTAAGCGGCTCCATAAGAAAGCTACAGCTAAAACAACAATTAACACATTAATTATTACATCCATCCATATACACCTCGTTATCTTTTTGGTAGATCATCATAGAGAAGGATTGGATTCACACACCCATATACCCATAAGGGTATTTTAAGTGACAAAAATCGCCTTGTCAAGAACAGAAATCGATTTATTTCCTGCTCTTGACAAGCAGTTCTACTGCATCATTTACTGCCTGCGATGTTTCCCGGCCTTCCTGTAAATCACTGATCAAGCATTGTTCTAGATTCTTGCTGACGATCAAGGCAATGGTACGATCGACTGCAGAACGGATTGCTGACAGCTGAGTCACTACCGACTTGCATTCTTCCTGTTCATCCAATAAGCGTATGCTGCCCCGAACCTGCCCCTCGATCCTTTTCAAGCGATTGACTATTTCTTTATTGTACTCCACTTTAGCCACCTCCTATTGTGATGGTCCAGTAATGGTATAACCCTTAATATCATAACCATACTTCTTAAGCAATCTTGCTCCAAAATTCTTTTCTACTTCATTGGATGCAATAATCACAATTTGTTCGTTCGGAATTTCCTTTATATATCTTTTTAAATATCCACATGGGATATTAATTGCTCCATTGACGGGATTTTTAGCTGAATCCTGATAATCCCTCAGGTCGACAAATACCGCTTCATGTTCATAGCCGTTTACCGCCCGAAGATTCCTCACAGGTACATATCGGTTGAAAATCAAGGTGACCAAAAGGAGAATGATGATAAAACCAGTAAGCAACTACACTTCACCTCTTATAAATTCTTGTTCATCACTGAACTTACAATATAAATTTTATACCATAAGGGGTATAAAAGCAAGTCTTGTGATGATATTTTTTGACATTTTTCTCATATAAAAAAAAGGAAGCACACACTTCCTTTTATAGAACAGGAACACATCAACTGCATTCAGAACTGAAGTCCAGCAATATGCCCTCATCCCCATATTTCGTCCCCTAATTCGAGTCATTCTGCTGAATAACATCCGTCAATTCCAGATGCAATCGAATTAAAGTGATTTTGCTTTCAGTTGACAATGATGATTCCATAATCCTCTTTGTGGCAAGATAGTATTTATCTTTTAGTGATTTTCTGGCCCTCGGATGGGAATTCTCATCTCTTAGATCCCTGAGAATGGCCTCTCTAAGAATCTTTTCTGGCGCTTGCGCTGACTCCAGCCGGCGATTGTTCCAAATCATCCTGTATTCATCAAGTAATTTCTCATATTCTTCTGTCTGCACTTTACTGCCTCCTGTACAAAAATGACTGTTTCAGGTCCTTACTTTGTATATTTACATAATTCAGCACGACAATGCAAAAAATAAAGATAAATGACTTTAAAGGAGACTATATTATGAGCAAACCGTATCGTTGTCCTAATTGCAAAACCAATCGGACCAGATTCAATATGATTTCCCAGGTTCCTCAGCCTGTAAAATTAAACCCCCAATCAGGAGAGATTGTGGAACAGTATTCTAATGACCAATTGGATCCCTTCCACCTTCCTTATAAAGGTCCGGAAATGAAAATCCAATGTGCAGCCTGCGGTCTTGTTGAAGATGAAAAAACCTTTGCCAAATTCGGTGAAAGTTAACGGGAAAGGGATATGGCGAGCCTTGACTTGCCCTTCAGGAACAACAATGAAAAGCTTGAGACAAGTTCTCAAGCTTTTCATTTAGGTATCGTTATTTTATTATCTTCAAGAAAACGGGTTGAATCAACCTTCCATTGTTCATTTCCCAAGAATCTGACAAGTACAATCTCTCCTGTGAAATTCCGTCCGCCTCTTCCTTTTATCTGCCAATTTATTTCCACAGGTACCGTCAAAGTCAATTGATCTCCCACATCCTCAGCTGGCAAGACCTCCATACGGTTTATGCTGATATTCTCAATTAGCGGCAGCAGTTTTTTCCATTTAAGATCCTGGAGAGAGATAAATGAAACGATGTAAGGATCCTGCTGTTTGATTCCTGCGATATACGCATTAACCAAATCATATGGATCTGTTTGTTCCAGATACTTCTCAAGCTTTCCTGCCGACTTTAATATCATCAGTTTATGGGATAAATCCATAAAATTTGTACGGTGAGTTGTACTTCCATAAAAGTGGATGCAAAAATGGCCAGGAAAGTTATTTTTCAAAGCTCCGCCTCCATGAGGCATTCCGTGCATCGAAGCGGCGATTTTCCCCTTTTCCGAGATGACGATTATCGCCCTGCGCTTCCAGCTCCATTTGCCACTGTATATTTTCTTCATGATCGCTGTATCTTCCGATGTAAGGGGCTGGACATCCGCATGGTTGCTTCCGGCTCTTCTTTGGACCCGGAATCGGAGACCTGTTTCCAGGTCCATGACAGTGAACTTACTGTACCTCGGCAGGAGTTCATTTACTTCTTCCCACTGTGGCATTTTAACCTTGTCCGGCTGTTTCTTTGCCATTACGCTTATGTCTGTAAATGTTAGGAGTACCATGGCCAATATAAAAATTTTAATTACTTTCATATGATCATCTCTTCTTAACCTGGCGTATTTTTATCTGGATTTATTCTGAGAACCATTCAGTTCATTTGCTACATGAAAGTTTTTGCTTTTACACCCTTTACTATTCAGGGAAATAATTGAAAATAAAAAGCCCAGACAAGCTGGGCAGGGTCAATCATTATTATTCTTCAAGTTTCCTTAGCTGCTGTTCTATGTTGTTCCAATCTGTAACCTGGCCAATGAAAACGAGGTTCAGTGGCATCTTCATGTATTCCTTCATATAGAACGGCATGCCATATGAATACTGGAATAAGTCGGGATATGGGGAATGGTCAAACAATACATATCCTTTAATGCGATAAATGGAATCCGGAAGTGCCCTTAAAAAATCTTCAAATGCCCTTTGGTTTATCGCAGTCTGGAACCGGTAAACAAAGGTACTCAGTCTTAAATCCGTCAACACATGTGAATCTGTACTTTCGGCTTTTTTTGAATAGGCCAATCCTTCCAAAAGCTTCATTGGCATCTTGGAATAAGAACTCAAAATACATTTCGCTTTAGGATTAAGGCCTTGAAGATCCATACTGATTTTGGCCTGTTGCGATTCACTGAGCAAATCTGATTTATTGATAATGACCAGGTCAGCATGCTTGACCTGTTCAAGTAAAAGCTGATGGACCTGCGGATCGAGACTTGTTCTATTAAGCCATTGCTGCCCATCCACAGTCGTGATAATTCCTTTGATCATCAGTTTGTCCGCAAACAGCGGTGACAGAACTGCATCCAAAACTTCTACCGGATGTGCAGCACCCGTTGTTTCAATATAGATCGCATCCAGGTCATGATCGAAAAGCAATCCTTGTAGCTGGGATTCAAGTTTATCCTGGATTGTACAGCAAATGCATCCTCCCAATAACTCTTTCAACGGGACATCCGAATCGACGGCATCCGAATCAATCGATACACTGCCAAGCTCATTCATCATCACAGCGATATTCCGTTCAGCGTCTTTTTCATGCTGTAAAAGACGCTTCAATAAAGTCGTTTTTCCTGTTCCCAGAAATCCTGACAAAACATAAACTTCTGCTTTTTTCATTTTCACATTCGCCCATCTTTCCTAAGTAATATAGAAAATCTCCAGCCAAAGCTGGAGATTTTCAAGTTACTGCATCTTTGCATTTTAAGGTGCTTTCCTGTGCACCAACCGTTATTTCGCCATCTCCTGCTTTAACACTTCTAGGGCTTTCTGGACTTGCGGATCATCTTTCTTAAGCTGTTCACGCAATCCATTCATCAGCTCGATTGTTGTGCTTCCTTTCAGGATACCCGTTTGTTCGATCTTTTTGGATTCCTGGAATTCGCTGACTGCTTCTTTCGTTTTTTCATCAAAGAAACCATCTTCCCTTCCAGGGTCAAATCCAAGCGCCTTCAGCATCTTTTGAGCAGATTTCACCTGCTCAGAGGCTGTTGACACTTTCAGTTCAGTTTCCGGATCGATAAATGGCAGTGAAGCGTATTCCGGCATAGCCACTTCATAGTCCGGTTTGATGCCTTTCTTATGGATCCAATTCCCTTTTGGTGTCAACCATTTATCTGTTGTGAATTTCATATTCGAGCCATCTGAAAAATCCTCCGCACGCTGGACAGTGCCTTTGCCGAATGACTTTTCACCCACCAATGGAACGCCGGCAGACTCACTGACAGCTCCCGCGAGGATTTCTGATGCACTGGCGCTTCCTTTATCGATGACTACTACTAAAGGCAGCTTGTTGCCATTTTTATTTTCAGAAGGATATTTTTTCACATTGCCATTGCGGTCTTCAACCTGGAACAAGATCTCTCCTTCAGGAACAAAAAGACTTGATATTTTGATTGCCTGGTCAAGAAGTCCGCCTGGATTTTGGCGAAGATCAAGGACAAGACCTTTCATCCCCTGCTTTTGCAGGTCATTTAAAACATTTACTAATTCATTAGCCGTATTTTGTGAGAAATTCGTAATCTGGACTTTAGCAATTCCATCTTCAAGCATCTCACCATAAACTGTTTCAATCGGAATTGTATCACGTGTGATGGTAACATCGACAGGCTTTTCGGCCCCCTGGCGAAGTATGGACAACTTTACATCAGTCCCTTTTTCACCCCTAATGAGAGCTACGGCTTCAGTCGTACTCATGCCTTGAAGACTTTTGCCGTCAACCGACATGATTTTATCCTCAGGTTGGAGTCCAGCTTTTTCGGCTGGAGAACCTTTTAGCGGAGTGACGATGGAAATGTAACCATCTCTCTCCTGGATTTCTGCCCCAATCCCCTCAAATGATGACGACAGACTCTGATGGAAATTTTTCGCATCTTCCTGGCTCATATAATCCGAATAAGGATCGTCCAAAGAAGAAAGCATTCCATCTATCGCCCCATTGATTAGTTTTTCCTGGTCAAGATCCTGGTAATATTCATTTTTCAAAGTGTCATATGCGTCGTATAGCTTTGCAAATTCTTCCCTATCCCTTATAACCTGCACTGCTGGCTTGTCCTCACCGAAAGCAAGCGCAAAGGTAGTGATTCCTGCTGTTAAAAAGACAAGAAAAAACAACAGCATTGCAAAGTGGAACTTTTTGATCCGAAGAAAACTATTCTTGGTCTCTGTTTCTTCTGCCTTATTTTGGCCTTCAAGCTCTTCCTTGTTTTCTTCATTTATATTTTGCTGATCCAACCCTTTTCACCACTTTCCAATCAAGCTTAAAATCCTTAATGATTAGAATAACATTTTTACTGTGAAATTAACAGAAAAATAGGCATTGCACAATAAATGTGATGTATCCTTCCCTGCACACAGAGGTTTACTCATGCAAAAATTGATTATGTAATAAAAAGAGGCTGACATAGGTCAAAAACATGACCTATATCAGCCTCTTTGAATCTTATTCTACATCGTAGCCTTGATCTTCAACAGCAGCCTTCATTTTGCTGACTTCTGCTTTCGAAGCATCGTATTCTACTTCAGCTTTTCCCTCTGATAATGAAACGACTACGCTGGCAACTCCGTCTACACCCATCAAAGCGTTTTTGACTGCCTTTTCGCAGTGTCCGCAGGTCATTCCTGATACATTTAAAGTTGTTTTTTCCATTTCAAATCTTCCTCTCTTATAAAAAATTTATAACTTAATCCGCTTCAAACGAAGGGAATTAGTCACTACAGAAACTGAACTGAATGCCATTGCCGCTCCTGCTACCCATGGCGCAAGTAGTCCCATGGCAGCGATTGGGATACCCGCTGAGTTGTATGCCAGTGCCCAGAACAAGTTTTGGCGGATGTTTTGCATTGTCTTTTTACTTAATGAGATTGCTTTAGGAATCAATGTTAATTCCCCACCAAGAATAGTGACATCAGCTGCTTCAATTGCAACATCTGTCCCTGTACCAATCGCAATCCCGATATCGGCAAGGGCAAGTGCCGGTGCATCATTGATTCCGTCGCCGACCATTGCAACTTTCTTGCCTTTAAGCTGTAGTTCTTTTACATGGTTTGCCTTTTCTTCCGGCAATACTTCCGCTATAACATTTTCGACGCCTACCTGTGAGGCAATAGCATGGGCAGTACGCTTATTATCACCGGTAAGCATATATACTTCAATGCCCATGGATTTAAGCTCTTCAATAGCCTTTTTGGCTGTTTCTTTCACAGTATCAGCCACTGCGACTATGCCGTTCACCTTATTATCAATGGCAATCAGCATGGCTGTTTTTCCTTCAGTCTCCAGCTTCTCAAGCTGATTTTCGTGAATGTCAAATACGACTCCCGTCTGCTTCATCAGCTTTCTGGTTCCTATCAATACTTTTTCGCCATTGATGACTGCCTCTATTCCGTGGCCTGGTATCGCTGAAAACTGATCCACCGGAAGGACCTCAACGTTATTTGCGCTGCCATATTCTACTACCGCCTCGGCAAGTGGGTGTTCTGAGGATTTCTCGGCTGATACCAGATACTTAAGGACTTTTTCTTCTTCACCAAATATTTCTATATCGGTTACACTTGGTTTCCCTTTAGTAATTGTACCCGTTTTATCAAGAACAATAGCATTAATTTTATGGGTAGCTTCTAAATGCTCTCCGCCCTTGAACAGAATTCCGTTTTCTGCGCCTTTTCCCGTACCCACCATAATGGAGGTAGGAGTTGCCAGCCCTAGTGCGCAAGGGCAGGCGATGACGAGTACAGCGATCGCTGTTTCCAGGGATGATGCAAAATCTCCAGGAGTGATCAAGAAGTACCAGACAATAAAGGTAACAATAGCAATCGCAACAACGATCGGCACAAAGATACCAGAAATCTGGTCAGCAACACGCTGGATTGGCGCCTTGCTTCCCTGAGCATCTTCGACGACCTTGATAATGCCTGCAAGGGCTGTATCTTTTCCGACCTTGGTCGCAGTCATTGTCAGAGTGCCATTTTTATTGATTGTCGCGCCAATCAGTGAGTCGCCTGCAGATTTTTCAACAGGAATGGATTCACCTGTTATCATGGCCTCATCGACAGCGGACTGTCCAGTTAACACATTGCCATCGACCGGAATCTTCTCGCCAGGTTTTACAAGGATGGTATCGTTGACTTTGACATCCTCGATTGGGATTTTAACCTCTTCGCCATCCCTGATGACGGTTGCTTCCTTTGCCTGGAGGCTTAGAAGCTTGGAGATTGCTTCAGTTGTCCGTCCTTTAGCAAGCGCTTCGAACAGTTTTCCAACAAGAATCAGAGTGATCAGTACCGCACTCGTTTCAAAATACAAATGCGGCATATAGTCCGGGTTTCCAATTGTTTTTATTGCTTCTGCAAGACTGTAAAAATAGGCAGCAGATGTTCCAAGGGCAACTAGGACATCCATATTCGCACTTTTGTTTTTTAACGACTTATAGGCACCAATATAAAATTGGCCGCCAATCCAGAATTGGACTGGTGTCGCCAACAACAGCTGGAACCATGGATTCATCAGCAGATGCGGCATCGGCAAGCCCGTATCCCAAGGCGCATGGCCAATCATGGTGTACAAAAGCGGAAGGGACAAAAGAATGGATATTAATAACTTTCTTTTCTTTGCGTTAATTTCCTCTTCTTTTTGCTGGGCCTTTGCTTCCCGCTGGACTTTTTCCTTGGCATCATAGCCAAGATCCTGTATTTTAGCGATGATTTGACCAACTGACAGGAACGCACTGTTGAACTCAACTGATGCTGATTCAGTCGCCAGATTGACGGTCGCTGACTCCATACCATCCATTTTGTTCAGGACCTTTTCAATCCTGGTGGAACAGGCAGCGCAGGTCATGCCGAAAACATCCAAATCCATCTTTTCATTTCTGACGCCGTACCCCAAGTCATTTATTTTGTTGAATATATCATCAGGTTTGATTTTCTCTTTATCGTATTGTACTGAGGCATTTTCCATAGCCAGGTTTACGGTTGCTTCGACTCCATCCATTTTATTTAGGACTTTTTCGATCCTTGTGGAACAGGAAGCACAAGTCATGCCTGTAATATCGACAGTTATTTGTTCTTTCATCTATTACACCCCGTTTCGATCGAAGATTAATTTTATCTTATCTACAATATTTACTATACCCCTGTATAGTATATTAATCAACCGAAATGTTTGTGTTTTTTTTTATTTTACCCTGTTTGACAATATATACTGTTAAAAATATCACTAATCTTCCGGGAATGGACATGAAAGTTATGACATTTTTAAAACAAAAAGCCCGGCTAGCGGCCAGGCTCCTCACTAAATTTTCTTCACATTTTCAAAATACTCTTCAAGTGTCCAGTCATTTTCATATATTTCGGTAGCCGCTTTAATGCCAACGTACCGAAAATGCCACGGTTCATACATATAGCCTGTCAGTTCTTCTTTACCTTTTGGGTACCTCAGGATAAAGCCGTACTTATGAGCGTTGTGGGCCAGCCAGACTCCTTCTTTTGTTGAACCGAATTGTTCATTCAGATTAAAATTATTGTTCTTGCTTGAAATATCCATCGTCAAGCCTGTTTGATGCTCACTGCTTCCAGGTCTGGCAACTGCCTCCAGGGCCTTTTCTTCGCCTACCTTATTGACCTCGGCTTTGAACAATGTTTCCTGTCGGCCATATGACCTGTAGCCGGATACAGCTGCTAGTTCTATTCCGTCATTCCTGGCACCTGCAAACATTTTTTCCATAGCATCCGCAGCTTCTTTCCTCATAAGGCTCTTCTCAAGCTTTGCATCTCCAAAAGAGAATGGAACGTTAGGCCGAACCAGATCGCCGGGAATATAATTGCCTGGCAATCCAAAAACCTTATTGACAAGCGCCAAAGTGTTCTGCGGATTCTGGATGACATTCTTTCCGTCTGCATTCTGGACCACATTGAAATAAGCCGCTTCAAGTGTCAATGCTTCATCTTCAGGCTTGTCCCCTTGTGGATCCTCGTTATCCATATTGTTCTGATCTGATTCTGCTACTTCCGCTGGCTGGTCATCCTGTTTATCTTGTCCAACAAGTTTTTCTCCCAAATAAGGAATTTTCTCAAGGTAAGGAATCTTCTCAAGATAAGGCTCAACAGGTGCACACCCTGTCAATAAAATAGGCAAGGCGATTACTGGTAATATTTTTTTCATCATGTCCACCAATCTTCAACATTTTAAGGCAATAACACCATTCTATCATTTTTCAACAAACTTTCGAATGGCCTTTTTTCCCATTATCCCTGTTCATCATTATGCCTGGTTTTGGAAATTGCAAACTTCCCCAATTGGATGAAGTGATTTGGAGCATTGTTCAAAGTAAAGAGTATAATCGGCAGAGACAGTTATCGGGTTTGGAATGTAAAATGTCCACTAAACTCAGGTTCTTAGACATTTCGGCTAATCTCTGCCTCAAAAATGTCCATTAAACACTGCTTCTTAGACATTTTGGCTTCCCTTTACCCTCAAAATGTCCTTTAAACACTGCTTCTTAGACATTTCGGCTTCCCTTTACCCTCAAAATGTCCTTTAAACACTGCTTCTTAGACATTTCGGCTTCCCTTTACCCTCAAAATGTCCTTTAAACACAGGTTCTTAGACATTTTGGCTTCTCTTTACTCTCAAAATGTCCATTAAGCGCAGGTTCCTAGACATTTTGGCTTCTTAATACCTCGAAATGTCCATTAAACACAATTTCCTGACATTTGAATGACGCTCTGCTCTCGAACTATTAATAAAACAAAAAGTTCCTTTGTCATTTCGATTACACTTTCTTCAAAATATCCTTTAAACTCGGTTTTAAGTCATTGTGGCTTTCCTTGAATTCTGAGGGATCCTAATTAAGGGTGTACATAATAAAACCCTTTCCTCAAGGGGAAAGGGTTTTCAACTCATTATTCTTTGATTGCTGCTTCGAGCGCTACTTCGATCATGTCGTTGAATGTTGTTTGGCGCTCTTCTGATGTCGTTTCTTCACCTGTCAGGATGTGGTCGCTGACTGTCAGGATAGATAGAGCTTTTCGATCGTATTTGGCAGCCAGGGTATAGAGGGCTGTTGTTTCCATTTCGACCGCTAAGATTTGATATTGGGCCCATTTTTCCAATTCTGCATTATCATTGTAGAACTGGTCAGCCGTGAACACATTCCCTACTTTAAGATTTAAGCCTTTTTCAAGACCTGTATTGTAGGCTTTGTACAATAAATCAAAGTTTGCTGTTGGAGCAAAGTCCACTCCGCCGAAAGTAAGGCGGTTCATTTGGGAATCAGTTGATGAGCTCATTGCCAGGATTACGTCACGGACTTTGACATCCTTTTGGATTGCTCCGCAAGTGCCCACGCGAATCAGGTTTTGGACATTGTAGCTATTCATCAACTCATTGATATAAATTGAAATGGACGGCACGCCCATGCCAGTGCCCTGGACAGAAACCCTCTTGCCTTTGTATGTACCTGTGTACCCAAACATATTTCTGACTTCATTATATAACTTTGCATCTTCAAGGAATGTTTCAGCAATGTATTTTGCCCTTAACGGATCCCCTGGAAGCAATACCGTTTCTGCGATTTCATTTTCTTTAGCACCAATATGTACACTCATTCAAATAATCCTCCATCCTATAGGTTGCTACCTCAAAACTATACCACAATATAGTTAAGCAGGAAAATCTTCAGTTTCATGACAATTTTGTTAACGGGCAAGCTAGAAATAGCTTTACCGAAGCTGAATTAAAAAATTCTCTACCTGGGTGTAAAAGAAAAACTGACATAAAGGAGAATGAGCTAATGGGTAAAAAGCATCGCAATCGCATCAATTCGCCTAAGAAAAACAATCATATCCCTCCTGATGCAATCGTTGCCGAGCAAGAAGCACACGGCAAGGAGTTCTCAGCTAACGGAAGAAAGAAGCAAGGATAAAAAATGACGATGAAGCTTTTGCTTCATCGTCATCAAAATTTTCAGCAGTACCGTGCAATTGTATCCTGAAGCTTTTGCTGTATGGAGGGCAAATCAGATACATGGATATTCATTCTTACATATGTTTCATCCATGCCCATCGCTTCTGATAAGAAACCGCCGATTCCTCTCGCTCTTCGGTCAACTTGCATCAATACTTCCGCTTCGTTTTCGCTGTTTGGATAGAGAACCAACTCCAGTTCATCCAGACGTCCTCTAAATGGACCTGATGCAGCCACGAATTCGAACTCCTGGACGAATGGCAGGTTCCGGCGAAGATGCCTTGGTGCCTGCTCACACTCAGCCTCCCTTAACCGGAAGCCCAGATTGCTTACGGCATTAAAGATCCCTTGCATCAATGGGTTCGGTACTACTGTCAAATAATCTTTATCTCCGGGGTCGACCGCATTCTTGATATCAAGTCCTGTCGTTACCCAAACCTTCGTTCTTCCCATAGTTAACGGAATTTCCAATGGCAGCCTGAAGGTAAAAGGGATTTCCTTTGTTTCATTTTCTTTGATCAGAAACGACTGCGTAAGCCTGAAGCGGTCGATTTGGGCAGTCGCTGTATACTTTCTCTCGTCGCTCTCTTTTATATAAGTGGTATGTAAACTCAAATAGATGTCATCAATATTCTGCTCAACACTGCCTCCGCGAATTTCAACGATTCCGCGTATCTCTTCTCCTGGCATAACCCGGTCCTTTTCAAGCTTCGTGTCGACTTTAGCTGCTCCGATTCCAACACTTGCAAACACCTTATTAAAAAATGACATCCTCATTGCCTCCCAGAAATCACAATTTTCTTTTACGACTATGTATACGATTATAAGTTAACAGGGTTTCATAAAAATACATTATTTTTTTTTCACCTTTATTAGTGAGCATGACTCCAAAATAAAAAGGCTGATTCGTCCGAATCGGCCCTCCCATCGGTAGATCGCCTTAATCTATGTCTTCTTCCTCATCGATGATGCATTTTTCAATCAGATATTCAAACGTGATATCCGCCATCTCTTCAAGTTCTTCCTCCGTGGGAACGTATCCCCTTTTAACAAGTTCATGAAAGAAAAATTCAGCAATCTCCTCTGTATCGATTATAACCTCAATCTCTTTCACAGATTCGCCCCCCTTTATTCCAAATGTATGATATATGTGCTTGTTTCATGCCAAGCATATTGATTTTTCAGAAAAATCGTTCTATCTCTTTTGGACAAGCATAGAATGGAATAAATCAATGGCGGGGTGATTCTTAATGAAGACAATAAGTACGCTTGCAGAGATGTTCGTTGCTGATGTCAATAAAGAAAACAGTGTAATCGTAGAGTTTTTTGGCAGCATTGTGAATTCATTATTTAAGGTTATTCAAGTGGCAGGAATTCCTTTTCTTGTTTATGTGCTGCTGGAGTTTTCAGGCTGGCTTTAAACATGGCTTTTTCCATCATTGTTAACAAGCAATGACAGCTTCCGAATGATAACCCTCATAACATGTGCATATTCATCATCATTGAACCATTTATATAAAATTCGATAGTCATTGTATATATCGAGCAAATGATCGATGGTCATCCTTCTCTGGTTGATCTTCCGCAACTCTTCCTTTTCGCCTGCACAGGGCTGAAGGGATTTTTTATCGAGGTTCACAGAGGGCCTTACTTCTTTATTGGCAGAAAACAGAAGTCCGAGCTTCTGGATGAAAGTATCCGCGCTTTCTGAATCCGCCACAAGTGTCAGCTCTTCTTCCCCGGCTTCAAGCCATTCTCCATCTTTAATCCTCGAGAGTTCATATATGACATCCTCCCAGGCATCTTCCTTATAACGCCAGATTTCAGTCCTGAAACCAACAACTTTAAACAGATCCGAACCATATCCCTTTACCTGGACTAAATCCCCGAAGAAATATTTATACTCGATATCGATTTGTTCCTTTTCCATCAGCTTTCCATCATATTCAGAGAGCATCTGCAAACTTGTTTCTAAATACAAGCCCTCGCTCTTATTTATCTCATATACATGAAGGCCGTCAAGCCACTTTATATCTGTCACTTTCCCCACGGTACCATAAATAGTGATCACGACTGTATCACCGATGTTAAACTTAGGTTTCTTCCGTTTTTCCATTTCCTCCATCTCCTCAACGATGAGTCGTGAATTGTGATTACCACAGTATATGCACTATTCTGAAAATCGCCACGCCCAGATGAAGGATGAATTATATTATTAAAACAAAAGGCTCCTGCGTGTGAGCGCAGCAGCCTTTTCAGCTTTCAGCTATCAAATATTCTTCCCATGCCTCATCAAAGACAGCCATGCTTTCAGGATACTGTCCGTTGACTTCCAGATAGGAGCTTATTTCGTCATAGTCTTCCGAGTTTTTAGGGAAGGAAAGATCGTCGTATGCAGAGTTCGCGAACCTGCTGATCGCATCCTTTGGTTTCGTGGACCGGTATTTCATGAGAAAGTGGTAAAAACTTTTATACATATATGAACGCCTGCCTAAATTTAGAATTTGTCTGTCCATACTATAACGAAAAGTTTACTGTCCGTCCACATATTAGAAAGTATCGAGCACCTTCCCTACCAGGAAAGGTGCCCGCCGTTATTGCCATCTGGCTGATTTCGCCATCTCCAGCAATGCCCATATAATATTCACCATTAAAATGGCCACAGTAATGGGAACAGCATGAAGCCAGTTCATCCCGAATTTCTCTTTGATCATCCTCACATAGTATCCGCACAGGAACAACACCAACATTGCCGCCATCAGCATGATTGATAAAGCGATATACACAAGATCTCCTCACTTCCAATATGAATACTCCCCACTCTATTATAAAGAGTAGGGAGTAACTGGATAAAAAGGAGATTTGAATTTTTTGTGAACAGCTTTCTGTTTCAGGTTATTTTTGTCACTCCTCATTTCAAGATGAAAAATCAAAGTAATTTCGCTTCAGCAGTCTTGGCTGTTCCATCAATTCTTCGAAGGTGATGACTTTGGAGAGTTTTTTCGTATCGATTAAAAACAGCTGGTCTTCGATTTCCTTTGTGATCAACTCTGTCTGATAGGTCATTTGGCAGTCGAGACAATGGACTGCTGGTGTATCATCAATTTGGATCGCTTTAGTCCCATCAGGGAGTTCCCAATAAACTTTGTCTGTGACTGCTTTGATATTTTCACTGCTGCACCATTCACAAATAGTCATTATTCACTCCCCTTTGCTGTGGGGATCGTCTCCTGGCTATCAGGGGCATGTGTTGTTTTTTTCTGTTGAGCCATGAATTTCTTTTCTTTCAGTTCATCCCGCTTTTCCCGCTTATCCTTGAGTGATGCATGAGCTGGATCTTCCTCATACTTTTCACGGCGGTCAATCCTGCCAAGTCCTTCTGGAATTAAGTTGAATTCACTGTCATTCATGATGGCTGCAATTCCGGTATTGGATTTTTTCTTTTCATAATCAGGATAGACCTGCTTGAAGTATCCTTCCGCTCTGCCAGGAACATAATTTTCAGGTTCTGGATAAGAGGTGATGACACCTTCGAAATTCCGCAGCACGACTTTTTCAGGACTTTGCGAAATCAGGTAGTTTGGCTGCAAGGAGATTTTCCCTCCTCCACCAGGTGCATCAACTACAAATGTCGGGACAGCATAGCCAGACGTATGGCCCCTCAAGCCCTCGATGATTTCAAGTCCCTTCGTCACAGGAGCTCGGAAATGACCAATGCCTTCAGACAGATCGCACTGGTAGATATAATAAGGTCGGACCCGGATTTTTACAAGGTCATGCATCAGCTTTTTCATGATTGGAACACTGTCATTTATGCCAGCGAGGATGACCGATTGATTCCCAACCGGAACACCTGCATTCGCAAGCATTTCACATGCCCGTTTTGAATCCTCAGTAATTTCGATTGATGTATTGAAGTGTGTATTCAACCAGATTGGATGGTATTTTTTGAGGATGGAACAAAGATTCTCTGTAATTCGCTGCGGAAATACTACAGGTGCCCGGGTGCCAATGCGAATAATTTCCACATGATCAATTTCGCGCAGGTTTTTCAGGATATACTCGAGGATATTGTCATTGATCAGCAGGCCATCCCCTCCCGAAATCAGCACATCGCGTACTTCTGGAGTGTTCCTGATATAGTTGATAGCCGCATCCAGCTGCTTTTTGGCTACCCCCATGCCGATTTGTCCGGAAAATCTGCGGCGTGTACAGTAGCGGCAGTACATCGAGCATTGGTTGGTAACAAGGAACAGCACCCTGTCAGGATATCGATGAGTCAAGCCTGGCACAGGTGAATCCTCATCTTCGTGCAGCGGATCTTCCAAATCGTATTTTGTTTTGTGGATTTCCTTTGATATTGGGACGGACTGCATCCTTACCGGGCAGCGAGGATCATCTGGATTCATTAATGAAGCATAATATGGTGTGATATTGAGTGGGATTGTTTTCGTTGAGATCCGGACCCCCTCTTCCTCCTCAGGAGTCAGATTGATGACTTTTTTCAGATCATCGAGCGTCCTGATTGTGTTTGTAAGCTGCCAGAGCCAGTCATTCCATTGCTCTTCGGTCACATCTTTCCAGAGTTCGATATCTTTCCAATGTCTTGATGGCTTATATAAAGTTTGTTTCATCCAATTTCCCCCTAGCTATTTTTATACCTATTTACAATGCAAGTTCCGTGCCAAGTTGGCGAATTATTCTGAAGATTGCTTGCAATAGGAGTTATTGGAGAACAGGACAATCCTAGGTAAAAAAATAACCTGCTGAAATTTCGGCAGATTATGTTTCAAGGCTGGATATTCAATTTTTTAATTTTATATTGAAGTGTCTGCCTTGGTATATCCAGAAGGATGGCTGCCTGCTGGATATTTCCGCCTGAAGCTTCCAGCGCATCTTTAATCAACTGTACTTCAAGCTCCTTCAGATTTTCTCTCAATACCAGTGAAGGAGCACTGCTCACTGGCTCTGGGGCAATGTTTTTCAACATCATTGGAAGATCATGGGCAGTCAGCTTTTCACCTTCACAGACATTCATCATGTACTCAATCGTATGCTTCAGCTCGCGTACATTTCCAGGCCATTGATGGGTAAGAAAAACAGACTTGGCCTTTTCATCGAGCCCGGTTACATGCTTCCTCAGCTCATGATTGTACTGGCTTATAAAAAGATCGCTCAGATAAAGAATATCTTCCTTTCTTTGTCTTAAAGGGATCAATTCGAATGTCAGGACATTCAGTCGGTAAAAGAGATCGGTCCGCAGCTGGTTCTCTTCCATCGCCTTTCCCGGGTAGACATTCATCGCAGAAATCACCCTGACATTCACTGAGGTAACATTCGTGCTTCCGACCCTTCGGACAGCGCCATCCTCAAGTACACGCAGTAATTTAGCCTGGAGGTCGAATGGCATCGAGTTGAGCTCATCAAGGAAAAGCGTCCCTCCGTTTGCAAGTTCGAAAAGACCTGGCCTGTCCACCGCTCCGGTATAACTTCCCTTAGAGGTTCCAAACAGGATACTTTCGAGCAGATTTTCAGGTATCGCTGCACAATTCTGGGCTATGAACGGACCAGCAGCCCGCTTTGATGCATTATGGATGGATTGGACGAAGAGTTCTTTTCCGGTGCCGCTTTCCCCATAAACAAGAATGGGAGAATCGGATTTTGCCAGTTTTTCAGCCTTCTTTTTTACCAACATAAAATGCTTATTCGTTGTCAATACATCACTGAACGTATAGCCTGCCTGCTGTTTTACAGCCTTGCCATTACTGAGTCTCAACCCCTTTTGGATTTCGACCAGACGTTCAGAAAGCTGCTTGATCCGCGAATAATCCTTGGCGATTTCAACAGCGCCTATCAGTTGCCCCTGGACAAATATTGGCAGAGTTGTATTGACGGTTTCAATTTTCCTTCCGTGCAAGTTAACAAAGGATTGGGTTTCATTATAGATTGGCTTTTTCGTTTCTATCACTTTCAGCAAGGTGCTGGATTGATCATTCAGTGAAGGAAAAACACTCAAGAGCGGCTTCCCAATGACTTCACTGATTTCCAATCCATCATGCCTGGCGGCAACTTGATTGTAAAAGATCGTAATGCCTTCTGTATTGACGACATGGATTGCCTCATCGATGCACTTCAGTATTGCGCTCAAGATTTCTTCGGTAACATTGGATACTGAATTCAATCCCATCACACTCCCATATTAAGTATATGACAGCGTGCCGAAAAACTGTCTTTTACTGCCCAATATTTGGCGGTTTTGCCAAATTTTTTACCCAGACGTTCATGTTCTCAATTTTATCATAAATATATACATTATTCACCAGCCTGCCGCGATAGGCATAGCCCAATTGATACAATGCTGCATTCATGCCAAAAGATAATGACCTCGCAATTGAATAGGCGCAAAAAATGCCGTTCTCAATCAGTTCGGCCTCTAAACGAGCCAGGAGGACTTTCATCAAGCCATGCTTCCGGTGCTCTTTTAACGTCGCACAATCAGTCATTTCCGCGTTTTTGTAAAAAAGATCGACCTCAGCGGAAGCAGCACTTACAATTTGGCCATCATGGACAAATCCATAGTAAATCGTGCCTTCGGTCATCGTTTTGACAATATACTCCGGGTCGTTCAGCGGGGTCGGATAGATTTGAAAGACTTCTTTGTATAAGTCAGATAAGCCGTGGGCATCCGATTTGTCCATTTTCTTCATCACATAATCGCCAGGCGGAGTGATCTTCTGGGCGGGCTCTGCCAAATGATAGACACTTTTTATGATTCCGTCCTCCTCGGTCCAGTGCGGCGTTGCTTTTCTGTCATCGCTTAGAAACTTTGAAAAGAACACGCAATCGGAGCCAAGGAAAAAACCGTCAATGCTTGCCTCGAAACTGTACCCGTGTTCAAGCAGCTGTGTGAAATGTTCTCTTCTTCCTTTAATGATCAATTTATCTGCCTTTTCGCTCTCTGCCAGCTCTTCAGCGCATTTCAATGCATTCGATAAACTGCCTAAATAATCCTCCACTCTCACCCGTTTATTTTGTTTGTCAAGATAAACAGTCATCTTGCCATTTTTGTCTGCTAAGACGATTGTTTTCCCTAAATGCATTTTCCTCTCCCCCATCCCCTAAGATCTTCTGTCGAATCAAAAGCCTGGCTTTAGGCCAGGCTGACGGTTCAATCCAATTTGAATGAAACAAGCTTCAGTTCAGTCATTTCTTCGACAGCATACTTGATCCCTTCTCTTCCAGTCCCGCTTTGTTTGACACCGCCATATGGCATATGGTCAACCCGGAAAGTAGGAATATCATTGATCATCACGCCGCCGACGTGCAGATTACTGGCTGCTCTGAAGGCTTTTTGAAGATCATTTGTATAAACACCTGCCTGAAGGCCGAACTGCGACTCATTGACCTCAGTGATTGCTTCATCAAAGTCCATGAACGTGTTGATATGGACAACTGGCGCAAAGACTTCCTCACAGGAAATTTTATCAGTCGGTTTTGCATTGAGGAGCACAGTCGGCTTTAATACCTGCTGTTCACTTTCTCCTCCAAGGACCAGTTCGGCTCCATTTCCCACCGCATCACTGATCCAGGACTGGGCCCTTTCCACATCCTCCGCACTGATCATTGCAGCTACATCTGTTTCTTCATCCAGAGGGTCTCCCACTTTAAGACGGCCCGCTTCTTCAACGAATTGTGAAACAAAATCCTCGGCAATAGTTTCATGCACGTAAATGCGTTGAATCGAAATGCATACCTGCCCCTGATTTGAGAAGGCACCCGTCACGATTCTTGGTATTACCTTACTAAGGTCCGTTCCTTCGTCGACTATCAATGCCGAATTTGAGCCCAGTTCAAGCGTTACCCTTTTCAATCCAGCATTTTCACGAATATACTTACCGACTGCAGGACTTCCGGTAAAGGTCACTTTTTTTACCCGATCATCGGCAATCAGGGCGTCGCCCACATTTTTCCCGCTGCCTGTCACTACATTAAGAGCACCTGCCGGCAATCCTGCCCTATGGAAGTATGAGGCGATTTTATAAGCTGATAACGGCGTCTGGCTCGCGGGCTTCAGGACGACTGTATTTCCTGCTGCTATCGCAGGCCCCACCTTGTGGGCTACAAGGTTCATTGGAAAATTGAATGGTGTAATCGCAGCGATGACGCCAAGCGGCTCCTTTACAGTATAGGCGATCCGTCCCTCTCCTCCGGGAGCAGCATCCATCGGGATGGTTTCTCCCTGGATCCTTCTGGCTTCTTCCGAGGCGAATGTATAGGTCATAACAGTCCGGTCGACCTCTGCCCGGGCCGCTTTCAATGGTTTGGAGGATTCCTCAGCGATCAGTCTTGCACATTCTTCACGGTCTTCCTGGATATAATCGGCCACTTTCCGAAGGATATCGGCACGTTTATGGGCATCCATTTCCGCCATGCCCCTCGCAGCTTCAGCTGCAGAGTCAATCGCTCTTATTACATCTTCTTTGGCAGCCTCTGCTACTTCGGCTATTTGTCCACCTGTATACGGATTTAACAGTGGACGGTAATTTTCTGTTTCCACACTTTCTCCATTTATCCATAAATTCTGTTTCATCTTATCCCTCCTGCTGCTTGCAGCATTCAAAAATCACGGATTCAAGGACATCAAACCCTTCCTCCATCTGCCCGTCTGTTATGACAAGCGGAGCGAGAAGCCTGATGACGTTACCATAAAGGCCAGCGCTCATTAAAATCAATCCGCGCTGATGAGCCTTCGCAAGCACCTCCTTAACAATCTGTCCATTCGGCAGCCCATTTTCATCGAAAAATTCGATTGCGCACATTGCTCCTAATGACCGGATATCACCAATCTCCGAAAACTGTTTTGCCAGCCCTCCGAATCTCTCCTGAAACTTATCTCCAAAAAAGTTTGCTTTCTCGAGAAGTTTTTGCTCTTCTATCATTTTAACGACTTCGATCGCTGCAACACAACCGAGAGGACTTCCTCCATATGTTCCGCCAATTTCTCCAATGCCGGCTGAATCCATAATTTCGGCCCGTCCAGTCACCGCGCTGATTGGAAGTCCGGCTGCGATCGATTTTGACATGGTCATCAGATCAGGTATCACTCCGTAATGTTCCATTGCGAACATCTTCCCTGTCCTGCCAAAACCTGTCTGGATTTCATCTGCAATAAAGAGGATTCCATACTTTTCACATATCTTTTTCACACCTTGCACAAAGGGCTTTGATGGTATGTTAAATCCACCTTCACCCTGGATGGGTTCCATGATGACCGCGGCAATTTCCGTGCCTGGCACCTCACTCTGGAAAAATGTCTCAAACTTCTTCAGGATATAAGCATCCAGTTGATCGGGGGACATGCTTTTCTCCTGTGAATATACAGGGTAAGGCCATTTATAGGTTTCTGGTGCAAATGGGCCGAACTGGTACTTGTACGGTTTGACCTTGCTTGTCAGTGACATTGCCATATACGTCCTGCCATGAAATGCCCGTTCAAAGGAAATGATCCCTTTTCTGCCGGAAAATTTCCTGGCGATCTTTATCGCGTTCTCAACTGCTTCTGCACCCGTGCTGAGAAAAAAGGTCTTTTTATCATGGTCTCCAGGCGTGATGTTGTTCAGCACTTCAGCCAGTTCAATATAAGGTTCATACATCATCACATGAAAACATGGGTGAAGATAACGGTCAATCTGTTCATGGAGCGCATTTACAACCTCTGGCGGACAATGTCCAACATTGAGGGTGCCGATTGCACCTGCAAAGTCAATGAATGTGTTCCCGTCTACATCGGTCAACAGGGCACCTTCGCCACTTTCGGCAAAAGATTTGATCGTATTAAATGGACCAACAGGAATATTCTTCTCTTTTCTTTCCAGCAAAGCCTTCGCCTTGGGACCGGGAATGGCTGTTTTGATCTTAATATCTCCCACTTTTTGACTCCTCCTAATTGAAATGATGGCAGTTTGGTTGACACAGGTTTTACAAGTCTGCTTTCATTTCTAACTTCATTGTTTAAAAGCTTTATAATACTTGCTTCACCCCAATGCCAGTAAAAAGCTGTTATTCACTGATTTCACACCATTTAAGCAAAGTGAGGGCAATGATTTCGGCGGTTTCAAATACATCTTCAAGCCTGATATATTCGTTTGCCTGATGTGCCGTTTCAGTTACCCCAGGCCCAAAAACCACAACCGGTATTCCGCCGACTTTTGAAAGGATTCCGCCATCTGTCGCCCAAGGGGAGGCTTCAATTAAAGGCTCCTGTTCTTTGACACCTTTATAGCTTTCGGATAAGTCTCGAATCAGTTCATGCTCTGGATCCAGGTCGCCCGGCAGCCAGCTTGCGCCGAACCATTCTAGCACAGGGTTGTTTTCTTCAAGCCATGTATCAGCATTGCTTACTTGCGATAAGGCTGCAGCCATTTCCCGTTTTGCTTCCTCCTGGGTTTCGTTCGGCGCAACCCCCATCCTGCCTTCAATGATCGCCAGGTCTGGAACAGAGGATGGCCAGTCGCCAGCCTGAATTTTGCCGATATTGATTGGAATTGGTATTGGAATACTTTTAAAAAACGGATCTGTTATTCTCTCGTTTCTTTCCGTCTCCAGTTTTCTCAGTCCATCAATCACCTGCATCGCCTTCTCAATCGCATTGACTCCCTCATACCTTGTGCCGCCATGGGCACCTTTGCCTTTAACTAAAATCCTGAACCACATGGACCCCTGCTGCTTAGGAAAAAGCTTCATGTTTGTTGGTTCCGGAATGATTGCGGCATCCGCCTTATAACCTCTCAAGACTGCAGCAAGCGACCCGGCACCGCCGCTTTCTTCTTCGATTACGCTCTGGAAAATGACATCTCCTTTTAACTTGATCCCTGAATTCTTTATAGCTTCCATCGCCATCAGCAAGGAAGCAGTTCCGCCCTTCATATCCGTCGACCCCCGGCCGAAAAGCTTGCCGCTTTCAATATATCCGCTGAAAGGGTCCCGATCCCAATCCTTGGTGTCACCAGCGGGTACAACGTCGATATGGCCATTCAGGATCATCGACTTTCCTCCGCCCGTCCCCCTCATGATTCCTACCGCATTAGGGTTGCCTTTGAAGTTGCTGCGATCAGAGCAAAACGCCGGGTGGCCAGACAATCCGTCACCTCCGATTTCCCAAATATCCATTTCAAAGCCTAATTCACGGCATTTTTCAATCACTACAGCCTGTGCTCCACTTTCTTCTCCCCTCGTACTTGGCTCCTGTACCATTTTTTGCAATAGGCGTGTTCCCTTGATTCTGTTTTCCTTAATATATTTCCGCACCTTTTCCTCAGCAGATTGCACGATATCAACCCCTTTAATAATCAATAACCCGAAGATCCTCCGCGATCGAGAAATCACAGGCTGTTTTAGCAGTAATCTCAGCAATGGTATATGGCGCAAAAAGCTCAGAGAGAATCATGGAGCCTTCATTTATTTTAAAAACTGCCAGGTCGGTGATCACCAAGTCGACACAGTTTGCCGCAGTCAATGGCAAGGAGCATGACTTCACCAATTTGGACACCCCGTTCTTATCTGTGTGGTTCATCAGCACGGCAACTTTCCTGGCCTTTTGTGCCAGTTCCATCGCCCCACCCATTCCCGGCACTTTTTTGCCCGGGACAATCCAGTTCGCAAGGTCTCCCTTTTGGCTTACCTGCAAAGAACCCAGTATGGTAAGGTCAACCCGCCCGCGTCGGATCATTCCGAATGCCACCGCACTGTCACAATAAGAAGAACCTGCAACGACCGTAACCGGGAACCCGCCCGCGTTGCATAAATTTTCATCTTCCCATCCCTTTTCAGGGGATGCGCCCATTCCGACTATCCCATTTTCGGCATGGAACATTACCTGTGTTTCCCGTGGCAGGTGGTTAGGAACAAGAGAAGGAATTCCAATGCCCAGATTGACTACCATCCCGGATGTAATCTCCTCGGCAGCCCGCTTCGCCATTCTATTCCTGACATCTATTCCCATGCCCATTTCCAATTCACCCCACAAGATGGAATCACCATATCCACGAACACACCGGGCGTCACTATTTCCTCGGGGTCCAGACTGCCAAGCGGAACAATTTCTTCAGCCTCGGCAATTGTGAACTTCCCCGCCATCGCCACAAGCGGATTCGTATTCCTCGCGCTTTTATCGAAAACCAGGTTTCCGTATGGATCGGCTTTTTTGGCATAGACAATTGCCACATCTGCCGTCAGCGCTGTTTCAATTAAATACTCTTTGCCGTTAAGGGTCAGCTTTTGTTTGCCCTTTGCAACGAAATCATGATCGACCCCAACATCTGTTAAAATAGCGCCAATCCCCATTCCACCTGCCCTTATACGTTCCGTAAGTGTGCCCTGCGGCGAGAACTCGACCTCCATTTCCCCTCTGGTCATCAGGTCGCCTGCAACAGGATTCGAGCCGATATGAGAGGCAATCACTTTCCTGGCCCTCCTGCGGCTGACAATTTTACCGATGCCGATTTCCGGAAAGCCTGTATCATTTCCTATCAACATAAGATTTTTGATGTTCTTTTCCAGAATGCCATCTATCAGGGCTGGAGGAGAACCGACTCCTCCAAACCCGCCAAACATCAAGGTCATTCCGTCATAGAAATATTCCATTGCCTGCTCAAGCGCAGCAATTTTTCCAAATGGATTTTCCATCTACTCTTCAACTCCATTTTCAAAAGGAAATCCCAGTGTTTTATATACTTCAACGAATGTTGTTTTCAAAAGGGCAATCAGTTCGTCAATTTCACGCTTCGTGATTGTAAGCGGGGGTGCGATGATAACCGCGTCACCTGAAAGCCCATCAAGGCCTGCCGCCGCAGGATACAGCAATATCCCGTGGTCCCTGCCAGTTCTGACAACCAGCTCCGTCAGTTTTACACTCTGGTCGAACGGAATTTTCGCTGCAGGTAATTTGACAAACTCCAAACCAAGAAGCAACCCTTTTCCCCGCACATCCCCGATAAAAGTGAATTGTGTTTTAAGGCGATCGAGCTTATTTTTGAGATAAACAGACCTCGATTCTACATCTTTCAAAATATGATTGTTTTCAAGGTATTCCAAAACAGCCAAAGCTGCTGCACATGATTGAGGGTTTGCGCTTAGAGTGTGACCGCTCATGATCACTTTGGAACCCTTCAGGATCGGTTCCATCACATGGTCACTTACAACGGTCGCTGCTATTGGTGCATAACCAGCCCCCATCCCCTTGCCAAGGGCGACAATATCGGGAATGATATTCCAATGCTCCATTGCCAGCATCGACCCAGTCCTGCCAAACCCTGTCATTACTTCATCTGCGATAAATAATATATTGTTCTCATCACAAATCTTTTTAATTGTTTCGTAGTACCCTTCCGGTGGCGAAATCGCTCCGCCGGCTGCACCAATCACAGGTTCTGCAATAAATGCGGCAATATGGTCAGCTCCAATCCTTTTTATTGCCCCCTCCAGCTCCATGGCGCATAAATAACCGCATTCCGGCGCTGATTTTTGGTATGGACAGCGATAACAGTAGGGAGGCGAAATCGTCGGGAATTCCTCGAGCAATGGCACAAACCTCGCTCTTCTTCCGGGATGTCCTGACATCGAGAGTGCACCAAGCGTGATACCATGGTAGCTGACCCATCTAGAAAGTATTTTGATTTTTGACTTCATCCCTTTCTCTTGCCAGTACTGAATTGCAATTTTCAAAGCGGTTTCGGTCGCTTCTGACCCACTATTTACAAAGAAACTCCAGTTCAGGTCAGCAGGCAATGAATCAGAAATTTTTTCAGCCAGCTTTTCTGCCGGCTCACTGGTGAACTGAGAGCGATAGACAAATGAAACTCGCTTGGACTGTTCATACATCGCAAGAATGATTTCCGGAACTCCATGACCGATGTTTGCCGTTACAGCCCCGGATGCAGCATCAAGATACTTCTTCCCGTCTTTGTCAAAAAGGTAGATGCCTTTACCATAGTCAATCTCAGGATAGCTCTCATCCAGGGCAGGTTTGATTAAATAGGACGACCTCATAATTTCACTCCATTCACCGCAATTAAAATCAAATGGACATTCTGTAAATTGTATGAAAACAAAACGGGAATCTTTCTTATATATGAAAAAATTACGCCATACAGCCTAGGGCGTTAACGTGAGGGGGATTTTTTATGGAGTCCGGTACTAGCCTGCATTTAGGGAGTCTGCGGTTATACTATTTGAAATGCGACCGCGGGCTTGCTTTGGACAGCTTTGGGGGTACTACTCGTAAAGCTGGCCGAACTTGGGCTTGCTTCGGACAGCATTGGGGGTAATGCACAAAAAGCTGGCCGAAACCAGGGTTGCTTCGGACAGCTTTGGCGGCAATACACGAAAAGCTGGCCGAACTCAGGGCTGCTTCGGACAACTTTGGTCCTAATGCACAAAAAGCGGTCTGAACTTCGGACCGCTCCGGTTTCAATTTTCATAAAATGCCGTTCAAAGTGCTCCATAGTACAACAGAAAAATAACAAAAAAAGACACCATTATAAAAGGTGCCTCCATCATGAACTATTCGTCTTGTTCGATAAAGATTTCAGTTTTGTCACTGGCTGCCTTAACGGTAGCGAATGACCCGATCGGCAGGGTGGCAAATGGCTGGACATGTCCGAAATTGACATTTGCGATGATCGGTATATTCCTTAATTCTACTTTACTCAAGATGATTTTTCTTAATGCCTCTTCTGTGACATTGGAATTCTTTTGGAAACGGCCAATCAATAGAGCTTTTATTGAGGCTGCGTCTGGTAGGTGAAGAAGTGACTGGAGATCCCGGTCAAAACTTCTTGAATGGCTTTCTTCATCATCTTCAATGAACAGGATGCTGTCTTTCAGGGATGGCATGAATTCTGTACCCTGAAGCAGGTTCATTGTGCTAAGATTGCCGCCGATCAACTTCCCGCTTGCTTCTCCTTCCCGGATGACCATATAGCCATCGTTTTCGTGGAACGTCCGATTTTCCTGTTCGAGATACCAGGCGTCATCTGACCAAGTTTCAGAAGGAGAAATTTCATATGGTGCATCATTTGTAACTGCATCCAAAAAAGAATTCAATGTATATTCCAACCCATGTTTCACGCCAAAGGTTGAAAAATGTGGGCCTGAGTATGTTACAAGCCCGGTTTTCTTATAGATTGCCAGCTGCAACGCCGTAATATCGCTGTAGCCGCAAAAAACCTTCGGATTGGAAGCGATCAAATCATAGTCTATGTATTTCAGCAGCTGGTTGGAATTGTATCCGCCTATGGCCGTTAAAATCCCTTTTACATTCGGGTCGGTAAATGCTTCATGCAAGTCCTCGATCCGTTCCTCAATCGAAGAACTGAAAAACTCATCATGAGCATCTGCATACTTTCCAAACGTCACCTTAAAGCCCAGCTGCGTCAATCTCTCAACAGCCAGGTCTAGTTGAGCTCCCTTCAGAATGATCATGCTTGTCGCTGGTGCGATGATCCGAATCTCATCCCCAGGCACTAACTTGGGTGCAAACATATTCTCCCCGCCTCTTCAATGATATCTTCTATTTTATCAAAGAAAAGGCAGGGTGTAAGCATGTTCTGGTCTTTCAATTTGTTCTCAGGATCTATACAAGTGCAGGCTCAGTTTTTCGTCCCGTTTTTGACTTCTCGATAATGTCTGTTGCAATCCAGACTCCGCAGGCACTTGCCTGTGCAAGTCCGCGAGTGATGCCGGCACCGTCTCCGCCAACATACAGGCCGCTTATTTCTGTTTCAAACTTGTCATTCAGCTTCGGCCGTGCTGAATAGAACTTCGCTTCAACTCCATAGAACAGCGTATGTTCAGAAGCAAGTCCAGGCGTAACCTGGTTCAATGCTTCCGTCATTTCCACAAGACTCTTAAGGGTGTTATACGGAAGGACCAAACCTAAATCTCCAGGTACTGCTTCCTTTAAGGTAGGTTCAAGGAATCCCTCTTTGATTCTTTTTTCCGTTGACCTGCGGCCCTTTAAAATATCTCCGTATTTTTGCACAATCAGCCCGCCGTTGGAAAGGCTGTTCGCCAAACGGGATATTTCATGCGCGTATTCATTCGGTTTATCGAACGGATCAGAGAATGTATGGGACACGAGCAAGGCAAAATTCGTGTTGTTGCTTCCAAGCTTTGGATCCTTATAGGCGTGGCCGTTTGCAAGCATGATTCCGGAATGGTTCTCGACAACTACATGTCCCGATGGATTGCTGCAGAATGTCCTAACGCTGGTCCCTACTGAGGTATTGAAAATGAACTTTCCTTCGTATAGATGTTCATTTATTTCCTCCATGACGACATTGGATGTTTCGACGCGGACGCCAATATCGACCTGGTTATTGATCATCTTAAGCCTTCTTTTTTTCAAAAGCTGTGTCAGCCATTTGGAGCCGTCACGGCCCGGGGCAACTACTACTTTATCAGCATAAATTTTTTCCCCGTTCCTAAGCTCAACACCTGTGACTTTATGGCCGTCATGCGTTTTTTCAGTAATCAAATCCTCGATTTCTGTCTTGAACGCCATATCCACCTTTTCTTTTAAGTATTCAAAGATATCCTTTAAAATCTCAAGATTCTGTTCTGTACCAAGGTGGCGAACCTGGGCTCTGAGCAACTTCAAGCCAGCGGCATAACCTCTTCGTTCGATTTCACGGACTTTATCTGTCATTGGATCAGTTATACTTTCCGTTGCACCATGCTTGAGATTGATCTCATCTACATATTTTATCAGTTCGACAACTTTTGAATCAGGCAGGTAATCCGTCATCCAGCCGCCGAATTCACTTGTTATATTGAATTTCCCATCTGAATAGGCACCTGCACCGCCGAAACCATTGGTGATCGAACACGCCGGCAGGCATCCTGCAAAATCCTTTTTCCCAGCTGGCGGCGGGCATTTTTCAATTTTCTTTTGTAAAATCGGGCAGTTCCTTCGATAAATATCATGTCCCTTATCCACTAACAGAACATTAGCTTCAGGCATCTTTAACGATAATTCATAGCAAGTGAAAATCCCTGCTGGACCTGCTCCAACGACAATCACATCATAGTTTGTTTTCATTCTGCATCCCCCGCCATTATCAGTTTTTTGCTTAACCAATGGTAAATATAACAAATAACACCCACGCAGTCAACCAAAACACGAACTATAAATAATAAAAGCAAAATAAATGTTCGTGTTAAACCGGGGGCATATTAAGAGGCTGTCTGTTAGCAGACAGCCTCGCAAACTATTTAAAAAGCGTTTTAAATTGCTATATTTTTACCAGTTATAGCTGCAGCAAGCACCAATGATGATTAACAAGATAAACAGAACAACGATCAATGCAAAACCGCCGTATCCGTAACCACAGCCAGCACCTGCGACTCCTGCATATGGGTAACCTCCGCCACAGAAAGTGCCATAAGTTGGAGCTGTTGCCATTGGGGCAGTTACAGGCATTGGGGCATTATCATATCCGTACATTTAAAAACCACTCCTCGTTTGTTTTTGAATTGCTTTCCCTTTACGGTATGATATGGGTACTTGACCCGTTTGTGCATTAGCCTATTTTTTTTAATTTATCATTTTTCACAGCCATGCCGACTTTTCAATTCATTCATGGCGGGTAAAGGTTAAAATGGAATAATAGCAACCAATGTCCGGAGGGTACAGCCAAGTATGAAATCTAACGCTAAAAAAATTTTAACCTTATTTTTCCTTACGGCCGCAGTGATTTCCTTTTTAGCGATTCAATCAGAACATTACTTGTCCGAGGATTTAAATGTTTATGAAAAAATCTCCGCCGGTTCGTCGATCAATTACCTGATTATCGGTGACAGTATTGGGCGGGGTGCTGGAGCAGAAAGCAAAGACCTTAGGTGGTACAGCCAGTTCGAGGTGCTTCTAAAAGATTTCAGCGGATCCCGGGCACGCCGAAATAGTATTGTCCAGAGTGGAGCGACTGCTTTTGAAGGATTATACAAACTGCAAAAAGCCCCAAAATTCAGTGATGTCGACCTCATTTTTATTGTTTTTGGCGAAAATGATCGTAAATATATGGACGCTGAGCAATTCACTTTTTTCTATGAGAGACTGATCAGAAAAGCAAAAGAGCGATATCCCAACTCTGAAGTGATCACGATCATCGAGAATCCTTTAAAGCAGGAGGAATTTGCTGACGCAATTAACAGAGTTTCTGACCATTACGGCGCTAAGCCATTAGACATGCGAATTCCTTTCAAGGAATCTGGCATGCTGACAGAACAGCTGACGACTGATATGGTGCATCCGAATGGAAAAGGATATCAACTTTATGCGTACTCTATTCTGGAGTTGATCAAAGATAATATCCAAAAGGAAAGGGATATTGCCGGATATCCTAAACCCTTGACCAGGAATCAAGCAATCTCTCTGTCTGAAAAAAAACATTTCTCTGCCCGTAAAGGGTTCCGAAGGCAAAATGGTATAAATATAAGCAAGCGTCCCGGGGATTTTCTGGAATATGAGTTTGAGGGCTCCATTCTCGGGGTGACAGCAATAAGAAGCCAGGACGGTGGAATGGTCAAAGTTTATATAGACGGTAATTATGTAAGTACCCTTTCTACCTGGTGGCCGTTCTCACGGGAGCGGTTCTTATATATAGCAAGCGGCCTTGAGAACGGTCATCATACGGTCCGTTTTGAAACGCTAAAAGAGGCATCCTTGCATAACAAAAGTGACATATCGATGATCCAGATTTCTTCGATCATCGTCGCTGTCGATGAAGAAAAATAATATAGAAATTTCCTAAAGGAAAGTGTATGATACTTTCTATATGCCCACCTTAACAGCAAATTGTATGAATGTCCCGTGACTTGGGAAGCTTTTTGCAGGGCAGCAATAATTCCTGAAGGAGATACTATGAGAAGTATATTCAAAAATTTCATTAACGGCATCCTTACCATTGTCCCGATCATACTCGTGATCTATGTGATTTATAAAACCTTTATGTTTTTGGACAGTTTGCTTGGAAATTTGCTGAAGCCCCATTTAAAAGAAAGCTATATTCCAGGTATCGGCCTGTTGACAACATTGGTTTTGATAACATTCCTCGGCTGGCTGTCGACCCGGTTCATTACAGGCAGCATCATTAGGCTGGTTGACAGACTTCTGGAAAAAATCCCTTTGGTCAAAACGATTTATTCTGTCATCAAAGATACTGTCCATTCTTTTCTCGGGGATAAAAAGTCCTTTTCAAAAGTGGCTTTGGTTACGATCCCAGGAACAAACATGAAAAGTCTCGGTTTCATTACTTCTGAGAACCTTCAGGCGTTTCATGAACCATTATCAGGTCATATTGCCGTTTATGTACCTCAAACTTTTCAAGTTGCCGGTTTTACGTTCTTGATTCCAAAAGAAGACATCGAAATTCTCGATGTAAAACCTGAGGATGCAATGAAATTCATCCTTTCAGGAGGAATGACTTCCTCAAACGGAGAGAAACATGTGAAACAAAACAGCCGCTGACATAAATCAGCGGCTGTTTTCTATTCAAAGGTCACTTCAAGAATTGGAGTGGATCCTTTCTCAACATTGCTTTCAGTCAATTTCTCTAATGAGGATGCCTGGTCGGTGTTAGTGATGATAATTGGGGTTATAGTACTCTTCGCTTTTTCACTGATGATCCCTATATCAAAGGATACAAGTTTATCCCCTGCCTTTACCTGATCACCTTGCTTCACATGTGTTTCGAAGCCTTCACCATTTAAGGAAACCGTCTCCAGCCCAATGTGGATGAGAATCTCTGCCCCGTTTTTAGCCCTGATCCCTACCGCATGTTTTGTAGGGAAAACTTGGATGACTTCACCGTCTACCGGCGCAACAACTATGCCATCTTCCGGTTTAATCGCCAAACCGTCACCCATCATTTTTTCAGAAAAAACAGGATCAGGAACTTCATTCAGATCGACTGCTTTCCCGGTAATTGGTGCCAGAAGCTTGATTGTTTTAATTGGTTCCTCCTTTTTTCCAAACAACTTTTTAAACATAGGTACCATTCCTTCCTGCGTATTTTTATGTTCAATCCTGGAACAGTTTTAGTAACTCACCATAACCTTCTTCTTCCAGCTTTTCTTTCGGAACAAACCTCAACGCTGCTGAATTGATGCAATACCTCAGTCCATTTTCACCCGGACCATCATCGAATACGTGTCCTAGATGGGAATCCGCACTTTTGCTCCGCACCTCGGTCCTGACCATGAAATGGCTCAAATCCTGTTTTTCGATGATTTCTTCCTCTTGGATTGGTTTTGTAAAGCTCGGCCAGCCGCAGCCCGCATCATATTTATCCCGGGAGCTGAATAACGGTTTTCCTGAGACGATATCTACATAAATCCCTTCCCTCAGGTCATTCCAATATTCATTCCGGAATGGTGGTTCTGTCCCATTGTTTTGTGTCACTTCATATTGCATCGGCGTCAGCCTTTTCTGTAAATCTTCTTGATTCTTTTTCATTTTCTACTCCCCCAATGTTCCCGGATATAAGCTTCACGTCCTGAACCTTTATGATAAGCATTATATCGTTCCGGATTTTTTTTATAATAACCCTGATGATAGGTCTCAGCAGGATAGAAGGTCTTCGCCGGCAGAATTTTTGTCGCAATTGGCTTCGAGAACTGTCCGCTCTCACCAAGCTTCCTTTTCGACTCTTCAGCAAGCTGCCTCTGTTCTTCATCATGATAGAAGATGGCGGTCTGGTATGATTGGCCCCTGTCATAAAACTGTCCGCCCGGGTCGGTCGGATCGATTTGCTGCCAGTATAAATTCAGAATCTCCTCGTAAGGAAATACCTCCGGATCAAATGTAATTTGCACAGCTTCATAATGGCCGGTAGTCTCACTGCAGACCTCTTCATATGTAGGGTTTTCCTTCGTGCCTCCTGTATAGCCCGACACAACACTGTAGATTCCCGGCTGCTCATCAAATGGCTTCACCATACACCAGAAACAGCCTCCGGCAAATGTCGCAAGCGCCCGATTTCCTTTATTCATGATTCCACCTCTTCCAATTTCTAAATAACTCCACTTAAATACTTATTCCCTATTGTATAACTTTTAAAGCAAAAAACCCATTCATTACACTCAACAGTAAAAGCCCCTTCCGGAGAAGAGGCTTTTTGCTTTTGATTATTTGAATTTTGTTTTTTTGCGAATTTCTTTATTGATATTTTTCCAGTGCCTTTTTTCTTCAGCTTGTGCTTTCTTATCCACCTTCCGGTCAATATAAGCCAGTTCTTTTTGCAGCTTTTTATAGCTGGCCAGCCTGCTTACATCCAGGAGACCTTCATCAATCGCCGAACGAACTGCACAACCCGGCTCGTTACCATGGGTACAATCACGAAATTTACATTCTTCAGCGAACTGATCGACATCTGCAAAGCTTTCGCTGATACCCTCTTCACCTGTCCATAGCTGAATCTCTCTCATACCCGGTGTGTCAATGAGTACTGCACCACAAGGCAGCAAGACCATTTCCCGGTGTGTTGTCGTATGCTTGCCCTTATCATCGCTTTCACGAATTTCCTGTACCAGCTGTTTTTCGTATCCGGAGAAATAATTGACCAGGCTTGATTTTCCGACCCCTGACGATCCGATTAAAGCGACCGTCCGTCCCGGGCCTAGATATCTTTGTACTTCCTCCATGCCGGTTCCTAAAAGTACACTCACTGGTATGACAGGAACCCCAATGGCCACCCCTCTCACCAGTTCCATCTTTGTTTCAAGGTCATTTTCCAAATCTGCTTTGCTCAATATGATGACCGGATTCGAACCGCTCTCCCAGGCAAGCAAAAGATACCTTTCAATCCGCCTTAAATTCAGATCATCATTAAGTGAATTTACGATGAACACCGTATCAATATTAGCAGCGACAATCTGCTCCTCGGTGACCTGACCTGCAGCCTTCCTGGAAAACTTGCTTTTTCGTGGCAGGATTCCCCGGATTGTTCCTCGCATTTCACCTGGTGAGGTCTTGACGGCCACCCAGTCACCAACCGCCGGCAATTCATCCCTGCCATTTGCTTCATATGTCAATTTGCCTGAAAGAGTACAGAGATATTCACCATCTTCGAGCCATACCCTGTAACTATGCTTGTGCTCCAACGCCACCCTGCCAGGCTTGTAACCTTGGAATTGACCTTCCTCGAAAAACTTTTTTATTTCAGCAGTCATTCCGATATTTTCAAGTTTATTCATTCAATTTTTCCTCCATCATGCTTAATTAATAAAAAAACCACAGGAATGCACAGTCCCGCAGTTTGATAAGCATGTAGAAAAAAAGACGAATAGTCGATTGTTCCGCTTAGGTTAGTGGGACGTGCAATAAGTAACGGCCATCTTAAAAACATTTAACATTCTGCTCATTGCACTCCACCTGCCTCTCGTATAATTATCTTCAGTATATGGAAAAATTTTCTCTATGTAAACCCTTTTTTATAAATCCCCCTGTTCATAGCGACAGTTCCGCACCGATCATGCCCAATTTGCATATTTTACATTTGAGTATTCTATTTAGGAGTGAGGGGTATGTCCACCAGAAATCAGAATGAGTACCTGCATAAAGCTTCCATGTATGATTTATTGGCGAATTACTATAAATATATTGACCCGAATATGCATGTCAAGTACTACCATAAACATTTGCGTAACCTGAACAAAGCAGTACAGTTGATGCGTTCCTATAGTGCACCAGTTAGTACACCAAACACTTTACCGTCAATGCTGCGCTTCTTGCACGCTTCCCCCGGGCTAAAGGCTGTAGATATTTATTTAAATGGCAGCCGGGTACTGCGTGACTTTGAGTATAAAAACAATAGCAGCCATATGCAGCTGCAGCCTGGAAAGTATCAGGTTGACATCTATCCTGCAGGAGATAGCGTTTCCACCGTCATCAGCAAAAAAATAACTGTCGAACCAGGAAGGATTTACACTGCCGCAATCGCCGGACCTGCCAATAAACTTCAGCTGCTGACATTTGAGGATCACCCGCAAACACCTGTCGGAGAAACGAAAGCAAGATTTATCCATCTTTCACCAGACGCCCCGGCAGTAGACATAGCCGGAATGAATGGGGATATCATTTTCCCGAATGTATCCTTTAAGCAAGCTACCACATACCTGGCACTGACCCCAATGACCATCACACTGGAAGCAAAAATTGCAGGCACCAAAAACACCGTATTGACAATCCCGGATGTCAAACTACTGCCAAATAACGCCTATACAATTATTGCTGTTGGGACAGCAAAGGGAGAGCCACCGCTTGAAGTACTTTTATTGCAGGGATGATCCTGGCCGGGAGACCGGCCATTCTTATTTGCTTATGAATACTGCAATTCAGCAAAAGTCATGCAAAAAGGCGCTCATAAAGAGCACCTTTCTAATCTGCAGGAACCAGCAGTGTAAATTTAATATTGTCTTTCTTTAAATCAAATTCATTGACACGTACCTTTATATCACTTTTCAGCTTAAGCCGCTGCATCGATACGTATACCCTTTCTTCCTTGGGCTGGATTTCAACAGCTTCCGGCAAATGGTAGCTGTCCCGAACGAACTTTAACACAGTTGAAACGGGAAGGTTCAATCTTCCAACTGATATTGACCTTTGTTTCAGGATTAAATCTCCATTTTCCAAAGCCTGCGGTTCGAAGGTCAGCTTCAATTCCAACTCCTGACTGAAGATTGGGATTGTCCCATATAATTCAACTTCATCTGTTAGCAATACTTGATATTCAAACTGGCTATTTTTCATTTCTTCTTCTAAATAATGATTGATGACCCTGTTCAAGTCCCGTTTGTTCGTCGATACATGAAAGGCAACATCATCCATTGCCGCATTATTTCTGTCAGGCTCTATCTTCGATTCCTCAGCAGGCATTGAGATCAGAATCCAAAAGAGTAAAATCGAAGCTGCAATGAGACCCAGCAGGATAAAGAATCCTATCTTCCACTTATTTTTCACCATCAGTCTTTATAACTCCTCTGTTCAATTCTATTCATTCAGCGAATCAAGGACCTGTTCATCCAGCAGTCCATATATCCGATCGGCAATTAATTGGTAACCCCGGTCATTAGGGTGAAAATAATCTGTGTACAAAAGATTCTCTTCATTGTTCAGGAAAATATCATGGATGTCCACAAAGAACGCATTCCCGTCCCTCTCCACTATAGAAGTGCTTTCCCCATTCCACTCATCCACTATTAGATTCATTTCATCCACATCTGCAAACCAATTGTAAAATGGATTATAAAGTCCCACCAACACAATAGGGGCTTTGGGATTTAAATCGCGGATTGATGCGAATATTTCCTGTAGCTGTTCAGCGAACATCTTCTGTCCGTTTTGGAATTGATCAAGTCTTAGATTGGAAAAATTCTCTTTGACTACCTTCATTAAATCATTACCGCCGATGGTTAAAATGATTAAGTCGGCTTCCTCTACAGATGATTGCAAGTTTTTATTCTCCAGCCTTTTTAACAGCTGGTCCGTCCTGTTGCCACGAACTCCAAAATTCTCAAAATTAGCATTCCTGATTGATTTTTCGCTTTCAAGGTCATCTGCAAGATATGGTATATATCCACCGGAATTCGTACTGTCACCGACCCCCTGTGTCAGAGAGTCCCCGGCAGCAACAATATGCAGCTCCCTTGGAAAAAAAGAATCCGGCAAGGCTTCCTTTATTTCCATCCCTGTTTTCTTCACGTTATTGAAATTCCCTTTTTGCAGGTTTTCAAACGGATTGCAGGCACCTAAAAAGAAAATCATCAGGACATTAAGTAAGGTGAATTTTTTGAGCAATTTTTATCACCTACCTATGAAAAGTATAATCATTATAACATTTAATAGCTTTGTTTGTTCATTTGCTGAAGCATGCATTAGGCCCAACCTTTTATTTTAATCTGTGCAATCAGCCGGTGTGGCAGTCCCGACCGCAAAAAAACAGGCCACATAAGCGGCCTATTGAAGTGTTTTAATATCTTCGATGATCTGATCAAAAGGTACTTCTTTCAGACCTGTATAATACTTCCTCATTACTCCTTCTTGGTCAATCAGATAGAAGTCAGTTCCATGAATGACCTGGTCTCCTTCTTCAGGTTTCTTAACAAGGGCTTTAAAGCTTTCAAGCGCAAATTTTTCTATTTCTTCCTGGCTGTAACCAGTCAGGAATGACCAATTGCTGAAATCCACATTGAACTTCTGGCCATATTCTTTAAGAACTTCGGGCTTATCGACAGTTGGATCGACACTGAATGATACAATTTCTACATTCTCCAGCTTTTCTTCCTTGATCATATCCTGAAGTTTGGCCATATTAGCAGTCATCGGCGGACAAACATCCGCACAGTTCGTGAAAACGAAATCCGCAACCCATACTTTCCCTTTTAAATCTTTTTTGCTAAGCTGTTCACCATCTTGATTCGTAAATGTAAAATCCTCAATCGGATAATTTACCTCATCCTTTAATCCGCTGTTTCCACAGGCAGCTGCAAAAACCGCAACAGCAGCCATCATGATCAGCAAAAGTCCCTTCTTCACGTTCATCACCTGCATTTTCTTATAATGTCCATATCCAATTCTAGCAGACGAGTTTGAGAGAAGAAAGAAAAAGATATGAGGAAACTGTGAAAAGGACGAAACTCAATTTGTTCCATTTTGGCTTTGGGAATTTTTCATTGTAGTGAAAAAGTCTTTGATGAAGTCAGTATAATTAAAGTTAACAGCGACTTGATGGACATTAAATTCAGCCTTGCTGACCGTGTCCCTGAAATCTCCAATACTCTGTCCAAATGCCTCTCCGCGATTCACGACAATCTTGACAGGGATTTTACGGTAAACGACCATCTCCTCATTCAATAATGCCCATAAAGTAAGAACATCGTGGAGAGGCGCACCTGTCAAATCTGGATTCCGCTTCTTATAAAATTTATAGTAGTAATCGTACATGGGCTTTACAAGGCTTCCTACTTTACTACCGATTGATTGATAATATGCATCCAGCTCATCAATAAGCGCAGGTGTCACAATGGCGCCGCTGGTGACATTGAGAGGGATGATTTTGACTGGTTTTTTTGCTTGTGCCAGGACAATATTTGCAGCGTAAGGATCACCATAGAAGTTTGCTTCTGCGACTGGTGTGACATTCCCTGGTTCATTGAAAGCACCACCCATGATGTAAAAATCCTTTACTTTTTTCATGGTCTCAGGATAAAGGATGAACGCAGCAGCCAGTGATGAAAGCCTGCCGACGTTCACAATCACGATTTCATCTGGATTTTTTTCGATGATTTCCTGGATGCCATGAAAGTTTTCAAGTGTAGCATCCACTTCAAAATCAGGAATGATAGGGCCAAGCCCTTCAACGCCATGCACATCTGGTACATATTCAGGCGGCTCTCCTGTTAATGGCAATTCTGCGCCAGCGAAGGCAGGAATATCATGTCTTCCTGTCAGCTCCTGCAAATAGGCGGCATTCCGGAGCGCATCCTGTTTTGATACATTCCCGTAATCCGCCACTACGCCCAGCATATCAATTTCCTTGTTGAAAAAAGCATATAATACAGCAATATTATCATCAACTCCAAAATCGCTAAAGAACAGCACCTTTTTCGCCAAAACGAAGCACCCCCTTGTAAAATTATATTGAAAGGGTTGAAAATAATGGCAAAAAAGTAAAAAGCCCTGAATTTTACTCAGGACCTTCTGTTAGGATCGGGACCAATATCTCAAAAGTGGTTCCCTCTCCTTTGATACTGGACACTTTAATTTGACCTTTCATCCGTTCTACAATCTGGTAACATACCATCAATCCCATGCCAGTTCCCCGCTCCTTTAATGAATAAAAAGCCGTTCCCAGCCTTGAGAGCTCCTCAGCCGTCATCCCAACCCCTGTATCCTTGATTATGAAGACACCATAATCGCCCTGTTTTTCAACGGTCAAACTGAGCTTTCCTCCGTCATCCATTGCCTCGATTCCATTTTTCAGGATATTGATCAGCACCTGTTTTAATTCGCTCTTGTTACCTTTGATTTTCACGGGCTCCTTTATATCGGTGTGCAGGGATATATTCTTGGACATCATCGCATAAGAGCTCATTAGATCCATTACCTGCTCAGCCAAGTCTTTTCCTTCGATGGTTTCCAGCTTCCCTACATCAGGTTTTGCCAGGCTTAAATAATCATTGATGATCGTTTCCGCCCTGTTCAATTCTTCAATCATCAGTTTTAAATATGTATGCTCTTCTTCACTCATGTCCTTAGCGAGGAAAATTTGCAGGAATCCTTTCACTACCGTCATGGGGTTCCTGATTTCATGGGCAACAGAAGCAGCAAGCTGGCCGATTGCGTTCATCTTTTCAGCACGCTGGAGCTCTTGCTGCAGCTTGGTCCGTTCAAAAATATCCTCTATTGTGTTAATTGCTTCCTCAAGCAAAATCGATTCATTCTCTTCGAGAGAAGACTGTCCCAGTTCTCTTGATGCAGCTGATACACTTTTGAATAGCTGAGAAAGCTGGGAAGCCATCTCATTAAACTGTTCACTCAATATACTCAATTCAGACTGGTCGCGGACAGGCAGCTGTACAGTAAAATTGCCGGAACTGATTTCCTTTATGCCATAAAACAAGTCATCTACAGGTTTCATCACCTTTTTGAGGCCCCAATTCAAAATGATATAAACCGCAACTAAAATGGCGGACATCTGGACTATTAACAGGAAAAGGATTTCCATCTGATTTTGCCTGATGATCGTTGCCTCTGCATCTATCCCCAGAATCGCGACTACTTTCCCGCTATTATCCATGATAGGGGCAAAGGATGAAACCCATGATCCATACTGGTCCGAGAAAATATCTGTACTTGTCACCTTATGCTGATCCCGGCTGGCGCGAAAAGCACTTAGAAATTGATCACCTGCGTCGTAAAACATCTGAGACCCAAAGGAATAATCGCGATAAATGTCAGATGCGGCGAGGATGTATACTTTTTGGTTCTGGTATTCATCAGGCAGTATGACATACGCTCCGAGGAAAGAAGCACTTTTCTCTCCGACCATGGTCAATATTTTCTCAATCCGCTCGCTTGATTGGTTTGTCTCATTCCTGAGAGGTTCTGCATTTTTTATATCATCCGGGTCAATTGTCGATGACCAAAGCCCCGCAACCCCCTCAACCTTGTCAGCCATTTGGTCTTTCAACTGTTTAGACTGGAGGTAAAAACTTGTCCCCATAATCGAAACGACTACAACTGTTGTAATCATATAAGAAAACATCCATACTTTATTGAATATTGAAAGGTTTTTTAGATTGAATTTCATATTTTCATGGTCACTTTCCGTTCCATCAAGAGTGAATAGTTAAAAACATTCGACATTTTTTTATGATTTCCTGTATGCTTCAATAACTTTACTGACCGAATTTATAATATTAAAACTGCCTTTGTCGAGTTTGGTTTTAGCTGGAATGCAAAAAGGCCTGTGATTCAGGGTCCCAGGCCGTATCACATTCTTTATGTAATTCACTCGAAGTAATACATGAAGCCGATTGCGCCGGGGCCAGTATGGGTGCTGACGATGGGCGTTGTGTCTTCAATGGTAAAATGGTCATAGCCTGAACTTTCGAAGACAGCTTCCTTAATCTTTTCAGCGAGGCTTAACCCCTCCGCATGGACCAACCCTACCCCTTTTATGATTTTCCCTTCAGTATCTTCAGTAAATTGTTTTTTTAGATATTTAACGACTTGGGAATGACTTCTTGCTTTAGATACAGGAGTGTATTCTCCACCTTCCAGTGAGGCAATCGGCTTTATATTCAACAATGACCCAATCATCGCTTTTCCTTTACCGATCCTTCCGCCCTTTACAAGGTTTTCAAGTGTATCAACGACAACAAATAAGCGAGTCTGTTTTCTTACTGTATCCAGTCTTGTCAAAATCTCATCTACTGACTTCCCGGCGGCTGCCATTCGAGCTGCCTCAAGTACCTGAAAAGCCAATCCTTTCGAAATGAACCGGGAGTCCACCACATTCACTTTCGCACTGGACATCTGGGCAGCGCTTTCTGCCGAGCGTACTGTACCGCTCATCCCGCCTGTCATATGGATCGAGATAATTTCATATCCATCCGCAGCAAGCTCGTCATACAACTTGAGGAATTCGCCAGCAGGAGGCTGCGAACTTTTTGGCAGCTCAGAAGAAGCCTTCATCTTCTCCATGAATTCACCTGGACTGATGTCCACCCGGTCCAGATAATTTTCTCCATCAATTGAAATGGATAACGGGACTACGATGATATCCCATTTCTTAATGGTCTCATCATTCAAATCACAAGTAGAATCCGTTACTATTTTAATTTTAGCCATAATATCACATCCCTATCAAAAAACACTATTACTATTATACCTATTCGTCATAACAATTTAAAATATTTGCTTGCTCTCCTATGACTCTGCACCCTTTTTATATGTTCACCCCGAGTGAAATTTCTCGTATTCCACCCATACCGGCAGGCAGAACTGCAAAAAGAACAAAAGCGCCCTTCGAGGAGGCGCTTCAAAAATAAATCTTCAGGCGTTATTTTTCAATTCGGCAGATTTGAACAGCTGCTCATAATCCGGCCATTTCATGACTCTCTTTAAATACTCTTTGAACGAATAAAACTTTTTTGCGTTTCTTTCCTGATAGATTGCTGTAATAAAAGTTTGCAAACGGACTTGGATCATAAAATAAAAAGAACTCTCTTCTTCCAACACAGGAATTTCCACGACTTTAACCTTCTGTCCAACAACATTTTTGAACTCCAGGCTTTTGAATAACAAAATATCAATCCTCTTTTATCCCCGTTTGTTTATATTATACCTTAAATACTGGTCGAAATGTGTCTGTTTGCGCTGAATTCAAAAAAAATTAACACATTTCCCTTTAAATATTCACAACCTTAAAAGCCGTTATATTTCCGGCATGTTAGGCAGCACATATACAAAAGACAAAAAAACGTATGGGGATGCCCACACGTTTTTAAGACTATTTTTCTATTGATCCTTATTAGCTCATATGTTAAAAGGAGGTTTCCTCATCATCCATATCTCCATATTTCTCCTGCCACTCTTTTTCCTTCTTAAGCTTCCGTCTGTATACCACTTTAGACAAGTTGATGCTGACCTCATACAATAACAGCAGCGGAATCGTCACCAGTATATCTGACATGAAATCCGGAGGTGAAATAACTACTGAGATGACAACTAATATAAAGTATGCATACTTTCTGACTTTCACTAAAACATAGGGATTTATGACCCCAAGTGAGGTCAGGAACATTACGACAACTGGCAGCTCGAACAGCACTCCGAACGGGATTGTCATATTCATGATGAACTTGAAATACTTTTCCGCTGTAAAATTTGTGACCAGCATGTCCCCGCTCAATTCGACCAGGAAACTAAGTACTGTAGGAAAAATCACGAAATAGCCAAAAGCAAGACCAACGATAAATAAGATGAACAACGCCGGGATGTACGAAAGGGAAAGTTTCCGTTCAATTGGTCTGAGAGCCGGTTTGACGAACAGCCATATTTGTACAGCCAGTACCGGTATCGTACCAGCAATAGCGATGATCGTAGCGATCATGAAATAAATCCAGATTATATCGCTGGGCCCCAGGACTATTAACTTTACGTCCAAATCCCGGACAAAGAAATGATATATGTCTTTGACAAAATAAAAGCCTAAGCCAAAGAAAATAATGAAGGCAACAGCAGAAACAATCAGCCTGTTCCTCAGCTCATCAAGATGATCCACCAGATTTAATTCTTTATCTTCCATACCAATCCCCTGCCAATTCCATTTGCTGCATTTCCAATTTCATAATTAAGACTATAAACTTCAGCCTCCGAAAGAAAAAGGGGTAAGACAAAAGCATCTTACACCCTATTTAGTGACTTTAGTAATTTCCTTTTTTTCATCTTCGAATTCTTCCATAACATCACTTGTCAATTCGCGAGTTGATTTCTTGAATTCACGAAGTGTCTGGCCAAATGCACGTCCAATCTCAGGAAGTTTCTTTGGTCCAAAGATAATGAGGGCTAAGACAAGGATTAAAATCAATCCAGGAACTCCGATGTTTGATAACATATCAACATCTCCTTTTTCATATTGTAAATCTACTATGATTATAGTACTTTTCATCCACAAAGTGGAGGAATGCTGCGAAAGTTCATAAGAAATTCACAAAGGGCACAGTGTGCCAACTAATTGTGACATTTCCTATTCTATAACATTTGTCCTCAATTATCTATTATTAATGTTATACCAGTAAATTAAACAATTGATGTTCCTTGTTCAATTCCATGAAGGCAAAGCCCTTTTTCTCCATGCTGGAAATAAGCCTATTGTATTCATGTTTATTTTTCAATTCAATACCGACAAGCGCCGGCCCGCTTTCTTTATTATTTTTCTTCGTATATTCGAACCTCGTAATGTCATCTCCTGGTCCAAGAACATCATCAAGGAATTCACGCAGCGCCCCAGCCCGTTGAGGAAAATTGACTATGAAATAATGAAGCAGTCCTTCATGGAGCAAAGACCTTTCTTTGATCTCCTGCATCCTGCCGATGTCATTATTACCGCCACTCACTACACAAACGACCGATTTGCCTTTGATTTCTTCCTTCAGAAGGTCAAGGGCGGCAATTGGCAGAGCACCTGCCGGCTCAGTAACAATGGCATGCTCATTATATAATTCCAAGATAGAAGTGCAGACCTTCCCTTCAGGAACCGCGACCAGCCCGTCTACATGCTCTTTGCAAATTTCATAGGTTTTGCTGCCCACACATTTGACAGCGGCACCATCAACAAATGTATCAATATTATCAAGGGGAATTGCACCATTCCTGTCAAACGCTGCACTCATGGACGCAGCACCGCTTGGCTCAACACCAATCAATTTTGTAGCAGGGGACACGCTTTTTATGTATGTGCTCAATCCAGCCATCAAGCCTCCGCCGCCAATACTTGCCAGGACATAATCCACAGAATCCTGGCAGTCATTAAGGATTTCCACGGCAACGGTTCCCTGTCCGGCAATTACATTTTCATCATCAAATGGATGGATAAACTCCCTGCCTTCTTTCTCGGCACATTCCCGTGCCTCCCGATATGAATCATCAAAAGTGTCCCCGACGAGGACGATTTCAATAAATTCACGGCCGAACATTTCCACCTGGCTGATTTTTTGCCCCGGTGTGGTCGCAGGCATGAAGATTTTCCCGTTAACACCTAGTTGTCTGCAGGCGTACGCCACACCCTGGGCGTGATTTCCTGCACTTGCACAGACAACTCCATTTTCCAATCCATCTTCCCACAGCAACCTGACTGCATAATACGCTCCTCTTAGTTTGAAAGAACGTACATGCTGAAGGTCTTCTCTTTTCAGATAGATATCGGCTCCATATTTTTCTGATAATCGTTGGTTCAATTGCAGCGGAGTATGGGCAACAATCTCTTTAAGATGCCTATAGGCAATAAGAATATCCTCTACACTTACCCATTTTCCTTTTAATGTTTTCTGTTCCATATCATGTCACCCTCACTTTGCAAAATAATTAATTTGTTCATTATATCACAGAAAAATTATTTGTCGATTGAATTTTTAAAATATTTGAAATTCCGGGCTTTACATTGAATAAAATGAGAGTAAAATAACATATAATAACGAAAATACGCTGGAGGGAATTATAAAATGGAATTTTCTTTGAACAGTTTTGACGGGGCTTTGCCAGTAGAGGTGACTCTCGATGAAGACAACGGGCGTTATATGATTCGCAAAAGTGATACTAGTGGAGAGTTTTTCAACAGTCCTATGGAAATGGTGAAATGGATCCGCGATAATTTGAAGCCTGAGGATTTTTGCATTCCCTCAGAATTCACCAGGATGATGAATAGCCTTTCACAATTCGAATAATAAAATCCATTGCTTCGTCCAGCCAGATTTCGAGATAAAAAGACAAAGCCCCTGCGAAAAGCAGGGGCTTTCTTGGTGGAAATTTGAATTAGATCAGGAAGCAATTCTTTTTTCATCTCTAGACCGTATGATTTTGTCTCGAACATCATCAGCAATTGCGATTAAATCCTTATCCTTGTATTGCCGACTGTAAATTGGCTGACTGATGATAACATTTATTTTTGCGGGTTTGACTAGACGGCCATTCTTTTCAAAGACATCAGCCGTACCCGTAATGGAAATCGGGACGATTGGGACACCAGAATCTTTGGCAAGACGGAAGCCACCCGCTTTAAATCGGCCTACCGGTCCCCCCTTGCTTCTAGTTCCTTCCGGAAAAATCACAAGAGAATGACCTTTCTTTAACAAATCCACTCCTGTTAAAATGGAATCTGCCGCCCGTTCGCGATTTTTCCTGTCAATGAACACACAATCAATCGCTTCCATCCAGGCAGACAGTATCGGAACTTTCTTGACTTCAATCTTGGAAATGAAGCCAAATGGTTTATCAATGGCCCCAATCAGGACCGGTATATCGAAATTACCTTCATGGTTGCTGGCGAACAGAACAGGCCCTGACGGAATATTGTTCAGCCCCTGTACTTTAATCTGGGAACCCGTCAATGCCATGAACGTTTTTGACCAGTTTTTCGGCGTTTCATGGATTCTCCGCTTCTTTTGCTCAAACTCCATATCATCCGGCAACCTTTTTAATCCTGACAGTTTTGGCAAGCTCCAGACAAGATAGCCACCCATATATAAAAAACACGCAATTAAACGAAGCATTGTTTCCTCCTAAGTACATTCTTTTGCCATTATAATGGATTTGTTTTATCAAGACTATATGATTAAACAAATTAATGAGAAAAGTGTTTTAACTTTTTTAACTGATTATGATCATTTGCAATCCCCTCCATTGCTCTCAAAAGGAAAAAAGCAATCCTTTTTGAGGATTGCTTCAACGTACATGCTATTTGTGTTTAAAAATTAAGAATTCATAATCGTATGGATTCTTTTCATTCTTTGGACCGACTTCCCTTGTCTGGAGGTTCCACTTTTCTATGTCAAAGACCGGGAAGAAGGTATCTCCTTCAAACTGATGATGGATCAACGTCAAATAAAGCCTGTCCGCTTCCGGCAAAACTTCCTTAAAAATCTCTGCACCGCCGATGACGAATATTTCCTGTTCCTTTTGGTTTGCATATTCCCTAAATTCTTCAATGGAGTTCATGACCGTACAGCCGTCAGGCCTGTAGTTTTCGTCCCGTGTTATGACAATATTTTCTCTGCCAGGAAGCGGCTTCCCTATAGATTCAAATGTTTTTCTTCCCATCATGATCGGATGTCCCATCGTTACGCGCTTGAAGAACTTTAAATCCTCGGGAAGCCTCCAAGGAAGCTGATTATGGTAACCAATTACTCTATTTTCATCCATTGCCCAAATTAATGAAATCATACACTGACAACCCCTTTAATATGAGGATGTGCTTCATAATTAACTAATTCAAAATCTTCATATCTAAAATCAAAGATCGATTTGACATCAGGATTCAGTTTCATTTGCGGCAAAGGTTTTGGATCCCTTGTCAGCTGGAGTTTAACCTGTTCAACATGGTTGGAGTAAATATGCGTATCACCAAAGGTATGCACGAAATCTCCGGGCTCTAAATCGCAAACATGAGCAACCATCATTGTCAGGAGCGCATATGAAGCAATATTAAATGGCACCCCCAGGAATACATCCGCCGATCTTTGGTACAGCTGGCAAGATAGCTTGCCATCAGCTACATAAAACTGGAACATACAGTGGCAAGGCGGCAATGCCATATTCTTGATTTCCGCCACATTCCAGGCATTGACAATCATCCTTCTGGAATCCGGATTGGTTTTAATAGTATGGATCAACTCGGAAATCTGATCAACGGTCTCCCCTTCAGCACCGTCCCATGAGCGCCACTGATGTCCGTACACCGGCCCTAGTTCACCCTTTTCATCTGCCCACTCATTCCAAATCCTCACACCATTTTCCTGTAAGTACTTAACATTCGTATCACCATTCAAAAACCAAAGGAGTTCATGGATGATCGATTTCAGGTGAAGCTTTTTAGTCGTCAGCAGTGGAAATCCATCCTGGAGATTAAAACGCATCTGGTAGCCGAATGTACTGATTGTCCCTGTACCGGTACGGTCTTCCTTTTTCACACCTGTGTCCAAGACATGTTTGCATAATTCTAGATATTGTTTCATGAATTTCCCTGCCCTTCAAAAGCTACGATTTATTTCTATTCATTTTAGCAAGTATAACGGATGGAATAAAGGATATTCCTCTTTTATCTTTGATGTTCTCTAGCTAAATTCCTGCTTGTTTTTAGCAGAATCCTTGAAAAATACTACTTAAGAGCTTCAATATAATGATAGGTTTGCGGAGCTGCTTCCTTCAACAAACGTGCCGGCATCCCGCCAATATAGTACATCGCAAAGCATTCGGCAAAATATTCCTCGGGATAATCCAGGAAATATGCCCTGCCGGGAAAAAGCACGCGGCTTTCCTGTTTCCATATAGTCAGGAACCTTTCTTCCTCCCTGATTCCGTCATAGACATGGCGATCGAGTGAATGTGCAAGTTCGTGCAATTCAAGGTTGACCGACCCATGCCCCTTGCCCTTCTCACTGCTTCCAATTTTCACAAGCACAACTCTAGATCCACCAATCCCCGGAACCTGGTCCCATGTCCGTTTCGATGTGTAGCCGCGCGGAATGACTCCCTTTAAGTGACTGGCCGTAGGATTATCAGTGAGGTTGCCTTCAAATAATCGAACCTTGATATTTTGATTGATCGCTTTCTTGATCATGGATTCAGGCAAAAGGGTGAGACGCCCGATAATATTCGCTGCCTCCACCTGATCGAAGTCATCCTCCGGAAGCACCACCAAGTTTCCCGCCAGACTGGCTGCTTCAGGATCCAAAGATTCATATAGTAATGATTGTTTTGGGTATTCAAAAAGAAAAATGCCATCCATATTGGCATTTGAGCTTCCTAGTAGTGTGAAGGAAAGAATGATAACAACGAATATTTGAAAAACTTTTCGCATGTATTATCCCCTTTCCTGAAGAGTTTTTTCTGGGCGAATAACAATAGATGTGGATAACGATAGAGTGAGGGATTTCCCAATAGTAATCTATTAAAATTATAACATACGTTCGCTTGCCTGCTGGCTGAGAAATTCAGGAAACATTCTATTCTGTGGATTTTCCATGTAGAGTGGAAGATGAGCATCATAAGTTTATTGCGGGAGAACGATGGATTAAAATATTTGAAAGAGAGTTTGTTTGCGGTATCAATCATTATTTGTAGTAAAAGCAAAAAGACTCATCCGGTCAGAATGGATGAGTATGCCACAGGATTGATCATTGGGATGCACTTATTGTTTTTAGCAGCTTCACCAGACGCTCTCTGCTTTTTTCCTTCACACGCTTATTTTCCTCTTCAATTGACCTGGTTTCCTGCATACCTTTCATAATAATATGATAACATTCCTCAATCAGCTCGATCTCAATGGTCGGCGCATCCAAAACGGGGGGGACTTCCCTACTTTGCGGGTTGATGTTCTTGTTTTTCACGATCTCATTCGTCCTTTTGCCCAGCTCCCTCAACGAGTCCCCAACCAGCTTCTGTCTTTTAGCAGCGATTGACTGAATCAATCCATCTTTAAATATAGGAATGGTGCTCATGAATGACGAGTTCATCTTGGCAACCAGCCTGTCATTTCCGCTCTGCAGCATCTTTATTTGAGGTACCGCCTGTAAAGCAACCATTTTAGCCATTTCAAGATCATAAATTCTATGCTCAAGGGCATTTATCGCATTCTGCAATGTGTCAACTTCCGTTGAGACCATAAGATCTCCAGCAGGTTGTTCCAGCCTCATCTCTTTGCTTGCTGCCCATTCATTGAGCCTCATTTCGGCAGCCACTATATATTTTTCAAGCGTCAAGTAATATTGGTAGTTTTGTTCAAGCATCTGCCCCAGTCTATTCGACATTTCTGCCATTTCTCTTTTATATTTGAATATCTTCACATATATTTGATCTATTTCCTTGCCAATCGACAGATACTTATTAATTAACCTATCCATCATATTATCGGTTTTCTTGAATAGTTTGCTGAACAATCCGACTGCTGTTTTCTGAAAATCCTTCCTGTCAAACCGATCCATAATTTTACCCAGCTGAATGAGTATGTGCTCAAAATCCTCCTGGTTATCCTTCATAATAAAATCAAGAAGCTGTTCAGAGAAACGGGAAACATCAACAGCAGGTTTCATGCCAAATTCAAGGATATGAATAAGATCCTGGTCATCTATGCTCCTGGCCAGATGCTGGACCTCCTGTTCATTCCTCAAAGCCTGCTTTAATTTGGACACCTTCGCATCGTTCAACTTCCCGTGGGAATGATTAGAATAAGGGCTTACATTTTGATCATTGATCGGAAACATCATCTTAATCACTCCTTAGACTTTTGAATAGTCCTTGAACAATGACTTTTTTCAAGACAGAAGGTTCCCTCATCTCCTGTTCAAATATGACGTCCTCAAGCCAATGGGAAACAAAGATTCTCTTATTGATGAATTTTTCTATATCGCTGTGGCCTGCAGGATTAAAAATGATCAAATCTATGCCTAATTGGTTCAATAACAGCAGCAAGGCTGCATCTGGCCTGGTAATAGTTCCATTCAGCCCGTTATTGTATATGATCACCTTGGGCACTTCCTGGGAATAATCGAACTTCTGCAGCATTTTCAATATACTTTCTGGTATCTGCATGGCCTGTGTAAACAAATAGACCCTTAAATCATCTACTTTCTCATTGTTTTGAGGTTTCAGGTTTGGGTCGGCACAAATCCTCCTGATTGCTGAAGCAATGGCTGTTTGAAGCCATTCGGGCATGTGTTGATACTTCCAATAGTGTGCGTCGGCCATCTTTTGCGGGTCAAGAAGTCCTTCTCTGTCTAGAGCCTTGTGATAATGGAACCGGAAATCACTATTTGCCCCTGTGGAAAATGGGAGCGTTTTAATGAGTAAGGCATTCTCCTGGAGGATCAGCCGATGAAGCAGCTTCCAATACTCTCGCCGGTTATTGCTGACCCCATTGACTTTTGCAAACAACGCAGGAATCCTTACTGTTTTATCCTTCATTTCAAAATATGGCCTGACCATTGCTTTTTCCTCTGCTACCAGAAACAATTCTTCGTAAGTTGTCTTTAGAGTGATAACAGAAGGTACATAGTCTCTCAACTGCCATTTTTTGTACAATAGGCTTCCAGAATCGGTCAAAATATTTTCAATCTCTTTTGATGCCTGATACGCTACTGTAGCACTGCTGTTTCTATATTCAGCGGGAAATCTTTCTGGCTCATGCTTTTCTGGATATACACGCAAAAAGCAGGTACGCTCCCGCTGTACAGCCATTTCAAGTGCGTCGTTTCCTGACGGTGTGAATGAAATGACATCACAGCCTATTTCCAGTAAAAATAACAAAAGGTACTGGTGGCTTTTTGTATAATTCCCATACCAGAGAAATGCTGGCATGTTCTTTTCCGGATCTGCTTTTCTCAAATATTGGCCGAGTTGGTTCTGGATCCAGCCGAGGACATCGTCAAGGATATTAATGGAATCCTCGCCCGCCAGTCCGAAGTCTTCATTTTTACCGAATAGCTTAAGCATTTCAATTAGTGCTAGTTTTACTTGGCTGTTGAGGATGGGATGATCGGATTTCAGCAGCAAATCCTTTTCTTCGAGGACTGAGACGAAGTCAATTGTTGACGCATTTCTTTTTTGGCAGGAGAAAAATGCTTTTTGTATTGTGGACATACGGGCAGCTTCCGAGCTGTTGACTAATGACTCCTCAGTTAACAAAATCAGGTTATGGGAGCGAACATAATCAAATAACTGGTTATAATATTCATCCTCATCATACGGAATACCTGTGAAACTGGCTGCTACCTGTCCAATATGTAGGATATTCCCCTCTTTTTTATAAGCCGGCCGCTCATTTCCAGGCGTTTTTAAGATGGACAACCAGTTCTCATCTGTTATAGGTAATGAATGCTTCATTAAAAGATACTCTGATGGATACATAGAATCACTTCCCACTGAAGAAAAAGTTCTAACAAGCCCCTGCCAAGCTGCCTGATTCCATTATACTGGAAAAGCCATCTGCGGACCTCTACTACCTTTACGTGCTGGTTCTTAAAATGTTTCACGAATCAGTAATATGCCTGATTTTCACTTCCAAAGCCGTCCTTGCATATAGATAAATACTTCAATCTGGAAGGGTGATGCACATGCGCTTTTTATATAAGAGGCAGCCCATTGGCGAGATGGAAGACGAATTATCACAGGTCTGGCAGGCTATGTCTTCAGGCTGGCTGGTATTATTTGATCTGTTATTCTATTCGTTCATTCTCACCCTTCTGATCATGCCACTAACCTTTACGATAACCAGGTTGACCGGCACATTCATTATTATCTATTCTTCACTTGTCTGCTTATTCCTATTGATCAGGAAGGCAGGGAAGGAAAAGGATGATACTAATATAAAGTGAGTTTGCTAAACCTCTGTCCATCATGGACCTGATGATGGACACTTTTGATGGTCGACTCCCGATTTCTGTCCATCATGAACCTTATGACGGACACTTTTACTGGCCGTTTCCTGATTTCTGTCCATTAAAAGAGGAACAGACATGCCTCTGTTCCCCGACAACTCGTTTTATTGGACATTCTTTTGCTGTTCAATTCCTGCAGCTTTTTTCTTGTTCATGTAGTGAACGACAAAGGTTGCTGTGAATGTGATTAGCAGCAGAATGAAAAAATGTGCATGTTCGATATGGAGGCCGAAAACACCGGCCAGCATTTTCGCAGATATGATAAAAATAAGGGTATATGCAGTTGTCTCGAGTTCAGGGATCCGCTCAATCAATCTGATGAAAATTCCTGCAACACCTCTCATCATTAGAACACCCAGCATCCCGCCAAGCAGCAATACCCAAACTTCCTCACTGATGCCCAAAGCTGCCAGGACGCTATCAACGGAAAAAGCAATATCCATCATTTCCACTGCGGCAACCGTGCCCCAAAATGTCCCGAACATTCGGATCAGTAGCCCGCTTTTATTAATTTCAGGAATTTCACCGTTTTCAAGGCTCTCCCCTTTTTTCTTTTCCAAAAAATATTTAGTCGCAAGCCAAGCCAGATAACCTGCGCCAAGAACTTTAACCCACCAGAATTCAATAAGGTATACACCGATTCCGATTGCGATGAACCGGAATGCATAGGCGCCGAGCAATCCATAGAACAACGCTCTTCTCCTCTGTTTTTCTGGCAAATGCTTTACCATAACAGCCAAGACTAAAGCGTTATCAGCAGATAAAAGTCCTTCAAGGATGACGAGAGTCCCGATCAGCCCCCAGCTGACTGGGTCCGTTAATACTTCGATCCACATATCCCAATTGAAAAATTGGGCATATGTATCAACAAATCCTTGTATGATGTCCGTCATTCTAGATGTTCCTCCCATTTTTCAGCTGTAGGTCCATGTAGTATAGAAAAACCCAGCATCCGCCGGGCCTTTACTAAAAACATATTTCGTTTTACTTAATTTAAGTCCTATTGCAGCAAAAAAATGAGAAGCATTTAGTCACAGTGCTTGCTGGCAGATTTGATTCAACTTTTCCATTTTGGAGGAGTGTTTTTGGCCCAAAAAATCCTACCCAGCTCATAATGAGTCTGGAACTCGTCATGATAGGTATGGTAATGGAAGTTAAACCAGTGGCCATCCTTCGGCGGCTGGTCTCTTCTGACATGGAAGCGGATAATGTCCTTGCCATTATCTCCAATTATATGGAATATCTTTTCTGATTCGCCACCGCCTGGCATTTCGGTGATCTGCAATGTATTGAGTTTTTCGCCGGGAAATTGCACAGCTACCATTTCAATAGCCTTTTCAATGTTTGGCAGGATGGTCTGCCTGAATTCGTCCTCAATCACAGGGCCAATTTTGGCACCGAATTTCTCGAAGGACTGATGTTCCGCTTCCCTCATTGCCCTGTCTATGAACCGGTTCCGTTCTGCATCTTCATCAAAAGTGTCATCAAGGGAATCAAGGTATGCCGTTTCAGCGGCAGTCGATCTATCGGATCTTTCAGCTGTGGTTGTCAGGAACCCATTCACCTGTGCAGGAGATACCATCCCAAAGGTGACAATCGATATCAAGACAACTAACGATTTACGGAGCCATGCAGGCATTTGGATCACATCCTTATGTAAATAGGGAAAATTATTAATTGTTAAAATAGGAATCTATCGTCATTGTGAAAATATGGTTTAATGCAGCCTGTCCTGGTAAAAATAATATCAGGACTTTTGCTTATTATCATTATAACTTGTTTATACGTATATGTGGGCAATGGGTTTCAGATTTTTCAAAAATGGTTATAAGGAAATATTAGAGGTTTGATTACCGAGTTAAAAAGGGAGGTCTAAAAATATGGAGTGGATCACTATAGCTGTAAGTCTATTTATGCTAGCTTATTTTGTATATTTAGCCATTGCTGATTGAGCAGTGGAGTTTATGTGGACGGACAGTAAAGATCTATTTATTGTCCGTCACTCACTCTAAATATGCCCTTCACAACCACCATCTTTTTCTATGACCCCAAAGTGGAATTTCGCCGATTTCCTGACGATTACATTGAAACTATACTCTTCAAATCTTCTGCTCCTGAAATGATCTTTTAAAATAATCCTCTTCCTGGCAACACGTGCTGCGTGGTCCATCAGTTCATCCGAAAGTCCCTCATAAACAGCAAAATTCGTTAAGCTCCTGATTCCATCCGACTCAAGGATCGACTCGTCAAACATTGGATCAAAATAAACACAATCGATGCTGTTATCGCCCATTCCCTTTAAGATATCCAGTGAATACCCTTCTATTACATGTATCCTTCTCATCGCCCTGTTGATCAGTTCATTGCCAGCATCCCATGTACGCAAGCCTCTTTTGACTAAATAGGAAAGCTCCTGCCTTGCTTCTATTCCAGTAACAAAACCTTGTTCACCGACCGCAAAACTGGCTACGATACTATCCGAACCAAGACCAAGCGAACAATCAAGGAAACTCATCCCCTCATGCAATTGTGCCGCGTCTATAAGAGGATCTCTTTCCCTGTTCATAAGTCTTTTTATTCGAAACATCGCTGAGTTGGGATGGAAAAAGAACGGCTCGGTCTCTCCAAGCGGAAAAAGCTCTAACCTCTCCTTTCCAACTACCAGACAGTCGTCCTTTAACTGTTCCTGTATCTTGGAAACTGATCTTTTTTTTCTTGGAATAAATTCTGTTTCAAGTTCGACCGCAATCGCTTTTGCCTGGGCAGTCATATGTTCATCTGTCCTGCCCGCTGTAGTCACAAACACAACATACACCTCCTGCCTAAAAAAAGAAAAAGGACGTCATTTGACATCCTTTCCCGATTGGCAAATCTGATTTTACATGGATTTAAGCCCATCGTAAAAGATTACGATTGAATCTAATATCCTAAGTGCAAACTGCGGGTTATCCCGCCATTAAGTTTAGCAATTAGCTTCAAAAGCAGAAGTTAGATTCTCCATGATGGTTTCCATTGGCTGGCCTTCGATATCGTGACGAGGGATAAAGTGGACTACTTCTTTACCTTTCAACAATGCCATTGATGGTGAAGAAGGCTCAAGGTCTGTAAAATATTCACGCATTTTTGCTGTTGCATCCTTATCCTGCCCTGCAAAAACCGTCACAAGATGATCTGGTTTCTTTTCACTTCTTAAAATTGCCTGTGTTGCTGATGGACGGGCAAGACCTGCCGCACAGCCACATACAGAATTAACAACGACCAAAGTGGTACCTTCCGCATTTTCCATGAAATCTTCTACTTCATCTGCAGTAAGCAATTCTTTGAAACCTGCGCGAGTCAGTTCTTCACGCATCGGCTTAACCATTTGCTTCATATATTCTTCATATGCCATTGACATAAATAATCCCTCCCAAACATTGGTTTGCAGTGTTAGCATACTATATAATTTGGGCCCAACGCAATAAAAGAACGTCTCGATTTAGGAATGAACAGGTTCCTGTACTTTTTCTCCTTCAAACAGGTCCGTTACAGCTCCTCTGGAAGAACAGGAAACAAGTCGTGCATATTTAGCCAAAGTCCCTCTGGATGGCAGTGCCGGCGGAGTCCAATTCAGCTTTCGGGCAGCGAGCTCTTCCTCACTCAGTGCCACAGATAACACCTTTTGTTCACTATCAATCGTGATCATATCCCCATTTTGTATCAATGCAATCGGTCCGCCAACCTGGGCTTCAGGAGCTATATGGCCAATGACAAGACCGTGGCTGCCCCCGGAAAACCTTCCGTCCGTAAGCAGTGCCACACTTTCTCCCAGGCCTTTCCCGACAAGGATGGCTGATAATGACAGCATCTCCGGCATGCCCGGTCCGCCTTTTGGCCCCTCATATCGAATGACTAATACATCCCCGGCAACGATTTCATCGGACATTACTGCCTTTGATGCTGATTCTTCATCGTCAAAAACTTTTGCTGGACCAGTCATACTCTTCACTTTCAGGCCAGAAACCTTTGCTACTGCTCCGGATGGGGCAAGATTCCCTTTAATGACCACAAGCGGCCCATTTTCCCTGAAAGGCTGATCAACCGGCCGGATTACTTTTTGGCCTGGATTCAAGTCCGGAAAGTCCTGAAGGTTCTCTGCGATTGTTTTGCCAGTGACCGTGAGACAATCTCCATGAAACATTCCTTCTTTCAAAAGCATCTTCATGACAGCAGGGACTCCTCCTGCTTCAAAAAGGTCCTGCATGACGTATTGCCCGCTCGGTTTCAGGTCCGCAAGGTGAGGGACTTTTTCCTGAATTCTATTAAAATCTTCAAGGGTAAGGTCAACTTCAGCCGCATTGGCGATTGCCATCAAATGGAGTACCGCATTTGTGGACCCGCCAAGTGCCATTACCACGGTAATCGCATTCTCAAAGGCTTCTTTCGTTAAAATTTGCCTTGGACGGATATCCTTTTCAAGCATCTGATAAACTACTTCACCGGCCTTATAGCAATCATCCCGCTTCTCATCCGTTTCTGCCGGATGGGATGAACTTCCCGGCAGGCTCATCCCTAGAGCCTCAATCGCACTGGCCATTGTATTGGCTGTGTACATACCACCGCACGAACCTGAACCTGGACAAGCATGACACTCAATTTTATGCAGCTGTCGATCCCCGATTGCACCTTTATTGTATTGGCCAACTCCTTCGAACGCAGACACTATATCAATGTCCTTGCCATCAAGCTTCCCAGGCTTGATTGTCCCTCCATAAACAAAAACAGAAGGAAGATCCATCCTGGCGATCGCCATCATGCAGCCTGGCATATTTTTATCACAGCCGCCGATTGCAACAAAACCATCAAGGCTTTCCCCCTGGACTACAGTTTCGATAGAATCAGCTATCAAATCACGGCTTGGGAGGGAATACCGCATCCCTTCTGTTCCCATCGAGATTCCATCGGATACCGTGATCGTATTGAAAATAAGGGGAGCACCACCTGCTGCTCTCGCACCTTCTTTGGCTTTAACGGCCAGCTTATCGATATGTATATTACACGGAGTTACCTCGCTCCAGGTACTTGCAATCCCAATCATTGGCTTTTTAAAATCTTCATCATTGAAGCCAACTGCACGCAGCATCGCTCTGTTTGGTGCCTTCCTGGCATCATCACTGAATACATGGCTTTTAATTCTTAAATCTTTTCCCATTGATTGTCCCTCCCGATTTTTTATTCATTACCTTACCTCTTTTCTCGTCCAATTGCAATAATAATCTAAATATTTTAATTATTAAATATTTGTAAGCGGATTCATTTGAATAAAAGAAAACACACAGGAAATATTGCAGTATTCCTGTGTGTCTATTATAAATTATTGTTTTCTTGATTCTGTCATCTGTTTCCATACTGACCCTTTTGCTTCTTCGCCATGTTCAATCCGGGCAATAGCCAATTTCACCTGCATGCTTACTTCAAATTCGGAATCATCTTCAGCTTGCTTTAGCGCAGGCAAGGCTCTCTCATCCCCAACTTCATACAGGAACATGGCTGCACGCCAACGGACAAGCTTGCTTTGATCTTTAAGAGCTTCCATCATTGTGTCCATCGCTTCCGGGAACCCAAGATCCGATAAGCAATCTCCTGCTGTCCTGCGAACCGTAACAGTTTTATCCTGCAGGGCATTATACAATAAAGGCAGTGCTTTTTTATCCTCAATCATTCCTACATACACTGTTGCCAGGCGGCGTATGGATGCTTTCTCATCCTGTAACGCTTTTTCGAGTACAGGCAGGTCATCTATTGTCGGGTCGTCCATTTGTTCAAGGAACTGATATCTGATGCGCCAATCAGGATTGTCCAAATCTGCCTCCGTTAGCCTGATCCTCTTTTTTGCCGCTTTCAACTGGGCTTCCTGTCCTGGATTTTGCGCTAATCTGACCAAATCCTCCAGCCTTTCCGGAGGATAAGCTGCCAAAAGCTCTTCGACAACCTCATTTCCAACGTGCTCAAATTCGCCATAACGGACACCAAGTTCTTTCCACCTACGGACCATGACCACGTTATCCTCAGGAGTCTGTACCTCTCCTATTTTTTTCACAAATAATTCCGGAAGTCCGAATCGCTTCTCTTCTGTTCCATCCGTTAGCTTCACTTGCATTGGGATTCCTTTATACATTTGGACCAGCACTTTGATTTCTCCAAAATGTTCATTGATTTCAAGTGAACTATCCCCGGATTCTTCTGCCTCTTCGCCGAAAGCTTTCCTCACTTCAGGAAGAATGACCTTCCAGTCAAATTTGGCATTCCTTTCGACTGCCAGGAAGTCTGCCACATGGTAGACCCCTTTTACCCCTTCAATATCCAATATGTTCAACACGACTTCCGGTGCCCCAGCCGCCGAGTCTTTTTTATAATTATTGCTCTTGCCCATAGGAAGTTCTTCGTCTAGATTGATTTTCATCGTATTCGGGCTTGGTGTTGGTTCAATCGATAAAATTTTCACATTCCCACTCCTTTATATTATTCAGGAATGAAGCCATTTTAACATAACAAATGAACAATCGCATTTGGGAGACATTAAACAAGGCCTGGAATCCAGGCCTTATTCGTCAGCGAGCTCAGATAAGTAGCTCCATCTTTCAATTAAATACTCTAGCTGTTCATTCAACTCTTCTTCTTCTTTCATCAAGGCCTGGCCTTTTTCGAAATCGCTTCCGATATTGGCCATTTCTCCCTGTACTTCTTCGAGTCGGGCTTCAGTACCTGCAATCTTATCATCAATTTCTGCCCATTCCTTTTGCTCTTTGAAACTTAGTTTCTTTTTCTTCGTTTTTTCAGGCTGCTCCGCCTTTTCTTTCTTCGGCTGGGAAGAAACCGAATCAGGTTTCGGGCGTTTTTCCAGGTAATCGGTATAATTGCCGTAATAAAGGTCTGTCTGGCCATCACCTTCTAATACAAGCAGCAGGTCAACGACTTTATCAAGGAAATAGCGGTCATGGGACACGGTAATTACAACACCAGGGAACTCCTCCAGATAATCCTCCAATACAGTCAAAGTCTGTGTATCCAGATCATTAGTTGGCTCATCGAGCAGGAGGACATTCGGTTCCTCCATCAACAGCTTCAACAGATAGAGCCTGCGCTTCTCTCCTCCTGAAAGCTTTCTGATCGGAGTTCCATGTGCATATGGCGGAAACAGGAATCGTTCAAGCATTTGCGCAGCCGAAATCGTTTTTCCATCGGTTGTATGGACAATTTCTGCTGTTTCCTTCAGGTATTCAATTACCCGTTTATTCTCATCCATGTCTTCATTTTCCTGTGTATAATAAGCAATTTTAACTGTCTGGCCCGTGATGATTTCACCAGAATCAAGTTCTATTCTTCCCGACAGGATATTCAGTAAAGTGGATTTCCCTGTTCCATTTCGGCCGATGATTCCCAGCCTGTCACCCGGCTTCACGAGAAGATTGAAATCATCCAGGATGATTTTGTTCTCATATTTCTTGGTTGCATCCTTCAGTTCAAGCACCTGCTTGCCCAGACGGCTGCCACTTAAGGAGATGTCCAGTTTTTCAGTGGACTTAACATTCGACACTTCTTCATCCAGTTTATCAAAACGCTGGATCCTTGCCTTCTGCTTCGTTGTCCTGGCCTTTGCCCCTCTCCTGATCCATTCCAGTTCCTGTCTGAATAAATTCTTCTTCTTCTCTAGTGTCGCGGCTTCATTTTCTTCGCGGATTGCCTTTGCTTCAAGGAAACTCGCATAGTTTCCTTTATAGCTGTATAGGCTTCCCCCGTCCAGCTCAAAAATCCTGTTCGTCACTCTGTCAAGAAAATACCGGTCATGGGTAACGAGTAAAAGTGATCCGGAATATCGGGAAAGATAGTCTTCCAGCCACTTGACTGTTTCATAGTCAAGATGGTTGGTAGGCTCATCCAGGATCAGCAAATCAGGAGATTCAATCAGCACCTGTGCGAGTGAGACACGTTTTTTCTGACCGCCGGATAGCTCACCCATTGTTCGTGTGAAGTCTGAGATCCCAAGCTGCATCAGAATCGACTTTGCCGCCGTATTCGCATCCCAGCCATCAGAACTGTCCATTCTCCGCTGCAACTCGTAAAATCTTTCCTGAACTCCTGCATCATCTGGTTTTTGGCCTAACTCAGAGAGAACCAATTCATAATCCCGCATCAGCTTCAGGATAGGAGCCTCTCCGCTGAACACCTGATCAAGGACGGTTTTCTCTGGTTCCATTTCAGGCTGCTGGGATAAAAACGAGATTTTATAATCTTTTGCAAAAATCAACTCTCCAGAGTCCGGCTGGTCAATCCCCGCCACTATTCTCAGCAAAGAAGATTTTCCAGTGCCGTTCACTCCGATTAATCCGACCCGTTCACGCTCGCCTATCGTAAATGTAATGCCTTTGAACAGTTCTTTTTCCCCGTATGTCTTTGTCACGTCTTCAATCGTGATCATTTTCATGCCTTACCATTCCATTCACTATAAAATTGTTCAAGGAAAGCTTCCATAAAACGGTGCCTTTCCTCAGCTAGTTGTTTTGCTTGGGGTGTATTCATTTTATCTTTCAGCTTCAAAAGCTTTTCGTAGAAGTGATTGACCGAAGAACTGCTGCCATTCCGGTATTCCTCAAGAGTCATCTCTCCTCTGACACCAAGGCTGGGTTCATAGATTGGATGGCCTTTCTTGCCTCCAAACGCAAAAGTCCTCGCAATCCCGATAGCACCAAGGGCATCAAGGCGGTCTGCATCCTGGACGATCTCTGCTTCAATACTGTCGAGTTCAAGCACCCTGCCGCCTTTAAAAGAAACCGTTTCGATACAGCTCTTAATCCTCGAAGCAGTGTCACCATCTAATTCTATACTTTGCAAAAACGAATCAAGCTTCGCCCGTCCAGCTGCTTCCGATTCATTCAATTTATCATCCGGTATATCATGAAGCAAGGCAGCCATTTCGATTATGAACCAGTCGCCCTGCTTTTCCTTGTCCCAAATCAGCTGTGCATTTTTCCTCACCCGGTCAATATGATGCCAATCATGTCCGGAAGAATCACTGCCCAGTTCCTTTTTCACAAATTCCTCTGTGATTTTTATTAACTCTTTCATATTCAGCACCTACTTTCCTACCGAACTCATTTTACCATATAAATCGGATGGTGATGGGAGTATAAGTACAGAATTGGACAGTAGGGCTTTATCTACATCTTATAGACATTTTGATTTTTTCCGCGTATTGAAATGTCTATTAAAACCGGTTTCTTGGACTTTTTGACCTCTTCCCCGCGTTGAAATGTCTATTTAAACCCGGTTCTTGGACATTTTGACCTCTTCCCGGCGTTGAAATGTCTATTAAAACCCGGTTCTTGGACATTTTGACCTTTTCCCGGCGTTGAAATGTCTATTAAAACCGGTTTCTTGGACATTTTGATCTCTTCTCAACGTTGAAATGTCTATTAAAACTTGTTTCTTGGGCATTTTGACCTCTTCTCAGCGTTTAAATGTCTATAAAAATCGGTTTCTTGGACATTTTGATCTCTTCCCGGCGTTGAAATGTCTATTAATCTCAGCTTATTATTCCCAAAGACAAAAGAAAAAGTGCCAAATCGGCACTTAGACTTTTGCGTTATTCCAGCTGATTCCGATGGTATGTTCACCGGCATGGACGCCGATGACTGCTCCAATCGGGCAGCTGAGGAATTGAATACCCGGGAATATTCCTTCAAGCTGGCTTTGCCATTCATCAGCAGCTTCTTTGTGAAGTCCATAGAGGATGTATACCTCTTCTACTCCGTATTTTTCTTGAGATACCTTTAGATACTCGAATATTATGTCGCGGGCCTTCTTGTCGCTTCGCACCTTTTCCTTGGTATTCAATCCGCCATCTTCAATGCTGATGATTGGTTTTATGCTGAGCATACTTCCGAGGTAAAATTGCACCCCCGACATTCTTCCGCTGCGATGAAGCTGTTCCAGATTCCCAATCATCACATAGGTTTCATTTGAATCACGGATGATTTCAAGTTTTTCCTTTATCTCCTCAACGGTGGCACCTTGCTCAGCAAGATAAATCCCCTTTTTCAAAAGTGATGTCAGCGGATAAGTGAGGATTTTCGAGTCAAAAGTGATGACCGGTATGTTCACAGCTTGTGCCGCCTGTACACTTGAAGCGACTGTTCCGCTCAATTTTGAGGAAATCAAAACCGCGAAAACAAGGTCATATTCTTTTTCAAGTTTTTCATACAACTCCATAAAGACACCTACAGGCGGTTGTGAAGTTTTAGGCGGCGTCTTCACCTCTTTTAACTTTTCATATAATTCTTCTGCCGTTAAGTCCTTGCCATCCAGGTATTCAACATCATCCAAAACAATTGTCATTGGCACCTGGTAGACATCGGGATTGTTTTTCAATTCCTCATCCAGATAAGCAGTACTATCCGTTACCCAAGCTATTTTCTTCAAACAATCTCCCCCCATTTAAAACCTGTTTTCTCCCCGGACAGCTATACATGTCCAAAGTTTATATTAAACATAGATAGTTTTCTGCAGATTAATGTTTAAAAACATTCTGATAATAGATTATTCTGAAAACAACATAGAAATTCCTGCCTATTAAAGCAGGAATTATTATTCAGCCAATAATTTTTTTAGTTTATTCAACGAGTCAATCATATAATCGATCATTTCTGTTAAATCATCAATCTGCTCCTCATAAACGAGGCGGTTAAATGAAACCCTGGCATTATTTTTGATCCATTCACTTTCTGCCAGCGGAGAAACCTGTAAGGATTGGACGATTTCCCTTTCCTTTCCCCAGATATCTTCCAGTTCTTCCTGTATGGATTGATAAACCTGAACTTCTTTTCTCAGCAGCAATGAGAATGAAATGTCGACTATGCATCCTGCAAGGGGATTAGCGCCTCCGCTTCCTAATAATTCAGCGGAAAGATTCTCTAAACCAGCCTCTAAAGTCAAGGTCGCCGCAATTTCTTTTTCATTGTATCCACTAACAGTGAAGCAAATTTCGTATTTTCTCGATAGCTTGGCTGAATTGATCCAGTCATTCCGATCAACTACTTTGATTTCCCCGCTCAAATCCCTGTCATATATTTCGCCTTCTATTACGACTTTTATGTTTTCAAAAGCTGTCGGATCAAACAAAACAGTTCACTTCCTTTAAATTTCAAATCCAATATTAAGGAACCAGCCTCCCATATGGAAGGCTGGCACTTAGATTTCGAGACGATTTAGACTAAAATAGGCCAACTGCATTCCCATCTTCATCAACGTCCATATTCAGCGCAGCCGGCATTTTAGGAAGTCCAGGCATCGTCATGACTTCACCTGTCAGGGCGACGATGAATCCCGCTCCTACCGATGGCTTCAATTCTCTGACTGTAATGGTAAACCCTGACGGACGGCCAAGTTTTAGAGGATCATCTGATAAAGAGTATTGTGTTTTAGCCATACAGACTGGCAGAACACCCCAGCCAAATCCTTCAAAATCCAGGAGCTGTTTCTTAGCCTTTGTTGAGAACTCGACTCCATCTGCACCATATACCTGAGTGGCAATCTTCTTGATTTTATCCTCTAGTGTATCGGATAGGTCATATAGATGGGCAAAGGAATTTTCACTTTTTTCAATCACATCGAGCAAAGTCTCAGCCAGCTCAATTCCACCAGCACCGCCCTTTTCCCATACTTCTGTCAGCGCAACTGGTATGCCTGCATTCTCACACATTTCTTTCAGTGTATTCGTTTCAAGCTCTGTATCGGTAATGAATCGATTGATTGCAACAACATACGGCAATCCGAAGCTGGCAATCGTTTCAACATGCTTTTTCAAGTTTGTGAAACCGTCCTTTAATGCCTGGACGTTCTCGTTAACCAACTCGGTTTTCTTCATGCCCCCGTGCATTTTCAGCGCACGGATGGTTGCCACGATGACAACTGCTGCTGGGTCGATTCCAGATGTTCTTGCTTTGATGTTCAGGAACTTTTCTGCCCCAAGGTCTGCCCCGAATCCCGCTTCGGTCACAACAAAATCCGCCAGCCTGGATGCCGCTTCAGTTGCGATGACACTATTGCAGCCATGGGCAATATTCGCAAAAGGACCTCCATGGATCAATGCAGGAGTATGTTCAATCGTCTGGACAAGATTTGGTTTAACGGCTTCTTTCAGTAAAAGTGTGAGTGCACCTTCTACTCCAAGATCGCCTACTGTAACAGGCTGTTTGTCAAAGTTATAGGCAACAACCATATTGGATAGGCGCGTCTTTAAGTCCTTTAAGTCGCTTGCAAGACATAAAACCGCCATGATTTCAGAAGCAACCGTGATATCGAACCCATCTTCACGAGGTACACCCTGAAGCGGCCCGCCAAGTCCGATGATAACCTTCCTTAATGCACGGTCATTCAAATCAAGTGCCCGCTTCCAGACGATTCTGCGCTGGTCAATATTCAGGTTATTTCCCTGTTGAAGATGATTATCGATTAAAGCAGCCAGAGCATTGTTGGCTGTGGTTATGGCGTGCAGGTCGCCTGTGAAGTGAAGATTGATGTCTTCCATTGGAAGCACTTGTGCATAGCCGCCCCCTGTTGCACCGCCCTTGATCCCCATCGTGGGTCCGAGTGATGGTTCACGCATGGCAATCATTGTCTTTTGTCCCAGCTTATTTAAAGCATCAGCGAGTCCGACCGTCACAGTCGATTTCCCTTCCCCAGCAGGAGTCGGATTAATCGCAGTGACAAGTACAACCTTGCCGCTTTCCTTTGTTTTCAGTTTCGCCAAAGCTTCTGATGACAGCTTTGCTTTATACTTGCCGAACATCTCGATATCATCGGCAGCAAGTCCTATGCTTGCAGCAATATCAACGATCGGCTTCATTTGGCTTTCACGAGCAATTTCAATATCTGACTTAACCTGAACATTCGTTTCCATTCCCAAACCCCCCAGATATTATCTATGTGCTTACCATCTTATATTCTACCATCAGAAAATTACTATCAGGTAAAAAATATTTATTTGTCATAAAATTTCCTCTTTAGCCAATTGCTCCATGAAAGAATTCAGACTATAATAAAAATTACTGACTTTAGTTTGTTAAAAGGGAGGTTATGTTATGCCAATCAAAATCCCGCTGCATTTGCCAGCGAAAGAAATATTGGAAAAAGAAAACATTTTCATCATGGATGACACTCGCGCTTCAAGGCAGGATATCCGCCCATTAAATATTTTGATCCTGAATCTTATGCCTGAGAAAGAAAAGACTGAGAGACAGTTGCTTCGACTGCTCGGAAACACTCCGCTCCAGGTCAACATCACTTTTTTGAAAACAGCTACATATGACTCCAAAACCACATCCCGATATCATCTAGACGAGTTTTACCAAACCTTCAGCCAGGTAAAAGAAAAGAGATATGATGGGATGATTATTACTGGTGCGCCAATCGAACTTATGGAATTTGAGGAAGTGGAATATTGGAATGAGTTGAGGGAAATCCTTGATTGGACAAAGGAAAACGTGACATCGACTTTGCATATCTGCTGGGGAGCGCAGGCTGCCATCTATCATCACTATGGTATTGGCAAATACGTCCTTCCGCGAAAATGCTCAGGAATCTTCAATCATGTAGTCCTGGATGAAACGGAAAAGTTGTTAAGAGGGTTTGACGATGAATTTTTTGCACCCCATTCACGTAACACCGAATTATCTATTAATGAACTTGAAAACCATCCGGATTTAAAAATTCTTGCGGTTTCGGATGAAGCAGGACCATTGATCATTTCAAGCATGGATGGGGCCAGAATCATGATTACTGGCCATCTTGAATATGAAGCTGCAACTCTAGCAGAGGAATATGCACGAGACAGGGACAGGGGAATTGATATCCAGGTTCCTGAGCATTACTTTCCAGATAACAATCCTGAAAAGAAACCGGCCAATCGCTGGAAGTCTCACGCACATTTGTTTTTTTCAAACTGGCTCAATTATTATGTGTACCAGGAGACTCCTTTTGAATGGAATTAAAAAAGCACCGACAAATCTCGGTGCCTTTCTTTGTGCTCTAAACTGGCTTAGGAACCTGGAACATGAAAACCCACATAAAAGAAAGTGATTGCTGAAGCTCCAACGGAAGGGACCCCAGGGAAAGCTGTTCGGCCGCTTTTTTGTAGACACCATATTCCCCAACCTTTTTCCATCCAATCTCCCCTGCCAGTTTTTCCAACTCCCAGGGCATGATTGTATTGCAGAACACTTCTTCTCCGTACAGTCTCCGGAAACTGTTCCTTCTCGGGGCAGCTGTTGGTCCAAGGATGGCAATGCAAGCAAATCCATCAGGCTTTAATACCCTTGCAACTTCCTTCAAAGATTCAAACGGGCTTTCCGTCCACTCAATCGAGTTGATTGCCATCACTGCTTCAAAGGTATTATCCTCTATTCCGCAATCAGTTAAATTACCCTTCATAAAATCACAATCACTTGAATTTTGCCTGGCTTTATCAAGCATTTCCCCGGAAACATCCATTCCCGTGACCACAAATCCTGCTTCCGCCAGCTTCCTTGTGCCGACACCATCCCCACATCCTAAGTCACAAATCGCCGCACCTGGTAAGACAAATTTTTTGATGAAGGGAACGATATCCTTACGGCTTCCGTCCTCCCACATCCCCTTGCTTCTTGAATTCCATGATGTTGCCATGCTGTCCCACAGTTTTTCCGATTCCTTCTTCCAATCTGATGTATTCAAAAGCTCACCCGCCTATTTCTTCTAATAATAGTTAATTCGTCAAGAAAAGCAGAATTCCTGTTAAGTTTATTTTTCGAGGAAAAGTGCAAGACTAGGTGGATGAAAGGAGAGATTGGATTGGAACAAGAACAGTTAGTCGCAGTACATAAAAACAATGCTGGTGAAATCATCAGCTTCCAGACCTCAAGCGGGAGGATCATCTCTTATCGCAAAGCCTTGTTGGAAGCGTATGCCGGGAATATTTCCGGGGTGAACATAAATGAGGAAACCAATGGGATTTCCTCATTAATTTCAGCAGACGGTTCCGACTTTCAAACTTATCCAGATATATACTGAAGACAAAAAACACCTGACAGCAGTGCCAGGTGTTTATTTTATTGGTCATCGTTTTGTTTTTGGATCGCCCTTAATTCCTGGACCCTGGATTTGTCTTCTTCGAAAAACTGGACAAGGTCACCGATCCTGTCGATTGCATCCCAGCTTAAATGATGTTCAATGCCCTCGACATCATTATAGATGTTTTCTTCCTTTACACCGATTACCTGTAATAATTGCTCAAGTAATTCATGGCGGTAAACCAGCCTTTTGCCAGTTTTGTATCCTTTAGGAGTCAGCACAAGCCCGCGATATTTTTCATAAACCAGGAACTGGTCTTTATCAAGTTTTTGGACCATTTTTGTTACTGAGGAGGGATGGACCGATAATGCCTCTGCGATATCTACTACCCGGGCATAACCTTTTTGTTCTATTAAAATAAAAATTTGTTCAATATAATCTTCCATACTAGGTGTTGGCATCCCATGACCTCCAATGCTTATACAATAGCCATATTAAAGTTTACTATAGAAGGACAAGGGTGACAAGGCGCTACTCCCCTTGATTGACAGGCTGTGGAGCCAGATCGAATTTCAGTTTGTTTTCGGCCGTATCCCAGTAAAGCTTTGCGTTGAAATTTCGATCTTTGCTCTGGAAGCCTTCGATTACATCTGTGCTTCCTTCAGCCAGCAGCTTCTTTATATTTTTTTGGGTCACTGTCTTTCCAAGGATCTGTTTGGATAGGGTGAAATTACATTTTGTTTTTTGGTAGTTGGAGCAACCATAAAACGTCCCCTTGTCCACAACCATGCCATCGCATTTCTTACATTTCCCCAGATTCGTTCCGCGCCTTGCCTTCCCGCTTTTTTTTCCGGGCACAAAGGCGTTGGTGAGTTCCTCGGAAAATGTCCAGCTTGCTGAACCTTCGGTTGTTTCCGTAACCAGGTGCTTGATCATTTTTGAGGTTTGCTCGATAAACTGTTTGGGCGATGCCTCCCCTTCGCCTATCTGGTGCAGCCGCTGTTCCCATTTAGCTGTCATTTCCGGTGAAGCAAGGACTTGTCCGCCAACTGCGGCGACGAGTATTTTTGCTTTGGCTGTGGCATATACAAGATTTTTACGGACCTCGATATAGGCCCGGTCCTTAAGCATGGTAATGATTCCTGCTCTCGTAGCTTCAGTTCCAAGCCCTTCTGCCTTCATCAGGACTTTTTCCAGTTGCTTGTCTTCAATATGCTTGCCGGCCGTTTTCATTAAAGTGATCAACTGTCCTTCAGTCAGTCTCTTTGGCGGCTGTGTTTTGCTTTCTTTCACTTCAGTTTTCACGACAATTCCCGTTTCACCCTGCTGAACAGCAGGCAGCTCTGGTTCTTTGTCTGCGTCTTTTTGCGGAAGCACCTTCTTCCAGCCTTCCTCAAGCTGGACTTTCCCCTTCGAGATAAATTCAGCCCTGCCATCCACGACGGTCTTAATGGTCGTATACTCCGCTATATAAGGTCCATAGTGGGCGGCGATCAGCGTCCGCACGAGCAAATCATATAGTTTAAGCTCATCTCCCGAAAGCCTGCCCAAGTTGGGAACTTGTTCGGTGGGGATGATCGCATAGTGGTCTGTCACCTTTTTTTCATTTACATATCGTTTATTATTTTCAATGGATTCCACTGGCAACGGAAATAACGGTCCATAATCAGGAATCGCCTTGAGTTTATTCAGGATTGCCGGAAACCCTTCCGCTTCGCCTGGAGTCACATACCTTGAATCCGAACGGGGATAAGAGACGATTCCCCGTTGATAGAGCCCTTGTAAAATGTCGAGCGTCTTTTTCGGCGACATCTTGAAGCGCCGGTTTGCTTCAGCCTGAATCGCTGAAAGATTGTATAATAATGGCGGCAGGAATTCTTTTTTCTCTGAATTGACTTCTGCTGCTTCCGCAGCTTTGCCGTTGCAGAATTCAGCAATTTTTTCAGCCATTTCTTTTGTTTTGATCCTTGAGTCACCATCTTTTTCCCATTTGCCCGTGTATTTTTTGCCATTGATATTAAATTTCCCGATTACCTCCCAGAATGGTTCTGAGACGAAGTTTTCGATCTCCAGCTCACGTTTTACAATGAGAGCAAGTGTGGGCGTCTGGACTCTTCCAACGGAAAATACATCTGAATACCCCTTCTTCTGCAATAAAAGAGTGTAAAGTCTGGATGCATTCATGCCGACAACCCAGTCAGCACAAGCTCGGGTATAAGCTTCAAAATACAAATTCTTTGTATCTGATTCACTTAATAATTTCTGAAAACCTTCTTTTATCGCTTTTGGGGTGAGGGAGGAAATCCACAGCCGTTTCATCGGTTTCGTGCAATTTGCAAGGCGAAGGATATTCCGGATGATCAGCTCCCCTTCCCGCCCAGCATCACCTGCATGGATGATTTCAGTTACCTGGGGGTCCGAAACCAATCTTTTTATAATATTGAATTGCTTTGCTTTTGATTTTACTACTTCATACTGGAATTGGTCTGGAATGATCGGCAATGTATTCAGGGACCACTTTTTCCAGGTTGGGTTGTACTGTTCTGGCGCGGATAATTCCGTTAGATGGCCAATTGCCCAGGATACATAAGCACCATCGGGAAAAATTTCATTTGGAAGGATCTCAATGTATCCATCTTTCTTCTTCATTTTAAAAACGGAGGCCAGCGTTCTGCCCTGGTCAGGCTTTTCCGCAACGATCAACTTCATAATTTCCTCCTGAAAAGCTTTTATAAGAGCGTAGTGTAAACCTAAATTCTATTTTATCTTTTTTTCGACAAGAGCGTAAAGGACTTTTATCTCAGCATCTAAAACACATAAACAGGCAGCTGATTGCTCAGCTGCCTTCTAAAAATTTTCAATATCGAACGGCTCGACTTTATTATTATCATTGATGTACCAGCGATCCCTATGAACAACTGCTGAAACAGTCAAAATCAATGAAGGAACTTTTTCAATCCTGACTACGATCGCACCGACTAGCTCCTGGAAAATCACGAATGACTCGCCGTGGCTGAAAGCAGCCCATTGCGGACCCATGATGGCGATGGAACGAATGATTTCTTCCTTTTCTTTTTGTTCAAGGGAAAGATGCGGAGAAAAAATGATAATCCAGTCCTCATCACCAATCGAAAAGCGATACATGCCCTCACCCTTTTATTCATCATATTTGACTATTAAAAGATATGATTGGCAGGTATATTTTATACCCCTACGATTGAATCATTTAAGACCCGTGAAATTCTCAAACCGCGGTTGAGACGCAAATCTATCAGAGTATCATCGGTCTTGATCAGAGCCCTCAATGGTTCAAATTTATCGACCATAAGGATTGTCCCTTCTTCACCATTGCTTAAAAGAACGCGTTTCCCGACAAGGCTGTCCATGATCCTGTATAAAAAAACCAGCATGATTTTCGGGTCGAATTTGCCGAAAACATCATTTTGCATCTGGGAAATGACTATATGGAATGGTTCTGCCTGATGGTAAACCCTCGAAGACGACATGGCATGATAGACATCAGCAATCGCCACAATTTTGGCAAACTCGTCGATTTTATCGCTGGGCAGACTGAACGGATAGCCGCCACCATCCTCCCGTTCGTGATGCTGGAGTGCGATGAGGGCAACCCTGTCATTCAACTCGGGTATATCCTTCAGCAATCTGTATCCATACACAGTATGCCGTTTCATTTCGGCGTACTCTTCAAGTGTCAGCCTTCCTGGCTTATTGAGAATGTCAGCCGGTATCCTGGCCTTTCCGATATCATGAAGGGTAGCTCCCAGAGAAAGATCATTCAAATCGGACTGATTCAGATTCAGCCATTTTCCAAGCAATGTTGAAATGATACCGACACAAACTGTATGCCTGTAAGTATACTCATCTTTTGACTTAAGTTCATAAAAAAGATGGTAGATATGAGGTATTTCTGCTGCCTGTCTGATCGCTGGCATGATTTCATTCTTGATTTCGGAAACAGGTACAACGCCTGTTTTCGCAACTACATCGAATATCTCTTCCATTTGTATGGAAGCTGCGTCAAGTTTCCTTGAAATATCATCGATTTTAGTATTTACCGCATTCTGTGATGTAGGGTCCTGAACGGGCTTTCCGTTCCTGATTGAATCCAATAATGTCTCAATTTGATAATCAGATAAGGACGTGAACGCTGATGGAGTGGTCTTCATCATAGTACCCTCCTCTAAGCTAATAATAGACTTGTTTTTTAGTTGATTGCTGTTCTTAAAACTTTTGCAGTTCAAAAGGAATACTTTAATAAGAAAATAATAACAAATTTTTCCGGAAATAGGAACCTGGAGGCTGATTTTTAATTAACTAAATTTTAAGATTATTTTCAGTATAATAGCGCTTACAATCTTGACTAGGACTATCCCAATATTGTATATTTAAGACATCATTTAATAGAATATATTTGCCATGTCAGAGAATGCAGGTGTATCCAATTAGATGATAATATTCAACTTGACGCAGACATTGTGTCGCGAAAGACATGGGAGGAAAGTTTAACATGCAAAACGGTAAAGTTAAATGGTTTAACAATGAAAAAGGTTTCGGCTTTATTGAAGTAGAAGGTGGAGACGATGTATTCGTACACTTCTCAGCGATCCAGGGTGATGGCTACAAGTCATTAGAAGAAGGCCAGGAAGTATCTTTCGAAATCGTCGATGGAAACCGCGGACCACAAGCAGCTAACGTAGTGAAACTATAATTCCAAAAGTTAAAGGCTGGCGCCAGACGCCAGCCTTTTTGATTGTATTTGATTATAGACATTTCGCATTCTCCATGCCCCTGAAATGTCCTTTAATTCCTCTTTCTTAGACATTTCGCCTTCTTCATGACCTCAAAATGTCCTTTAATTCCTCTTTCTTAGACATTTCGCCTTCTTCATGACCTCAAAATGTCCATTAAAACCACTTTCTTAGACATTTCGCCTTCTTCTTGACCTCAAAATGTCCATTAAAACCACTTTCTTAGACATTTTGCATTCTTCATGACCTCAAAATGTCCATTAAACCCACTTTCTTAGACATTTTGCATTCTTCATGACCTCAAAATGTCCATTAAAACCACTTTCTTAGCATTTCGCATTTTTCATGACCTCAAAATGTCCATTAAACCCTCTTTCTTAGACATTTCGCCTTCTTCATGACCTCAAAATGTCCATTAAACCCACTTTCTTAGACATTTCGCCTTCTTCATGACCTCAAAATGTCCATTAAAACCATTTTCTTAGACATTTCGCCTTCTTCATGACCTTAAAATGTCCACTAAAACCACAATGATTATAATTTCTGTCCGCACTTTTTTATTTTCTCGCCGACGGTGCATTCTGTTATGCAAAACCGGTGTGCGGATCGTTTTCCGTGTTCTTGCCGGTTATGCTTTTTCAGGAAGCATCCATTGCAATATGTATTGAGCAATGTTTCTACCTCAGCAAGGATTTCATTTCGAGTCAATCGTTTCCCTCCTGGCTATATTATTTGCATTTTGCTGTTGATCATCTTCCCCTGCAAAGCTTGGGTTGCCAGCTTGTCAGCCTCTTTGTTCTCTTTCCTTCCTACCGGATTGTATTTTGGGTGCAATCCGAGGTCCTTTATCTTCTTTTCGATCCGGTCCAGCCAGCGGTTGAGAGTTTCTTCATAGCAAGGCCACTCACCCTCCAGCTGCTTCAAAACCACCTGGGAATCACCTTTTATTTCACAAGACATGTTCCTAACGCCCATTTCCTCAAGGATAGAAAGCGCAAAATAAAGAGCTGCATACTCTGCTTCATTGTTCGTTTCCAGCTCATCGAATACTTCATTGGCGCGCAGCCTGTATTTCTTTTTGCCCTGCTTGTAATAAATGATTGTGCCAAGTCCGGCCTTATAATGGGCATTATCGAATCCTCCATCGAAATAAACAGTCAGGTCATGAGGCTCTTCTTCCACCTCTGCAAGAAGTTTGCGCATTTCCTTGATTGACCAGGAGGTACCAATTTCATCAGTGAAGGAGATTTCCAACGCTTTGCCCGATTTTTCGAGTTCTTCACCAGCCTGAAGTGCATGTTCTCCATCCAGATAATCAGAGCTGAACAGGATAGGAGCCAGACCTTTTGTTTTATATTCCCATTCCAATTTATATTTCAAGACTTCTCCCCACTTTCCGATCAGTTGTGTCTCCACCATTTTTAGTTATCTTACCCATTTTCCATGACCGTTACAATGAAAAAGAGTTGTTGCTGCAGAAAATGCATTTGTATATTTTTATAAATAATCGCTCCTATTATGATACACTATCTATTATCTGTACAAACCAACCGGGAGTGATCGTTTTTGTTCGAGGTATATATCGATGGAGCAAGTGCTGGCAACCCGGGACCAAGCGGTGCTGGCATTTTTATTAAGGGGGAAGGGGAGGTTTTTAGATATTCCATCCCTCTTGGCGTCATGTCAAACCATGAAGCTGAATATCATGCATTTATAAAAGCATTGGAAATCTGTATTGAAAAAGATTTTAAAGTTGTTTCCTTCAGGACTGATTCACAGCTGGTCAATGCTGCGGTCGAGAAGGAGTTCGTCAAAAACAAACTTTACGCCCCACTTCTTGAAAAAGCGTTGATGCTTGCAGGGCAATTCGATCTGTTCTTCATGAAATGGATTCCATCGAGCGAAAATAAAACAGCTGATGAATTAGCCAGGAAAGCGATAAGAGACAACAATACGAAAGGAACCGATATCTAAATGAAAGCATCAACTTTTGCAGACTTAAGCTTATTATTTGTTGCTCTTATCTGGGGTGCAACTTTTGTCGTCGTACAAAATGCCATCTCCTTCCTTGAGCCATTAGCGTTTAATGCCGTCCGATTTAGCATTGCCGCAATCCTGCTGGGACTATGGCTAGTGATCTTTGAAAGGCATCAACTTCAGAAAGTTGATAAGAGATTGCTTTTATCAGGGATCATGCTGGGTTTTTGGCTGTTCATAGGCTATGCCTTCCAGACGCTTGGCCTTTTGTACACTACCTCTTCAAAGGCTGGTTTTATCACTGGCTTGAGCGTCATACTGGTTCCCTTGCTGATGATTGGGATTTTGAAACAGCGCCCTGGAATGAACTCAATAGCAGGCGTTTCAGCGGCCACCACCGGCCTCTATTTATTAACGATGTCAGATGTGTCGGGCCTTAACATCGGGGATGCTTTTGTGCTGATTTGTGCTGCAGGTTTCGCCCTCCATATCGTTTTTACCGGCAAGTTTTCAAGCAGTTATCCTACACTGCTTTTGACAGCTGTGCAGATTTCGACTGTTGCCGCTCTTTCAGCAGTATCTTCTGTCCTTTTCGAGGACTGGCAAAGGGTTTTTCAGCCAGAGGTCATTTTTTCTGCGGATGTGATGGTAGCCTTATTGGTTACATCGATTCTTGCAACCGCCCTTGCGTTCTTCATCCAGACGAATTTCCAGAAGCATACGACTGCTACACGAGTTGCCCTGATCTTTGCAATGGAACCTGTTTTTGCAGCGATTACCGCTTATTTTTGGGCAGATGAGCGCCTGACCTATAGCGCATTGGCGGGTTGTGCGCTGATTTTTGCCGGAATGATCTTCGCTGAATTGCCATCAGGAAAATTCGAAAGCTTCGTTCGTAAAATATTCCCGAAAAAAGAGGCTGATTTCAAAGCATGACGCTTTGGAACCAGCCTTTTTTAGGAACTAGCTTAGAATAATTTCCACTTAGAGAATCGCCAGGGTTCAGCGCATAGCCAGTTTTCTCCTCTTGCTAAATTTTCTCTAAAGTATATTGCGATAAGCGTTAGCGCTGAGCAGCTTATCGGGGCTGGCCAAGGCGCTTCCGCTTTTCGTCATACGGCCAAAAGCTCGATTTTTTTGACAAATTGCAATGCTGCTTTGCGGGAATCAATTTTATTAGAAGCGAACGTTTCAAGCAATGAAATATAAAAGCTCCCGTCAAAACCTTTTTGAGCCATCAGGGTGATTTCAATGGCGGCATTCGCGAGTTCATCGGTGGAATTCGTATATTGCTGTCCGAAATAAATGAAGCCGATTGCATCTTCGCGAAAAAGGAACCCCTTGCTCTTCAAATGAAGCAGATAATCTTCAACTGTCCGCACTGACTGAATCAATCCTCTCTCTTCAAGCCGTTTCTAGTAAAATTTTACCGCATTAATCGAGCTTTTTCTACCGTTTTTTCGTTAAATAATAACCAGCAAATCCCATAAGCATACCTAAAAGGGCGCCTCCAAGCACTTCTTTCGGCTGATGCCCGAGCATTTCTTTCAAAGGATCCGGGGACTTTTCCTCAAACTCCACTGGGTCGTCCTGATGTATTTTATCAATCAATTCATCAAGGTCATTCACTTTTAAAGTAAGTTCTCCTGTCTGCCTTCTGATCCCCTGGGCATCATACATAACTATCATGCCATAAACTAGGGAAAGCGCGAAGTCAATCGAACGCACTCCCCTTGTAAGGGCAACATAGGTGGTTAAGGATGAGACACCAGCTGAGTGTGAGCTGGGCATGCCTCCTGTAGCCAAAAACAAATCTGGTTTCCATTCCTGCGTTTTTGCATAATGAATCGGTATTTTTAAAGCCTGAGCCAGGCCGATACTTGATATCGCGATCACTGCACCTTTATTCATATCTGTCACCTCCATGTTATTTTGAAGAAAAATGATTGCTTTTATTCTTGACCGTTCATAATAAGGATTAAGCTGTTCAAGCAGACAACCTATTAAGGTTAATTCACTTTTCTATGAAGTTTTAAACAAAATTTTTTGGAGGGATCAACTGCGATGAGTAAAAAGGGAAACAGAGGAACAAAGGCACCAGGAGTTAATCCACAGGGCTACGGGCAGGATGCTGAATTTGCTGAAGAACCGAAATCAAAGCTTGAGAATGCCGCCAAGAAGAAGAATACAAAATAATTGGCAATATAAAAACGGCTGGAGCAGAATCCAGCCGTTTTATTAAGCGTACATTGTATCGTTTTCAAAAAGGCGGTGCAAGCCTCGCAGTTCTACTTCATTAAACTTGGAAAGAAGCTTATCCCTGTCAATTCTAAATAGGGCATCGTCCATCCTGCATTCAACCGGTACATCGCACTTGATTTCAGCAAGCTGCCTGCTTAGATGAAGCATCTCGAGGTCCGCCTCGATTTTGGCACGCTGTGATTTCGTCAATTGATGCAGGTTAGCGATGACACCTTCCACATTCCCGTGTTCCTGAAGTAATTTAATGGCGGTCTTCTCACCAATACCGCGGACACCGGGATAGTTATCGCTTGGGTCCCCCATAAATGCCTTCAAATCGATCATCTGTTCAGGCCAAATTCCCTTTTCTGCAAACAAAGTATCTCGATTGTGAACCAGATAATTCCCATAACCTTTTTGCAGCAGAATGACTGAAACCCGGTCATCAATCAACTGAAGGATATCCTTATCCCCGGTCAAAATCGTGATCGAATCCACTTCCCTGGCAGTCTTTGCAATCGTGCCGATACAGTCATCTGCTTCAAAGCCTGGAATGCCGATATTCGGAACATCAAGTGCTTCCACTACTTCTTTGACAAGATCGAATTGGGGCAGTAGCTCTAAGGGTGCATCAGGTCTGTTTGCTTTATAATTATCAAACATTTCAGTGCGGAATGTTTTGCTGCCCATATCCCAGCAAACCGCTGTATGGGTAGGCTTGAATTTAGCAACAGCAGTCGCGAAATGCTTGACGAAACCATGGACTGCGTTGGTCGGCACCCCTTTGGAATTGATCATGAACTGTCCGGAAACAGCTGTTGCGAAGAATGCCCTGAACAACAAAGCCATTCCGTCAACTAGCATTAGTGACGATTTATTAGTATCCAAAGCTAGGCCTCCTTAAAATATTGTTTTGATAAGTCTTTATGTTAAACGCTTGGCGATATTTAATATACAACTTTTATATTATAACATATCTCATGGTCATACTTCGCACGGAAAATTACGCCTATTGTTCTATGTAAAGACGAGGGCCTCTATCAACCTCCGATCACGAAAACACCAGGAAATTGCATTTTTAAAAAACTCCACGGCCCCGCAACCGCCATTTTTTTGCGGAAGCAGACCGTGGAGGCCTTCGACATCACTTACTCTTCGTGTTTCACTCTTCCCCGGAGACAGGATTTTCTTTATATGAAACCCAGTCACTATAACTGCCAGCATACAGTTTGACATTTTTGAATCCTGCTTCTTTCAGGGCAATATAATTAGGAGTTGCTGTCACTCCTGATCCGCAATATACGATGACAGGCTGGTTCCGGTCAAGGTCGGCAAAACGCTTTTCTTGCTGTTCCCTGGACTTAAAAGACCCATTTTCCAAGCCTTCCATCCACGGTTTATTGATGGCAGTTGGAATATGGCCCGCAATTCTGTCAATCGGCTCTTCAATCCCTTTATAGCGTCTGCTTTCCCGTGAATCGATCAGGACCGCGTTTCCTGAGCCATTGAGTGCTATATCCTTTACTTCTTCATAAGAGGCCAGCATATCTTTCTTCTCTGTTAAGGTATATGCTGTTTTATCATACTGGGGTTTGGTTCGATCAATTGGATAGCCTTTATTTTCCCACCCAGCGAAGCCTCCGTTCAGGATATACACCTTTTCATGACCAACGTATTTCAGAATCCACCATAACCTGGATGCAAAAGCACCTTCCTTGCCATCATAGGCAATGATTGTTGTTTCATTGTTAATTCCTTCAGCCTGAAGTTTATCTTTAAGCAGGTTCAAATCAGGAAGCGGATGCCTGCCGCCGTGCTCACGGACAGCGCCAGACAAGTCCTTTTCAAGATCGAAATAGACTGCTCCAGGAATATGACTTTGTTCATACTGTTGTCTGCCCTCTTCAGGATCTCCAAGCTTGAACCGGCAATCCACAACTCTTAGATCCTTCTCGTCAAGATGCTCCTTAAGCCAATCAGCGTCTACATAATTTTGCAAGGATACCACTCCTCAGCTTTTAGTTTTAGCCATCAATTTCTTTACATGTTCTTTTGGATCCCAGCAGGCAAATTGATAGTGGCTCTTAGTCTCATACCCTAGCCTGCTGCAATAATACTTCATTTTCCCATCCTGTTTTACAGCCTGGAAATTAACACATGTTGCACATGCATGGAATCTTTTGCCGCTCATGCTTACAATAAACCCTTATAGTTGTTTTCAATTTTCATTAGTGCTTGTTTAACCACTTCTATTGAGAAATTCTCTTCAAGCGCAGAGGTGATCCCTTCAAAATACTCATGGATTTGTTCTGAAAAGTCATTTTGTACTTTTTCGAACTCCCGCTTCATTTCTTGCATATAATGTTCTTTCAATCTTGAATTCTCTTCCTCTAGATATTCCCCGGAAGGTCCGTGTAAAAGCTGTTCAAGTTCCTCTGCCATATATCTTTTTTCATTTTTCTCAAAGAACGACTTCGGATTTTTGAACATTCCTAGCGCTTTCTTGAAAATGGCACGGTCGATGCTCTGGTAAGCTGTCTCAAATTCAATTCCTGATAGTGGTCCATTTTCAGTGAATGAAATGGATACCGAAGAATTAATTTTTGACAGTTCAGTTATAAGCGCTTGCTGGAATTCCTTGAGCAGCTGGGCAATATGGTTTTCAACCCTTAATGAAGTTGCTCGCATTTCCTGTGCCAGGTCATATCCAATACTTTCAATCAAATCATCCAACGCCGACTCCAGAGCTTTCTTCAAGTTTCGTCCATCATCCTTCAAAAGCGCAGGATTGAACGCCTCCCTGAAGAAGTCACCAAAGCGAATGAAGACACGCTGGCGAATATAATAAGTCAATTCGTCCCCCTCCTGCTTCAAACGCTCTTCAAGGATTGCGGGATTCTTCTGGGCCAGAACAGCCAGCAACCGTTCTTTTTCAGATAGCAGGTTTTGACGTTTCTCAGCTTTTGCTGCCTTATCTTCTTCTGCCGAACGGATCAATTCTTCAATCATGCTCACAGCCTGATGCCATTTAGCCTCAGCAGACTCGACAGCCATGTTCATCAGGTCATTGGCAATGAATCTATAAAACGCTTTTTCAAATGAGTTAAAGAGCTGGTCACCGCCACTGTCCGGCTGCAGTTTTGCATTCAGCCCTTTTAAGCTGGATACAGGGAATAGATGCGGGTTCCTTATTCCGTACTGGACAAGCTGCCCTTCAACATATTCCAGAACAGCCTCCTGTTCTTCCACTGAGTTCGCCAAATCGACTGCATTGACGATGAAGAACATTTTATCAAGTTCAAAGCTGTCCTTTACCCTGCCAAGCTGAATCAGGAATTCCCGATCCGCTTTTGAAAAGGCGTGATTATAATAGGTGACGAAAAGAATGGCATCAGAATTCTTGATATAATCAAAGGCAACTCCGGTATGGCGTGCGTTGATTGAATCAGCGCCTGGAGTATCGACAAGAGTGATTCCTTCCCTTGTCAGCTCGCAATCATAATAGACTTCGATCCATTCAACAAAACATGATTTCTCCTCTTGTGCTACATACTCCCGGAAGGAATCCAGGTCAACGGATAACTGTTCACCGAATTTTCCCCTGAAATGATTAAATCCTTTCGCAAAGGCCTGGAGAAATGAGTAATGTGTCTTTTCTATTGCACTATAACCGCTGTCTTCCCATTTAATGCTTTTGATTTGATCGATCGCTCGCTCAAAATCAGTGATATTCTCGCCGAATAATCCAAGTGAACGTTCAAGTTCTTTCGTGAGTTCTTTATCCGTTTTGATTTTAACAATAACTGAACCATGGGGATGTTCTGGCGTCACCGGTTTGATTTTATTGATTGCGGCCGTTGTCGGGTTAGGTGATACCGGTAAAAGTCTTTCCCCTACCAGCGCATTGGCAAATGAGGATTTCCCAGCACTGAATGCACCAAAAAGGGCAACAGTGAATTCCCTGTCTTTGATCCGCACTGCTTTATCCTTCAATTCGCGGGCAATCTTTTTCAGTCCCGGAATCCCTTCAATCTGTTCAGATGTGAAGTTTAATTTCCCCGCCAAATTTTTTTGCACTTCATGGAACTGTTCTATATCATTACCTTCCTGGTCAATGGAAGATATCTCATCCTTTACAGGTTCACCTTTTTCTTCGGCAGGTTCCGGTGTGCCAGGATCCAGGTTTCTGATCACTTCCGGCTCATCCTGTTCAGCATCGAAAAGGCTAAAGTCCTCATCTTTTAACTGAATTGGCTCTCCATAAAGAATCTCAGAAACATGCCTTCTGTCCTCGTCTATTTTTTCCCTGATTGCGGACAAACCTGACCAGGCGTCCAACAGCTTTTCATATTTCTGTTCCTTCTCGACAAGTTCATTCACTTGCTCATCATCATTGACTTTTGCATATTGAAGGAACATTTTTTTAATTGGTTCGAGCTCTTTTCGCACGAGGTTTTTCAGGGCCTCAGCGACATCATTCGTATAATTCAGGACATAATCACCTGACAGCCTGGCGCCAGACTTGACGGCTCCAGACAGCAATTCTTCACCAAAATCCACCTTGAAACCATTGGCAGCTGCCTGAAGATCAGGTTGTGATAATTGGTGTTTTTTAAATAGCTTTGTCAAAAAGTCTTTGATGTGCCAATTTAGCTGTGATTGGACCTTTTCCTCGAGATCCTGATAGAAACTGGCCAATCTGGCTGCTCTTTCCTGTTCGGTTTTTTGTTTTGAAAAAAACAAGCCTACTTTAAAATCCGGCTGCCTTGCCTGCAGGTATGATTCTGCCAGCTCCCTTGTCTGGAACGGCATAAGATATGCATTCTTCAGGATGTCATTCTGGCCTGACCTGAACTCTTGTTCTGGGTCTTGCTCTATTTTGATTTTGGCAATATGGCTTCTTATTTGATCCAGTTCGTTTGAAAGCTGCTGCCTTTCGCTTTCAGAGAGATCTCCGAGAATGGATTCATATTGTTCAACCTGAGCCGAAACATCCTGTTTTAGGCGGCCTAAATGATCCTCTGAGAGCTTCTCCAGGGACTTGAAGATTGAAACAGGCAAAATTTCCGCCCTTTTGCTTTTTCGCTCAATGATGAATTCACGAAGCTCTTCAAACTGGTTTAATGGCGACTCAGGAACTTTAAGCGACGTATAAAAAATTCCTGAATGCTTTACTCCCCAATCTGAAAAAGAAACTTCCACACTTTCCTTGAATTGTTCAAATGACAGCTCAGCATCCTGATGCTTATCAACCTGATTGATAATTAAATAAAGCTCTTTTCCTGCATCGGTCAGCTCTTTCGTAAAAAGAAAGTTCAGCTCCGATTGCACATGATTATAGTCCATGACATAAAAAACAAGGTCTGAAAGATGAAGGGCAGATTCTGTCGCGATCCGGTGTGCATCATCCGTGGAATCTATTCCAGGTGTATCCATAATGACAGCCTGCTGCAGGAATTCCGCACCGTTGTGGCTGATTTCGATTGCCTGGATCTGGTCACCATCCTTACAATAGCTTTTGACCGTTTCATAATCATATGGAGCAGGGTAAAGCCTTGATCCTCCGTTTTTAAAAAAGACCTTTGCATATTCTGCTCCTGATTTAATTTTCACCAGATTTGCGCTTGTAGGGATCGGACTTGATGGCAGGATATTGTCGCCGATCAATTTATTGATCATGCTCGACTTACCTGCAGAAAAATGGCCGCAGAAGGTAATCGAAAATTCTTCTTCAACCGCTTTCCTCCCCAGCTCCCTCACTTTTTCAGCGCTTTCTCCATCTTGATTCGTTTTTAATAAATGATATAAAGATAAAATCTTCCCGAGAAGTTTATGATCTTGATGTGCTACAGTCTGGCCCATTCCTCAAACTCCTTGTGACAAAATTGTGAATAACTTTATTTTATACGATTTTTCGGCCTTTTCCTATTATTACATTTTTTCTAGTAAAAAAAGAAAAACCCGAACATCATGTCCGGGCCGCCATTTAAATAATATTTTAAGTTTAGTGAGGTTTTAAAACATTGCTCAAAACATATTTCATAACTAAGGAGTAAGCAGCTATCGTTGAAACTACTAGCATGGATACCATTTATACGACACCGTCCTTGAAGTTCTTTTGATTGAGAACTATTTTCATCCTAAGGAAAGTGTAGCACTATTGATTATCATTTTCAATGAGAGATGGTTAATTGTCACACTTCTTTAACAAATTCGGCAGAAATCGCCCCTGATTCGTGAAAGCTGATTCATATTTAGTCAACTCTTTCAAAGCCCTTTCCTCAGCAGGAATCCTGATTGAAAGAATCAGGATGTTCAGTAGGGTGAAAAGTGCCATCGTAATATAGGCATTGAACATCAGGGGAATGACCAGAATTTCAATGGTTACGATCAAATAGTTTGGATGCTTTATGATTTTATAGGGTCCTCTTTTAATGACTTTTGCTCCTGGAAGGATGATGATTTTTGTATTCCAGAACCTTCCCAATGAAGCAAGTGCCCAAATCCTCATCCCCTGTGCGAATAGAAACAGCGCCAGCAGAACAGGCCAATAATCCGACAGCTGTTTATTCAACAGCGTCACTTCAGCAATAAAAAAGAGGAAAAAAGCAGTGTGGATCGCCACCATCGCAGGATAATGGCCCTGCCCGAATTCCATTGCTCCCTGTTTTTTCATCCAGGCCTCATTTTTTCTGGCAATCACTAGTTCCGTTATTCTCTGGAAAATAATCAATCCGACAAATAGATAGAATACCAAGTTACTCCCACCTCATTAAAAGCAGCTCTGAACTAAACCCAGGCCCAAGGGCTGCCCCCAGTCCAAGATCGCCCTCCTTAGCAGTTTCCATGAATCTTTTAAGCACATATAAAATTGTCACAGATGACATATTCCCGAATTCTTTCAGGACGTCAAGGGAGTTTTTTGTCATGGTTTCTGGCAGCTTTAATGCTGAAACATAGGCATCAATAACCTTCTTGCCGCCTGGATGGGCAATAAAATGGTCAAGATCCTGCACATCAAGGCCGTTTGAGTTCAAAAACCTCAGTACATTAGGCTGAAGCCAGTTTTCAATAATAGTAGGTATATCCTTTGAAAATACAACATAAAGACCTTCATTTTTCACATCCCAGCCCATGACATCCTCGGAATCCGGCATTGTCGTGGATTGAGTTCCAACTATATTAGGGGCTGCATTCTTTTTGGTGATTTTTTCATAGCCCGAATCATCACCGCAGACAAGGGCACATGCAACTCCGTCGGCAAACAGAGAGGTCCCGATCAGGTTGCTTTTTGACCGGTCATTTCGCTGGAAAGTCAGGCTGCATAGCTCGATGGAGAGCACGAGGACTTTTGCCTTTGGGTATGCAAGGCAGTATTCATAGGCACGTGACAATCCTGCCGCTCCGCCTGCACATCCGAGACCCCATATCGGGATCCTTTTAGTATATTGTGAGGACGGCAGGATATTCATGATTCTTGCATCTATGCTTGGCGTCGAAAGTCCTGTACTGCTGATTGTAAAGATAGCGTCTATTTCTTCAAAGTGGATTTCATTTTTCAGGAAATCATCATTCTTCAAACAATTCGTGATTGCCTCCGCACCAAGCTTTACAGCCGTTTCGATATACGCATCATTTTTTTCCTCAAATGTATGATCTACTTCGAACCAGTCAAGATCCCTGGCAAAATGGCGTTTCTCGATCTGGCCATTCTGGAATACAGACAGCAGACGTTGTATGTCCTTAAAGGACTCTTTAAATAACTTTTCGGCAAAGTCCATGACTTTATCCTGCTCAATTGAAAACGGCGGAACAGCTTCTGCGATGGAAATAATTCTGGGCATGACAATACTCTCCTCACATATATGTACGGTTACTTTTTCCATTTACCCTGAGAGTATGCAAGCAAACAAATATTGATTGAAAACAAAAAAAGCTTCCCCCGGGATGGAGGAAGCCTAACGTTTTGAAGGAGTTGCTGTGCAAGTTCATTATACAATGCAGTTGAGGCCCGTACATTATTAAATCATTACCAGTTGACAAAGGCACAATGGGAGACAACGTTGTGATGGCCAAGTGAAATCAACTCCTGGCAAAAAACCGTTCCATTTTTGCTGGAAGCGGATAATGAGGAATCCTATTTAAAAACCGTGAATGGTCATTCCGCCATCGACAAATAGGGTTTGTCCTGTTACATAATTCCCGGCGTCTGAGCTTAGGAAGACCACTGGTCCCACAAGCTCTGGCAGCTCGCCGATCCTTTTCAGGGGTGTGACGGCAAGGATGTCTTTTACATATGACTCATCTTCTAAAAGTTTTTCAGTCAATGGTGTTTTGAAATACCACGGGCCAATGGAATTTACATTGACGCCATATTGTCCCCATTCCATTGCAAGGACTTTAGTCATCTGCATGAGAGCTGCCTTTGTTGCGGCATAGACGACGCCAGTCCTGAGAGCAACCTGGCCGGCTACTGACGCAATATTGATGATTTTTCCGCCGGTTTGCTGGCTTTTCATGATGCGTCCAGCTTCCTGGGACATCATGAAGGCAGACTTCAAATTGGTGTCCATGATCTGTTGCCATTCCTCATCTGTCGCATCCAGAGCCTTAGACCGGATATTCATCCCGGCATTATTTACAAGAATATCAATCTTTCCCCATTTCGCTTCAATCTCAGCAATCGCAGTATGTATCTGTTCCCTTTCAGTGACATCCGTCGGAAGTATAAGAGCTTTTTTTCCTAATTCCTCAATCATTCCTGCAGTTTCTGTGAGGTCTTTTTCGGTTCTGGCAAGAAGTGCGACATCAGCGCCGGCTTCAGCTAACCCTACCGCCAGCGCTCTGCCAATTCCCCGGCCTGCACCCGTCACTATTGCCGTTTTTCCGCTCAAATCAAATGAAGGTAAGAACATACCTATCAGCCTCCCTATGTAAAATTGCTTTCATTTTACCATAGTACAGTGGCCTTTTGTTGTATGTACACCTCAATAAACAAAAGCACCCCTCTCGGTGCTAGTTGTTCTCATCTGACTGCTTCTGCACTTCAATCCAGATCTGTTTTTCGGCTGCTTCCCCGCAATTCATGCATATCCTTTTCTCATCATAGATAAGTCGGCAATGATCACAATAATATTTCTGCAATGATTTCACTTCCCGAAAAATGTTCTTTCTGACAGTATATTAATTCCTGCTCAGAATGGTGATTCTTTTTTAAGATTTGCTGTTAATAAAATGTCAAGCCTTCTTGTCACACACTGGTTTTGACATATGTCGTTTTGCTCATATAATCACAAAACTATTTTCACAGATTATTCACAATTACCCCACGTTCCATGTGACTTAAATCACTGTATTTACGCGTTTTCACCATTAACATAGTAAATATGTCAGGTATGAACAATTTGTGAACTGTCCGAAACCATATTTACGTTTCCAAATTGTTTTGTATGATGAGAATGTACTTATCAATTAATCAATGGACTTATTTTATGTGAAGGGAGTGGACCGGGATGGCGCAGCCTGGAATTGGGAAGAAAACACATACAAAGGTGGAAGATCGATCTTCCTTGAAAGGAACACTTGCATCCGTTTTCTTATTAGGATTCTTTTTGATTGTCACTTGGTTAGGCGTTTATTTCTTATTTGTAGATCGTTTTTAAGAGAGACCAAAAGGGGAGAAAGAAGTTATGCATATTCATAAATTTGAGAAAATCTGGCTTATCTTCGGGATAACGACATTGATCGTCTTCCTGACTGTCATCGGGGTCAGCGCTTTTTACCTCGGAAACCAGCCTCCAAGCTGTCTGGCAACAATCAATCCGGAAAAAGTTGACACCACTGCACCATTCAATGAGCCTGGATTGAAAAAGGTTGAAGGAAAAGAGTGGGATTACGAACTTGTATACGTTGCATCCGCATTCTCTTACAACCCTGGACAGGTGGAAGTTCCACTGGGAGCAAAAGTAAAAGTCATCGCTACAACTAAAGACGTCATCCATGGTTTCGAGGTTGCAGGAACCAATATCAATATGATGCTCGAGCCTGGCTTCATCAGTGAATATGTCACTACATTTGACAAGGCTGGCGAATATCTGATCGTTTGTAATGAATATTGTGGCGTCGGCCACCACATGATGACGTCTAAAATCGAGGTGGTAGAATAATGAATACTAATTCAATGAATCCAAAAGTTGACCGCCGTGACGGAAAACTGTCCATGGCCCACTTTTATGTCGCTTTCACCGCACTTGCCATCGGCGGGTTAGCAGGCCTTCTGCAGACACTTGTCCGTTCAGGGAAATTCGAATTGCCTTCATGGACTGGGTATTACCAGATCCTTACGATACATGGAGTCGTACTTGGGCTTGTCTTAACAACATTTTTCATTATGGGATTCCAGCTCGCTCTTGTAAGCAAAACATCAGGAACCTTCACTGACAAACAGCGCCTGACCGGATGGATCGGTTTCTGGACCATGACCATTGGTACAGTAATGGCTGCCATCATGATCCTTACCAACCAGGCTTCTGTCCTGTATACATTTTATGCTCCATTACAGGCACATGCACTCTTTTACCTGGGCCTTACACTCGTGATTGTCGGAAGCTGGATTGACGGTGCCGCAATCATCATGGCTTACACTTCATGGAGAAAAGCAAACCCTGGAAAGCCTAGTCCGCTGCTGACTTTCATGTCCCTTGTCAACACACTTATGTGGATTGTTGCAACAATCGGCGTAGCAGCAACTGTATTGTTCCAACTGCTTCCTTGGTCATTGGGCCTTGTTGATCGCGTTGACGTACTTGTCAGCCGTACATTGTTCTGGTACTTCGGTCACCCGCTTGTGTATTTCTGGCTATTGCCTGCCTACATGGCATGGTATGCAATCGTTCCAAAGATCATTGGCGGAAAGATTTTCTCAGACTCATTGGCAAGGATGTCCTTCATCCTGTTCCTGCTGTTCTCAATCCCGGTAGGTTTCCACCATCAGCTGATGGAACCTGGAATTGATCCGGCATGGAAGTTCCTTCAGGTAATTTTGACATTCCTAGTTGTCATTCCATCACTAATGACGGCATTTTCATTGTTTGCTACGTTTGAAATGTTTGGGCGTTCCAAAGGGGCGACTGGCCTATTCGGCTGGGTGAAAAAGCTTCCTTGGGGAGATGCGCGTTTCGCAGTTCCATTCATCGGCATGCTTGCATTCATTCCAGCTGGTGCCGGGGGACTTGTCAATGCTTCCCACCAATTGAACCAGGTAGTCCACAATACAATCTGGGTTACTGGACACTTCCATTTGACACTTGCAACTTCTGTTGTATTGACGTTCTTCGGGATTTCCTATTGGCTGGTCCCTCACCTGACCGGCAGAGTCCTGACAAAAGCAATGAATAAATTAGCGATTATCCAGGGTGTTATTTGGGCGATCGGCATGACCTTCATGTCAGGTGCAATGCACGCAGCCGGCCTGCTTGGTGCTCCACGTCGTTCATCTTTCTCAACCTACGGCGGTTCAGAGCAAGCTGCAGAATGGATTCCATACCAGATTGCACAGGCGGTTGGCGGAACCATTCTGTTCCTTGGAATCATCCTGATGCTATACATTTTCATCAACCTTGCTTTCTTCGCACCAAAAGGTGAAGAAGAATTCCCAGTCGGAGAGGTTGCTGATCAGGCTGAAAAAACTCCAATGGTATTCGAAAACTGGAAGTTATGGCTCGGTATCACTGTTCTTTTGATTCTGTTCGCGTACACAATTCCGTTCATCGATATGATTCAAAATGCACCAATTGGGTCGAAGGGATACAAATTCTTCTAATAATGAATGTGCTCTCTTTTTTTAAAAAAACCAAGCAAAACAGGGTATGAAATCTGTCTCGATTTCATACCCTGTTTTTTTAGTTGGCTCTGTTAACCAAGACTGTTGATTTTCGTTCCAGGCGCTTCGCTTTCCGCTGGAAGAATATGAAAAAGACCAACTGCCGTCTTTTTCATAAGCAATTCTTCCTTGGGGCTGGCGCTGAGCCTCCTCGTCGCTTTGCTCCTGCGGGGTCTCACCTGACCAGCTGTGCCCGCAGGACATTGATTTGGCTTCCTTGAACCTGCCCACGCACGAAGGAAATGAGTTAGCATTTTCGAGGAGTCTACGCGCCTTCCACTACAATCAACAGGTGTTAAAACAACATTAGGCTTTAAAGAGCCTTTTAGTTACAAGGCATAAAAATTATAAACAAAGAGCTAAATTAACTAGTCTGCATCCGGATCATGTTCATTCCAGCTATATAAAAAAAACAAAAGGATGCCGCAGCATCCTATTGTTCATTATTTACATGGATTTAATTAAAAATCTGCATTCCCTGGTGTACGAGGGAATGGAATGACATCACGGATGTTCTTCATCCCGGTTAAATACATGACAAGTCGTTCGAACCCAATTCCATAGCCGGAATGCTTGGTGCTGCCGTATTTTCTAAGCTCGAGATACCACCAGTAATCTTCTTCGGCCATACCAAGTTCTTTAATCCGTTCTGCAAGGACATCTTCTCTTTCTTCACGCTGGCTTCCGCCGATTAACTCGCCTATGCCGGGAACCAAAAGGTCGGTCGCAGCAACAGTCTTGCCATCCTCATTCGCTCTCATATAAAATGCCTTGATGTCTTTCGGATAGTCAGTTACGAAGACAGGGCGCTTATAAATTTCCTCGCTAAGATAACGTTCATGTTCTGTTTGCAAATCAGTACCCCATTCTACAGGGTATTCAAATTGCTTACCAGAGTTCTTTAATAATTCAACAGCTTCGCTATAAGTAACCCTTCCGAAATCAGAATTTAATGCATTCTGCAATCTTTCAACAAGTGTTTTATCGATAAAGCTGTTGAAGAAGGCCATTTCTTCTGGTGCATGTTCAAAAACGTAATCAATGACATACTTAATCATTTCTTCTCCAAGGTCCATGATATCCGGTAATTCCGCAAAGGCAACTTCCGGCTCGACCATCCAGAATTCTGCAGCATGTCGTGCAGTATTCGAATTTTCTGCCCTGAATGTCGGGCCAAAGGTATACACATTACGGAAAGCAAGAGCAAAGCTTTCGGCATTCAATTGACCGCTCACGGTTAAGTTGGTTTCTTTGCCGAAGAAATCAGCACTTTCATCCACGTTACCGTCTTCTGTTTTTGGCAGCTTGTTCAAGTCCATTGATGTCACGCGGAACATTTCCCCTGCCCCTTCAGTATCGCTTCCAGTAATGATTGGTGTATGTACATAAACAAACCCTTTGTCCTGGAAGAATTTATGAAGAGCATAGGATGCAACAGATCTTACTCTGAAAACGGCTGAGAAGGCATTGGCTCTCGGACGCAAGTGAGCGATTGTCCTTAAGTATTCCAGCGTATGGCGCTTTTTTTGTATAGGATAATCTGTATCCGATAAACCTTCGACGACAATTTTTGTCGCTTTAATTTCAAAAGGCTGTTTCATTTCTGGAGTTGGAACAAATTCACCTTCCACTAGAACAGAAGAGCTGATAGGCAACTTTGTTATTTCTTTGAAGTTATCAAGCGTATCCTCAAAAACAATTTGTACACTCTTAAAGAATGTACCATCATTTAACTCCATGAAGCCGATCGTTTTGGAATCGCGAAGAGTGCGGATCCATCCTGTTAATTGAACAGTTTTGTCTTTATAACTATCTTGATTTCTGTATAGATCTTTTACTACAGTCTTGATCATAATAAGCCTCCTTATGGTAACTTTTTGCATTAAAAAAAGCCTTCTATCCCCCAAAAAAGGGACGAAAGGCTGAACTTCCGCGGTACCACCCAAATTGTCATAAAATGACCAACTTCATAATTACTTTTCCCAGTCTATAACGTGCTGGCCACGTCTAAGCCTACTCATGATATCCCTTTCGGTTAGAACTCAAAGGTGTTCTTCATTTATGCATCATCACCAGGCTTCCACCATCCCCGGCTCGCTATTGAGTATAGCAAAAACTACTTTCCTTTTCATCGATTTAAAATATGCAGTTTATAAAAGGATTTTTACTGTAATAATTTATCACATAATATCATCCTTTGTCTAGTTGGCCCCTGCTATATAACTATTTTGATCAAACAGTGAAGTGCTTTTTTTGCCTCCTGATTGGAATAGAGATATTGATAGCAATGACTGACATGATAATCAACGCGGATCCGAGCAGCTGAATACCGCCCAGCCTGTCGCCATACACCAGCAATCCCAGCATGGTGGCAATGACAGGTTCCAATGTTGCTACAACAGCAGCAGTACTGCTTTCTGTTCGTTCAAGGCCCCAGGAGTATGCAAAATAAGCAACCACGGTCGGGAAAATCCCTAACCCTATCGCATAAAGCCACACATCCCCGGTGAACAGGACAGCAGCTTTACTGGCTATACCGGTTGTCGGAACCAGTGCAGCAGAGGCCACAAGGAAGGTGTACAAAGTGACTGTAAATGGATGGTACCGCCTTAATGCCACCTTCCCAAAAATGCTGTAAAGAGCATAACCGAACCCTGCCCCAAGGCCGATCAGGATACTGGAGACAGAAAAAGACGTTCCTCCCTGCCCGGTGATGCCTGCAGCAAGTGTACAGCCAATGACTGTCATGACAATCGCCAACAGTTTCTTTCTGTTAATGCTTTCTTTCAGGAAAAGAAATGACAAAACCGCCACAAAAGCAGGAGATGTGTACAATAAAGCCACTGCGATCGGAATATTCATCAGATTGATCGCCGTAAAATAAGACCAGTTAAAAAACACAATGCTTAAAATTCCAGTACCTACAAAAAGATACAAATCCTTTAACCTTATTTTTAAATGACTTCGGTAAAAAGCAATTCCGACTATTATTAAAACAATGGCTGCGGTCAAAACCCGGATGGCCACAATCTCCATGGCACTAAAACCGGCAGTGTTTAGGCCTTTTACAAAGAAACCAATCAAGCCCCACATAGCCGCTGCAAATGCGATCATAAAATAAGGCATTTTCCCTTTCATACGTTCACCACACAGATAAGATGACAGAAAGACTGTCATCTTATATTCTAAATGCTGTTCAAACAAATTATTTGGTTTAGTTAAAATCCTGGATACTAGACCAGTTGATAAACCTTGCTGTATTTATCGTATAAATAATCCACTAAGTACTGGGCATTGAGTCCCTCTCCAGTTACATCCGTCAATATTTCAAGCGGCTTTTTCATTTTTCCATGCTTATGGACTTTCTCAGTCATCCACTCTTTAATCGGCTGAAGGTTTCCTTGTTCCAGGAGTTCCTCATAGTCAGGTAAGTCTTTGAGCATGGCATGCTTGAATTGCGCTGCATACATATATCCTAAGGCATAGGATGGGAAGTAGCCAAAGCTGCCTCCTGCCCAGTGGACATCCTGAAGGACACCTACTGCATCATTTTCAGGTCTGATGCCAAGATATTGCTCATACTTGTCATTCCAGATTTGCGGCAAGTCCTTGACTTCAATCTCATCGTTGAACAAGCCTTTCTCAATTTCATAACGGACCATTACATGCAGCGGGTAAGTTAGCTCATCGGCTTCAATTCTGATCAAGCTTGGCTTGGACTCATTGACTGCACGATAAAAGTCCTCGACATCCACTCCCGAAAACTGCCCTTCTGAATAATCCTGAAGCAAACTGTAATTATGCTTCCAGAAAGAATAATTGCGTCCGACAAAGTTTTCATAGAAAAGCGACTGTGATTCATGGATTCCCATTGAAGTGCCAGAGCTCATAGGCGTACCGACCAGATCTTCGGAAATATTTTGTTCATATAGAGCATGGCCGCCTTCATGAATGGTCCCAAATACCGCTGTCCTGAAATCTGATTCGTCATATTTCGTCGTTACCCTTACATCTCCTGGGTTTAAGCCCATCGCAAATGGGTGTACCGTTTCATCAAGACGGCCAGCATCGAAATCGTATCCCATTTGTTCAAGGATTTCCAGGCTGAATGCACGCTGCTTCTCTTTAGGGAAATGACGGAACAGGAACCCAGTCTCCGGTTTTTCAGTTGAGCTTGATATCTGCTGTACAAGCGGAACAATCTTCTTGCGCAGGTCACCAAACACCTGGTCCAAAACCTCGACGGTGACGCCTGGTTCATACATATCTAGCAAAGTATTGTACTTATTTCCTTCATAACCCCAATATTCAATGAAGCTTTTTGTCGTTTTTACCAGTTTCTCAAGATATGGCTTGAACATTTCAAAATCAGATTTAGCCTTAGCCTCTTCCCAAACTGTTTCTGCTTTTGATTGCAGGATTACATATTCCCGATATTCTTCTGCAGGAATTTTCTTATTGCGGTCATAATCTTTTCTGCACTCTTCAAGCGTCTTGCGCGTAATTTCAGATAGATTTTGTTCATTTGAAAGTCTCGCTATGTATGAAGCCATTTCCTCCGATGTTGACATATTGAATACCTCAGATGAAAGAACTCCAATCACTTCGGATCGCTGAGCTGCTCCCTTTTTGGGTGCGCCGGTCCTTAAATCCCAATAAATCAAAGAAAGCGCCTCACCATAGGCTGCCATTTTCTTTACGTAATCCAAGAAGTTTTTTTCTGTTTGTTTTACTTCACTCATCCGTTTCACCCCATTTTATCTGTTTCCATCATCTTATCATACTTTTCTGATATTTTGGTTTACGAAATTCAGAAAGGCTTTTTTCGCCTTGTTTGTTGCTTTTAATGCATAAAAAAACAACAGGCGAACCTGTTGTTTTCATGGAATCAGAGGTTATATTTCTTTTATTTCCTTTTCCCGATTGCTACACGCCATGTTTCCGGGCCTTCTTCAAGATACTCCCATGAAAAAGCTTCTGGGCGTTCCATCATGAACTGATATTGAAGCGGCCTTGGGTCATGGTCATTGACAATTTGCATGAATTCTCCTGGCTTAAGTGAATCAAAGTTTTGGAATATAGTAGGGTGTTTTTCCCGTGGTGCAAAATCAGGAACATTGATAATTACGTTGAAAGTCATTTCCCTCTCTCCTTCGAATCTATTTTCTTTTCATTTTCATTATAGAACCGACCCGTACCCCAGGTAGTGAGCGCCGTCACAGTTCTACTATGACATCCCTCATTCATGACTTGCCTTAATTCAGTCGAAAAATCGACTTTTAAAAAAGGAACTCCGGGCAAGAACAAGAATTATTTTAATAGGGAGGGATCTATTTGAAAGAATTGGTTGGAAACTGTGATAAATGCGGAAAAGAAATTTATTGCATGGACGGCTTTTTGAATGGAATACATGAACATGGTAAATTGCTTTGTTTTGAATGCGAAAAAAACACCAAAGAAGAGTCGTAGTCAGAAAGTCTCAATCGCGTTTTCGGCCAGCTCAAGTCGTTCTTTGACTCAATTGGCCGGACCGATCAAGTAAAGAAACCGCAAAGCGATATCACTTTGCGGTTTCTTTGTTTATTCTTCTTCGACTGCAAGGTCTTTAACAGGAAGCTTTTCTTCTTCCTTGTGGGTTACTTTTCTCAGATTGAAAAGCGCCTTAATGCTGAATACTGCCAGGGCTGCAACACCAATCAAGAAAATCGTGTCCGGAATGGCCCTTAATGTCAGCAGCATTTGGACTGTATCCTGCTGCAGGAATGCAGGTGAACGGGAAGCAGCATATCCATTAAAGAAAGCCTCTTTAATCTGAAGGTAACCAACCGGAAGCAAGGATAGGAATACCATGCCCGCCAGGCCGACGTTCAGCATGATGACGATGAATTTGACCCATTTATCGCTCCATTTTTCAGGCTTGACGATATTACGCAATGAGTAGATCAGCACCGCCCCTGCAAACATGCCATAAACGCCCATCATTGAAGCGTGGCCATGTGTTGGAGTAAGGAACTGTCCGTGTTCAAAGAAGCTGACTGCCGGCAGGTTGATCAGGAAGCCCAATACACCAGCACCGACAAGGTTCCAAACTGCTACCGAAATCAAGAACCAGAACGTGCCTTTGTATGGGAAATCCACACCGCCGTCACGCATCATTTTATATTGTTCATACGCCTCTAAAATCAACAGAGTCAATGGAATGACTTCAAGTGCTGAAAAGACTGCTCCCAATGCGATCCATACTTCAGCTGACCCGTTGTAATAGTAGTGGTGACCGATCCCGATGACGCCTGCTCCCATCAGCAGGATCAACTGGAAGTACAATGCCCTTACAGTCGATTTCTTTGTCACAAGCTTCATTTGCACCATCAAGAAACCAATGACAACGACTGCGAAAACCTCGAAAATTCCTTCTACCCATAAATGGATGATCCACCAGCGCCAGTAGTCGGCAAAAGTATAATGTGTACCCGGATTGATCATGAAAGCAAAGAAGTAAAATGCCGGGACTGCGATTGCCGAGTAGAATAACAGGTGAATCAAGCCACCTTTGTCAGACTCCCTCTTCAATCCGCTCTTGATGCCGCGGAATACGATGAATAACCAAATCAGCATGCCGACAGCGAGTATGAATTGCCAGATGCGTCCAAGTTCAAGATATTCCCATCCCTGATGTCCAAGCAGGAACCAATTGTTGCCCAGGTAACCGTTGGCACCAAGCCATTGGCCAATCATGCTGCCAGCGACAAGTACAACCAATGCCCAGAACAATATATCGACAAGCAATCCCTGGCGTTTCGGCTCATGTCCTCCTACAAGCGGTGCCACGAAAATTCCCATGCCAAGCCATGCTGTCGCTATCCAGAAAATAGCAAGCTGCAAGTGGAAACCTTTCGTGATGTTAAATGGAAGGATGTCATGGACCCATTTCATCCCGAAGAAACTGTCAGGTTCGATATAATAGTGTGCCAATAATGCACCAAACATGGACTGGACAAAGAACAAAACAGATACAATCGCAAAATATTTGGCTGTTTTCCTTTGCGAAGAAGTCAGCGGCATCTTCTTCAAATCAATCTTAGGGAAGTTGCCCTCGGTATATGCCTCCTGCATACCAAGATGATAGCGATAGAAAACAAACAGGATCAAGCCTACAAAGAAAATCAATAAGGTTACGCTTGCACCGCTCCACCAGACGGCCGAGAATGACATTGTGTTTCCAGCGTCTTCATAATATGGCCAGTTATTTGTATAAGTGATTTTATCATCAGGTCTTTGGGTACTTGATAACCACGCTGTCCAGAAGAAGAAATCAGAGATCTGTCCAATCTGGTCACCCTTAGCTACCCAGGCACGCTCTCCATCCGGCATATGCTTTTCCTGGATCAAGCCTGCCTTAAGGCCCCAATCATCACCCTTCGTAAAAATAGTATGGTAAAACTCTTTTACCTTTTGATGCCCGAACACTTGTGCATCAGTCAATACCAAATGGTCTTCATCCGGATCATAACGATTCTCCCGCATTTCCTTCATGACCCGTTCCCGGATAATTGTCTGGTCATCCTTGTTCAAATCTTTAAAGTCCTTCTGATATTCTTCCTGAGACCTGAAATCCTGCATACCTTCAGTGTATATCTCAAGCGCTTCTGCCGTATAGTCTGGGCCCATATATGACCCATGGCCCAACACTGTTCCATAATCCATCAGGCCGTACTTCTGGAATACCGCCTGGCCGCCTACGATACTATCTTTCGTAAAAATGACATCCCCTTTTTCGCTTGTAACTTCAAGCGGCCTCGGAGCCATTTCTTTAAAGATCCAGTAACCCCCTGTCAGGAGTACTGTAAAGCTTAATAATAAAGTAATAATGAGTACAGATTTCAGCAGTGAGTTTCTATTTTTCTTGACTACTGCCTTTGTGGATGTCCCATGCTGGATTTCCATCTTCCCTGCATCCCCTTCCTAATTTGTTTTACATACCAAGCTTAAAGCGAAATGAAAATGGAGTTTGTGAACTACCTCATGCAGCAGGTGTGATATTTCCCACAGCAGTGAGAATTATTTTCAAGAAAACTTCAAAATATGATTCAGGTCACTTAGCACTCACTTTGCAGTTGATAAAATCTATAGTAGAAACTTAAACCGAAATAAGGAGCAGATTCATATGCATATATCCCAAATCAGGCAGCAATTAAAGGCAGTTCCTATTTTTAAAGAACTATCTCCAAAGGAACTTGATCCGATCGTTGAAATTGCCCAGCCACGATTCTTTAAAAATAAAATGTATGCGTTCATGCAGGGGGACCCGCTTGACCGTGTGTTCTTCATCCATTCAGGGAAGGTGAAAATCTATAAGACCGATTCATCCGGAAGAGAACAAATAGTTTCCGTTCTGGAGACTGGAGAAATGTTCCCTCATGCCGGCTTCTTTAGAAAAGGCCAGTATCCAGCACATGCAGAAATGATGGAAGACACTCAAATGATTGTCGTGCCAATATCTAGATTCGAAGAAATCCTGGTATCCTATCCCGAGCTTTCCATTAAGTTATTCAGGGTTCTGGGAGAAAAAATCATTGATTTGCAAGCTCGTCTTGAAGAACAAATCCTCCATAATACGTACGAGCAAATCATTATGCTCTTGCTGAGGCTTTGCAAAACAAATGGCGAAAAGCTGGAACATGGCTTTAAATTGACCACCCATTTCACTAATAAAGAATTCGCCAACATGATTGGAACCTCACGCGAAACCGTCAGCAGGACAATCAATTATTTAAAAAAGAAGGAATTTATAAGTGTTGAGATGGATGGCACCTACCTGATCGACCATGAAAAATTGCATCAGGAATTATTTTGACCACTTGCAAAAAATCTCTTGTTAAGTGATTCACATCACGGAAGTTTATATTGAAAATGATTATCATTTAACTATACCAACTATCGTATCGAGGAGTGGAATCCAATGGAACAAAAAACGATTGAACTGGATGTCAGAGAAGATATCAATAACAAGCTGGAGCCTTTCCAGAAAATCATGGAGGCGATTGGGGAGTTGAACTTGAACGATGTGCTTGTGCTTCATGCCCCCTTCAAGCCTGTTCCCCTCTATGGAGTTTTAAGGGCAAAAGGGTTTGACCATGAGGTTGAAAAAATTGAAGCTAAACATTATAAAATCATTTTCACCAAAACGGGAGGAAAATAAGATGGTACTTGATAATAGAGGGCTAGAGCCGCCTCAGCCAATGATGCGGACCCTCGCTGCACTGGAGGAGCTTGATGAGGGACAGACACTGACCATCATAAATGACCGTCGACCTATGTTTCTGTTCGAGCAGCTGGATGAACTGGGGTACCTTTATTTGACAGAACAACAGGAAGACGGAAGTTACCGTGTGACGATTTCCCGAAAAGCGGGGTGATTTAAATGTTTCAGCAAAGCAGAGGCAACGAGACAAATATTAAGCTTCCTTTTTCGTTCATTTTTTTCAGCATGCTTGCATTGATATCTTCACAGCTGCTGATCCTGCTGAACGGCGACATGCTGATAACAGGCACATTCCGTTTGCCGGCCATTTGGTCTGCTGCCCATTTATTTGTCCTTGGATGGGCATTGATGGTTGCAATGGGCGCTATGTACCAGCTTGTGCCTGTCGCTTTCCTGACGCCTATCTGGAGCGAAAAATTCGGATTCTGGCAATTTACCGTTACCGCCCTGGGAATCCTGACATTTGCGACAGTACTTTATCTTCGTCCACAGGATGCCCTTATTCCCGGAATCATGACCTTGACAGGAATCCTGATGTTCCTTGTTCAAATGTTCATGACCCTGAGAAGCCAGGCAAAACCCAATATACTCACATTGTTTGTCGGCAGCGCTTTATTTTCACTCCTGCTGACCATCACATTGGGAATCACACTGGTAATCAGCATGAAAACCGGCTATGCATCAGAATATTACCAGGCCATTTTCAAGACACACATTCTATTGGGCACTGTCGGATGGTTCTCACTGCTGATTTTTGGATTCTCTTATAAAATGGTACCAATGTTCTCACTTGCCCATGGATTTACCATGAAGCCGGCAGCCTATGTATTCACCTTTTACCTGGCCGGAATCATCATGATGGTTGCGTCATTCTTTACAGGCAGCCATTTACTGGAAATCCTTGGAACGCTGTTGTTGCTTTCTGGATTTTTAGCTTTCACCTGGCATGTTAAAAAAATCATCGATAAACGCGTGAAAAGGAAGCTCGATCGCCCATTCATGTTCGCTTTATTTGCGATTGGCTGCGGGGCAGCAATCCACCTGGCCGCTTTTATGGCCAGTTCAGCAAATTTGCTGTTAAAAACCGCCGGTCCCATTCTATTATTGTATTTAATCGCCTGGATTGCATTCAGCATCATCGGATACTTGTACAAAATCGTGCCATTTCTCTGGTGGACTCATAAATACAGCAAAGAAATCGGCAAAAAGCGAGTACCTGCCTTAAAAGATATGATGGATGAAAAGCTGGCACTTCCACTTTTCACTTTGTTCACGGGTGGAACAGTGCTGTTAATCGTCTCATTCTTTGTCCAGCTGATGCCAATTTTCTATATTGCCCAAAGCTTGATTCTAATGGCAGGTATTTTGTTCAGCTATATCATAGCCAAAGTGTTAACGATTTAAGGAGGAGTTCAAGATGACAGATTTACAAAATAAAATCAGGGAAAACTTAAAGACCGTCTATGATCCTGAATTAAACATCAATGTTGTGGATTTGGGGCTGATTTATGATATTGACGTTCCGGAACCACGCACTGCAAGAATTCTGATGACCTTGACGACTCCAGGCTGTCCTTTGCATGACAGCATTGCCAGCGGAATTAAGTATTGTGTTCAGGGAATGGAGGAAATTGACCACGCTGATGTCCAATTGACATGGGAGCCTGCCTGGACACCTGACCGGATGACAGAGGATGGAAAAAGACTGCTGCAGGGATTTTAAATGGGACCAATAAAAGAAACGCTTGTTATTCCAAGCGTTTCTTTGCTTTTTATTTGGCTCTTTTCTCAAACTTTGTTGCTATTGACTACAAAAGGGAATTGAATGACCTAGTTTTCTTTATAAAATTCAAGCTTAGTATGAGAAAAGAGCTTGCACACTTAAAAGCGAACTCCAAAATGGCTTTATAGCACGTTAAAATCGGCTTTAAGATTTTAACAACAATCTTTACGAAAACAGCCTTTTATTTAGAAGTTGAAAGGCCAAATGACAATGCTTGACGAAGGTTATTTTCTGCTTCTTGCAATTCCGCCGATTGGACATCGTCAGAAGGGAATTCATTACGCAAAGCCTCATTACTAGAAGAAAGTGCCTTTGAAATACGCTGGAAATCGATAAAAGAATAATTCATTGCCATCCCTCCATTCTATGCAAATATGGATTTATTGTATTCAAAAAAGCGTTGAATTATTCTTGGAACTCAAAGAAAAAAATCCCCCTGTCCAAAACAGGAGGAACGCATTTTTTATTGTGGTAAATTATAATTCATCCTTACTAGCCCGTGGCGGGCGTTTACCCCAGTACTGGTAATAGTCTGTACGGATGAAGCCGTTGAATAGCTTGCGTTTCTTTGTTGCTGGCTTTCCATACACTTGTTCAAAGTTCTCGTTTGAGGTCAGCATATAAATGGACCAGGTATCAAGCGGAGCAAAGGCTTGTCCCATTTGACTGTACATCTCTTCAACAGCTTTCTTTTCACCTAGGCGCTCGCCGTATGGAGGGTTTCCGACAATAACACCATACTCCTTTTTTGTCGTGAAATCCTGGACTCGCATTTGCTTAAAGGAAATCAAATCACCAAGACCTGCTTCAAAAGCATTTTCCTCAGCAATCTTAACCATCCTGTGGTCGATATCCATTCCACTGATATCCAGCGGCTGGTCATAATTCGCAAGATCTTCTGCTTCCAACCTGACTTCCTCCCAGACTGTATCGGGAATAAGGCCCCAGCCTTCCGATATGAATTCCCGATTGAAGCCCGGCGCGATATTCTGTCCGATTAAAGCAGCTTCAATCGGGATCGTTCCAGAACCGCAAAAAGGATCGACGAATGGCTTGTCCGGATTCCAGTTTGTGAGCATGACCAAGGCTGCAGCCAATGTTTCCTTTAACGGAGCTTCCCCCTGGCCTGTTCTGTATCCCCGCTTATGGAGACCGCTGCCGCTTGTATCGATTGTTATTGTAGCAACATCTTTAAGCAGAGCCACTTCAATTTTGAATAAAGGGCCGTTTTCTTCAAACCAGCCAGTCTTTTTATACGATGTTCTCAAGCGTTCAACTACAGCTTTTTTTACAATTGCCTGGCAGTCGGATACGCTGAATAGCTTGGATTTAACAGATTTGCCCGAAACAGGGAATTCAGCATTCTCCGGTAAAAATTCTTCCCATGGAAGTGCCTTTGTTTTTTCAAAGAGCTCGTCAAAAGTATATGCCTTAAATTCTCCAATTTTTATTTTGACCCTGTCGGCAGTACGGAGCCACATATTGCTTCTTGCAATCGCGCGTGCATCACCTTTATAGGCAATTTTCCCATTTTCAACCTGGCATTCGTATCCAAGATCGCGCACTTCCTTTGCAACAATGGCTTCGAGTCCCATAGCAGAGGTTGCTATAATATCAAAATTCTTCATCGTTTCACCCTTTATATCCAATATACTTATGAATCCAATTATTAAATTGCCCAATAACCTTTAATATACATAAAAAAAGCTCTCCTGGCAAAAGGAGAGCTTTAATAAACACTCATACAAACCCATTAATAACGTTCTGTAAGCCATGTTTTGTACCATCGTACTGCAAACGACCAAAAGTCTCGTACTCCGGCGGTAATCATCTATCTACAGATGAATAATCATCTGTCCTTCCCTTTGTTCAGTTCCTCTGGGAAAGTGCCCCTACCATCGTTTGGGTTTCTCGCTCGTGGGGTTTACCTCGTTCCACCCTTCCAATTTCTTGGAAGGCTCCGTCACTGTGGCACTTTTATAGGTATTCATGCCATATCGTCGCCGACTTAGGCATTTTCCCGGCCGTCAGCCAGGCGTGAGCCCGACTGCCCTGGCTTATGAATTGGCCAGGCACGAACACTACAGGCATCTCAGCCTGTGCGAGCATGGACTTTCCTCTGCAGCAGAACTGCAGCGATTACCCGAACGTTATTAACAGCTACAAAAAATATTATATGTAAGTTCAGGATGAAAAGCAATGGTAATACATTTCAAAAACCGGCAGAATCTGGATTAATCGTAAAGTTTATCTCCAAACACATGCTTCTCTAGGTTCGATAACCTTTTAAGGATATCAAAATTAGTTGTTCCAGCTGCCTGTGTACTTGGGCGGCGTGATGCCTCATCAAGCTGTTTCTTCAGGCGGAGATTGTCCTGCTGCAGTTCTTCAATCTCCTGTTGCATCATTTCATAATCCTTGATGATCGTATCCAGAAACTTATCTACGTCTTCTGGCTTGTAGCCGCGCATTGCTGTTTTGAATTCTTTTTCTAAAATATCTTTAGCAGTTAATTGTATTTTATCGGATAGCATTCCATTCACCTCAATATACCCCTATCTTCACATTCATTTTTTCAAAAACATCGGGATTTGTCAATTTTCTTGTGTTTTTTGTTAATTAAGGATGTTGATTTTCGTTCCAGGTGCTTCGCTTTCCGCGGAAGCCATCACATTCAACTGATCATTAATTTGCTTCAAGCATTTCAGATTCTTTAATTAAAATCCCTGCTGTCTTAATTGTTCTTCTTCTACGGCCATTTGCAGATCATATAAAGTGATCAGCTGAGTATCATATGGATGTGTTTCCTGATACTTTTTCGCAGTTTCGTAAATGAATTTTGGACTGCCTTCTTTTTCCGGATCATATAGCAATATCAGCATGTCGCTTTTCTCAATAAAAAATTGATTTTTCAGCCTGAATTGCCACGGCTTCTCATATGGCTTTTTGGTAATCGAATCCACATGATCAGCTCCAGCCAATACAGATTCATACCATTCCTTATTGGCGTCTTTCCAGGTTTCCTCCTGGTTGAGAAAGGGCGTGAATACTGACAGCTTAAGTTCGGGATAGTCTTCCTGAAGATCGAATACGGCCTCGCCAGCCCATAATTCGACACCAAGCTGGCCGCTGATCATCACCCATTCAAGGCCGTCCTCGATCAGTGGCACTAAAGTTTTCTTTATTGCTGTTTTTATGTATTCAGCTGCCGGATGGTCTTGCTGGAATATCCCGAGTTCAAAAGGTTTATACCCGGATATCGCGGCTACTTTAACCATGGTTGACTCCTTTGAATTATCTTTGTCATATTGAAGTTATTCCCTTTAGGCGATTTATATAACACCTTTTAATCTTAAAGGCTCTTTTCTAAAACTTTGTAGCTATTTGCTGTAAAAATGCATTGAATGACCTAGGTAACTTCGCTAAATGGACGATTTAGACAAGTAAAGAGCTTGCAAACTAGATACCGACCAGCAAAATGCCTAATCATACGTTAAAATCGGCTTTAGGATTTTAACAACAATCATTACGAAAACAGCCATCTTAAAAAAACAAGGGCTGTTCAGCCCTTGTTGCATTTATTATCTGCGGAATCCCATTCCCGGTCCATATCCCATTGGACCGCCGAATCCTGGGCGTGGAACAGGACCAACTGGAGCTACTCCGCCTGGAACCGGACCAGGTCCGCCATAAAAGTTCTGGTTTGTAACCTGGTTCACTGTTGATTCTGTATGCGGGAAGTAATGGACATGATCATAATTGATGTGATTTACATTTGTAGTATGTGATGGATGAACATGCGGAACCACATTGTTGACAAAATTATGGTTCACACAGCATTTAGTAGGATGAACTACTGTTGGCAAAACATTGGTTGGCTTGCAGTACATAGTGCATAACTCCTTTCGTTTAGACTTATTCTTTACATTAACAGCCTATGAAGGAGTCATGCGTCTTGTACTAATGAAAACACCTATTTTTTCAAGTTTCTCTTCAATACAAGCGCCTATTAATCTATTAAAGGAATGTGTAAAAGTTGTCCTTCAGTCCGCTGAATAGTACAGCAATAAGAGTGATGACAACAAAATAGAGAACTAAAACCGCTTTATACATCTTACCAGCCCCGTAAAATTATATTGATTTTAACACCATACAATTTTACATTTTACAATGTCGGAACCATACATACAACAGGATAATACAGGTTTTGCGCATTTAAATGTTAAAATTTTGTTACAATTGAAAAAAACCTGGCGAAACCTGTTGAAACAGGGTCAATTTGACGAATTTTGCGCTTGCCCGGGAAATGCTTTCCGGGAAATTCTCTGGATCCTTTTTTCGAGCTCTTCCTTAAAAATCATGTCTTTTTTTGTTGCCAGCTTTCCCTGGATAATATGCTCTTCAGCAAGCCGGCAATACCTCAAAGCCATTTCGAAATTTCGCTCCCGATGTTCAAAATGCTTGGCCAGTTCGATGCATGCTTCTCTCCTCTGCTTATTGCTGCCCTTCTCCGCACTTTCTTTCCATAACGGAACGGCATTCTGCCATTCCTTATGCTTTTTATGTTCGAAAGCAAGTGCGTGCTTTGCAGAAACTGCCTGATCATTGCCCTCATCCAATAGTCCAGTGAAAGCCTGCTTTGCTTTGTCAGTATCGCCAAGGTAGGAAAACCAGCGTCCAACCTCGTATGTTTCCTCTGCTGTCTGTGATTGGTCACGGCCGAGTATCTGGAAGGTTAAATGTGTATAAAGGGTCAGCAGTGACAGAATATCTGTTTCATTGTGCCTGATGACCCCGAGCAATCCCTCGGGGTCCTTCCTCTCGAGGAAGTCAAAATAAATCATCGGTGCCAGGAAGCCTGGGATATCGTCTTTCCGCTCAAGACCCAATACCTCCTGTTCGACGATGCTAAGTTTCATTCGTTCGATTTTATGCTTCCACATTCTTCTGGCGGCATGATACAAGTCAAAATGTCCATACGATGGCAGTTTTGGGACATGGTCACGGACAAGGGTGTGCCTGGTTTTGACTTGCGGCCAATCGAAAGCCTTCCCATTGTAGGTAACCAGGGTCGTATAGTCGGCATTTTCCAAAAAACTCTGATATAGCGCTACTTCTGCGCCAGGGCTTGGCAGGATATGCTGTTTAAGTTTTACACAATCACCGGAAACACTCGCATGGCCTAAAAGGAATATCGTATTCCCTGCTCCCCCGCCAAGTCCCGTTGTTTCAGTATCAAAAAACACTAAATCGCCTGCCCTATGGCCCGAGGCGGAAAGAGGATGATTGGTCTGTTCCTGATTCCACAGGGAGACAGCCTCAAGCAGATCACTGAATTGATAGTGGCCATGTTTGTGGTCAAGCGGATAAACAACCTCCCTGACCAGACAGTATTCGCCATCAAAATAGAAGGGGGTAACATGTTCCTTCTCCCAGATATCGAGAAATGGGATGTCTGGTGCCGATTTACCGTCCGCGTTTTCGTTCTCCGGGATGGTGCTGCTGGCTGCAAGCGGTCCAGGGTTATCTGTGCCACTCTTGATATGTGGCTTCAGCCTGTTCAATTTGTTCTTTAAACTCATTTTCCCCCTCCTTCCTAGATTGCGGCTTCAAGGAAAAGATTCAACAATTTCACCACATCTTTTTTTGAATGAATCGATGTTGTATCCGTCCCGATACATGATGGGCACCCATCTGAGCACTGGCAGTTAAGGACCATCTGTTTCGTCTGCTTCAAGATTTCCTCGATTCCTGAATAAATTTTTTCACTCAGGCCTATTCCGCCTGGATAACGGTCATAAAAGAAAATCGTTGGCTTTTCATTATGCGCCGCCTTCACCTGCGGGACGACATGGACATCAGATGGGTCGCACATCACGAATAATGGAGCGATATGCTTCAGCGCCTGGGATGTACCGATCAACCCTTCCTCCAGGCGGTCATCAGCAAACTCGGAAAGCTCTTTATTAAGGGAAATCCATGCTGAGCTAGTATGCAGCTCTTCTTCCGGAAGAAAAATTGGTCCCGATCCTATATTTTCATGAGTCTCAAATCGGATTTTCTTGAAGATTGTGGCCATAGCCCTTACACTTACATCTCCATAACCGATTTCCGTTTCTTCATTGCCCCTGTGTTTATCTTCCTCCAGAACACTGAGCTGGACGGCGAGGTTCGCATCTGTAAAATAATCGACATCGACTTCACGCACAAACGCCTTCTTTTCCTCCCAGTCAAGCTTCTCCACCTGAAATTGTATTCCCTGATGGAGATAGATCGCTTCTTCATGCAATAATGTCATGGCAGAGAATGTATCCATCTCGCCGATTACCCTTACATTTGCAACATCTGTTTGGTCGATGATCACGACATTTTCCTGTGACGCTGAACGGAGACTGATGTTATGGGCGGGAAAGGCATCATTCATCCAGTACCACTTGTCGCCATTCTGATGAAGAATTCGCTCCTCCGTCAAATATTCAAGGATTTCTTCAATTTCCGCCGCACCGAAAGTATCCCCCTTTTTAAATGGCAATTCATAGGACGCACACTTGATGTGATCGATCAGGATAATCAAGTTGTCTGGGTTGATTCTCGCTGTCTCTGGACTGCGATTGAAGAAGTAATCGGGATTTTGGATGACATACTGGTCCAGCGGGCTTGAGCTTGCCACCATGATGACCACAGACTCCCCATGCCGCCTGCCCGCCCGTCCTGCCTGCTGCCAGGCACTTGCGATCGTACCCGGATACCCGTTCATGATACATACCTGAAGCTGTCCGATATCGACACCCAATTCAAGCGCATTGGTGCTGACAACACCATAAATCTCGCCGGAACGCAGACCTTTTTCTATCTCACGCCTTTCCGTAGGCAGATAGCCGCCTCTGTATCCCCTGATAGCTTTGGGGCCAAGCTTATGCTTGACCAGCTCCTGAAGGTAGGTAAGCAGGATTTCCACCCTCACCCTGCTTCTCGCAAAGACGATGGTCTGGATCCTGTTCCTCAGGAATTCTCCTGCAAGCTTTCTTGTTTCAAGTGTCGCGCTCCTGCGGACATTCAGCGGAATATTGACGACTGGCGGATTATAAAATAAGAAGTGCTTCCTTCCTGAAGGCGCACCATTATTGTCAATTAAAATCATCTCTTTCTCGGTCAATCCCTCAGCCAATTCCAGCGGGTTGGCAATGGTCGCGGAAGTACAGATAAAAACAGGATCACTACCGTAATATTTGCAGATCCTTTTCAGCCTCCTGATGACATTTGCCACATGGCTGCCAAAAACTCCTCTGTAAATATGCAGTTCATCGATGACCACATACTTAAGATTCTCAAAAAGCGAGACCCATTTCGTATGATGCGGCAGGATTGCTGAATGGAGCATATCCGGGTTCGTAATGACGATGTGTCCTGCCCTTCTCACCTTCTGACGGATATTGGCTGGTGTGTCGCCATCATATGTATAGCTGTTAATCGAAAGTTCCGCCTCCTGGATCAATTCATTGATTTCACTCTTTTGGTCCTGGGCAAGAGCTTTTGTCGGGAACATGTATAGAGCCCTTGCATTCGGATCATCGATGATTGACTGCAGGACGGGCAGATTATAGCACAGCGTTTTCCCCGAGGCTGTCGGTGTGACAGCAACGATGCTTTGTCCTCTCATGATTTGTTCGTAAGATGATTTTTGGTGTGTATATAATCGGGATATCCCGCGCCTTTGGAGTGCATTTTCCAGGATCCCGCTTAAATTTTCCGGCATGTCTTCCGTCCTGGCTTCTTTCTCCTCAATCGTGTGCCAGTGGACAATATTTTTCTTTACCGATTCACTAACCTTTAAATCTTGCAAAATCTCTTGCATGTTTTTCCTGAATTTCATCACGTTCACCTCATTAACTCTATTTTAGCGAATAAACGTTCGTTACAAAAGAAAAATTATTGTGACCAGACTGCTAGTTTTTGGCATTCACATTTCTATTCACTGTCTGGCTGCGAAATCCCTTATGTTATTTATGGTCCCGTTTTGCTAAAATAATAGAATGGACTACAGCTTATATAGAGGTGTTTCTTTTGGAAAAGAATGAAATAAAAAATGTGCTGGCAAGATTCTCATTGTTCAGGGACCTTGAGGACCATGAATTAGACAAGATCGTCGATATATCCATTTCGCGGCAGTGGAAGAAACACAGCCATATCTTCATGCAGGATGACCCGCTGGAAAATGTTTATTTCATCAATGAAGGCAAGGTAAAAGTCTATAAAAGTGATGCCAATGGCCGCGAGCAAATCGTCGCTATCCTAAAAAAAGGTGAAATGTTCCCTCATGTAGGCTTTTTCAGGAAAGGCGGTTATCCAGGGTATTCGGAGGTATTGGAGGAAGCAAGCCTTGTCGTTGTCCCAATTTCACAATTCGAAAAGGTGCTGGTCGATAACCCTCATTTAAGCATCAAGGTATTCAAGGTGCTTGGCGAGAAAATCGTTGACCTCCAGGAAAGACTTGAAGCCCAAATCCTTAATAACACCTACGAACAAATCATTAAGCTTTTGATCAGGATGGGTGAGCTTCACGGAGACAAGCAGGAAAATGGCACTGTTTTGTTAAAGACGGATTTCACGAACAAGGACCTGGCCAATATGATTGGCACCACCAGGGAAACGGTCAGCAGGACGCTGACCAAAATGAAAAAAGACAATCTAATTTCCACTGATTCAGCCGGGAATATGATCTTGGATCCTGATGTATTGCTGGACGAGCTAGTCTAATAAGTTCACCTGCATGAAAACGCCCGAGGCAGTTAGCCCCGGGCGTTAAATCTGTTATTCTGTCTTGCTTAGACCCATCATTGTTTCCAAGTCTTCCTGGGCAGATGTGATCAGCTTCAGGTTGAATGTTTCCTGCAGGACCTCCATCACGCCATTGGAAATGAATTCAGGGGGCTTTGGCCCGATGCGGATGTCCTGGATTCCAAGGCTGAAAAGTCCAAGCAGGATTGCGACCGCTTTTTGCTCGAACCAGGAAAGGACAATACTCACCGGTAATTCGTTTACATCACATTCAAAAGCATCCGCAAGTGCCTTGGCAATTTTAACTGTAGATACGGAGTTATTGCACTGTCCAAGATCCAGATATCGAGGGATGTTCGTTCCAGGCACTACCCCATAATCGACATCATTGAAACGGAACTTGCCGCAAGAAGTTGTCAGGATGACCGCTTCTGGAGGAAGGGATGTTGCAAGCTCGCGGTAGTATTCTCCGCCTTTTCCCGGTGCATCACAACCGGCAATCACGAAGAAACGCTTGATTTTTCCTGATTTGACTGCTTCTATGACTTCAGGAGCCAGACCAATCACTGTTTCGTGATGGAAGCCAGTCACCAATGTTTCTTCCGATTCCATGTTAGCCTCTGGAAGCTCCAATGCTCTTTCGATCAGTATGGAGAAATCTTCATTTTCAATTTTCCTTACATTTTCAAGACCGGCAACTTCGTATGTAAACATACGATCTGCATAGGAACCCTTGATTGGCATCACGCAATTAGTCGTTGCCAGGATTGCCCCAGGGAATTTTTCAAACAGACGGCGCTGGTCGAACCAAGCCTTCCCGATATTACCCTTAAGATGAGGATATTTTTTCAAGGCTGGATAACCGTGAGCAGGGAGCATCTCAGAGTGCGTGTAAATATTGATACCTTTGCCTTCTGTTTGCTTCAGCAATTCTTCAAGCGCGAATAGATTGTGCCCCGTAACAACGATCGCTTTGCCTTCTATCTTGTTCTGGCTTACCTTTACAGGCTGAGGGATGCCAAGGCGGCTAGTGTGCGCCTCATCAAGCATTTCCATCACGCGTACAGCTGATTGGCCCACCTTCATCGCCATATCAATATGTTCCTGGACATTAAAGTTTGAATTAGTCAACGTCATATATAATGCTTCGTGGGTCGTTGCATCTACGAACGGATCCGTGAATCCAAGCTGATTCGCATGGGTTCTATAGGCTGCAATGCCTTTCAGTGCAAAAATGATCGTATCCTGAAGACTTGCGATTGTTTCATCTTTTCCGCATACACCAACAACTTTACATCCTCCTGTTGGCGTTTGTTCACATTGGTAACAAAACATATGTGTATTCCCCTTTTCTGCTTTATTTACTGTTTCAGCATACAGAGGTTGAAAAATCGGTTATGTGACCTAAATCACACTAAATGCATTTTTCACAAAGTGTTCAAAAAAGTACGGCGAACTGTTGAAAGTGCATTTATTTGAAAGATACCCTCTTCTTGAACAGGGACATTCCATGCTACATAGACTATTATAAGTATTTTTGCAGAGGAGGATGTGAGAAGATGGCAACCAACCATCCTGATCGCCCAAAAAAACATGAAACTCTCGAACAGTGGTTCAAATCAATGAACCAGTTGATGCAGGAGAAGCCTGTCAAAGGTTTCCTGCAAAGCATTGATGATTTTTTCAGGCAACCCTTAGCCCAGACATCCCTCGGTGTACGAGTAAATGAAACAGTGAGCGAATATGTTGTGACCGCAGAATTGCCAGGGATCAAAAAAGAGGATATCTCGATTGATGTCATCAACAACTCGCTGACGATCCTTGTAAATAAAACCGAAATGACTTCAGAAATCAACGATATCGCAAAAACAGAAATGCATATGGCCTCCTCCAGGCAGTTTAGCCGGACAATTCCATTTGCTCATCCTATAAATGATAAAAAGACACGTGCTTCCTATCGCAATGGATTGCTTGAAATTAAAATCGCTAAAAAACAGGGAAAGAAAATTGATATTTTTATTGATGAATAGTTGTTTAACGAAAACAAGCAGGCATAAGTGCCTGCTTGTTTTTTAGACTTTGAACATTCCGCCGAGTCCCTTGACAAGTGATGAAACCTGGGTCACTGCATTCATCATCTGGCCAGCTGTATCGACCATCTTATTGATATCCAGGTTTCCATCCTGGCTTTTAAACGAATTCATGATCGACTGCATGCCTGATGGCTGCTTTGGCATAAAAGCATTTTGGGGATATGGGTTATAATTCTGATAATCAGCCTGCGGGTTATAGTAACCATAAATAGGGTCATCTTCAGGTTCTAGCGGATTTTGAAAAAGCATTTTCGGGTAGTTATTTTTGCTCTCGGCAATTGGGTATGGCTGATTCCACTGAGGGTTCCCCTGGATATAAGGATTCACAGGGTAACCTTGCGGAGAATATTGGTTTTGCCAGTTCCCCGGCATGGCATTCCAATATGGTGTGTTATATGGTTGAGGGAGCGGTTGCTGCCGGTTCAAATTGTGATTGTTCCCATTATATAGGTAAGGGTCTTGACTGTATTGATTCACCCACCACTGGGGCTGGTAGGCATTCGTCTTATTTCTGCGGCCAAACATGGCGAACATCCTCCTCCAATAATTCATTACGATAGTATATGATCAAACCGCCCAATGGGTGAAAGTGTTGGAAAAGGCTTCCGGTTTTGTCTAAGAATGAAATATGTTGTCGGAAGTTTCAATTTTTGAAAAATAAATGACTCTTCCTTTTTCATGATAGTATGGACTCAAATGATGGAGGAGGATGAAAAATGAACGTTCACGAACTGAAGAATCTATTTGCCCAGACAAAAGAATACACTCCGGAACATGTAAATGAATTGCTTGATTTTACAAAAAAGTCGTATATTCAGAATGAGATCACCATTCTGGAATACCGGAACCTTGTTCGTGAGCTGGAATTGCTAGGAGCTTTCATTCCCGAAGATCAGAAAGAAATGACCATCTAAAAAAGTTGAAGCACCAGAATATTTGGACCGCCCCCATTATTGCCGGCTTGGCTGACAATCGAGGTGCAGTTCAAATGCTCTGGTGCTTCTTTATTTTTGGCTGCCTGTTTGGTTAACCGCAATGATCAGACTCTTGAGGATGAATTCCACTGATTGTAGTTGATCAAGGAATCGCTTTTTGCTTGTTTCCGGAAAAAATGCCTGTACAGAAATGACTTCCAGATAGTCTGCGGCCGTTTCAATCTGGTTGACATGAAGGTTTTTCGGCCTGTTCTGACCTACCCAATAGGACGCTGCTTTCCTCCATGTATCTGTTGTCCCCTTTACCTCATCAGCAAACGGCTTTACTTCTTCATGAAAATCGCCTCTTACTCGCTTTTCTTTTGAATGTTGAAATCGTTGATGAGCAAATTCCAGGTTCACAAGCAACCTTTCAGATAATGCAATAAGATTTTGGTCAGTTTCCAAGTTAATCACGCTTTCTCTGGTTCAATTTTATGAAGCAGCTAGTTCCGCTGCTCTTTTCATGTCTTCTGTATGCTTTTCAGGGCGATCCATACAAAAAGGACTCTGTTAACATTGGCTGTTGATTTCCGTTCCAGGCGCTTCGCTTTCCGTTGGAAGAATATGAAAAAGACCAACTGCCGTCTTTTTCATAAGCAATTCTTCCTTGGGGCTGGCGCTGAGCCTCCTCGTCGCTTTGCTCCTGCGGGGTCTCACCTGACCAGCTGCGCCCGCAGGACATTGATTAGCTTCCTCGATTCAGCCCACGCACGATGGAAATGCGATAGCATTTTCGGAGGAGTCTACGCGCCTTCCACTACAATCAACAGGGTTTAACAATCAATAATCAGCTTTAACAGAGCCACAAAAAAAACAGCTTTCATGGCAAAAGCTGCTTCATGTTGAATCTATTCTATTATATTTTAAAAACTCATTTCAAGTTTTAAAGAGGCTTGCTCGTTTATCGGCAGTATTGAGGAATTAAGGGCTTGCAGAATTTCCCCTTCCACTTTATCCAGAAGCATGCTTGTTTTTTCTAAATGTACTGAATGGGCCTTGTACATTTTTTCCCGGACTCCCTGCAAAGATTCATGCAAATTCATGTCAGTTTCTTCAAGGCAGAGGGCCATTTCAGTCAACATCCCTAAAAACTCCTCCCTTTCAATTCCTGGCTTCATGATCATCTCTCCTAACTTGGTATTTTAAGGTCTGGCAGAATGAACCCGGTGCACGACGATGAATCTTTCCTTATAGAATCCCAGTCTCTTGATTGTAAAATTCTCCCCTCGGACTTAACCTCCTTCATGGTTGACAAAACTAGAAGGGATTCGGCAAACAAAGTGTTTTTCAGCAGTGAACTTTACAGCCTTCGACATGGACAAATCGTATGAAAACCGAACAAATGAACAAACTAAGGTCGGGAGGTGTTCACATGAATAAAAAACAACGTAAAACCGCGCAGCAGCCGAATAAAACGGCAGAGAAAAAAGCTGGCTATGGTGACAAAAAGCTTGAAGGACCTAACCGCCCGGCTGAATGATGAGAAAAAGCAAGGGATTCCTTGCTTTTTTATTTGTCCGCATTAATCTGGGGTAAACAATTCTTTAACCGTTATTAAAGCATGCAGCTGTTTTTGCTTTTTCTTATACCAATCTGTCAGATGGATAGGATGCCTATGTTTGGTTTCTGGATTGATCCATTCCCGGTGAAACTTTCGCTGTCTATACCAGTCACCCTGATCACGAAAATGATGGAGGATGATTGGATAGGTACTTCTAAGGAAGGGCGTGTCCCGCTTTTTGTGATTTTGGAAGTATTTCTCGTAATCATGTCTGGATGCCGTATGTTCCGTATTTAATGCGAATTCAAGAAATGAGGGGTAATACCCGGGGTGAAATAGTATGGATGCCAGCCTCTTTCCCAGATTGATCCTTTTGCTGATGAATTTGAAACCATTAACGCTTGCTCCGTACAGCTCACCTTCACAAGTAGGAAAGAGGACTGTACTGAAATGCAGGTGATCTTCAAAAGAAAACATTGACGTATTGAAAACTCTTCTCTTATATACCGGTTCTTTGATTACCGGCTCCTGTATCACATTTTGTTCGTTGATAATTAATGCGACCATGAGCCTTCTTTTATCTCCATACTTCCAAAATTCCTTCCACTCTTTCTCCATAAAGGCCGATACATCAAGAAATTGAAGCAAGTGAAACATTGGGGTGCTTTTTTTCGTCGAATAAGAGTACAAGAGCAGCTGTGCATATGCATCACGAAAAATCAGCCAATTCGCCCGTTCATATGTGAGGAATAATCGTTTGCGGATAGCAGGAGCAAGCATTCTCGGAAACCAGTCACCTTCCAGGTCGCACATATTATAGCCACCATTCCTGGATACCATGCTTGCAAGGAAGGACCAAATCATCTCGGGATATTCCAGATAGAAATCCAGATAGGCTTGTGTTCTTGAGATATTGTCCAGGTTTTTTTTAGCCGTTTCAATTCTGATCTTTTGGATCATCTCTGCTTCGTCATCCGGCAGTTGTGAAAATTGGGGATAATGGGTCATTGACACACCGTTTCTCTTCCTTTTCTATAGGTTGTTCTTAGAGTGAAGTGAAATGAGGCTTTTTATTCAACCAAAAAACGTTTAAATTTGGTATGATATAGAGTAGTCTGCGAGGTGGTCATCTTGATTTTCAATTATCCAAACGGAAAAAAATATATTCCTGCTGAAAAAAAAGAGACAGCACAAAAAACAAAAAAACAAAAGAATGCAGCATATAGCAACAGAGGGATGACATTGGAGGAGGACCTCAATGAAACCAACTCCTTTTACCTTGACCGCAACATTGCGGTAATCCATAAAAAGCCTACACCAGTCCAAATCGTCAATGTGGATTATCCGCGAAGGAGTGCAGCGGTCATTAAAGAGGCATACTTTAAACAAGCTTCTACAACAGACTATAATGGCGTTTATAAAGGAAAATACATTGATTTTGAGGCAAAGGAGACGAAGTTTTCAACATCTTTCCCATTAAAAAACTTTCATGAACACCAAATTGTCCATATGAAAGCCGTCATTGAGCAAGGAGGAATCTGTTTTGTCATCCTCCGGTTCTCTACTGATGAGGAAATCTATTTCCTTGAAGCGAGCCATTTGCTTATTTTTTGGGAGAGAATGGTCAAAGGCGGCAGGAAGTCGATTACCAAGGAAGAAGTCATCAATTGCGGCCATAAAATCCCCCTTGGTCTTCATCCGAGGATTGACTATATCAAAGTTATCGATTATCTTTATACACTTAGTTAGTTTTTCTATTGCGAGAAAGGAATGAACTATATATGGCACAGAAACCTCAAACAAGAGAGGAGCGACGCAGACAGCAGGCAGCCAAGAACAACAAGCCAAAAGGCAAGAAAGCGAAAAAAGGAATGTTCAAGAAAATTTTCCTGACGCTGATCGCCCTGGGCATCATTGGCATGCTGACTGGTATCGCTACATTTGCATTCATGATACAGGATACACCAAAACTTGATGAATCCTTGCTCAAAGACCCGATCTCATCAAAAATCTATGATAAAGACAAGAAACTTGTAACAGAAGTAGGATCACAGAACAGGGACTATGTTGCTTATGAGGATATACCAAAACTAGTAGAAAACGCCTTTTTGGCAACTGAAGATGTCAGATTCTACAAACATAATGGAATCGATGTCATCCGTCTTGGCGGAGCAATTATTGCCAATGTCACGAATGGATTTGGATCTGAGGGTGCTTCCACCATCACACAGCAGGTCGTGAAAAACTACTTCCTTGGTTTTGAAAAGACCATCTCCAGGAAAGCACAGGAAGCATGGCTCGCCTATCAGCTTGAACAGAAATATACGAAACATCAAATCTTCGAGATGTACGTAAACAAAATTTATATGTCTGAAAACATGCATGGTGTCCTGACCGCCTCAAGGACGTATTTTGGCAAGGATTTGGATCAGCTTGAGCTTCATGAAGCAGCTCTGCTTGCAGGAATGCCTCAAAGTCCAAATAATTACAATCCTTTTACAAATCCTGAAAAAGCAGAGAAGCGCAGGAATATTGTTTTATCCCTGATGCACCAGCATGGATTCATATCAAAGGAAGAGATGGAAAAAGCTCAAAAGATTCCTGTGGAATCCAGTCTTGTCAAGGAAGAAAACAGGAAGAACAAGGATGAAAAGCCTTTCGATGCGTTTGTCGATATGGTCATTGATGAAGTAACCGAAAAAACCGATTTCGATATTTTTTCCGATGGACTTGAGATTTATACAACGCTAGACCCTAACGCCCAGACTCATGTTGAGAATATCCTGAACACCGATGCTGCGGTACAATTCCCAAATGATGAATTCCAGGCAGGCATCACCCTTCTAGACACGCAAACCGGGGAAATACGTGCGATTGGCGGCGGCCGCAAACAGCAGGTCAAGCGTGGGTTGAATTATGCTATTGATGTAAAAAGACAGCCGGGTTCAACGATTAAGCCTATCCTTGACTATGGACCGGCAATTGAATATTTGCACTGGGGTACCTACCACATGCTTGAAGATAAACCGATGACTTATTCAACTGGTGACCCAATCCGGAACTGGAACAATAAGTATAACGGCATCATGACAATGAGAATGGCCCTTGCAAAATCAATCAACATCCCTGCCCTTCAGGCATTCCAGGCTGTAGGTCTTGATAAAGCAAGGGAATTCGGCAGTAATCTTGGACTGACACTTGATGATCCTTTCTATGAATCAGCATCAATTGGTTCTAAAGAAATTGCCCCTATTGAAATGGCTGGTGCATATGCGGCATTCGGAAACAATGGATTCTTTACGGAGCCATACTCAGTCAAGAAAATAGTACTCCGAGACAAGACAGAAATTGATCTGACACCTGAGACTGAAGTGGTCATGAAGGATTATACTGCCTTTATGATTTCTGATATGTTGAAAACGGCAATCACGCAAGGAACTGGTGCAACGTACGCAAATATCTCCAACCTTCATGTTGCCGGTAAAACTGGAACAACGAATTACACCGAAGAGGATATCAATAAATTCGGAATCAAAGATGGCGGAGTGCCAGATTCCTGGTTTGTAGGGTATACAACTAGGTATACAGCATCTGTCTGGACCGGCTACAGTGATCGCAAAACCGCACTTTACGGTACAGAACAAAAAATATCCCAGATGCTATTCAAGGATCTGATGTCTTATGTATCTAAAGACGTAGACACTCCAGATTTCACCGTACCGAAGAGTGTCGAAAGAGTTAAAATTGAAAAAGGCACTATGCCTGCCAAGCTTGCCAGTGAGTATACTCCAAAGGATCAGATCCTTTACGAGTGGGCAGTGAAAGGAAATCTGCCGAAGGAAAAGTCAAAGAAATTCGAAAAGCTTGAAGCTCCTTCAAAGCTTGAAGCCAAGTACGATGAAGCGAAAAATGAAATCATCCTGACTTGGGATTTCAAACAGAAAAACAAGGAAGATGTCCAATTCGAGGTGACCGCTTCCCTTGATGAAGGTCCTGAACAAGAATTAACGAAGACAACGGATACCGGTTTAAAAATTGCCAACGCAGTTCCAGGCGGGATTTATTCCTTTAAAGTTACCGCTATCCGTGGTGATCAGCGTTCCGAACCTGCCACTCTAAAAATTGAAGTCCCAGATGTCACATTGCCTGATGATGGTGAAGGTGATGAAGTCGAAGACGGCAATGGAAACGGGAATGGAAATGGAAATGGCAATGGTAATGGAAATGGAAATGGCAATGGTAATGGAAATGGAAATGGCAACGGGAATGGAAATGGCAACGGTAACGGGAATGGCAACGGTAACGACACCGGAGATGGTGAAGGTACCGGAGATGGTACTGGTGATGTCAGCGGTGCAGGAAGCAATAACGATAGTGGCGGTACCGGCACTGGCACCGGCACTGGCACCGGCACTGGAGACGGCGATTAACCTTCACCCCCTTGCCGTATAAGAAAAAATCATAAAAAATAAACGCCCTGATTAGTCAGGGCGTTTATTTTTTGCATGATTTAAAGCTGTCTTTCTGGCATACTGCTTTTCCTGTTCGGCGAATAGTTCCGCCAGTTGCTTATAGGATTGGAAAAGGCCAGGCCTTGATGTAACAAACTCTAATCTTTCAAGGACGTTTACGGGCTTGAGTTTACACTCTTCAATCGAATGCAGCTCTTGATTCATTCCATTCGTAGCGAAAAGAAATTGCTTGAATAATTCAATTGCCTTATTCATTATTGGTAGTGCCTGGTCACGATCCCTGTTTGTAAAGTGATGGCGGAGTTCTGAATTGTAATGATTCCAATCACTAAGGATTTTCTCCATAACAGCGTTCCTCTCCCCGGAGTTAATAGTCCTTTTCCTTACAATTTATCCTTCATCCGCTTCTTGCCCTCTCTGCAAACATCAAGCAAAGGACAAGTCTCACATCTTGGATTCTGTGCTTTACAATGGTACCGGCCAAAGAAAATCATCCTGTGGTGAGTAATTGACCATTCTTCTTCAGGAATTTTCTTCATTAAAGTCTTCTCGACCTCCAGCACTGAATCCTTCCACCGGCAAAAAGCAAGCCGTTTGCTGACGCGCTCCACATGTGTATCCACTGCAATCGCAGGAACTCCAAATGCAACGGAAACAACGACGTTAGCAGTTTTCCGTCCTACTCCGGGAAGCTTTGTCAATTCATCTCTGTCTGCAGGCACAACCCCTCCATATTCATCGATAAGCATCCTGCATAGCTTTTGAATATTCTTTGCTTTATTACGATACAGTCCAATAGAGCGGATATCCTGCTGCAATTCTTCCAATGTCACGGCCAAAAAATCCTCAGGAGTTTTATATTTTTGAAACAAGTTCTTCGTCACTTTATTGACAAGTGCATCAGTGCACTGAGCCGACAATGCAACTGCTATCACAAGTTCAAAAGGATTTGAGTGGACCAGCTCACAGTGTGCATTAGGGAACATCCTGCCCATTTCATCAAGGCAGAACCTGATTTGCTGCTTATTTAACATGATTTCTTCACCACATTTCCGATTTTGTTAATTTTGGGGCTCAGTTTCATACTTTCACAAAACAAAATGAAATGAAAAAAGAGAGAATGAATGAATTCTCTCATAACAATTACTGTTCTAGCCAGTTATAAAAAGGTACAGGATTGGCGGAAACTTTAGGCTCTTCCTTCGCTGCCCGCTGCGTGCTCTGATGCTGCCTGAATTTCCTTCCGTAACTTTTAGCCTGTTCGATTGTTTTGATTCCATTCTTTTTCCATTCAAAAAGAATCCGGTCTATGTACCGAAAATTCAATTTCCCCGATATCACAGCTTCTCTCAAAGCAGCTTTAATGATGATCGGGTCATGGTGATCATCATCCATCCACATTGCGAGAGATTCACATTCAAACGGCGACAATGGCCTGCCGAACTCTCTTTCGAACGCGGTATATAAATCTGTTTCTTCCTTCTGCTCCATAAGCTCTTTTTCCTGCTTACGTTTCAGCATGAACTGGTCAAACAGCTTATCCCAAAGGGGTTCAAGTGAGTATTTTTCATATCTGATTCCTTCAGTGGAATTTCCGTCAATGATTGATATAAACCCTCTCTGGATCAGTGCACGGAGCAAATCAGTACATTCGAAAGCGGATATCGTCATGCGGGCTGCAAGTTCAGTGGGAGTAGGAAATTCATTTCCTTTTTCAGAAAAATAGAAAACATGGAGTAATAATGCCAATTCTTGTTCGTTCAATCTCATTTCTTTGTACTGCGTCAGCAATACTGAAGGAATAGTAACATTCCCTTCTTTCAGCCAATCTAACATATCTGCTTTTTTCATTCCGGACACCTCTTTTCATAGTATAGCATGAACAAGCCCGGCTGGTAATAAAATAGAAAAAGATTAAAAAGGGAAATTAGTCGAAAAATATCGAAAAGGCGATTCAGATTCAAACCATAAAATCTGTGTAACAAAGCTGCTGATTATCGTTTCAGGCACTGAAATTACAGAGCCTTTTCAAAAAGAGACGGAGAACCGGTTCACAGTTCTCCGTCTGCTGTTTTTATGCACGGCTGTTAACAAAGTCATGAATTCGGCTGATTGCTTCCTCTAACTGTCTGAGTGATGTCGCATAAGAAAGGCGCATAAAGTCCGGAGCCCCAAAACCAGAGCCAGGAACAACTGCAACATTTGCTTCAGTCAGCAGTATTTCCGCAAACTCATCTACATCCTTGCAGCCTGTCATCAAGGCAGCTTCTTTTGCATTCGGGAACAGATAAAATGCTCCCTGAGGCTTAATGCAGCTGATTCCCGGAATCCCATTCAACTTAAGATGAATGATTTCAAGCCTTTCTTCAAAAGCGGAACGCATCATCTCGACCTCTTCCTGCGATCCAGCGTATGCTGCGATTGTCGCATATTGTGCCGGAGTAGTCGGATTCGAGGTACTGTGGCTTGCCAGGTCAGTCATAGCCTTGATGATGATGCTGTCACCGGCAGCATACCCGATTCTCCACCCCGTCATGGAGTGGGACTTTGAAACACCATTGATGATGATGGTCTGCTTTTTCAATTCGTCTGATAGTTGTGCGATCGAAATATGTTCAGCTTCACCATAAATCAATTTTTCATAGATTTCATCAGATATGATCAGGATGCCCTTTTCAAGACAAACATCTCCAATTGCCTGCAATTCTTCTTTTGAATAAACCATCCCCGTAGGATTGCTTGGCGAATTGATGATGACTGCTTTGGTCTTATCCGTCACCTTTTCCTTCAGCTGTGCTGGAGTGATCTTGAAATTATTTTGTTCCAGCCCTTCAACATAGACTGGGGTTCCTCCTGCCAGCTTCACTTGCTCTGGATAGCTGACCCAATAAGGAATCGGAATGATGACTTCATCGCCCTCATTAAGCAGAACCTGGAATAATGTGTACAATGCATGTTTTGCACCACTGGTGACAATGAGTTCACTCAGCTGATAATCAAGACCCTGATCTGCTTTTAATTTCGCTGCGATTTCCTTTTTCAATTCAGGAAGCCCGCCTGAAGGAGTATATTTTGTGAATCCCTCATTCATCGATTTAACAGCAGCATCGATTATATGCTGCGGTGTATTGAAATCAGGCTCACCCGCTCCAAGTCCAATCACGTCTTTTCCCTGTGCTTTTAATTCTTTTGCCTTGGCGGTGATGGCCAAAGTTGATGAAGGTGTGAGTGCTCCCACTCTGCCGGCTAACTGGATCTCCATCCTTTTTCCTCCTATATTTTAATTGCGTTCAATAGAACACGTTTATAAATTATTAATAGCCCTCAATTTTTCGCCCGTCTCGAAATCGACATAATAATAATTGATGGTGTCGCTGTTTTTACGGTAATAAATTTCCCAGGCCGGCCTGTCCGTTTTTTGGATTCTGGCCATGCCCAGCCTTACAGCGATTATTTCATCAGGATTCTTTTCCTGATATAGTTTATTTAACGCTTCTTTTTTCGTGATTCCATTTTTGGCAATTCTCGTAATCAATTCACCATTTTTTTCATTGATCCAGACATATACTTCTTCCTGCCTGGCATTTTTCCCTGTCATGACATAATAAGTTTCTTCACCACTGTAAAGATTGAAGTCAGTAAAATCAGACAGGTTCGTTTCTTTCGCTGCAATCTTCACAGCCTTATTTTCTGCGGCACTAACTGGTTCCATCGCATTCAAGTAAACATTCACCAGGATTCCCGTGATGATGGCCACAAAAAGCACACTCAATAAAATCCACTTCTTCACATGTATCCCTTCTTTATGTAAGCTCACTTCACCGCTCCCCTCAACCTGGTTGAACAAGCGGTAAAATAAAAGATGTTTTCATTAGGTACGGTAAATCGTAAAGACGGCCTTATCTTTATCCTCCTGGTCCAAAGCCAGGCCAAACATGAGGTCATCATGTTTCAAGGACCTGTTAAGGGCATCAACTATTTTATATAGATCCGGACTATTCTGGACCTTAACCGTAGAAATTATTTCGATTTTGCTTTCCATCCTGCAACTCTCTCCTTGCACATTTTTTGACATTTATAGAACAGCATCCCGCTGCAAACAATACAATTAACACCACTCATTATATCAGGAGATGGTCTTTACTGTAAGGATAAGAACAAAATCAAACAAAAAAATTCTAGCCCACACATCAAAAATGACTGCGCAGTATATGCGCAGTTCTTTATTCTTCACCCATAATGGTAATCACATCATAAGTAGACTGTGTAAACTTTATTGTAACAGTACCATGCTGTTTTGTGAAATAAACATCAATCCAGGCTTCATGAAGCATTTCCACTAAATCGGGATCAGGCTTTATTGAATTTGATTTAAATATGATGGCCAACTGCGGATCCATATGCTCGATCAAGAGATCGGAAAACGAGCCCTTAGCACCATAAGCGGGAAGTTTAATGATATTGACATTTCTTAATGGCTCAGCAAGAAAAGCCTGCTCCGAGTGGCGGCTTGCTGAACTGATATAAAAAATTTGATGATGGAAAAATTGAAAAGAGATATCCGTCCCCTCGGTTTCTTTATCTCCATCGAAGACAACTTCTGCGGTCAACCCAGGCAACAGTTTTCGAAGATCCCCCTGCTTCCATTGTTCCACCTTAACTCCAGCGGGGATTCCTTTCTCCATTAGTGCAGTCTCTCCGGCTTTTCCGCTCACTACTTTGCCAACATCGTATTTCCGTATGAGTTCCTCAAGGTTTTCCATTTCCGAACTTGATGTCAAAATGACTGTAGATATATTTTTTACATGAAAGAGAGCGAGCAGCCTTTCAAGTTCCTTCATTGTTCCTTTGCCACCCGTATTCACCAGGATATTTTCGCCGGTGGCGTATTGGATCAGCGCAGCTTCCCCATCGCTCAAAGCAAGAAAAGTGAAGGCCAGTTCATCTCTTTTAAGGTTGACATCGACTCCTTCCACCTCGACAGGAGCTGAAGGAGATTCATACGGGAAATAGTACCAATTAACGATGGCGAAGATTGCCATTATCAGCTTCATATACACTCCTCCAATTACTTCTAGCTATAGAGTGCGTCATTTGGCTGAAAATATAAAAAGACTTTTGGAAAAGTTGACTCTTTTCAATTTAGTTGTTGATGTTCGTTCCTGGGACTGAGCAATCAGCATGGCTCAAGAACCTGGAATCTAAACCATTCTGATGCACGCCTACAGCCAATGATGAATCAAATCAACAATATCAGTAATTGATTTTTCTTCGACCGGCACGTCAGCCACTGACCTTAAAAAGGCATTTCCGTATTTTGTCGTTACAAGCCTCCGGTCAAAAACAAAAATCAGGCCACGATCATCGGAAGTCCGAATCAGCCTTCCAAAACCTTGCTTAAAGCGGAGAATTGCTTCCGGCAATGATAACTCAGAAAAAGGGTTTCCGCCATTCTCTTTTATCAATGCACATTTTGCTGCTGTAAGTGGTTCGTCAGGGGGCGAAAAAGGAAGCCGGACGATGATTAAACATGAAAGGTCTTCACCTGGTATATCCACACCCTCCCAAAAACTGCTCGTCCCAAACAGGATCGCTTTATCGAACCTTTTAAAATTCCTCGTCAATCTCGTTCTGCTGCCTGCCGTAATCCCCTGGGCAATCAATACAAAATCCTCCAGAAGGCCGCTTTCCTTGATCAGATTGTATGTCTTTTTCAGCATTTCATTCGAAGTGAACAAAATCAGCATCCTGCCCATTGTGGCTTCGGCAATCGAGATGATATGTTCCGAAATGGCTGCGACATAGTCATCATCAGAAACAGATTTAATATCTGGCAAGTCATCTGGGACGACGAGTTTCACTTGTGACTTATAGGAGAATGGAGACCGGATGTGCTTCTCAAACAGCACTTGCTGCAACCCTAATTCTCTTTTGATGAAGCTGAAAGAATGATTAACCGATAAAGTCGCTGATGTTACGACCACACTCTTCTTCCTGGAGAAAAATTGCTCCTCCAGATATTCGGAAACATTAACTGGACGTGAAAAGATAGCCGTTGAATTTTGCATTGACCTTGTATCAGCTTCAATCCACCTCACATACCTGTTCTCATCTGTAAATAGTCTTTTGGCCGTGATGCAAATTTGTTCCAAATCTTCCTTGGCCTGAACAACCTCTTCCAGTATCGCCATTTGCCTTGCTGAAAAGCTGTCCGGGGTTCTCCATGCATCTTCCAGCCTTTTTTCAAGGGCTTCAATCAAATCTCTAAGATAAAAATAAACCCTTTCAGCAGTTGTCCTCAATGCTGTCCATATCCGATTTTCCCTTTCAGGAACCATGCTTGCATGGATTTTGCTCCCAGCAACTTTATTCTTCATCGCCTTCCTTGCATAGGTACCTGCAAGCTTGAATAGGTCCTCTGTTTCATAGACTAAATCAGATATCAAATGATTGATTTCAAAGGTATGACGATGTTCACCATTAAGAACTCCAACCTCGTTCAGCAAGGATTCAAGCTTATAAAATAGCTGATTTTGTTCGTAAAGACCAATTTGATTCAGCACCAGCCTGACTGACATATAATCGAGGGACTCTCCAAAATATTTGCCCGCTGCCTTTTCGAATTGATGGCCTTCATCAAGGACAACATGCTCATACTCCGGTAAAGGGCCATTTTCTGACACTAGGTCGGCAAGAAGCATCGAATGGTTGGTGATGAGGAGATCCGCATTTTGCGCTTTTTCAATGGCCTTTTTATAAAAGTCATATGCCTCCCAGTGCTTTGTCTTGATGAAGATGGAACGCTCATTCTTCACTTTATTCCAGTAAAGCATTCCTCCGCTGGACAAATTGAGTTCATCATAGTCACCAGTTTCGGTTTGGGTCAGCCAGACAAGGATTTGCATTTTTGTTAGGGCAGTATCATAATTCTCTTCTATTTCCCTGAGAGACTGCTCAAAGCGAGCCATATTAATATAGTGGCTCCTCCCTTTGATCAGCGAAACCTTCACTTTTCTACCCAATGCCTGGTTTAATTTCGGGACATCATTCGTCAGAAGCTGCTCCTGCAGCTGGGTGGTATATGTACTGATCACTACACGTTTATTGCTTTCCAGCGAAAACACAGCTGAGGGAATCAAGTAACCCAGGGACTTCCCTACGCCAGTTCCGGCTTCAATCAATGCATGGCCGTTTTTATGGAACGCATCATAAACAAGGTCCATCATCTCGAATTGTCCTTGCCTTATTTCATATCCGGTAAAAGCTTTTTGCAGTAAGGTTTTTTTGTCTTCCATTGACTTTGGATAATCAATTGCCTGTTGTTCATCATTTTCAATCACGGGTTTCCTTCTTAAAGCTATCCCGCGGAAAACTTCTATATGCTCCGGTAAAATCTCGATTCGGCTTTCCTTTACATTCACTATCTCATCAAAAATCAAATGAAGATCGCTTTTCAGTCCTTCTGAAAGCTTAGCCAGCTCTTTGATTGTGACAAAAGGGAGCGAACCAACTGCATTGAGCATGATCAATAAAAGCTCTGCTGTCACCCGGGCATCACTATCTGCTTGATGAGGACGGTCGTGTTGGAGATCCTCCCTCGCAGCAAGGTCAGTCAATTTAAAACTATCGGCAGTCGGATACAAGATCCTCGCCATTTCCACAGTATCTATAACCGGACCATAAAAACCTTCCTGGCCTGCATTTAATAATTCTTCCTGTAAAAAGGAAAGGTCGAATAATACATTATGAGCCACAAAATAAGCATCTTCAAGCATATCAGAAACCTGCGGAGCGATTTCCTCAAATAATGGGGCTTCCTTAACCATGGAATCCGAAATGCCTGTCAGTTCTTCAATAAAAACGGGTATTTTCTGTAATGGATTGACGAGAGAGGAGAACTGGCCGGTAATTCGGCCATCCTCAACTACAACTGCACCAAACTGTATAATTCGGTCACCTTTTTTTGGAGAATTACCCGTAGTCTCTAAATCGACCACAACAAATTTTTGGCTCATTTTTCAATACACCTCTAACATTCAGTCAAACAAAAACGTATCACAAAAAATATGAAAGTGAAAGCAGGAGCTTTACAGTATTTTTCTGGCTCATTTTTATACCACGTTGCTTTCATTAATTTACGTAAAAACAAGCTTTTGTGTTTTATCGAATTTATTCCATCTATTAATCCTAGTATCACCAATATAATTTCTTTATGTCATAATTTCGTGTATAGCGGCCATGTGAGATATGTATGAAAAAACTCCCGATGGTCGGGAGTTCTCTGGCTCTATAGAAATACCGTTTTCTCAGGTTCAGCATGGATCATTTCAACGATATGGTTGTTTTCATCCATCAATGCAACTTTCGGCTGATGGGTCGCTACCTTCTCTTCAGGAATGAGGGCATATGAAATGATGATGACAACATCACCCTCATGGACTAGACGGGCTGCTGCTCCATTCAGACACACTACCCCGCTGCCTCTTTCCCCAGGGATAATATATGTTTCAAAACGGGCGCCATTATTATTATTGACGATTTGTACCTTTTCGTTCGGAACCATACCAACAGCATCAAGTATATCACTGTCGATTGTGATGCTGCCTACATAATTCAAATTTGCCTCGGTTACTCTTGCACGATGTATTTTACCGTTCATCATGGTGCGGAACATGGAATGTACTCCCCCTAAAAAGTTATTCTACATTTAAAATGATATTGTCGATCAATCTGGCTTTCGAAAACTTGACTGCCATTGCGATGATGATCCTGCCTGTCAATTCCTTTAGGGATTGCAGCTCTGGATAAGAGTAGATTTCAATATAATCGACTATTCCGGTCGTATTTTCGTTAATATGGTTCTTCATCATTTCGGAAAGCTTTGCTGGATTCCGCTCACCGCTCTCCACGGCGGCTTTTGCCAACAGAAGGCTTCTGTTAAGCTCTGGTGCCTGTTCTCTCTCCTGTTCATTCAGATAGACATTTCGAGAACTTTTGGCAAGACCATCCTCTTCCCTGACAGTATCAACCGGAATCAATTCAATCGGGAAATTAAAATCCTGGACCAAACCTTCAACAACAGCAACCTGCTGGGCATCCTTCAGCCCAAAATAAGCCCTTGCAGGCTGAACGATATTGAAAAGCTTGATCAACACCGTGGCAACGCCATCAAAATGCCCCGGTCTTGATTTGCCGCAAAGTACATTCGTCCTATCAACAACGGTCACTTTAACAGAAGGATTATTTGGATACATTTCTTCTGCTGAAGGATAGAAGATATAATCTACTCCCTCAGATTCGGCAATCCTATGATCACGTTCAAAATCACGCGGATAGGCATCCAGATCCTCATTAGGGCCGAATTGGAGAGGATTCACGAATATGCTCAGGACGACAACTTCATTTTCCTTCCGCGCCATTTTCATCAAGGACATATGCCCTTCATGCAGGAATCCCATCGTTGGCACGTAGCCAATGCTGTTGCCTTCAGATTTTAATTTTTGCATTTGTTGCTGCATTTCTGTGATCGTACTGATGATTTTCATTCTCTTCCTCCGTACAATGCCTGCAATTCTTCTTCTTTCATCGTAAATGTATGTTTATCTTCCGGGAATGCTTTATGCCTCACTTCGGAAACATAGGCACCAAGCCCGGCGGTAATTTGTTCATTCACATTCGTATATTGTTTCACGAATTTTGGGACACGGTCCACTCCATACGTGATAATGTCATGATAGACAAGTACCTGGCCGTCGACTTCCGCGCCAGCGCCAATACCAATTGTCGGGATTGATAGACCTTTGCTGATTTGTTCAGCAAGTTGCTTAGGCACACACTCGAGCACTACGGCAAACGCACCTGCTTCTTCACATTTTTTTGCATCTTCGATCAGCTTTTTGGCAGCATCTGCACTTTTTCCCTGGACTTTGTATCCTCCAAGAACACCAACAGATTGTGGTGTCAGGCCAAGATGTGCAACAACCGGTACACCTGATTTCGTAAGTGCGCTGATATGATCTATAACCTCGTCAGCACCCTCAAGTTTTACGGCATTCGCCCCAGTCTCCTGCATGATTCTGGCACCATTTAATAATGTGTCTTTGATTGACAGATGATAGCTCATAAATGGCAAATCGACAACAATGAAGGTATTGCCTGCTCCGCGCCGGACGGCTTTTGAATGGTGGACCATATCCTCCATTGTCACTGGAATCGTGGAATCATACCCCAGCACGACCATGCCCAATGAATCTCCAACGAGAATCATGTCAGCTTCTGCCTGTTCAGCATGTTTTGCCGATGGATAGTCATAGGCTGTCACCATGACAATCTTGCTGCCACTTTGCTTCATTTTCAAGAAATCCGTTGTTTGTTTCATTTCCATTCCTCCTTTTCTGAAGAGGAGATAAAACAATCCATCAATGCAAGACACTAAAAAAGGACCCATCTATGCCAGAAGGACCCTTTGAAGCCGCATTTGTTTCATCCCTCTGTCCCAGTCCGCAATCGGATCCAGGCAGAACTATTTTTATTTAATCATCACTTCAGGTGCAGTTCTCTCGATACCGCCCAGATTGATTATAGCAAAAGACTGCTTTTTTGGCTATATAATGAAATTATCCGTCTATTTTGATATCTGCAGAATAAATATTGTGGACAGCACCTGCAGAATCTTCAATCAAGAGAACACCATCTTCTGTTATTCCAGTAGCTTTTCCCCTGATTTCCCCCGTAATCGTACGGGCAATGATCTGTTTGCCAATACTGACTGCGTAACTTTCCCACATCAATTTTATCGGTAAAAAACCTTTTTCCAGATAAAGAAAATATAGCTTTTCCAATTTTTCAAGTATTGTCCTGATCAATTCTTCCCTGTCAATTGTCCTGCCTGACTCGATCGCCAGAGATGAAGCGATTGGCCGTATTTCTTCAGGAAAGTCCTCTGCCAAAGAATTGACATTGATGCCAATACCAATAATGACAGAATTGATGCGGTCTGACTCCGCCTGAAGTTCTGTAAGGATTCCTGTTATTTTTTTTCCGTTTATCATGATATCATTGGGCCATTTTATTTCGGGTAATAAACCGGTTACTTCTTCTATGGCCTGTACCACACCTACCGCGGTGATCAGTGTCAGCTGCGGGGCTTTTGGGATGGGGATTTTTGGGCGGAGCAGAACGCTCATCCAGATACCCGTGTATTTGGGTGAATGCCATTTACGGTCCATTCTTCCTCTTCCTGCTGTTTGCTCTTCTGCTATGACGACTGTTCCTTCTTCGGCATTTTCATAAGCCAGTTTATAGGCAATTTTCTGAGTCGATTCCACGCTGTCATGGTAGTGCAGATTCCTTCCCAGGATTTCTGTCTTCAATCCCAGAGTAATCTTATCTGCTGTCATATCTGCAGGTATTGAAACAATCTTATAGCCTTTTCTCCTTACCGCCTCGAACTGGAATCCTTCCTTGCGAAGTTCTTCGATTTGTTTCCATACTGCTGTCCTTGAACAGCCAGCGATGTCTGCCAACTTTTGTCCAGATAAATATTCCGATTCATTATTGGTAAAAGCATCGATCAATTTTTTCCTGATTTCTGATTGGGCGCGTTCAGCCATTGCTTTATTTTCTCCTTCTCATTTGGCACTTTGCCATAGATTACAGATCGTTCAATTTCATCAAGGGCCTGCCGCAGCCACGGGCCTGGCTGTTTTTCCATCCATGTCATTACGTCGTTCCCAGAAACTGCTAATTGCTCGCGATTCTGGATAGGCAGCATGTCATACAATTGAGTTACACCTTCAGGATTACTTCCATATTCACGAAGGGTCCCAAATACTTTTTCCGCGCTGATGGCATCGGCCTGTCCGGCCTTATAGACGGATTCCAGACTCCATTGGTTTTCAAGACGATATAATAGCAATGAATGGATCTTCTTATACTTCTTGATCTTCTGGACAGGCAGCTTCCATTCCCTCAGGAAACCGTCAACTTCTTGTTCTGACAGCTCTAATTCAAAAAGGAGCAGTACCCATAATTCCTCAAGTTCAAGGTCCGAGGTCAAATGTGATGAGAAATTCATCAGCTGTCCATTCTTCCCTTTCATACCAGGCAAATACTGAGAGATACCGCTTTTAGCCAGCAGCATGATTGCCTCTTGCCTTCCCGGTCCCAGCAGCAATTTCTCAAATTCCACTAATTTTCGTTCGACAGCTATGTTCTGTAGCAGATGGCAATGAGACGCCAGCGATTCAAAAGTCTCCTTCTCGATTGAAAAGGATAATTGGGACTGGAACCTGACTGCCCTAAGCATCCTCAATGCATCTTCGCCAAACCGCTCATCCGGATTACCCACAGTGACTATGATCTTTCGGTCGATTGCATCTCTTCCTGCGAAAGGGTCAATGATATGGCCATCTTTATCCATGGCTATGGCATTCATTGTAAAATCGCGGCGCTGAAGGTCCTCCTTCAGAGAGCGGATAAAAGAAACGCTATCAGGTCTTCGAAAGTCAGTATAGCCTGCTTCAGATCGAAAAGTGGTAACTTCATAATGGCTCCGGCCGTGATGGACCAGAATGGTTCCATGCTCAATCCCCACGTCAACGGTCTTGCTGAAAATCCGCTTCAATTCCTCCGGCAAAGCGGACGTAGCAATGTCAACATCAGCTATTGAACGGCCAAGAAGGTGGTCCCTGACAGATCCACCTACAAAATAAGCCTCAAAACCAGCATTTTCAATCCTTTCAATTACGGGTGCTGCCTCTTTAAATAGATTTGGGATCATCTTCATCATTCTCCAGCAGGCTGTAATAAATGTTTTCGTATTCTGACACGATTTGTTCGGCGCTGAAATCTCTTTCAGCCCGTTTCAGGGAGTTTGCGGCAAATCGTTTATGAGCTTCGGGATTTGCAAGGATTTCTACCGCCTTTTCAGTAATCTCAGCAATATTTCCCAGCTCACAAATATAGCCTGTCTCACCATCGACAATTACCTCCGGAATGCCACCGACGTTTGTTCCGATGCAGGGTACGCCGCAAGCCATTGCTTCAAGGGCTACAAGTCCAAAACTCTCTTTTTCGGACAAAAGAAGCATTAAATCACTCAATGAATAAAGTTCCTCCACCCTTTCCTGTTTTCCAAGCAGCAATACTTGATCCCGAACCCCCAACTCGCTGGCCAGGCTGCATACCTTCTTCATTTCAGGACCGTCCCCGACAAGCAACAGCTTTGCCGGAAGCTTTTCGGCAATCCCTGCAAATGCTCTGATCACATCAGGAACTCTTTTGACAGGACGGAAGTTGGAAACATGGATGATTACTTTTTCGTCAGGGAGAATCCCGAATTGATCCCTGAGGTCGGACGTGTCCACCCTTTTGTTGACGCGAGTATCAATAAAATTGTATACACAGTCAATTTCTTTCTTTGGTTTGATTAAATCGTAAGTTTGTTTAATCAATGATTCAGAAACAGCCGTTACATAGTCAGACTTTTCGATTCCGAATCGGATGGCATCTGTCAGTGATGGGTCATATCCAAGCACGGTAATATCGGTTCCATGGAGGGTTGTAACGATTTTCAAATCCCTTCCGCTCATCTGTCGTGCCAGGATCGCACAGACAGCATGGGGTATAGCGTAATGAACATGCAGGACATCCAAATTCTCCAGGACGGCTACCTCTGCTATTTTACTTGCCAGTGCGATATCATATGGAGGATATTGAAACACTGAGTATTGATTGACTTCGACCTCATGCGAGTAAATATTTCGATACATCTTTTTCAGCCGGAAAGGGAGACTCGAGGAGATGAAGTGAATTTCATGACCTTTTTCAGCCAGCAGCTTCCCAAGCTCTGTCGCGACAACACCTGAACCTCCTACTGTCGGATAACAGGTGATGCCAATTTTAAGTTTCTTCATTTTTCTTCCCCTAACAAATCGTTATGGATCAGCAGCGGTTTTTTGGACATGAAGCCTTCAGCGAAACTCACGCCTGCTTCCTTGCCGAATAACCTTTCCCGGGCCTCAACTGTTTCGATATAGCCGTTCACAAGCGGTGTCTCAAAAGTAGAGTCGCTTTTCTTGAACTGGCTTTCATAAGCATTAAGGGCATCAATTTTTTTATCCATAAAATTAGATACATCCACAACAAAATCAGGCTTATGAAAACCATTGATCATATAGAAATATAAGGCTTTCGGCCTGTGGGCATCCAGCCCCGATTGTTCATCATATTTTCTGACGGCTGCCGAAAAGACCGCCTCCTCGACAAGGCGCGCACAGCTGCCATGGTCAGGATGACGGTCATCAAAATAGGGTGCAAAGACCAATTCCGGGCGATCCCGCCTAATCACTCTAACGATTTCCTTTATGTATTCATCCTTAAGGAACAGGCCTCTATCCGGCAGGTCAAGTGTTTCCCTCTTCCGAACTCCAAGGATATCCGCCGCCTCTTTCGCTTCCTGTTTCCTTATCTCTACACTCCCATTTGAAGACATTTCTGCGTTTGTTAAATCACAAATCCCCATTATTTTTCCTTTTTCAGCATATTTGGCGATCGTTCCGCCCATGCCGATTTCAACATCATCTGCGTGGGCGCCAAAAGCCAATATATCAAGCTTGATTGCTTCCATTTTTATCACCAGATTTCTCTTTCACTATGTTTCTCCAATCAAGGTCGCCTCGCTCGATTCCTTTTACGAGTATTTCGGCCGTTCCCATATTGGTTGCCAAGGGTACTGCGTATACATCACAAAGACGGACAAGGGCAGTGACATCAGGTTCATGCGGCTGGGCCGTCAGCGGATCCCTGAAAAAAAATACAGCGTCCATTTGATCGTTTGCGATCCGTGCGCCGATTTCCTGGTCTCCGCCCAGCGGACCTGACTGGAATCTTTGGACCTCTAACCCGGTTGCTTCAATGATCCTCAAACCAGTAGTGCCCGTCGCAAATAATGTATGTTTTTCAAAGATTTCTTTATATGCGACTGTAAACCCCACTAAATCATCCTTTTTCTTATCATGGGCGATTAAGGCAATATTCATAAGCTCTCCCCTATTCAATGATATTCTCTAATCCATAAACAAAAGCATCCATTTTCATCACAGAATCAACAGCCAGCTTTACTCCTGACATAAAAGAGCTGCGATTATAGGAATCATGGCGGATTGTGAGCGTTTGTCCATCAGCGCCAAACAGAACCTGCTGGTGGGCAATCAGACCAGGCAGCCTTACTGAATGGATATGCATCCCTTCATAATCAGCACCGCGGGCTCCCTTTAGTGTTTCTTTTTCGTCCTGATGTCCCTGTTTTTTTGCTTCCCTGACATCAGAAATCATCTGTGCTGTTTTCACTGCGGTCCCTGAAGGGGCATCAAGCTTCTGGTCATGATGAAGCTCAATGATTTCCACATCATTGAAATACTTTGCGGCCATTTGTGAAAATTTCATCATCAATACAGCCCCGACAGCAAAGTTTGGCGCAATGATACAGCCTGTTTCCTGTACAGCACAAAGCTTCTCAAGTTCAGCAAGGTCTTCATCCGAAAAACCAGTTGTACCGACTACAGGACGGACTTTGTATTTCAAAGCCGTTCTTGTATGGAACATACCCACTTCTGGAGTGGTCAGATCAATCAGGACATCTGGTTCCGTCTCCTGGAGACATTTCTCGAAATCAGTGTAAATCAATGCTTCACTTTCCGGAAAACCATCAAGTTCACCAATTCTGAGTCCTTCATGTTTTCGGTCGACCGCTCCCACCAATTCATACCCTTCCGTTCCAAGGACGAGATTGACGGCTTCTTTACCCATCCTTCCCCGTGGACCTGCAATGACAATTTTAACTTTTTCCAATATAATCCCGCTCCTTTTAGCTGTCTTTCCTTGTCCAGCGACCTTTATCCCTTGTATTGAATTTTTCCATGACCCTGTTGTGTGCTTCTTCAAGGTCTATATTCAGCGAGTTGGCGAAGCAAATCATCACGAACAACATGTCTCCCAACTCTTCTTCAATTGTTTTTTCCTCTTCCTCTTTTTTCTTAGGTTTTTCTCCATAGTAATGGTTGACTTCTCGGGCCAGTTCACCTAGTTCCTCGGTCATCCGTGCCGTCAAAGCAAGTGGACTGAAATATCCTTCTTTAAACTGGCTTATATAAGCGTCGACTTCCTGCTGGAGTTCTTTCATCGTCTTGTTACTCAAAAGATTCACCCAACCTTTTTATGTATGCTTTTCTATATCGATGTTAGCTTAACGGAGTAGCTTTGACAAATATTTTTATTTCGAGTTAATTTTTCTGCTGCATGTATATTGCTGGACAATTTGCTTTTCATTTCGCAGCTATTACTTTCTCTATCAATCAAAGATCTCGGGTTACTCTCTGAAAATAAGGGAGGAAACAAAGAAAATTCCGACTCTTATTGCCCCTCCTGTAAAAGATTGCCCTTGCTTGCTATATTTTATATAATATAAGCGCTTCAATCAGGAGATTTTATTCCTGGCACTAGGAGGGAATTCATTTGCTTAATGGCCTGAAAATTAAAAACATCTTGTTCATTTTACTTGGTTCCGCTATTTTCTCGTTCGGACTTGTTCATTTTAATATGCAGAACAATTTGGCAGAAGGCGGTTTTACAGGGATTACACTCTTGCTTTATTTCGTGTTTGGCTGGTCCCCTTCCATCACCAACCTGCTGCTGAACCTGCCCTTGTTCTTCCTCGGCTGGAAGCTTCTTGGACGGAGTGTTTTTATATACACAATCATCGGAACTGTTGGTGTTTCGATATTTTTAGGGATATTCCAAAAGTATCAAATCGACATGCCTTTATATGAAGATTTGTTTTTAGCAGCACTGTTTGCTGGGGTTTTTATTGGAATCGGGCTCGGAATCATTTTCCGCTACGGTGGAACGACTGGCGGAGTTGACATCATCGCAAGGCTTGCGCAGAAATATTTCGGCTGGACAATGGGCCGGACGATGTTCATGTTCGACTTCGGGGTTATCACCCTATCACTCATTACATATTTAGACTATCGGGAGGCGATGTATACTCTTGTCGTCGTATTTGTCGGAGCCAGGGTAATTGATTTCATGCAGGAAGGTGCTTATGCCGCAAGGGGCGCCATGATCATTTCCGATAAAAACGAAGAGATTGCTGCGAAAATCATGAAGGAAATGGACCGGGGAGTCACCAGTTTAAAAGCAGTAGGTTCCTATACGAAGGCTGAAAGAGATGTCCTTTACTGTGTTGTCGCAAAAAACGAAATCGTCCGCCTAAAGACAGTGATTAACTCAGTGGATCCACACGCTTTCGTATCTGTTACGGTCGTCCATGATGTCCTTGGCGAAGGATTCACACTTGATGAGAACAAACTTCCTATAGAAAGATAAAAAGCGCAAGCGCCTTGGTCAGCCCCGACAAGCGTTGGAGGGCCGACCAGTGAAGTCGTTCTTTTGACTTCATTGGGCGGACCGAAACGTCTCGAGGGGCTAGGCGCTGGAGCTGGACTATTCTCAAAGTCTATATTATACTTTCTTATCTCACTAAAAAAAATCCGGACAAGTCCGGATTTTTTTAGTCTTCACTAGTCATCCCAGTGTAGATCATTACTAGTCGCAACAATTCCAGCACCGCTACAGCTGCGGCTGCTACATAAGTCAAAGCTGCTGCATTCAATACTTTCTTCGTTTCTCTTTCTTCATCATTGCGGATGATTCCAGCTGACACCACTTGATCCATCGCGCGGTTGGAAGCATTGAATTCAACCGGTAATGTAATGACCTGGAATACAACGGCAGCTGCCATGAAAAGAATTCCCAGCAGAAGCATTCCGCTTAAGTTTGCAAAAATTCCGATCAGGATCAATATCCATGAGAAGTTTGAACCAAGACTTGCCACTGGCACAAGCGCATGGCGGAATCGGAGGAATGCATAATCCTCGGCATCCTGGATGGCATGGCCAACTTCATGGGCAGCGATTGCGGCCGCTGCAACGGAATGACCAAAAAAGTTACCTGATGATAAGCGGACTACTTTGGCACGAGGGTCATAGTGATCACTTAAATAACCCCTGGTTTCCTCAACACCCACATTATACAAACCGTTATCGTCCAAAATTTTACGTGCGACTTCCGCTCCTGTCATCTGGGATGAAGAAGCCACTTGTGAGTACTTTTTGTATGCCCCTTTTACCTTGAATTGAGCCCAAATCGGGATCAAGATAATAATCGCGAAATAAATGAGATACATCTGTTACCTCCTCTTACAACTCTAGCTGTTATTACTATTTTATTAATACTTAAATAGGCTGTCAATTTTTTCGTTCTTTTTGGACATTCTTTGTTTTCTCACTGTTGCCTTTATATTTTCTCCAGCCGACATAAGACAATGTAAGGATGATGATGCTGCCAGTCGAAATCATGACCCACCATAGAGAAGGGTCTGCTTCATCTTCCGTCATATCATCAAAGATATTTTGCAAATCCGATTCTAGAGCCTCCAGTTCTTCCCTGCTCGAAGCTTCCTGGAGGACCTGCGGCCGGTACTGATCAATAAAGCTGACTTTTGCATCGACCTTTTGGATTCTTTCCGGATTGATATCTATTTTCATGCTTGGATGGATGACATTATACAAAGCAAGGAAGGAATTAAGATTACTGTCGAATTGATCGTTGTCACCTTCATAGGCAGCCGTTTTCATATTGTTAAAAACAGTCATGATCGGGTCTTCCATCTCAGCCCATAACGGTTGGTGGGTAGAAGCGATCGCATCAATCACCAGCCGGAATTTTGTCACCCTGTTCATTCTTTCAGCATGTCCAAGATCACCATTGGCTACTGCCTCCAATGCCTCATCATGTGCGACTGTAATGATGCGCAGTTCATCCATGCTAAACGGACGGCCAGTTCCTGTCACCAGCAAAAACTCTTCTGAAAAATGGGCCAGCAGCCTGTTTGCATCTTCATAACGGTGAAGCTTGACCATCTGCAAGGCCTGGTCTGATATATTGTCCAGTTCTTCTACAGGCGACTGTGGTTCTGCATATGCTGCGAACGGCACGATCAACATCAGCACCGAAAATAATATAATAAATTTTGCTTTCATTCCTGTCCCCCCTCTAAATACTATTAAAATGTATGAAGGGGTGGACAAGGTTAGACCAAAATTCAAGGTGTTATCTTGATCTTTTTAGCGAAAGAAAGAAGCGGCCCGGCCTTAGTCCGAAGTAATATCCCACCGCAATCGAGAAAATACTCAGCCAGAATGTAAAGTATCCTATCTGGTCCATGTATAAATCTAGCGTATGGTACCTTGGCATCATTCCAAAAACATAATCGATGATTTCATTATGCAGGACGACCACAGCAGCAACAATCAGATGCCACGGTTTCATCCGATAGAAAGGAGCATAAAGGACTCCTTCCACTGCCATGGCAAAATGTGAAGCCATCAGCATTAGTCCGATCCAATCCAGCTGCCCAGAGACGAAGTACACCATCAGATTCATGACAACCGCCCATAGGCCATATTTGACTAGGCTGACGATTGCCAACGCTTCCATTAGCGGCCAGTTCCTCCCCAACAAAAAAGCACCAAGCACGAATACAAAAAACAAGCTGGCTGTTGGACTATCAGGCACAAAAAGCAAGAAGCGCGGCGGCGTATCTACCAGCTGCCATTTATACCAATAGTATCCGTAAGCGGTACCCAGAACATTTACCCAGAATAAAAGCAAGAGTATAGACCTGTTTCCTAGCAAAGGATATATTTTCTTTATCATACGACTACTCCATTCCCTTTTTTTCTATCACTATTATTACAGTTTATTGAAAATAAACCAAGTTCTTCATGGCTCTTGTGCAAGAACAAAAAGCGCAAGCGCCTTGTTCAGCCCCGACAACCCGGAGGTCCTGGCAGTGAAGTCGTTTTTTGACTTCATTGACAGGACCGAAGCGTCTCGAGGGGCTAGGCGCTGGAGCTGGATTAAGACACCCATATGCAGTTATCCACACAAAAACGCTTTTAAAATTTCCTATACAATAAAAAAGAACCTGCAAGTTTGATTACAGGTTCCTTTCGTTATTATTCGCTTAGACCGTCGATGAACTCAGACAATGTCTTTAGTTCCTCGTCCGTTCCTTTGAAAACTGCAGGCATGTTACCTTTACCATTCTTTGCAACATCTGCGATTTCTTCAGCGTTCAATTTTGTTTCAAGCAGGCTCGGTGCTGCAGCACCGCCGGCAAGTTCCCCGCCATGGCAGGAAGTACATGTCTGTGCCTGGGCAATTTTGTATCCATCAGAATTCTTATCGATTTCCACATCCACAATCTGCCCCTGTTTCTCTGCAGCTTCCCAGTCATGGGTCGCAACTGATTCCCAAGTAAGGTAGAAAACAGAAGCGATTGCCAGCAGCATGAATCCTGTAGCAAGTGGACGCTTTGATGGACGGCGCTCAGGGCCGCGGTCAATAAATGGCGCCAGCAGTAATGCACCGAATGCAAGACCCGGGATTACCATAGCTCCAATTACAGTATATGGACCTGAAGCATAAGAATATTTCAGCAATTGATATAAGAATAAGAAATACCAGTCTGGCAATGGAATATAAGCCGTATCTGTAGGATCGGCAATCCTTTCAAGCGGAGACGGGTGAGCAATGGTCAAGCTCAAGTATCCGATTAAGAAAACAGCACCAACCATCCATTCTTTCAATAGGAAGTTAGGCCAAAACGCTTCCGTTTTGCCAGGGTATTCCGAGTAATCTTTCGGAATATTAGGCTTGCGTTCTGCAGGGACACGTGAGTCTCCTACGAACTTCATACCTTTACCACGATGCATCGAGCGATCCCCTCCTTTTTCCGTATAGTTGAACGAATCTCAATTCGCGCAACGTTTTCATTCAAATTTTACAATGGACCAGAAATACCTTGCTTACGAATCATCAGGAAGTGTGCTCCCATTAAGCCTAATAGTGCTGCAGGCAGGAAGAATACGTGAATCGCAAAGAATCGTGTCAAGGTTTGGGCACCAACGATTGTTGAATGTCCGGATAGCAGAATTTTAATGTATGGCCCAATCAATGGGACAGCTTCTGCAATCTGCAATGTAACCTTGGTTGCGAATAATGCTTTCATATCCCACGGAAGCAAGTATCCTGTCAAGCCAAGAGCCAACATTACGAAGAAAATCAGTACTCCGACAACCCAGTTCAATTCACGAGGTTTCTTATAAGCGCCCTGGAAGAACACACGAAGTGTATGTAAGAACATCATGACGATGACAAGGCTCGCACCCCAGTGATGCATTCCGCGAACAATTTGTCCAAACGCTACTTGATTTTGAAGGTAGTACACAGATTCCCAGGCATTCTTGATGTCCGGAACATAATACATTGTCAGGAACATACCGGAAAGAATCTGGATGACTGTGATGAAAAACGTCAGACCGCCAAAGCAGTACACGAACGCAGAAAAGTGATGCGCCGGGTTAACGTGCTCAGGTACCTCATGGTCTGCGATATCGCGCCACAAAGGCGTAATATCCAAACGCTCATCTACCCAATCGTAAATTTTGTTTAACAATGATTACGCCCCCTTTCGTGGTTGAGCTTTTCCTACATAAAGGAATCCATCTTTTTCTTTTGTCGGATACACATCCAAAGGTGCTAATGGCGGTGTACCAGGAACATTGGTTCCATCTTTTTCATAACGGCCATAGTGGCAAGGACAGAAGAACTGTTCAGGATGCTCCTTGTCAGTACCCCAGTCTACAACACATCCAAGGTGTTTACACACTGGCGACAAGGCAACGATTTCCCCGGCTTCATTTTTGAAAACCCAGGCTGTTCCTGTTTCTTCAGATTCATACCATGCATCTTTTTGTTTGAATTTAAAATTGACTTTTTGCGGTTCAGTCTTGATTTCTGCGATCTTCAATGGAGTCGCGATGAAATCTCCCGTGTCTTCACCCTTCAGCACAGGATCGACGGCAAAGCGAACCATTGGCATCAGCATCCCCGCAGCCATGAAACCGCCTACACCTGTTAGAGTATAGTTTAAGAATTGACGTCTTGAAACACGATGCTTACTCACGTTATTCCCCCCTCTATTCCCAAGTTAAGTCCCCAACGGACATAATTTAAACACATTTTAAAACTAGGACATAACCATGATATATCAATCTCATTACAAAATCAATATAATACTATGTTGAAAACATTTTTCGCAGTGATAAAAATAACAGAGGGCTATTTTTCATCCCATTTCTCAGTGAACAAAGATAATAATTGCTTAACTTGATCATCCACGATTGCTACCTTTTGCTGGTCATGCATCTGATCCATGGACAAGGACGGCATCCAAAGCACATTACCATTAAGGTCTTTTTCTCGATGCCTCCAGCGGCTGTCAGACGTAACATAAAAGATATGATTGAACTGCTTGTCCAATAGACTATTTTCCCAATTCTTTAAAGCGTCCAGGCTGCCCTCATCTTCCTTTATGTACACAAAATCAGGCAAAAGGAAAATTCGCCCCCGAAACTGCTTTTCCAGCTGAGATGTAAGGATGCCTGTGAACTCAGCCATTGAAGCATTTTGTTTCATGTCCTCACCAAAAGAAACTGGCAAAAGCGGGACGATTGCCGTGTCAACGTACTCAGCAGCTTTTTGATACATTTCAACATCTGCTGCCACCCATTTCATAATACCAACTCCATCTTTCAATTAGGCTAGAATCGTAAACATAGATTTCCATCTTCTGCAATCATAACCCATTGTTTACATCCATTCTATAATATCATGATTAAATACTGTTTTCGAATCGTATGGGGCGTAAATTATTTTTACGGTCTAACCTTATAATCCAGGGAAAACCCATTCGTACTCAGACTGCCAACCACTTTGAAAACGGGCAAAATAAAAAGCCTGCTATTTTTTAGCAAGCTATAAAGAGTTGACTGCACCTAATTTTTTTAATTGCTCTGTAAGATGTTCGAAGGCTTCCTGGTCCTGGCTGTCCAGTGCCTGGTCAATCAGGGATAACAATTTGTCTTTCTGGAAATTGTGGATGCTTTCCTCCAGAAATCTTTCTGCCACCATTTTGTCGCTTTCGCTGATTTGGAGCTGTCCTGGCATATAAGGGTTTTCTTCCAGCACGGCCGCAAATTGATGGGCTTTGTTTGAAGCATGGAAATTCAGTTGGATGTAGATTTCTTCTTCCCTGTTCAAACGAATATCATGAAAAGACTTCTCAGCATCGGTCGTCATCACATTTTCCTTGAAGAACCGGAATGGAACTTCATCCACGCAATGTGTCGACATCACTAATCCCCTTGGGCAATGCTGGGCATTATCCACAAAGTGTACCTTTTCCATCAGCTGATCATGGCTCATCAAGTAGTTAAGGATCCAAACACATTCCCGCCTTTTCAGCTGATAATGGTTCAAAAACCAGCGGATAAAATCCTTTTTCTCGTTGACAGATACAGGGGTTGTCATTTTTGAATCCCTCCTCTGCATAACTTAAATTTTTTTCGGTTACTGATTTTCCGTCAAACGCTCCAGCATTTCACGGAATTCTTCATTGCCAGGTTCCTTTTCAACTAACATACTTAGAATTTCGGCGGCCTCGCCCATTTTTCCTTCTTCAATTAAAAAATATCCGTAGTCTGACAAAAATTCTTTGTTGTCTTTAAAGAAAGTATATGCTAGTTGGTATTTGTTTAATGCCTGTGAATAATCTTCAATATGCTGATATGCAATAGCTGCATCCCATAGGATTTGCGGTTCTTCTTCTTCATTATAGTCCGCCGCACCGATCAGCTCCAGAACATCCTCATATCGCTCCTGCTTCAACAGAAGTTTGTTCAGGACAAGAACTCCTTCCATGAATCCCGGGTCCAGCGCAATGGCCTCCCGTATCAATTTCTCGGCAGTATCCTCATCCGGAAGCTTAAGGGCAAGCTTCCCGCCGTAAAAGTATAGATCCTTGTTGTATTCATCCTGCTCAATGCCCTGTTTGACAGCTTCAAACGCTTCCTCCGCCATTTCTTCCCGTTCATAGGCTTTGGCAAGATAGAGATATAGTGAGTGATATTCAGGGTCGAGAGTCTTCAATTCCTCGAATTTTTCGATTGCTGTTTTATTATAGCCAGCCTGCAGTGCTGTAAAAGCATAACCGAATAAAGTATTGATTTCCAGCTTTTGTTCGAGGGCTATATCGTAAAAATGAAGCGCTTCTTCAAATGATCCACCAGCACTTAATGTTTCAGCCAGCCTCTGGTTGATGTTTACCCCGCCGATTTCTTCATGCACCTTAAGGACTGTTTCGTAATATTGAATCGCTTCCGCAAGTTTTCCCTGATGAGCGTAAAGTTCCCCAAGAGCAAAATCTATCACCGATTCATCCGGTAAAATTCTTTTAGCCTCGAGGAGTTTGTTTTCACTCACTTCATAGAGACCTTCCATTTGATATAAATCAGCCAACAGAAGAAGTGCCTGGGGGAAAGCAGGGTCGTCTTTGTCTACCTTTTCGAGAGTGAGCATAGCCTCTTCTTCTTTACCGAGTTCAATTCTTGTTTCTGCTAGCAGGACATGGAGTTCACCCTCTTCTGGGTAGTTTTTCAATAAACTTTCAATCAGAGTTTCCGTTTCTTCCATAAACCCAAAACGGAAAAGCTCCTCTGAAAGCAGGAATTTCTCTTCGTCATTGCCTTGTTCAAGAATTTCCCTATATGCAGACATAGCTTTCTCAAGCTGTCCATTTTCTATAAGACTGGTTATTTCATTTACTGCGACCATTGCTATCATCCTATCCTCAAAATTAGGCACTGTCCGTTTTTTTAGTCAGGCAGTACCTTAACGTCTAATTAGTAGTTATCAGTAAAAAATCCTGGTGTCTTGATTATAACATTCTCTCCCTTTCCTGGACGATAATAAACCTCATCTCCTGCACGAATGACTTTTCCTTTGTCCACAGTCACCACTAAATGCTTGGACTGAAAAAATAACCCCTGCTCATCACGATGTTTTGTTTCTGCACTAATATTATAAAGGTTATAGCTGACTTCCCCGCCACTGTGCAGATTCGATTTCCCCGGAAAAATACCGGTTTTTTTTAAAACCGATCTTGAAACAGGGCAGCCATCCTTCAATTCTTCGTATAAGGCTGGAACCTTCTCCTTTTTCATCAAACTGCTCCAGGCATGCAGCTGTTGCTGCTTCTCTTTTTTGTGGTGGCTTTCTGAAAATAACGGGATGATCGGACAGTTGTAGGGAAACAAGGCTTCCTTGATCCATCCCCATGGCATGGTCTCCAAGCTGCACATCTCATCGATTTCAAGAAAGATAGCCGGTATCTTCAACTTTTTGCACTTGCGGATGAATTGGGGTTTCAGCAACCTTACCGGAATGGAGATTCCAAGAACAAAGTCAATCGGACTGTCCAGCAAATCACTTTTTGCCTGCTTCAGCTTTTCTTCAAGCTGCCGTTCATATTCGACTCGGACAGGTGTGAAGATGACAGTGCTTCCCTTCATGATAAAGTTCTTCAAGTAATATTCTTTCCTGTCTTTAAAGGAACCTGCCAGAGGCAAATTGGAATCATAGAGGACATGTGTAGGGGTCATGATATATTTGTCCGCATCCATCTTCATATGCTGATGCCGATTGAGTCTCGAAGTCGTCGTTATAATCCGGTCACCTTCTACAAGCATGCTAGTATTAATCAGGGCCTGTCCCTTCATGAGGTGGATATTTTCTATAATGTATGCCATAAAACCACTCCTTTATCGGTCTTATGACAAACTATGCAAAAAATCCGGGAATATAACGGCTTGTATTCCTTTTACCTCTAATAAAAGTTGTTTTCGGAAAGATTGTTGTTAAAATCCTAAAGCCGATTTTAACGTGCTATAAAGCCATTTTGCTGTTCGTTTTTAAGTGTTCAAGCTCTTTTCTCATAACAAGTCTTAATTTTATGAATAAAACTAGATCATTCAATCCCATTTAGTAGTCAATAGCAACAAAGTTTGAGAAAAGAGACTTAATAAATGAATGAGGGCCATCTTATTACTTGATGGCCCTCATTCCTGCTATTTTATTCTTGTACTAAGCTATACAAGTCATCGAAAAAACCAGGATAAGAAACGGCGACTGCCTCACTTTGTTCGAGGACGACGTCTTTTTGGCAAAGCAGGGCAGCGATTGACAGCATCATTCCGATTCGATGGTCCCCATAAGCAGAAACGGTTCCGCCGGCAAGGTTTTGCTGCCCGTAAATAATCATCCCATCCTCTGTTGCCTCGATATTCGCACCAAGCTTCTTTAATTCATTTACCACAGTATCAATTCGGTTTGTTTCCTTGACTTTCAATTCCCCTGCATCCTTGATTATCGTCTTGCCCTCGGCCTGTGTGGCAAGTAAAGCAATGACGGGTATTTCATCGATCAGACGGGGAATCAAGTCTCCTTCAACCTTTGCAGCATTTAGTTTTGAATATTTGATCCTAATATCTCCTGCAGGCTCAGCTGCCTCTTGATCATATGGTTCAATCTTGACATCTGCTCCCATTGCTTCAAGGACATCAATGATGCCCGTCCTTGTCGGATTAAGCCCAACATTCTTAAGTAGGATGTCACTCCCTGGCACTATAGCACCTGCCACCAGGAAAAAGGCAGCGGATGAGATGTCACCAGGAATATTTATATTAGCTGCTTTTAGTGTTTGGCCTCCGACTACCTTTACCGAATCTCCTGCACGTTCGACTTTGCCGCCAAACTGCGTAATCATTCGTTCTGTGTGATCCCTTGTCTTTACTGGTTCGACGATGACTGTGTCACCTTCGGCCTGCAGACCGGCAAGGAGAACAGCCGATTTCACCTGTGCGCTCGCAACAGGCAATTGATATGTAATGCCCGATAACTTCCCGCCTTTTACAATCAGCGGAGTGAACTCACCATTTTTCTTTCCATCGATTCTTGCGCCCATTTTTGACAATGGAACAGTTACTCTGGTCATTGGCCTCCGTGCGATTGATTCGTCCCCTTCCAAACGGGACTCGAAAGGCAGTCCAGAAAGGATTCCCATCATCAGCCGGATGGTCGTTCCGGAATTGCCGACATCCAGCGTTTCTTCCGGTGGCTTTAAGCCCTTGATTCCGTTGCCTGAAACAGTAACCTCATTTCCATTCCTGTTAATCTCGACTCCGAGTTTTTGAAAGCAGGAAATCGTACTCAAACAATCTTCTCCGGGAAGGAAATTCTCGATTTGGGTGGTCCCTTCAGCAATGGAGCCAAACATGACTGCCCTATGTGAAATGGATTTATCTCCCGGTACTTTAATTTCACCCTCCAGGGAGGTTTTGTTTGTTTTAAGTGTTTTTGTAGACATAATTTTGCTCCTTCAATTTACTCTGCAACAGACATCTCGAATTCCGTGTGTTTCCCAATGCATTTCATTGCTTTTTCCCGATCTTCAGGTGTCTGAAAACTGATCACCAGCACTCCATATATATCCTCACGGGTTTCAATGATTCTGATATTCGTTATGCTGATTCTCTCAATTGCCAGGTACCCGGTTACTTCCGAAATCACACCTGGATAATCGGGAACATCCACAAACAAGTCATAAAAGCTTGGAATCGCTCCCTTATCCTTTACAGGAAGACCGTCACGATATTTTTTCGCAGATTCAAAGAAATCATAAATTTTGTCTTCATCCTTTGCGGACAATAACTCCTTTACCCGTTCCATCTCAGCCTGCCAGTCATTCAACAAAGAAACCAGGACATCGCGGTTTTGAAGCAAAATATCTCTCCACATCTTGGGGTTGCTGGAAGCTATTCGCGTGATATCCCTGAAGCCACCTGCTGCAAGGCGGTTTACAAGTGGTTTCTCTTTGTCCGCCCGCGCTGCCTGATGCACTAGCGAAGCAGCAATTATATGAGGAAAATGGCTGACAACACCAGTAAGATAATCGTGCTCTTCAGGAGAAACATCCAGAAACCTGGCTTTCGTACCTGAAAGCCAGGCTTTTAAACGATCGACTGTCTCATTCATGACGTTGCTGGCAGGAGTCAAAAGATAAAAAGCATTTTCAAATAATATTTTCTTGGCAGCTGCTACCCCGCTTTTATGGGAACCTGCCATTGGATGGCCACCAATGAACGAAACCCCTTTGTCGGAAAGGATGGATGCCTTTTGGGAGATATACCCCTTGGTGCTTCCTGTGTCTGTAATAATGACTTCCTTTTTCAGCGGCAAGGATGCCAAAGTCTCGATGATCCTCCCTGCAATCGTGACTGGAGTCGCTATGATGATCAAATCTGCCCCAGAAGCTTCTTCTTCAATGCCTCCTGCCGGTCTGTCAATTACACCAAGCATCTTGGCAAGGTTCATCTGGTTTTGGTCCAAATCGTAACCTACCAGTTCTGAATCCGGATGTTTTTCTTTAATACACATTCCCAGAGAGCCGCCAATCAACCCTAGCCCAATGATCAATACGCGGCCTTCCATAAAATCCACATCCTTATTTAGATATTGCGGTGTCCACATTCAGAAATTCTTTAATAATCCCAATTACACCTTCATTTTGTTCCTTTGAACCAACTGTGACCCTTATACTTGTAGGAAATCCAAGCGCTGTGCCTGAACGGACGATATATCCTCTTTCAAGCAGGAACTGAAACACTTCCTGGCCATCCCTGTTAAAATCAATCAAAATGAAATTTCCTTGTGATGGATAATATTTTAATCCGGCATGATCACAAAAATCGTAAAACTGCTGTAACCCTTCTCTGTTTTCTCGCCTGCATTCTTCTATGAATTTCTGGTCTCCCAATGCAGCGATCGCGGCTGCCTGGGCCAATGTGTTGACATTAAATGGTTCCCTGGCCGGCTCCAGTGCCCTGATGGTATCCTCATGGGCAATGCCATATCCTACGCGGAAACTTGCCAAGCCATAGATTTTGGAGAATGTCCTTAGAATGATCAAGTTTTTATATTGCTGCAATAGGCGCATTGAATCATGGAAATCCTCAGCATCCACATATTCAAAATAAGCTTCATCAAGCACTACCAGCACATCTTCAGGAACCCGTGCCATAAATGCAGTAAGTTCTTCTTCTGTTATATGGATCCCTGTCGGATTGTTCGGCGAACATAACCAAACAACTGAAGTTTTCTCATCGATTGCAGCCGCCATACCATCCAGGTCATGTGCACCGTCCACTAAAGGGATCTCTGTAATTTCGCAGCCTTCTATTATTCCATTGTGTTTATACTGAGGAAAAGTCGGAGCAGCCATCACTGTTCTGGTTTGTGGTGAAAGCAGTGCTCTTGCAATCATCTGGATTATTTCATCAGAACCGTTGCCTAATATAATCTGCTCCTCTTTTACTCCTAAATACTCTGCAAGAGCTGTACGGAGTTCTGTAGCATAACCATCAGGATACACCGAAAATTTACCTGCATAGCCTGCAATTTCATTCCTCACTTTTTCTGAAGAACCAAATGGATTCTCGTTTGATGCCAGTTTCACGATTTCTGATAAACCATACTGTCTCTTAACTTCCCCGATTGATTTTCCTGGCTGGTACGGTTTAAGCTTTAAAAGCTGCTCTTTCCATCTCATCTTATCCACCTCAACTATCTGATTCTTTAATCCTCTATCTAATTAAAGTAATAAAGAGTATGTTTTTATCATACACTGTTTGACGGTGCAGAAAAAGTAAAAAAGGACAATTTTACAAATCCGGTCTCAGCCCAGCTGCTCCCTCAAGATATATGTGCCTGATTTCTTCCTGCTTCTTTTCAGTATTGAAATGGATCATCACCCTGATGCACATTGGAAGCGAGCCCGTGACGGATAACTCTTTCATGCACATGACCGGTACATAGGTCCAGCCTTCAAGGTTCCTTAATGCCTTTGCCGGGAAGACCGCATCGACATCATCAGTAGCAGAGATGAATATTGAGGCCACTTCACCCGGAGCAATCTTGTTGGAAGCGATCATTTCTTTTAAAAGCCTTTCAGCACCAAGAATAACTTCCCTTTCTTCATTGCTGCTTACCGTGATGGCTCCCCTTACTCCCCTAATCATCAAGCCCAACCTCCTCTTCGAATTTCTTCAGATATGACATCAATGTTCTTTCATCTATTTCAATAAGCACAGGTTTGCCGACCTCTTCCAAAAGAACATAACGAATGGTACCGCTCACTGATTTTTTATCCTGTTTCATTCTTTGGATCAACTGCCCTCTTTCCAGTCCTTTCGGAATGGACGTTTGATATCCAAGCTTTTTAAGCCAAAGCTTTAATTCATCCAAATTAAAACCAAGCCCAAGCAAATCCTTGCTTAATTCGAGGGCAAATAGCATACCAATCGCAACAGCCTCACCATGCGTGACATTTCCATAACCGGCCTCAGCTTCGATTGCATGGCCTAGCGTATGCCCGAAATTTAAAAATGCGCGAATCCCTTTCTCCCTTTCATCCTCTGCAACAAAGGAACCTTTGATAGAAATACCCTTTGTCAGGAATTCAAGCATTTGGGAATTGCTTATTGCATCCAGTGAATGGATTTGTTCCTTTAGCCATCTATAAAAAGTCTCATCACTAATCAGAGAATGCTTGATCACTTCAGCAAATCCTGAACGCACTTCATGTGCAGGGAGCGTCTTCAAGTAATCAAGGTCATAAATCACAGCGTCTGGCTGATGAAATGCACCGATCATATTCTTCCCTAACGGGTGGTTAACAGCCACTTTCCCTCCTACTGCACTGTCATGGGCTAGAATCGTGGTCGGTACTTGAATGAAACGAATCCCGCGCATATATGATGCAGCGACAAATCCCGCAAGGTCTCCTACTGCTCCTCCACCAAAGGAAATAATCAGCGACTTCCTGTCGAGTTTGTTTTCCAGTGCGTAAGAAAGACAATCATAATAAACATCAAATGTTTTAGCTTTCTCACCTGAAGGTACGATTTTTACGATGAGCTCGCTTAAACCGGCCGACTCCCGAAAAGAATCCAGATGGTGCTTTGCAACTGTTTCATCCGTTATGACCATGATTGATGTATAGCGATCTGCTGCCTTCTGGATGAAATCGTTCAAGAGATGGATCGCACCGCTCCCAATATAGACGGGATATGAGTTAGTACTTGTAACGATTTTCACCTGCTGCATTTAAAAATCCCTCGCAGTCCTTCTTTGTTCCTCGATGGTCGCTTTCAGCGTGTCAAAACGGTCTGCGTAAAATTGCTCAACCAGGGCAGAAGCAAGCTCCCACGCAATCACATTTTCAGCAACGACGGCAGCAGCCGGAACTGCGCAGGCATCGGATCGTTCTATACTAGCCGAAAAAGGTTCTTTAGTATCGATATCAACACTCATCAATGGCTTGTAAAGCGTCGGGATTGGTTTCATGACACCACGTACAACGACTGGCATTCCTGTCGTCATCCCGCCTTCAAGCCCACCAAGCCGGTTGGTTTTTCGGTAATAACCACGCTCTTCTTCCCAGGCAATTTCATCATGCACCTGGCTGCCAGGCTTCCTGGCTGCTTCAAAACCAATACCGATTTCGACCCCTTTAAATGCATTGATGCTCATAATCGCCGCGGCTAGCTTACCATCTAGCTTGCGGTCGTAATGGACATAACTGCCCACCCCGGCTGGCATTCCTTCAGCAATGACTTCAACGACACCGCCGATGGAGTCACCATTTTTCTTTGCCTCATCAATCGCTGCCATCATGTCTTTTCCGGCTTCGGTGTCGAAGCATCGAACTGGAGATTCCTCTGTTACCTCTCTAAGTTCATCCAGTGAGGAAAAGTCCTGCTTCATTGCTTTTACTCCGCCAATTTCTACAACATGTGCAACTAGCTCAATCCCTAACAGCGACAGCAGTTTTTTAGCCGCTGCACCCGCTGCGACTCTTACCGTCGTTTCCCTTGCAGATGAACGCTCAAGGACATTCCTCATATCGTGATGTCCATACTTGATTGCTCCATTTAAATCAGCATGACCGGGACGCGGTCTGGAAATCTTTCTTTTCACTTCTTCGGATGAATGATCATCCAGCGGTTCCTGGCCCATAATGCCGGTCCAATGCTTCCAGTCATTATTTTCAACCACCAGTGCGATTGGTGAGCCAAGAGTTTGACCATGCCTGATTCCTGCAGTAATCTGGACCTGGTCCTTTTCAATCTGCATCCTTCTGCCGCGGCCGTAACCCTTTTGCCTGCGCGCAAGCTCATTGTTTATATCTTCTGCTACCAGCGGCATTCCTGCTGGCATTCCTTCAATTATGGTTGTTAGCTGCGGTCCATGTGATTCACCCGCTGTTAAATATCTCATATACTTTCCCCCTTCAACTCGCTAAAGGATTTGTTTTACTATATCACACAGTTTCCAATAAATAAATTAAAAATTTCGAAATATGTATGATTCCTTTTAAAGAATGAAGCCATTTTATCATGAACCCTTCAGTCTCGCAAAAAAACCATCATGTATTATTGTCTGCAGACATCAGGTGATTTTATTTTACAAATAACAAAAGGAGCACGGTCACCCGGCTCCTCCTGTTATTTCTTCCTGTAAAAGAAAGTCTCCGCTGTCTCAAAATCGTATGTACTAGGATTAAAGATCTGTTCTGTGCTGCCCACAAATAAAATGCCGCCCTGCCTTAACGCCGAGCTGAATTTATGGTAGATGCTTTCCTTTGCATCTTCGGTAAAATAAATCAGGACATTCCGGCAGACAATCAGATCGAACGGACCCTCATAGCGGTCGGCGAGCAGGTTCTGTTTTTTAAAGGTAACAGTCCTCTTGATTTCATCAGCTACCGTATAATATGGCCCTTCCTTCTTGAAGAACTTGTTAACCATATCCTTTGGCGCTTCATTCAGCGCCCTTTCTGAATAAACACCAAGCCTTGCCTTTGCCAATACGTTTTCGTCGATATCCGTCGCATGAATCTGAATCCGGGATAGTGGTATATGCTTTGAAAGCACCATTGATAGAGTATATGGCTCTTCTCCGGTCGAGCAGGCGGCACTCCAAATTTTCGGATTAGGATTTTTGCTCAATAATTCAGGAAGGATTGTCTGATCCAGGACCTCCCACCTTTTTGCGTTTCTGTAAAACTCGGAAACATTGATGGTCATGCGATCGAGAAATTCATTCAATAGCTGCCGATCTTTGTCGAGCCCTTGATAAAAATCCTGGAAAGATGAAAAGCCTTTCTTTTGATAGAGTGAAGTCAGCCTTCTCTTCATCTGGGCTTCTTTATAGAGAGAAAGGTTGATACCTGTCTTCTCGTAGATTTTCGATATAAAGATTTCATAGTCTTGCTGCATCAGTTTGCTCCTTATCGGTACTAGAAAAATCTGGACAATTTCATTATAGCGGAAATCTTTGAGATAGGTGCACTATTTTTTGCTATCCCTATTTAGCACAAATTCCCTTTCTTAATTCAGTTAGATACAAGGAGCTTTGTGCATGAAACCCAATTATGGCTATTGTTGAGCCGAGCTAATAGTTTTTTTGGAGATACAGTGATCCAATAAGGGTTATTGTTGACCTGGTGTTACAATTTATGGATAATCAATGCTCCAATCAAGGCTGTTGGAGATAGCATATTACAGTTTCTGGATAATCAGGGCTCCAATAAGGGCTATTGGTGACTCGATATTACAGTTTTTGGATAATTAAAGCTCCAATAAGGGGTATTGGAGACACGGTATTACAATTTCTGGATAATCAATGCTCCAATCAAGGCTATTAGAGACATGATATTACAATTTCTGGATAATCAATGCTCCAATCAAGGCTATTAGAGACACGATATTACAATTTATGGATAATCAGTGCTCCAATCAAGGCTATTGGTGACATGTTATTACAGTTTCTGGATAACCAGTGCTCCAATAAGGGCTATTGGTGCCCCGATATTACAGTTTTTGCAAAACAAGTGCCCCAATAAGGGCGGTAGGTTACTTTATATTACATTTTTTAGAAAATAACTGCTCCAATGAAGTCTATCGGTGCCTCGAACCCCGTTGGGTCCACAATGATGCCAATCGATAATCCGAAAGCAGTACACCGATGCAGTAGAATGACGCAAATAAAAAAGACACTTGCTATAAGCAAGTGTCCAGGGGTTATATTAGTAAACCCACTCGTTGATTAATTTGCTGTATTCAGCCAACTCTTCCTGTTTGAAGAATAGTCCGATTTCACGCTCTGCGCTTTCTGGTGAGTCTGAACCGTGAATGACGTTCTTTCCTACAGTAACGCCGAAATCTCCGCGGATCGTTCCAGGAGCTGCATCTTTAGGGTTTGTAGCACCCATCATCTGGCGTGCAGTTGTGATTACATTTTCACCTTGCCAAACCATTGCGAATACTGGACCAGAAGTAATGAAATCTACCAATTCGCCGAAGAATGGACGCTCTTTGTGTTCGCCATAATGCTCTTCAGCAAGTTCTCTTGGGATGTTCATAAGCTTTGCGCCAACTAGCTGGAAGCCTTTCTTTTCAAAACGTGCTACAACTTCGCCGATCAGGTTGCGCTGCACGCCATCAGGCTTGACCATCAAATAAGTCTTTTCCATGAGTTCCACTCCTATTTCACTATGTATGTGAACCGCTTACAAAAGCAATCCTTAGAAATAGTATCATTTTTTTGAAAAATTCGCAACTTGCTAATACTTGCGTTTCCCAATAAATTTGGCGATGTCGCGCAATGACTTCTTTGCTCTGTTTGGCGGAAGTTCCTCAAGGATGGCGAGTGCTTTATCCAGATACCGGTCACTGATTTCAAGAGACTTTTCAATCGCGCCAGATTCCTGGACCAGCTTCAGGACTTCCTCCAGGTCTGCCCTTTCCATTCCTTCATGGACTGTCCGGACCCTGCTGTTGATGTACTCATCCTGCATAGCATACAGGACTGGCAAGGTGATGTTACCCTGGAGCAGGTCCCCGCCAGCGGGCTTTCCAAGCTCCTTTTCTGTTCCTGTGAAATCAAGCACATCATCCGTAATCTGGAAGGACATCCCGACATAGTAGCCGAATTTATACAATTTGTGATGCTCCTCTTTCGGGACTCCTGCCACAACAGCACCAAGCTGGCAGCTGGCAGCAATCAAAAGAGCTGTCTTCCGCTTAATCCTGAGCAGATAATTGCGCAGGTTTTGGTCGAAATTATATTTATCTTTTATTTGTTCAATTTCACCAATACTTAATTCGACAATGGTATCTGAGAGAATCTGGTGCGCTGCCGGATTTTTAATTTCGGTCATAAGCTCCAGCGCCCTCGCAAATATGTAATCCCCTGTATACATGGCAATCCTGTTATCCCATTTTGCCTTGATCGTCGGCTGCCCTCTTCGCAATTCGGCATCATCAATCACATCATCGTGTACCAGTGATGCCATGTGGATGAGTTCAAGAGAGACCGCGACATCCTTGATGACATTGATATCATAATCACCGAATTTCGCACCGAGAAGCACAAAAACAGGCCTTATCCGTTTCCCTCCTGCTTTAAGCAAGTGCAGGCTTGCCTGTCTAAGCAGATGGGAATCTGCCTGGATTGATTCTTCCAGTTCTCTTTCTATTAACGTCAAATCAGAATTCAAATATGTATATAACAGCTTCATCTTCATTATTATCCACCCAGCTTTTGCATTCTCGATCTCCATTGTTGCGACTTTCTCATCCTCATGGCTTCATTGCACAATTAGGAGGTTTCTTTTATGCGGGCAATTAATGCCCAGGCAAATAGTTTCATTTTTAATCTCAACAGAATTACATCCGGCCCTGTTCTATTCTGGATAAATAGAGTGACCTTAAATGAAAACAGGCTGACCTTCCTTGCCGAGCGATGAGAAAAGGGCAGCCAGAATCTATTGGATTATTTACGGCCTATATGCACAGCAGCAACTCCGCCGCTGTATGGTTTGTATTCGACGTTTACGAAACCGGCTTCCGTGAACATCTTGGCCAGCTCTTTCATTCCTGGGAAATCCTTAGCAGATTCCTGCAGCCATGAATATTCATCGTAACTTTTCGCAAACAATTTTCCGAACATTGGCATGATAAACCTGAAGTATAATCGGTATGCTTGTTTAAATCCCGGCATGGTAGGCTGGGAAGTTTCCAGGCATACTGCCATACCGCCAGGCTTAAGAACTCTGTGCATTTCCCGCAGTACCTGATTGTAATCAGGGACATTCCTCAATCCGAACCCAATCGTGACATAGTCAAAGCTATTGTCATCGAATGGGAGCTCCATGGCGTTCCCATGGATCAGGTTTGCCTGGTCCATGTGGCGCGATTGTATTTTTTCTTCACCTATTTTCAGCATGTTTTTGCTGAAATCAAGACCTGTCACTTTGCCATCCTTGCCAACAGCTTCCGCAAGGGCAATCGTCCAGTCAGCCGTACCACAGCACACATCAAGGGCAGCAGCCCCTTTTTGGACATTCATCTTCTTCATTGTGTCATTGCGCCATTTAATATGCTGCTGAAAGCTGATGACAGAGTTCATTTGATCGTAATTTTCATAGATTTTTTCAAAGACTCCATGAACACGTTCTTCTTTCGATTGCTGCATTGCATTACCCTTCTTCCGCGAATTTTTTAGACATGGTCTGATACTGCCCGGCGGTCAGGTCTAACCGTTCCAGCAGCAAGCTGTTCATCCCAGAAAGCTTTTTCGAAGCTGTTTTTATCTTTGTCATTGAAAATTCCATGTATCTTGTACAGATCGACAAAAGGTATTTTTGCTGCTCAGCAGAAAGTTCAGCAGCCTTTTGATCCATTTTTGGGAGTGCGATCTTCTTCAGCGCATTGAATAGCAGAGAATGCCCTGTATTCATGTAAATTGCTTCTTCAGAAAGCAGCCTTTTGACGAAAAGCCAGTTTGAAGCGAATTCATACCATTCTGCCGCATGATAATGGTCAGCAACCTTGCCCAGGAGAGAAGATTCGATCAGTTTTAAGCTTTCCATCAATTGATCGATTGCTACAGGATCTTTCTGATACAAGGATATTTTATGCTCATTCACTTCTTTTACACCAGATGCCAATTGTTTGATCATATCAGTATCTTCAAGGTCCGCAAGCAGCTTGTAATACAGACCGCTGTAATATATCCCGGCAAGAACCGTCAATTGGCGCTGCTTATGGCTTTCATCCCCTTCACCTGGCAGGGAGTTGCGAACATGCTCATGGGTATCAAGGGCGATTTGCAGGAGCATGGTGGTCAGGGTGTAACTGGTTGCTCTCTCCTGGTTGCCTTCTTGCTGTTCAAGCAATGAAGTAAGCAGCAAGAGTCGATCATCATCAATAAAAGGAGATTCTACATGCTTCTGCAAGTAAGGATGTGAAAGTTTTTCTATAAGAAGCTCCCTGATGCCGTCTAATTTGTTTTGTAAATCTAGCAAATGAATCACCCTTGTTCCCCTTATTTATTGGATTGCCGGCAGCGGGCATAACTTGGTTTTAGTCAAGAATAGATACTTGTCATTCAGGCCTGGAGAGCCCATTTTTAAAAATAGAAAATTTTAAGACAGGCATAAAAAAAACGCCTGATCAATCTATACCGAACATTCCAAAGCAGTGACAATTATATCACAAAAGATAAAAACATGGGCGTGATAATATAAATTAAACACTATTTGCTACAAATTGAGCATGATTTTGTAACAAAATAGTTGTTTTTTGAACCGCTTTACTTTTTCTCGCTCTCTATTTCGCCAAAAGGTGTGACAATCTTGGCGTGACCTCTGATTTTAATAGCTGAAGTGTGTTCTGTGAACTGGGCGATCATGACTTCACCCTGATCGAGCTTTTCTGAATGGTGGAAACGAGTGTCTGTCCCTCTTGTAAGCCCAATCACATTCACGCCATCCTCAATCGCTTTGATTATGACATAATCGGTGTTTAAGGTTTGTTTCTTATCCATTATTATCCCCCTTCCCCAAAAAGAATATGACGAGACTTGCATTTCAAAATCAAGTATCAAATTTCAGTTCATATAAAACAAAAGGCTAAAAGAGTTTCTTTCAGCCTTCGAAATCTTTTCATGAGTTCTTGCCATCATCGATACGGAGATAGATTATGATTAAGACTAATATATCAGTCTTTGATTAAAGAGAGAATTTCAGCACGAGCATTTACATCCTCAGCCAGTGTACCTCTCACAGCAGAGGTAACTGTTTTAGAGCCAGGTTTTTTGACTCCTCTCATCGTCATGCACATATGTTCAGCTTCAACCACAACCATGACACCATGCGGATCAAGCTTTTCCATAATCGCATTCGCAATTGTCGACGTGATTCTCTCCTGCAGCTGCGGCCGTTTAGCTACCGCTTCAACTGCCCTTGCAAGCTTGCTGAGACCGGTAACTTTTCCGCCTCTTGGAATATATGCGACATGAGCCTTGCCGAAGAAAGGAACAAGATGGTGCTCACACATAGAATAGAATGGGATATCCTTGACCAGGACTAACTCCTCATGGTCTTCACCAAAAATGGTTTCGAAATATTCTTTTGGATCCTGGTTAAGGCCTGAAAAAACTTCCTCATACATCCTCGCAACCCGCTTTGGAGTATCGAGCAACCCTTCCCTGTTAGGATCTTCACCGACTGCTTCTAATATTAAACGTACCGCTTCTTCGATTTGGGCACGATTGACGTTTGACATCTGCGTTTCCTCCTATGGTCCATCAATCTCATTATAATCTTGTATAGTCTTCCAACTATTTGATTATAATATTTTCATCTTAGCATAACCAAATCAAAGCAGGCAAAGCTAAATGTTTCACCCCATAGAAAAAGGCCGCGAACGGGTCGCGGCCTTGGGGTTTAGCATACGCTCAGTGCGCCGTATGTAATTATTTCACTGCATCCTTAAGCGCTTTGCCTGGTTTGAAAGCAGGCACCTTGCTTGCAGAGATTTCGATTTCATCACCAGTTTGTGGGTTGCGTCCTTTACGGGCAGCGCGCTCACGAACTTCGAAGTTACCAAAACCGATTAACTGTACTTTGTCCCCATCTTTTAATGCATTTAAGATTGAATCAAAAACAGCGTCAACTGCTTTTGTTGCGTCTTTCTTTGAAAGCTCACCAGCTTCTGCAACTGCATTGATAAGTTCTGTTTTGTTCATGCCATTCACCTCCTCCCAAAGAGATCCCATTGCTCAGAAATTAAGCATCTTACTACATTTCTAAACAAAACATATGAATTCTATACGTTGCTGGAAGATTTTATTTATCATTTGTTGATAAATTCATCCAAAATCGCTTGAACCCCTATTACATAAGGGTTTTTAAGCAACAACGCTAATTCTGTTAAAAGATTATCATAATGTTTTCCTCTTATCAAGATAATTTCAAGAAATAATGGGAATCTTTTCTTCTTTGAAACATATTTGTAATAAGTTAACCCTCTTTCCTTACCCTTGTCAGAGGGGTTTAAACATAAAATAATATATTTATCCCTTACTTGCCAGTTTTTTTGCTTGTTCCAGGAAATTTTTATTATATTAGAAGATTAATTTACCTTACCTGAAAAATCGCCTGATTTCTTTAAAAAACAAGAATCTGTTAAACAGGCTTTTGATTTTCGTTCCAGGCGCTTCGCTTTCCGTTGGAAGAATATGAAAATTACCAACTGCCGTCTTTTTCATGAGCAATTCTTCCTTGGGGCTGGCGCTTAGCCTTCCTCGCCGATTCGTTCCTGCGGGGTGCAAATGATTCCTCACGTGAATCATTTCACCTAGGTCTCACCTGACCAGCTGCGCCCGCAGGACATTGATTTAACTACCTTGAACCTGCCCACACACGAAGGAAATTCGTTAGCATTTTCGAGGAATCTACGCGCCTTACACTACATCACCAGGGTTTAAAAATCAACATTTAGCTTCCCAGAGCAAAAAACAAAAAGACTCCCAAAAAGGAGTCAAATTAAAGTATGATTGCGATCAGTCCACCAGAACCTTCATTGATGATTCTTTCCAGTGTCTCTTTTAATTTATATCGGGCATTTTCCGGCATCAAGCTTAATTTAGCCGAAATGCCTTCTCTCACAATCGAGCTCAGGCTTCTGCCAAAGATGTCGGAGTTCCAGATCGACAGCGGATCATCCTCGAAATCCTGCATCAAGTAGCGGACAAGCTCTTCGCTTTGCTTCTCAGTGCCAATGATTGGCGAGAATTCGGACTCTACATCCACTTTAATCATATGGATGGAAGGAGCTACAGCCCTTAATCTGACTCCGAAACGAGAACCCTGGCGGATGATTTCCGGCTCTTCCAGGCTCATGTCCGTCAGTGAAGGAGATGCGATCCCGTATCCTGTCTGCTTAACCATTTTAAGTGCATCTGAAATTTGGTCGAACTCCGCTTTTGCGTATGCAAATTCCTGCATCAGCTCCAGCAAGTGGTCCTTGCCGCGAATCTCCACGCCAACGATTTCTTTGAGGATTTCATCATAAAGATCATCAGGTGCATAAAGATCGATTTCAGCTACACCCTGGCCCATTTCAATACCTGCCAGGCCGGCTCGGTCAATGTATTCAAAATCACTGAATTGATGGACAACCCTGTCAACATCACGAAGTCTTTTAATATCCTTCACTGTCTCTTTGACAGCTTCCTGGTAGCTCTCACGCAGCCAGTGATTCTCCCGGAGAACCATCACCCAGCTTGGCAGGTTGACGTTTACTTCCAGTACCGGGAATTCGTATAAAGCTTCCCTCATGACGCTTAAAACATCTGATTCACGCATGCTTTCCACGCTCATAGCCAGCACTGGGATATCGTATTTATCTGCCAATTGTGCACGCAACGTTTCTGTATTCGGATGATACGGCTGCGCACTGTTCACCACCATGATGAATGGTTTGCCGACTTCCTTCAGTTCTTCGATTACTCTTTCTTCTGCTTCAATGTAATCTTGCCTTGGGATCTCCCCAATTGTCCCATCCGTCGTAATGACGACGCCAAGTGTTGAATGCTCCTGAATAACCTTCCTGGTTCCAATTTCAGCTGCTTCATGGAAAGGGATCGGCTCTTCATACCAAGGTGTATTGATCATCCTTGGCCCATTCTCATCTTCATATCCCTTTGCTCCAGGAACTGTATAGCCGACACAATCTACCAGCCTGATATTCACATCCAGCCCTTCATCCACATGCACGGATGCTGCCTGGTTAGGCACGAATTTAGGTTCGGTCGTCATAATCGTTTTACCTGCTGCACTTTGCGGCAGCTCATCAAGCGCTCTGGCTCTGTCAGCCTCATTATTGATATTAGGTAAAACCACCAGCTCCATAAATTTTTTGATAAACGTGGATTTTCCAGTGCGGACCGCACCTACAACCCCCAGGTAAATATCGCCGCCAGTCCTCTCGGCGATATCCTTAAAAATATCTACCTTTTCCAAGTGATCCCCTCCCGATCATAGAGTTAGTGGGAATAAATTCATCCAAATTTGTAATCTGGGACAGTATATATCTATGATGTTGTCCTATATCGATATGACAATTTTTTATTTTTTTACCTCCTTAATTTTGATTTAACAAAGGAGTTTTGGTCTATTTGCTGATTATTTTATCTCCGAAATCCAAAACAACCTTATAAAAAGATTCCTCGATTCTCATTTATGAGGACAGTCGATATCTTTTTTAAGACAAAAAAACCCTGCTTCTACAATATATTTTGCAGAAACAGGGTTATGACTATTTTGCTAAAAAGACTGGTTCATTGGTCTCTTTATCAATGGTATAAGGTAAAGAATATGCCGGCACGAACATGGAATTCTCCACAAGGATGCCCCGGATATCCTCTCCTTCCTTGAGTTCTTTCCCGGAGGATTTCATAGCCTGAAAAAGGTCACTTCGGTAATCCACATAGATTTCGCCCTCTGTCGAAATGACAAAATGCAAGTTTTGGTTTGTAAAGGGGCTGACTGCAACAGGCTCCTCTTGATAACCAATCTTTTTGAAGTCGATGGTATACACATTTTCAGCAATTTGGTCCTTGAATGGAGGATAGCCATTGGCTTTGATCCGCATTTTGATTTCCCGGATCGTATCTGCCATTCTTAAGTCAAGCAGTTTCACTGTCGGATTTGTTTCTGCATCGACCAGGACATATTGAAAAAGTCCGCCGCTTTCGAATGCATTCCCCGGCGGCTCAGCAATAAATTTAGGGACGACCTTCTTAAACTCGATCGGGTACTTTTGATAAATCGGTGTTTTTGCATCTCTAGTCTTGATTGGCAGCAAACCGCCATTGGCTTCCTTATACTGATCGACTGCAGACTGGACACTGTCAAGCTGGTCCTTATAGGGCACCTGGTTCTGCATTAATTTTTCTTCTGGAAACATACAGCCAGTCAAAGTAAACAGCACAATGATGACCGGCAGGAAAAATCGGCTCTTATTCATTGATCCCAATCCTTAATTCTATGTATTTTATTCGCTCGTCGGGCCGCTGAAAACAACAAAAAAGATTATCAGGCCTGCCAGGACCATTAACATATATGCAATGACAGCCGTGGCAATCTTGAAAAATCCTTTTAACTTATAACGGCTAAGATAAATGGCAACAAGGGACAAAATCATACTGCCCATGCCTACAAAAGAAATATACATTTTTAATAATGCGGGTGACAACTGAACCCCTCCCTTTTTCGAACAGTATTATATCATAATCTGCAATCACTGTTGCAAATTTGTCTTCAGGCTTCTGATTAAGCAAAAAAAAAGCTGAAGTAAAGAAGGGGCGGTCAACTTTACTCCAGCTAAATGACTAAATACCCTATCACCCAGTTCAAACCACCAGTTTGCTTCGTTGCATCTTATGCAAACATCGTTAGAATCGCATCCTCGAATGCCTATATTGAACGCATTATTGCAAAAAAATTTTTCGCTTAATTTCTTCCTCCGAGGATATCTGCCAAATCTTCCATCTCATGAGTCTTCTCACGGGACATCAGCCCATCAACAGCATCCTTTGGATTGACGTTGTTAAATAAAACGTTATGAAGGGCATTGGTAATTGGCATTTTGACTTCAAATTTTTGTGCAAGCTGATAAGCTGCCTTGGTGGTTCGCACACCTTCAACAACCATCCCCATATTCTCGAGGACCTCCTCAAGGTTCTGCCCCTTGCCAAGCATATTGCCTGCACGCCAGTTACGGGAATGGACGCTTGTACAAGTAACAATTAAATCGCCAATCCCCGTCAATCCGGAAAAAGTCAAAGGGCTGGCGCCCATTTTGACTCCAAGACGTGCTATTTCGGCAAGTCCCCTCGTGATCAAGGCAGCCTTTGCGTTATCGCCATACCCAAGTCCATCAGATATGCCGGCAGCAAGCGCGATGATATTTTTCAGCGCTCCGCCAATCTCCACACCTATTAAATCCGGGTTTGTATATACCCTGAAATGATTATTGATGAACAAATCCTGGACTTTTTCCGCCTCATCCATATTTTTCGAAGAGACTGTCACAGTCGTAGGGTGGCGCAAGCTTACTTCTTCCGCATGGCTTGGTCCGGAGAGGACGACAACACTTTCCAGAAGGTCAGCAGGCATTTCCTCTTCAATCATTTCAGAAATGCGCAGCAGGGAATCAGGCTCTATTCCCTTGCTGACATGTACAATGACCAAAGATTCTGTGGTTATCTCTGTCATTTTCCTGATTACTTCGCGGATGGCTTTTGTAGGCACTGCCATAATCACCGTTTTGATCCCGTGCAATACCTCCCCAAGTGAAGAGTATCCCTTGATAGTTTCAGGCAGCGTAATTTCAGGAAGATATTTCTTGTTGATATGATTTTGATTGATTTCATCAATCTGCGCTGGGTTATGGCCCCATAAACGGACTTCATGTCCATTATCGGCTAGAACCATCGCTAAAGCTGTTCCCCAGCTGCCAGCACCCAGGACAGCAACTTTCTCTCTCTTCCTTTCCATTTAAACCACAACCTTTATCTTATTTTCTTTGTCTCGCAAAAATCTTGATCGGTGTGCCTGTAAAATCAAAGGCATCCCGGATCCTGTTTTCAAGGAAACGCTCATAAGAAAAATGCATTAATTCTGGCTCATTGACAAAGACAACAAAAGTAGGCGGTTTTACCGACACCTGTGTTGCGTAATAAATCTTAAGTCTCTTTCCTTTGTCCGTAGGAGTTGGATTCATCGCTACAGCATCCATGATGACCTCGTTGAGGATGTTTGTCTGCACCCTCATTGCATGATTCTCACTAGCCAAATCAATCATCGGCATCAATGTGTGGATTCGCTTCTTCGTTTTTGCCGACAGGAAGACAATTGGGGCGTAGCTCAGGAATTGGAAGTGGGCACGGATTTTCTCCTCGAATTCCTTCATTGTTTTTTCATCTTTTTCAATCGCATCCCATTTGTTTACGACGATGATGACCGCACGGCCAGCTTCCTCTGCATAGCCGGCGATATGCTTATCCTGCTCAATGATGCCTTCTTCGGCATTAATAACGACAAGAACGACATCGGAGCGTTCAATCGCCCTTAAGGCCCTTAGAACACTATACTTTTCAGTCGTTTCGTACACTTTCCCCTTTTTGCGCATTCCAGCTGTATCGATTATGACATATTTTTGCCCATCATACGTTACCTGGGAGTCAATAGCATCTCTAGTTGTCCCCGCGATATCACTGACTATGACGCGGTCTTCCCCAAGAATTGCGTTCACCAGTGAAGACTTCCCTACATTTGGCCTTCCGATTAAAGAAAACTTGATTGCATCTTTATCATACTGGTCTTCCTTGGCCTTTGGAAAATGTTTTGCAGCCTCATCCAGCAAATCACCGAGACCTAGACCGTGTGAGCCGGAAATCGGGAAAGGTTCGCCAAATCCCAGGGCATAAAAGTCGTATATCATTTCTCTCATTTCCGGATTGTCAATTTTGTTGACTGCGAGGACAACAGGCTTGTTCGAGCGATAGAGAATCTTTGCCACTTCTTCATCCGCAGAAGTCACTCCTTCTCTGCCGTTGACAAGGAAGATGATGACATCCGCCTCATCAATCGCAATTTCTGCCTGCTGGCGGATCTGATCCAAAAATGGCTCGTCCCCCAAATCAATCCCGCCAGTATCAATAATGTTAAAATCATGTGTCAGCCATTCAGCTGAACTGTATATACGATCCCTCGTTACTCCAGGAATATCTTCAACGATCGAAATACGTTCACCAACGATTCGATTAAAAATCGTAGACTTGCCGACATTCGGACGCCCAACGATAGCTACCACTGGTTTCGTCATGAACATCACCCTTTCAAAATTCTATTTGCAGGTCACAGACCAGGCCATAACAATGTCAAACTTACATATCCATAGTTTTCAATTATTAATTAAATACCATCATGGAGGACGGCATTTATAAAATAAACCCTTCTTTAGTATACAGAAGGGTCTGGCTTAATCAGTTTATCAAAAGATGCCGTAAACAGGCAATGAAAACATTTCTTGTCAATGTTTCACGATAATATACAGATCCTCGGTCAAAGAATGGGCGATACCATCAAGGATAGCTTCCAGGTTTGCCGCAACCTGATCCATTTCTTCCTTTGAATCACAATGGAATACAGCGGTACCGGAAGGCGCCTTTTTTGGATTGGTGGTAATGGCAGCCAGGACGAATTTTTCAAGCATCATTGAGAACCACTCCCTTCTCGGTCTTTTTTCTCAGAAGGCATCCTGATTGCGTTCTCCAATGTCGGCACATCACCGATCACCGTTATGGCATGCTCGATATCCCGTTCCTGCGGCAGAACGAATACCCCAACTCTTCCATCATCGAGGTCCCTCTTTGCCAGTGGTACTAGTGCAGGTGTTCCAGAATCACGATATACCCCGAGTGCAGTGGATAAATCGTGAAGAACAGCCTGCCTCTGGCCAAGATTAGCGATTGTGGACCGTGCATTCATGTTTTTCGGTTTTAAGATAAATCCCATTCCGTAGCGAAGCACTTCTTTTTGTCGTTCTGGAAGACCAATGTTCATGATGTAAATATTATCCACATACAATCCTGCACCATCAAATCTTGGTTCTACATATTCGATCTCGACGATATCTTTCAGTTTGCCGCCCGCCATTAACTTCTTTGAAATCAGCACTGCCAAAACCGCGGCAATGAGCCCTGCCCAAATATTAAAGATCAGATAGGCAAGTGTGCTGACAAGCGAAGTGAAAATGACAAGATAATTGCGGCTTTCAAATGCTATCGCAATGCCCTCGATATACGTTTTCCCTCGAGAGACAAGTTCATAGCTGTCAAGTTCCGTAAGCGTATTTCTCTCCATATTCCTAACTTCCCTGAATTGCGATGCGGCAAGGGTCAAGAAAGTCACCGCCGTAAATTCCTCTTCCATGATCGCAGGCCCTGCAACCGTTCCAAGAGCTGCGGCAATGAAACCGAGAGCTATGTGAATGATTTTCCCATGCAAATATGTAGGGTATTGGCGATAATCAGTCCGGAGCATCAGGAGCCTCGACATTGTTCCAATAGCAATTCCAAAAACAATTGGTATCGTGTATTCATTCATGAAGTCTTCTGTTCCTCCCCTTCTGCTTCACTTAATGTAGTTTTGGACATGATTGAGATGAGTGATTCGACAGCAGACCAGGCGATAAGCATTCCACTGGAAATGAACAATATGTCCATAAAGGTCATCGAAGCGACTTCATATGGGAAATTAAATCGCCATAAAACAGCGGAATATAAAATGTCACCCTGCAAAAAACCTGTCACCAATGCCAGCATTCGATCCTGTCCACCTTTGTGCAGCAAGATTGCCAAATAAAAACCTGCCGCGCCAAGCATCAATTTCCGGTCAAACAATACCCAGACGGGATCAAACAATTCGAACATCAGAAAACTTGTGTAGGCAAGCATAATGATGAAGGAAGTTAAAAATAAGTACAGGAATGAACCAGTTTTCTTCCGTTTTGTTTCCATAAAAATGAAAATGGCGATCGGAAAAGCGGACAAGTGGAACTTAAAAAACAGGAAATCAACTTTATAAGGTGAAGCTATAATGACAGCTAACAGACAAATGGCCCATTTCAGCCTGTTAGGATGATTCTTACCCATGATGAATGTAACCCAAATCCACGCTATCCAGGCCAGCCAGTAAAAGTAAAGACCTTCCATTCAACCCCTCCTATCATTTCCATTATGGTAATTTGTTATGTAATTTAATCTTTTTTGAATAAGATTTTTTGCCTGTTCCATGTTAAGAAAAGCAGTATTTTTAATACTGCAGGGAAAACGGGCAGAATCGAAGAAACCAAAGGGATGAAAATCCTTTAAACTGGCCGCACCCTGCTATGGTTTGTATGGATTCCATGACAAGGAGGTGCTTAGATGGGCCGAGATAGACAGGAAAAGAAACTGAAAAAAAGCGGACGAGTAGAATCTGACCGCGACCAGGCACTGCACTATCCTGGAGCGACAAAATTGCAAAGTCCCGAGGAAGCTCGATCTATGAATGACGGAAAGTATAGCTAAGGTTTTTGGAATTTCAAATTTGGATGCAAGGCAACCAAAAAAGGCCCTCTGCCAATTGGCAGAGGGCGTTCCCTAGTAAAAACTTCTTCTTTGAGCATATGCTCTTGTGTCGATTCCTCTTTGGACAAGCCAGTGATGTGTTTCTCCTGAGATAACAATAGGGACCTGATGAAGTTCATCGATTGTATGTACACCAAGGGCCGTCATGATGAAGGCAATCTCTTCTTTTATCATTGAAATTTCTTTGACCAATCCCTCTGTTCCATGCTCCATCAAAATTTTCAGAAGGGATCCTGCCATTGCAGCTGCGGCTGCACCTGAGGCAAGCCCTTTAACGATATCGAGGCTTGTCTGGATTCCTCCTGAAGCAATGACGGATAGGTCCTGAACAGCGGACTTCGCTTCAATGATGGATGCTGCAGTCGGGATTCCCCAATCCTCAAAAAATGTGAGCAGCCTGTCCCTTCGCTTGTTTTCGATTTCCGCAAAATTGGTACCGCCAAAACCGCCTACATCAATACAACGAATCCCATGTGCAAAAAGTTTGGCTGCAGTCTCTGCGCTTATGCCAAACCCGACCTCTTTGACAATCACAGGGACGCCGATATTCTGTTCAATTTCAGCAATCCTATCCAATGCACCGCTGAATTTTCTGTCTCCCTCGGGCATTGTCAATTCCTGTACAACATTTAAATGTATTTGCAGACCATTGGCCTTGATCATTTCGACCGCGGCTCTTGCCTGCTCGACCGTTGCTTCACTGCCCAGATTGGCAAGCAGGATGCCGTCAGGGTGCATTTCCCTGACAATCTCATAAGTCCTCCGCTCTTCCGGATTTCTTAAGGCTGACATTTGCGACCCTACAGCGATAGCCGACCCGGTCTCTCTTGCAGCGATAGCTAATTCACGGTTGATCCTGAAGGTCCGTTCCCCGCCGCCACCTGTCATTGCATTTATAAAAATTGGCGAACTTAAAGAAAGTTCGCCAATTTGTGTCTGCAATTTTACTGAATCAAGATCAGTTCCAGGCAAGCTTTGATTTACAAACTTAATATCATCAAAACCGGTTAGCCGCTTCTGGCCCGTTTCGAGGGCATATTGAATATGGTCCCATTTCCTTTTTGATCTCGACAAATCTATCACCATTACTGTTTAAGATTCTTCAGCTTGTCTCCAATCATATCACCAAGGCTGAAACCTTTTGTTTCTTCAGGAAGTTCGTAGTCAAAAGCTTCATTGCTTTCTCTTTCCTCGAACTCCTTCATGCTGAGTGATAATCGTTGGTCTTCCTTGTTTACATCGAGGACTTTTACCTTTACAGTCTGCCCTTCCTGGAGAACTTCATGCGGTGTCCCGATGTGTTTATGCGAAATTTGTGAAATATGCACCAGACCTTCTACTCCAGGGAATACTTCGACAAACGCTCCATAAGAAACCAAACGCTTGACCGTACCTTCCAGTGTGCTCCCCTTTGGTGCCTTATCATCGATATCAGCCCATGGTCCAGGCAGTGTTTCTTTAATTGATAGAGAAATACGCTCATTGTCACGGTCCATGCTCAAGACTTTTACCTGGACCTGCTGCCCTTCCTGGACAACATCGGATGGTTTTTCTACATGCTCGTGGGATAGCTGTGAAATATGAACAAGTCCATCAACTCCGCCAATATCAACGAAGGCACCGAAGTCAGTAATCCTTTGGACTGTACCTTCGATAACCTGTCCTGATTGGATGGAAGCGAGCAGGTCCTGCTTTTTCTTCCCTTGCTCTTCCTCAACGACAGCGCGATGAGAAAGGATCAGACGGTTTTTCTCCTTCTCGAGCTCCACGATTTTAAAGCTTAGCGTTTTTCCTTTATAGTCAGAGAAATCTTCGACAAAATGGGATTCCACCAGGGATGCCGGTACAAAACCGCGGACACCAAGATCGACAACCAAGCCGCCTTTAACGACATCTTTAACTTCAGCATCGAAAACTTCTCCGCTTTCGAACTTGCCTTTAAGCTCTTCCCATGCTTTCTCGGCGTCAACTTTTCTTTTCGAAAGGATTAAAGCTTCCTCTTCAACCTTCTGTACTTCCAGTTCCAGTTCATCCCCTACCGAAACTGCATCTTCAGCTTTTTCAACATGAAGGCTTGAAAGCTCACTGATCGGAATGATTCCATCGAGCTTGCTTCCTTCGATATCTACTAATACCTGCTTTTCTTCCACTTTTGTTACCTGGCCCTTGACACGGTCGCCAGCCTCAAAATTCTTTACTTCTACTTGATTCATATCTTCTGACATATGTACTCCTCCTTAATCCATGACTGCTGCAAATATATGCATTATGGCGAAAACGCCATTTAAAAACACATTAAATTAGCCACTAAGTGAAAATTCTAAAAATATCTCTTCTTAATAACTTCTTACAAACAGACATTTTTGTCAAGCAAGAAACCTTACTTGTACTCGTTGATCAGTTTCTGGATTTCTCCCATAATCAAATCAGTGGTCTGTTCGGCATTTAATTTTTTTTCCTTAATGGATTCCATATCAATTGGCTTACCATATACCACCTTCAATTTCTTGAATGCTTTGTATGGACCGATGACCGCGCACGGAACAACATGTGCATCGGATCGGAGAGCAAAGAAGCCTGCACCTGCTAGACCTTTGCCCATTTCACCTGTCTTGCTTCTTGTTCCCTCTGGAAACAAACCTAAAACCTTTCCATCCTTTAAAATTCCAAGACCCTTCCTTAACGCTTCCCTGTCGCTCATACCCCTCTTGACCGGAAAAGCATTCAAGTGCGGAACAATTTTCCCAAGTACGGGAACGGAGAATAATTCCTCTTTTGCCATGAAATAGACTGGACGGGGTGCGGTAATGCCAACAACCGGGGGATCAAGATTGTCGATGTGATTGGCACATAGCAGTACACCGCCATCGGCAGGTACATTCTCCCTGCCGATTACCTCAATACGATAAACTGGTTTTAATACAGCATTCACTAAAGACCTAACAAAGGAATAAACCGTCACTTTCATCCGATCCTTTCAAGCGCCAAACCCATTATTTTTTCCACTACATCAGCAATCGTGAGCGAAGTGGTATCTATTTCGACTGCATCGTCTGCCTTTTTCAAAGGAGCTACTTCCCGCTCGGAATCAATCTTGTCCCGTGCGGCGATTTCTTCTTTTAGCTTTTCAAGATCGGATGGGAAGCCTTTCTGGATGTTTTCGTCAAGTCGGCGCTGTGCCCTTTCCTCAACACTTGCAAGCAAAAAGACCTTTACTTCCGCATTTGGCAGTACATGTGTGCCAATATCCCTTCCATCCATAACTACTCCGCCATCTCGGGCAAAGGCCTGCTGACGCTTGACCATTTCCTTCCTGACCAATTCATGGACGGCTACATAAGAAACCTGGTTGGTGACCTCTGAGCTTCTTATGTCATTAGTGACCTCGATTCCATCCAATAACACCTTCTGGCCCATTTGTCCTGGCTGAAGTTCAATTACCGTATTATTTAAGATATCAATCAACTGGGCTTCATGATCAAGCCGGGCTCCTTTTTGCAGAGCTTTGTATGTAAGAGCCCTGTACATTGCACCTGTATCAATATATACATATGTCAGTTTTTCAGCCACAATTTTAGCTACCGTGCTTTTACCTGCTGCAGCAGGGCCATCAATGGCAATTGAAATTCGTTTATTCATATTTCCTCCTGGTACTCCTTGTTGTTCATTTATATTCTCTTATATTTTAACACAAAAATCTGTTCATCCTCGTCCATCATGACTTTTTTTAAGTCACTTTAGAAAACTTACCCGTTTCGTTTTCTGTGCATTAAAATAAGCAGGCTTTCCACCTGCTTATTCTTTGCTTCGGATTGAATTCAGGACTTCTGAATGATTATTGTCAGTAACTCCCTCGTACTGGGTAATCTGTTTCAGTTCTGGAAAAGCATCGAGTTTATGGAAAAATATCTGGGCTATTATGAGAAAGATAAATTGAATGATCGCGATTTTGATTAAGATTCTTTCAAATGTTTTCATATCTTTTTGCTCCCGTATTAAAACTTTTATTCTATTATTGGAGCAAACTGAAACATTTATTCCAATTTAAATCGGGAGTCCTTTTTTCTTCATTTCAAGCTGTCGTTCGAAACAGAATCTTAGCAGAACCTGCCTATCGGTGCCAGAAGTGTCAAAAAACTGGACAGAAGCCTTGTTCATATGGCCTTGGCCCTCAATGATCCTCACAATCCTTCCGCGGAACTTCCGGTATTCATACTCACCATTTTGCATCGGCAGGACAAACCAGCACGCAAGCTCCATACCCTGTTTCAAGCTGCTATTCTTATCGATTAGCAGCGCTGATCCTCCAGCGCTGATATCATCAGTGACAGTTGTGAAAGGAGCGAATTCTCCTTTGTCAGAATGGACAGCCACATCGACGGAAGTTTCCACCCGTACATATTGCCGTCTCTGGACCTTGATTAAATGGTCCTTGCCTGGATAGGAAAGGATCACCATTGGGATGTTGAGCTTGATCCTTCCTTTTACTTCTGTATGAAAGGTGTAGCTCGAACCCGATTCAGTGACAAAATTAGCTTTCAATGGCGTTCCTTCAAGCAGGAAAACTGTTCTATTTGTTTTCATATTCACAGGATAATCAATATACAGGTCATTTCCTTTTCTTTCTACAAGTTTACATTTATATTGTTCAAAGCTATCGGAATACTTATGCTCAAGGATTATGTTGTCACCGATTTTTATCATTGCTAATCCACTTCCCCACATTCTGTCTAGGCTGTTGTTCATTATGTCTATATCATTTTTATTATGACATGCTGCATCGAGTTGGTGCAATAGTCCTTTATTGGATTAATTTGACAAGATCAACTTTTTAAAAAAAGCTGTTGATTTTCGTTCCAGTCGCTTCGCTTTCCGCTGGAAGAATATGAAAAATACCAACTGCCGTCTTTTTCATAAGCAATTCTTCCTTGGGGCTGGCGCTGAGTCCTCGCCGCTTTGCTCCTGCGGGGTGCAAATGATTCCTCACGCGAATCATTTCACCTAGGTCTCACCTGACCAGCTGCGCCCGCAGGACATTGATTAGCTTCCTCGAACCTGCCCACGCACGAAGGAAATGCGTTAGCATTTTCGAGGATTCTACGCGCCTTCCACTACAATCAACAGGATTTAGAAATCAACATTCAGATTCAACAGAGCCATAAAACAAAAAAAGGGAAAGCAGCTTGGCTATCCCTATACTACATTTTCATAAACGGGTTCTGCATTATGAAGCTTATCTACTTTTTCTTCCGTGCCATCTTCTGCATTAATGTAGATCCTGAACGTATCATTTCCGAGAGTTCCTGTGAATTCATAGCACAACACCTCTTCATTAAGATCGTTCATGATTATTGCCTTTTTCTCATCCATTATTTTCAGGTTTGGATTGACCTTCTTCTTTGCCTCTTCATTCGTAATTCCTGGTTGTGGAATTTCCCTTGCTTTATTGGATTTTAAATAGTCCTCGGCTGAGAAGCCGATGATATCACCATTATCCAGCGCTACCTTCATATTGATCGCGTCAGGATAGATTCTGACATCATCCTGTACACCGACAAAAGTAAAGACACCGATATTATCATATTGGGCACTTTCGAACAGGTCCAGGTTTTCAAAATTATGCTCTTTCAGGAAGGCGATTGCCTTGTTGGATGCATCATTCAGACTCAATTTTTGATTTTTCACATCACGGTTAAGTAAAAACCAGATTGGATATCCGCCTTTCTTGGTGATATCCATATTTGCCTCAAGCTTTGTTTTGGGATCCTGGATCGATACGCTATAAAAACCATAGTCCGATCCTTTTCCATTTTGTGTGACCTTCACATCACCCGCATTTCCGACAGGTGCATATTTCCGAGTGATCCGGACCGCTTCATCTTTTGAGATTTTTTTACCTGGCAGCTTCTTAAAGTTTTCATCTTTTTTCTGAAGATTGATCTGTGCGGGCCCAAAATCTGTTTCAGAATAGCTTTCCACTGTCTTTTCTACCGTCTTGAATCCATCGATGATAGTGTTATCCGATTGGCCTTTTTCGGTAGCAAGAGCAAGCTCTACATCCATCCAGCGAAGATTATTCTCGAGAACCATATGCTGAACTTCTCTTAAATCCTGCTGAATTTCACCTGATTGCTCGTATAGAGTTTTTAGTGTTTCATATTCTTTATCGCTCAACGGCTCTTTATCCAGGTCCCGAACAGCCGTTTTATAGCTGAAGTTCCCGATATTCGCAAGGAACTCTTCCGTTTTATTGAAGGGCAGAAGAGTCAGGGGAAGCTGCCCGACATCACTATGAGCCTCTGATGTGATTTTCCAGACTTCTGCTAACTGAGGTGACAGGGAGCTCCTGGAATTCATCGCAAGTGTTGTGCCAATTTTTTCGTTCAATACATCCATTTGATAGGTCAGATCATGAAAAGCTCTTTGGTAATTATTCTCAGCATTAATCAGTACGGCTGTTTTTTCCCTGTGCTCCTGATAACCCCAAAACGCAGTTCCGGCAATCCCAATGACGAGGACTGCAATGGCTATTCCTCTTAGCATTTCAACTCACCCCTATTTGCAAAAAATATGTTTCCCAATCTTCTTGATTTGCGGCCTTCCCCATATCCAGGCGCTGGTCGCAGTATCGGGATTGAAATAGTACAAAGCATTTCCAGTCGGGTCCCAGCCATTGATTGCATCAAGGACGGCCTTTTTCGCCGTCTCATTTGGTGTCAGCCAGATCTGGCCATCCGCAACAGCAGTAAAAGCCCGAGGTTCAAAGATGACCCCTGAAATGGTATTTGGAAAAGTTGCACTGTCCAGCCTGTTCAAGATCACTGCAGCAACAGCAACCTGCCCTGTATACGGTTCACCCCTTGATTCTCCATATACTGCATTGGCCATAAGCTGAATATCATTCTGTGAAAACCCCTTCGGAGTATTCGTCGCCGCTGCTGGTTTGGGTGCTGCCTGACTTTGGCCGCCTGCTGCTTTTCCCGCGCCGGAAGTTTCGCCTCCCCAGGCAATCTTGGCATTAGGAGTCGCGTTTGCCAGCTTGATTTTGGTCTGCCATCCGGCAATCCCATCCACCTTCATGCCAAACTCATATTGGAAATTCCTCAGAGCCCAATAGGTACCCCAGCCAAAAACTCCGTCGATTTTGCCAGTATAAAAGCCAATATGCTTAAGGCGTGATTGAAGTTCAATTACATCCTCTCCTACTGCCCCCTGTTGCAGCACCTGGCTCGTAAACGCTTCAGCCCGTTGATCGACCTTGTTGAATTGCACTAAAGTCAAAACCAAAGCCAACGCGGCCATCACCTTCAAGATAGACCGATAATTCTTCATTGATTTGCCAACCTCCAAAGATGTGAACTTAAAAGATTACTCTTATTTTTTGTTAAGAGATGACTTTTATTCCACAAAACAAAAAAACCCTCCATTTTTTATAAATGAAGAGTTTTTTAGATAGGAAATTGTTTATCAATGTGTTGCAGTGTCAGCACTCTTGCTTTTTTCACTTTCCTAAGGCCCAGCCACCAGAGGAATATCATGAATGGGATCATCAGTACCATCCAGTCTTCCCTCGTCATCAGGATAAAATCATAAATCCCATGGAGCAGGACTGGAACTGACAACGAAAGCAACACCCATTTCTTTGGTGAGTCTGGGGCGAATTTTGCTTTCCCTATATAATACCCCATGATGACACCAAAGAGCGCATGGCTGGAAACCGGCAGCAACGCTCTCCCTATTGCATCCTGGAGTCCATTGGCAAGCAGGTAAAAGATATTTTCCGCAGACGCGAATCCAAGCGAAACAGAAACGCTGTAAATGATTCCATCATAATGCTCATCAAATGCAATATGCTGGAAAATAGTGTAGTAAAGGATAAACCACTTGAAAAATTCTTCTAAAAGACCAACTGTACCAAACGCCTTGGAAAAGTCCCCCTGGAACAGTCCTTCAGCAGCAAGGACGTATTGGATGAACATAAGGGGAAATACAAGCAATGCACCGAATATAAACATTTTAAACACCAGAGATAGCGGTTCTGAGTCATATTGGTCCTTCAAATAAAAATAGCTTAACAGCGCCAGACCCGGAGCTACCCCGGCAGTAACTATTCCCAGCATATGCTGTCCTCTTTTCAATTTGTTTTTTTAATCGTATCATGTAATTAGAAGAAAGAAAATGGATTATTATTCTTTCTCGATTGGTCTTATCGGAGGTAATAGTCTTGAAGAAAAATATTTTATTGATCCACACAGGCGGAACCATTTCCATGAGCGAGGATACAAGCGGCGCAGTAAAACCTGGCAGAAACAATCCTTTGACACAAGGCACTGAACTTCTGTCAGGCATTGCCAATCTAATCATCGAAGAACCTTTTAATTTGCCCTCACCGCATATCACTCCAAAAGAGATGATGAGGTTAAAACTTATCCTTGAGGAATATGGCAGAAAAGGGGATATCGATGGAGCTGTGATCACCCACGGCACAGATACACTCGAAGAAACAGCCTATTTTTTAGACCTTACCTGCCAGGCAGGCTTCCCGATTGTTGTAACCGGCGCGATGCGTTCCAGCAATGAAATAGGTTCTGATGGTCTTTATAATCTGATATCATCAATCCGGGTCGCTTCCAGTCCCGAGGCAATTGGACAAGGTGTACTTGTTGTTCTTAATGATGAAATCCACACAGCAGTCAACGTTACAAAAACGCATACAAGCAATATCTCAACTTTCCAAAGTCCGCAATATGGACCACTTGGCATTGTGACTAAAAGAGGGGTTCTTTTCCATCACACTCCTACGAAGCATGAAAATTACCCTGTGCAGGACATCAGCAAAAACGTATTCCTGATTAAGGCGCATGCAGGGATGGACTCCTCTCTCTTGAATGTCATTCTCGGCCTGGAAGTGGATGGTGTCGTTATCGAAGCACTTGGACAGGGAAATCTCCCCCCGGCTGCTCTTCCTGGAGTGAAAAAGTTCATCGAGAATAATATCCCGGTGGTGATCGTATCCCGAAGTTACGCTGGAATCGTCCAGGATGTATACGGCTATAAAGGCGGAGGAAAACACCTGAAAGAAATGGGTGTCATCTTCTCAAACGGCCTCAACGGACAGAAAGCGAGGATCAAACTGCTCGTCGCCCTTGCCAAAACGGACAGAATGGATGAAATAGCTGAGATGTTCATGTTTTAACAAAGCTCTTTTCTCAAACTTAGTTGCTATTGACTACTAAATTGGGATTGAATGACCTAGTTTTCTTCATAAAATTAATGCTATTATGAGAAAAGAGCTTGCACACTTAAAAACGAACAGCAAAATGGCTTTATTAGCACGTTAAAATCGGCTTCAAGATTTTAACAACACCCTTTACGAAAACAGCCTTTAACAACAACATAAGTATATGAAAAAGCGGTGCCTTGCATGCAATCAGGCACCGCTTTCTTTCAGTGATTCAGCTTATATTTTTGATTGAAGTCACTTTTCACTCTTATTTGATATCGCTTCTGCAATCTGACCTCCGTGGAATCGTCCATTTTCGATAAAGATTTCATTTGCATTGTTCCCGGCAGCTATCACACCGGCAATAAATATGCCTGGTATATTTGTTTCCATGGTTTCTGGGTCAAAGTCTGGCCGACCTGTTTCAGCATCGATTCCCACTCCCATTTTCTGAAGGAAAGCATGGTCCGGCCGGTAACCAGTCATCGCAAAAACATGATCATTTTTTAAATTCACCGTTTCCCCTTCATGTTCATAAACCACTGTACTGTCAGTGATTTTTTTTACTTCTGCGTTAAACACCATTTGGACTGACCCTGCTCTTACAAGCGCTTCAAATTCCGGCAGTACCCACGGTTTGATGCTCGAAGAATATTCTGCCCCCCTGTAAAGGACGGTCACTCGCGCTCCAGCCTTTTCCAGCTCGATGGCTGCATCCACACTCGAGTTTTTGCCCCCTATGACGGCGACATCCATATCGAAGAAAGGATGTGCTTCTTTGAAGTAATGGGAAACCTTGGTCAGCTCTTCGCCAGGTATTCCCATGAGATTTGGATGGTCATAGTACCCTGTCGCGATGACGATATTTTCTGCGGTGTACTGCTGTTTATTTGTTGTTACTTTAAAAAGGAATTCGCTTTGTTTTACAACTTCCGTCACCTTTTCGTATTTATGGATTCTGAGCTTTTCGCGCTTGACCACCTCACGGTAATATACCAGCGCCTGGTTCCGTTTCGGTTTCAGATTCTCGGTAATGAATGGGACATCTCCAATTGCCAGCTTTTCACTGCTGCTGAAGAATGTTTGATGAGTAGGATAATTATATATCGCATTCACGATATTTCCCTTTTCGATGATGAGCGGATTCATTCCCTTCTTCTTAAGGGCAATGGCTGCAGCAAGTCCGCATGGCCCCCCGCCGATAATGATGACATCTTCGTTTTTCATATATTAGAAACACTCCTTATCACTCTAACTGATCGACCGGAAAATAATAAATCTCCCATCATTAAATGATAGGAGATTTTATCTTCAGATTCAATGAAGAACCCTTTTCTTTAGATCCAGCCCCTGAATCTGCTTGCTTCTGCCATTTTTCTGACTCCGACCATGTAAGCAGCCAGGCGCATGTCTACTCTGCGTGTCTGGGCCGTCTCATAGATGCTGTCAAAGGATTTCACCATAACCTTTTCAAGCTTCTCTTCGACTTCCTCTTCTGTCCAGTAATATCCCTGGTTGTTCTGTACCCACTCAAAGTAAGAAACAGTTACCCCGCCAGCAGATGCAAGGACGTCGGGTACAAGCAGGATGCCGCGTTCCGTAAGGATCTGGGTTGCTTCCAATGTTGTCGGTCCGTTAGCAGCCTCTACGACGATGCTTGCCCTGATATTATGGGCGTTTTCTTCAGTAATCTGGTTTTCTATCGCAGCTGGAACAAGAATATCACAATCAAGTTCCAACAATTCTTTATTTGTAATGGTATTATTGAATAATTTAGTTACTGTTCCAAAGCTGTCCCGACGGTCAAGCAAGTAATCGATATCGAGTCCATCCGGATCATGGAGTGCACCATATGCATCTGAAATACCGATGATTTTTGCGCCGGCATCATGCATGAATTTGGCCAAGTAGCTTCCGGCATTACCAAACCCCTGTACGACTACTCTTGCACCTTCCAGTTCGATGTCTCTTTTCTTTGCAGCTTCACGGATACAAATCGTGACCCCTTTTGCAGTTGCCGATTCACGACCATGTGATCCACCGAGTACCAGCGGTTTGCCTGTAATGAATCCTGGAGAGTTAAATTCATCTATACGACTGTATTCATCCATCATCCAAGCCATAATCTGCGAGTTCGTGAAAACATCAGGTGCGGGAATATCCTTTGTTGGTCCTACGATCTGGCTGATCGCACGAACATACCCCCGGCTTAATCTTTCCAGTTCCCTGAACGACATATCGCGAGGATCACAAACAATCCCGCCTTTACCACCGCCATAAGGCAGGTCGACGATGCCGCATTTCAAACTCATCCAGATTGATAAGGCTTTGACTTCCTTCTCCGTTACGTTTGGATGGAAACGTATTCCTCCCTTTGTTGGACCCACTGCATCATTGTGCTGCGCCCGGTAGCCAGTAAAGACTTTAACAGATCCGTCATCCATTCTGACAGGGATTTTCACTGTCATCATTCTGAGCGGCTCCTTTAAAAGCTCATAAACCTCATCTGGGTATCCGAGTTTTTCCAAAGCCTTGTGAATAACAGTTTGTGTAGATCGTAAGACGTCATGTTTGTCTTCTTTATTTGGATTTTCATTACCGTTTGCGGCTACCATTGATAAACCTCCTAAATCACTTTTGCGGATGTTGTCTGCTTTCATGGATTAGTATACACCTTTGTTTTTTTTATGCAAGAAGAAAAAAACCGTTTTCAGCATTTTTTGACCATTAAATGAAAACGCTGCCATCCAAGCCCTTATCACGATTGACCTCTTTGGAATTGACTGAATTATAAGACATTGTGCAAGGGCGAAGGTAATAAAAAAGCCGAAGCTCTTTCCATCATTATCAAAAATAATGGACAAGAGTTTCGACTGCAGATTCCTCCATAATTTCCTTCCCATATTCGAGCAGTCTGTGGATGCTCAAAATGGATGGAACCCCATACTCAGCCAATAAAGACACGGTCTTCTCTGCATCTTCAGGCAAGATTCCATTCATTAGCAGATAGTACTGATCATTCATATAGTGCAGGCTGCCTCCCGTAATACCAGACTGCATCAATCTCTTGGCCAGCTGGATTACATCCTCGATGTTATCGAATTGAAATAGAATCTCTTCGCTTCCATCGACCGTTACCTGCATTTCAATGATCCCATCTTCAAATTGTTCTTCGTCTTCATCCTGTTCAATCATCGTGATAATCATGACCATTCCTTGTGTATGCAATGAGAAAATTTCCACTGCAACTGAACCGATTATGTCCAAATCGAATTCCTCGCTGGCCTCCTCGAGCATATCGTGAAAAAGCTGGTGCCACTTCAAAGAATCCTTCCAAATATCCTCTTTGGTCAAACCCCGGTCGGATAAGTCATCTATCGTAAGGAATATCTTTATTTTATTGGTGGTTAATCGTTCTAAGCGCATAAATCATGCCCCCTGCCATCGACAAAGCTCTTATTTTAGTTTATGAAAATAATGCAGGTTGGTGAGTTATTTAAGTGAATCGATGCGCTTTTTCAACCATTTCTCCCACTCCGCCCTTGTGATCCCTACAATGCGTTCCTGATGTTCTTTCTGCAGCCCTTCAGGCATGGAATCAATTGCTATGCCACCGAGCCCGATATGAAGACCAGGATAATTCTTCTTTATGGTCCCGGCAAGTTCCAAGGTTGCTTCCCTGTTTTCCTCCAATGTGCATGATAAGAATAAGAACCTGGGTTTTACCTTATCCAGCACTGCTTCAATATCATTTTCAGCAAGACTTGTGCCAAGAAAGATAACCTCGAACCCCTTTCTCCTCAGGTACATTGTGTAGATCAGCAAACCTAGCTCGTGCCTCTCCCCTGGTCCGCATACAGCAATTACCTTAGGAAGAAACGAACTATGCGGAAATGAACTAGATAATCCTTCAACCCTTGAACGAAGAAACGAAGAAGCAAAATGCTCATGTGCAGTCGTTATACTTCCCTCTTCCCATAAATCGCCTACTTTAATCAAAATTGGCCCTAATAAATCAATGACCGTTTTATCAATCGTAAAAATACTGAAGGCCTGGTTGATCAATTCATGGGCTTTTGAACTATTGAACCCCAAAAGTGCAGTTAAAATCTCTTCCCTGAATTCATCCTGCTTGTCCTTTTTCGGCCTTTCAGAAGGTCCCATTAATGGCTCAGTGTTCTCAAGCAGGGAAACAGCCTGGCTGATCGTGAAGCCTTGATTCACTTTGGAAATCAGCCAACGTAAGATTTTTAAGTGTTCCTCCGTATATAAGCGATGGCCGGACTCATTCCTGGCAGGAGCAATCATCTGGTATCTTCTCTCCCAGGCCCTCAGTGTCCCAGGCTGGATTCCAAGCATATTCGCTGCTGCTTTAATATTGTATTTCCCTGTGCTGTTCCCCATATAAAACCTCCGTATATACCTGTTGTACCGATTATATCCGGGTATATATTTCGTTGTAAAACTTCAATCTGCTGGATTAAGTTCAGGAGCCAATGTAATCAAATGGGTCTCGGCTTTTGCTCCCAGCCTGAATGGAACTCCTGTCGTGCCATATCCATTGCTTGTCAGCACCGTAGTGCCATTTTTCTTTTTTATCCCGCCCAACTCATAAGGGCCGAATCCAAAGATCCTGATTTGCCCTCCATGGGTATGTCCGCTTAATAAAAGACTGATCTCATCCTCTGACTTTAAACTGTTGGCGATGGCAGGATTATGGCTTACAAGAATGCGAAACCCTTCTTCTTCAGCATCACGCACAGCCAGATCCAGCCTGCTTTTGCCAAGGCCGAAATCGTCTATACCTAAAAGATACAGGATATCCCCAGCCGCTGATTCAAATTTAACCGCAGTATTGTCCAGGACCTTTACCCCAGAATGGTACAAAAGAGAGTCCAATTCATGGGAATTGAATTCATAATCATTGTTTCCCCAAACAAAAAATACAGGACCTACTGTTTTCAGCTTCTCAAGATTTGCGGAAATCCGTTCAAGGGAAACCCCTTTTTCCGCAAGGTCCCCTCCAATGATGACGAGGTCGGGCTTTCCTTTTACTTCATTGATGATTGAATCTGAAATAATACGCTTATGAATATCTGAAATAAAAAAGATTCTCACAGTACCAAAACTTGCCGGGAAATCCTTCAGCCTGATTTCCTGCTTTAAAACTCTGTCCTCAAATGCCTGCATATACATATATAGTAGAAGGAAGCCGCCAAACAGCAGCATCCCCAGTAGAATATAAATGATCTCCATCTCTTCCTCCTGCAAATACTAAATCCGGCCTTTTTCTTTGTTCCCAGTTGAGCTAAGTGAAATCATACCATAAAGCAAACAGAAAACGAAAAAAATAGCTGCCTGCCACCACCCAAGGGTAAACAGCAGAAAAAAGCCGCCGAAACAGATAATTGCCAGTGTTATATCCGTAACCGATCCTTCATCTCCCTTAACAATATTCTTGATTGCTAAAATGCCGGTACCAATCAAGCCGCCCAGTGAAAGCATGCCGACTGCCAGCATCATCGTACCAGCAAGGAACCCAAAAGGATTTAAGATGGACTCACTCACAAATTCATCAGAGTGGAGAGGGATGACAGTCGTCATCCAATTGATCACCAGGTAACCCGAAACCAGTCCGATTACCAGCCTTAACACTTTCCAAAGCATACAAAAACCTCCCATACTCAATGTATGAAAGGCCCTTGTCTTTATTTCCGTATCGGAAATCAAACTTCATGGATGTCGAGGATCCGGAAACCTGAATCCTCCAGCTTTTTGATAAACTTGTCAATATTGTCTTTCTTTTCAATCTTCATGACAATCCGTCGGACAAGCTTGTCTGTCTCATCGAAAGTAACCAATGAAATGATATGTTCATGGAACTGGTGGGCAATATCAGCCAGTCTAGCAATTCTTCCCTCTGTTTCAACAGAAGTGAACGCAATCCTGACACCCTCCCTTTGTACTCCAAAAGCACTTTGGAATTGGTCCAGGGCATCGGAGCGAGTTACAGCTCCCTGGAATTTCCCATGTTCATCTATAACAGCCAGAAGCGGGATATCCTTCAATTTGACCAGGGTGTTTTCAAAAATCTCGATGCCATGGAGAATTTGATCCTGAAGGCATAGTATATCCCCGGCCACCTTCTTTTGCAGGAATTCGTCCTTATCTCCGCCTGTCTTGAAGTATTCCTGGTAAATCCCATATCTTGTGACGACACCAGCATATTTGTCGCCATCCAGAACCGGAACCCCATCAATTTCATTCCCATCAAGCTTTTCAAGCACATCTTGCAGTGTATCACCAAGTTGTGCAGTTATACATTTGTACTTCGGTATCATGATACTTTTAACGAACATTCCATTCACCTCAAATTTAAAGTACTGCCATACCTTATATATTTCTGCATATCTTTAAAAATCCCTTCTTGAAGATATAAATTTAACATGAAACTAAACTTTGCTCATAAAATGAAATGAAGTTTATATAGAGGAGGGCTTAGCTTGTCATCATACAGAAGAGTTTGGTATCCATACGCCAGTCCCTTCGATCCTTGTCCGCCTATCAAGGCGAAAACGTATTCCACACCACCGAATCTATTCCTGGGCTTCCAGCCGCCCAATCTTGAACAGTTCACACCAATGCAAGCATTGAGGACAGGGACCCTGTGGAAGGTTTTCTATGATCCCTGGTATTCACCATACGAGGCTCCAACGGAGGAGGACCACTCATGAAACAATTGCCGAAGGAATTTTATGCGGCGATGGAAGAACTTCAGGCGGTTGATTTTGTTCTTGTTGAACTTACCCTGTATCTCGATACACACCCTGATGATTATGATGCCATCAACCAGTTCAACCAGTTCGCTAAAGAAAGGCGCAGATTGAAAAAGGTTGTTGAAAGCATGTATGGTCCTCTCCAGCAATATGGCAACAGCTATTCCGGTTATCCATGGAACTGGTCAGAAGGTCCGTGGCCTTGGCAAATTTAAATTCAACTTAGGAGGGGGTAAGGAAAATGTGGCTTTATGAAAAGAAATTGCAATATCCCGTTAAAGTAAGCACCTGTAACCCCATGCTCGCCAAATTTCTGGTTGAACAATATGGCGGGGCCGACGGCGAATTGGCCGCGGCACTCAGATACCTGAACCAGCGTTATTCCATTCCTGATAAAGTAATAGGATTATTGACAGATATAGGCACAGAAGAATTCGCCCATTTGGAAATGATTGCGACTATGATTTACAAATTGACCAAGGATGCAACCCCTGATCAGATGAAACAGGCAGGACTCGATGCTCACTATGCGAATCATGATAGTGCTATTTTTTACCATAATGCTGCAGGAGTACCTTGGACAGCATCCTATATCGCCGCAAAGGGTGATCCTATCGCCGATTTATATGAGGATATAGCGGCAGAAGAAAAAGCGAGAGCAACCTACCAGTGGATTATCAATTTGAGCGATGACCCTGACCTTAATGATGGGTTGCGGTACCTTCGGGAACGTGAAATCATCCATTCCCAGCGTTTCCGTGAGGCAGTGGAAATCATCAAGGAGGACCAGGGCAAAAAGAAAGTTTTCTAGACAACGCCGAAGCATCCGAACTGGATGCTTCTTATTTGTTTTCATGATAAAGATTAATATCATATTTCTTTTTCATCATATCGAATACAATATGCCGGCTCTTCCATTCCTCTTCTTTTTTCCATAAATCCTTGCTGCGGTCAACAATCTCACATCGTAAAGCCTGATATTCTTTCTCGGCCTTTTCACGCTTCTCCTTCAACAGAATCATTAATCCGTAGGTTCCTACCGTAAAAATGAGGAAATATAGATTTGCAGAATTCTGTACATAAACAGAAAAAATCTCGGCGAATGAATAAGAATACGGCTTCATCACCGTTATATAAAGATAGTAGAAATAAATCGAAATCAACCCTATAGTTGCCCAAACGGATAAAAGATGTCTTGATTTATACCGTTCGAACTTTTTCTTCCGGTCTATTACATTTTGCAGCATCCTTTTAGTCGCAGGATCTGTACGGTCATCCAGATTCATGATTTCCTGTTCCATGGCAAGCCCTCCCCTCATTACATTTTTATGAACTTGTCCATGAAGTTATGTTGTTCAGCAAAAAAAATCATGCCTTCGGATTACTTCAGTTTGGGAAATAAAAAATGCCGGAAGTTTTCACTCCGGCTAATTTTTAATCGGTATTTTAAGAACTTGTCCTGCCTTGATTTCATTGCCCTTCAGGTTGTTCGCTTTCTGGATGATCGGAATCCCATCCTGGGACTTATAATAGGTCATCGCCACCCTGAATAAAGTTTCACTCGGTTTTACTGTATGATAGAGGATTGTTTCTTCGCTTGCGGTTTCTCCTTCATCAGAGTTGGATGAGGTCGTCGGGGATGCCTGTTCATCCTTATGATCAGGAGTGGCTGCCGCTTGTCCCTCCACCGTTTCCTTCTCTCCACCCGCACCAGTGTCTGTTGAGTCCTTGTCGCTGTTATTGGAAGATGCAGGTGAAGGTGAAGGCGCAGCAGCTGCTGCTGCCTCGATTTCATCTGTTGGTTCGGAAACTTCTTCTAACACCGGTGCCGCATCTTCTTCTTCCTGTTTTATGTCTTTCCAGTCTTCTTTACTCTCCACATTGATCATTTCCACGCCAGCCCGTTCAAGCGTTTTATTCAAGGGTCCACCTTCACCATCCAGATAGGAAAGGATGCTGAAAAAGGTAATGGGCAGCAAAATGAAAAATAATGCCATCAGCCTGATCACCGGGTATTTAACTTTCACTTTCGTTTTTTTCTGTTTTTGTCTATGGATCTCACTTCTTGGCGGCAGTGCATCCTTTTTCTCAACTTTACTATCAGACTTGCGTTCTACCCTTTTTCTCAGCCGCTCCGCCTGGTCCCTGATCGGTTTTTCCTTATTCACTTCCTGTACCCCCATTTGCTGCATGAGTCCTGAATTTTATGATCAAACCTAAGATGAAATCAATAACAAAATGCATGATAATGGTCACTGCCAGGTTGTGCGTGACCATATATATAAAGCCAATCAAGAAACTCAATAAGATAATATTAGTAAACAAAAACCAATTGAACAAATAACGGTAATGAACGACTGCAAAAATGATGCTCGAAATGATCAGACCTGTATTTGTCTGGATGACTCCCCGAAAGAGTATTTCCTCACTGGCAGCAACCACCGCTGCAATCAGCATGATCTGGGAGACGCTTCTATTCCTGAATATTCTTTCGTTCAGCCCACCATCGTCATAATACGATTTCGGCAGATATTTCATAAGGACGACGTCCAGCGCGACAACTGCCGCCCCTGCCCCTAAACCGTACGTCAAAATATTCTGATCATCCCAAACGAATAATTCCGTGAATTCTTTTATACTATCAAACACTATCATACCCAAAATGGACGAAATCGTTAATAGTAAAATTTGAGTAGCCGCAAGATGGAAAAGCAGTTCCTTTTCAGTAAGCCCCGCCACGGTTTCCTTATACCGATCTTTCATTCTATCCGCTCACTTATCAATAAAATTGAAGCCAAATCACGCTTCCAATCCATCACAGTTTCCACATGTTCAATGGATGATTTGGTTTCTTTATAATGCTCCATATTTATACCACAGCAGCTGCAGCAATTCTCAGGCTTTCCTGCCAGTTGTTCATTGAATGTTTCCAGGATAAATGCTCTTTTGCATTCCTTTGTCTGGATCCATTCAAGCATGCTCCGGATCTTCTGCTTTTTCACAGACAAACGGTTATCAATCAATTGAATCATATTTTCCGAATCGGCTTTATAATTTACATTCCCAAGACTGGACAGGTATTCTTCGACAATCCTCCATTGTATCTCCGTGAATCCGCATATCATTGATAGCTCTTCGGCCCGATGGTCCAAATCATGGTAAGGTATTTGATGTTCAATTAAAAATCCGAACAATCGTTCCACCTGGTACTGATCTGGAAGTTCTGCCTCGGCGAGCTGGTACGCCAGCTGTTCATCTCCTGGAGAATACAGCAAAACGGCGATGGAATCCAAACCATCTCTTGCGGCTCTGCCGATTTCCTGAAGATACGATTCGATTTGCATTGGCATGTGAAAATGGATTACATACCGTACATTATCTTTATTGATGCCCATTCCAAAAGCGCTGGTGGCACAAACCACATCAAGCTGACCATTGATGAACTGCTGCTGGATCAGGACCCGGCTTTCCGAATCAAGTCCTCCGTGATAAGCCATGACATTCTTGCTGCCCTTCTCCCTCAAATGTGCGGCTGTTTGTTCAGCCACTTTCTTGCTTGAAAAGTAGATGATCCCAGGCCCTTTTAGGTATTTCACCAGCTCGGTTGTCCTTTCCAGCTTTTCCTGGAATGACGATGCTTGTTCGAGAGTGAGCGAAATAGATGGACGGTCCACCGAATAGACTATCTCATTCCATTCCTCAAGACAAAGCTTTTCAGCAATATCTCTGCGAACTTCCTTTGTGGCAGTGGCTGTTAATGCAAGCGTCAACGGTTGTCCAAGCTTCTTGCGGTATTCCCCAAGCTTAAGATAGTCAGGCCTGAAATCATAACCCCACTGTGAGATACAGTGGGCCTCATCCACAACAAAAAGGGACACAGACAGCTTCATCAGCCGATCCAATATTGAATCAATCCCCAGCATTTCAGGAGATATGAAAATATATTTGAATTTTTCGAGTTGCTCAAGTCCCTGGGCCTTTTGCCGCGGAGATAAGAAGGAATTTAAGGCAATCACTCTCTTTTCACCCATGGCCATCATTTGCTCAACCTGGTCCTGCATCAGCGACAGAAGTGGTGATACAACCAAAACTGGACCATCAAGCAGGTAACCTGGTAACTGATAGCAAAGTGACTTTCCTGTACCTGTCGGCAGCATCGATATAGTATGATTTTTCTCTAAGACAGCTTCAATTGTTTCACGCTGTCCCGGACGGAAATCAGTAAAATGAAAATATTTAGCCAGATAATGTTTCAGTTCCATTCGGCATCACCATATTTAGCGAGAACAAGCCTGATTTCAAAATAAGAGGCATCAGCCACGCGTTCTTTAATTTGTTTCAGTTTTTTTGCGGAATTTTGCTGTGCAGCCATCAATATTCTTTCCTTTTTATCAGATGGTACAAAGTGATCTATATCAAATTCCTTTATTGTAAGCACAATTTCTACAATATGATCCTCGATCGTGCTGTGCTTAAGGTTTCTGACAGCGGCTATTTCATCAAGGCTGTAGCCCCTTTTAAGAAATTTATACGTTTTGTCGGTTGAAAGCGTCAATGGCACCTCTCGTTCTGCCTTATTCAACAATCCACTCAAAAGCGGATATACGTATGGGTCACCGGTAATCTTGTCGAACATGGCATGCATACAATTCAGAAACTCATAATGATAATGAGCCGGTTCTATGCCAGTCCGTTCAGAAGCCTGCATGATCGTCAAGCCGATCTTCTTGAAACCGGTTAACCTTAATACGACCAATTCCGGTCTGGTCCCCTCATTCTCAAGTGCTGAAATAAGTTCTTCATACAGCCTTTCAGCCAGTAAATAGCGATCTTCATTTTGCTGTCTGATATATCTCTTCACCCAGCTAAGTGTTTCCGGTTTATTCCTGATGGGGATATAGGATCGTTCTTGATTGATCAGATTCGAAATCACCTGGATGAGCAGAGTCAATCTTTCCCAGAAGGACTCAGTTACCTGATGGTACTTCCAGCCATTTAAAAATTTCGGGAGAGTACATTGAGATAAACGCTGTTCAAGTACCTCTTCCCCTCCGGACGTTAATTTAACTTTCGATTCTGCTATCTCCTCTACCAAACCGCTGTGCTTCAGCCTTTCGACCATTTTTTCCAGTCCATCCCGGGTAACAGAAGAGTATGTAGAGAAATACGGGGTGATTTTATATAGATGAGCATCCTGGATAGTCTGTGATGAGCGTTTGCCCTGTAAAAGGTGAAACACAGAATAAATCGTCCTCTCACCATTGATTCTTTTCAATATCGACAAAATAACAGACTCCAAATAGGTTATCCTCATACTATCACCCTTGAAATTAATGCCTATGATGGCTTAAAACATTTTTCCATCCATTTGCCTGCCACATTTTTTTGGGTATAATAAACAAAGCTGACGGAAAAAATTCCTGTCCTGCTATAGCAGAAAAATAATATACCATTATTTTAACATGAAAATGTCGAGCAGAATGTTTTATTTTCAGCGTAAAATCCATTCAACGCCTTATCTGATAAGCATTCTCAATACTTTTTTTATTGAAATGTTGGCGATACAGTTTTACAATAGATATGAGGAATACGTTTTCACTGATATTGGTGAAAACAGCATATTATTGTTAAACACTTGGGAGGAATTATATCATGGCTAAGTACACAATTGTTGACAAAGAAACTTGTATTGCATGTGGAGCTTGCGGTGCAGCTGCTCCAGATATCTATGATTACGACGATGAAGGCATCGCATTCGTAACACTTGATGACAACGAAGGTATCGTTGAAATTCCAGACGTATTGATCGATGACATGATGGATGCATTTGAAGGATGCCCGACTGACTCAATCAAGGTTGCTGACGAGCCATTCGACGGAGACGCAACGAAGTTCGAATAAGACCATACATAAATTCCCGCTTCCTAAGCGGGAATTTTTTTATTGTGTCTGGGAAAAAGCACCAAAAAAGCAACGGTGCAGGCCGTTGCTTTATATCGTCAATTATAAAATTAGGCACTCTTATAATTTTGCTGTCTTTCGATCCACGTTTTCATTCTCGTGAACATTAGCATGAACACAATAGACATCATCAGGCCTTTAACAAAGTTGAAAGGCAGGATACCCGCCACAATAAACTGTTTTGTTTCTGGACCAGACATTGCCGGCATATTCAGGAACAATGTATAAGCAGGCAGGAATACATAGTAATTAAGGACACTCATCAGAATGGCCATGCTGATCGTCCCTGCCACTAAGGCAAATGTCATTCCCTTTTTAGTTTTTACCCGCTGATACAGATAGTAAGTTGGCAGAATGAATAAAACTCCTGCAGCAAAGTTGGCAGAATGGCCTACTGGCACTCCAGTTTCACTGCCTGTCATGAAGTAATCAAGGATATTCTTTATAAGTTCTACTAAAATACCAGCTGCCGGACCGAAGATCAAAGCAGCGATCAATGCAGGAATATCACTGAAATCGACCATCAAGAATTTTGGAAACGGCGGCAGCGGAAAATTCAGCAACATTAAAACATAAGATATACTGCTCAACATTCCAATTGAAACCATTGCTTTTACACTAAATTTTTTCATTTCCCTCTCTCCTTATAGAGATCCATCTCACATAAAGAAGAAAGGTTCAGCATTCACATACCCATAGACAAATAAAATCCCCCAAGTTTTATGCTTGAGGGAGAATTGACTAAGGCATGCTTAATAAACGTTCAAACCTGCATTTTTTGAACGTCTGCAGAACCTCCATCTTCTCCCATCCAGACTATACTGTCGGCTTTGGAATCGCACCAAATCCTGCCTCAAAAGGCTCGCGGGCTTAGAGAAGATACTCATTACCGCCGATCGGGAATTTCACCCTGCCCCGAAGATAGACCATATTTAATTAACATGTTTATTATACTGAAAAAAAGAATTTTTGTGAAGATGTTTGCTTGTGACGTTTTTATGTCCGCACCAAATCAATCCTATACTCCTTCCTGGCTGAATATGATTAGGAAAAGCCTGCAAAATTCGGAAAATCAAGCTTAAATCCCAATAGTGACTTCTTTTTATGGGAGCGTTTACATTGAATTCAAGAACATTAAGAGGATTTGACAAAAGAATATTCGTCTTGTAAAATAATCAGAAAATTATTTTTATTTACATAAGGGAGTGGGCAAAAATGTTTCAAGTGTTAGCTGCTGATTCAATCAAAGAACAAGGCTTGCAGCCATTGCTGGAGTGGGAGCAGGCAGAAGTGTACACAGGGGGAATTGATTCCGGACTTGTCAGTTTGGAAAAAGTCGACGCGTTATTAGTAAGAAGTGCGACAAAGGTGACGGCCGAGCTGCTCGACTCCATGCCTTCACTGAAAATCATCGGACGTGCAGGTGTCGGTGTTGATAATATTGATATTGCCGCAGCGACGAAAAGAGGGATTGTCGTCGTCAACGCCCCAGACGGCAATACGATTTCCACTGCTGAACATACTTTTGCGATGATGTCTGCATTGATGAGGAATATCCCGCAGGCACACTCAACCGTAAAAAATGGGGAATGGAAAAGAAATCAGTTTATCGGGAATGAACTTCACAGCAAAACATTGGGAATCATCGGATTAGGAAGGATCGGATCCGAGCTTGCCAAAAGGGCAAGGGCTTTCGGCATGTCCGTTAAGGTGTACGATCCATTTTTAACGAAAGAACGAGCAGATGTCTTAGGAGTACAATTATCTACTTTCGACAACGTTCTTCAGGAAGCGGATATCATCTCCGTCCACACTCCTTTGACGAAAGAAACAAAAGGGCTTCTTAACGAAAGGACTTTGAGCCAGACGAAAAAAGGGGTCTATCTCCTCAATTGCGCCAGAGGCGGAATCATCGATGAGATGGCCCTCGCCCACTTTATCGAAAAAGGCCACGTAGCAGGTGCTGCCCTCGATGTTTTCGAAGTCGAACCCCCAGGGGAACACCCTTTACTTAAATTTGATTCCGTCATTGTCACCCCACACCTTGGCGCCTCAACGAAAGAAGCACAGTTGAATGTCGCTACTCAGGTTGCCAGGGAAATCAGGACTTTTTTTGAAAATAATCCTGTTGCCAACTCAATTAATCTGCCGGCCATGTCCAAAGAAATTTATGAAAAAATACAGCCTTTCCACCAGCTTGCAAAGGAAATGGGGAAAATCGTATCGGAATGCCATAACAAAGGCGTAAATGAATTGACAGCCACCTATTCAGGGACGGCTGCTGAACTTGAAACCTCCTTTTTGACAAAAGCACTACTTTCAGGTTTTTTCGAAAATCGAATTGATGTGAAGGTGAATGAAGTGAATGCGATTCATATCGCGAAAGAGCGTGGAATCATGGTCGGGGAAAAAGTGACCGGAAACTCGTTCGGCTATGCAAACACCGTGACCATCACCGCAAGCGGAGACGGAGATGATTTTACAGTGAGAGGAACTTATATAGAAAACTACGGCCCAAGGATTGTCAGTCTCGATGGATTTAACATTGATTTCCATCCATCAGGCAACCTGCTATATATCCAGCATATGGACCGTCCTGGTGTAATCGGCCATGTAGGAAGGATACTTGGCGACCATGATGTGAACATCGCAACCATGCAGGTTGGCAGAAAGGAAGCTGGCGGAGAAGCGATAATGGTCCTATCCTTTGACAAGCCGCTTTCGAATGATATGATCGCCAAGCTCGGGTCACTGCAAGATATCGTAACAATCAATAGCATCATTCTCTAAATACACGAAGCAGGCCTCGAATCTGAATTGGAGGCCTGTTTTTTATTCGTCTGTCAATCAGGCTTAACCCAGCGGAAAAGCTTTTCGTTCTCCTTTTGAAAAAGTCATGATCTCTTTGTAGCCAACCTCTTTCGCAAGCTCAAGAGCCTGATCAAAATCCGCGCCAACATGTTCAGGGACATGGGCATCCGATGATAATACGATCGGAATTTTTTTATCAAGGCACATTTGCAATAGCCTTTTATCTGGATACAATGTTTGAGTAGGTTTCCGTAATCCAGCAGTACTTATTTCGACGCAAGTCTTTGATTGCGCCAGTGCTGTTGTCGCCCTGTCATACTGTTCCAATAGAAAACTTTCATCTTCGGGGACATAGTTAAAGATTTTCACAAGATCAATATGTCCAATAATATCAAACAAGTCAGACTGCGCAAGGGTCACGACCTGGTCAAAGTAGTTTCGGTATACATCCTTTAAGTCCCTTTTATCCCATTCTTTTCGATATTCAGCCAGGTCAATCCCAAAATCGCCAATCCAATGAATCGATCCGATTACATAATCAAAATCGTAGCTTTTGATGAATCGTTCCATTTCTTCATGTTTGCCTGGGGTGTAATCCATCTCAATGGACATCTTCACGTCAATTTCATTTCTCCAGGCTTCTTCGAATAGACCGACATAATCAGCCATATCATAAAATCTTCGTTCATCCACCCAGCTATTCCGCAAAATGTCCGCTGTTTGATAAAAGTGATATGCATGTTCTGATATCCCGAAATGCTGAATTCCTTTTGAGCTCGCTGTATCCGTAAACTGCTTCAAATAATCGAGTGTCAATGTGCCTCTTTCCAGATGATTATGATAATCCGTCAGCATCGTCCCCATCCCCTTTGCGACTCTTTTCCCCATTATACTTTCAAGTGATGATAGGAACAAGAAATTGCTTATCGGGTATCCAATATTTGCTGCGGCTTGATTGTGTCCGTAGTCAAGTTGTTCAATGCTTTCAACTGGCTGACAGTTGAATTTGTCTTCCTGGCAATCGAAATCAAAGTGTCCCCGGAAACTACGACGTACTTATTGTCAGCAGGTTTCCCGATGACCAAAACAGTACCACGGGATATTTGATCTCCATCAAGCTGATTACTATGCTTGATTGAATTTACTGATGTATGATAGATTTTTGCGATCGACCAAAGAGTCTCTCCAGCTTTGACTGTATGCTTTATTTCGGGTTGCTGCGGAATGGCTTCCGCTGACTTCTGTTGATCCTTTTCCTTAGATTCAGCTTTCAGACTGCCATGCTGATCATTAATCGCAATATCATCAGCTAACCGCAGTCTGGCGACTGTTTCCATTGTCACTTCTTCCACCTTCGCCAAAGCGTCAACTGGCTCTCCTACAGCGGTGTCTCCCAGCGCCAAAACGGGGTCCACAGCATTTTCTTTTTCATATGTCCATTTTTCCTTATGGATTTCAAAGTGAAGATGGACACCTGAGGAATCTCCCGTATTGCCCATAAGGCCGATGATATCTCCCTGCTTGACAGCCTGTCCTTCCTCAACATTCCTTTTATTTAAATGCGCATAAACAGTTTCCAGGTTGTTATCGTGCTTAATGAATACAACATGACCGTATGAACCAGAATAATATGATTTTGTAACGATCCCTTGATCAACACTATGTATAGGTGTTTTGAGCTCACCTGCGATATCAATTCCTTTATGATGGCCATGGCGTGTTCCGTAAAGGTCTGTAATGACCCCTTCTGCCGGCCATACCCAGTCTGAAGTCAGTTCCGGTATATCGAGCATTTCTGCCTGAGAGTGCTTTCCGCCAAGAAACAGCAAGCTGATACAGAGTGCCATTAACCCGGCAATGAGCAATCGCTTTATATAATCCTGCATTTTCTTCCTCCTTAACTTTTTACTCCCTTTCCATCCCTATGACAGCCTGTACGAAAATAGAACTGCGGTATGGAAAAGCAGCAGCTAAAAAGCACATTCGTTATAATTGGTGGTTAGCTGCTTTTTTATGCAAAAGAAGGAAAATTAGTTGCATTCACTACAACGCAAAAAAGGAAGACCTGCACGGCCTTCCTTTTTCAAAAAATATTCAGCTGCTTTTTCAAAGACAGCAGCTCATTTATTCACTTTCGATATTCTTTTTGTTTGGAGCAAGTGGCAGCGGTAGTACTTCTTTCAAATTGAAAGGCCCAAGCTGGTCAATGTTTGCATTAGTAAACCTTACACCTTTATAATCAAACTCGCTCGCTGTCATCAGGATTGCCTCGAGATTCGGCATGAAATCTTCCTGCAGCTTCGTTTCATCCGTCAAGGTAATCTCGAGCACTTTATCATTAGATTCAGTTTTTGCAAGCTTGAAATTTTCCGGAAGTGAAGGTGAAAGATACCCGATTTCATCTCCCTTCCACATCTGCGCAAATGCTTCGTCAATTGTCTTATGCTGTTCTTTTGTCGGTACAAGGTATGGATTTGACATCCCTTCCACCGACAAGAACAAGTATGCTCTTCTTTTTGTTGTTTTGGCATTAAGTGGAAGTTCTTCCATTTGACCATAGTTCCCTAAGTCAATCCCCGGGTTACCCTCTGTTGTCAACATCATTCTCTCGATGCCTTTTCGAGAAAAATTTTGTGTCATTGCATCAACGAAAATTACGTTTGGTGTACTTCCATTTCTAAAAGGGTGATCTTCTTTAACATCTATGCTCAATGTTTTTGTCGCTTCCTCATAGCTCCAGGAAGCATCCATTGGGTAATAATCAGTAAGCCCCCAGTCCACTTCCTTAAGCATTTGCATTGTTTCCGTATAGCTCTCGATCCAGGTTTTCCCCGTTTCCTTCGGCCTTGTTACCGTAACTGGCACAACAGCCTGCGCCTGCTGGTCGGGAATTGCATAGGTGAAGATTTCTGAAGCCTCAGTATCGAACTCATCTGGATATACAGAAATCAGCCCGTCATATGGATTGGCTTTATCCATTTTGATGAATTCCTCAGCCTCTTCTTTCTTATCTGCTGAATCCCTCAAGAGTGTGTTTTCCTTCTCAACAGCACTTTTCTTTGCTGAATCATCGCTGATTGCAGTATCCATTTCCATGGATGATTTTTCTCCCGTAGCAGATTTACTGTCCATGCTCATTTGTTCAGAAGTATTGTTTCCCAACAATCCTGGGGAAAGAATAAAGGCGAGGAAGAGTACCGCAGCGAGAGCCGCACCTGGAATGATCCATGCGGGCATTTTCTTTCTTTTTTCCACTCGATGGGCGATATTCTGATAAATGTCACGAGAGTCGCGATGGTCTTTTATCTTTGGCATCTGGCCGAGGAGATCTTCTAGCTGCTTATCGCTTAGCTGTGACTTTTTCACTAGTCATCCCTTCCTTTTCAATCATTTCTTCCATAAGCTTTTTCAGTGTCTTCAAAGCACGGTGCTGTGTAGTCTTGACCTTGCTTTCCGTCCACGATAAAGCTTCGGCCGTCTCGGATATCGTCAGTTCATGTATATAGCGCATGATGATGACCATACGCTGGTCGACTGTGCATTGATCGAGGCACTTGTACATCATTTGGATTTCTTCACTTTGAAGCGCCATTTCCTCCGGCAGCGGCTGCTCATCCCTTACCTGCCGTGCAGACATATCGAAGGTTTCAAGCAATCGCTGCTTCCAGCCCTTCTGTTTTCGGAAATGATCGATCGCGACATTCTTCGCGATAGAAAACAGCCAGGTTTTTTCACTGCTTTTCCCTTCGAACCTGTCATAAGCCTTGAGAACACGGATGTATACTTCCTGAACAAGGTCCTCTGCCAATTCCCTGCTTTTCACCATATAAAATAAAAATTGAAAAACGTCATGATGATATTTTTGATACAATTCATCAAAAACGGAGTTCATAGGTCTTTTCGCCTCCGCATTCATTAGATTAGTCGTAAAATAGATAAGAAAGTTTCATATTAACTATATTATTTTTAGATTGGAAATGAAAGGGTTTTTCCGAAGGGAAATATATTTGTCTTGTAGTGAGTGGTTGAATACATGACGGACACTTTTTCTTGCTTTTTTAGTGTTTTTGTCCGTCAGCGCGTAGACGAGGGACACTTTTCCTGGATTCTTTGCTAATTCTGGCCGTCATCACCTTCATGATGGACAGTTTTTCATGATTCTTCGCTATTTCCGTCCGTCATCACCATTATGATGGACACTTTTTTCAGGATTCTTCACTATTTCCGTCCGTCATCACCTTTATGATGGACACTTTTGCAGGATTCTCCGGTATTTCCGTCCGTCATCACCATTATGACGGACATTTTTCCAGAATTCTTCGCTATTTCTGTCCATCATAGCCTGGATGACGGACACTTTTCCTGATTCTTTCCCGGTCCTGTCCGGCAGTGGGACAATATCCCCTTCGCCAAGAGCAATACGCGAACACCAAAATATAACGGAGCGAAATAAGCTGATGAAAATACAAAGAGGCTTCCACAATCTGATGAGATTTGGGCAGCCTCTTGCGGGAATAATCATTGTTCCTTGTGAATCAAGAATAGTCGGCAAGTTATTCGATATTTCGAGGGATGAAAAAGGAAAATGTCGTACCTTGTCCTAGTTTGCTTTTTACAGAGATAATACCTCGATGTGCGTCGATGATATTTTTGGCGATAGCCAGTCCCAGACCCGTTCCGGAAACTCCTCGTGTTCTTGACTTATCACCCTTGTAAAAGCGTTCGAACAGGAACGGCAAGTCTTCTTCAGGAATGCCTGGCCCCTGGTCGCTGACTTCGAAATACAAGCCGCGTTCGTCGGTTCTCGCTTTGATATCAACTGCCGCTGAATCCGGCACATGCCTGATGGCATTATCGATTAGATTCGTCAGTACCTGCTCGATTCTGTCGGGGTCAAAGCGGAAGTGCGGTTCCTCTGCTTCAAGCTGTGCAGACAGGTCAATTCCTTTATCCTTCGCAAGACCTTGGAACTTGCGGATGACCCGGTTGATATATGGTTCCAATTCGACTGACTCCACATTAAGCAGGATATGTCCTGCTTGCATGCGGGCTAAATCAAGGAGTTCATTAACGAGACGGCCCATTCTGAGGGACTCATCGTAAATGACTTTAGCCATTTCCTTCTTCTCTTCATCTGTCTGGGCGATATCATCGACAATCGCTTCACTGTACCCCTGCATCATCGAAATCGGTGTTCGCAGTTCATGCGAAACATTTGCGATAAAATCTTCCCTCATTTTGTCGAGCTTTCTTTCCTCGGTCATGTCCCTTACTACGGCCACTGCACCACGGATGAACCGCTTATTATAAAGGGGACTGACAATGATGACCCATGTCCTTCCCTGGGCAGTGATTTCGCCAACTTGTTCTTTCTCCGTATTGACTGCCAGCTGGAATAACTCCATGACTTCGGAAGGGACCGCATCTGTATTCTCTGATGCAAGGCCTTGCTCATAATACCAATATCTTAGGAAAATCTCCGCAGGAGGATTCGTAATCAGGATCGTTCCGTCGCGATTGAAGGTGATTACCCCATCCGCCATAGAGCTCAGGATGCTTGTCAGCTGTTCCTTTTCCTGGCTCAGTGCGTTCATGTTGAATTTCAGCTGCCGGCCCATCTGATTGAAGGCCGTGGCTAATTCGCCAATTTCATCATGGGTGAGGATCGGCACCTTAGTGTCAAACTTACCCCTGGCGACTTCAAAGGCCGCCTCTCTCATTTTCCTTAATGGAGAGGTAATCCTTGTCGATAAGAAGAAAGCAAAGATGGTCGTAAGGACAATCGCAACACCTGCTGCAAGCAGGATGAACTTCGTGGTCAGGCGTGTTGTTTCTTGCATGACAGCTAAGGACTGATAAATAAAAACAGCGCCATTTCCTTTTTCATACTGATGCAGCGGTACCCCAATCATTAAATATTGGGTATCATCTACCTTATTAGAAACACCGGGCAATGAAGTAATAATATCCACTGTCTTGTCTCTTTCGAAAACTTCAGAAAGATCTTTGTCTTTTGTAAAAAAGGATATCGGCACATGAGCTGCTTCCTCACTGCCAGGGGAATAAAAATAAGTATTTTGATCCCTGATGACCGTGACCCTTGCATTGTCATCGACCATTTCCCATGCAATCTCAAGGCCTAGACCTTCTTCGTTGCCAGGGTGGTCTTCAAGCACCCTGGCGATTTTTTCAGCCGTATTGGTCATATCTTTACGAGTCTCATTTATATGATAGTTTTCAAAGAATTCCATCAGCATGACTGTCAGGATGAACAATACGAATGAAACGAGCAAAAGAATGGTAATCCAAAGCTTACCTACTACGCTTCGCCAAAACATCATTCATTGACTACCTCGAACTTGTAGCCAACCCCCCAGACTGTAACAATCATTTTAGCAGCCTGTTCAGATACTTTATTCAACTTCTCACGTAATCTTTTTACATGCGTGTCTACTGTGCGCAAATCACCAAAGAATTCATAATGCCATACTTCCTTCAATAATTGCTCCCTGTCAAAAACTTTATCCGGAGCTTTTGCAAGGAAATAAAGCAATTCATATTCCTTAGGAGTCAAGCTAACCTCTTTGCCATCTGCTAAAACCCTATGGGCATCATTATCAATGGTTAAATGAGGGAAAACAATCACATCTTTTGCAGTCGTTTCAGTCTGCAGGTAGCTGGTGCTGGAAGAACGTCGGAGCATCGCCTTGACACGCAATACGACCTCACGCGGGCTGAATGGTTTAACGATGTAATCATCTGTTCCAACCTCGAACCCCTGTACCCTGTTCACTTCCTCACCTTTAGCTGTGAGCATGATGACAGGAGTCGACTTCTTTTCACGAAGGTCACGACAAACCTCGATTCCGTCTTTCCCTGGCATCATCAAATCAAGCAGGATGACGTCGTAATCGTTTGCAAGCGATTTCGCCAGCGCTTCATTTCCGTCTTCTGCTTCATCAATTATATAGTTCTCTCTTTCAAGATACATCTTCAATAATCTTCTGATTCTTTCTTCATCATCAACTACTAAAATCTTCACTTCTTTTTCCATAAGGTATATCCCTCCCTGCGATTATTTTACATAAACAAGAGTATTCTTTCCATGCTTTTTTAAAAAAGGCCTTCACTTAAAACAGTGAAGGCTGTCAATATTTTGACACAAATCAGGAACCTGCGTATGAATGCAGTCCTGCGATAACAAGGTTAACCGCTACAAGATTGAACATGATGATGATAAAACCGATGACCGCAAGCCATGCTGATTTTTCTCCATGCCACCCTTTTGAAAGGCGCAAATGAAGGAACGCTGCATAGAACAGCCAGGTGATCAGTGCCCAAACCTCTTTCGGGTCCCAACCCCAGAATCTTGTCCAGGCAATTTGTGCCCAGATCATGGCAAAAATCAGGCCTCCGAGCGTAAAGACCGGGAATCCGATCAGCACGGAACGATAGCCGATTTCATCAACAAGATCCAGGTTGATATTCTTCGTCCAAGGCTGAAGGGCAGCTGCTACGCGCTTACGCAGGATAAGTCTAATTAAAGCATATAATACTATACCCGCTGCAAGTGACCAAATAACCGTATTCAATTTCTTCGCACTGATGATGGCAGGTGTCTCGAACATTGGTTCAAAACGATTTTTGTCAGTAAGTTCATACTGATGAGGTCCAACGATGGCAGGAATCGTGTATTTCTCTGTCGCAGGCTGACCTTCTTTATTTACATAGTTGAAGTTCGCTGAATAGTCCGTTGCTGCAAAGTAGCTTGATACAAACACAAATCCGAGTGTACTGATCAACCCAAACAAGACAACTTCCAGCCAGATGTTACTTTTGGTTCTCTTCGTCTGGTCTACACTTTTAACAAGGTAAATCAGGCCGGCAGCAAAACTCACTGCCAGGATTGCCTGCCCGATCGCTGTGGTGGTTACGTGAATATGAAGCCAATAACTCTGCAATGCCGGAATCAATGGTGTGACATCCCTTGGGAACATACTTCCATAAGCAATGATCAAAGCAGCTACCGGCAGTGTGAACAAGCCCAGCAATGGCGTTTTATACATGAAATAAATAATGATAAAGGCGCCTACCAATGACATGCCGAAGAATGTCGTAAACTCGAACAGATTGCTGACCGGCGCGTGGCCGGATGCAATCCATCTTAAGATGAAAAATGTCAACTGGGAGAGGAAACCTGCAATCGTTACAATGATTCCAATCTTTGCCCATCTATTCGGGCCACCTTTTTTATCGGCATGTCTCTTATCCTTGATCGCTCCCCCAAAAAACAAAATACCGACTAAATAGAGGATAAAAGCTGTAAACAGAAAGTTCGAACTTAACTCAACCATTATATTCCCTCCTTACTCCTTTTTATCTTCGGCGTCCTGGTCTTCTGGAGCATCGATTCCTGAATCAGCAAAGACATCATCAAGCTCCCTCTTCAAACCATGCCAGTTTTTATTTGTGTGAGCGGCTGTCCAAATCTGGCCATTGATTCTTCTTAACCATAGGCGACGATGGTTCCAGTATGCACCCTGGACGACGCCGATCATGAAAATCAATCCTCCAAGACCGATAATCCACAGTGTGAGGTCTTTTCTGACAGTCAGGGCCGTTACATTCTTCGTTTCGATTCCTGCAAATGACATCTTGTAATCATTTTCGCCTAAAGGCTCAAGATTCTGCCTGATCGCAACAAAGCTGACTTCGCCATCCGGCTTTTCAGGGGTGAACATTTTGAAAATGAAGGCAGGATTATTTGGAATACGTGATTTCGTCGCAGGCTCCCCATCTTCATTGAACTCAAAATCCGGGAAATAGCTCATGACTTCAACCTTGTATCCATTTCCTAAATCATAGTTCATTTTAGGATCATATAAATCTACTTGGACATCGCCAAATTGTTCTTTTGTCTTTTTATTCTCGAGCTTGAATGCCATCTTGCTCATTTCACCAAGCTTATAATCCACCTGGTACAGGGCGTAACCATCTACTTTCAAAGGCTTATTAACCTGAATCGCCTGGTCACGGACCTTTTCAAGCTCAGGTTTTTCTCCAGGGACAATATCCCCCTGCCTCTCGTATAGAGTGGCATTCGTCTGATAGTTTTTAACAACCGTACCAACCTTATTGATGGCATCCTTGAAGACTTTCTCATCTTTATCCTTGTCATATACTTCGAAGATAAATTGATTGTTTTTCAGATAATAACGTCCTTCAGTACCAGGAATCGATTTCGTTTCGCCTTCCCTTAACCAAAGAATTTCATCTACATACATTCCCGGTACGAAGCGGAGCATACCGCCAATCAAAAAAATGATCAGGCCGAGGTGGTTAACATAAGGCCCCCACCTGGAAAAGCGGTTTTTTTCAGCAAGGAGATCACCGTTTTCCTCACGCAGTTTATATCCCTTTTTCGCTAAATTCCCTTTGATTTTCTCCGTTCCCTCACCGGACAATTCAGCTTCATGCACACTGAACATTCTCTGGCGTTTCAAGAAACTCTCATGTCTTGATACCCTTTGTTTTTTCAGGGACCTATATAATGGAACCACCCTGTCAAGACTAGCAATTACAAGTGAAATGCCAAGAGCAGCGATCAGGATCAAATACCACCAGGAACTGTATAAGTTATGGAATCCAAGATCATAATAAAGCTTGCCAAGCCAGCCATATTTTTCTTCATAGTATTCCGAGGCAGGCATTACAGGCGGAATGTACATTTCCTGCGGGAAAATTGTCCCTAATGAAGATGCAATCAGGAGGATGACAATCAGCCATACCCCCACTTTCACCGATGAAAAGAAATTCCAGATCTTATCGATTATCGTCTTGTTATAAGTTTGTGAACGACGGGCGCTTCCCTCATAGCGCATGTCAAGAAGCTGCTTTTCTTTCTCTTTTTCCTCAAGCACTCTTCCGCAAGATTCACAAAGGATCGTTCCCTGCGGATTGACATGGCCGCACTCACATTTTACTTCTTTCATAGTAAAAACTCCCTGTTCCCCTTACTTTAAGGTTTAATCTGTTCCATGAATTCACGGACTGTTTCTTCAGTTAATTCCCCGGTATGACTTTTCACTACATTGCCTTCTTTGTCAATCAGAAAAGTGATTGGAAGCGGATTGATTCCGTATGCTGCCTGGACTGCTCCATCGTCTATCATGACAGGGAAACTCAGTCCTTTTCGGTCTATGAATCTGTTGACAACCAGCTCTGTTTCACCTGAATCAACCGCAAGCACCTGTACACCCTGATCCTTGAACTGCTGGTACTGATTTTCGATATAAGGCATTTCCCTTTCGCAAGGTTTGCACCAGGTTGCCCAGAAGTTCAGGAACACCCCTTGCCCTTTATATTCAGAAAGCCTGTGCTTATTGCCTTCCATATCAACGAGGACAAAGTCTGGAGCAGGTTTCCCAACTACGATTTTGTGATTCTTATCCTTATTCATGTTGGCATATAGGGTATAACCGACAGCCAAAGCCATTACTGCGAGAATGATTGTCCGAGTGATTAGTCGTTTTTTTTTCATTCCCTAAACCTCCCACCGTATTTCTCCCTTATTATATCATTATACCTATTTACATGTTGAAAAGTCAGGATTTTTTCATTGCCAATACACGCAGCTGTTTCACTTCGTGATGTGTAAGCTCCCTGATTTCCCCCGTTCTCAGACCATTCAAAGTGAGGAATCCGTATTTTTCGCGTTTGAGTTTCAATACAGGATGGCCAATTGCCTCGAACATTCTTCTGACCTGCCTGTTCCGACCCTCATGAATCGTGATTTCAACAATAGCAGTATCTTTCTTTTTATCCACACTCAGCATCTTGGTTCTTGCCGGTGCGGTTTTGCCATCTTCGAGCATAATGCCTCGCGCCAGGCTTGTCAGCTTTTCTCGCGACGGAATCCCTTTAACCTTTGCAACATAAACCTTGTCAATTTCATTGCTGGGATGCATGAGCAAATTCGCGAATTCCCCGTCGTTCGTCAACAAAAGCAGGCCCGATGTATCAAAATCCAGCCGCCCTACAGGATATATGCGCTGTTCGATGGTCTGGAAAAAGTCAGTCACGACTTTTCGCCCTTTGTCATCCTGGACACTTGAAATGACTCCGCGAGGTTTATAGAACAAGAAATATACCGGTTCTTCACCCTCAATTTGTACTCCATCCACTTCGACTCGGTCAGAGGAAGTCACCTTGCGGCCAAGTTCTTTGACTACACTGCCATTTACCTTGATTCTGCCTTCGAGGATCATTTCCTCGGCTTTTCTTCTCGATGCTATTCCTGCATGAGCAATCACTTTTTGCAGTCTTTCCATGAAGGTCACTCCTAATTAATATCAATTAACCGTGGGTTATGTAAATATCTAATCCATCCTTATGAATTATGACATAACTTTCGCTTATTTCAAAGTAAGCAATGGTGTAAAAAGCGAAAAATAAATCGGGAATGTTAATACTTTTTTAACATTGTTTCGCTAACTTCACCTTCCTAATGTCGATTTGGTCACAAATTGGCGAAAATCCAGCTTTAAACAAAGCTATGTCCATATTTAAAAAAGGAACATAAACATGGAGTTCCCTATGTTAAAATATTACATTACAGGCAGGCAGAAAAGGGTGGGGAATTCAAAAAGAGCGGAAACGTTCCTAATTGCTAACAAAAATAGAGAAGCTCAGAACATTATATATTCTAAGCTTCTCTATTTTCTATTTGACTATTCTTTTTGCATATTCGTATATCTTATTTTGAAAACATTAATGTCACAACAATGATTGCTGTTATAATTGCCACTGCGTCAGCAAGGAGGCCGACTTTGAGAGCATCACCCATCTTTTTGATCCCAACCGCACCGAAATATACAGTGAGGACATAAAAGGTAGTGTCCGTACTTCCCTGCAGTGTGGCAGCAAGGGTACCAATAAATGAATCCGGTCCATGGACACTAATCAGGTCGCTCGTTATTCCTAGTGCCGCTGTCCCTGAAATTGGCCTGATCAGCGCGAGCGGAACGATTTCAGCAGGTATCCCTGCCATCTCCAGTCCGGGACGAATCCAGCTCACCATCACATCAAGTGCTCCCGATGCCCTGAAGACTGCGATTGCGACCATCATCCCTACCAGGAACGGCATGATGGAGACGGCCATTTTGATCCCTTCCTTGCCCCCTTCTACAAAACTTTCATATGTGGGGACTTTTTTATACGTTCCATAAATCAGGATGAAAGCGATCAAGACAGGGATGAACCATAGTGATATTGCGGATACAATTTCCATTTTGATTTACCCCTTTTTGCTCCGTCTATAGTAAAAGAACCGGTCAATCAGTACCGCTGCAACTGCTGAAACCGCAGTTGCCACAAGGGTAGGTCCCACTATATCTGTTGGATTTGCGGAATCATAATTCATCCTGATCGCAATTACAGTGGTCGGGATGAAAGTAATACTCGCTGTATTGATCGCCAGGAAGGTGATCATCGAACGGCTGGCTTCGTTTTTCCCATCATTCAACTCTTTCAGTTCTTCCATTGCTTTGATTCCGAGTGGTGTAGCCGCATTCCCAAGACCAAACATATTCGCGATCATGTTGGAAAGGATATAGCCCATCGCAGGATGGCTTGGAGGAACTTCCGGGAACAGCCTGGAGATAAATGGCTTAAATAAGCTGGAAAGCTTGGACAATAATCCTGAATCCTCAGCGATCCGCATCATGCCCAGCCAGAAAACAAGGATGCTGATCAAGCCGATACTCAGCGTGATCGCTTCCTTCGCCCCTGTAAAGACCGCTTCGTTCACCTCTGTCATTGTGCCGTTGATCATCGCAAATCCCAGGCCAATTAAGATCATTACGACCCAGATATAGTTAACCATGATCCTTGACCCCTGCTATTGATGTGAAAATATTTTTAAAAAAATCAAAAAATGACTTTTGCTCTTTTTCTTCAAGTTTGAAATAAACAGGCAAACTGGCAATCTGTTTATCATCAAGGAAAACATTTGCCCGGCCGGCAATCTTCTGATTCTGCAGATCACGCTGGTCCTTCCCCAGTTTTTTTAATCGATATTCAACCCTCACTAGTTCTTCTTCTTCTGAAGTAAGCGGGTAAACAAAGGAATGGTCCAGATAGACTTTGGTTTTATATTGAGATTCCTTGATTCCATCCACTTTACCTTTCGAAAGAATTTCCGCGATATCATAATCGGAAAATGCCGTTTCAAACATCTGGATATGGTCATTCCAATCATCGGGTGCATTGAGAGTGACGGCGATCATTTCAAAGTCGCCTCTTTTTGCAGTAGATACCAGCGTCCTTTTTGCCCGTTTTGTATAACCTGTTTTCCCTCCTGTGCTGTACTTGTATTTTTCTGTCAGGAGCCTGTTCTTATTTTTCCACACCCTATCCCAGGTTTCTGTCGGGTTTGGAGCCCGGTGGATCTTCGTTCCCGAAATCTTCTTGTATTCCTCATTATTCATCGCATAGCGAGTCAATAACGCCATATCATATGCAGTTGATACATGATTTTCATGATCATCCAGGCCATGCGGATTGGCAAAATGAGTATCTGTCATTCCGATTTGCTGCGCTTTCTCATTCATCATGAATACAAACCCATCGACACTGCCACCCACATGTTCCGCAATGGCGACGGCTGCGTCATTCCCTGATCTCAGCATCAGTCCATACACCAGGTCCTCGAGCCTGATTTTTTCACCTGGCTTCAAATAAACCGATGATCCCTCAGCCCGGACTGCCCGATCACTTACTTTTACCATTTCATCCAACTTGCCCGATTCAATCGCGAGGATCGCTGTCATGATTTTGGTAATACTGGCAATCCTGCTCACCTTGTGCGCATCTTTTTCGAATAACACCCTTCCAGATTCCTGTTCCATTAAAATAGCACTCCGGGCACTTACGGAAACAGAGGCCTGGACTGTTCCGGGTATGCCGTATATCAACAGAGTGACGATCATTAATAGTTTCATCAAAATCCTTTTCATTGATTGACCCTCGTCTCCTTTGGCAGTTTGTACAAGTTTATGCGGGACAAGGCATGTTATGACATAAAAGGAGTGTTTTAACTCTATGTTCACGCTCTGTACTTCTGCTTTCGGCAGTTGGAATAAGAAAAGGAACAGCCTGATATTGGCTGTTCCTTAGAAAGATTATCTTGATTGAAGCATTTTTGTCCGGTAATCCGTTTCATAGTATTCAAGTTCTTCACGAATCCTCTGGAAGCCGCTTTCCAGGCTGACGAGCAAGTCGCTTAGTTCAGCTGCCACTGGCTGCCTGAACTTGATTGCATTCTTGCCGGTATAAGCGGATCGGCTGTCTTCGTACCAGGCATCATTTTTTGGAGAGAAGAATTCTTCAATGCACTGATAGTAGATTCTGTATAATGTCTTTTCCGCTGCTGGTTTTGAAAACACTTCGGCCTGCAGGATTACCTTGCAGGCATCCAGCCCTTCTTCACAATAAACCGCAAGCTTACGGAGACTTGACAGGATGGACTTATAATATTCCTCATCAGCTGGCTGGCCCTGTTTTAAGCCCTCCAGCGTTGTTCCATTCAGAAAGCCCTCAAGCTTAACGACTGTAGCGGACAGGAATTCTCTTACTTCTTCAATTTGTGTTTTTACGATTGTATTCCCCAAAATGACACCCCCAATGGATTTTGACCATGTCTGTTATAGCTAAGGTGATGTTTTTCACCTATCCCCTTCGCACTCCGTCCTTTATACCGGCTGGACAATATAATCTAAAGGAGAGCGCACCTCAAATGCGCCTTTTTGCTCGATGCCCTCATAAATTCCGGGAATCTTGCTGAAATCCAGGCCCTTGAAAATTTCCGCGAACTCTTTCTGTTCATTTATATATACCCTTTTACGATGTCTGTATCCCGGATTTTTCAAAAGTGCTGCAAGTGCTACCAGGTCCTTCATGAATACTTCCTTATTACCTGCTTTAAAGACTGGGTTTTCAGTGAATGGAGTAATGCTTCCAACCAGCTCATCAAAATACCTGACATACAATACATGCAGGGTTTTCTCTGTGCCATCTTCTGCAAAAGTGACTTCACTCCGGTTGAAAAAATCCTCTGAGGTGTTTGATTTTTCCTTTTCAAGTTCATAACCAACACATTGCTTTATAAGCATGTTATTCCTCCCGTTGGACATTCATTCTTAAATCCTTATGTAGCAAGAAATGCTTTAAAGACTGGTCTCACATTCAAAGCACTTCCTGAATGATTATTTTGATTTTATCATAAATTCCAAACTTTGTGCACAACTGCTATTGGTCCATTTCCATTGTTTCCTGGAATTTCTCGAAGAACAGATCTGCATCATCCTGCAGTTCGTCTTCTTCAATATTTTCCGGCAGTGGCGGAAGTTCGTTTATGTTTTTCAAGCCGAAGTAATCGAGGAATTCTTTTGTTGTCCCGTACAAAATGGCACGGCCTGTTCCTTCTGCCCTTCCAACTTCCTTGATCAGGGCTCGTGAAGAAAGCGTATGAAGCGGCCTCTCTGTTTTTACTCCGCGGATTTCCTCGATTTCGGCGCGCGTAATCGGCTGTTTATATGCGACAATCGCAAGGGTTTCCAGGGCTGCCTGGGATAAATGAGCGGTACCAGGCGATTCAACCAGCTTTTTAAGGTATACAGCATGTTCTTTTTTTGTAGCTAGCTGATATACTCCTGCCAGTTGGACAATGGTAATGCCGCGGTGTTCATCCCGGTCATAGTCACTCTGCAGTCCGACAATTATTTCATTGGCCTGGATTTCATCGACCTCAAGCACGGAGGTGATTTGCTTAAGGCTCAAGCCTTCATCTCCAGCTGCAAAAAGCAGGCTCTCCAATATTCCTTTCCACTTCACAATTCCCACCGCTTTACTCCTTTCTTGATGTCATATAAATTTCAGCAAAGTTTTGTTCCTGCTCGACATCGATTTCCTTCCGCTTGATCAGCTCAAGTATTGCCAGGAACGTAACGACAATATGCTCACGGTCAGATTCAGGGAACAAATCATTGAATTTTTTCCTTGTTCCGCTTTCTTTCAGGAAGGTCAGGACCTCGTCCATTCTTTTTTCAATCGATATTTCCTGCCGCGCGATCTTGGTGGACATCGGCCTTTGGAGCTTTTTCCTTCTTAAAAGCTTCTGAAAAGCACCCAGCATATCATATAAAGAGATATCAAGATCAGCGTTATCGCTCTTACTATCATTAGAGTACTCAGTAAGATCACTTGGAGGCTTCGTGTACATAAGCCCTCTTTCCTCTTCAAGTGACTTCAAATCACTGGCAGCCTCTTTGAATTTTTTATATTCAATCAATCTCTCGACAAGCTCATTACGGGGATCATCTTCCTGATCGTATTCAAATTCATCTTCCAGCTCTTCTTCATGCTTCGGAAGCAGCATCTTGCTTTTGATTGCTAAAAGTGTTGCTGCCATCACAAGGTATTCACTTGCCACGTCAAGCTGCAATTCCTTCATCGCATGAATATACATTAAGTATTGTTCTGTGATTTTCGCTACCGGTATGTCGTAAATATCTATCTCCAAAGTATTGATTAAGTGCAGAAGTAAATCCAGCGGACCCTCAAAGGCCTCGATTTTCACATTATATTGCATCATTTCCCACCAAAATTCCTATATTGAACTGCATCATTATATAAGTATAGTAGATTAACTCCATGTTATCCATCACTAATTTAGAAGCAGCTCCGTTCAGAAATCCGCAAGCGCCCAAACCATTTCCTTTCCTGCTGCATATGCTGAAAATGTATATTAGGCTATTTCACTATTAGGAGGTATGTTAAATGTCTGATGGTAAAGGCTATGGCTACGGAGCAGGTTTCGCTTTAATCATCGTGCTTTTCATTTTGCTCATCATCATTGGTGCAGCGTGGTTATAAAACCAGGCAACAGTGAAAATTGTGGAATGCCCGGCAAAAGCCGGGCATTTTCCTCTTTAAATCAGCTTTTCCATGCTACGAATAGGTGGAATATATGCTAAGCTATTGTTAGTTGATTGGGGGTTTAATTATGACTAAGTATCCAGTTTCCTATATACAATATCTCGCCCATTTCCATGGAGACAGGGATTATTTTGAATGCCATGAAATTTTAGAGGAATATTGGAAAGCTACAGATGCTGGAAATAAAAAATCGATCTGGGTCGCACTGATTCTGCTCGCTGTTTCTAATTACCACCATCGCCGGAAAAACTTTTCAGGGGCTATTAGGACTTTAGGTAAAGCAATCGAGCTATTTTCGTCAGACATGCAGGCAATACGCCGCTTGGGAATCGACGCTGATCTGCTGACCGAATTCCTCGGCAAGAGGAGAAAAAACTTGTTCAACAATGTACCATATACAAGCTTCAATCTGCCCATAATTGACGCTGAGTTGAAAAAGCTTTGCCTTGAAGAATGCAAACAGAATGGTTTTACATGGGGAAAGACTAGTGATATGGACAATCCAGACTTGATCCACAGGCACTCAACAAGGGATCGGACCGAGGTGATCTCCGAACGCAGGATGGCTCAGGAGGAAAGAAAAAGCAGGTAAAATAGAAGGTTTTCATCTCCAAAAAGTAAGAAAAGGCAGGGATTTAACATCCACTGCCTTCAACACTATTATCTTCCTGGCTGCATTTTTCAAAAAAGGATGCCGTCTCAGCATTTGCGATTGCCGTCCATTCCGGAAACATCTCCTGCAATGCATTGACCATGCGTTTCCCAATTCCCTGATGACGATGGGATGGATTCACAGATATGTGGAGAAGCTGCATCATTTTATCCTCAGCGAAGTTAACACCCAAAAGCCCGATGATATCTTCACCTTCCTTCCATAAAAACAGCTGCCATGAATCATCTGTTTCGTAATTCCTCATCGTCTGCTGAAGTTTTTTTAAATCCTTCTCATTTGGCATGAAAGATAACAAGCCCATTGCAATCTTTTCGAATGCCTTTTTATATCGAATTAACATAAATATCCCTCATCGTGGTTTGACAGTAATAAACGGAATGATACCAACACCATTTTTTCCATTTTCCTTCTAATTTAAACCTTCGCTACTCAAGACCGAGTACCGCAGTAATCAAATGCTATTCACCATTTTGATATTATATGTTTTTCTGCATTTTCTGGTTCATATATAAATTGAATTGATATAATCATACATAATCCGGGCAGATACTTCAAATTTTATCTGTGCTCTATTGTCCTGGCACAATAAAAAACCAGTAGTAGGCTCCCCATCCAACAGACATCAATAGCAATAACAGAAACAATAGCCAGTTATTCTTTTTCATACAGAATCCCTCCAATCTGTTATTCTACAATAAGACCGGGGTTTTAGCCAATTTTTAAATAACACCCTATGAACAGCTAAAAAAGCTGCGGAAATGCAGCTTTAACTGTTAACCTTTTCTTTAAGCGGAAGGTCTAATTTCACCATATCCTCGTATGTTTCACGGCGGACAACCAGCGTATCTTTTGAATTTTCAAGAAACACGACTGCTGGCCTTGGAAGGCGGTTATAGTTGTTTGCCATTGAATAGCCGTATGCTCCCGTACAAAATACTGCGAGGATGTCGTGGTTGCCAGTCTTTGGCAGCGGAAGGTCCCAGATTAGCATATCCCCTGATTCACAGCATTTCCCGGCGATCGAAACCGTCTCCTCAGGTTTATCCATTACTCTATTTGCAAGGACTGCTTCGTACTTAGCCTGATACAAAGCTGGCCGGATATTGTCACTCATCCCGCCGTCAACCGCGACATACTTGCGGACATTTGGAACATCCTTCCTGGAGCCTATGCGGTAAAGTGTAGTACCAGCATCTCCTACAAGCGAACGTCCCGGCTCGATCCAGATTTCAGGCGTTTTCATTGAATATCGGGAAGCCTGCTTTTTCACCTCAATAATTATTTCTTCCACATATTGCGCTGCTGGAATCGGATCATCTTCATCTGTATAACGGATCCCAAAACCACCGCCAAGATTAAGGACAGTGGATTCGAAGGACAATTCATTCTTCCATTGATGCAATTTTTCAAAGATTTTTTGGGCAGCTAGGATGAATCCTGTCGTTTCAAAAATTTGTGAACCTATGTGGCAATGCAATCCCAGCACATCGATCAGTTTTTCTTCCAGGGAAATGCGCATCGCCTCGTCAGCCTGTCCATTCTGTAAATCGAAGCCAAATTTAGAGTCTTCCTGGCCTGTTAAAATATAATCATGAGTATGTGCTTCAATTCCAGGTGTAACTCTTAATAAAACCTTGGTGGGCGTGTTCTTTTCCTTGCAAATATCCTTCAGCATGTCAAGTTCATAAAAATTATCAACCACAATGCAGCCAATATTGTGCTCTATAGCCATGACCAGCTCTTCATAGCTTTTATTATTTCCATGAAAGTGGATTTTTTCTGTTGGAAATCCGGCTGCAAGTGCCGTGTACAGCTCCCCGCCAGAAACAACATCAAGCGAGAGACCTTCCTCAGCGGCCAATTGAACCATCGCCACCGTTGAAAAAGCTTTGCTGGCATATGCTACTTGTGCGGTGATTCCAGCATTTTCAAAAGTTCTTTTAAAAGCTTTTGCCCGTTCCCGGATTAAAGCTACATCATAAACATATAGCGGGGTCCCATATTTTTCAGCCAATTGGACTGTATCTACACCGCCTATCTCCAAATGTCCCAGTCGGTTAGTTTTTGCCGTTCCATGAAATTCCATGTTGTCCCCTCATCCCTTGCCAAAATATTCAATTCCCTGGTACAATATTTTCACATTTTTTCAAAAGAAGCCTGCACTTTTCGGGCATCTAATAAACAAAAAGACAGTTCATTTGATGAACTGTCTATTTATTTTTCGCTTTAAGACTTTAGTAAATTAAAAACACTTTACCACAATTCCTGGCAACGCGCAATCGTAATCTCGTCAAGAGTTCGAAGGCTGTTTGAAGCGATTCCTTGCATGCACAATACTTGGACGGATTTTTGAGCCAGGAACGGTCCTTCTAATCAGAATCTGCATAAAGGCAACAGGATGGAAAGGAATAAATGGCCACAGATATGGAGTGTTCAATGATTTTATATGTGCCAGAAACAACAGCCAAATGGTTGTACCAATCATAAACCCTGGGACATGGAATATGGCAGTTACAATCAGCAAAAATACTCTTCCTATTTTGTTTGCTACACTCAATTCATAACTTGGCGTCGCATAAGTACCGATTGCAGCCACAGCGACATAAAGTATGACTTCAGGCACGAACATTCCAACATCGATGGCGATTTGTCCAATCAGGACGGCAGCGATCAAACCCATCGCTGTAGAGAGCGGTGTCGGTGTATGGATGGCCGCCATCCTCAGGAACTCGATGCCGCCATCCGCCATCATGATTTGCAGGAAGACCGGTATATTGGATTTTTCATTGGGTCCAATGAAAGATATTTTTTCAGGGAGCAAGTCAGGGTTCTGCACAAATAAATACCATAAAGGCAAAAGCAGCAGTGAGGCAAGGACCCCCAGGAATCGCACCCATCGGACCATTGTTCCGACCGCCGGTGACTGCCTGTACTCTTCAGCATGCTGAAGATGATGGAAATAGGTCGTTGGTGTGATGATGACACTTGGGGAAGTGTCAACATATATAAGGATATGTCCTTCTAGCAAGTGGGTAGCGGCGACGTCGGCACGTTCTGTGTACCTGACGAGCGGATATGGATTATATCCTTGCTTGACCAAAAATTCTTCAATTGTTTTATCGGCCATCGTGATTCCATCGATTTTTATCGAATTAAGTTCTTTTTTGATGACCTCAATCATTCCTGGATTTGCAATATCTTTAATATAGCCAAGGGCAACATCCGCCTTAGACCTTTCGCCTATCTTCATCATCTCAAAACGAAGATTCTCATCCCTGATTCTTCGTCGGGTCAACGCCGTATTGACGATGATATTTTCGACAAAGCCATCACGTGACCCGCGCACTACTTTTTCAGTATCTGGCTCCTGAGGCTGCCTTCCCGGATAGCTCCGTACGTCCACAACTAATCCGGACGCTTCCCCTTCCACTACGATGACAATAAGACCTGAAAGGACCTGGTCGACGAGCTCATCCATTGTTTTGATTTTTTCAACAGATTGATGGGTTATCCTGTTTTCTACAATAGCCTGCAAATGGGTCGAAAGTTTTTCATTATCATTGATATCCACCAACTCTTCAACGATATGTACGATGAAGCTAGTATCACACAACCCATTTACATAGTAAAAGTGAACATCCTTTTTCAGGATTTTCAGCTTCCTGACACCCAGATCAAAACTATCCCCCAGGCCAACCTTCTCTTTCATGTACTTTTCAGCTTCGTCCAACGATAGCGGGATTGGCTGTTTGTCATTCTTCTTTGGCATAGAATCCGCTCCTTTCAAGGATGATTTCCACTGCTTTCTTCGTGATGGGTGATCCTATTTTATAATGGTCACGCCTGGCCATTTTGCCGATATCACCTATCCCGATGATCAACGGGACATCAAGCGTGTCCAGACAATAAACTGTATCACCATTGATCCTTCCCATTTCCAACTCTGGAAGGCCATGTTTATCGACACCATAGGGAGTGAGTTCACCATCCCGGTCGATGCAGAAATCCACCCGGCTCCATTCTTCCATATGCGTTTTCGAGGCAACCGCGATAACGCCGAGAACCTGGATGTCCTCATGCTCAGCTACGTATTTCAGTGCCTTTTCTCCTGCTCCTTCTCCAAGAAAACCACTATCATCAAACATGACCAACACCGGATCCTTTGTGGCTTTTTTGATTAACTTAACAAGGTGGGGCCCAGAAAGGACGGAAGGGTTCCCGTGAGAAAGAGAGATGCACCGTCCGCCAATATCGGCAGCAACACGCTCAACAGCTCGCCGTGCATAGTCATCACCATCTGTAATTAGGATTACCTTCCTTTTTTCGGCCATTATTTGCCGTCCTTTCTCTTCCCTCATTTTTATTGCCCTACAAAATAAATCCAGTGAAACAATGACCCGAATACTTTTCCGAGCACAATGGCCATCAGCAATGTTTCAAGCTTGTCATCAACCCTCACCCTTTTTGCCAGGATAGGCAGTACATTCAATACTTCTGTTAACGCAGCTGCCAGCATCCCGACAAATATGCCGCCAGCGAGTCCAAGAGGAATGGTGACGTATGGAGAAAAGCTCAATACGGGATCCCTCAAACTTCCCGCAGTTCCCAGCAAAGCACCGAGGACAACAGCCCATTCATACCAGGAAATCAGCTTCATTGTCTTTGTGAGCTGGGTCAGCCTGGGAATCACGCCCAGAACCGATAAGAATGCTACAAAACCCGATCCTACTGCAAGCCCGCTAGCCAGCCCAATAAGGATAATGAACAAGATGTTAATCGTCATCGAGATGTTTCACACTTTCCTTGTTTTCATGCAGAATGACATATTGATCAAGTGATTGCTGATAATTGAACATTTCAACCTCAAGCGGGCTCGGCTCTTCATTAAGCCGCTTTTTGAATACATGGTTAAAAAATAAGATCATGCCAACACCAATGCCGATTGAATAAGGTATCTGGAATAACAGCGGCTTTGCGACTTCTTTTCCCGTCATGATAAAATAGAGCCGCTCATGCACCGTTTGCATGCTGACATCCTCGTGGAAGTTCATGATGGTTAATGCTGCACCGAAAAATAGCAAAAACCACACAAGGATAAAAAATGGTATCGACATTCCTTTTTTCTTGTAGATCACCTCAATAATCGTTTGAGCCGGTCCAACAGCCTGGACTTCATGATCCGGATATATCCCTGTAATGAAATGAATGACCTTCATGACATCGATGATATGGATATGGTCCTTTGGAGAAATTCTTTTTACTTCAAGCGATGCCAGGTCTTGGTATATTTCTTCGCTGGCAATAATTTGGGCAATATCCTTCAATAAAAGTGATTCCTCAGGCTTGACCTGTACGCGATTCCGCATGCGGATATAAATCGTTTTTTCCATCAGATTCACTTCCAACACAGTGTTTTCCTCGTATATTTAGTATGTATTGCTATGTGCTTTTCATGAAGTCCAATAATTGGTTAAGAAGGAGTGCTTTATAAATCCGGGATGTTGATTTATTTGGGGAATTTAACGGACTCATCGGTGTACTTTTTTCCAGTTACAGGTGTATTAGGGCTTCACCTGGCTTTATTGGTATCACGTTTTCCCAGTTACTGGTGTTTTAAGGTACCAATCAGCTTTATTGGCGCACTAATTTTCCAGTTACTGGTGTACCAGAGCGCCTATAAGCATTATTGGTGCACTGGTTTCCCAGTTACTGGTGTTTCGTGACACCAATCGGCTTTATTGGTGTACTGGTTTCCCAGTTACTGGTGTTTCAGAGTCCCAATTAGCTTAATTGATGCACTCTTTTCCCAGTTACTGGTGTTTAAGGGCACCAATCAGTTTTATTGGTGTACCACTTTTCCAGTTTCTGGTGTTTTAGGGCACCAATCAGCTTTATTGGTGTACTGTTTTCCCAGTTTCTGGTGTTTCAGGGCTCCAATCAGCTTTATTGGTGTACCACTTTCCTAGTTTCTGGTATTTCAGGGCTCCAATCGGCTTTATTGGTGCAATACATTCCCAGTTTCTGGTGTTTCAGGGCACCAATCAGCTCTAAGGGTGACCTCTTTTTTTCGAATTCCCGTGTTTAGGGCACCAATTCGTCCCCACCTACAAGATTTTCAGAAAAACAAAAAGCCGTATGGATTCAAAGATCCATACGGCCTTTCATTTGCTGAAGTATTTTCTTTTCGAGGCGCGAGACCTGGACCTGGGAGATGCCAAGCCGGGCTGCGACTTCTGATTGGGTTTGATCTTTATAATACCTCAAATAAACGATCAGTTTTTCCCGTTCTTCCAGTTCGTTGATAGCCTCTTTCAAGGCGATTTTATCGAACCAGCGTCCTTCTTCGCCATTATCGATTTGGTCCAGCAGAGTAATTGGATCGCCATCATTCTCATAGACGGTTTCATGGATGGAGGCCGGGCTTCGGCTTGCCTCCTGGGCCATGATTACATCTTCAGGCGATAATTCAAGATATTCGGCAATTTCATTGACAGTCGGCACCCTGCCCAGGGTTTTGGAAAGTTCGTCTTTTGCCTTCCTGATTTTATTGCCAGTCTCCTTCAGCGACCTGCTGACTTTCACGGTCCCGTCATCCCTGATGAAACGCTGGATTTCACCAATGATCATTGGAACGGCATATGTTGAAAATTTTACGTCGTACGAGAGGTCAAATTTATCAACTGATTTTAAGAGGCCGATGCTGCCAATTTGAAACAGGTCGTCTGGCTCATATCCTCTGTTGAGGAAACGCTGGACGACGGACCAGACGAGACGCATGTTCTTCTGGACAATCAAATCCCTGGCAGCCTGGTCTCCCTGCTGGCTTCTCAAAATCAGTTCTTTGACTTCATGGTCCTTAAGATACGTTTGGCTATTATCCTTTTTTACCTCCACATCCATCGGCAGAACTCCCTTAATTGCACAGCGCTTTGCTCTTTGACAGGTGCTTTTTCAAACGAATCTCTGTCCCAAAGCCGGGCTCTGATCTCACTTGTACTTCGTCCATGAAATTTTCCATAATCGTAAAGCCCATACCGGACCGTTCCAGCTCTGGCTTTGAAGTATAAAGTGGCTGCATGGCTTCATCGATATCAGGAATGCCTATTCCTTCATCTTTAATGAGCATTTCGATCATCCCATCCTGGAGCAATACGGAAATGAACACTTTTCCGTCCGGATTGCTTTCATATCCATGGATAATCGCATTTGTCACCGCTTCGGATACAACGGTTTTGATTTCCGTCAATTCGTCCATCGTTGGATCCAGCTGCGCAATGAAGGCAGCAACGGTAACGCGGGCGAATGATTCGTTTTGACTTAACGCGCTAAAATGAAGATTCATTTCATTCTTCATGGATCATGCAACCCCCAATCTCTCTAATGCAAATTCTTCCGTCGGATCAAGACGGATGATCTTGAATAAGCCCGACATATCAAATAACCGTTTGATTGGCGGCGAGATTGCGCAAACAACCATTTCTCCATGAAGCTGTTTGATTTGTTTATATCTTCCCAAAACTACACCGAGTCCCGAACTATCCATAAAGGTGAGATGTTCGAGGTTCATGACAATGTGGCGGATTCCTTCGTTCTCAATGGCTTTTGTTGCCTGCTCGCGAAGCTGGTCTGCAGTGTGGTGATCCAATTCACCACTGATTCTTATCAATAAGACGTCATGCTTCACTTCCATATCAATGTTAAGACTCACTATCCAAAGCCTCCTTATCTGGTATAGTGAGTCAAATTCTCCATTGAATCAGCCAATTCCTTCTTCAGAACAAAACTAGTGCCAATTCGCTAAAACTAGATGGAATGGCAGAGTTTTCGACACAATCATGAACCTGGCTGACATTATTTTTGGCTTCCAGCCCTGGTGAACATTCCGAATGAGCGCTTATACAGGATCCACCAGCTTGCTTCTTTAACCTTTGCATCCGCAACAAGTGTGGTTTCCGCTACGGTTTTGCCGTCTTTCACAAGCTTAAGAGTTCCTACCTTGTCCCCTTTTTCGACAGGAGCCTTAAGGCTTTTGTTCAGTGTGATCTTCTGTTTGACATCCTTGATGTCAACTCCTTTTTTTGTAAGGAGGGAAACACTTTCAGAGGTGACCGCGTTGATTGACTTTTTGTCACCCTTGCTGATGACTGCTTTACCGAGCGGATGCCCTTTTTTGAACATTGGATGCGTCTGATACTGGCTGAAAGCATAGTCGAGCATCTTCGTTACCTGCGCATTCCTCGCCTTGGATGTCGGTGCTCCAAACACGACCGCGATCGCACGCATGCCATCCTTTTGAGCAGTAGCTGTCAAACAATATTTTGCTTCATTAGTAAAGCCGGTCTTTAGGCCATCCACTCCCGGGTAAAAACGAACAAGCTTATTCGTATTCACAAGCCAGAATTTCTTTTCCGAATCCTCACGGAGGTAATCTTCATACGTACCCGTGTATTTGGTTATTTTTTCGTACTTAAGCAACTCTTTTGCCATCATGGCCATATCATATGACGAGCTATAATGTCCATCTACAGGCAGGCCAGTAGTATTTTTAAAAAAGGTATCCTTCAAGCCAAGTTCCTTTACCTTCTTGTTCATCATTTTCACAAATGCCTCTTCAGATCCACCGATACGCTCAGCCATTGCCACTGCTGCATCATTACCTGACCCGATAGCGATTCCTTTTAGCAATTGCTCAACTGTCATCTCTTCTCCTGGCTCCAGGAATATCTGGGATCCTCCCATCGAAGCAGCATATTCACTTGCGCGGACTTTTTCGTCGAGCTTCAGCCTTCCTTCATCCAAAGCTTCCATGATCAATAGCATTGTCATGATTTTTGTCATGCTTGCCGGCGGAAGCTTTTCATGGCTGTTTTTATCAAACAGTACCTGCCCTGTATCACGCTCAATCAGAATAGCTGAACTGGCATCATTGGCCAGTCCTTTGTCTCCTTCATTGGCATATCCTTTAGGGGATATAAATGCTGCACCCAGCATAAAAACAAGCAGTAAACTCGTAAACTTTTTTAGATTCATGGCCATAACCCTCCTATCTTTATAGGCTCTATTTTTATCCAACCAATCCACTTTTATACAGGTAAGGCAGATAAAACCGGTATTTTTTGCATATAAAAAAGCGGAGAGTCAGCTCTCCGCTTTCGTTCAAAGATTTTATTCTGTTATTTCTCCATGTACGAGGATTGGTGCTTCAACATGTTCACTCGAGATTTTGATGTTCTCATACAGCATTTCTCTTACTTCATTCACATCTTCAAAGTTACTGTAGATGGTGAGAAGGGATTCTCCCTTTTCTACCTTGTCGCCAATTTTTTTGTGCAGCATAAGCCCTACTGCCAGATCGATTTCGGATTCCTTCGTTGCCCTTCCTGCTCCAAGAAGCATGGCGGCTGTTCCTACTTCATCAGCGACGATTTCGGATACATAGCCTGCCTCTTTCGCTTCAAGTTCAAACTTGTATTTCGCCTGTGGCAGGTTTTCGGGATGATCGACGACCGATGCATCTCCGCCCTGGGATGCAAGGAATACTTTGAAGGTTTCGAGAGCAGTGCCGTTCTTGATGACTTCTTCAAGCTTGCTTCGTGCGTCTCCAAGGGACTCTGCCTTTCCGGCCAGGAAGACCATGTGGCTTCCAAGTGTCAGGCAAAGTTCAGTTAAATCTTCAGGACCCTCTCCCTTCAGGGTATCGATTGCTTCCTTGACCTCAAGGGCATTCCCGATTGCAAAGCCCAGCGGCTGGCTCATATCAGAAATGACAGCCATCGTCCTGCGGCCGACATTGTTCCCGATTCTAACCATTGCTTTTGCCAGTTCACGAGAATCTTCAAGCGTCTTCATGAATGCGCCTGCTCCTGTTTTTACATCGAGGACGATTGCATCTGCACCAGCAGCGATTTTTTTGCTCATGATCGAGCTGGCAATCAATGGGATGCTGTCCACAGTTGCAGTTACATCACGTAATGAATAGAGCTTTTTATCAGCTGGAGTCAGATTCCCGCTCTGACCGATGACCGCAATTTTATTTTTATTCACAAGATTGATGAATTCCTCATTATCAATCTCGACATGGAAACCTTCTACTGCTTCCAGCTTGTCGATGGTTCCGCCTGTATGTCCGAGCCCGCGCCCTGACATTTTTGCTACCGGCACACCTAAAGCCGCTACTAATGGGCCCAGTACCAGTGTCGTTGTATCACCTACGCCCCCTGTAGAGTGCTTATCGACTTTCACACCTTCGATCGCAGAAAGATCAATCTGGTCTCCAGACTTCACCATTGCCATCGTTAAGTCTGCGCGTTCTTTTTCAGTCATTCCCTGAAAGAAAATCGCCATTGTCAGCGCGCTTACCTGGTAGTCAGGAATGCTGCCATCTGTATAGCCGTCAATGAAAAACTGGATTTCTTCCGTTGATAACTCATGTCCGTCACGTTTTTTCTCTATCACATCGACCATTCTCATCATTATCACCACTTATCATTATTTAGCTGGAGAGCTATGGATTATTTTTGGCCTACTGTTTTTACAATCTCATTCACAAGTAAAAGAAAGCTGGATTTCACTTTTTCAGTTGTCTCAATTACTTCATCATGGCTTAATGGCTGATCAAGGATTCCTGCTGCCATGTTTGAAATGCAGGAAATGCCAAGCACTTCAATTCCGGAATGTTTTGCCACAATGACTTCAGGCACTGTTGACATTCCGACTGCGTCTCCGCCTAGCGTACGAATCATTCTTACTTCGGCAGGCGTTTCATAGACTGGTCCAGGATTTCCAAGATAAACGCCCTCTTTGATTGTAAGGTTGTTCTTTTCAGCAACTTCTTTCGCAACCGCTCTTAAATTCTTGGAATAAGCTTCACTCATATCCGGGAAGCGAACGCCAAAACGTGAATCATTCGGCCCGATCAATGGGTTTGTGCCCATATTGTTTATATGGTCAGTAATGATCATCAAATCTCCTGGTTCGAAGCTTTCATTCACTCCTCCAGCTGCGTTTGTAACAATGAGCTTTTCTATCCCTAGTTCCTTCATGACACGGATTGGGAAAGTGACCTTATCCATGCTATAGCCTTCATAATAATGGAAGCGCCCCTGCATTGCGATAACTTCAACGCCGCTAAGCTGTCCGCAAACTAACTGTCCGGCATGCCCCTCAACTGTTGAAACCGGGAATCCCGGGATTTCGTTGTAAGGAATCTTGACCGGGTTCACAATGTCGTCTGCCAGGACTCCCAGCCCAGAGCCAAGAATCAAACCGATTTTAGGCTGCTGAGTTAATTTCTCATTGATATACGATGCTGCTGTTTGAATTTGATTATAATCCATGAATTCCACTCCTTAGTTCAATTCCTTCAGGAAGCTAGTTCCGTGCTCAGGCATTTTTACGTTAAAGTTTTCCGCAACCGTCGCTCCAATGTCAGCAAAGGTCTTACGTACCGGCAGTTCTTTTCCTTCTTGCATTCCCTTTGAATAAACAAGGAGCGGCACATATTCGCGTGTGTGGTCTGTTCCGTAGTGAACAGGATCATTACCGTGATCTGCAGTGATAATGAGCAGGTCATCTTCTTTCAATTTTTCAAAGACTTCAGGAAGTCGGGCATCGTACTCTTCAAGGGCTTTACCGTAGCCTTCCGGGTCGCGGCGATGTCCGAACAGTGCATCGAAATCAACAAGGTTCAGGAAGCTCAGTCCTGTGAAGTCCTGACCCAAAGTCTGGAGCAGCTTATCCATTCCGTCCATATTTGAAACTGTACGAAGGGATTCTGTTACACCTTCACCATCATAGATATCGGAAATTTTACCAATCGCCAGCACATCAAGACCTTCATCCTTCAACTCATTCATGACCGTTCTGCCAAATGGCTTGAGCGCATAATCATGGCGATTGGAAGTACGTTTGAAGTCACCTGGCTGACCAAGGAAAGGTCTTGCGATGACTCTGCCTACCATGTACTTTTCATCGAGTGTCAGTTCCCGGGCGATCTTGCAAATATCATACAGTTCTTCGATCGGGACAATCTCTTCGTGTGCCGCAATCTGCAACACTGAATCTGCGGACGTGTACACTATCAAAGCTCCTGTCTTCATATGCTCCTCACCTAGTTCAACAAGGATCTCGGTTCCGCTTGCCGGCTTGTTTCCGATGACCTTTCTGCCAGTGCGTGATTCCAGTTCGGAAATCAGTTCATCAGGGAAACCATCAGGGAAAACCTGGAAAGGAGTCTGGATGTTCAAGCCCATAATTTCCCAATGTCCTGTCATGGTATCCTTGCCGTTCGATGCCTCTTGCATCTTTGTATAGAACGCCATTGGCTTCGCAGCAGGGCTGATACCTTTAATTTCTTCGATATTGCTAAGGCCCAGCTTGCCCATATTCGGCATGTTCAGTCCGTTCATTTTCTCTCCGATATGGCCAAGTGTATGGGAACCATTGTCTCCAAACTTCTCTGCATCAGGAGCCTCTCCGATCCCGACTGAATCCATCACAATCAAAAATACTCTTTTATATGTATTCGACATTCTTTCTCCTCCTTAAAAAGTATGAATGCGTTACTTACAATTTTACAATTTTATGTTACCCTTTTTTGCTTATGATAATCGGATGCGTGCGTTTACATTTGTCAGAAGTCTGACATCTCCATTTTACTAGATATATCTAAAAACACAAGAAAAAAAGCCGGCTTTTCCGGCGGCTTTTTTGACAATTCTATGAAACTATCTGTCTGTTCTCTTTAAAATCACGTCCAATAACCCAAACTATGCTCGGGGATGGAACTTCGTATAAACATCCTTCAACCTTGTCTTTGTAACATGGGTATAGATTTGGGTCGTTGATATGTCTGCATGTCCCAGCATTTCCTGGACTGCGCGAAGATCTGCTCCATTTTCAAGCAGGTGGGTTGCAAATGAATGCCTCAGCGTATGCGGTGTCAATTCTTTTTCGATTCCTGCGTCTGCTGTCAGCCGCTTGAGGATTTTCCAGAACCCTTGTCGTGACAACCCTTTTCCATGATGATTTAAGAATAAAGAGTCATCCTTATGTTTTTTCGAAGCCAGTTTTGGCCTTCCTTTTTCGAGGTACTCTTCGATCGCATCTGAAGCCGTCTTCCCTATCGGAATGATCCTTTCCTTACTCCCTTTGCCCATGCAGCGGACAAATCCCATCGTCAGGTGCACATCGGACAGCTTTAGTCCGATCAGTTCACTGACACGGATACCCGTAGCATACATCATCTCAAGCATCGCTTTGTCCCGATACCCAAAAGGGTCGGAAAGTTTCGGGCTTTCTAAAAGCGTCTCGACCTCTTCCATGCTCAGCACCTTAGGCAAAGAACGCTCATGCTGTGGACTTTCAATATGGACGGTTGGATCATGGTCGACCGCCTTTTCCCGCAGGAGAAAATGATGAAAAGCCCGGATGGAGGCAATATGCCTGGCCAGGGTCTTCGAGGATTTACCCGAGTCTTTTAAAAACTTAAGGAAGTGTACAATTTGCGGCCGCTGGACTCCATTTAATTCCCCAAGCTGTTCAACATTTTTCAGATAGTGAATATAACTATTCAAATCGCGTTTATAGGAGACAATCGTATTCTTTGATAGTCCCTTTTCAACAACCAGAAAGTGGATAAAGTCGTCAAGCCTGTCTTCCATTTCTATTACTCTCCATTCAGATAAAACAGTATCAGCCTTTCAAGCATGCTTCCTTCTTTTTCATCAAAGGTTCCTGACACCTTGATGGCTGCCCCTTCAGGTGCATCATACCGATGATAACTTTCATATTCTTCGTTAATCCACATGATACCATAATAAAATAGAATTGTGCATCCAGTGAACAAAATGAACACCTTTAATGTATGCATGACCATTCCAAACCACGATTTCATCTTCTTGCCTCCATACTCGTTGTAACAGAGAGATTCCCTGTCCACACGACTATACTTATTTATTAATCTGTATGCCAATTTGGACAAGAATTATACCTGATATAAGTGGATAATTGTGGCTCTTTGCGTTCAGTATCAAAGAATACGGACCTTTGGCTTATCTGATTCGTAAGCCTTCTTGATACCATTAAGCAGGCGGTTAGTTAGGATCAAGCGCATAACATGCGAAACAGCTCCCATTATAAATAAAAAGCCCTTTCTCCATTCGGAAAAAGGGCCTCGAATTATTCTGTTTCTGCCGTATCTTTCTCCTGGCATCTGTGACAAATGCCGTGGAAAGTAAGGCGGTGGTCTTTAATCTTGAATTTCCAGTCTCTTTCAACGATTTCTTCAACATCCTCCAGAAGATCGTCCTGGATTTCATCTACAGCTCCGCACTCAATGCAGACAAGGTGATGATGGAAATGGGCAGCGCCTTCCTGGCGGAGATCATATCGGGACACACCATCCCCGAAATTGATTTTATCAACAATTTTCAGTTCAGTCAGCAGTTCAAGTGTCCGGTAAACTGTCGCCAGTCCGATTTCAGGAGATTTCTCTTTGACAAGCAAATAAACATCTTCAGCACTTAAGTGGTCTTCTTCATGTTCAAGCAATACGCGGACGGTAGCCTCGCGCTGCGGCGTTAATTTATAGCTGGACGAATGCAGCTGTTTCTTAATTCTCTCGATCCTGTTTTCCATTTCGATAGTACTCACTCCCCCGCCACTGTTCTTTTATTATATCAGAACGGAAATGAGATTCAAAATAAAATTATTACAAATAAGAAACAACAGTTATTTTAAACTGATAATAATTTTAATTTAGCGAGTTGATAACAGCCTTCAATAATGACGGGGATAAATATGCTTCGATTCCGGCTGCCACTGCCAGAAACACAAGTGCTGCTAAAAAAGAAAAGATATATCTAAAAAATTGAGGCATGATCGGCTGGCTGATTTTTTTCATGAACTGATTCCTGATCATTTTCAAGGAAAATGTGACTGCCATCGCTGCAGTAATGATGAAAACAGGAATGATGATGAAGTTTTGCGGCAGGATGGATACAAATGACAGCATGAAACCGTCCCACTGCATCTGGTTCACAAGAAAGCCGACTGTAAAACCGACCACCATTCCTTTCATGAATAAAAGAACCAGGATAACCGGAAGCCCGATGATGGAAACCCCCAAAATCCAGATCAGGCCTATGAACTTTCCATTATGCATAAAGCTTTGCAAAAACAAATCCTGTCCATCAGCTACTTTACCGGAAGCAGCCTGGCCAAAAAATTGTGATAGATAATAGAATAAATCTTCCTTTTGAGTGAAACTGAGGCTATTCACAATTACTGCCCCAAAGATGACGCCCATCAGAAAAAGGACAACGACAAAAAGATAGATTGAGGAATATTCTCGTAAATGGCTTACTGCGACGTCCTGGTACCTTCGTTTCTTCATCTCTTTTCCTCCTGCATATTGGTTACTACCATCATATGCTTGGACGGGAAGTCTATGACTCTGGAAGAAGAATTTTCGCTTTATTTAATAGAAACAAAAATCCGGCCTGTCTGGACCGGATTTACATATCTGCTATTTTCCCATACTTTCCTCCGCCCCCAGCCAGGAAGCCAAGTTGTCCTTTTCTTGCCTTGTCTATTGTGATTGCCGTCTTTTCAGGAATCAGCTGTTTCAAGGAGTCTAGAGGGACAGAGTGAAGGACTGCCATTTCTGTTCCGAAATGATCCATTAGCTTTTCCAGCATTTTCGGCCCAAGACCAGGAATGAACTCTAGTGGAACCTGATGGATATATGGCGGCCTCCCAGGCTTATTCCCATCTGCTGTCTTGAGTTCGCGTATCCTGTCAGCAACCCCTTTGACGATTTTGCCAGAGCCACATTGCCTGCAGACCTCATCAATGGTCGGAATAGGAGTCAGGCAGTTTGCACAGACGGTACGATGGTATTTTCCGAGTTGAGGATCCAGGCCGTAATTTGCTTTTATCCGTCTTCCTGCAGATTCCTTTAGTGCTAGTGCCAATTCACCAAAAGAAGGCTCTTTCATTTCAATCTTCTGGTATTCTCTAGCGATTTTCGCAAGTGAATGGGCATCCGAGTTCGTGACAAAAGGATAACGATGGATTTCGGAAAGCTGATCGGCCATCATTGTATCCGAGCTTAACCCCAGCTCGATGCCATCAATCATCTCGGGATCAAATACTTCTGTTAAAGAATGTTTTACACCTTTTCCATACAAGCTTTTAAAAGGAGTAAAAACATGTGCAGGAATGAAAATCCCCCCAAGTTCCTTTACTTTCCTCTGCAATTCACGCCCGGTAACATATATTCTCTGCGAGCTTAAAGTAATGTTTTTCAAGTGATTCTCCAGCCACATCGAAAATATCCTCATGGTTTTTAGGGTTGGCAGGTAGCACAGGACATGGAGTGGCCCCTGTGTGCTCTCATCATTGATCTCAAGTTCCGACCCGAGTATGATGCTCATCCCGCCATAGTTCAAGCCGCCATCGGGATGTTCCTCAAGTTCACCTGCGATTAGCAAATCCTGCATTTCATCAAGTACCTCAGGTGAATGGCTGTCAATGATCCCGATCATGTCCATCCCTTTATAATCCCTGGCATGCCGGATAATATTGCTGAAGGTCAATGACTTTGCTCCGGTGATTTTCACTGCCCTGCCCGATTTCGTCCTGCCTATATGGATATGAAGATCGACAAAGTATTCCCGCATTTATTTACCCAATGCCTCTTGCAATTGCAAATGCTGTACAGCATATGCCGTTTTTGCATCATATATTTTTTGTTCTTTTACCAGTTGGATGGCTTCTTCAAGACTTACTTCAATCAAATTGACAAATTCGTCTTCGTCTGCTGCTGCCGGGTTGGCTTTTTTCGCAAGTCCGGTTGCTTTATAGACATGGATGATTTCATCTGCGAACCCTGGAGACGTATAGAAGGAGATCATCCACTCCATGCTGGCGCATTCATAACCGGTTTCTTCTTCAAGCTCACGGGCAGCGCATATTTCCGGCTTTTCACCAGCCTCGAGCTTTCCTGCCGGTATTTCGACGATGGTCCTTTCAAGCGCCTTTCTGTATTGTTCGACCATGATGATTTTATTGTCATCAGTAACCGGAATCACCGCCACTGCACCGGGATGCTTGATGATTTCCCGTTTAGAAGTTTTCCCGTTCGGCAATTCCACCTCGTCTACCTGCAGGCTGATGACTTTTCCAGTAAAAATCTGTTCTGTCTTCAATGTTTTTTCTTCAAGAGATTTCATACATGTCCACTCCTGTTCTAATCCGAGATCAAATGCTCATACATTTTACCATACTTATCTGAAAGGGGTATGGCGATGAAAGTGTACGTGCATGGTCAAGGCTTCACGATTGCTGGCAAAGCGTGGGAAATCAAAGCGATTTTAAAAGAGTATGGCAAAAAGCATCATCTTGTGAAAGACTGGGTTGAAGCAGTCAGTCAGTCGGTGGGCCGTCCAGATTAGTTGAACCCGCTCCTTCCATTCCGATAAAATGGAGATATTATTGTGGAACGGAGTGATGGAATGAAAAAAAGGCAATTAGGGTCTTCTGGATTATTTGTTAGTGAAATTGGTCTTGGCTGCATGTCGCTTGGTACAGATTATTCCAAGGCACAGGCAGTGGTCGAAGCTGCCCTCGAGGAAGGGATCAATTATTTCGATACCGCCGATTTATATGACTTTGGAGAAAATGAAAGGATTGTCGGACAGGCACTGAGGAGTGTCAGGGACCAGGTTGTCATTGCAACGAAAGCCGGCAATCGCTGGACCGAGACGAAGGACAGCTGGACCTGGGACCCCTCAAAAAGCCATATCAAAGAGGCTGTCAAACAAAGTCTGAAAAGATTGGATACCGATTATATTGACCTTTATCAGCTTCATGGCGGGACGATTGAGGATCCTATTGACGAAACGATCGAGGCTTTTGAAGAGTTAAAAGCTGAGGGCTTTATAAAGCATTATGGCATTTCCTCGATCAGACCCAATGTCATCCGCGAATATGCACAAAAATCCAATATTGTCTCTGTCATGATGCAATACAGCATGCTCGACAGACGTCCGGAAGAAGAAGCACTTCCGCTTCTTGATGAAAAAGGGATCAGCGTTGTAACCCGAGGAACCGTCGCAAAAGGGATGCTCAGCGACAGGCTGCTTGAAAAGGCCCCTCCCAAAGGATTTCTTGATTACAGCTATGATGAATTGCAGGAAGTATTGCCGTTATTGAAGGAAAAACTGGCATCTTCCCATTCTCTTACAGAAGCAGCGATTCAGTATAACCTGGCAGACCCCGCTGTTGCTTCGATTGTCGCCGGCGCAAGCAGCCCCGGGCAAATAAGAGAAAACGCCCGGGCAGCAAGAGCTAATCCACTTTCTCCGGAAGAAATCCGTTTAATCAAATCGCTTACGAAAGCAAACCAGTATGATCAGCATAGATAAACAATAAAGTTTTGGACATATTCGTCTTTTCGGCGAGTATGTCCTTTTTAAATTCTAGCTTTTCTTTAAGCCAGCAGCAGCAAGATTGTATAAGCTGCCAGGCCTGCCGCAAAGGACCAAAAGTTGCTTTCCCTCTCTTCCGGCAGCTCTTCCTTCATGACATTCAGAATGACACCGCCGGCCAGCAATGCGAAGAGGACGGCAATGATATTTTCATGCACTTCCACCATTACGCCAATCGCCCATCCAGTTATGATTGCACCAGCCAGCAGCCATCTTCCAATCCTATCATAAATCTCCTTATGTGCCTCCCTGAGAGCATGATCACTTGTGATGAAGTGTACCGCAAGGGCGATGAAGTACAAAACCAGCCCTTTGATGGACTCTTGTTCTCCATGCAGCAATAGATATCCAATCAATCCGTTGTAAAGGAAAAAGGAGGTTATATGAATCCAGAACACACCCTTTGATGTCCGGTTCAGATTATTCTCTTCCTGCTGTTTTTTCTTTGATGTTTTAACCATGCGCTCCAGTCCATAAAAAAAAGCCAAACCAAGCATTGCGACAATATATGTATGGTTCTCAAAGAACATGAGGGCTTGTGACTGAATATTACGATCCAGTATCTCATTATGCTTATTCAGTTCAGGAAGCAAGTGGATGAAGACGTACGCCACCGAAATGCCGCCGGCTGCTGACAGCAGCCTGCTTCTCGGTACGTTATCAAGAAATGGTAAATATCTAGAAAATAGATGAACGGCAACAAAACCTGCTGCCAGGATGAAAGTTGTAAAAATCATGTTATTGCTCCTTTGCCGCTTTTTATTTAGTTGCCCTTTAGCATTGGAAGCAAAACATGTTCTTTACAAGGGTTTCCAGAGTCTCGCTTTTTCCTCTATCTCCAATACAGTTGGAGACTTTGCAGCAATATAGGATTCAATCTCATATTCATATTGACGGGCTGCTTCTTCCTTCACACTTGCGTACCTGGCTGCTTCTTCTGGATGGGACCTCAAGTAATCACGGAAAACTAAATGCCTGTATAGTTGATGGCTGCCTTTTTCAAACGCATGCAGATGCACTTTTCGAATCCCTTTTTCATCACATTTTTGAAAATATCGCCGGCCTGGAATGCCATTTTCTCCCCGGGCATCGTATCCGGCAGTCTCAAGTGCAGGGGTGGCCTTTTCTACTGATTCGAGGCTTTCTGCAGCTAGCATGATGTCAATGATTGGCTTGGCGCTCAGCCCGGGGACAGAGGTACTGCCAATATGGTGGATTTCAGCCTCTGTCTGGTTAAAAACTTCGGCAATCAGGTTTTTCTCTTTCTCAAAAAGAGTTTTCCATTCGGCACGATACGGGACAACTTCTACCCTTCGTTTTTTCATTTGAACTTTTTCCAATCCATATCACTTTCGGAAAGCAGTTCTTCAAAGGACTTGTTCTTCTCTTTTAACCGTTGTTCTTCTTTTTTCCGCTGCAAGTCGGCCTGCTTTTTCTTTTCTTCTTCTTCTTTCAGCTCTTGCTGCTGAGCTTTTAGTTTTTGCATGATATCCTGATTCAGCAGGTCACCTAATGTTGCCGGTTTCTCGTCTTTTTTTACTGGCTGCTGGCGTTTTTGTTTTTTCTTCATGATTGATCCCCCGGTTCTATGCATTTACTGAGTTCGGCTCATTTGGCAAAGCCGTTTTGTTAAAAGATTATACCACCGGAAGCTCATTTTTGAAATCAGCTGCCGCTAATAAAGAAGGAACGCCCCTTTATATTAAAGGGCGTTCCCGATAATCAGTATGCGTCCAGTTTTACCGCATCATCCACCTGCAGTTCTGGTCCAGTTGATTTAATAACATCCTCCACTGTGTATCCTGTTGCTACCTCAACGAGTTTCAGCCCGAATGGCGTCACATCGATGACCGCCATATCGGTGATGATGCGGTTCACCACGTTTTTGCCTGTTAACGGCAGGCTGCATTCCTTGAGGATTTTCGCGTCCCCATTTTTGTTGACATGTTCCATGATCACGATGATCTTCTGTGCACCGTGGACCAGATCCATGGCGCCTCCCATTCCCTTGATCATCTTCCCCGGAATCATCCAGTTCGCGAGGTCACCAGCTTCAGAAACTTCCATGCCGCCAAGGATGGCAATATTGATGTGCCCTCCGCGGATCATCGCAAAGGACTCTGCAGAATCAAAATAAGCTGATCCTGGAATGGCTGTGACCGTTTCTTTTCCAGCGTTGATCAGATCGGGATCAACGCTTTCTTCTGACGGATAAGGCCCGATTCCAAGCAGTCCGTTTTCGGACTGGAGGACAACCTGTTTATCGTCAGAAATGAAGTTTGCCACCAATGTCGGCATCCCGATCCCGAGGTTTACGTAAAAACCATTCTCGATTTCTTTTTCAGCCCGGCGCGCGATTTTTTCCCGGACATTCCCTTTATTTTTAATCATATGCCTTCTCCTTTCATGATCAGCCAGATTTAACTTCTCACTGTCAGCCTTTCAATCCTTTTCTCCTGATTGCCCTCAATCAGTGTCTGGACATAAATGCTTGGAGTATGGATACTGTTTGGGTCCAATTCGCCCACTTCATACAGGTTCTCTACCTCGGCAATCGTGACTCTGCCGGCAGCAGCGATCATCGGATTAAAGTTCCTAGCGGTTTTATGGTAGACGAGGTTGCCCATTTTATCGCCCTTCCAGGCACGTACAATGCTGAAATCCGCTGTCAGCGCTTCTTCAAGGAGGTATTCCTTGCCATTGAACATGCGGGTTTCTTTTCCTTCAGCGATTGGCGTTCCCACACCAGCCGGCGTATAAAAAGCAGGTATACCGGCACCGCCGGCCCTGATTTTCTCAGCAAGCGTACCCTGCGGAATCAATTCGACCTCGATTTCGCCAGACAGCACCTGACGCTCGAATTCTTTGTTTTCGCCAACATATGAACCTACCATTTTTTTGATCTGCTTATTTTTAAGGAGCAGTCCAAGCCCCCAATCGTCAACTCCGCAGTTATTCGAAATGACGGTCAGGTCTTTTACCCCTTTTTCAACAAGCGCGAGGATTGCGTTCTCAGGAATCCCGCAGAGACCAAAGCCGCCAACCATTAAGGTTGCACCATCATGGATATCCGCCATGGCGTCTTGAAAGGATGCACAAATTTTTTTCATCGTTCTTCCCCCTTTTGACTATGTTCGCACCTGCACTATTTTCGTGCCGGAATGACTATTAATCTTTTAAAAAGTGATAGAATCAGACGAGTTCCACTACAGTAGCGACACCCTGTCCGCCGCCAATGCATAGTGTCGCAAGGCCAGTCTTTGCCTGTCTGCGTTTCATTTCATGAATCAGCGTAACAAGGATCCTCGCACCGCTCGCCCCAATTGGGTGGCCCAATGCGATTGCGCCTCCGTTGACATTTAAAATTTCCTTATTGAAATTCAGTTCGCGGTCAACTGCAAGTGACTGGGCAGCGAACGCTTCATTCGCTTCAATCAGCTCCATCTGGTCCATTGTCATGCCCGATTTCTTCAATGCTTTCTTTACCGCGTCAACCGGACCGATCCCCATGATGCTTGGGTCGACACCCGCGCTTGCGTTCCCTTTGATCACGACAAGCGGTTTAAGTCCAAGTTCATCCGCCTTTGCCCGGCTCATGACAACCAGAGCAGCAGCTCCATCATTGATTCCTGACGCGTTACCTGCTGTTACGCTGCCATCTTTTTTGAATGCAGGACGCAGTCCGCCAAGCTTTTCGGCCGTTGTCCCCTTTTTCGGATATTCATCTGTGTCAAATACGACTGGATCGCCTTTTCGCTGCGGAATTTCTATCGGGACAATCTCGTCCTTAAATTTGCCTTCCTCAATGGCCTTGGCTGCCTTTTCCTGGCTGGAAGCGGCAAACTCGTCCTGCTCTCCCCTGCCAATCTCATACTTGGCACAAAGGTTTTCAGCTGTAACCCCCATATGGTAGTCATTGAACGCACACCACAGACCATCGGAAATCATGCTGTCCACGAGCTTCTGGTCGCCCATCTTGAACCCATCCCGGGCATTTTTCAGTAAATAAGGCGCCTGGCTCATATTCTCCATACCGCCGGCTACGACAACATCAGCATCTCCGGCGATAATCGCCTGTGCAGCCAGATGGACAGCCTTCAAGCCTGAACCACAGACTTTATTGATGGTCATAGAGGAAGCGCTTTCAGGAACTCCCGCCTTAATGGCTGCCTGTCTCGCAGGGTTTTGTCCAAGTCCAGCCTGGAGCACGTTACCCATGATGATTTCATCTACCTGTTCCGGTTTGACTCCTGCCTGCTTCAATGCGTCTTTGATGACCGCAGCCCCTAGCTCCGGAGCGGAGATATTTTTCAAGCTTCCATTAAAGCTGCCAATTGCTGTTCTTACTGCAGCCACGATTACTGCTTCAGTCTTGCTCAAAGTGCTCACCCTTTCTCAGATCTTCACATTTTTATTACTTCGATTGATTTGAATCAAATCCCTTTTATTTTATCAAAATTTTATTTATTCTTGCATTTTTAAAAATATTCTATTTACAATTAAGATATCTTAAGAGGAGGGTATGTCTAATGCTGCAGCTTCCCAAGAAGGTAGAAATTATTGAAGTCGGCCCAAGAGACGGGCTGCAAAATGAGAAGAATTTTGTTCCAACTGAAGTTAAAAAAGTATTTATCGGTTCCTTGAAGGATGCCGGAATCAAAGAAATGGAGCTTACATCCTTTGTATCTCCCAAATGGGTACCGCAAATGGGGGATGCGGCGGAGATTGTCTCAGATTGCCTTGATGAAAACACCAGGAATATTGTGCTCGCTCCAAATAAAAAGGGAATTGAACGTGTCTATATGACGGATTGCAAAGCCGTTGCTGTATTCGTCGGTGTCAGCAACACTTTCAATCAAAAGAATATCAATAAAACAACGGCCGAAAGCCTTGCCGAAGTGCTCCCGCTGATTTCTGAGCTGAAAGCAAAGGATTATTTTGTACGCGCCTGCATCTCTACCGCCTTTTATTGTCCATATGAAGGCAAGATTGCTGAAGAAGAAGTTCTCGCACTGTGCGGTGAATTCGTTAAAGCTGGAGTGGATGAACTGAGTGTTGCCGACACGATTGGCATGGCGGCTCCCCACGAGTCTTATTCTTTATTTTCCAAATTGATTGATGTGTATCCGGATGTGCTCATGACCGCGCATTTCCATGATACAAGGAAACTCGCGCTGTCCAATATCCTGGCCGCACTTCAGGCTGGTGTCACTCGTTTTGATACGTCTGCCGGGGGACTTGGCGGCTGTCCGTTCGCCCCTGGCGCTGCCGGAAATGCTGCGACGGAAGATGTTGTCTATATGCTTCAAAGGATGGGCATCCAAACCGGTGTTGATCTTGATAAACTCACCCAGGCAATAGAAGTCATTCAGCCTCATATCTCGAGGCCGATCGAAAGCAGTTATTTCAAGCTCAATTCCGTCAATGTTTAACTTTTTTGCATAAGCTCCTGTCCCTGAATCCATCTTATTAGATGAAGTCATTTTGATGAAGGGAGCCTTTAACATGAGCCAAAAACGTGACAAGGGTTACAGCCAGCAAGGCAAACCAAATGCTGACACAGTCAAGCAGCAAATTGCTGCTGAGGATCTCGAAAAAGCCATCCATCCGACAAAGGGACAAAATTCCCAGCAATAAGCGTAATTAATAAGATTTTTCTGACCGCCCTGGCCGGCGGTTTTTTCATGTTTGTATTTCACATATAATGGTAAAATAAAGAAGTGTTCCTTTTAAAGTCGAAACAACAGGAATGCCTGCCTTTATCGGCATTGGTTCATCTGGGAATATCCGTTGATCGGAGGGGTTAGCATGAAGAAGGCGTTCCGTGTGTTATTTTCATTTTTACTGTTACTTGCCTCACTTGGCGTATTCATATCAAATAAAGTCATGTTTTTAAAAAAGAAGGATGACGAGGAGATTTTCAACCGGGAAACGGAGGCCGGCCATTTGGTGCCTGACGAGTACGATGCCCTGCCAAAAAGGGAAGTTACCATCCCTTCATCCTTTGGCTATGCATTGAAGGCTGTCCTTGTTGAACCGCATGACACAAACCGTTATATTATCATTGCCCACGGTGTTACCCAGAGCAAGACGAATTCCGTAAAATATATGAATTTGTTCTTGAACAGAGGCTTCAACGCGGTTATTTACGACCATCGCCGCCACGGTGAATCCGGCGGAAAAACCACAAGCTATGGCTATTACGAGAAATTCGACTTACAATCAGTGGTAAACTGGCTAAGAAAAGAAAAAGGACCGGACCTCCTGCTTGGCATTCATGGAGAATCCATGGGTGCTGCGACCTTGCTTCTGTATGCCGGGATGCTTGAGGATGGTGCCGATTTCTATGTAGCTGATTGCCCATTTTCCGACTTCAGCGAACAGCTCGCCTACCGCATCAAGGAAGAAGTCAAGCTGCTGCCGCCAAAACTATTGCTGCCGGTTGCCAATCTGTTTGTCCGCATCCGTGATAAATACTCCTTGAGTGAGGTATCGCCGATTGCGGTTATCGAAAATATCAAGAACCCAATCCTGTTCATCCACAGCCGCATGGACGATTTCATTCTGCCATCCATGACCGAGGCTTTGTTTGAACAGAAACAAGGACCGAAGAAGCTGTTCATGGCCGAAAACGGCCTCCATGCCCAATCCTACAGCCAAAATCGGGAACAATACGAAAAGGTACTCGATGAATTCCTTGAGGAATACGTCTTTGCGGGTGATGGAATTGTTGCCTCGGACTAATAACACGATATAACTCGCCTGTCTCGGACACTTTTGTTCGTTTTCGGGTTCTGTATGTCCGATAGCTCTGTTCTATCGGACATCTTTCTATCGGACACTTTTCTTTCGTTCCGGCTTCCGTTTTGCCGATAAAAAAAGACTGGCTCAACTGGAGCCAATCTTTTACTGCTTTTCTCCCTGGCGGTCGATTTCTTTGCCTTCAGCGTTCAATGCCCTGACTTCTTTATAGTCGCCAATGGCGTAATAGTAGCGTTCGTTTTCTTTTTCAACGATTTCTATTTTGGTGAATTTGCCGTCTGGTCCTGCAGCTTCAATTGCTTTGATATCCGGATTCAATACTTTCCCGAAAATAACCGGAATTTTTACATCCAAATTGCCATCTTCTTTAAAAACCGTGAAGGCATCGACATACAGGAGCATGAAATCATTTTTATAATAAGTCCAGTGGTTGTGCCCTGCATTTTCCCAGCCTTCTTTTTCGCTGCCCTTGATATAGGCGACGGCCAGCGCATCGAATGTTTTTGAGCCCTCTTTTTGTTCTGTTGTGTAAAAGAGGAGCCAGCCATCCTCCACTTCTTCTTTGTGGATGATTTGTTTGATGTTGAACGGAATATCGTTTTCGATTGCTTCTCCTGCAGTTTTATAAGCACACGCTGACAGTACAAACGTGCAGATCATGATCATGGCTGCTTTCCACAATCTCCTCATCTCTCTCCCCTGCCTTTGCACCAAACTTCTATGTAATTCTACAACTCTCTCTCTATTTTACCCTTTTTTTCAATTTTTTGTAAACTTATAGTTTTGTTTTATCATAAAAACTCATTCTTGGATTCAGATACTCGTTCGGGCTTTTCAACTGGAAGCATCCGTTGGTTTCTTTGAAGTCCAGCGTCATTTCCTCAGCAAAGAAGACTTCCTTCGCTTTTTCGATATAGATTGGGATACCTCCTGTTTCTATTCGGTGCTCTTCCCCTTCTTTTTCACTTTCAAACCAGAGGGCAGCCACGCCATTCACTGCACAGCCGCATCCGTCTATATCGTATTTTAATTTCACATACCCTTTTTTGTCTGCGATTTTTTCGCTCAGTTTATTTGATGCTGCTTCGGTGATTTTCAATTTCATGATTGCACTCCCTTTCCGAGATTTCATTTTACCATACAGGTGACTTTTTTACGTTTCACAGCCCTTATGTGAAAATGTCTTGCAATTTTTCTGTTTAACTTTTAGTATCAAAGATAATTCTGACAACTTGAAAGGGGTGCTTTTTTTTGTCAAAAGTGACAATTAAGGTGAATGATAATGGATCTTTAAGGATTTCCGGCGATGTAGAGCTGCTGGATGGAGCCGGAAATAAGTATGAGACAAAGCCGGCGTTCTCGCTTTGCCGCTGCGGTATGAGCAAAAATATGCCGTTCTGCGATGCTTCTCATAAAGGGAAATTCGAGTCGGCTGTGCGCGCGCCGCAAGCTGAAGAAACGGAATAATGTACTGAGGGCAATGGACATCCATTGCTCTTTTTTGTGGGGTGGGTTGCTGGCTACCATTCGTCTGCAAGCCTGACATCCGCAATTGCCGAGATTCCAATGCGATGAATCTCCTCAAAACGATCAATAATATGGAGTTTCTGCCCAAGCTCGTTCCAGTAATGGATTTTCCCGATCACCAGTTCATACTTGCGGTGGCGTAAATAAGTGATGCTGACGGGCCGGTTATATTCCATCGCTTCGAGAATCGTTTCATTCAATTGTTCAAGCTGCTGTTCATCCAGCTGCTTCTCTTTTTCATATTGATCTTCCTGTGCCCAGTCACGGAGCATTTTCACATGTTCAGGCAGCATCATCGATGTCCACTTGATTCTTCCGCGGTCACGTATCATCTTTTCTCCTCCTTCAAATTATCAGCCCTTATGTCCGCCAACGAGTGCAGCCCGGTGCCTTGCTGTTCCGGCTGCCGTATAGGAAACCGCCCTCAGGAGAGCCGTGGATCCATAACGGCTGCGGATCCGGTCCATCGCATAGCCAAGTTCTTTCTTTTTCCAGCCATTCTTCTCGAATAAATCGAGCTGGAACTCACTGTCCGTAACGAGATTCCCAATCGATATCGAGATGCTCCGCACCGTTTTTCCAACGTAGTTCTCTGCAAAAAGTTCAAGGCAGACACGATACACGTCCATTGTAATATTGGTCGGCTCCTCAATCGTCCTTGACCGGTGGAAGCCGCCGCCAAATTCATCCTGGCTGTAGCCGACCCCGAAGCTGATTGTCCGGCCTGCTTTTCCATGGCTTCTGGCCCTGCGTGCGACTTCTTCACACATTTCGAGGATGACATGCTTGATTTCTTCCTCTTCTTTGTAATCCCGAAGCAGGATTTGGCTTTTTCCGAAGCTGATCTGCCCTTCCATGATCGGAGCGCCAATATCGGAAAAATCGATTCCCCATGCATGCCAGTACATCTGGTTGCCCATGATGCCGAATTTTTTCTCCAGGATTTCAAGGTCATAACGGGCGAGCTGGCCGACTGTGAAAATCCCCATGCTGTTTAGTGTTTTTTCGACGCGGCGGCCAATTCCCCACATATCCCTCAGCGGTGAGACATTCCACAGCTTTGTCTGGACATCATCATAGGTCCATTCAGCAATCCCTTTGTGCTTGGCATCAAGGTCAAGGCATAATTTCGACATCAGCATATTCGGGCCGATCCCGACTGCGCACGGAAGCTGGAACTCGCGCTCGATATCATCTTTGATTTTTTTTGCGATGGAAGCAGCGTCACCCCAAAGCTTAGAGGCACCGTCCACTTTTATGAAGCTTTCATCGACACTGTAGGTATGGATCGCTTCCTTTGGGACATAGCGATTGAATACGCGGGAGATTTCAGTGGAGATTCGCAGGTATGTTGACATTTGCGGATCAACGACGACAATTCGCGGATCGTCGGGAATTTCAAACTTGCGTGATCCGGTCTTGATGCCAAACTCCTTTTTCAAACGAGGTGAGGCTGCGAGGACGACACTCCCGGGACGATCGAGATTCCCGACGACAGCCAGGTAACAATCAAGAGGATCAAGGCCGAGCATCACGGCAGAACAGCTCGCATAGAAGCTTTTCATATCCACACATAAAATTTTGTTTTGCGGCATTTCGCTGTAATCGAGCATGTCTTCCCTCTCCTTTCGGCAAGTTTTCAAAAAATAAGAACGTTTGTTCCGTATCATTATACCCATTATATTAAGCGAATATGCGTTCGGTTTCAATGGAAATTTTCCGGGTGACTGACTTAATTAAGGTGAAAATGGGGAGTCGTTCCAGGATTGGAGATTTTTGCGAAGGGTGTTTCCCATGAGGATTTCCGATTATAATCAGGGAAAGAGGTGTATGACGATGGATAAAAAACTCATTCGCAAAATGGTCCAAAAGTGCTTTGTGCAGTATCGGCATGATGAATCGCTCCCATTTGGAGAAGCTGAATTCGAAGAAATATATGAAAAGGTCGCTGGAATGAAAAACGAGGATCCCGAGGCGGATTTGCATGACATCATCAATGATGCGGTTTATGAATTTATTGTTACCTAAAATAGGGCCAACATAGAATAGATTAATCTTTAATACCGTCCGTTCATCAATTTAAAAAACCGCCAAAAAATCTGGCGGTCTGGAAGTTTACTTTTTATTGAAGATATTTTTGCCAAATAATTCAAAAGTCCGGGGAAACAGGGCATAGAATTTGCTGCCTGCGTTCATCCATCGCGGCAGATTGATTTCCCTTGAATTTGTCATCATCCTGTCGACTACCTGCTTCGCCACATATTCCGGCTTGAGCATAAACCTTTTGACACTTTTCACATACGTCCCCTGCTTATCCGCAATATTAAAGAAGTTGGTCTCAATCGGTCCCGGATTGACAGAAGTGACAAAGATTCGGTCATCAGCAACCTCCATGCGAAGACTGTTCGTGTAGCCGAGCACCGCATGCTTTGTTGCCGAGTAGACACTTGATTTTGGCGTAGCTATTTTGCCTGCCTGGGAAGCGATGTTGATGATATGGCCGCTCTGCCGCTGCTTCATGCCTGGAAGAACCATGGAAGTGCAAGCAATCAAGCCGACCACATTGACATCGAACATCGATTTTATTTCATCCATTTTCACTTCGTGGGCAAAATCAAAAACGCCGAACCCGGCATTATTGACCAATATGTCGACATAGCGGATGTCAGAAAGCACCTCAAAAAAAACTTTCTTGACTGCTTCTGGGTCTGAAACATCCAGCTGCCGTGCATGGATATTAATGGCGTACTTCGATTGCAATTCTTTTTTTAATATTTCCAGTTTATCGATACTCCGGGCCAAAAGGACAAGATTCGCTCCACGCGCAGCGCAAAGCCTGGCAATCTCAGCCCCGATTCCGCCCGAGGCACCGGTGATAATAATATTTTTCCCTTTTAAAGATTGCATCCACTTTCACCTCATTTTGCTGTATAAACGAAGGAGGTTCCTTCTTCCCTGGCTGAAATGGCGTCCAGGGATTGTAAATAATCAAGTTGTCCGACGGTTTCCGAAATCGTCAGGTTCAGTTCACGTTCATATACCGTCGGGAAAAGCAATTTGCAGATCTCAAAAACAGTAAGCTCCCTGCCCCCGAGCATTCCTCTGACCTGCATGGCACGGTCGTGCTGGCGGGCGAGCCTCTTTTCAATCAAGTTGTGCAAATCCGTTATCTCCGTTCCATGACCAGTGTATACCAATCCTATCGGGTACTGCTGCAATTTTTTCAAGGTTGCATTATATTGGACCAGCGGCTTCGGTCTTTCTGTTTCACCTGGCAGCGGCGGTTCGAGCAATGGATTTGGCGAAATTCCGGCAAGAATCGTATCACCGGCAATCATTGTGCCGTCTTTTTCACGCAGCAGCACAATATGGCTCTGTGCATGTCCCGGTGTCTCGATCACCCTCCATCCCGGCAGTGCCGGGGGAATGTCATTTTCTGAAATAGTCCCGGTCAACGAGCGATTGCAAGAAAATACTAATGTCTTTTTCATGATTTTCATCGATGGCACAAAAAAATGATCAGGTATTGCCGACTGCAAGAAGAAGTTCTCATAGAATTCCTGATGTTTCTTCTCGAATTCCGAAGTCCTGTTAATCCACCTTTCATTCAGATGATGTCCATAGACCTCAAGATCTTGTGAAAGGTAGTCCAGCATTCCTACATGGTCCGGATGATCATGTGTCAGGATGACCTGCTCGATATCTTCCGGCTTCAGTTTCAAATCAGCCAGCTGGGATTTGAACGACTCCCAGGACTCTTCCGTTTTTGTACCCGCGTCAACAAGTGTCAACCTGTCCCCTTTTACTAAATATGCGTTCACATCACCGACCGGGAAAGGAGTCGGCAAAGTCAGTTTGGCAATTCCATCTTTCCATTCAGCCATATTATCTATACACCCCAAAACATTATTTTTCTATAAGGTAAAGTGATTGTTTGTTCAAGAAATCATTCAACTTTATTGGTCCTGGTATTTTTTCAATATAAAATAAAGTTTACCTTTAAAATGAACAAAAGTCATTATTTTCAACTTTTACTTTCAGAAAAAACTAAAAACTTTTTAATTTTCTCTTGACACAGAGGTTGTCTTTCTTGCATAATCACTATTAAAATTTCGTAAACTTTTCAAAAGCACTTGAGCAAGACGAGTAGACAGGAATGGTGTTAGAGAGTGGAGTCCACCGGCTGAAAGGCTCCGCGGCCCTCTTCATGTTGAAACCTACCTTGCGAGCTGCCAGGCAAACCTGGACGTATACCGGCGTTAACGGATGTTGAGCTGCACTTATTCGGCAAACGCCGAAAAAGTGAATGAAGGTGGTACCACGGAAGCATGGCCTTTCGTCCTTTTATGGATGAAGGGCCTTTTTGTATTTCAATAACCGAAAACATAAACTTATGGAGGCGAATCTGATGAAGAAGCTTGTTTTTGTTGGAGCAGGATCGATGGCGGAAGCAATGATTTCCGGGATAGGGGCAAGCGGGCTTCTTCCGGGAGAGCAAATATGGGTTACAAACAAACAAGATAGTGACAGATTGAAAACATTGGAGCAGAAATATGGAATAAAGGCGACATATGATAGTGGAATTCTTTTTAAGGACGCGGATGCTATTGTCCTGGCAATGAAGCCAAAGGATGCAGCAGGAGCGATAGAGGAGATTAAGCCATATTTATCTGAAGGGATGCTGATCATTTCCGTCCTAGCTGGCGTTTCGATTGACGCCATTGAAACGGCTGCCGAAAAGTCCCTTGCCGTGGTCAGGGCAATGCCAAACACCTCAGCTGCGATTGGCAAATCGGCAACAGCCCTGGCCGTGAATTCCGGTGTAAGTGAAGTACAGAAGACGCTTGTTCAGGAGCTTTTTAACACAATCGGCCTGACGACAATCGTTGAGGAATATCAGCTGGACGCCGTTACAGGATTATCTGGCAGCGGGCCAGCCTATATATATTACCTTGTCGAAGCAATGGAAAAAAGCGCTGCCGAAATAGGTCTTGAAAAACAGACAGCAAAGCAGCTGATTATCCAGACGCTGCTGGGCGCAGCGGAAATGCTGACACACTCTGATAAGGAACCTGCACAGCTCCGCTTTGAGGTAACCAGCCCAGGTGGAACGACTGAGGCAGGCATCAAGGTACTTGAACAGCACGGAGTACAGTCCGCTTTTGTATCCTGCATCAAGGAAGCCACCTCCCAATCAAAAAAGCTTGGCCGTCTGCTGGGCAATGAACTGGCAGCCGCAAACCGGCCCCTTTAAAATTGCAAACCGGTCCCCTGTTTCTCTACAATGGAGAAAAAACACAGGGACGTGTGAATGGTGCTTGTAATTTTACTGTCTTTAACTTTAGTCATCTGGATATTGGCAACAATCGATGCCTTGATTGGCTTCAGGAAATTGGATTCCCTCGAAAAAGCAGGGGGTGCTGACCAAGAACCGCTCCTCAGCGTGATCGTGGCTGCCAGGAATGAAGAAGAAAATATAACACAAAGCGTCCGCACCCAGCTGGCGCAAACCTATAAAAATACCGAGTGGATCCTTGTCAATGACCGATCCGAGGATGGTACCGGAAATGTGATGGAAAACCTGAAAGGCACGGATACAAGAATTCAAGTGATTCATATCGAGAGTCTGCCAGAAGGGTGGCTCGGCAAGAACCACGCTCTCTATAAAGGCTTTCAGCTCGCGTCGGGCCGCCTGATCTTATTTACCGACGCTGATGTCATGTATCATCCCGAGGCTTTTTCAAGAGCGGTCGGTTATTTTGAGGAACATAGCCTCGATCATTTGACCGCCGCCCCGAACCTTAGTGCAAAGCCCTTCTGGCTGAAGGCCTTCGTAGCGTTTTTCTTATTTGGCTTTTCTTATTACAAGCGACCGTGGCTCGGCAATAACCCCCGGGCGAAGACGGGAGTCGGCATCGGTGCATTCAATATGATGACCCGGTCGGCTTATGAAAAAGTCGGCACACATGAATATATAAAAATGCGGCCTGATGATGATTTGCAGCTGGGAATGATGGTAAAGCGCCAGGGTCTTAAGCAGCGGATTGTCACGGCTATGACGTTAATTGAAGTGGAATGGTACCAAACCCTCGGCGAGGCTTTAGGCGGGCTGGAGAAAAACACCTTCGCCGGCCTTCACTACAGGATCAGCATGGTGCTGTTTTCGGTGTTCGGTGTCTTTGTTTCACAGGTCTTACCGTTCTTCACTGTTTTTTCGGGTAACCAGTCTGTTGCAATCCTTAGTGCTGTTAATCTCGCATTCTTGGCTGTTCTGTATGTGATGGTAACCAAGAAAATGACCCAATTTTCACCATGGCTGTTCCTTGTCCTGCCCTTTACGGCCCTGCTGTTCATTTTCTCCATCTTAAGAGCAAGCTACCTGACTATGAAAAGAGGCGGCATCATCTGGCGCGGAACGAAATATACGCTGGCGGAATTAAGAAAAAACACATTACGGTGAGTACAATTTTTCCTTTCCTCTTAAAGCCCTGTTATACTAAAAATATATTTTGGATAGCGAAATAAAAGGAGGCTGCTGGATTGGAAAAGAAATTATTTTCCCCTTATAAAATCAAAGATTTAACCCTGAAAAACAGGATTGTCATGGCACCGATGTGCATGTATTCATGTGAAAAAGAAGACGGGATCGTCACAGACTTCCATATGACTCACTATGTAAGCCGTGCTGTCGGCCAGGTAGGCTTGGTCATTCTCGAAGCAACTGCAGTCACACCGCAGGGCCGGATTTCGCATCAGGACCTGGGTATCTGGAGCGATGAGCATGTTCCCGGGCTTACAAGACTGACTGAACAAATCAAGCAGAACGGCGCCGCAGCTGGTATCCAGCTGGCACATGCCGGCCGAAAAGCAGCATTGCGTGATGAAATCATCGCCCCTTCTGCAATCGCTTTTGATGAAAAGTATAAGGAACCAAAGGAAATGACGGCGGAAGAAATCAAGGAAACTGTCGAGGCATTCAGGAAGGCTGCTGAAAGAGCTAAGCGTGCAGGCTTCGATGTGATAGAAATTCATGCGGCACACGGGTATTTGATCAACCAGTTCCTCTCCCCTCTTACAAACAAACGGGAAGACGAATACGGCGGCACTGACGAGAACCGTTTCCGCTTCCTTAGCGAAATCCTTGAAGAGGTAAAAACAGTGTGGGACGGCCCTCTGTTTGTCCGTGTTTCTGCATGCGATTATCAGGAAGATGGCCTGACTGCCGATGATTATGTAAAAATTGGTGCATCCATGAAAGAATTTGGGGTTGATTTAATTGATGTCAGCTCCGGCGCGGTTGTGCCAGCAAGAATCCACGCCTACCCAGGCTACCAGGTCAAGTTTGCTGAAAAAATCAAACATGGAGCCGATGTGGCTACCGGAGCTGTCGGGTTGATCACAACCGGTATCCAGGCTGAAGAAATCCTGCAGAATGATCGCTCCGATCTGATTTTCATAGCCCGAGAACTGCTTCGCGATCCATATTGGCCAAGAACTGCGGCCAAAGAGCTTGGAACAAGCATCGAATCGCCTAAGCAATATGAACGAGGATGGATATTTTAAGCAAAACTAAAATAATCATTGTGTCTAAAGAGGCATCCAGAATAATACTCTGGATGCCTCTTTTTGCTTAAAACGAGTTTAATATGAATGACGGACACTTTCCTGCGCTTTTCACCAATTTCTGTCCGTCATAGCCTTGATGACGGACACTTTCGTGCGCTTTTCATGAATTTCTGTCCGTCATATGTCTTAGATCAGTTTACTAATACAGTAACCCCATAGAAAAAGAGACTGTCATCAAAACAGCCCCTCTTTCCATGAAATCATTTATTTAACTGCCCTTCACCAGCAAAATCCTGCGGTACATATCCCCGAACATAACGCCTTCATCAGCAATCAATCGGATTCTGTCTTTTTCTGTTGAGCAGGCTTCCTCAAAGGATACGCCGATGTCGGTCCCAAGCAGCTTGATCACATGCCTGAAGGCTTTCTTGACGAAGGAAAGTCCTTTCCCTGGCTGAGCAAACTTATCGAAGACCAGCACCAGGCCATCCTCCCGGCATACTCTTACCATCTCGGCAAACGCCCTTCTATGGTCGGGGACGACGGATAAAATTAAACTTCCCACAACATAATCAAAGGCATCATCAGCAAAGTCCAGCTGCTGGGCATCCATTTTTAAAAAAGTAATCTTTGAGCCCTGGAATTTATCCTTTGCTTTCTGAAGCATATCCTCTGAATAATCGATTGCAGTGATATCCAGCTGTTCATAGGGCAAGCGCTCGATGTCGGCTCCTGTGCCTGCACCAACAAAAAGCACTTTGTCCCCAGGCTGCAAGTGTAAGTCTTTAAAAAGTTTCTCTCTCGCCTTGGAAAAAGGGCCGGCATTGAAAATCGCATCATAAATCGGCGCCCAGCCTTTGTAAATGATCTTATTCCAGGAATTATTAATAGCGTCCACCCCAATCTGATCCCAAATGCAAAGTTCTAATTACTTTTGACTCTAAAAGCAGCCCAGCAGCCAGCAACCACTTCTCCATCCAGAGCAATCTTTTCTCCAGGAATAACAATCTGCAGTATTTTGTTCCTTAAACTTCCCAGCTACCTCTTCAACCTTATCACTATGGACACAATTGACCTGACAGACATCCCGCTCCTTCAACTTATCATCCACCTCATTCAAATAATCATTTGAGTATATAATATTCAAACCACCGTTTGAATGTCAATAAAAAAACCAGGATTCTCTCCTGGTTTTAAAGATTAGGCTATTTTTTCTCTCTGCCGGTCAGCAACCTTTTTAAAATAAAATCCTAATTTAACGAGACCAACCGCGATCAGGGAAAAGATCATATTGTAGAAAACCGCGAATATTGCAAGATCCATCACTTCAAAAATGACAGCATACAGTAACCCAACAATCCCGAATAAGGAAATAGTGATCAGGAAATGCATTCTCGGCAGGAGAAAAGTGATAATCCCGCTAAACAACATGACCAGTGAACCCATAATGAAAAAATGAAGACCGAATAAAAGTAAGAATTCCAAGCGTACTCCCCCAGTTTCGTATAGAAAGAATGGATGGAAATAGTTCCATCACCTTCCATTTCCCTCTGGGTCATTTTTTAAACGGTTTTAAATCCGGTCATCCCATATTCGATTCAGGAGTGTGCTTTCACTTGAAACAACCAGTTCAAAAACATCTGGATTGGTCATTTCCATCAGGCAATCGTATCCGAAACTTTCGTTGAAATATCTCATGAGCAATGTGGTCATGTTTCCATGGCTGACAAGGAGGATATGACCATCGTCCGAACATAGTAAGTCTTCAATCAGGGATTTAGCCCGTTTCATCGCGGCAGAAGTAGACTCTCCACCCTCAAAAACAAGCTCGAAGTCTTCGAAGGTTTGTTTCAGCTTTTCCCGCCAGTCTTCCAGATTCACTGTGCTCAGCACTCTTTCACCAAGTCTTTCATCCTCAAGAACCTCTATTCCTTTGGAATTGGCCAAAGGCTTTATTGTATCGATCGCTCTTTTAAATGGACTTGAATAGATGCTATCTATTTCCTTATGTTTAAAAAAGTCAACCAGCGCCAGCGCCTGCTTCCGGCCATGTTCGGTCAATGGCGAGTCTACTGGCTGTCCAGCTGCACTAGCATGACGTACTAGATAGATTGTTTTCAATCGTCACACCCCTTTTATTCAGTCGTGGTCATACGGAACCGTGATTTCCATGAAGTCCTCTGATATGACAGTATTGGCAAAAATCGTCTTGGCTTCCGCTTCTAACTGCTGCCAGTCATTGCGGTCATATCTCGAACTTATATGGGTAAGACACAGTTTTTTTGCATCCGCATTCAAGGCAGTTTCAGCTGCCTGCAGTGTAGAGGAATGGAAATACTCATGAGCAAGCGACTCTTCACCTGCTGAAAAAGTGGCCTCATGGACAAGTAAATCCGCCTTATGGGCAAGTAATTGAGCATTTTGGCAAACTCTTGTGTCTCCTAAAATGGAGATTATTCGGCCTTTCTGCGGGGGACCGACGAATTCAGCAGGGTCAATCACCGTACCGTTGTCCAATATGACCTCTTCGCCATTTTTGATTTTCCTGTAATCAGGTCCAGGCTTTACACCTGCAGCCTGAAGCTTATCTGCAAGGAGGGTGCCCGGTCGGTCCTTTTCAATGATTCTATACCCATATGAAGGAATTCCATGCTCAAGCAGCCTTGCTTCCACAATAAACTGATCATCCTCGAATATGATTCCTTCTTCCAGTTCAATAATTTCGATAGGATACTTCAAATACGATTTGCTAATCTTCAGGGATACTTCAATATACTCCTTGATCCCCGGCGGCCCGTATACAGTAACCAAGGAGTCCCCTCCCTGGAAGGAACGGCTGGACAGCAAGCCCGGCAATCCATAGATATGATCACCATGCAAATGGGTGATAAAAATTTTCTCGATTCTTCTCGGCTTTATGCTTGTATGTAAAATCTGGTGCTGGGTTGCTTCCCCACAGTCAAACAGCCAGACAACTCCCCGTTCCTCGAGTAACTTCAGTGCAATTGAAGTCACATTCCTTAATTTTGCTGGAACCCCTGCACCTGTCCCCAGAAAAAAAACATCCATATCCCTTACATCCTCCTGTCAATACGCTTGCAAACGCAAATCCATTTCATTATTCCTTTCAATATATCATATGTATCAGCGTCCATCTAAACAGATCGTTGATTTGATGAGAATGGGATAGTCCGATACAATTTGCAGAAACTAATACAGGCCAAAAGAGTTGCTAATTGTTCTCGAAACCGATACAATTCTGTATTTGTAAAGTGTTTTTTATTCTCAGAGATTGTTGCTTTCCATTTTCCAGGCGAGAAAGCGGAAAAGTTAACAGAAAAAGCCTTCTACATATTTCTAAATTCACATAAAAGAGAGGTTCTATATTGTGGCACACACCGAAAAACCAACAGCTTTAATCATGATCTTCGGGGCTACAGGAGACCTGGCAAACCGAAAACTATTTCCTTCCCTTTACAATTTGTATGCAAAAGGGAAACTGGACAAGTTCGCGGTCGTTGGCGTTGCCCGTCGTTCACTGACAAATGAAGAATTTCAGCTTAGGGTAAAAGAGTCTGTAACTGAACATGGAAAATCAGAAGCAAATCTTGATGAGTTCGTCTCCAAGTTTTATTATCATTCCCATGATGTTACTGACTCAAGCTCCTATATCGCACTTGGCAAGCTGGCAGAAGAGCTCGACGGACATTACGGACTTGATGGCAATAGAATTTTCTACCTGGCAATGGCACCCGAATTCTTCGGAACGATTGCTGAACATTTAAAGAATGACAACCTGACGAATGTTCCTGGTTTCAAGAGACTCGTCATCGAGAAGCCATTCGGACATGACCTTGAATCGGCAAAAGTGCTGAACAAGCAAATCCGAACTGCTTTTTCCGAGGATGAAATCTACAGGATCGACCATTACCTCGGAAAGGAAATGGTTCAAAATATCGAAGTCATCCGTTTTGCGAACGCGATGTTCGAGCCACTCTGGAATAACCGTTACATTTCCAACATCCAGGTAACATCCAGTGAAACACTTGGAGTAGAAGAACGCGGCCGCTATTATGAAAAGAGCGGTGCACTCCGGGACATGGTCCAGAACCATATGCTTCAGATGGTCTCTTTGCTGGCGATGGAACCGCCTATCAAGCTGACAACGGATGAAATCCGTTCCGAAAAAGTAAGAGTGTTCCGTGCACTCCGACCGATCACGGGAGAGGCAGTAAACGACTATTTTGTCCGTGGCCAATATGGTAAAGGCACGATGAATGAGAAAGATGTTCCTGCTTACCGTCAGGAGGAAATGGTTGACCCTGATTCCAATACCGAGACGTTCGTAGCTGGCAAGCTGATGATTGATAACTTCCGCTGGGCTGGAGTACCTTTCTATATCCGGACAGGCAAAAGAATGAAGGCAAAATCAACAAAAATCGTGATTCAATTCAAAGATATCCCGATGGATTTGTATTACAAACCAGAAAAAACGGTCAACCCAAATCTGCTTGTGATCCATATCCAGCCTGAAGAAGGAATCACGCTTCATTTGAACGCCAAGAAATCCGGCCAGGGGACAGATGCTACACCTGTGAAACTGAATTATGCCAATAAAGGGATCGATGGACTGAATACACCGGAAGCATATGAGAAGCTTCTGTATGATTCATTGCGCGGTGACGCAACAAACTTTACTCATTGGGATGAAGTGGCACTCTCCTGGAGTTTCGTCGATAACATCTCAGAAGTATGGGAAAACACGAAAGAACCGACCTTCCCGAACTATGAATCTGGCTTAATGGGTCCTGATGCAGCAGACAAGCTGCTCGAAAAAGATGGATTCTTCTGGTGGCCAATCACCGAAATCGATGTAGAAAATTGCTGATCAAAAAGGCCCGCCTGTTACATGGCGGGCCTTTTGTTTAACCTCCAAAAAAGAAATCAAGGATATTCGAGCCTGCAGATGCCTCTTTGTTATAGAACTCGGAGTATCCGCACTTCTTGCAATACACAACAGTAAACTGGTTATTCTGGATATCAAACATCTTGGATAATCCCGTTCCAGTCATCGCGACATCCTTCTGTGCTGCGTCCGTGCTCCCGCATTTTATGCACCCTTTGTCGGTCATTGTCTTCCAACTCCCTTTTTTTAACTATACTTCTTTTACGTATCTGCCAAAGATTGGTTTCACCTTTTCACATAAAAAAATCCTGAAAAGGAAAACTTATATTTGTCTTATTAACTAAACAGAGGTGAAAGGTATGGGATGGTTCGGACACAGCAACAAGACATTCAGCTTTGCCATGTTTTCAGAGAGCCATCTTGCCATTTTAGCGATCTTCATATTTGTAAATACGGCAATTTTTTTAAACAGGCGGAAATTAAGTAATGAAAAGTGGCGGAAAGCTGAGCTGCTGACAGCATTCTCATTAATATTGATCGAGCTCTTCAATCATTACTGGATGTATAAACATGCTGTCTGGAAGCTAGGACGCTCCATGCCCTTGGAACTATGTAATATAGGTCTCTTCCTGGCTATTGGTTTACTGTTAACCAGAAAGAAACTCTTTTTTGAGCTATTGTTTTTCATTGCCTTATTGGGTGCGACCCAGGCGATCATCACACCTGCTTTAACCTATGGCTTCCCTCATTTTCGCTTTTTTCACTTTTTCTATGCCCATATGATGATTGTATGGGTGACCCTTTATTTCACTCTGGCAAAGGGATTTCACCCTACATTCAGTTCAGTTTTAAAGGTCATTCTATTCATCAATCTGCTTCTGCCCGTAATCCTGTTAATTAATAAAACCGCTGACGGGAACTATTGGTTTTTGCGCCATAAACCTGATAGCCCCAGTTTCATGGATTTACTCGGTCCCTATCCATGGTATATTTTTTCCCTGGAAAGTTTGCTGGTCTTATTAAGTCTCCTTGCATGGCTCTGCTTGCGGTTATGGCTAAGAGGAGAGAAAAGGAGTTCTTATTCTGAGACTTAAACATTCCTTTTTCCAAAAAAAAGAAGGCAATTGAATGCCCTCTAAAGATTCCTTTTGATAAACTGCAGTGTCTTTTCAATAATAATGTGCTGATCATTGTCAAGAGTTGCAACATGATAGCTTTCTTTTAAGGGATAGATTTCTTTTGTTTCAGAGCTGATATTTTCATAAATGGTTTGAGAATTATCCGGCGGCACCACATGGTCTTCCTCAGAAACAAAGATCAAAGCTGGGCAAGATATTTTCGGCAGGTCATCTTTAACTTCTTTCATGAAGGTTAAAATTTCTTTTACTGATTGGACCGGCGTTTTTTCATAAGCTAGTTCCGTTACTCCCGCTTTTTTAATGTCAGATCCAATTGCATCCAAAAACCTGGTGCCTTCCAATTGGCGGACAGGCTCCATTGCCGGGATATCAACAGCGGCATTGACCAGGACAATCCCCCGGAATTCAGGATATTTTTCAGCCATGTACAACGTCAGCGTTCCGCCCATTGACAGGCCTGTCACAAAAATCGTGTCACACCTATCTTTTAACCACTGAAATCCCTCTTCCACCGAAGCAATCCAATCACGATAAGAGGTTTGTTCCATGTCTTCATAATGTGTACCATGTCCCTTCAAGCGGGGACCACATACGGTATATCCTGCCTCAGCATACGCCTCCCCTAGTGGCCTCATACTCTGTGTAGAGCCTGTAAAACCATGAGATACAAGGATACCAACTCTATTTCCTTCAAAATAGAATGGTTCAGCTCCCTCAAGAACAGGGTAACGATCTGCCATGCTATTCCCTCCAATCTAATTATCTACTTAAAAGATTTCGACTCATCTTGAGGCAAACCCTTCCTTTCATAAGAAAAACACCTTTATTTACAATAAAAAACAGCGGATACAAAATCCGCTGTTACAGTGTCTTATTCCATCCACTCAGTGTGGAAGATTCCTTCTTTGTCAATGCGCTGATAGGTGTGGGCGCCAAAATAATCGCGCTGCGCCTGTATCAAGTTGGCCGGCAGCGTTTCTGTCCGGTAGCTGTCGAAATAGGAAAGGGCAGCAGAGAAGCTCGGAACCGGAATTCCGTTAAGAACAGCAGCGGAGATGATTTCCCGCAGTGACTGCTGATAGCCTTCAGTGATTTCCTTGAAATAAGGATCAAGCAGCAAATTTTTCAACTCAGGGTCGCGATCGTACGCTTCCTTGATTTTCTGTAGGAACTGGGCTCTGATAATGCAGCCTCCGCGGAAAATCATCGCGATTTCTCCGTAGTTCAGGTTCCAGTCATATTCTTCTGATGCCGCTCTCATCTGGGCGAAGCCCTGTGCATAAGAACAAATTTTGCTCAGATACAGTGCCTTTCGAATCGATTCAATGAATCCCTTTTTGTCACCATCAAATGGTTTCGCTTCTGGTCCGGAAAGTACCTTGCTTGCCTCAACCCGCTCTTGCTTCATGGCCGAAATAAAACGCGCGAAAACGGATTCCGTAATGATAGGCAGCGGAACCCCAAGGTCTAGCGCACTCTGGCTTGTCCATTTTCCTGTTCCTTTTTGGCCTGCAGTATCAAGGATTACGTCGACAAGCGGTTTGCCTGTTTCGTCGTCCTTTTTTGTGAAAATATCAGCTGTGATTTCAATCAAGTAGCTGTCCAGCTCACCTTTATTCCATTCAGCGAACACTTCATGCAGCTCTTCAGCACTCAAGCCAAGAACATGCTTCAGCATGAAATAAGATTCTGCGATCAGCTGCATGTCGCCATACTCGATTCCATTGTGGACCATTTTTACATAATGGCCCGCTCCATCAGGACCAATATATGTTGTGCACGCATCCCCATTGACCTTAGCAGCAATATCCTGGAAGATCGGCGAAACCAGCTCATATGCCTCCTTTTGCCCACCAGGCATGATGGAAGGTCCATGCAGTGCGCCTTCCTCCCCTCCAGATACCCCGGTGCCAATGAAGTGAAGTCCAAGCTCGCTCAATTCTTTGTTCCGCCGCTGTGTATCGGCAAAATATGTATTACCGCCATCGATGATGATATCGCCCTTTTCAAGATGAGGCTTCAATTGATCGATTGTCGCGTCGGTCGCAGCCCCGGCCTTTACCATCAGCAAGATTTTCCGCGGTTTCTCGAGGGATTCAACAAATTCTTCGATTGTAAACGTTCCGTAAATGTTCTTGCCTTCCGTTTCGGCGAGCATTTCATCCGTCTTTTCTCTAGAACGATTATAAACGGAAACAGAATACCCACGGCTTTCAATATTCATCGCAAGGTTTTTCCCCATAACAGCGAGGCCAATGACTCCGATTTGCTGTTTTGACATCATTCCAACTTCCTTCCTTTTTCATAACTGGTTTTTAAAAACTTACAAACTAATGTAACAATGAATCCAGGGTGGTGCAAACAATAGGCTTCATCCCTCTATATTTTGACTTAACCTCTGGAAGCTAAACAACTTTAATAGTCTTTTTTCTCGGTATCGCCATTTCTTTTGCGGTCCTGAAGAAAATCCTTATTAAAGCTTGTGCCAGCCTTGGGGTTTTCCCTTGAAGAGTGCTTCTTCACCTGTAAACCAGCGCTTTCGATAATACTTTTACCGTATTTTTCACGCAGTTGGCTCATTGTATTGATCAAAGGCTCTTTTTTTGCATCCTGTTCGTAAGAAAACAAGTCGAGCTGCTTAACAGCCTGATCTGCCTCTAGCAGATCTGTTCCGGTGATTCCGAGCAAGCGGACAGGATCACCGTTCCAATGCTTTAAAAATAAAGCTTTTGCCGCAGCAGCAATTTCGTCTTTCTTTGAAACCGGGTTCGGGAGCTTTTGGCTTCTTGTGATCGTTTTTCTGTCCTTAAAGCGGATCATGATGCTAATGGTGGTTGCGACAGCTTCCTTTCTCTTCATCCTGGCAGCTACCTGCTCTGATAAGCCATCAAGGACCTTCAGGAGTTCATGCTGATTCGAGAGATCTCTCGGCAGGGTTGTTGAATTGCCGATACTCTTGAAGTCATAGACGGATTCGGGATCCACCATTCTATTATCCTGACCGTTGGCTCTATTTTTCAGCTTCAGGCCATTAATCCCTAACAGGGCTTTCAATTGGATATCATTTGCTTTTGCCAGGTCGCCAATAGATTGAATACCGATGCTTTTTAGTTTGTCCGCGGTTTTCGTTCCTACTCCATGCATCTCTCCGGCTCCGAGCGGCCATAGGATCCGAGGGATATCCCGTTTTCTTAAAATCGTGATCCCCAATGGTTTTTTCATATCGGAAGCTGTTTTCGCCAGGAATTTATTAGGGGCGATTCCAATGCTGCATGGCAAATCAAGCTGCTCGAGAATCCGTTTCTGAATGCTCTCAGCTATCTCCAATGGTGCCCCGATGTCAGCGCAATCCGTAATATCCATATACCCTTCATCAATGGAAACAGGTTCCACCAGCTCGGTATATTGGCGTAAAATATCGAACATAGCACCAGACGCAGCCCGGTACCTGTCAAAATTCGGTGTTTTTATGATTAACTCAGGGCAGAGCTTTTTTGCTTCCCACAACGGCATGGTTGTCTTTACTCCGAATTTCCTTGCTTCATAGCTGCAAGTTACAATGATTCCCCGCCGTTCCTCAGGGTTGCCTGCAATGGCCAGGGGTTTTCCCTTCAGTTCAGAATCATAAGCCATTTCTACGGAAGCATAGAAACTGTTCATATCAACATGTAAAATGACTCTGCCCTTTTTTGGATACATCTCTTTCATATCAGCCACTTCCCAAATATACGTTCCCTTCTAGTTTATCAAAAATAGCGATCATATACTTAATCGAAGTTTGGATGGCAAATGTGAATTTTATGTGAAGATAAAATGGAAAAGATTAAAGATTCCGCTGGGAAACCCGATAAAATCAATAAATAGATATACAAAGACGGGGGAGTTTTTATGCAGCATTGGTCCATTGGCAGAAAGTATGCAAGCGTTTTCGCATTTATCATGGTCATTTTCCTGGGCAGCTTTATTTATTTGTCCAGTGTTTTGAGCAACCTACAAGATGCGATCGACCTTGCAGAGGAGAAAAGTGATTACGCTATCATGATCAGCGAAATGGGGGCCACTTTTCGCCAGAAATACATTATTATTACTGACTACATAACCGAACCAAAACCAGAGCTTCTTACACTTTATAAAAAAGAAGCGGAACAGTTTGATGCCTCAGCTGAAAAACTGAAAGCAAATGTGAAAACGGAAAATGCACAAACGCTATTCGAGGCAATCGTCAAAACAGATAAGCATATGGACAAAATCTGGTCTGATGAAATTTTAAAGACTGTGGATGAATTTAGGCAAAACGGAGAACAGGTTGATATCTTCACCCAAATCAGTCTTGCGAACAAAGCTGAAACCATCAGGGATATGAATATCGAGAAATTAAACCAGTTACAGACGGCAATCCTGGATGACAGGACGACAATCATGAATGAAACTCATTCTTCAATTGCTTCCATGATCCGTAATACTTTCATCCTTATCATCATCGCCTTTATCATCTCTTCTGTGGCAATGTACTTTGTCTCCCGCAGCATCAGCAAAAATCTTAAGGATGTTGTTGCTTACTGCAAGAAGCTCGCAGCCGGGGAACTGAATGTAAAAGCGCTGCAGGCAAAGAACAAGGACGAAGTCGGCCAGATCATCCAAGCAATGAATCAATTATCCGGTAACCTTAAAGCTTCCATTTCCAGCATACTTTTGTCATCTGACCAGGTAAATGAAATGTCGAGAAATCTAAAGGAAAATGCGGAGGCCACCACAGAAGCAAACAATGAAATTACGACATCAATCATGCAGGTTGCCTCTGCCTCAGATGAGCAGGTTAAGATTTCGGAACGCACCAATGAAGCAGTCGAAAATGTGTCTTCACAATTAATCGAAGTTACTGGATCAATGCAGGAGACCCTGCAAACGACTTCAGATACGAAGCAAAAGATTGAACAGGGAAAACTATATGCTATCAATGTGACGGAACAAATGGATGAAATCAATGGAAAAGTAACAGAACTGGCCAAAGTGATTCACTCCCTGAAAAACAATTCTCAGGAAATTCATCGAATCATTGAAATTATCACTGATATATCAAACCAGACAAATTTATTGGCATTGAATGCAGCGATTGAAGCGGCAAGAGCCGGGGAGCATGGGAAAGGCTTCGGTGTGGTGGCCCAGGAAGTGCGCAAACTTGCAGAACAATCAGCTGGAGCGGCAGACAGCATCCGCACAATCCTTGAACAAACTGGAAAAGAAACGAACCTGGCCGTAAATGTCATGGATGAAAGCCAGGTGACCGTCCAAAAAGGCAATGAACTTGTTGAGAAAGTTGCGGCCACCTTCACAGAAATAGCTCAATCAATCGAGGAAGTCAGCTTGAAGGGAGACACTGTCAGCAGTGCTGTCACGAGTGCGAATGAAAAGATTGAATTCATGGCGCAGTCTGCGACCGAGGTCATCACTGCATCTTCAAAGTCTGCGCAATTCCTCGAGCAGGTAGCAGCTACAACAGAGGAACAAAACGCAACCATGCAAGAACTGTTGGAATCATCCAGCAAATTGTCCAGCATGGCCGAGAACCTGAGAAAGTCATTCTCCAGTTTCAAACTATAACTAAAACAAGCTGACCCGCGTGGGGTCAGCTTGTTTTTATATCACACTAGTTATGTAATTCCTGTTTTTGATTTTTCATATAGTCCTTAATCTCTTTGATTCCCTCGAGTGACTGGATCAAGGTTTCTGGATCAATGACCATGATCATCCGTTTCTCAAAATTGGCGATGCCTGTGATGAATTTAGTATTTTGATATGCGATCAGACCTGGTTGTTTTAAATTCTCCTGAGGTATCTCAAGGATTTCCTTCGCATCCCTGACCAGGACTCCCAACGAGATATCCGATGTCTCCAGTACAATCAGTCTCGTCTTGTCGTCCGCCTGAATATCCCGATTATAGAGGACCTTTTCCAAATCTATAACTGGAATTAGATCTCCCCTTACCTTCGTAATTCCGGTGACATAATCAGGCATATGGGGGATCGCAGTCATCCCTTCCATTTTTTCAATCGATATGACGAAAAGAATCGGAAAAGCATATTCTTCATTCCCTGCCTGGAACACAACCGTCTTAGTACTTTCAGCCATTGGAGTACACTTCCTTTATTTATAGTTCTATCCCTATGTAATAATAGATTTTAAAAATGGGTTCATGGTGATTGATCAGGTCGATCATTTCAAGTATTATATCGGATTCTTCAGTTCGATCTTTAGAACTAATGAAAAATGAGTAAGGGGATATGGACATTTAGCCGATTACTACTCCTTGAAATGTCTAAAAAACACATTACTTGGACATTTTGACTGCAGCTTTTCCCCAAAATGTCTATTAAGACTGGTTTCTTGGACATTTTAATCATCATTTCTCTCTAAAATGTCTATTAAAACTCTGTTCTTGGACATTTTGACTGCCGCTTTCCCTGAAATGTCTATTAAAGCTCTGTTCTTGGACATTTTGCCTATCGCCATTCTTCAAATTGTCTATTAAACACTGTATTTTCGTATAAAAAAGGGCTTCCCCCTGCAGGGAAGCCCTTTGGTTTATTGTGCTGCTACTTCTTGAATCAAAGCGATGACCATTTCGGCAAGCTTCTCCAGCTCTTCGATTGGCATTCTTTCATTCGTTGTGTGGATTTCTTCATATCCTACAGCAAGGTTGACTGTCGGAATACCAAAGCCAGCAATGACGTTTGCATCACTTCCGCCGCCGCTGTGAAGCAATTCAGAGCTTCTGCCGATTTTTGCGGCAGCTTTTTTAGCAAGTTCGACTACCAGGTCACCTTCGCCGAATTTGAAGCCTGGATACATGACCTGGATATCAACTTCTGCTTTTCCGCCCATTTCCTGCGCAGCTGACTCGAATGCTTCCTTCATTTTCGCCACTTGCGCTTCCATTTTTTCAGGGATAAGGGAACGGGCTTCAGCAAGGATTTCTGCTCGGTCGGCAACGATGTTTGTCTGTGTTCCGCCCTGGAAACGGCCAATGTTTGCAGTTGTTTCTTCATCAATGCGGCCAAGCGGCATTCTGGCAACTGCTTTGGCTGCAATTGTGATTGCGGATACACCTTTTTCAGGAGCAACACCAGCGTGTGCGGTTTTGCCATGGATGACAGCCGACACTTTCGCCTGAGTAGGAGCTGCGACAATGATGTTTCCTACCTTGCCATCACTGTCGAGTGCATATCCATATTTCGCTTTTACCAGAGAAGAATCCAATGCCTTGGCACCAACAAGTCCCGATTCTTCCCCGACAGTAATGATGAACTGGATCGTTCCATGAGGAATGGATTGTTCTTTCAGGACACGGATTGTTTCAAGCATGACCGCAAGTCCCGTTTTGTCATCCGCACCAAGAATGGTTGTTCCATCTGTTACGACATAACCATCTTTGATGGATGGCTTTACACCCTTTGCGGGTACGACTGTATCCATGTGGGAAGTGAAGTAGATGGTATCAACACCTTCTTTTGTCCCTTCCAATGTGCAGATTAGATTTCCTGCACCATGACCCGTTTGCGCTGTCGTATCATCTTCGAATACTTCAACCCCAAGATCCTCGAATTTTTGCTTGAGAACGCGGGCGATTTCAGTTTCATACTTTGTTTCAGAATCAATTTGGACAAGCTCTAAAAACTCATTCAATAAACGTTCGTTGTTAATCATCAAAGCCTACCTCCAATTATGTATATACTACTTGAGTATAACGCTAATTGAATGGCAACACCAAATCCTAAATCCTATAGCGGAATGTTGCCATGCTTTTTGCCCGGTCTATCTTCTTTCTTTGTCCGAAGCATCTCAAGGGCCTGAATCAGTTTGATTCGTGTGTCACGCGGATCAATGACGTCATCGACCATGCCCTGGCTGGCAGCGACATATGGATTCGCAAATTTTTCACGATACTCATCGATTTTTTGCTGTCTTGTCTGTTCTGGATTTTCACTGTTCTGGATTTCCTTCGCAAAAATAATATTCGCGGCGCCCTGCGGCCCCATAACTGCAATTTCGGCATTTGGCCACGCAAAAACAAGGTCCGCCCCAATGGATTTACTATTCAATGCAACATACGCGCCGCCATATGCTTTCCGTAAAATTACGGTAAGTTTAGGAACAGTCGCTTCTGAATAGGCGTAGAGGATTTTTGCGCCGTGTCGGATGATGCCGCCATGCTCCTGCTTAATTCCAGGGAAAAATCCTGTCACATCTTCAAATGTAATGATCGGGATATTGAATGAATCGCAGAATCTGATGAATCGAGACGCTTTATCGGAAGAATCGATATCAAGTCCTCCTGCCATCACCTTTGGCTGGTTGCAGACTAGGCCGACAACCTCCCCTTTGATTCTTGCAAGTCCAATCACGATGTTTTTGGCAAAGTCCTTCTGTATTTCCAGGAACGAATCCGCATCCACTACCTGCTCGATTACTTTGCGCACATCATATGGTCTGATAGCGTCAAATGGAATCACGTCTGTCAGGTCCGGACGGTAATCATCCTGCTCATCCGCTTCAAGACGCGGCGGCTTTTCTTCATAGCTTTGCGGCAGATAGCTCAGCAGCAATCTTACCTGCCCCAATGTTTCTTCTTCAGACTGGCCATGGAAATGAGCGTTGCCGCTGATTGTATTATGTACGATTGCACCGCCTAAATCTTCTGCGGAGATCTTTTCACCCGTAACTGTTTCAATTACTTTAGGGCCGGTGATGAACATCTGACTTGTTTTTTCAACCATGAACACAAAATCAGTGATAGCCGGTGAATAAACGGCTCCCCCTGCGCATGGTCCCATGATGACAGAAATCTGCGGAATGACCCCTGAATAAATCGAATTCCGGTAGAAAATATGGCCGTACCCATCAAGAGAAACAACACCCTCTTGGATTCTTGCCCCGCCGGAATCATTCAGTCCGACAAAGGGAGCACCATTCTTGGCTGCCAGATCCATGACATTGGCGATTTTCTTTGCATGCATTTCACCCAAAGCTCCGCCAAACACGGTGAAATCCTGTGAAAACAGATAGATAGGCCTGCCATTCACTTTTCCATAACCGGTTACCACTCCATCTCCGGGACCCTTCTGATTCTCAAGCCCAAAGTCAGTGCTCCGATGCTGAATAAAAGGATTCAATTCCACAAAACTTCCTGGATCGACAAGAAGTTCAATTCGTTCACGAGCTGTCAGCTTGCCTTTTTCATGCTGCTTTTCAATCCGGTCGTCGCCGCCGCCCAATTCAATTTCCCTGCGTCTATCATATAGTTCATTGATTTTTTCATAGATGTCTGGCATTTTATTCAGCCTCCCTGTTTTTCTCGCAAAGTTCGTATAAAATGCTGCCGGTAGATTTCGGGTGCATGAATGCTACAAGCGCTCCCCCAGCACCTTTTTTCGGAACATCCTGTATCATCTTGATTCCGCTTTCCTTCATATCTCTGATTCTTTCCTCGATTGATTCCACACCAAGTGCAACATGGTGAATTCCTTCTCCACGCTTTTCAATAAAACGTGCGATTGCGCTTTCCTCCGATAGAGGCTCAAGAAGCTCAAGCTTCGTTTCTCCGGCTTTCAGGAAAGCCACTTTCACCATTTCGCTGTCTACTTCCTCGATCCCCAGTAATGGCAGTTTCAGCACATCTGTATAAAATGGGAGGGCATGCTCAATAGATTTGACAGCAATGCCGATATGGTCGACCTTTTTAATCATGTAATCCCCTCCAAATATTATTTAAATATATTTAACTGTTATATTATTCGACAAAAATGTCACAAATCCTCCTTATTTAAATAGTAATTTCTGCATTATGATTGACATAATACTTTTATACCGTGTCTAAATGCTTCCACTAAAAGGGTTGTTGAAATGGTTCTGGGGATGTAAAATAATAGAGATAGAATTTGAAGCTTTGGAAGGGGGATCTCTTTAATGCGAAAGCCGAATATCAGAAAGGTCGTAGTATATGTCATGCTTTTTACTATGCTAGCTTCAACCCTTCTAATGGGATTAGCTACTTTCCTATAATGTATATAAAATAAGCAAAGGGCTGCCAGCTGGCAGCCCTTTATTTTATTTACTGATGGCGCCGTGCTCCTGCCCCAGTTCTATGAAGCTTTTCTGTGATGATGTAATGAGGATCTTTGTGCCTAATGGTATGTAATCATATAGTGATTCGACTGCCTCGTTCTGCAGCCTTATACACCCTCCGGAAACTTTTTTGCCGATACTTGCCGGGTCATTCGTTCCATGAATTCCATATGTTCGGCCATCTGTGTTCTCAGCGTCAAACCCAATCCATCTGCTGCCCAGCGGATTTTTAGGGTCACCTCCCGGAATATCCTTCTTGCGATAATACGGGTCAGGAGCTTTAACTGTTACTGTGAAAAGACCTTCAGGTGTCAGGTCCTCTGATTTCCCAGTTGCCGCGCTGACAACTGTCTGCACTCTGTTCTCATTGATCAATGCGACCTCGTTCGTTTTTTTATTCACAATCACAAATGGGTCCCCCGGCAGCGGATTTGTTCCCAGCGGCCAGACAGGCGAAAAGATGAAAACTGCTAGAAGCATGGAGATAAACACCGGCATGCTAATCCCTCCGTCGTCTTTTTCCGTTAGTTTGCCGCGGCAGGCTGACTTTTATCCTTGCCAGTATTCAGGCCTTTAAATGATCGTTTCAACAAAAGGAACTGTTCCATTTCATTGACGAAATGAAGCAGGGCAGCCCTCGCCTCGAATTCCTCCCTGGTTTTCGGCAGTTCCATATTCTCAAATACGGATTTCATCCTCAACAATTTTTCCAGGTAAAATAATACCGTATTACCCGGATGGATTCCTTTAGCCAGATCCTCGATAAACCCCGCGACCATATTAGCCTGCTCCACATGCTGAGGGATCGAGGTGATCGATGGCAGCACCCGCTCGATTATTTCAAATTGCTTTTCTCTTATTTTAAAATACTGATAATACAAGTTCTCATCTCTCAAAATATTGTTTTCGACATCCTGGATCGCCAGGCCTTTTGCTTTTTCAATCAGCACGGCAGTCTCCGTCAGTTCCCTTCCATCCCAGCTGGAATCATTATTTTTAAGGTAATTGGCAATTTCGCTGAAAATTTTCTTGAACTGGGCCTCGATTTCTCTTTGATAATGCTCCAGCTTGTAATCGACACTTGGCATATAAAGGTTCATGATCAACGCTACACCTATTCCAATTGTGATGATTCCCAATTCGTTGAATAAAAGAGCACCTGTTACTTTTCCAGCAGAGTAGATATGCATGATGATGACACTGCTGGATACCACTCCCTCTTTTGCTCTGAACATGACGACGGTCGGGATGAAGAACAACAGCAGCAATCCAATCACAAGCGGATGGTAGGCAATGCCCTCAAAAAACACCGCTGAGAAGGCCATCGCAATGATGCAGGCGAGGAACCGGTGCCATGATGCCTGCAGCGACCTCTTTTTTGTCACCTGGATACAGAGGATGGTCAGGATGCCTGCTGAAACGTAATTCTCGAAGCCAAAAAGCTGGGCAACGACGATGGAGAGCGCCGTACCAAGTGCTGTTTTTAAAGTCCGATAACCAATTCTGAATTTCACCGTATATTCTCCTATCAATCAAACTTTTACTGGATCAACGAAAGCGAGTCCTTTCAGTCTCATTGCTGATCATCAAACCAAATAAAAAAATGATCATACCATTCAGATATGATCATCCATAGTTTATCAGATACGTCATCGTTTATAAAAGCAAGCCGCAGGGATTTACAGCATTTTCTCAAGAAACTCTTTTGCCCTGCTGCTTTTCGGACTGCTGAAGAATTCTGCTGGAGGAGCATCTTCCACCAGTACACCGCCATCCAGGAAAAGAACGCGGTCAGCCACTTCACGTGCAAAGCCCATTTCATGTGTGACAATGGCCATCGTCATGCCAGTGTGAGCCAGAGACTTCATGACCTCAAGCACCTCTTTGACCATTTCCGGATCCAGTGCAGAAGTAGGCTCATCGAAAAGCATGACTTCAGGGTTCATCGCCAGCGCCCGGGCGATTGCTACACGCTGCTTTTGCCCTCCAGACAATCTGTTCGGATATTCATTTGCTTTTTCAGAGAGTCCCACTTTTTTAAGAAGTTCAAGACCATGCTTTTCTGCTTCTGCCTTGGACATACCTTTAACCTTTATCGGCGCATAGGTAATGTTTTGCAAAACGGTCATATGCGGGAACAGATGAAAGTGCTGGAACACCATGCCGACATTTTCACGGACTTTCATAATGTTCGTTTTCTTATCAGTAACATCATCGGCGCCAATCAGGATTTGTCCGCTAGTCGGCTGCTCAAGTAAATTCAGGCAGCGGAGGAACGTTGATTTCCCTGATCCTGAAGGCCCGACGATGGCAACGACCTCCCCGTTATCGATTGTCGTTGAGATTCCTTTTAGAACTTCAAGCTTGCCAAATGATTTATTAAGATTTTGTACTTTAATCACTTTGTCTCATTCTCCTTTCAACTAGCTTACCGATGAATGTTAAGGAGATGACCATGAGATAGTAGATGAGACCGGCAAAAATGAACGGCTCAAAAAATCTATACTGCTCACCGCCAACAATATACGCCCTTCGCATGATATCATCAACGGCAATGACTGTAACGATTGCAGATTCCTTTGTAAGAGTGATGAATTCATTCATCAATGCAGGGAGGATATTTTTCATTGCTTGAGGCAGGATGATATCCTTCATCATTCTATTCCCAGGTACACCAAGAGCCATTGCAGCTTCCTTCTGACCTTTATCAACCGCCAAAATTCCGGCACGGATGATTTCAGAAATGTATGCTGCAGAATTCAAAGAAAAAGACGCAACTGCTGCAGTGTAAGATGAAATCTCAAAGCCAATAATCTGCGGGGCTCCGTAATAAATGATCATAAGCTGCAAAATAAGCGGTGTTCCGCGGAAAATCGATGTATAAATATCAGCAAACCAGTTGAGTGCTTTAAATTTGCTGATTTTAAAAATTGCAAGAATGATACCAAACGCAAAGCCAAGAAGGCCTGCAACCAATACTATTTTTAGTGTGACGCCAATTCCCTTCAATATATATGGCATTGAAGGAAGTATGGCGGTAAAATCGAGATTCATAATCGTAACAGCCCTCTCTTTTTATTTCATGAAGGAGAAAGGCGCCCAGAAGTCAAATGCACTCTGAACGCCCAGTTTCCATTTTACTTTTCTCCGCCAAACCATTTAATAACCAGCTTTTCTACTTCGCCATTTTCCATTTTTTCTTTAAGGACTTTGTTGAACTCTTCAGTAAGCTTGCTTCCTTTAGGGAATGCGATTGCTGAACCGGCTTCTTCTTCATTTCCGTCTTCGATTGTGAAACCTGCAAGATCAGGATTGTTCTTGAAGTATCCTTCTGCAACTGTATCCTCGATGATTGCTGCGTCAATGCGTCCAGCCTTGATTTCCTGTACCAGTTCAGGAATTCTTGTGCGTTTTTCAACTTTGATTTTCACTGTTTTTCCGATTTCTTCTGCTTTGCCTTCCTGGATTGAAGAAAGCTGAACGCCAACTGTTTTGCCTTCAAGGTCTTCAATTGACTTTATGTTGCTGTCTTTTGCTGAGACGATCATATGCTTCGCTGTGTAATACACATCGGAAAAGTCGACGCTCTCTTTACGTTCTTCTGTTGGAGTCATACCTGCCATGACAAAGTCGACACGGTCAGCCTGGATAGCACCGATCAATCCATTGAAGTCCATGTCCTTGATTTCTACTTCGTATCCTAATTCATTTGCGATCAGGTTCGCGAGATCAACATCGAAACCGATAATTTCATCGCTTTTGGCTGTTTCGACGTATTCAAATGGCGGGTAGTCAGCTGAAGTTCCCATTGTTAGAACTTTCTTTTCTTCACCATTTCCGCCTGCGTTTTCTTTTTCTTCAGTAGCGGTACCGCATGCAGCTAAAACTCCCACCATTAAAATCGTAATCATAAGAATAGATAATGACTTTTTCACTTGTTTTCCTCCTATAATTTTTTCGAAAATTTCTTATTTTTTAAAATAATAAATATATTATTATCGAAACTCATTACTTTTTCAAGCAGAAACAATTGATAATAAATATTCAACATAATGCATTTTAACACATCCTTATATTTATGCAATATGATTTTTAAATATAATTCTAATAAAATAAAAAAGAACCCCATTTAGTATGGGATTCTAACCAAAAATTAAACTTCTTCGCAATATTCTTCGAACGCATCCTGAAGTTTATTCACTACCTGCATTGGATCGTGGCCTTCGATTTCGTGGCGCTCGATCATCCTGCAAAGCTTTCCATCCTTCAAAAGCGCAAAGGAAGGAGATGAAGGCGGAAATCCTGTGAAATAACTCCGAGCCTTTTCAGTAGCTTCCTTATCCTGGCCTGCAAAAACTGTAACAAGTTGGTCAGGGCGCTTATCGTAGTGAAGAGAATGCGCTGCCGCTGGACGGGCGATGCCCCCGGCACATCCACAAACGGAATTCACCATTACAAGTGTCGTACCCTCTTTAGCCAAAGCCTCTTCTACTTCTTCACTAGTGGTCAGTTCTGTATATCCAGCTGCCGAGATTTCCTGGCGTGCCTGGCGGACTACATCATTCATGAAAAAATTAAAATCCATGCTCATTGATCAATCTCTCCTCTGCTCGGAATTAAATAGTACATAAATAATGATACCAATTAAAATAAATTTTTCAAAGTATGTTTAACTGAGAGGAAATCCGGGAAAGGTAACAATACAGCTAGATCCATACCCCTAAACTCCCTAGATGAAGGACAACGGCATATTCCGTTGTCCGCTTTTTTTTGATGAAAATCAATAAGCTGTCCACATTGGACAGCTTATTTTTTCGCTTCGAAAAAGGCCTTGAATAACTCATCGACTCCAGAGGCGACTGGCCTGTTTCCTGAAATCACTTCATTTTCTATTTTCGGCAGCAAACTTTTGATTGCTGAGTGCTGAAAAAAATTCATCTGAAGCTGGTCGATGATCAGATCATTCAGCCACTCCTTAGTCTGCGACCTTCTTCTCATCTCAAAAATCCCGCTTTTCTTTGTAAGGCTCGAGAAGTCAGAAATCATTTTCCATATCTCGTCGTTCCCTTTATCATACAGCGCAGAACTCGTTAAAGCGGTCGTTTGCCAACCCTTCGTTGCCGGCTGCAGGAAATGAAGAATCCTATTATATTCTTCTTTTGTCTTTTTGGCAGCCTGTTCATTTTGACCATCTGCTTTATTGACAATAACGGAATCCGCAAGTTCCATGATTCCTTTTTTCATGCCCTGGAGTTCGTCACCTGCACCCGTGAGGACAAGCAGCATGAAGAAATCGACCATATCCCTGACTATGACTTCGCTCTGTCCGACACCGACCGTTTCAACCAGGATGACATCAAAGCCTGCTGCTTCACAGACAAGCATCGTTTCCCTCGTTTTACGGTGTACACCCCCAAGTTTCCCTCCGGATGGAGAGGGACGGATGAATGCCCGCGGATTTCTCGCAAGCTTTTCCATCCGAGTCTTATCTCCCAGGATACTTCCGCCCGTCAAACTTGAGGTAGGATCCACAGCGAGTACTGCAACATTGTGTCCCAGCTCGCACAGATAGCTGCCGAAGCTTTCGATAAAGGTGCTCTTCCCAGCTCCCGGTACACCTGTGATGCCAATCCTGATGGATTTTCCTGATCGAGGAAGAAGGCTTTGCAAAAGAGATTGCGCGTATTGAAAATCATGCTCCGCATTGCTTTCAATCAAGGTGATTCCTTTTGCCAGTGCCGTCCTGTTCCCATCCATGATTTCAGCCGCCAGAGAATCAGGATCTATTTTACGTGCTGCTGTTTTTTTTATGAAACGTCCTGCTTTTGCAGGAAGTTCATTACCATGACCATTCCCTGATACTCCCGGCTTCACGGTGCTTGAAAAGGAATCAGCCTTCCCCGGGTCAAACCATTCAGGCTTTTTTTCGTCCTTCATTAGCGGGACACTTCCTCGTAGCCCAGGCGCTCATAGATGGTCCGCAACACTTTTTGGGCTGCAACCGGAATGATAGTTCCCGGCCCAAAAATCGCGCTGGCTCCATTATCATATAAAAACTGGTAGTCCTGGGCAGGGATGACTCCGCCAACGATGACGACAATGTCATCACGTCCAAGCTTTTTCAGCTCATTTACAAGCTGTGGCAATAGCGTTTTATGCCCAGCTGCCAGAGAGCTGATCCCAATGGCGTGAACATCGTTTTCCACTGCCTGGATGGCTGTTTCTTCCGGTGTCTGGAAAAGCGGCCCGATATCGACATCAAAGCCTAAGTCTGCAAAAGCGGTTGAAATGACTTTAGCCCCCCGGTCATGGCCATCCTGACCCATCTTTGCAATCATGATTCGCGGTCTGCGTCCTTCATTTTCGAGGAACTCTGCCGTCATTTGCTGTACTTCGGAAATTTCTTCTTCATTCGTGAAGGCTGCACTGTATACCCCGCTAACTGACCGAATCACTGCTTTATGCCTTCCTGCCGCTTTTTCGATGGCATCTGAAATCTCTCCCAGTGTCGCCCTTGCCCGTGCTGCCCTTACTGCATACTCGAGAAGATTGCCTTCTCCAGTTTCAGCCACAGCAGCCAGATCATTCAAAGCGGATTCTACTTTTTCATCATCACGATTTTCTTTTAACTGCTTGAGCCTTTCAATCTGTTTCGCGCGAACAGCGGAGTTATCAATATCTAGTATTTCAAGAGGATCCTCCTGTTCAAGCCTGTATTTATTCACCCCGATAATTGTTTCCTTACCAGAGTCAATTTGAGCCTGGCGTCTTGCAGCTGCTTCTTCAATGCGCATCTTAGGCAAACCCGTTTCGATTGCCTTGGCCATCCCGCCAAGACTTTCAATCTCTTCAATATGCTCCCAGGCTCTCTCAATCAGTGCGTCTGTCAGGCTTTCTACATAATTGCTTCCTGCCCATGGATCAATCACTTTTGTTATCCCGGTCTCTTCCTGCAAAAACAATTGTGTGTTGCGGGCAATACGGGCAGAAAAATCCGTTGGCAGCGCGATTGCTTCATCAAGTGCGTTGGTGTGCAAGGATTGTGTATGGCCCATCGCAGCGGCATGTGCCTCCACCAATGTACGGATTACGTTATTATATGGATCCTGCTCGGTCAGGCTCCATCCAGATGTCTGTGAATGTGTCCTCAAAGCCATTGACTTTTCGTTTTTCGGATTGAACGTCTTGATCATTTTTGCCCAAATAAATCTCGCCGCCCTCATTTTGGCGACTTCCATGAAATAGTTCATGCCGATCGCCCAGAAGAAACTTAATCTCGGAGCGAATGAATCGATATCAATGCCGGCTTTCAGGCCTGTCCGCACATATTCAAGGCCATCTGCCAGGGTATATGCCAGTTCAATATCCGCCGGTGCTCCGGCTTCCTGCATATGATAGCCTGAAATACTGATTGAATTGAATTTAGGCATGTATTTGGACGTGTATTCGAAAATATCAGCGATGATCTTCATTGACATTTCCGGCGGGTAAATATAGGTGTTCCTGACCATGTATTCCTTCAGGATATCATTCTGGATCGTACCGGATAATTGATCCTGCGTCACGCCCTGTTCCTCGGCTGTCACTATAAAGAATGCCATGATCGGCAGGACAGCTCCGTTCATTGTCATTGACACAGACATCTGGTCTAGCGGAATTCCATCAAACAGGATTTTCATATCCAGGATGGAGTCGATCGCGACACCGGCTTTGCCGACATCACCTTCCACCCGAGGATGGTCTGAATCGTATCCCCTGTGGGTCGCAAGGTCAAAGGCAACAGACAAACCTTTTTGTCCCATCGCAAGGTTCCGTCTGTAGAATGCGTTGCTTTCTTCAGCAGTTGAAAATCCCGCATACTGTCTTACCGTCCATGGGCGGTTTACATACATCGCTGGATACGGTCCCCTTGTGTAAGGCGGCAGACCGGGCATACCATCCAGATGCTTAACAGACTCCACATCTTCTTTTGTATATACAGCCTTCACTTTGATCTGTTCATTTGTCTCAAATAACAAATCTTCGAGCTTTTCTTTTATATGAGTGTCAACCTGCTCCTTGCCTTCCTTTTTCTCATCAGCAAATAAAGTGACTTTTGTAAAATCAGGCTTTTGCATTGGTGCCTGCCTCCATTTCTTGAAGGATCGATGATAGCGACTGGTAAGCATTGCTTCTTACATGCAGGAAATTCTGGATTCCGGCAGTGTGCCATTCGCTTTCTCTTTCCTCTGGGATACCTGCCAGATAAAGCTTTACATCATACTCTTTCTTGATTTCCAGCGCCAGCTCGGGTCCGAATGAATTGTAGGAAGTCTGGTCACCGCAAATGATAAATTGTTTTGCACTCGATGCTTTGATGAATTCCAGCGCTTCCTGAACTGTATGGATTTCGTCGCTCCTTAGTGCATGAATGCCACCCGCTGATAAAAGACCCGAAATAAAATCCGCCCTTGGCTTGTGCTTTTTCAGCTGATCCAGGCAGATTAAGCCAACCACCGGACGCTGCCCCATTTTCTCAAGTCCATTTGCCCTGAATCTCAGTTTTTCAAATGGTTGTGATAAACGTTTGGATTCTAATGGCGTGAAGCTTTGTTCTATCTCTTCCAATCTTTTTAATAGAGAATCCCCTGACTCAATCATTCTCACACTGTCCGCAAGGGTGCCTCCAAAATATTGGCTTTTTCTATCCTTAACTAGAGGCTGGCTGACAGCTTCCGAAAGATTGGCATAAAAATTTGTCCCGATGATGCTCTTTTTCCTCTTAAAAACATCCTGTTCACGGGCATCAGCCGTCTTTGCAATCTGTTCCTGGAGCCATCCGGACCTCAGAGCCTCATAAATCCCTCCCATGCCATCCAGCTCAAGGAAAAGATTCCACGCCTTTTCAGCCAGTTCATTTGTCAACGATTCAATATACCACGATCCTCCTGCAGGGTCGGCTACTTTTTCGAGATGCGCCTCTGATTTAAGGACCAGCTGTGTATTGCGGGCAACCCTTTCAGAGAAGGCACTAACTGTTCCTGTTGCTTCCTCGAAGCTTCCAGTGTGCAGGTACTGTATGCCTCCCAGTACTGCAGCAAAGGCCTCATTCCCAGTCCTGAGCATGTTTACATATGGATCAAAGATCGTTTTCGTGTACCTTGAAGTCTCAGCTGATAGAACCATTTTCTGGTCTCCTGGTTCGGCACCGTATGCTTCCGCTATTTTACTCCATAGAATCCTGGCAGCCCTGAGCTTGGCTGTTTCCATGAAGAAGTTCGAGCCTATCGCAAAGTGGAACACGAATTTTGACAACGCTTTCTTCAATTCCCAGCCCTGGTCAAGCAGTTGCTGCAGCAGGTATACCCCGGTGGAAATGCCGGCAGCAAGTTCCTGAACCGCACTTGCTCCGCTGTCATGATAAGGGACGGTATTGGCGAGCACTGTTTTTAATTGTGGCAATTGCTGGTCTGCTTCCTCCAGCACCTTTGCCCATTCTGCAAAAAATTCCTTTTCCTCTTTCGGAAGTCCCCCATTTAGGCTCGCTTCGGCAACAGGATCCGCTGCGACAAAACCTGAAACCTCACTTGAAGCCCCTGCCTCCTTGCAGGAAACTGACAATGCAGCAAGAAGCGGTGTTTGAAGCAATCCTGCATTCAAACTTAAAGGGTAGTCATTTTTATAAGAAGCGAAGAATTCGGCCAATCCACGAGGATCAAGGAACAAATCAGGTTTTACCTCAAAAGAAATCGCGTTTTGTCCTTTTGCTAATGCAGAGTCCATTTTTTCTTTCAGTTCCGTCAAATCCTTGTAAAAAAGGCGATTCGAGATATGCCATGACTCAGATTGATACCCGAATGGATGGATGCCGCGCCTGTAGCCTGGTTCACCCGGAAGAGCTCCAGCCAATTGATCCGGGAAATCTTCTTTTGTGTAAAGCGGCTTAAGAATGATATCTTCATATGTATTGGTATAAAGTGATTCAATCGGCTTTCCTTTTAATGAAGCAGCAGCTTTCTTTTGCCAGTCCCCAAAAAATGCATCATTGAACGAGGCAGCCTTCATACTCTCTATTGTCATATACTTCACTGTCCGAAGTTCAGACAGCCTTCCCCCCTTCATGAAATTGTGATAAAATTCTAATTTTTATATTCCACTTTTATTTTAGTATACGAATGCTATTCTAGCAACGAAGGGACATTAACGATCTAACTCCGTATAGGAAAACGCCCAGAATGGTTCTGGGCGTCTTTAGCTAGATTGAATTAATAGATTGATGTCGTCTCTTTTGATGTGTTTTCCAGGATTTCTTTTACCCTTGCAAGGAAACGTCCGCAACCAAGGCCGTCCAGTACACGATGGTCAAGTGACAGGCACAGGTTCACCATATCGCGAACCGCGATCATGCCATTGTTCATTACGACAGGGCGCTTAACGATTGACTCGACCTGAAGGATTGCAGCCTGTGGGTAATTGATGATTCCCATTGATTGGACAGAACCGAAGGAACCTGTGTTGTTGACAGTGAAGGTTCCGCCTTGCATGTCCTCGGAACGAAGCTTGCCAGTACGTACCTTCTGGGCAAGTTCATTGATTTCACGGCCGATGCCTTTAATTGTCTTTTCGTCTGCATTTTTAATGACAGGCACGAACAAGGCATCATCTGTCGCTACTGCAATTGAAAGATTGATATCTTTTTTCTGGATGATCTTGTCGCCAGCCCACATAGAATTGACTTGCGGGAATTCTTTCAGTGCCTGTGCGACAGCTTTAACGAAGAAAGCAAAGAAAGTAAGGTTGAAGCCTTCTTTCTTCTTGAAATCATCCTTAAGACCATTTCTGTATTCTACAAGGTTTGTAACGTCCACTTCCACCATTGTCCAGGCATGCGGAGCTTCATGCTTGCTGCGCAGCATATTCGCAGCGATCGCCTTGCGTACTCCAGTTACTGGGATCTCGATATCACCTGCAGCAACTGGTACTGAAGGAGATTCCGGAGCTGATGCTGTTGGCTGAGATGGTGCAGCCGGCTTGTCCGGAGCCTCTGTCAGTGCAGCAGCTTGAGCCTTAGGTGCTTCGGCTGACGGCTGAGGAATATTTCCGGATTGAATGATCTGCTGAAGATCTTTACGGGTAATCCTTCCGCCTGCCCCGGTGCCATTAACTATGGTCAAGTCGATATTATGTTCTTGGGCAAGCTTCAGTACTGCCGGTGAGTACCTTGCTCTGTTTCCATCATTGCCGGATACTGCTGGTGCAGCAGTACCTGTTGAAGCTTCTGCTGCAGGTTTCTCTGCAGCTGGAGCTTCCTCGGTGCTGCCGCCTTCTATTTCAATAGTGCAAATGATTTCACCAACCGCAAAAGTATCTCCTTCATTCGCAATCAATTCCTTGATTGTTCCTGAAAAAGATGATGGTACTTCAGCATTTACCTTGTCAGTCATGACTTCGGCCAGCGGATCGTATTTATTTACTTTATCACCTACAGAAACCAGCCATTTGCTGATTGTTCCTTCTGTAACACTCTCGCCTAATTGAGGCATTTTGATTTGTTCGATCGCCACAGGTTGACCCTCCTTCTCCATTCACTCTATTTCCAATATGATTATGTTAAAATTCAGCAAGCTCTCTCATTGCTTTTTCAACTTTATCAGGGTTGATCATGAAGTATTTCTCCATAGTAGGAGCGTACGGCATAGCAGGAACATCCGGGCCAGCCAGCCTCTTGATCGGTGCATCAAGTTCGAATAAGCAGTGTTCAGCAATAATCGCAGAAACTTCGCTCATGATGCTTCCTTCTTTATTGTCTTCCGTTACAAGAAGGACTTTTCCAGTCTTGGATGCAGCTTCGATGATCGCTTCTTTGTCCAATGGATATACTGTACGAAGATCCAGAATGTGAGCAGAAATTCCATCCTTCGCAAGTCTTTCAGCTGCCTGAAGAGCAAAATGAACTGCCAGGCCATAAGTGATGACGGTGATATCTTCACCCTCGCGTTTTACGTCAGCTTTGCCGATTGGTAGCACATAATCGTCCTCAGGAACTTCGCCTTTGATCAATCGATAGGCGCGCTTGTGTTCAAAGAACAAAACCGGATCTTCATCCCTGATCGCAGCTTTCAACAAACCTTTAACATCATAAGGTGTAGAAGGCATCACGATTTTCAGTCCAGGCTGGTTCGCAAATACGGCCTCAACAGACTGGGAGTGGTAAAGTGCACCATGGACCCCTCCGCCATAAGGAGCACGGATGACCATCGGACAGCTCCAGTCATTGTTTGAGCGATAACGGATCCTTGCCGCCTCAGAGATGATCTGGTTTACAGCGGGCATGATGAAATCTGCGAACTGCATCTCTGCAATCGGGCGCATGCCGTACATTGCCGCACCGATTCCGACACCAGCAATCGCCGATTCCGCAAGCGGTGCATCGATGACCCTGTCTTCCCCGAACTTTTCGTATAAGCCCTGCGTAGCCTTGAAAACCCCGCCTTTTTTACCAACGTCTTCACCGAGGACAAAAACTCTCGGGTCTCTTTCCATCTCTTCTTTGATTGCCAATGTCACTGCATCTATATAAGAAATTACCGCCATTTTCGTTCCCCCTTACTCTTCAGCATATACGTATTTCAAAGCATGTTCTGGCTCTGCATACGGTGCATTTTCAGCATAATCTGTTGCTTCATTGACCAGCTTCATGATTCGATCGTTGATTTCCTTTTCACTCTCATCGTTCATGAGGCCATTTTCCTTTAAATATGCGCCGAAGGTAATGATAGGGTCCTTCGTCTTTGCCTGTGCAACTTCATCAGGCGCACGGTAGCTTCGATCGTCATCATCTGATGAGTGTGGAGTCAGACGGTAGGATACTGCCTCGACAAGAGTTGGTCCTTCACCAAGGCGTCCGCGGTCAGCAGCTTCCTTTACCACTTTATAAACTTCTAATGGATCATTTCCATCCACAGTGACTCCTGGCATGCCATAACCAATTGCACGATCCGATACTTTTTCGGCAGCGACTTGTCTTTCATATGGTATCGAGATTGCATATTTATTGTTTTCAACCATGAAAATGACAGGAAGCTTATGGACTCCCGCAAAGTTAGCTCCTTCGTGGAAATCGCCCTGGTTGGAAGATCCTTCTCCGAAGGTAACGAATGTCACTAAGTCCTTCTTCTCCATTTTACCTGCAAGTGCGATTCCAACAGCATGAGGTACCTGTGTTGTTACCGGTGAAGAACCTGTTACGATCCTGTTTTTCTTCTGCCCAAAGTGTCCAGGCATCTGCCGGCCTCCAGAGTTAGGGTCTTCCGCTTTGGCAAAACCTGAAAGCATCAAATCTTTTGCCGTCATGCCAAAAGTTAAGACCACACCCATGTCACGGTAATAAGGAAGCACATAGTCTTTCTCGCGATCAAGTGCAAAGGCAGCTCCTACCTGTGCTGCTTCCTGCCCCTGACAGGAAATCACAAAAGGAATTTTCCCGGCACGGTTCAAAAGCCACATCCGCTCATCCAGCCGGCGGGCCAAAAGCATTGTTTCATACATTTCCATAACCTTTTCATCACTTAAGCCAAGTGCAGCGTGACGATTTTCTGCCATTTTTATACCTCCCATTTGTTCGTACAGCTCTTCTCCTCGGAAAAGAGTTTCTGTCCCAAAAAAAAATTAAGAATGGATTGCTTTTCCATCCACAGCCAGGGCCGCTTCACCGATTGCCTCTGACAACGTTGGGTGAGGATGGATTGTATGGGCAACTTCCCACGGAGTTGCATCAAGAACTTTTGCCAGGCCAGCTTCTGAGATCATGTCAGTAACATGCGGCCCGATCATATGGACTCCAAGAATATCATCCGTTTCTTTATCAGCCACAATTTTTACAAAACCGTCAGATTCGCCATAAACAAGTGCCTTGCCAATTGCTTTAAAAGAGAATTTCCCAGTCTTTACTTCAAAGCCTTTTTCTTTTGCTTCATCCTCTGTCAGACCGACGCTCGCAGCTTCTGGAGAGCTGTAGATGCATTTAGAGACTAGCGTATAATCGATTGGATGAGGATTTTCCCCGGCAATATGCTCGACAGCTACAATCCCTTCATGAGATGCTACGTGCGCAAGCTGTAGTCCGCCAATGACATCACCAATCGCATAAATATGGGATTCCTTCGTCTGGAAAAATTCGTTTGTCTGGATGAAGCCTCTTTCAAGCTGGATTTCTGTATTCTCAAGTCCAATTCCTTCAACATTAGCCTGGCGTCCAACAGAGACCAGTAATTTTTCAGCGGTGAATTCTTTCGTTTCACCTTTAACCTCGGCACTGATCGTGACTCCATCACCTTTTTGAAGTGTCTCAGATAATACTTTGGCGCTTGTAATGATTTTCACGCCCTTTTTCTTCATCGCGCGCTGCATCTCTCTTGAAACTTCCTTGTCTTCTGTTGGGACAATTCGATCAGCATACTCAATGACTGTAACTTCTGTTCCGAAATCAGCAAGCATGGAAGCCCACTCAATCCCAATGACGCCTCCGCCAACGATGATGATCGACTTTGGAAGATCTTCCATGATAAGTGCTTCATCAGAGGTCATGACATATTGGCCGTCTGCTTCAAGCCCTGGCAGAGTCCTTGGACGTGACCCTGTCGCTACAATCACATTTTTAGGGATTAGCATCTCGTTTTCTTCGCCATTGTTCATTTCTACAGAAATCGTACCCGGCATAGGTGAGAAAATAGAAGGCCCCAGGATTCTTCCCAAACCTTCATAGACATCGATTTTCCCCTGTTTCATCAGGTGCTGGACTCCTTTATGGAGCTGCTCGACAATCTTCTCTTTCCTTTCCTGCACCTTGGTGAAATTCACCGCAACCTCGCCAACTGTTATCCCGAAGTTTTCACTTTTCTTTGCAGTTGCATACACTTCAGCACTTCTTAGTAAAGCCTTGCTTGGAATACAGCCTTTATGAAGGCATGTACCACCCAGCTTACCCTTTTCAACGATGGCAGTTTTCAACCCAAGCTGAGAAGCCCTGATTGCTGCTACGTATCCTCCTGTACCGCCTCCGAGAATGACTAAATCATATTCTTGAGCCATCTGAATCCCTCCTCTATATAAATCAACTAATTTTGTTCAACTTCAGCCATGCATGATTATCGGCCAGGATATTCCTTTACATCTTCCTCGTTCCGTAAAATTCGAAGAGCTCCCTCTGCAAGGGCCTGCAATTCGTTTTCACCGGGATGGACGATTACGTCTGCGATCCAGTTGATCCGTTCTGAAATTTCCTGTACGAACTCTTTGCCGTACGCAAGTCCGCCTGTAAGGACGATTGCGTCTACTTTTCCTGATAGGACCGCGCTGGCAGAACCGATTTCTTTGGCTACCTGATATGCCATCGCGTCATATACAAGCTTCGCTTTTTCATTCCCCTGCTTGATCATCTTTTCGACCTTGACAGCATCATTCGTGCCCAGGTAGCCAACAAGACCTCCCTGGCCGACAAGCTTTTTCATGACTTCATCCCGGAAGAAATCTCCTGAGAAGCATAGCTGAACCAGGTCTCCAGCAGGTACTGTGCCTGCGCGTTCGGGACTGAATGGACCATCACCATGCAGACCATTGTTCACATCAACAACCCTGCCCCTTTTATGGGCTCCTACAGTGATACCTCCGCCAAGATGGGTAATGATGAGGTTAAGCTCTTCATACTTCTGGCCAAGCTCTCTGGCAACCCTTCGCGCAACCGCCTTCTGGTTCAGAGCATGGAAAATGCTCTTCCGTTCAATCAGCGAGAACCCTGAAACTCGTGCGATCGGGTCAAGTTCATCGACCACGACCGGGTCTACAATAAATGAAGGAATGTTCAAGCCTGAAGCGATTTCATAAGCCAATATACCGCCCAGATTTGATGCGTGCTGGCCAGAGTAACCTGCCCGCAGGTCTTCAAGCATCTTATTGTTAACTGCATATGTTCCGCCTTCAATTGGCCGTAAAAGACCGCCGCGCCCACAAACAGCACTCAATTTTGAAATGTTGATGCCTTCGGTATCAAGCGTTTCAAGTATCGTATTCTTCCTGAATTCGTATTGATCGATGATGGTTTCATAGGAGTTGATGACAGCTGAATCATGCCGGATTGTTTTTTCGAAAATCGATACTTCGTTATCAAAAACACCTATTTTCGTTGATGTAGATCCTGGATTAATGACTAGAATCCGATGTTCTGTTTGTTGCACAGTTAAACCTCCAATTTGCTTACGGGCTGGTTCCAATCCGTAATGTCAGTAGCATTTAGGAAACAGCAGAGGCGCCGAAGGGTCGATTCAGCGCACTCTGCAAATCATTTTTGATTAAGGCATGTTTTCTTTTTTTCGCATCGCAGAAATCATGCTGATATTCACACAGATGGAGAAAAGAACATTCCTTGAAAACCCCCGGATTAGCGGCGGCTTAAGATATGGTGGCCGTTTTGCAGGAACTGGCTGCGGGAATTGCGCATTCTCTCAATGCGTTCTTCTGCCATACGGTCTGCCGCTTTATACGTAGGGATACCGTCCCTCTTGGCAATTTCAATAACTTTTTCAATATTGTTATAAATCGTTTCAACCTTTTTCATTGCTCTCTCCGCATTGTAGCCATACAGCTCATCCGCTACGTTGATTACTCCGCCTGCGTTGATGACATAATCCGGAGCGTAAACAATGCCCATTTCGTGGATGATGTCGCCATGCTTGGTATCCTTCAACTGGTTATTTGCTGCACCGGCAATAACCTTTGCCTTAATTTGAGGAATCGTTTCATCATTGATGACCGCGCCTAATGCACAAGGAGCATATATATCACAGTCAACACTATAGATCTCATCTGGTTCAACTGCCTTTGCCCCGAATTCCTCAACCGCTCTCTGGACTGCTTCTTTATTGATGTCAGTCACGATCAGCTGAGCGCCTTCTTCATGAAGGTGGCGGCATAGATTATATGCGACATTCCCTACACCCTGGACGGCGATCGTCTTACCTTCAAGTGAATCAGTGCCGAATGCTTCCTTCGCAGCTGCCTTCATTCCTCTGTATACTCCGTAAGCAGTTACTGGTGATGGATTGCCTGATGAACCGAATGCTGGTGAAATACCTGTTACATAGTCTGTTTCTTCATGGATAAGGTCCATGTCAGCCACGGTTGTACCAACATCTTCAGCAGTGATGTATCTGCCATTCAATCCCTGGATATAACGGCCAAAGGCACGGAACATTTCTTCGTTCTTGTCCTTGCGAGGGTCGCCGATGATGACCGTTTTTCCACCGCCAAGGTTGAGGCCGGCTGCCGCATTCTTATAAGTCATGCCCTTTGCCAGTCTAAGAGCATCTTCGATCGCTGCTTCTTCTGAAGCGTAAGTCCACATACGGGTACCGCCCAAAGCTGGCCCTAAAGTTGTATCATGGATTGCGATAATCGCTTTCAAACCTGATTGCTTATCCTGGCAAAACACTACCTGCTCATAATCATACTGTTCAAGATACTTGAAAATTTCCATTTCTAGTTCCCCCTCTGATTTATGTAGGTTATTTTTCAGCAGAGCATAACGCCAGCGCAAGAGAATAAAGCTTGCTTTCGGCTGTATCTGCCCTGGATGTTAACACGATTGGAGCTTTCGCCCCTGATATGACTGCGCCAACTTTTGCATTGGCAAAATAAACTAATGATTTATAAAGTACATTGCCGACTTCGATCGCAGGGACTAAAAGGATATCAGCTTTCCCTGCAACATCACTCTTGATTCCCTTGTGCTCTGCAGCCAGCTGTGAAACCGCGTTATCAAGCGCGAGCGGGCCGTCCACAATACAACCGGAAATTTGCCCTCTTTGATTCATGACCGTCAATGCTGCTGCATCAAGTGTGGCCTGCATGGCGGGATTGACTACTTCCACCGCTGCAAGTGGTGCTACTTTTGGCATATCAATACCGATTGAATGAGCTACCCGGACGGCATTTTTTATGATTTGCGCTTTTTGTTCAAGATCCGGCGCTATATTCATCGCAGCATCGGTAACGATTGTGTAGCGATCATATCCCGGCACTTCAAACACTGCTACATGGGATAATACCGCACCCGTTCTGAGGCCATACTCCTTATTCAGGACAGCCTTCAGGATTGCCGCCGTCGGGATATTCCCCTTCATCACTACCTGTGCTTCATTCGAAGTGACAGCTTTCACTGCCATCTCTGCGGCCAAATTATTATTAGGTGCAGAGATAATTTCAATCCCTTTATGACTTGCTAGTTCAGGATGCTGTACGGCAATGATCCTTTTGATTTCCTCTTCATCTCCATAAAGAAGGAAATCGGCCAGGTTCCTCTTAACAGCCTCGGCAACCGCTTCTAATATCTCTGTATCCTCTGCTGCTGCCACAGCAATGGTTTTCCTGCCATTTTGGGATGCCATGCTGATTAGTGAGTCAAGTTTCATGTGTTGAGTCAACCCTTTCTTTTGCGCATCACCCGTTATTATATATGCAAGAAGCGTGCCAACAAAAAATCGTGAAAACGCTTTACTTTTCCCGAAAAGTATTATGCAATAAATTGCATGGTATGAAATTTATTGCATGCCATTCATTTCAATACCATATTTTTCGAGTTTATAATACAGATTCCTTACAGAGATGCCCAGTAATTTAGAAGCAGCTGTTTTATTGCCATTCACCGCATTAAGGGTAGATCTTATTACTTTTGCTTCGTATCTTTCCAACTGGACCGCCAGAGTCTCTGAACGGATTGTTTGGCCATAGTCATCTTCCTTTTCCTTCGCCTGGCTATTCTGGAGTTCCGGTAGATGTTCTTCCTGGATGATTGTTTCGTTGTAATTAAGGAAGATGATCGCTCTGCCCAACACATTCTCCAGTTCCCTGACATTCCCTGGCCAGTCATATTGCATTAGTTTCTTGATGGCCTCATCAGAGACACCATCAACATTTCGTCCATAGTCCTGATTAATTTTTCGGATCAGCCTTTCGCAAAGCAGCGGAATATCATCTTTCCTTCTCCTGAGAGGAGGTATATGGATCGGCATTCTGTTCAGACGATAGTATAAATCTTCCCTAAAACTGCCATTCGCTATCCCTTTTTCAAGATTCATATTGGTTGCAGCGATGACCCGGACATTGATTGGCACCGGTTTCGTGCCTCCAACACGGACAATTTCCCTTTCCTGCAGGACCCGAAGCAACTTAGCCTGTGTATTTGCCGGCAACTCACCGATTTCATCAAGAAAGATGCTTCCGTTATTGGCTTCTTCAAAGAAACCGCGTTTCCCGCCTCTTTTAGCACCTGAGAAAGCCCCTTCTTCATAACCAAAAAGTTCACTTTCCAGCAGCGACTCAGAAATAGCGGCACAATTTACGCGAATGAACTTGTTGAACTTGCGGTCACTGGCATTGTGGATCGCATGGGCAAAAAGCTCCTTTCCTGTACCTGACTCGCCCCGGAGGAGGACAGTGGCAGGTGTTTTCGCACCAAGCTTCGCCTGTTCAATCGGAATCGTCATTTCTTCCGATTGGCCGATTATATCCTCAAACGAATATTTCGCTTCAAGGGTCCTGATGATTTGCCTTGCGCGATTGAGTTCCCTGTTCAGACTCTGGATCTCAGACATATCATGGATGACCCCGACACTGCCCTTCAGTTTCCCATCCACAATGATTGGGGCTACATTCACGACTACTTCCTTTTTATTCGGACCAACCCTCATGGCAGCTCCGCGAACAGGCCTTCTTGTCTTCAGAACCTTCATATGCATGCTTTCTCCCTCGGAGATATCTGCAGTTGCCGGCTGTCCGATTACTTCTTCTTCTTTTAGCCCGGTTATTCTAGTGTAGGCAGGATTAATCATAATGCCCCGGCCATCTTCATCTACTACGGATATCGCCTCATCACTGGAATGAATGATTGCCTGGAGCATCGTTTGGATTTCTTTCAGGTTTGTTATTTCTTCCGCAAGATTGACTACATCTGTAATATCCTTGAAGACGGAAAACGCACCAATCAGCTGGTCATTCTCATCAATGATCGGAATTCTTGTCGTGATGATCTTCGACCCATTGGGCAGCAATAATTCCTGATTGGACTCTACCTTCCTCGTATGGAGGACTCTCGGAAGTTTGCTGGTCGGAATAATCTCAAGTACATGCCGTCCTTCAGCAAGCTCCCTTTTGTTCCCGATGATTTTTTCTGCGCTCTTATTGAACAAAGTTACCGTTCCCTCTGTATTGATGACGACCATGCCATCTCCTGAGGAATTAAAGATTAAATCGTGTTCATATGTAATTTTTCTGAGAGTCTTGATCAACTCTTCCTTTTCTTCTAACAAGGTAGCAAGGAGAAAGGCGACACTTCCTGGGATCAGCACAGTGTTTTTACTGCGTGCATCTCTTAATTCACGGAAAACTTTTTCATCCCCGGTCACTTCAATGACAATGTCCAATTCATCGGACATATATGCTTGCCAGTCTGTCCCGGTTGGAATACCAGCTTCCTTCGCAGCCAGTATTCCAGGAGCATTCGGATTAATGTCCACCACAGCGGCTACATCGGCCGTTTGTTTAAAAATGTCCAGGATGGCCGTCCCACCCTTACCTGCACCTACAATCATTATTCTTTGCATAATTGTCCACCACATGTCGGAAAAATATTTCATGGATTGCATTTTATAGTCTGCAAATTCTTTCAAATATATTGTAATGCTTTTTGAATGGGCTGACAAATTTCTTTGTTTTTTAACTTTTATGCGGATAATATACCATGAGCAACATATATTGCGGAAAAACCGCCCGTTAAGTATACTTTCTTAAGAGGACAAATTACGAGGGGTTACCAAATGATCAGGATTGTAGCATTAATCGTCATGCTGATACCAGGTGTCATTGCTGCTTTGGGTGTAAAACTGATGCGCGATATGGTTTTCGGGATTTTGCAGTCACCCTTTCCCTATTTATGGCTTCAGTTCCTGGCCGGACTCATCTTTTTCCTGGCCGGACTGGGATTCATCGCAGGTTTCATTCTGCATCGTGACCGTAAGAGGAATAAGGTACAGGCATTCTTCCGTATACCTGATAGCAATAAAAAGCAAAACAGGCCTTGAGTTTCTCAGGCCTGTTTTTTATTTCCCCTTATTTGGAACGCCTTTGCCGGGTCATCTGTGATGACCGCACTGCAATTTACCCTGAACAATCTATCCAGTTCGGCATCATTATTGACAGTATATGGCCTCACTTCAATCCCGCTTTCAAGTGACGCTTTGATGATTTCGTCCGGCGCCGCTCTCCAATGAGGATGGAAACCTTTTGCCCTGATTGATTGCGCGTAAACCCAGGGCATATATAAGCCTTCAGAAAGCAAAGGAGCAATTTCAATATCAGGTGCCATCATATAGCTATGTACAATGCTATAATGATTAAAGGATGAAATAATGATCCTGTCAGATAATTGATAATCCCTTATCATATTTATCACTTTTTCTTCCATGCCTTCATATGGAATAATGGTGTTTTTAAGTTCTACATTGCAGTTCAAAGCCGTACCTGCCAGCCACTCAAGGACTTCATCGAGAGCAGGAATCTGCTGTTTTTCAGATAGCTTAGTGAACTTAAAACGAGCATCCAATTTCCTTAATTCCTTATAATTATAATCCTTAACCAATCCCGTCCCACCCGTTGTCCGATCGACCTTTTCATCATGTATGACTACCAGCTCACCGTCTTTCGTCATCTGGACATCAAGCTCAAGTCCATCGGCACCTGCCTTTTCGGCTTCTTTAAAAGCAAGCATTGTATTTTCCGGATATTCAGCAGCATAGCCACGATGTGCTAAAATTAAAGTCATAAACCATCACACCCATCTTTTTATTTGGAGGTAGTAACAATGAGACCACTTCATATTTCTGCCGAGACGGCAATCAAACTCTCAGAAAAATTAGGAGTTCCAGTTGAACAGATCATGCATATGCCACAGCATATCCTTTTGCAAAAACTTGCCGAACTTGACAAGGATAAGGAGAACTGACTTTTTTAAGGCGCCTATGGGCGTTTTTTTTATTTGTTAGTCATCTCCGGTCACAATATATATCATAATATGCAGACATGCCATAGACAAACCTTCACCCTCTAAAAAAATAAAAACATCTTACTTGATTTCGACTTTTATCGAAATCAAGTAAGATGTCGTTATGAAATATGAAAAAATAGCTAAATCTTGTCTAACTCTTTCAAGAAGCTTTATGCTCCAGACGCAGCTTGTCAGCAACCATCGCAATGAACTCGGAATTTGTAGGCTTCGCTTTTGACATGCTTACTGTATAGCCGAATAGTGAAGAAATCGAGTCGATGTTACCTCTGCTCCACGCAACCTCAATAGCATGTCGGATCGCACGTTCTACACGGCTGGCCGTTGTATTGAATTTTTTCGCGATATCCGGGTAGAGTACTTTTGTGATCGAGCCAAGGAGTTCAATATCGTTGTATACCATTGAAATAGCTTCACGCAGGTACATATAGCCTTTAATATGGGCAGGAACACCAATTTCATGAATGATGCTTGTAATGCTGGCATCCAGATTCTTAGGCTTCTGTTCAGCATTTGACCTTCCGTAATTGATGGAAGAAGGCTTTCTTGCTACTGATTTCGCCTTGCCGCTTACCTGGCGGATATGGCCTGCAAGATGCTCCATGTCAAATGGTTTCAGGATGAAGTAGGATGCTCCAAGCTCTACAGCTTTTTTCGTAACATCTTCCTGACCGAAGGCTGTCAGCATGATCACATTTGGGATGATTCCTTTTTTCATTTCACGGAGTTTTTCAAGCACCGCCAGACCATCAAGATGAGGCATGATAATATCTAAAAGCAAGACATCAGGGTCTGTGTCTTCCAGCATTTCCAAACATTCCTGGCCATTATGGGCAACCCCTACAATTTCCATATCCTCCTGGGAAGAAATATATTCTTCCAAAAGACCTACCAATTCTCTGTTGTCATCTACAACACATACTTTTATTTTGTTCACTGCTTGGTTCCTCCTCAAATCCAATTATGATCACAAATATTATCTTCTCTAAATTCTATTCTAAATGACTAATTCGACAATGCAACAGAAATTCCTCTTATTTTTAATTTTTTCTTAAAAAAGTAATATTTTCTTATATTTGCTTCAATTTCCTTTGTTTTTCGACTTATTTCGATAGTTGACAAAAAAGCAAGTGGGAATTTGTCGAATAATCTTTAAAATGAAACAAAGAAAAGGCGGCATACGCCGCCGCCGAATTCCTGCTTAACTTGCCTGCTCTCTTGGTTTTTCGTAGATGTCAATCCCGGCTTCATTCAGCATCCATTCAATATGGACTCCGTATCCGCTTGTTGGGTCATTTACGAACACATGCGTCACAGCACCTACCAGCTTGTTGTCCTGAATGATCGGGCTGCCGCTCATTCCCTGTACAATCCCGCCTGTTTTCTCCAGAAGCTCTGGATCCGTTACCTTTATAACCATACCCTTTGTTGCCGGGAATTTTTGCGGGATGGTGCTGACAATCTCTATATCAAAAAGATTGACTTCGTCATTATTCACAACCGTAAGGATTTTCGCCGGCCCTTCTTTCACCTGATGAGAAAGGGCAATAGGCAATGGCTTATCAAATACTCCATTCGTAATATCCTTGTTCAGTTCACCGAAGATCCCAAAAGGACTGTTCCTGCGGATATTTCCAATTACTTCTCTGTCAGATGAAAAGCGTGCAAGTTTTTCACCAGGATTGCCTTTTCCGCCTTTTTCGATGGAAGTAACTGTCGATCTAACGATTTGTCCATCTTCAACCACAATCGGCTTTTTTGTATCCATGTCGGAAATGACATGTCCAAGTGCTCCATATTTTTTTGACTGAGGATGATAAAAAGTCATCGTCCCGATTCCCGCTGCCGAATCACGTATATACAAACCAAGTTTATACGTGTTCTCGTTTACATCCTTCTTAGGCTGCAGCTGGGTTTTGATTTTTTCATTTTCCCGCTTAATAACTACATCCAATGACTTTCCATCCGCTCCAGCTTGTTTTACAAAAGGGCCGACGTCTGCCATTTTTTCTATTTGCTGTCCATTGATTTCTGTGATGATGTCGCCTTTTTTGATACCAGCCAATTCTCCTGGTGATACCCTTCCTTCATCTGCCTGAACCTGATGATGTCCGACCACAAGGACACCAACCGTATTAAGTTTTACTCCTATTGATTGACCGCCTGGCCTGACCTTGAAATCCTTAAGGACATTCACATCGACCTTTTTCACCGGGAAACCGGCCAGCTCGAGGACCATTTCATCCTTTCCATGCCTTTTAGCCTCAATAGAAACCGTTTGATCCTTCTGGTCAACCGTGATGCCGGAATCATTTAAGGGAGCCGTTACTTGAACTGCATTCGCCTTGAAATCAAGCTTTTGCCCCTCGAATAAAGTTATATCTCCTGGAATAGATAAATATTCGTGTACTGGCTTTGCAAATCCTAAAGCAATTAATGAAACAAGGAGAATTCCACCAATAAATTTTCTGAGAAAATCTTTTTTCAATCCATTCACTCTCCTCGCTTCTAGTCCACACACATCAAAAATGGCTACACCTTTAATTTTGCCTCGACTCGCCTCATTTATAACCGGTATAAAAATAAAAAAGCTACCCTTTATGGATAGCTTTTCATGTGACAGCCTTCATATTCTGTGCCAGCTGCAGCAATTCTTCTGCATGCTGTTTTGTAAGCTCCGTGATTTCCACTCCGGAAATCATCCTCCCGATTTCCTTCACCTTATCAGATGAGGATAGCGGAGTCACGGAAGTTTTTGTCCGCCCATTTTTTATGACCTTTGCAATATATAGATGGGTATCCGCCATAGCAGCTACCTGAGGTAAGTGAGAAATACAAAGCACCTGGGAACCTGTCGACACATTGTAGATCTTTTCAGCGATCGATTGTGCGACCCTCCCGCTCACTCCTGTATCCACTTCATCAAAAATTATGGATGTAACACCCTGATGTTTGGAGAAGATACTTTTTAGAGCCAGCATGATTCTTGACAATTCTCCGCCGGAAGCAACCTTGGACAATGGCTTCAATGGCTCTCCGGGATTTGTTGAAATATAAAATTCAACTTTGTCTGCTCCATTTTTATGGAAAGCATCGAGGTCTGAATCGATCTTTAGTTCAAATACGGCTTTTTCCATATAAAGCTCTTTTAATTCTTTATGAATCAGCTTCGTCAGTTTCTTGGCCCATTTTTTGCGTGTTTCGGTTAAGTTATCGGCTTCGATGCGCAAATCTTTTTTGAGCGATGCCAATTCCTTTTCCATCTGGCCGATATGGACTTCCTTGTTTTGAAGCGTTTCGATTTCTTCTTCGATCTTTGAAGCATATTCAAGGATCTCTTCAATCGTTTTCCCATATTTTCTCTTAAGCTGGTTGATTTCATTCAATCTGTCTTCTATCTCCAGCAAACGCTGAGGGTCATACTCTAGGGAATCGAGGTCATTTCTGATCGTTCTCGCAGCATCCTCGAGCATATAGAAGCTGTTTGCAACAGATTCTGCGACAGTTTTATATTCAGGATCCAATTCAGCAGCCGTCTGCAGATTATCCATAGCCATCCCGATCCAATCCAGCCCTTTCTGATCGCCGTGCAGCGCATTGTAGCTTGTCTGGATGCTTTCGAAAATCCGTTCGAAATTGGCAAGCTTCCGCCTTTCTTCGAGCAGTTCCTCATCTTCGTTCATCATCAGGTTCGCTGACAGGATTTCATCATGCTGGAACTGAATCAGGTCCAGCCTGTGGGCCATTTGCTGCTCATTTTCACTGAGGCTCTTAAGTTTTTTGAGTGTTAGTTCAAATGATCTGTATACCTGTTGATATTCCTGGAGGGCAGGCAGGATTTCCTCTGAGCCAAACTGGTCAAGAAGATTGATATGCCTTGTTTCATCCATTAGTTCCTGATGTTCGTGCTGGCCATGGATGTCAATCAGCGTTGAGCCGACTTCCCTCAAGACAGCGATGGTGACAAGTTTGCCATTGATTCTGCAAACACTTTTGCCACTGGCTGCGATATCCCTCCTTAAAACGATCATCCCATCCTCAATTTCAATGCCGAATTCTGCTGCTTTCGACTTACAGGGATGGTTTTCGCCTTCAATAAAAAACAGTCCTTCAATCTCTGCTTTATCCTCGCCGTGCCGGACAAATTCAGCTGAACCTCTCCCGCCGACAAGCAAGTGGACTGCATCAATGATAATGGATTTACCGGCACCGGTTTCTCCAGTCAGAACAGTAAGACCTTTATTGAAAGATATAGATAAAGATTCGATAATGGCGAAATTACGTATTGATAATTCATTTAACAAGCAAACGTCACCTCATTTACAGCATGTCAAGAAAACGATTTGTGACCTGCTCCGTATCCTCTGGAGTACGGCAAATAATCAAGATGGTATCGTCTCCACAAATCGTACCTAATATATCATCCCAATCAAGATTATCAATCAGCGCCCCAATCGCATTCGCATTGCCGGGCAATGTTTTCATGACTAACAGATGTCCAGCCTGGTCGATCCGGATAAATGCATCCATCAGCGATCTTTTTAATTTTTGCAGTGGGTTGAAACGCTGATCAGCTGGCAGGCTGTATTTATACCTTCCGTCAATCAAAGGAACCTTTACAAGATGCAGCTCTTTAATATCACGGGAAACTGTTGCCTGTGTAACATTAAAACCCGCCGCCTTCAAACGGTCGACCAGTTCATCCTGCGTCTCGATATCCCTGCTCGCAATCAACTCACGGATTTTAATATGTCTTTGTCCTTTATTCATTCATATCACCTCTGGATAAATCCGAAACATTTATATACTCATATGTTAGCCGATTTCAACAGAATGTACAATCTTTCGTGGTTTTTCATCAGAAGATCATGACAGAATTGACAAAGTGGTGAACATCTATTAGCACTTGAAATAAAAAAAAGAACAGACTGTCAAAGTCTATTCTTCCTCACTGGTTTGTTTTGATTTTAGTTCATCATGCGCATTCGTCACAACTGCCTCAGGCAGGATCCTTAACATTGATTTGCCTTTCTCATCCTCTGGATTGTTCCACGTGAGATGGAGGAGGAATTCGATATTGCCGTCGCCGCCGGTGATTGGCGAGAAGCTTAAGTCCATGACATCATAGCCCTCTTCCATCGAAAAAGAAATAATCCTGTCCAAGACTTGTTCGTGGACCTTCCTGTCGCGGACGATTCCTTTTTTACCTACCTGTTCCCTTCCTGCCTCAAACTGCGGTTTAACAAGGGCAACAACATCGCTCCCGGTCACCAGCAATGTTTTAAGGACTGGCAGGATGAGACGAAGTGAAATAAATGAAACATCAATGCTTGCGAAATCCGGCATCCCTTTTACAAGATCTTCTGGTTTAACGTAACGGAAATTCGTACGCTCCATCACGACGACTCTTTCATCCTGGCGGAGCTTCCAGGCGAGCTGATTGTAGCCAACATCAAGCGCATAGGACATTTCAGCACCATTTTGAAGAGCACAATCAGTAAATCCGCCGGTAGAAGCCCCGATATCGAGTAGTTTTTTTCCATTGACATCAAGGTCAAAAACCTTCAAAGCCTTTTCAAGCTTCAGCCCGCCCCTGCTGACATACGGAAGGAGATTTCCTTTCACCGTCAAGGGAATATCGATATTAACCTTTTCACCTGGCTTGTCAAGCCTGTTTTCATTTGTATAGACGAGTCCTGCCATGATTGTCCGTTTCGCTTTCTCTCTTGTTTCAGCAAGTCCGCGGTCGACTAGCAGAACATCTAAACGTTCCTTTTTTATTTTCATTGCTTACGCCCTTTTTTGTTTCTGTCTTGCAAGCTTTTGCATTCTTAGGACAACATCTTCTGTTGTCATGCCAATTTCCTGAAGCAGCTTGTCGACGCTGCCATGTTCGATGAACTTGTCCGGAATCCCCATCCTGTCGATTTCGACGTGCTGATAGCCAAGGTCGTGTGCCGTTTCAAGCACAAAACTTCCGAATCCGCCCTGGAGGACAGCTTCCTCGATGGTCAGGATCGGCATGTTTTCTCTCAAAATCCCGGTAAGCATTTCTTCATCAAGCGGCTTGATAAAGCGTGCATTGACAACTTTGATGGATACACCTTGCTTTTCGAGGATATCTGCCGCTTCCATTGCCATTGGAATCGTGGTTCCGAATGTTAGGATGGCTGCATCTTCTCCTTCGCGCAGTACTTCCCAGCTGCCAATCGGGATTTCTTTCAATTTCTCATCCATTGGTACACCGAGACCATTGCCTCTAGGATAACGCATCGCAATCGGCCCATCATCATACTTGATTGCAGTGTTTACCATATGCTGCCCTTCATTTTCATCTTTAGGCATCATCAGTACGATATTCGGCAAATGCCTCAAAAAGGCTATATCGAATACACCCTGATGCGTTTCACCATCCGCTCCTACAAGTCCGGCACGGTCGATGCCAATGAACACATTCAGGTTCTGGCGGCAGATGTCATGAACCACCTGATCATAAGCACGCTGCAGGAAGGTTGAATAAATCGCCAGGAATGGCTTCATCTTTTGTGTCGCAAGACCTGCGGCAAAAGTCGCTGCATGCTGCTCAGCAATTCCGACATCAATCATCCTGTCCGGGAACTCACTTGCGAATCCCTCCAGTTTTGAACCAACTGGCATCGCTGGTGTCACTGCCACGATCCGCTCGTCGGTACGCGCAATTTCCCTCACAGTTTCACTGACAAGCTTGCTCCAGGCAGGCGGTGAAAATTCAGGTTTTACAAAATCACCCGTTTCCATTTTATAAGGGCCGGTTCCATGCCATGTACCGATTTTATCGTTTTCAGCCGGATTGTATCCCTTGCCTTTTTTCGTGATGACATGAAGCAATACAGGTCCTTCCTGCTTTTTTGCATACGCAAGATTTTCGAAAAGAGCATCATAATCATGACCATCAACTGGTCCAAGATAAGTGAAACCCAGCTCTTCGAAAAAGATGCCTGAAACGAAGAGATATTTTAAGCTGTCCTTGATCCGCTCGGCTGTGGCCGCCAGTTGGCCGCCAATGGCAGGGACTTTTTTCAGCAGGTATTCGAGTTCATCTTTTACCCAGTGGTATTTACCTGCGGTCCGGAGACGTCCAAGCACATTATGCAGGGCTCCTACATTTGGCGCAATGGACATTTCATTATCATTCAGAATTACGATCAGCTTTTTTTTCTCATGACCGATATGGTTCAACGCCTCTAAAGCCATTCCCCCTGTAAGGGCACCATCGCCGATGATCGGTACGATATGGGAGTTTTCACCCTTCAGATCACGGGCGATTGCCATTCCCATTGCGGCTGATAAGGAGGTTGAACTATGGCCGGTTTCCCAGACATCATGTTCGCTTTCCACCATTTTTGGAAATCCGCAGAGGCCTTTATGCTGCCGCAATGTATCGAATTGACAGGCTCTTCCTGTCAGGATTTTATGGACATAGGACTGGTGGCCAACATCCCAGAGGAATTTATCCTTCGGGCTGTCAAAGCATTTATGGAGTGCAATCGTTAATTCGACAACCCCAAGGTTTGGTCCAATATGTCCGCCTGTGACCGATAATTTTTCTATCAAAAACTGCCGAATCTCCCTGCTTAACTCTTCCAATTCCTTTTTCGAAAGATTTTTCAAGAAGGAAGGGTCTTTTATCGATAAAAGATCCATTCGGACCACTCACTTTCATTTCTGACTTATCATTCCGCCATTTTTATTTAGGCTGTACCTTTAAAGACTATTGCTTTGCCTGCTTCGCATCACACCGCATTACAAGCAATATGGTTAAATTAACCTTATTCTAAAAAAGTTGTTAGTAATAACATATATTAAATAAAGAACGGTTTTCAAGCTATACCTTAAAATATGGCATCTATTTTTTACAATATGTATAAAAAAAGCCGCCAACACCAAGGTGCTAACAGCTTATTATAGCACACGAATGAAGAATGCTTCAACGAGGCAAAGGTTTCTAATGGTTCCTTAATCCAATCAAATCGGTAATTTGTGAAAGGACGCCCACTTGAAGTCCAGTTGATTCCAGAGCATCCTTAGCACTGTGCAGGTGATCCTGCAGGGCTTGTTTGGCTCCATCCAATCCAAGCAAAGCTGGATAAGTGCTTTTTTCGTTCGCTGTATCGCTGCCGACGGGTTTGCCAATCGTCTCTTCTGTTCCTTCAAGGTCCAGGATATCGTCACGAATCTGGAAAGCAAGGCCAATATGATAAGCGAACTTGGCCAGTATTTCCTTTTGTGCAGCGGTTGCCCCTGCAATCTCTGCTCCGGCAATGATACTGTACTCAAGCAATTTCCCTGTTTTATGGATATGGATATATTCCAGCTGTTCGAGCGTCAGTTTCCTGTGCTCCCCTTCCATATCCGCTACTTGTCCGCCAACCATACCATTGGCTCCCGCGGCAGTTGATAACCTGGTGATCAATGCCAGCTTGACTTTGTCGGATGCTGAGCCCTCTGGCATTTCAGCGATCATTCTGAAGCTAAGCGTCAATAATGCATCCCCTGCAAGAATGGCAGTGGCTTCGCCGAACACTTTATGATTCGTCGGCTTTCCTCTTCTTAGATCATCATCATCCATGCTAGGAAGATCATCATGGATCAAAGAATAAGTATGGACCATTTCAATTGCCGCAGCAGCATCAAGTCCATGGATCGGGTCTTTTCCAAAAGCGTCAATCACCGCAAAGACCAGGAGTGGACGGATTCTCTTCCCGCCTGCTTCAAGAGAATAGAGCATGGCCTTTGCAAGGTTTTCCGGAGTCTCCAGGGAGCCAACCGCATCCCTTAGCCGCTCCTCAAGAAGAGCCTTATATTTCTTTGTAAAAGATTCTAGTGAAACAGGATGCAATACTATTCCTCCTCATTTATGGAGAAGCTCTCAGTCCGTCCATCTTCAGTAATGATCTGGGCCAGTTGTTCTTCCACATTCTTTAGCTTATCATGGCAAAGCTTGGATAATTCCATTCCTTCTTTATAAAACGAGATGGCTTCCTCCAATGGCACATCGCCCTCTTCCAATTTTTCAACGATGCTTTCCAGTTGGTCCATCGCCTGTTCAAAGCTCAGTTTTTTTTCTTCAGCCATTGTTTTCACTCTCCTCAATATCTGTGACGACGCATTCAATGCTTCCATCAGAAAGCTTTACGAATATTTTTCGTTCAGGCTTTACCTGATTGACAGTCTTGATTAAACTTCCATCCTCAGTGTAGGCCAGACTATATCCACGGTCCATGATTTTCAGCGGACTCAATGCTTCAAGTGTAGATAAGATACCGTTGAACTCTTTTCGCTTTTCTGAAACAACAGCTGTCATGGCTCTGTTTAATGCCCGCGTTGTTCTTATATGTCTATCCGCAGAGATTTTCCTCAATTCCTCTGGATGGCTGCGCTCCAATCTTCGTTTCAATTGAATCAGCGAATCGTGTTTTGAGGAATATAACTTCTTTGCTCCGCGGGTAAGTGATTCAGTCAGTTTGTCCACTTGTTCAAGCTTTTGCTCATACAATTTCCTCGGATAGCGGAAGGCGTAAGACCTGATCAGCCGCTGGTAGCGCTCCTGCTGGAAGAACACCTTTTCCCGCATAGCCCTCATCAGTCTGGTTTCCCTGTTCATTACCCTCTCGATCAATTCCTGGATATGAGGGACAGCCAGTTCAGCCGCACCTGTTGGCGTCGGCGCTCTCATATCTGCAACGAAATCCGCAATCGTGAAATCTGTTTCATGTCCAACTGCCGAAATGATCGGTATTCGAGAGGCAAAAATTGCCCTTGCGACGGTTTCCTCATTGAAATTCCACAACTCTTCAATCGATCCGCCTCCGCGTCCGATGATCAGAACATCTAGATCTCCCCGCTCATTCGCCTTCTCGATTGCCTTCACTATAGAAGGGCCGCCCTGGTCACCCTGTACGAGGGCTGGAAAGATCAGTACCTTGGTTATCGGATACCTTCTTTTGATCGTCGTCAAAATATCACGTATCGCCGCCCCTGTTGGGGATGTGACAATCCCGACAGCTTTTGGGTATTTGGGTAAAGGCTGTTTAAATTTCGGTGAAAAAAGACCTTCTTGCTCAAGCTTTTTCTTGAGCTGCTCATAAGCAACGAATAAATCGCCCACTCCATCGGTTTTCATATCCTTTATGTATATCTGATACTGGCCGCTGCCTTCATATACAGAGATATCTCCTCTGACAAGCACCTTCATCCCATTCTCGGGCCTGAACTTCATGTTTCGGGCAGATCCAGCAAACATGACAGCAAGGATTCGGGCTTTCTCGTCCTTGAGTGTAAAATACATATGTCCGCTGGAATGCCTTTTGAAGTTGGAAATTTCCCCTTTAAGATAAACACCCTGCAAATGCGGATCAGCATCGAATTTTCGTTTTATGTATTTAGTTAACGCATTGACGGTAAGATAACGCTGTTGCTCCATTGGAAAACTCCTTTGGTAGAACTAATGAATATTCCGTTAAAGATTGATTCAGGCTTCATAAAAAACTGCCCATATCCATTATAAGTTTAGAATCCCGATTCGTCACTTAACATAAGTGGATTTTCAGTTTCTAACCATAACAGATATGGACAGGATCATGCCTTATAGATTTGAATTTTGAAGTCTGTTCATATGATTTTTTGCCGACTTAAGGGTATTGTACATCAGCATGGCAATGGTCATTGGCCCGACACCGCCCGGTACTGGAGTGATATAGCCGGCCGTTTCTTTTACTTCCTCAAAAGCGACATCTCCGCAAAGTTTGCCTGCATCATTCCGGTTCATGCCCACATCGATTACCACAGCTCCTGGCTTTATATGTTCCGCTGTAATCAATCCGGCTTTTCCAACAGCTGCTACAATGACATCCGCCTGCTTTGTGTGTTCTTTCAAATCCTTGGTTCTCGAATGGCAATATGTAACCGTTGCATTTTCATTTAAAAACAATTGTCCTGCCGGCTTCCCAACAATATTGCTCCTGCCAACCACTACTACATGCTTGCCGGACAGGTCGATTCCGATATCCTCCATCATTACCATCACGCCGTATGGAGTACATGGCAAAAAAGCATCCTGGCCGGTCATCATCCGGCCGATATTGATTGGATGGAAGCCATCGACATCTTTTTCAGGGGAAATGGCTTCGATCAGTTTCTTTTCACTGATATGACCTGGAAGAGGCAGCTGTACCAAAATGCCGTGGATGGCCTCATCATTATTCAATTCATCGATTTTTGCCAAAAGCTCCTGTTCAGTAATCGATACGGGATACTCTATCAGCACATTGTGCATACCCAGTTCTTTAGCTGTTTTTTGCTTACTGTTGACATAGGTTCTTGAAGCCTGATTATCTCCGACAAGAATGACAGCCAGGCCTGGGGTGATACCCTGCTTTTTTAGCTCCTGAACCTGATCCGCAATTTCGAGTCTTTTCTTTTTAGCAATTTCTTTCCCATCAATAATTATAGCAGCCATACTTTCTCCCCCTATGTGATCAGGGAAAGGCCAACCTGCATGTTTCAATGGTGTCAGGAAATGCTTTGTTTTACTTTTGACAGAACACCATTGATGAACCGGCTTGATTGGTCATCCCCATATAATTTAGCAATTTCAATCGCTTCATCAAGAACGACATTCATAGGTACCTCTTCATTGCAATATTTCAATTCGTATACGGCCAGGCGAAGCAGATTACGGTCTACAGCTGCCAGACGGTCGAGGGACCATTTTTCCAAATATACCTTGATCTCCTCATCAATTTCCGGCTGATGTTCCACTGTACCATACACAAGTTTGTTCAGATAGTCATCCCCGGCTTCTTCCTCGAGCACATGCTCAATCGCATCCGATGCTTCCACCTTGCTTATATCAATCTGGAATAAGGCTTGCAGTGCCTTTTCTCTTGCTGTTCTTCTTTTCATGAAATTCTTTAGCTCCTTTTATCGCTTGTCTGATTCTAACAAAATAATAGCATATCACATCTGATAAAGCATGGTTTCCTATTATTTTTCACTTTTTAGAAAAAAGTTAATCAAAACAAAGGGAAATATCTGGTCAAAGCAAAGAATTGCAGATGCTATTTTCCATTTCTGTGCTTGGGTTGATTGATGGGGTTATGTGTGCTCGGTTCGGACAGCTTTTATTGCTAAAACTAGTATGGTGTCTGAACTCCGGTCCACTTCGGACAGCTTTTCCTAGAAAAACTGAAATCCTGTCCGAACACGGGTCTACTTCGGACAGCTTTACTAGAAAACCCGGAATCCTGTCCGAACACGGGTCTACTTCGGACAGCTTTTACTGGGAAACCCGGGATCCTGTCCGAACTTGGACCTACTTCGGACAGCTTTTACTAGAAAACCCGGAATCCTGTCCGAATACGGGCTTACTTCGGACAGCTTTCACTGCTAAAACCGATATCCTGTCCGAACTTCGGCCTGCTTCGGACTGCTTTTACCGGAAAATACGCAATCCTGTCCGAACTTGAACCTACTTCGTACAGCTTTAAAAAAATTCGCCCTAACCTACCAAATCTATAAAAAAAACCAAAGGCATGTATATTTATGCCTTTGGTTCGGTGATTAGACTTCCTGTTCGACTTCTGGTTCTACTTTTTGGTTTTCGAACTGAACGCCGACTACATGGATATTGACTTCTGTAGCATCAAGTGCTGTCATGTTCAATAATGCCTGGCGGATGTTATCCTGGATTTTCTGTGCTACCACAGGAATTGATACGCCAAACTTCATGACGCAATATACGTCAACCTTGATTCCGTCTTCTACAAGCTCAACTTTTACACCTTTGCCGTGGTTTTTCTTTCCAAGTCTTTCGACTACACCAGCTGCGAAGCTGCCGCGCATCTGCATGACACCTTCTACTTCTGATGCAGCGATGCTTGCAATGACTTCAATTACTTCGGGTGCAATTTCTACTTTGCCCAAGCCGTTTTCATCATGGCTCATTTCAAGTAAATGTTGCTGTTCACTCATGGCTAGACCTCCTATTATTCTTCTGACATCACGTCATACATTTCCAGGAATTTCGTATTGAACTGCCCTTCCACGAATTTTTCGTGATTCAGCAGCTTGAGATGGAACGGGATGGTTGTGTGGATTCCTTCTACCACAAACTCTCCAAGTGCCCTCTTCATGCGGTCAATCGCTTCTTCCCTGCTGCTTCCATAAGTAATGACTTTCGCAATCATTGAATCATAGTAAGGCGGGATTGTATAACCAGGATATGCCGCTGAATCTATTCTAACACCAAAACCGCCTGGAGGGAGATACATTTTGATTTTGCCCGCCGATGGCATGAAATTTTTCGCTGGGTTTTCTGCATTGATCCGGCATTCAATCGCCCATCCATTGAACTGGACGTCTTCCTGCTTAAGGCTCAGCCTTTCGCCGGAGGCAATCTTGATCTGTTCCTTGATCAAATCGACGCCCGTTACCATTTCAGTTACAGGATGTTCAACCTGGATGCGGGTATTCATCTCCATGAAATAAAATTTGCGGTCACGATAGTCATATATAAATTCTACAGTGCCTGCACCGGTATAATCAACTGCTTTTGCAGCCTTTACCGCTGCCTCACCCATTTCTGCCCTGATTTCACCGTCAAGCGCCGGAGATGGTGTTTCTTCAAGCAGTTTTTGCAGGCGTCTTTGGATTGAGCAATCACGCTCTCCCAGGTGGATGGTGTGGCCGTAGCTGTCAGCAAGAACCTGGATTTCAACATGACGGAAGTCTTCAATATATTTTTCAATATACACTCCAGGATTTCCGAACGCTGTCATCGCTTCCTGCTGGGTAATATTGATCCCTTTGATCAGCTCCTGCTCGGTCCGGGCAACACGGATTCCTTTACCGCCTCCGCCTGCCGTCGCCTTGATGATGACCGGGTATCCGATATCATTCGCCAGGCTGACCGCATCCTCCGTGCTTTCAACGATTCCCTGTGAACCCGGCACGATCGGCACATTCGCGTGCTTCATCGTTTCCCTTGCAACATCCTTAGTCCCCATTTTCTGGATTGCTTCAGGAGAAGGGCCAATGAAAGTAATATTGCACTCCCTGCAAAGCTCGGCGAAATCGGCATTCTCGGAAAGGAAACCGTACCCAGGATGAATGGCATCGCAGCCTGTTAGCTTGGCCACGCTGATAATATTTGTGAAATTCAAATAGCTGTCCTTTGAAGCCTTTGGTCCGATGCAGTATGCCTCATCAGCTAGCTGTACATGGAGAGATTCTTTGTCAGCTTCTGAATAAACAGCGACGGATTCAACCCCCAATTCCCTGCACGCACGGATGACGCGGACGGCTATTTCTCCTCTGTTGGCTATAAGTACTTTTTTTATCATCAATATCGCTCCTTATTCGGGCTTAACCAGGAATAAAGGCTGGCCGTATTCTACAAGCTGTCCATCTTTAACTAAAATTTCTACGATTTCCCCATTCACTTCTGCTTCAATTTCATTGAAAAGTTTCATCGCCTCGACGATACATACAACTGAATCCTTGCTCACTTTGGATCCCGCTTTCACATATGCATCTGCTTCTGGGGATGAGGATGCATAGAAGGTCCCCACCATTGGTGAAACAATCTTATGTAAATTTGAAGTATCCTGCACTTCTTCCTGCTTCACTTCCTGGACTGCTGCCGCTTCAACTTTAGGCTCAGGGCGTGGAGCTTCCTGTACTGCCGGCACTGGCTGCTGCGCAGGCGCCGTTGCAGCTGGCTGAACATGTTCAACCACAGATTTCACTGCTCCGTGCTTCTTCATTTTGATCTTTGATCCTTCATATTCATATGAAAACTCGTCAATGCTTGATTGGTCCACTAATTTAATTAACTCTCTGATTTCCTGTACTTTTAACATCTTTAGGCACCCCTTGTCCATTTCATAATTAAGACTAGATACTAACACTATACGATAATACCATGTAAAAATTCAACATGTAACACTGTTTCTTGTCTTCCTTCTCTATTTTAATATTTTCTGAAAAAAAAGTGAATTCATACGACAGGAATCCCGAAATTTCTAGCGAATATAACATTAGTTTGTTTTTGCGAGGAGACTAGAACATATGAAAACAATCGAAGAAATTAAACATGAGGATCTACAAAGGAAAAATTCCTTAACCGTCAAAGCCACTTTTGTATCCGTTATTTTGGCCGCTGCAGTGGATATCGCCATGCAAAAAGAACTTGCCGTCATCCTCTCTATTATTGTAGGCGGCGGATTGGGTGTGGGGCTGGTCGCCTTGCTTCACTATTCTAACAAGCTGGCAAACTTCATTCCCTATCTATCTGTGTTCATTGTATCAGGCGTTTTGTACCTGATTATGGAAACCAGTGTTTCCCCCGCTGCCTTCTCACTTCTATATTTTATCCTGGCGGCTGCTGCAATCTACATGGACAGGAAATTGCTGTTTCTTGCTTCTGGGCTGGGTTTTGTGCTCATTACGATTTTCACGCTTCTACACGGGCAAGAACTGCCATTGGAGCCTAAAAATTATGTGACCATCTACCTTCTGTACATGTTAGTTACAGTCATGCTTGGGTTTCAATTTTCGATCTCAAAAAAGCTTGCAGAGACCATCGTTTCTGCCCAGCAGGAAACAGAGAGACTATTAGCGAAGGATTTAGAGACGAAAGAAGTCATTAAATCCAGTACCAGGAGTATCGCAACCCTCATAGATGAAGTGAAGTTCAAAAGCCGTGAGAACTACGAATCTTCTATTGAAATGACCCAATCGGTGACAGAAATATCTGCAGGAATCAACATTCAATCAGATTCTGTTGCGGATATCACTCAATCCCTTGAAAGGACGAACGAGGTGATTGCCAGAACATCGACACTTGTCGAAAAACTCCATCACGATTCAGTGGCAGCAGCGAGTGTCACCGAAAGAGGTGATGAGTTGATGTCCAACCTGATAAAAGAATTGACCGCATCTTATGACAATATGAGGAATGTCAACGAACATATCCTGTCTCTATCTTCATTGATCAAGGAGACAGCCAGCTTCGCATCTGACATCCAGGGTATCGCTTCACAAACTAATTTGCTGGCACTGAACGCATCGATTGAAGCTGCCAGGGCCGGAGACAGCGGCAAGGGTTTTGCCGTTGTTGCCGAAGAAGTAAGAAAACTCGCCGACATCACAAGCAACACAGCAACCCAGATTACTGAAAACCTTAAAAGTGTCATGAGTGACACATCAAATACGAAAACAGGCGTTAACCTGACAGCCGAAAAGCTCACGGAGAACCTGGAACTCGCTGCGGAAACAATGGAGGCATTCAAGAGTATCCACCAGACCTTCAAGGACCTGAAGGCGGATATTTCGGAGCAGGATGAACTGACTAGAACAATACTCGATTCATCGGTGGCAATCGAAAGTTCAATTGCTGGCTTCAGCTCCGTCATCCAGCAGGCCAGTGCAGCACTAGAGGAGATTTCCTCCTCAGCCGTCTCGCAAACCGAACATCATGAACAACTTTTCAAATCAGTCGAAGTTGCTCACCAATCTTTGGATCAATTAATAAGGCTGCAGCAAAATTAAAGGGAAGGCATTTGCCTTCCCTTATGCTTTATTGATTTATTTTGCAGGATCAAACTGAACTGCTACAGGCTGGAAAGAGCCTAACTCTGTTCTGACCATCTGGATGATTTCGTTTGCAGCAGAAGCTGAATGTTCCTTGGCTTTCACTGTGATCCTGACATTTTCACCATCCGCACGCACTAGTGCGTCTTCATAGCCCATTGATGTAATCAATGTTTCTAGAATCTGTTCCTTTTGTGAAATCGCATCAAGCTGATTCATTTTATCGATTGCTTCGCTTCTTTCTTCTGCTGGCAAGTCAGTTGTTGCGGCTACCGTCTGCAGCTCTTCTTTTTGCTTTGTGCGCTGTTCTTCAAGCTTCATTCGAAGCGCTTCGAACTTCTCATCGCTCGCGACACCGGAAACTACAGTCTTGCCATCCTTCGTTTCAGTCGCTGCTGTTTCCTTACCTTCTGCTTTCTTCTCTTCAACCCCTGCAAGATCGGACTTCTGCTGCTCTGGTGAAGTGATATAATACACCGATAATACAACCACAAGACTCAACATAGTCAGTAACCAAACTGTTTGCTTTTTCAATAACATCTATTATTCCCCCTTAGATTTTTTAGGCATGACAGCCACCCGGTGGTTCGGAACATCCAATGCCCTTGTGACCGCCTCGATAATCCATTTTTTCACTTGTATATTTTCTGCACCTTTCGCAACCACGAGCACGCCTCTGATTTCAGGCTTTTTTGTCTCGAGTACGATTGGCACCTCTTTCTCACCATTTCTGATGATGACCAGCTGCTCGTCTTGCGATGCATCCTGGACTTTTCGTTTGCCGCCTTCCCGGTCAGTTTCATCGGTCGTCTGTGATTGGATGACGGTGTTTTTCTCAAGAACCTTCTTTTCAGTAGCATCCACATTCACCAAAACAGTGACATCCCCTACGCCATTGATGCCTTCCAGGATTTCGGTCAACTGGGCTTCATATGCTTCTTCATATTCGGAAATGACATCGTTTCCTGCTGATTTTTTCTGACCGAATACAGCCGTGTCCTCTTCAGTCTCCGCCTCCTTGGTGGCAGTAACAGCCAAATCGGGATTCTGGTCGCCGATGATATTGCCGATCAGCATGATGGCTGCGCCGAATAGGACGACAATTATTAAGTATTGGTATTTGCCGGATTTCTTGTCCGGCGGCCCATCCTTGCTGCCCAGTTGTTTCTTGAGCCAGCTCAACGGACCTTTCTCATTGTCCATGCTCGTCACTCCCCCCTTCTATCATTATTTGAATAGACTTTTCAGGAACATTCCATTTTTCTGACAGAAGAGAAGATATTTGATCTGTATTCTGAGAGGTTTGTTTTGATGGAAGGGGTGCATTCGTATCAATTTCTACTTCTCTTACTACTGCCACAGCCTCTCCCTCATCCTCTGCTTTTTTCAGATGGACGATGATATACTCCAGGTTCTCTGGGAAAGGCCGCCGATCCTGATCATTTACTTCAAGCTCGATATTAGCAATCTCCATTCCTTGCTGTTCCATCAACTCCTCCTCTGCGGCTGTTTGCAATTGGACAGCCATTGTTTCTAAAATATATGCATGCTGAGAGGCTTGTATTTCTTTTTTCTGAATTTCTATTGAATTTTTTATCTTTTCATCCCCCTGGCCGCTGAACTGGCCCATTTTAGCGATTGCAGTTTCAAAATCAGAACTGAAAAGTTTCATGACCGGAGACAGGATGATAGCGATCAAAATCAGCCCTGTCACAATTTTGGTGTATTTCTGGAAACTCGAATTGGGCAGCAGCATATCCAGGACGGTCGCCAGGAGAATGAAGATGATAATATTCGTGACCCACTCTTTTATAAAATCCATTTCTTCCCCTCCTTACCTCACCATCATTGTTAAGTTTCCTGCTGCAATAATGACTGTGATCGTCAGGAAAAACATCAAGGAAACAATGCCCAGCGCAGCAAAGACATAGATGATGCTCTTACTGATAATATCGAGACAGGTTATGACTGGTCCGCCGCCAAGCGGCTGGAGGATTGCTGCTGCAAATTTATAGATAAAGGCAACCATGAGGATCTTTATTGCCGGAAAGGCTGCGATGATTAGCAGAATGGCAACACCGGCTATTCCAACCGTATTTTTCAGAAGCATGGAAGCACTGATGACCGTGTCTGTCGCATCTGTAAAAACGCGGCCAATAACAGGAACAAAATTGCCTGTAATGAATTTTGCTGTTTTGACAGTCACTCCATCCGTAATCGCTGAAGATGCCCCTTGGACGGAAATGACGCCGAGGAACACTGTCAGCAGGATCCCCAGCAGGCCGACGCTCCAATTACGGAGCATGCTGGCCAGCTGCGTGACCTTGTAATGTTCGGACAGGATACTGACGATGCTCAAAAGTGTTGATAAGAATAACAATGGCAAAACAACATATTGGATGAACATCCCGCTGGTGTTCATCATAAACAGAATGACGGGATGGAAAAATGCTGCTGAAATCAAACCTCCGGAAGTGGCCATCAATGCCAGCAGCAGCGGGATCAGGGCAAGGATGAACTGGATCATTGTCCCAATCGCGTCATTCGTGTAATCTACGACTACATGGAAGCTGTTGAGCGCAATAATGATGAGAACCATGAACACAATGGAGTAGGCTACCTTGCTGATCGTACTTTTTTCGAAGGAGTTTTGCAGTGCTTGAAGAAACATGCTGAAAATAGTCAGCAGGATCAAGGATCCCAGCAATTTTCCGTTTACTATGAACTCATGAAAGGCGAAATTCACGATGCCTTTGAACCACTCTTTCAACGAGAACTTCTTTTCACCGCTTATAAAATCATACAGGCTTCCTTTCTGGCTTTCTGGCAGATAACCATCATATTTATTGATGATATCTTCCCAGAATCCCTTAAGCTCATCGATATTCAAATCTTCAAGCTGGGCTCTTGCGATTTTATCCGGGTTGACCACCGGGTTTATTTCCGGTTCATTACCCTCAGCTTGTACACCCGGGATGAAAAAAAATAGCTGGATCAATAGAATGCCAAGTATGAACTGCAGACGCTGCTTCAACTTCTTTCACCTCTTTAGGGGCGGGAATTTAGTCAGCCCGGAATCAAGCGAATGATCGTTTCAATCATTACAGTAAGAATCGGAATTGCCATGGCCAGAATAAGGATTTTGCCGCCAAGTTCGATCTTTGAGGCGATTGCGCCTTGACCAGCATCCTTTGTGATTTGGGCCGCAAATTCGGCAATATAGGCGATGCCGATTATTTTTAGGATTGTTTCCACATAAACAACATTCACCCTGGCATTGGCAGCCAGCTTCTGAATCATGGAAATGATCTGATAAATTTGATCTACCAGAAAAAGGAAGATAGCTGAACCTGTGAACACAATCAGCAAAAAGGCAAAGTTGGGCTTTTGCTCTTTGACAATCAGTGCCAGAAATGTCGCGATCAGTGCTACACCTGTTATTTGAAGGATTTCAATCGCAAAGCCCTCCCTTACCCCTGAAATAGGAATACCGATTTGATTTTTTGAAAAAGATCATCAACAATCGATGCAACCATGAAAAGGATATAGATGAATCCAAACAACGTTACCCACTGTGCATATTCCTTCTTCCCCACCTGATCGAGAATCGTGTGCAAAAATGCCACAACAATGCCTACACCTGCTATTTTAAAAATGATATCCACTTCTAGACCCATCTTGTCCTCCTCCTAAACGCTACATCAGTAAGATGATTAATAATAAGCCAGATAAAAAGCCGATGCTTTTCACCATTTTTTCGTATTTCATCTGTTTCTCGCAGGCATCTGCTTCTTCTCGTTCAAGATGGGAAATCGTCAGGAGAATTTGTTTTTGCTGAGAATGCCTGTCATGCCTGCCAAGCGTTTCTCCAAATTGCTTCATGATTTCAAATTCTCCCTGTTTGAAGGCTGTCAATTTCCAGACTTCTTTCAGGCTCTCTTCCCATGCTGATTTGACTGTGGTTTCAGATTCAGTCAGCTTTTTGGAAAATGTCTCAAAAAACCATGAGAGGGGCTTCGCCATTTGTTCAGACAGCTTCCTTGAAGCTTCATGGAGAGGTGTATGCCCGTACATGATTTCCGCTTCCAGTGACTGCAAGGCCGACTTCAAAAGCCGGAGCTGTCTTGGCCGTTCACTAAGATGCCTCGAAGCCTCAAAACCTGTCCAGGTTGTCGACAGGATAATCAATATAGCACCGATTATTTTTATCATTTATGTCACTCTCACTTTTTGGCGGATCTCATTTCCGCTTACATCACGAATCGAAGTGATTGTCCCAGGGCCTGAAATTCTTCCAAGTTCCACAAACCGGTCAAAGATGCCCATTTCTAGGATTGGTTTCAAGGTTGGCCTTTTTTGGATATCCTCAAGAGATTCCCCATGCGTGGTCATGATCAGCTTGATTCCTGCGTTGACAGCTTCAAGGATCGCATCGGCATCTTCTTTCCGGCCAATTTCATCCACGACAAGAATATCCGGACTCATTGAACGAATCATCATCATCATGCCTTCTGCTTTCGGACATGAGTCCAATATATCCACCCTTGGTCCAAAGGTTAGCTGCGGGACTCCCTTAACACATCCGGCAATTTCTGATCTTTCATCGACAATCCCCGCTTTTAAAGGCGGTACTTTTTTGTCAGGAACACCACTTGAAATCATCCTGGCTATATCCCTGAGCAATGTTGTTTTGCCTGTCTGCGGGGGACCGATGATCATCGTATGCTTCCAGCCGTTTTGGTATATATATGGCATCAGCGGGTCAGCAATCCCGATTTTCTCCCTTGCAATCCTGAAATTGAAAGAAGAAATATCCCTGATTGCTTTTACAGAGCCATTTTCAAGAATGACCTTCCCGGCAAGCCCGACTCGATGGCCGCCGGCAATAGTAATATAACCGCGCTTCAATTCTTCCTCCAGGGTATACATAGAAAAATGCCCGAGCTTATTCAACAGCTGGACAGCATCCTCAGGGGGAATGATATACGGCAGGAAGTTCGGCTTTCCTCTTACCGTTATTTCAAGCGGCCGGTTGATCCGGATCCGCACTTCTTCCATCCCATCTTTGTCATTAGGAGGCACTGCGTCCAGCAATTCAGCAATCCGTTTCGGCAAAAAAGATAAGATATCATCCATCATTGATCCTCCTGATTTTCGCTTACTTAATATGTATGCCTGCTTGGCCACTTTATGACCTGCAGATTCATTCAGAACCGCTTCACAATCGATTTTTCAGTAAAGATCAAAACGAAAAAATAAATTCAGTTTTGAATGAAAAGACTAGTATCGAAAGGAGTTGATCAAAATGAATGAGGATCATCAGAAGTTCCAGAAAGTGCAAAGGGCCGACCGCGCTACTTACCTCGGAGGAGGCAGGAGTCTCAAGGAATCGCCAATGACCGACCCAAAATATAACAACAAAAATGATACGGACAAAGCACCCGGAGCCGGCAAGTAATTGACTTTTTCTCAAAATTCTCCAATATGATCCCTCCTCGTTATTTGTTTTTCTTTTCTTACATAGATATGGGTAAGAGACAATAAATGTGGAGGGATGATGATGGTTAATGGAGGATATGGTGCCTATAATACGAACAATGCTGGAAACAATAGAAAAATCACAGTCAGCGGCGAAGGGATTGTTTACTCCGCACCCAACAGGGCAACAGCTACAGTAGGGGTTCGGACAGAAAATCCAAACCTCCAAGCCGCCCAGACAGAGAATGCGGAAAAGTCAACTTCAATGTTAAATTCATTACAGAACCTCGGGATAGCAAAGGATGATATAAAAACGGCAGATTTTCGGATCGATCCCATCTATACCTATGAGGAAGGCAAGCAGTTATTTCAGGGGTATCGTGTCACCCATTTGTATACTGTCACGATCAGGAATCTTGCCCAGGCGGGATTGGCCATCGATACGGCTGTGGCCAATGGAGCGAATGAGGTAATGAACATCCAATTCTCAGTCGCAGAGCCTCAGGCCTTATATAACCAGGCACTTTCAATTGCAGTAATCGATTCATACAACAAAGCACAAACCATCGCCCGGACACTGGGATTCCATACTTCCATTTCCCCTCTCTCCATTACCGAGGAAACCCAAAAGGGATCTCCCGGCCCCTTCCTGGTTGCTTCAATGGACACTAGCAGCGCAAAAGGAACGCCCATAGAACCGGGCAAGCTGGAGATCAAAGCAACCGTGACAGGAACGTATATTACTTGATAAAAAGCAAAGCCAAGCTGTCTGCCTGGCTTCTGCATTGCTTGATAACTTGACTGATAATCACTTATCGAATGAAAAAAGAGCCCTCACCAAAAATGGATGACCTTTATCTCCTGACACAATTTGTCTATATCCACTTTTTGATTTTTAAGTTAAAATACCTCTATAAGTATTTTTAGGAGGTTCATCATGAAGAAATTATTCGCAGCATTTCTTTTCGTCTTGTTAATCACCGGCTGTTCTGGCGGCTCTTATACCGATGTTTCAGTCGACAAGGCAAAAGAATTGATTGATAGCGGAGAAGTTCAGGTCCTGGATGTCCGTACACCGGATGAGTTCGCTGCTGGCCATATTCCCGGCGCAAAATTAGTTCCGCTGCAAGTCATCGAAAGCATGCTTTCAGAGCTTGATCAAGATGAAAAGTATCTGGTTGTATGCCGAAGCGGCAACCGTTCAACCCAGGCTAGCGGAATTCTGGCAGAAAACGGATTTAAGAATATTTACAATATGACTGGCGGATTGAATGAGTGGAAGTTTGATCTTGAACAATAAATTAAAAGAATCTCGTGAATATTCATGAGATGCTTTTTTTATGCTTGAATTAAAAAGAACCTGCTGGCAAATGCAGCAGGTTCCTGAAAAATTATGCGCGAGATACATAAGAAGAATCTGTTGTATTGATGATAAGTCTGTCTCCCTGGTTTACAAAGAATGGAACCTGTACAGTAAGGCCAGTCTCCAGTGTCGCAGGCTTAGTACCGCCGGAAGCAGTGTCACCTTTGATACCTGGTTCTGTTTCTGTTACTTCCAATTCAACAGTGTTTGGAAGCTCGACACCAAGAGTTTCATGGCCGAATTGCATGATGTAGACTTCCATGTTTTCCTTAAGGAATTTCAACTCATATTCAATAGAAGTTCCTGGCAATTCGATTTGCTCGTAAGACTCATTGTCCATGAATACGTGCTGGTCGCCGCTAGCATACAGATACTGCATTTTGCGGTTCTCGATTTGTGCTTTCGCTACCTTTTCACCTGCACGGAAAGTTTTTTCCTGGATTGCTCCAGTACGAAGATTACGAAGCTTTGAACGAACGAAAGCCGCTCCTTTTCCTGGCTTTACGTGTTGGAAATCAAGTACACGCCAAATGCCGTTATCAACTTCAATCGTTAGGCCCGTACGGAAATCGTTTACTGAAATCATTGTTTGTCCTCCTAAGGTCGTCTTATAGAATGATGAGTTCTTTCGTAGAATGCGTCAGTGACTCATTATGGTCAAGTGTAATCACAGTATCATCTTCAATCCTTACCCCGCCAAGGCCGGCGATGTAAATTCCTGGCTCAACAGTCACAACCATGCCTGTTTCAAGAATGGTGTCTGAACGGAATGAAAGACCAGGTCCTTCATGTACTTCAAGACCGATTCCGTGGCCTGTAGAATGGCCAAAATACTCGCCATATCCTTTTTCGGTAATAAAGTTCCTTGTTAAAGCATCCGCTTCTTTGCCCGTCATTCCAGGTTTGATGCCTGCCATACCACGAAGCTGGGCTTCAAGCACAATATTATAGATTTCCATCAGCTTTTCGGAAGGATTTCCCATCGATACTGTACGAGTGATATCAGATACATACCCATTATAATATGCCCCATAATCCAGGGTTACAAAGTCTCCTGTTTCAATCACCTTGTCACTTGCTACTCCGTGCGGAAGGGCTGAACGATAGCCGGAAGCCACAATAATATCAAATGATGACGAGGTTGCCCCCTGCTTTCTCATAAAAAATTCAAGTTCATTCGATACTTCAAGCTCTGTTCTTCCAGGACGGATAAACTCAAGTATATGTGTAAACGCAGCATCTGCGATGGCTGCTGCTTCCTTTAATATCTTAATCTCTGAATCAGTCTTTATCAAGCGTAACTTTTCAATTTCACCCGATACAGGCACTAATTCAGCTTCCACGGCTTTATCGAAGGTTTTGTAAGCTGAGTATGTAACATGATTTTCTTCAAAGCCGAGCTTTTTAATCCCCAGCTTTTTTGCCTGCTCGGCAACCTCATCCTGGACCAAACCTTTATGCAGGACGACTTCATAACCTTCACATTGCTTGGCTGCCTGCTCTGTATACCTGAAATCGGTGATGAATAAAGCTTTATCAGCACTGATCAGCACCATGCCCGCCGAGCCAGTGAAACCCGTCATATATCGGCGATTGTAATCGCTTGTAACGAGCATTCCATCAATTCCAAGCCTTTGGAAGCTTTCACGCAATTTTTGTATTTTTCCCATAACCTCTTCCTCCTCTTATCCTTCTACTCTTTTGAACGCTTCAAGCGCCAGTTCATAGCCAAGAAGCCCCAGGCCTGCAATCTGCCCCGTGGATACAGGGGCAATCACTGATTTGTGCCTGAATTCTTCCCTCTGATATACATTCGAGATATGTACTTCGATAACCGGACAGCTAATTCCTGCTATCGCGTCCCTGATGGCATAGCTATAGTGGGTGAATGCTCCGGGATTAAAGATAATTCCGTCTATAGCAGTGTCCTCTGCCTCATGGAGTTTGTCAATCAGTTCCCCTTCATGATTGGATTGAAAACAGACAACCTCCATCTGCTTCTCAGCACCTAGCTGGATCATCCGTTTTTCCAAATCACTCAAAGTGCTGACACCATAAATTCCGGGCTCTCTTTTCCCAAGCCGGTTCAAGTTCGGACCATTGAGCATAAGTATTTTTTTCATGTTCAGGCTCCCGTAAAAAAAGAATGTTCACTAAGAACATTCTATCATAACTATTTTTGTGAAAACTACTTTCAGCCGCTCAAGAGGTGATCTCCTGACGATTTTTCTCCTTGTTGCGATTCTCATTTTCTTCATAGGATATAGAATAACCGACAAACACACCATATAGAACATAGAAACAAAGCGAAGTGACCAAGGTGTTTTTTGACAGGTCCCAGAAAGGTTTGATCCCGGGGAACAGCGGATTGAGCACATAGAATACAAGGAAAAACAGCGCAATTCCGAAGGCTGCACCAGCCCAGATGGAATTCAGCTTCCTCATTGCCACATAATAGACCATGGCGGCACCTGCTGAAAAAATGCCAATCGCTATGATCGATATGACTGTCCCAAGCCACTGCTGCTTCCACTCTCCCAATGCCCAGGGTTCCAGGATCACGTTTGGGCGGATCTCGGTAAAATTAAATATATAGGCCAAATAAGCCAGAGCACTCCAAAAGATCCCGCCGAACAATCCCGTAACTATACTCATCGCAATGAATGACATCGGTTTTTCCCTTTGATCCTGTTCTAAATTGCCATGATTTTCTGCCATATATTGCACCTCCGGTTTTAGTATGTCCCTGTTGTGCAAATGAATTGCATATCTGGAAAAAATGTTACGGAGGCCTGTTCTTCATATAGAGGTTTTTATTGATTTTTAGTAAAATGAAATTAACAGAAATCTTTCTCGTCTTTGTGTCCAAATGCCATGAAAATGGAAATCTTTCGTTTAAGTCGCTTTTAAAAAGGTAAAAGTAGCAGGAGAAGAGTATAATATCGAAGAATTTGTATAAAGTAATCGTTGGTAAGTTTAAAAACAGTTGAAATTGCTCATGATGCTAGTAGGGAGGTGGCTTTCTTCGATGAGTAGAACTTTTAAGTATATTTTTTCAGGGCTGATTGTCCTTGCAATCTTTGGTTTCGCCTTTCAGTTGTTTACCGATCCTGTAAGTATTCTTGTTACACTGGCAACAATTGCATTGATTGGTGCCGCAATCTATTTCCTTGTGACCCGCCTGTCGGGATCAAGTGCGGGCAGAGAGCAAAAGCGTGCTTTCCAAAAGGCAGCAAAGCGGTCCAAGAAACGGTACCAGGCAAAAGAAGCGAATGCATCCTCTAAACGTTCTAAGATAAAATCCCTCGCATCGGCACGGAAAAAGAAGGACGCTTCGCACTTAACAGTCATAGACGGTAAAAAAAGCAGAAAAAAAAATCGGGCTTCCTTTTAAAGCTCGATTTTTTGCTTTATGAGGAATCAGTAGCACCATGATTTGAAAAATTTCTCCGCATTCTTCTTTCCCAGTTCAATCAACTCTAGTTTTTTTTCATCCGAGAGTTGGAATTCGGTTGTCAAATTCCCCTCCATTGGAATGAATATTATATTCTTTTCATGCTTTCGCGAAATATATCTGGAGTCATGGGCATCCTTCATCGTCTCAAATAATGCTTCAAATAATTGCAGCGCATTTTTTATTTTATTCGTTGGCTGCTGGATCAGGTTTTGGCTTAGCTTGACACCAAGTACAGGACGTACTTTTTTCACATTCTCCTGGTCGAATAACCACATCGGAAAATTGCTAAGCACTCCTCCATCCACCACGATATTCGCACCGACCCGGTCCCGCAGTTTTACCGGTTCGAAAAAGAACGGAAGACTGCAGCTCATCCTGATTGCCCTTGCCACAGGGAAAGTCCTTGGATCAACACCATACTTAGGAAGATCATCCGGCAGGATCAGTAATCTGCCGTTTGTAAGGTCTGAGGCGATGATCCGCAATGCATCAGGGGCGAGATCGCCAAAGGTACGAAGCCCTCTGGCAGCCAGCACCTCCGATATCCAGCATTCTAATTCGTCGCCTTTATAGAGTCCCAGCCGCCAGTATACAAAAAGCCATTTAGTCAAGGCTGATGGGAAGAGTGTTTTCCTTGAATCGAGAAATTTTTTCAGGTCTAATCCATCCAGAATGCCGGCCATTTCCGTACTCGTGTAACCGGCAGCAAGCAAGCCAGCGATCAATGAACCAGCACTGGTTCCTGCGACCCGTTTAAAACGGAACCCTCGCTCCTCAATCGCGGCACAGGCACCAACCAGTGCCAACCCTTTGATTCCTCCGCCGGAAAAAACGCCGTCAATATACATATGAGCCACTCCCGTCGATGTAATCCCATTTTTACATCTTTAAGCGCTTCATTTGTAAAATAGTACGGCGTACAAGTAGAAAATTTCGGTTCAAGGACACAAGCGAATTAAATCCCTAAACTCTTCTCAAGTGAAATATTGTATTTCTGCTTCCGGAAAAAATGAATGGATATAGCCGCGGATTGTTTCTTCAAGATCTTTTGCTTCATCAGTCTGATAGACATACTTGCCAATTCCGTACCTTCCCCATTTGTATTTCCGTTTCTCCTCATCCATTTCCAGCTTCGATTTAGGATAACGCTTCTGAATGACATTTTTTGCAGGTTTGGTGAAGCGGTGCTGAATCAGCTCGAAGCTTAGTCCATTCAGGTCGATTCCTTCCAGCGAATGGCTAAGCCTTTCGAACAATTCCTGATAGCCTTCTCTCCAGCCTTCATGGATATAGATTGGCGCAACGATGAAGCCAAGCGGGTATCCAGCCTGTGCCACTTTTCTGGCCGCCTCCAGCCTTTCATCAAAGGTTGATGTTCCAGGTTCAAAGTTTTTGATTACGAAACGGGCATTGACGCTGAAACGGAATCTTGTTCTGCCATTATGTTTTGCATCAAGCAAATGGTCAACATGATGATACTTCGTGACAAAACGCAATTGCCCATATTCAGTTTGTCCGAAAAATTCAATTGTTTGTTTTAAAGCATGAGTTAAATGATCAATGCCAACGATATCTGATGTACATGCAGCTTCAAACCTGGTGATTTCAGGCTTTCTCTCATCCATGTACTTTTGTGCCTGATCGAAAATCTCCTCGAGATTCACATACGTGCGGATATATGGCTTACTGCCAAGTGTCGTCTGCAAATAGCAATAGTGGCAATGGCCCATGCAGCCGGTTGCAAGCGGTATGGCGTATTCAGCAGAAGGTTTGGAGGTGTCAAATTTCAGCGTTTTCCTGACACCAACAACCAATGTCGATTTGGCATTCCGGTACTGCTGGAGTTCATTTTCGCCAGGGATATTTCGCACCTGATTATGTGAAGTCGTCTCCCTGATTTCCAATCCCATTTTCTCGAACTTTTCTTTTAATTCCCGCCCGAGCGGATATTCCAATGCCCTCGGCTCGATATAAACAAGCTGTGGTACAAAAGCTTTCATCATCAGTCCTCATTTCATTCCATATGTCAGTAGTGTTAGTATGGGCAGAAATGAAAAAAGAGGATGGAAAAAATATTTCCATCCTTTTGGCTCATTTTGATTACAGAATAGGCAACCAGTTAGAAAATAAACAGGACAATATAATAAAGGAACATTGTAATCAGGCCGACAGGAACCCCGAATGCCGCCCATTCCTTGCTCGTTATGTTCAGTTTTCCTGCAGCGATAATATTCGGGATATTACCCGGGATCAGCATGCCTCCGCTAATGACCAGGCCAAGCAAAACCGCACGGGTTGTTCCAGAGTCCATTGCAGGACTGATTTCTGCTGCAGCAAGGGTAGCATTATCGAGGATTGCGGATATCATGTTAATCCAATATAACAGCCCCGGAGAAAGTCCTATAATATATGTTTTGATAAGTGGCTCAAACCCATGTCCAAGAAAGGTAAGGCCCATTACAAATATATAGATTTTAATTGACCGAACAGCAATTTCCTCGTACGACTCAGGACGGAAAGCCGATTTCAAACTTTTTTTTCCCCAAACGGGCCTTACAAGGATAATAGACATCACACCAAAAATAAATAATGCTGGAAGAACTTCTTTCCCAATCAACTCCAGTAAATAAAAGAAGTCCTTGTCCAATCTGCTGATTGTGATCGTGGCTAATGGCTCACCAATCGGTGTCAAGGCAGCACCAAGTCCGATCGAGAAGCACGCCAATACGGTAAAACGAACTTCAGATCTTCGGTCGAGCGGAAGGACCTTTATAATCATAACCAATATAATAGCAGCAATGATCGCAGTCATAATACTAGATGCCAGTCCAAGAAAAACAACAGTCAATCCGAAAAATAACCTGGGAGTCAGTAGTCTGCTTCCCCATAGGATCGATTTTTCCAATTCCTCCTTAAACCACTTGGCAAGCAAACCAGCAGCTAATACTGCAATCGTGATATCAATAGGTTCAGTCACCGCTTTTTCAATGAGCGGACGGTCCATCTCACCACTAATAATTGCTGCAGCAAAGCCCATAGTAAATAAAAATAGTTCCAAATTATGTTCAATCATTTTAATGGAAAAAGGCAAAAATAAAACCAGCAGCAAAATAATAATTAACCCAATCATCGCTTCCCCTGTCCTTTTTTCTGCTTCTATTACTATATAATAGGAGCAATCCTAATATTTAGAACATGGAGTTTTTTGGTTCATGGAGGTAAACCAGAATTTACCCATAGAAATAGCCACGGCCTGGGCCGTGGCTAAACTATTGATTCTATATTATAAACCACACTTTAATTGCGCGTTACAGTTTGTACAAGTATTGCAGCCGCCGATTTCTTTTACCTCACCTTTGCGGCAGACCGGGCATGTGTTGCCGACTTCAGAGCCAATCGTCACATTGGTTGATCGCAATTCATTGATCGTATCGACAAGCACAACATGCTGCTTTTGTTTTTCTTTCTTTTCAACTTCATCATCCATTGAGTTCTCTTCAGCTTTAAGCGTCAATACCTGGGAATCGCGGGAGCCGTCTACATAAACGGTTCCGCCTTTTGCTCCTCCTTTATAAAGGCGCTCATATACCTTTTCCACCTGCTCAACGCTGTAACCCTTCGGTGCGTTGACCGTTTTGCTGATCGAGCTGTCAATCCAGCGCTGGATGACACACTGCACATCAGCATGGGCTTCAGGGGCCAGTTCCATCGCAGATACGAACCAGTTCGGCAGGTTCTCAGGATCTGCCTCCGGATGACGGTCGAGGTATTCCTGGACGATATCCGCCTTCACCTCGATGAACTTGCCTAGTCGGCCGCTTCTGAAGTAAGAGAAGCTGAAGTATGGCTCAAGGCCTGTTGATACGCCAACCATTGTACCAGTAGATCCTGTCGGAGCAACAGTCAGCAAGTGCGAGTTGCGAATTCCATTTTCAAGGATTGATTCACGAATATCCTCAGGCATTTTCTTCATGAAACCAGTATTTGTGAATGCCTTACGAAGTCTGTTTGTTTCTTCTTCTGTGCCGCCCTGAAGGAATGGGAAGCTTCCTTTTTCCTTTCCAAGTTCAACAGATGCACGGTACGCTGATGTCGCGATGGTTTCAAAAACCTTATCGACAAGCTGGTTACCTTCCTCTGAACCGTATTCTGTTTCACAGTAGATCAGTAAATCATGAAGACCCATTACCCCTAGACCGACACGGCGTTCGCCCAGGGCTTGTCTCTTATTATCTTCAAGGAAATATGGAGTCGCATCGATGACATTGTCCTGCATGCGCACACCAACTTCAACAGTACGCTTCAATTTTTCAAAATTAACTGTTTTGGTTTCCTTGTCCGCCATTTCTGCAAGGTTAACAGCAGCCAGGTTGCAGACAGAGTTTGGTGCGAGAGGCTGTTCCCCACACGGGTTGGTCGCTACAACCTTCTGTCCATATGCCTGTGCGTTCGTCATGTCGTTGGCATTGTCGATGAAGAAAATGCCAGGCTCCGCAGAATACGTCGCACAGATATTGATCAGGTTCCATAGTTCTTTGGCTTTGATTTTTCTATAGGTACGGACTTTATAGCCAAGCTTTTCCCACTCGCGAACATCCCCTACTTTATGCCACTCTTCATTATAAATTTTCATCGTCTCAGCATCGTAGCTTTCTACATCTGGGAAGCGAAGTTCATAGTCTGCATCGTTGTCGACTGCATCCATGAAATCTTTTGTCAATGTGACTGAGATATTTGCACCAGTCAGGAATTCTGAGTTATGGACAGTATAAGTTCCGCCTGTTGCAAGCTTTTCTTCAGCAGATTTAATGATATCAGCGCTGAATCCACCGTAGCCTGGGATCGTTTTGTAGTTCACAATTCCCTGGTACATTGCTTCTTCCTGAAGTGTCATCGGCGTGAATTTAAGTTTTTCCTTAGCCATTTTCTTGATTGACTCATCGTTTGTGTTTTCTATCAGGAAGCGAAGGATTCTTGGGTTCTGCATTTTTGAAATGATGAATTCCACAATGTCAGGATGCCAGTCAGAAAGCATGATCATCTGCGCTCCCCTTCTTGACCCGCCCTGCTCAACTAAATGTGTAAGCTTGGCGATGTCATCAAGCCATGAAACCGATCCGGATGATTTTCCGTTTACGCCTCTGGCCAGTGTGTTGCGCGGTCTTAATGTTGATCCGTTCGTTCCGACTCCGCCGCCGCGGCTCATGATTTCCATGACCTGCTTGCGATGCTCAGAGATGCCTTCGCGGGAATCTTTTACGAAAGGCATTACATAGCAGTTGAAGTAGGTTACGTCTGTGTCTGCGCCTGCTCCGTAAAGGACACGCCCTGCAGGAATGAAGTTCATTGATACTAGTTCCTGATAGAACTTTTCAAACCACTCCTGGCGCTTCTCTTCTGTTTTTTCAACAGCTGCCAGCCCCGTCGCATTCCGTTTTGCGATTTGCTCGTAGAATACTTCCAGCGGCTTTTCAATCACGTCCAGGGAACGCTTGATAATGCCAGTGGCTGATTCTTCGGGATCATCAAGTACTCCGCGAAACTCTTCTTCTACAAGAACTTTCGCTGTCTTGTTCTCCCAATCAATATCTTGTATGAATCCAAGTCCGCGTGCCGGGAACTTTGGATCTTCCTTGATCGTGAGGACGACAAAATCCCCACTAGAGAGTGTGATTTTTTCGGTGTCTTTAAAAGTATAGCGGTCCAGCATGACAAGTCGGGAGACGCCTTTGTGGGTAAGTTTCATTTCAGGTGTGATGGGGTGAACCTGCGGGAACAACTTGATATCCTCATTCAGACTTTCAACATTCAGGCTCATTTTTTGTCCAATAGTAACAGACATTTCTACAACTCCTTCAAAGGTTTAAATCCATTCTTTAATGTGATACTAGAAATATGTAATTCTAGCTGCTTTTTTTGAATTACCCTTACGTTATCATATCGAAACATTAAAAATCAATATATAGTGTATTTTTTATTTTCGACAATACTATATATGGTGTTCAGGACAAAAGAACTTTATTTTGTCAAACATGAAAACTACTAAAAATGAGAGATAAAAAGAGAGAAAGATAGAATTTTTCCCTTAAACGATAAAAAACAACAAATTTCGAGGGTTGCACTTTTTACAATCCCCCCGACCTCTAGAAAATACTGGATAAAAGAAAAAAAGCGGTTCAACCGCTTTAAAAATTTTTTATCTTTTAAAATTCCAGTCATCAGATTCGTACTTGTTTTTGGCAAGTGCATTCACATAATCCAATTCCTCTTCACTTAAGGTATAAGGCTCCAAAATAATTCCAAGCCCGTCCTCGAAACCTTCTTTGAAGGCTTTCTTCGCTTCTTCTAGTTCAATTTTCCGGCCGCTGATCTCATTGATTGCCACTGCCTTGGTCTTGAAGGCTCGCTGCATTCTTTCTTTGATTCTGTCATTCGGGTACTTGAATAAGCTGAAAAGTTTATCTTCATCCAAATCCAGCAATATGGATCCATGCTGAAGGATGACACCTTTCTGACGTGTCTGGGCACTTCCGGCGACCTTCCTTCCCTCGACAACCAGCTCGTACCAGCTTGGTGCATCAAAACAAACCGCAGATCTCGGGTTCTTCAGTGCATCTTTTTCGGCAGATGTTTTTGGCACGGCAAAATAAGCTTCCAGTCCAAGTTTCTGGAACCCTAGTAAAATCCCCTCTGAAATGACGCGATATGCCTCAGTGACTGTTTTCGGCATTTCAGGGTGGTCTTCTGTAACGATGACACTATATGTAAGTTCGTGTTCATGCAGGACACCCCTGCCTCCAGTGGGCCTGCGCACAAATCCGAGACCATGATGCTGTACCGCATCCATATCAATCTCGCGCTCGATCCTCTGGAAATAGCCAACTGAAAGTGTCGCCGGGTTCCAGCCATAAAAGCGGACAACAGGCGGGATTTTTCCGGCACCATGCCAATCGAGCAACGCCTCATCCAGCGCCATATTGAATGACGGTGAATTGTCTCCTGAATCAATAAATCTCCATACCTCTTTTTCCATTGCATTACCCCATTTAAAATTGTTCAAAGCTACGATTTTTTTAGTCTAACAAATAAATTTTCAAAAGCAAAGCAGCTTGTTCGAAAGAATTTTGTTAAATTCCTTTGCTCTTATCCAGGAAGGCTTATATAATTAAAGGTGGCTCAGCTAAGCTTGAAAGGAGAAATATGTTTTGGATACACTTATTTTTTTAATCGTCCTGACAGTTGCGGTGATTCTTTACTCTGTGTTTATGTATTTCCGCCAAAAGAAAATCCTGAAGACTTTGTCAGAGGAAGAATTCAAAGCAGGGTACCGTAAAGCGCAGCTCATTGATGTCCGTGAACCAAATGAATTTGCCAACGGACATATTCTTGGCGCAAGAAACATCCCGCTTACCCAGCTAAAGGCACGTCTGAAGGAAGTCAGACCGGACAAGCCAGTCTATCTTTATTGCCAGAGCGGATCACGCAGCGGCCGTGCTGCACAGCTGCTTCACAAAAAAGGCTATAAAGACTTATCCCATCTTGAAGGCGGCTTCAAAAAATGGGGCGGCAAAATCAAAGCTAAATAAGCAATCTTTCCATAAAATCACCCCTCAGCAGAAATGCTGGGGGGTTAGCTTTTAAAGTCATAACACTCTTTTCGGTTTAGCTTCTTTTAGTTCTAAAATAAATGTCTTTTGCATCTTAGGTTCGGACAGCTTTTTGCTGATTTCCTCCAAACCTGTCCGAAGTTGCTCCTGGTTCGGACAGCTTTCTACTGATTACCTCCAAACCTGTCCGAAGTTGCACCTAGTTCGGACAGCTTTCTGATGATTCCTTTCAAACCTGTCCGAAGTTGCTCCTAGTTCGGACAGCTTTTTGCTTATTTCCTTCAAACCTGTCCGAAGTTGCTCCTAGTTCGGACAGCTTTCCTCTGATTCCCTTCTAACCTGTCCGAAGTTGGACCTAGTTCGGACAGCTTTCTTCTGATTTCCTCCAAACCTGTCCGAAGTTACACCAAGTTCGGACAGCTTTCCGTTGATTCCCTCCAAACCTGTCCGAAGTTGCACCTTGTTCAGACAGCTTTTCGCTGATTCCCTCCAAATCTGTCCGAAGTCTACCGGGCTCAGCTACCAAAAATAATCATTATCAAAAAAAGTCCTGCCAATTTCAAACCGGCAGGACTTTTAAAAAACTATTCAGCTTTTTGATAGCGCAGGATTGGCTTCCTTGCAGCTGTTGTTTCATCCAGGCGGCCTACAACAGTAGAGTGAGGTGCTTCCTGAACGATTTCCGGGTTCTCCTCTGCTTCACGTGCGATCTGGATCATCGCGTCGATGAACGCATCAAGGGTTTCCTTGGATTCTGTTTCTGTCGGCTCGATCATGATCGCTTCTTCTACATTCAATGGGAAGTAGATGGTTGGCGGATGATAACCGAAGTCAAGCAGGCGTTTGGCAATATCCAATGTACGGACGCCAAGCTTTTTCTGGCGCTTGCCGCTAAGGACGAATTCGTGTTTGCAGTGCCTGTTGAATGGCAGATCATAATATTCAGCAAGCCTTCTCATCATATAGTTGGCATTTAGTACCGCGTACTCTGTTACAGCCTTCAAGCCGTCTGGTCCCATTGTCCGAATATATGTATAGGCACGGACATTGATGCCGAAGTTTCCGTAGAAAGGTTTAACCCTTCCGATTGATTGCGGGCGGTCGTAATCGAATTTGTATACGCCATCCTGCTTTGTAACGATAGGCTTTGGCAGGAATGGAATAAGGTCTGCTTTTACGCCGACTGGGCCTGATCCCGGGCCGCCGCCGCCGTGTGGGCCGGTGAATGTCTTGTGAAGGTTCAAGTGAACAACATCAAAGCCCATGTCGCCAGGGCGAGCCTTGGACATTACAGCGTTCAGGTTCGCTCCATCGTAATAAAGCTTTCCGCCTGCGCCGTGGACTATCTCGGCCATCTCTAGGATATTTTCTTCAAATAATCCCAACGTGTTCGGGTTTGTAAGCATCAACGCAGCAGTATCTTCCCCAACAACCTTTTTAAGGTCTTCAAGGTCAACAAGGCCGTTTTCATCAGATTTTACCGTAATCGTTTCAAAACCAGCGACTGTAGCAGAAGCAGGATTGGTTCCGTGAGCGGAATCAGGAACGATGACCTTCGTACGGTTTTGGTCACCATTGGCTTCATGGAAAGCGCGGATCATCATCAATCCCGTCCACTCACCGTGTGCACCAGCTGCTGGCTGCAGGGTAACTTCATCCATACCGGTGATTTCAATCAAGTGTTCCTGCAGATCGTACATCAATTCAAGCGCCCCCTGCACTGAACTCTCATCCTGCAATGGATGCAAGTGTGCAAATCCGTTGAAACGAGCGACATTTTCATTCATCTTCGGATTGTATTTCATTGTACATGATCCAAGCGGATAGAATCCGGAATCAACACCGTGGTTGCGTTTCGACAATGCTGTATAATGGCGCATGATATCAAGCTCGGAAGCCTCAGGAAGTTCTGGTTCCTCTTCACGAAGGAATCCTTCAGGCAAAAGCTCTGATAAATCCGCTTCTGGAACATCCATTTCCGGAAGGCTGTAGCCGACACGGCCTGGTGTGCTTAATTCAAAAATGAGTGGCTGATCTTCCTTATGCATTGATATCCCCCATTTCCTTTACAAATGTATCGATTTCTTCTTTTGTCCTTAACTCAGTCACTGCAACAAGCATGTGATTCTCAAGTCCGGAATAATCACGGCCAAGGTCATAGCCGCCTATGATGGCCTTTTCGAGGAGCTTCTGGTTCACTTCTTTGACCGGCTTATTCAGCTTGACAACGAATTCATTGAAGGATGGGCCTTCAAATGCAATCTCAAAGCCATTTTCCTTGAATGCCTTTTTAGCGTAATGAGCTTTCTGGATATTGGCGACAGCCATTTCACGAACGCCTTTTTTACCGATTGCAGTCATCGCCACAGAGGCAGCAAGTGCATTTAATGCCTGGTTCGAGCAGATATTGGATGTCGCTTTATCACGGCGGATATGCTGTTCCCTCGCCTGAAGTGTCAATACAAATCCTCGGCGTCCCTGATCGTCCTTAGTCTGGCCGACAAGTCTTCCTGGAACCTTCCTCATCAGCTTTCCAGTTACTGCAAAGTATCCACAGTGAGGGCCGCCGAATGCTGTCGGGATCCCGAATGGCTGTGCGTCTCCCGTCACAATGTCAGCGCCGAATTTGCCTGGAGGTGTCAACGCCCCCAGCGCTAGCGGATTGCTCGAAACTACGAAAAGAGATTTGTTCTCATGGACAATTTCTTCAATTTCCTTCATTGACTCAAGACCGCCAAAGAAGTTCGGATACTGGACGATGACAGCAGCGACATCTTCGCTTGCCATATCCTTCAATGCATCCAGGTCTGTTACACCATCTTTATGAGGCACTTCGACTACATCAATGTATTGTCCTTTTGCATAAGTTTTGACGACATCCTTATATTCCGGATGGACAGCACTTGAGATCAATACCTTCTTCCTTCTGGTATGGCCCGCACTAAGCATAGCTGCTTCTGCCAGTGCAGTACCGCCATCATACATGGAAGAGTTCGCTACCTCCATGCCAGTCAATTCGGAGATCATCGTCTGGAATTCAAAGATAGCCTGAAGTTCCCCCTGTGAGATTTCCGGCTGATATGGAGTGTAGGCAGTGTAAAATTCCGAACGTGACAGAACATGGTCGACAATGACCGGAATATAATGATCATATACGCCTGCACCAATGAATGAAGTATTCATTTTTAAATCAGCATTTTTGGAAGCCATCTGGGCAAGCTCCTTCATAAGAGCTGTTTCCGGCTTAGCTTTTTTAATATTGTATTCTCCGGCAAAACGGACCTTTTCAGGAATATCGCTGAACAGTTCATCGATCGATGATACGCCGATGCTTTCCAACATTGCGTTTTTGTCACTTTCCGTCAGCGGTAAATAGCGATGCTTCATAACTCTTTCCCCTCTCCGGCTTTTACTTTTTGTCTCTTTTATAAAAAGGTGTAGCTGAAACAGCAGCTTTCAAGCGTTTGCCGCGGATTTCAACTTCTACTTCGTTGCCTAACTCAGTTTCCTTTGTATCAATGAGTGCAAGCCCGATGTTCTTTTTGAGCGTTGGGGATTGCGTTCCAGTGGTAACCTCACCAATCCTGACATCCCCTTTATAAACAGGGTAGCCATGGCGCGGAATGCCCCGGTCGATCATTTCTATGCCGACAATCTTTCTAGGCAGGCCATTTTCTTTTTGCTGCTTTAGCGCATCTTTTCCAATGAAATCAGCTTCTTTGTTAAGCTTGACCGCAAAGCCAATCCCTGCTTCAAGCGGGCTGATTTCCGGCGACAGCTCCTGGCCGTACAATGCAAGGTTCGCTTCGAAACGAAGTGTATCCCTGGCACCAAGACCACATGGGATGACGCCATCTTCTTTGCCGGCCACAAGAATTTCTTTCCAGAGGCTGACCGCGTCATTGGAATCGCAGTAAATTTCGAATCCGTCTTCACCTGTATACCCTGTACGAGATACAAGCGCCTTCTTGCCGTTCAGATCGACTTCTTCACTGAACTTGAAAAAGCCAATAGTGCCGAGATCATGTTCCGCGGACAGCTTTTGAAGGATCCCTTCGGCCTTCGGTCCCTGTATAGCAATCTGGGCCATACCTTCGGATAAGTTTTCAATTTTCACATTACCTTCAAGGTGTTTCTGCATCCAATCGTAATCCTTTTCAATATTGGAGGCATTCACTACAAGGAGGTAATGGTCATCTTCGATTTTATAAACAAGCAAATCATCCACAGTGCCGCCGTTCTCATAACACATGGCTGTGTACTGGGCACCGCCGTTCTTAAGCTTTGAAACATCGTTTGTCATCAATTTTTGTAAGTAATCCAGACTATCGGGGCCCTTCACCTCGATTTCCCCCATATGGGAAACATCGAATAAACCTGCTTTTGTTCTTACTGCTTCGTGTTCTTCCTTGATGCTTGAAAACTGGACAGGCAATTCCCAGCCGCCAAAATCAACTGTCTTCCCGCCATATTCCTTATACACTTCAAAAAGCGGTGTCCGTTTTAATTCCGTCATTATGTATCCCCCTTCGTCTCCGCCAAAATATCAGTTTACATCCATCCCAGCACCATTCTTGACAGCGCATTCGGTCAAGAAAGCAGAAAAGGACAGAGCACCCCCTCTTAATCTGAGAAGGTCTCTGTCCTTTCACCTGAAAGTTTACCTTGTAAAGGCTTTCCCCTTTGGTGGCTTACACATATGGAAGCGCTCTCCAGAGATGCGTCAAACAAGAGTTCTTTTGCCTGAGAGATTCACAATTTTGCTTGCTCCTTCGGCGCTACCGGAGTAGTCTCTCCCCTTGTTGTCATCCGCATTTATATTATTTTCACATTTGGGCATGCTAGACGTTATTACCTATGTCTGCAAACTGATGCTTTCGGCCATAAAGTGACAAATTTCAAAACATTCAAAAGCTACCTTCATCCTACCATTAGAAAGGCGATTTGGGCAATATTTTTTATATTAAAAGAGGTGGATAAAATGACCGTGCAAATTAACTATGATTCTCTCTGGCAGGACGAAATGGCTGAAAGAATTGAGAAGGACGGACCCTGGGGAAATTGGGAGCTGTATAAACTTGCCGTCGAAATAGAAAAACATACCATTATCCCTGAATTTGAAGGTCTCCAGGCACCAGTTCATCTTCCCGAACTAACCCCATTGCCGCATCAGCTTGAAGTGGCAAAACAGGTTGTCGAAAATATGAATGGAAAAGCGATCCTTGCTGATGAAGTGGGACTGGGGAAAACGATCGAGGCCGGATTAATTTTGAAAGAATATATGATCAGGGGACTGGTGAAAAAGGTCCTGATTTTAGTCCCTGCTTCGCTGGTCTCGCAATGGGCAATGGAATTGAACACCAAATTCCATATCCCCGCAATCGCCCAGAAGAAAAGCTATGTGTGGGAGCAATGCGATGTGGTGGTTTCTTCGATTGATACAGCCAAACGTGCCCCTCACAGTGACATCATCAACAATTTAAATTATGACCTTATCATAATTGATGAAGCTCATAAATTGAAAAATAATAAAACAAAAAACTATGAATTTGTCCAAAACCTAAAAAAACGGTTCTGTCTGCTGCTGACCGCAACTCCAATCCAAAACCGGATCGAAGAAATATTTAATCTTGTATCTCTGTTGAAGCCCGGTCATCTCGGCAGTGAAACAGCGTTTTTTGACAAATACAAAAAGGATGCCCGGTCTGTCAATGATGATGAGCATCTGAGGGAACTTGTGAATAAAGTGATGATCCGCAACAGGCGTTCGGATACCGGAATCGAGTGGACAAAGCGACATGTAGAAACCATTCCTATCCATTTTTCCAATGAGGAGAGGGCTTTATATGACTCAATCATGGACTTAAGAGGTTCTGCTGGCGGGCTAGCCTCAAGCCAGTTCTCGCTGATGACTCTCCAGCGTGAGGCTTGCAGCAGCAGGGAGGCGGTTTTTTATACACTGAGAAATATGCTGCAGCGGCAGGAAAACCCCTCCGTCGGTTTCCAAAATACGATTGCCGAGCTTATCAAACGAGTGGAGGCAGTAACAAAAAACTCCAAAGCCGAAAAAGCACTTGAGTTGATCAAACAAATTGATGACAAAGTCATCATATTTACCGAATATCGGGCCACCCAGCTTTACCTTCAGTGGTTCCTTAAGCAAAATGGCATCACCTCAGTTCCCTTTCGCGGAGGGTTCAAACGCGGTAAAAAGGACTGGATGAGAGAACTCTTCCAGAAGAATGTCCAGGTGCTGATCGCGACCGAGGCTGGGGGCGAAGGAATCAACCTGCAATTCTGCAGTCATATCATCAACTTTGACCTTCCCTGGAACCCAATGAGACTGGAACAAAGGATCGGCAGGATCCACCGTCTTGGACAAGAAAAAGATGTGAAAATATACAACTTCGCAACGAAAGATACGGTTGAAGAACATGTTATGAAACTGCTTTACGAGAAGATCAACCTGTTCGAAAAAGTGATCGGGGAACTTGATGATATCCTGACAAAATTGGAGTTTGGCAATATCGAAGACCACTTGGTTGATATCTTCGGAAAGTCTTCATCAGAGGGGGAAATTCGAATCAAGATGGAAAACTTGACATCGATGATTCAGTTCGCGGAAGAAATGAAGGGGGAAAATCAGCGTGCAGCAACAGGAAATCCATAATTTTCTGGAAAGGTATTTCACAGCTAATAATTGTGAACTGATTGAAAATGACAAAGGATACATGCATGTCCAGCTCACCATAGAGCTTGATAAGGAATTAATGAACCGTCCGTTTTACTGGCATTACCTTGAGAAAACTGGTGGAGTACCGAATCCAATGAAGCTTACCTTCATTACTGACAAACAACAGGCTCCAGATGATTTGAAAGGGGAGATTGTCCATTTTGGTTCTCCCCGTCTTCATCAAATCTTTGAATCGACCAAGAACCTTGCCGGCTTCATCCGGTTATATGAAAACAATCACTACCCTGCACAAACTGCTTTGATTCCCTGGATCGGAATCAATATAAAAGTATCTTATCAATGTGACAGAAAACGGGATGTTTTCCATTCTATTGGACTTCACCTGATCAACGGCAGGATGGTAGAAAACTTTCATGAACGTTTATTGACCTTGCCTTTAACAACAAAAATACCTGATTATGCCTATACGCTTTCTCCTTTAATAAAGCCAAAGAGCGGCGTAAACAGGATCCAGGCTTATTTGACATCCGATATCGAGCAAGAGGACCATTCCTGGGCAGCGGATGCGCGAAAACGCTGGCAGAAGGACCTCGATTTACTTCATCATTTTTACGAAGATGCAGAAGAAAAATCCGATAGTTTTGAAACAGAAAAAACAGCTTTAAAAGAACAATATGAACCAAAAGTCCAACTATCCATCATCAATGGCGGACTGTTTTATTTAACTGAAAACGCGATTAAGTGAAACTCAGGAACTGCCTGCAAACAGAAAAAGCACATAGTAAAGCCCGGCTTATCATTCTAGCCGGGCTTTAAGTCATTTGTTCTTTTTCTTTTTCACTCCGGACATCAGCATAAATGGAAGTATACCGAACCATCTGAATAAAAAGGTCGCCTCTGCTTCCTTTTTTGCCTGTTTGATTTTCCGTCGTTCCTCTTTTGGCTGGTCAATATATTTCACAACGGTCTGGGTAAGGTATTTTACGTAATCATTTGTTTTCATGGTTACACCATCCTTCATACGTTATCAAGTATAACCAGGTGTTATTTTTTCATACGCTGGGTGATGCCATCGACAATTTGCTGAATTGTTTTCTCAGAGGTATCGATTTCAATTCCCGCTGCTTCACGATACAACGGAAGTCGGTTCATGTACAGTGCTTCAGCTGTTTTCATTTTGTCCTTTCTCAATAAAGGCCGGGAATTGTCATCCTTCAGTCTTTCCAAGATGTTTTCAAGGTCTGCATGCAGATAGACAACATTCACTTTTTCCTTTAGATACCGTCTGTTTTCTTCCGATCCTATGATCCCTCCTCCGGTTGCAATAACGGCATCGTTAGAAGGCATTGATCGCAGCACCTCAGACTCCAAAAGGCGGAACTTTTCTTCCCCATCTGCAGCGAAGATCTCATTAATCGACTTCCCTGTTCTTTTAACGATTTCCTCATCTGAATCATATACTGCCACATTCAGTCTCCGGGCCAATTCCTGAGAGACAGTCGTCTTTCCTGAACCCATGAACCCAATTAAATAAATTGCTCTCATATCTTTAATCCCCTGTCAGTTCTTTTCCCTCCATTTTATCATCATGCCCTTTTCCTTGTCATATTGGCCAAAACCGACCCCTTTTTCTCCGCTGTCGAGCTCAAGGGTGAATGTCACTTCATCGACGTTGGCAGATAAAGACTGGGTCAGGAAGCCAACTTTTCCAAATTTATAATACAGTAAACCGCTAGCGGGCAAATTACCTTCCCTTAACAAATGCTCAGCTTCTTTGATAGAGCACAGCATATAATATTCTTGGAGCCGAATGCTATTCGTTTCTTTGGCAAACTTTTTCTCTGCGATATGCTGCTCTGTCAAAATCAACAGAAAGAAGGACATCAAGAGTAAAAAGATCATCGTTAATGGATAGATAAACCCTTTTTCATTTATGGCTGAACACCCCCGGTTTGAATAAACTGGTGGACTTTAACCGAATAGTGGGTTCCATCCAGAGCCACTGCATTTATCATCACGCCATCAGCAATTTTTTCAAAAGTAAAGCTTGAAAGGTTCTGCATTAAAATCTCGTGTCCTTGGTAATCCACTCTCCTTCTCATGCTGGAACCGTACTTTTCGTAAAGGATAAATTGGCCATTGACTTTCAATAACAGCTTATCAGGCTGGACTGTCAGCTGTTCAGCAGTACGAATTTCCTTTCTTGCCTGGCTGCTGAAAACTTCCCATTCCATCCTTCTTATTCCCTTTTCAGTGACACTATCATCAAGGATGATTCTAAACCCTAAAGGAAGCATTGATGTAATCAATAAAAACACCACCAATGATAAAAGCATCTCCAGCATGGTAAATCCCAGTTCATTCAGTCGAGGAACATTTTTTTTTATGTTGCTGGTCGCTTTCATAATGAACACATACCTCCCATGCGGACTCATTTTCATCCTTTGTCACTGTCACTTCATACTGATTCCCGTTTTGAGTAATCCAGTCTCTTCCAGAAGCTGATCCCGCAACTTTCAAGTACATCAGTTCGTCAAATAAAATAGAGCCTGCGTCTCCCTCGGTCCTTACATCTGCTGTCTTTCCCATCACCACAATTGCCAATGGGAGCAAAACCGCACTGGCCATTAGAAAGGCAGCCAAGGACAATAGCATGTCTGCCAGGAAAAAACCGTGATCATTCTTCCACAACATAAAATCGACCCTTCCCGATCAGGAACATCATCCGAAACTTCTTTGATCCGGCAGTAATATAGATAGAGCCGAAGCTATCGATATTCCCATCCGGCATATAGTGAAACAGTAACTGCATTGTCCCTTTTTTGACTTTTACTTCTGGTGAATAATATCTTTTGACCAGATAAGGCGATCCATAATCGGTACCGCGGATATAGTAGTGATTATACTCTGGCATCAAGTGGACAGTAATTTGTTCCTGATGGGAAATAGCATATTGCTGGCTGTACAGGAGGTCGGATTCAAACTGGGTGAAGAAAAGGTCCTTTGCGAGGATGTCATTATGCGGAGTAAAAAGAAAGGCCGTTGTACTAGAGAGCACCAGGAAAGCTGATAGGACTATGAGCATTTCAACCATGGTGAATCCGCCGGAGTTCTTTATTTTCCAGATCATGACGCAGATTTCTGGACAGTCCCGTCGGATAAAATCTCGATTTTTGTACCATCAGGACATGCGGCATCAGGGCTTTTTAGATATTTTTCGTCATTTAGCTGCTGAAAAGTAGGAGTGACTTTCTTATCCATCTTATAAGCTTGTACCTGGGCTTCTACAAGTTTTATATACCCCTCGCAGCCTTTCTTGTTGATATTATTATTATGCGAAGCAATATTCGGCACCGTAATGATTAATAACACAGAAATGACCAATAGCACGATCATCATCTCAATCAGGGTAAAACCCTTTTGATTTTTCATTATTCATTTCTCCTTTTTTTAACTAATTGACCTGATTTAAATCCCTTTCATCATCTGGAACATTGGCAGCAGGATAGCCAGATACAGGGAGATGACCAGCAGGCCAATGAAGCTGTATAACACTGGCTGCACCGTTTTCATTGATTTCTCCATTTTTTCTTCAAGTTCTTTAAGGCAATGCCGGCTGTAAAAATAAAGCTCCTGATCCAGCTTTCCATTCTTTTGACCGTGTCTGATGATTCTTGGCAATTCAGCTTCAAAGAACGGATAATCACCCACCGCCCTGTCAAAATCCTCACCAGCTGCCAATTTCAAGATAATATCCTTTCCGATTTCACTTGAAAATGGTTCATGGTGATTTTGCTCAAAGACCTTTAAGGCATCGTGAACCGGAAGCCCTCCTGAAAACAGATAGCTTAGCTGGACTGCGAAGGAATGGGAATAAAGAAGTTTGATCAACCCGCCTGCAAACGGAAGCTTCACCAGTTTCGTTTTTTGTTGTAAGACTGGGAGTTTCCTGAATTTCATTTTGTAATAGAGGGTTAGCAGCACAGAGAGGCTGAGAAGAAAATAAAATAGGAAGGGAACAATGTCATCAGCAGCACCAATGGCTGCCATAAAAATATTCGGTGCCATGTTCATATCCGAAAAAAGAGAGGTGAATTTCGGCAGCAACACCTTGTTGACGAAGAAAAATAAGATGAATGTGAGTGCTGCCAGGAACAATGGATAAGCGGCCAGCTTTTTCAACCTCTGATAATCGGCTTCACGTTTCAATACCATATCTGATCCTTCAGTGACCGCATGGGCCAGCCCGCCGTGCTGCTCGGCAAAATAAACATAGCTGATCAAATCTCTTTTGAAATTTAATTCAGCAAGGATTAAATATAGAGGAAAGCCTTCACGCAGCTTATCGAGACTTCTTTTGATATCCGCTTTCCTCTTCATCTCCAGATGGAAAGTCATCGATTCAATCGCTTCTGCTAAAGAATATCCCTGCGAAAGCAGCTCCCCTGTCCTTTTCAGGAATCTGGCCTGTTCTGCGACAGGCCACTTATTCTCCTTCATTTAGAACCCACCTCTGGTATTCCGATTCCTTGATAAATCCGAGAGCGATGCCTTTCTTGATAGCATCTTTGAGCGTTTTGTAGTGGTAATTCTGATGTTCACCTTTTGCTTCCTTCAATACAGCAGATAAATCCCGTCCCGTAAGAATTTCAAACACATTTCCTCTTTTGCCGCTTCCTGAGGAATAGCAAAACGGCGAGCAAGCATCTTCACAATAAGGACATGTCAGTTCAACAAGCCTTTGTGCGGTTACTGCGATCAAGGTCTGTTCGATTTCAAGCCAATTGATCCCGAATTCAATCAGCCTGTAGATTGCTCCCCTTGCATCCCGTGTATGCATCGTAGTCAGCACCAAATGCCCAGTCAAGGATGCCCTTATCGCTGTCTCTGCAGTCTCCTTATCCCTGATTTCCCCGACCATAATGATATCCGGATCATGTCTGAGGATTGCCTTTAAGCCGGCAGAATAAGAGATTCCGGCCCGTTCATTGACCTGGACCTGAAGCACTGATTCACTCGGTTTTTCAATGGGATCTTCGAGTGTGATGACGTTGCGATTAACCATTTCCGATGTTTCGGACAGCATAGAATACAATGTTGTGGTTTTGCCGCTGCCTGTAGGGCCGGTAAAAATAATCAGACCATGTGCATGTTTTAAAAGGGAAATTAATTTTTTCGATGTGGATGGGAATAATGATATTTGGTATGAAGGAATATGGTTTTGTTCGGGAAGGAGACGTATGACCATGCTTTCGTTCTGGTAGGCTGGCAGTGTGGAGATTCTCAAACCAATTTTTCGATCGTGGTCCTGGTAAGTAAAGGCTCCACTTTGCGGCCTTCTCTTTTCGCCTATATCCATCGAAGCGGTGAATTTAAAATGGGAAATGAGCCGTTCGCAATCAACCTGTTCTAGGGTGTACCGGGGCAGCAGCTGATTGCCAAGCCTGAATTTTACCAGGGTGTCTCTCTCTCGCGGGATAATATGAATGTCCGAAGCGCCGCTCTTTAAAGCATCTTTTAAAATATTTTCCGCCAATAGTTCAATTGATTTTACAATAGGGATGCACCACCTTTTTTGTTATACAAAGGGATTCTACATAGCACTTCCTGTTCCTGCGAAAAAAATGGAGTAAATGTGTATAATTAGTGACAGTTCGATTCATAATAACTACCGTACCATCAATATCCTCATCATTGGGCTATAGCCAAGCGGTAAGGCAACGGACTTTGACTCCGTCATGCGTTGGTTCGAATCCAGCTAGCCCAGCTATTATTGGATTTTATTCCAAAAAAAAAAAACGGAAGCATTCCTTCCGTTTTTTTATTTGGCGATTTTTTTCAGCGCATCAGGATTGAATCCAACAATTAGCTTTTTCCCATCAGTCAAAATTGGACGCCTTAGAAGCTTGGGTTCTTCAATCACAAGATTGATCACTTCTGAAAGTGATAATTCATCGACATTAAGTTTGAGATTTTTAAAGGTTTCTCCCCTGGTCGCAAGCAGTTCATCGACGCCTTCTGTCGTCAACGTCAATATCTCCATCAATTCCTTCTGGTTTGGGGTATCTTTGAACAAATGACGTTCATTGAATTTCACGCTGTTCGAAATCAGCCACTTTTTCGTTTTACGACATGAAGTACAGCTCGGATAAGAAAAAAACGTCAGCTCTTCCATTAAGGTTACCTCCTGGCGAACAAAATTATCTTCTGAATACATTGTATAACCTTTGTATAAGTTTTGTATAGTATTTTGTCATCATTTCGCCATTTAGTTGTGAACATTTTCTAAACATATAGTGTAAACAGTGTAAACCTTATTTTCCCTTGTATTATAATGAAGGCAAATTAGTGGTCTGAGGTGAAATAAGGTGGAGCAAACATTAAAAATTACAAGTGTTTTGTCTGATCCAACGCGTTATTATATTTATCAATACATCACAAAAAGGCATAAAGATGTGACTGTGCAGGAAATCGCCGACAATTTTGAAATTCATCCCAATGTAGCAAGGCTGCATTTATCAAAGCTCGAAGACGTGAACATGCTGATTTCGGAGACAAAAAAGACTGGCAAGGGGGGACGCCCTAGCAGGCTATACCGCTTGTCAGACGAAGTCATCCAGCTGCATTTCCCATTCCGTGATTATCAGCTGCTGTCAAAAATCGCCATGACGACAATGATGTCACTCGGTGAAGCCGGAAAGAAGGCTTTGTATCTGACCGGAAAGCGATTTGGCACAGAACTCATGGAACAGGAGATGTCACGTCACCCGCAATTGTCAGAAGAAATGACGTTTGAACATAAACTGAACTCAATTAAGAATGCTGCCACGCTTGCTGGTTTCTATCCAGAATTTGAACCTAATAGTGAGAAGACAAAAATTTATTTCCAGATTTTCAACTGCCCTTTCAAGGAAGTTGCCATGGAGCATACTGAAACGGTGTGCAATATGCATTATGAGTTTTTGCGGGGAATGTTTGAATCCCTGTTTGGGGAAATTGAACTGATTGAAAAAGAAAATATGTTCACAGGCTGTGATTCTTGTTCATACCAGGCTGTTATCGCACAATAATCAATCCTTGTTTACTTTTCACTCCACTTTACTTTATAATATGATAGTGATGGACATGTAGGGTAAAGGAGGGATATCTTTGGATCGTATGTACAGAGTTTTAGGATTCTGGACGGGAATCTTTGCTGTCATGTTTTTCTTGGGTGACATGTATACAACGTCCTTGATTTTCTTTGGTCAAACTGGATTTTTCTTGCTTTTAAGTTACTTGAAACTGTCTGAGCGTATGTACATCTACGTCTTCGGCGCATACTTAACGGTTTTCTTTGCAGGTTTTACTTACTGGTCAACATTTATGATGCCACTAGGTGGAGCTGGACATTGATCCATTGTGCACGCTCAATAAAAAAAGCGATGGTCATCCATCGCTTTTTTTATTTCTTAGAATAATTTTTGTACCGATTCCCCCAGGCCCTTCCCCTGGATGACGACATCAAATGACTGGCTGATTCCGCCCGGGAGGATCAGGCTGCGTATTGCACGATTTCTTTTGCTTGCCTCGGAAAATGGATTCGGGTCTTGATGCTGCCCTAGTTCATCGAGGATGCCAGCAGCAATCAGGAATTCATCCTGCCTCATTTTCTCCAGGAATTCCAAACCGAATGATTCACCGATATCTTTGAGAGCATCAAAATGCACGTGGCTGGTGAGGTCCATTTCGCCGGGATGCTCCAGGATGTCATGGTACATCTGATGATTGTAATAGCCTCTTAAGCTCCCCTGTCTCCGTGATGGATGCATCCATTCATCCTTTGTATATCCGTAATCCACCGTCACCAATAAGCCTTTATCCAGTTTTTTTGCTATCGAGTTAATGAATGGTTCCATGGCAAGTGGAATTTCGATCCTTTGTCCTTCAGCAAGCACGAATTGCTGATCATTAAGAAATCTAATAATCCGTTCATCCGAAACAGGAACTTTTATTTCTTTCAATTGATCATCCTCGCTGGCAACAAAGACCTCGTGCACGATGCCTTCAATCTTTTCAACGACATGGACAGGAAAGGCATCAAATAACTCATTGGAAAAGATCATTCCCTTATGCATTTCTGTTTCTGCATATGTATCACCATGTACGATGATGACATCTTCAAGCCCTGCCAGCTCTGCATTCTGCAGACTTCGATGATAAGGACTTTTTTCAACAATATAATATGTCAGTGTTTCTGCGTTCATTTCCTTCCAACCTTCAATGAATGCCCGTGCAAAACGGCCGTTTCCAGCTCCGATTTCACAAACAGATGGCGGAAGGCCGAAATCACTCCATTTTTTCGCATACCACTTCCCTATTAATTTGCCAAACACATCAGATACATTGCTTGATGTGTAAAAATCCCCTTTTTTTCCGATTTTTTGGCGTTCCTTGATATAATAACCTTCCTCTGGATGATAGAGTGCAAGCTGCATATAGTCCGCATATGTGATCATCCTTTTTGGCGAGACTGCAATAAACTCTTTGATTATTTCTTTCATAATGACTCCTTGAAAAAGGTTTTCACTATTGACATAGTGTATTCTTTATTATAAAGTTTTACTAGTAGCTTAACTATATCCCCTCCCATGATATGAATAGAACATCCCCCAGAAAAGCCCTTCTCAGTCGAGAAGGGTTTTTCTAGTTTTCAAGCCCAATTTTTCAAAAATTAAAACCCATTCAAAAATGGATTTGAGTCCATTTCCATACCAATCGTCGTTGCTGGTCCATGACCAGGCAGTACCTCGGTTTCCTCAGGCAATACCAGCAGTTTATCGTGAATGCTTTTAATTAACTGGTTATGGTTTCCTCCCGGCAAGTCGGTTCTGCCGATGCTTCCCTGAAAGAGGGCATCACCTGCCAGCACAAAATTCGCCTTCGGGAAGTAAAAGGATACACTCCCCGGTGAATGCCCTGGTGTCTCCAAAACTTCGAACTTGAAACCCCCGATGAACATCTCACCTTCATCTTTGAACAAATGGTCCGCTGCTCTGGCTTTGATTGGCTCGTTCAGCATAAAGTGTTTTGATCCATTAAGTGCAGGATCGGTGAGCCAGTCTTTTTCTTTTTCATGGATAAAGACCTTTATGCCATACTTATCCCTTATTCTATCAACTGCACCGATATGGTCGAAATGTGCATGTGTCAATACAATCGCTTCAGGCTTGAGTTCGAGCTGTTCGATTACCGCACTCAACTTCCTTGGGTTTTCACCAGGATCCACAATCAGGCATGAATGATTTTCATCGTAAACGACATAACAATTCGTCTGCAAAGGACCCAGAGGAATCTGTTTCCATTTCATTGTAAGCAGCCTCCGCTTCTTCTTTGTAATATGTATATTTTTATTTTACACTAATGTTAGACAAGTTTTAAGAATTTATAAGAAAGCATAAGCCGGGAAGGGTGCTCATGAAATTTTCGGATTGATCTTGATTGGATAAGGAGAAAACAAATGAATTTTGTCATTGCTATGGAAGCAAACCCTTTTATTGAGCAGCTGTCCGATTTTCAGGAAGTACTTTTGCAGGTTGCTCCACCGCATCTAATTTATGAAAATTACTATATATATATCGAGCAAAAGGATGCAGATGAAGCGATTGGATTACTCAGGGAAGCTGACTTGCTTGAATCAACTCATCTCCTGGTCAAAACAGAAGGCTGCGCCGGGGAAGATTTCTTCGACTATGGTTTCCAAGTGGATGGCGAAACCTATTTATTCGCTGATGAACTGTCAGCGTTCCGAATTTTGGATGGCACCGGCATTCAAATGGAGATGGCCCTGATTCAATTGGAGGAACATCTCGTATTTAAGGCTGCAAATGGAATTTATTTTGCGGCAAACCACTATACTGAACTAATAATGGGTATAGTAAAAGCATATGGCGTGAAAGTTGAATTTTTAGACCTCGACAAATGGTGTAAAAAAATATAAAATAAAAAACGAGTGTATGCTTGTCATTACATACAGGCTGCCGCCTAAATTACAACCAAACATTTTTTCAAAAAACAGACTTATTGTCTGCCTAATTTATGAAGGGGGCTTTATCATGGGATTGGCAATTATCTTCGCTTTAGTTACTCTGCTAGCCGGTTACGCAACTTTCTCGGCACTTAAAAACAAAAACATTCTTGGAATCGTATTCGGCGGAGGAACATTCCTCGTTATTGGCTGGTTCACGGTCATGACAGTCCTTAACCACGGATTCCCGACAGCACACTAATCGAACCACAATAAAAGACCACCTTTCTCAGGTGGTCTTTTATATTTGTTACATATTTCAAGCTATTGCTTGAGCAATTCGTTAACCCTGTTGACTTTATCCTCCATCTTTCTTTTTACATCCCGTCTGTCATCAATCCGGATATTAGTGGCCACCCGCTGAATGCCCTTATTGAACGGCGCTTCATGGATTGCCTGGACCACTTCAAATAAAACAGGCAGCTCACCCTCAATCAATGTATTCATGGGAGTAAGTTGATAACGGATTTTACCGTGCTCTTCATAATTTTTTAGGATCCGCTGGATATCAGCCACATAGGAACTGACACTTGGTGTCTCAGTTCCGATTGGAATCACTGTTACATCTACAATTGCCATCTTAATCTCTCCTTACTGAACGAATTATTGAACGAGTTCAATGATCTCCTTCGTATCGATATTCATCACTCTTTCTAACTGGAAACCATACAGGCACATTTCACCGGAAGGCGAGCAGGAAAGTGGTTCATTTGCCAGTTCAGAGAAAACCATTTCCTCTTTATCCTCCCCAAACTGATACTTCATTAAGTCAAAACCGCCTTCATAAAGATCTGCCTCACCCTGCTCCTTCGCCCGCAGATACATAAAAGCCTTTCCATCATCCATTAAATCATAAAAAGGAACAACCCATCCAGAAAAAGATGTCAGCAAAGGAGCGGTTAAACTGCCAGCAGAATGGATCCCTTCCCTGGTGAAGGTGTATAATCCCAATCCTGGATTTTCGCCTTCAGCTACCTCGATGGTCAATAAATACTTTCCTAATGAATCAAATTGATACACGTCCTCAAACAATGTTTTAGAATGATTCCCGCTGATAGAAAAAGACTTCAACGGCGCCTTTAACGATATTTCATTCTCATCCCATTGTTGATATATAAGCATATCCTCCGAAATCCACCTGACAAAAGGCTCAGGCAATTGGAGTTCTTTCAGGCTGTTCTCCTTTAAATTTAATAAATATGTGTTGAAATCCCATTCTTCTGTAAAAGCAGAAACAATAAGTAAATCGTCATTGAAAGGATTCCATTCAAAGGACAATTCATATGATTCAATTTTCCCAGAATATAATTCCTTTCCTGATAAATCGATGACAGTAAGAACCCCTTCTTCAGATGCGGAACTGTGAATCATTACCTTATCCTTTTTGGGACTGATCTCAGCCGTGATGATTGGCTGGCCGCTTTTGTACAGCATTGTCGATTGTCCTGTTATAAGGCTGTAAGAATAAAGGATTGAACTGCTTTCGTTTTTATTTGAAATATAAAGTATCTCTGTATTACTCAGCCATCCTGAAGCCTTACTAAATTCCTCTTGCACGCCTAGCTTGATCGGAATGACCTCAGATCCTAAAAAGGATATCCCTGGAGTTTCTTTTATTCGATCAAGGCTGTGACTGGCATCTTTATGGAGTGATACATCCAGCTGCTGAGAGCACCCGGAAAGGATGTATGCAGAAGTGGCGATAATGAGCACAATCCATCTGACATAAGGTGTTTTATATGTATTTTCCTTCATTTGCTGCACTCCTACACCACCTTTTTGACAATGTATATATCTGTACGTTAAGAACAGCTAAATGTTTCAATGATTTTTGAAAAATCCAATAAAATTTACATTTGTTACCGCCATTGATGATAACATACACCTCTTTAGGTAAAAACTCAATTTTAAAAAACACAAGTCAATTTGATTTTCTTTGCATAACAAAAACCTGCGCTCCAGGGGCGCAGGTTTTTTACAGGTATTACTCTTTTGAATTCGAATCAGAAAGATCATTGCCTTGACTTTGCTCACCATAGAATCTCAGTAAATCTCCGTAAATAATTTTATCGGAGTACTCAAGTTCACTATCCGCAGATTCAAAATAAGGTGCGCACGCATCCTGATCTGTCGGTTCACCTGTGTCTTTATCATAGCAGGTCTCACGAGTGAACACATGATCCTTGGTGATGAAGCTGCCATCGCGAAGAACAGCAAAGTCACGCCGGTCCTTGGCAAACAGGTCAGATCCGAAATCGATATTATTCTTAGTGTCGATTCCCAGTAAGTGCAAGATTGTCGGTTTGATGTCTATCTGTCCTCCGACTGTTGTCATTGTCTTGCCCTCCTGCCCAGGGATATGGATGATCAACGGCACCTGCTGCAGCTGCGTGCTTTCAAATGGCGTGATTTCCTTGCCAAGATACTCACTCATCGCTTTATTATGGTTATCAGAGATTCCGTAATGGTCTCCGTATAGAATAATGATCGAATCTTCATACAAGCCTTCATCTTTTAATTTCTGGATGAACTGCTTAATGGCTTCATCCTCATACCTGACAGTCGGGAAATAATTGTTGACTGTCTTATCATTTGACGTATATGGCTGTATATATTGATCTTCCTCACTCAACTCGAATGGGAAATGGTTCGTCAATGTGATGAACTTCGAATAGAACGGCTTTGGCATCGCCTTCAAGTGATCAACGGACTGCTGCAGGAAGTCAATATCCTTTAAGCCCCAGCCAACAGAGTTTTCTTCATTCACCTCATAATCCGGCAGTGAGTAGAACCGCTGATATCCTAATGATTGATACATAATGTCCCGGTTCCAGAAGCTCTTGTTATTCGCATGCAAGGAAGCGGTGAAATATCCGTTTTCATTCAGGATTTCCGGTGTGGCGGTATATTCATTTCCAGAGTGCGTAAAGAATACTGCTCCGCGGCTTAATGGATACAGGGAGTTTTCCACCAGGAATTCAGAATCCGAAGTCTTGCCCTGACCCGTCTGGTGATAGAAATTATTGAAGTAATAACTTTCCTTGATGAAATCATTCAGGAATGGCGTAATTTCCTGGCCATTCACGGTTTGATTAATGACAAAATCCTGTGTCGATTCAAGCGAAATCAGGATTACGTTCTTGCCTTTCGCAATTCCAAACATCTCATCATTCGGCGGCAGATAGTTGGCTCGCACATAGTTGTCGATGTCAGCCAGTTCACTTCCGTCGGCCATTGCACGCTGCGCAGAAGACTTCGACTGCAGGAAGGCATCATAAAGGTGGTAATTGTATGTCCCGATATTCTTGACCAGCATTTCTCTGTCGAAAGTTCTTGTCAAGAGTTGTGGACGCTCTGTTTCAGCCATTCCCATATTGAATAAAGCAATTGCGACAGCAACAAGGAAATAGGCCCGGCGGTCCACTTTGCTATATTCCCGCCATCCCAAAAGAGCTGGTTTAAATTTCATGAGGACGGCTAAAAGGATTATATCCGCAAAATAAAATAAATCACTGAAGTTGATCAGCTCGGTCACACTGCTTCCCAGATCGCTCATATTGCTTGTTTGGAAAAGCACAGGAATGGTCAGGAAGTCATTGAAAAAGCGGTAAAACACGACATTTGCGAACAAAACTGCTGATACTATGAAACTAGTAACCATGATATAGCGTTTCTGCGCTTTTTCTTTCATGAACATGCTGAGTCCGAAAAGTATCATTAGGAAACTCAATGGATTTATGAACAGGATAAGCTCCTGTCTCCAATTTTCAATTTTAATATCGAAGCTGGTCTTATAGGCTATATAAGTCTTCAGCCAAAGCAGGATTGTGGCGATGGCAACTAAAGAAACTTTAGGCCATTTATTGTTTTTCATCCGATTGGTACCTCCCTGTTAATAATAAACAGATCCGGGAATTTTTAGGTTTATTTTTCCATTCTCTCAAGAATCAAAGATAATCTTAATACTTTTTTTCCTAAAAAGCAAACAAAATTAGAAGCTAAAAAAGCGTAGACCATTCATTGTAATTTTCCACTATTATAGACGACTTAAACATGGAAAAGTTTCAAATATGTTCAATTTCCGAAAATTGAAACTTTTAACACAAAAAAATAAGGAGTTTTCTCCTAAAAAACTCCTTCAACATTTTAGTTGTGTCCAATTTTATTTTTAACAAGCCAGGCAGCACCAATCACGCCGGCATCATTCCCCAGGGTAGCGATGCTGATTTCGGTCGATTGCGCTACACGCGGAAAGGAATTACGCAAGAATTGTTCTTTTACTGGGTTGAGCAAGACATCCCCAGCTTTTGAAACTCCGCCCCCAAGAACGATTTTCTCCGGATTGAGGGTATTGGCTATATTTGCAAGGGCGATTCCCAAATGCAAGGCAACTGTATCAATGACTTTCAGGGCCAACTCATCATTCCGTTTCGCTGAATCGAATACGTCCTTGGCCGTTACAATGCCCGTTTCCTTGAACACTGCTGCAAGATCACCTTTAGAAGAATGAGCATTCAATAATTCAACAGCGATTCTTACAATGCCTGTAGCCGATGCAAGGGTTTCAAGACAGCCAGTTTTTCCGCAGTTACAAGGAGCCCCGCCTTCTGCAAGTGAAGTAATATGGCCAATCTCACCTGCAGCGCCACTCACTCCGTGGACAATATCGCCATTGGTAATGACTCCTCCGCCAACACCTGTACCAAGGGTTACACATACCAGATCCTTTGCGCCATTCCCGGCGCCTTTCCACATTTCACCAAGAGCCGCACAGTTTGCATCATTATCGATTACTGCCGGAAGCGAGGTTTCCACTTCAAGCAAGTCCTTTAGCGGATAAGGCTCTCGCCACCCAAGATTCACCGCTTCAAAAATAACGCCGGTAGCCAGGTCAACAGGGCCAGGGGCTCCCATGCCAATTCCGAGGATTTCACTTTTAGAATGCCCTAGCTCCTCCAATTTCGTGTCAATAGTTTTTGCGATATTGACAGTTATGTTTTTCCCTTCGTTAGAAACATCAGTGGGAATTTCCCATTTATGAAGAATTTCTCCATACAAACTGATGAAAGCAAGTTTCGTTGTCGTTCCTCCTAAATCTACACCAACAAGCCATTTTTCAGCCATCAAACGTCACCTTTTCTCTTTTGCTTTTTTTTCTTGTTCCATCCGAATTTCCTGCCTCAAGAGCAAAACCGCAGATTGGTATTCTTTCGTCTCAATCAATTGGGAATTATAAAGTTCCTTCAGCTCCGCGTGCATGAGTTCCAAATCCGCCACCCTGTCGCCTATGTAAATGAATGTCCCGTAATTTTTAAGGAACTGCTGGATATCATAAATTGTCTTCAACTTAATCCCCTCTATTTGTGAAAATAAGAGCATGCGTTACCATACTAAGTATAAAGGATACCTTTTGCCCTCTCAAGTAGGCTGGACAAGATTTTCTGACAAAACCTGCACAAGTTTGCAAAAGGAAAAAGCAGCAATCGGAATTGCTGCTTCTCACAGAAATAGTTTAACGGTCTGGGTCCTGCGGTTTCAATATCCTTGGTCTCCTGTTTTTCAGAGGGATCGGTGACCGGATAAGGACATCCCTGAATGCCCGTGGATTGAAGGGAATGAATGGCCAGAGATACGGTACACCAAACGATTTCATCCTGGCCAGTAAAAGGATGAAAATCACAATGCCGATCAGGAAACCATAAAGATGGAATGCCGCAGTCATGACCAATAAGAAAATCCTCACGAGCCGGTTTGCAAGACTCATTTCGTAACTTGGCGTCGCAAATGTACCAATCGCTGCGATAGCCAGATACAGAATAACTTCATTTGTCAGGAGCCCTACTTCCACGGCCACCTGCCCGATCATCAGCGCAGCCACCAGGCCAAGGGCAGTTGCCAGCGAGGTTGGTGTATGGATGGCCGCCATTCTTAGAACATCTATACCAATTTCAATCAGGAAAAACTGTAAAAACAGCGGAATCTCTCCGGTGTCATTTGGTCCGATAAATGACATCGCTTTTGGCAGCAGTTCCGGCTTGACGGCGAATAAATACCATAACGGCAGCAGAAATAAGGAAGACCATACTGCCAGGAAGCGTACCATCCTTAAATACGCGCCGACGAGAGGCTTATTGCGGTACTCCTCCGCATGCTGCAGATGGTGCCAGAATGTTGTTGGTGTAATCAGTACGCTTGGTGAACCATCGACGATAATGCAAACATGCCCTTCATATAAATGAGTAGCTGCTGTATCAGGCCGTTCCGTGTATCTTACCGTCGGAAATGGATTCCAATGTCGTCCCGAGATAAATTCCTCGATGGTTTTCTCAGCCATTGGCAGCCCGTCCGTATCAATTTTGCTGATTGAGTCTTTTACTTTCTCTACCATCTCAGGATCAGCGATATCCTCAATATAACAAATAACAATATCTGTTTGAGATCTTCTGCCGACCTGCATGTATTCCATTCTCAATGTACGGTCGCGGATTCTCCTTCTCGTAAGCGACGTATTGAAGACCAAAGTCTCCACGAAGCCGTCCCTGGACCCTCGCACTACCCTTTCTGTATCGGGCTCCTGTGGACCGCGTACAGGATATGTCCTCGCATCAATCAGGATGATTTCTGTTAACCCGTCCACTGCAAGAGCGGTCGGGCCGGCCAGTACCATATCGACAACTTTATCAAGGTTGTCAGTCGTCTCTACCTCTACATATGGAATATAAGTCTTGACCAGTTTTTTTAATGTATCAGCTTCAAGGGCGCCTGGTTCCAGCTTGGCCAGTAACTGCATGATATAGAGCATGATGTCGTCCTTGACAAATCCATCTACAAGGAACAGCGCCATATCTCTTCCGGCATATTCGACATCAAGCTGGATCACGTCGAAACTTTTATCGACTCCTAATTCTTCTCTTAAGTAAGCGATATTTTCTTTCAAGTTCGTATGGACCGGATGCTTCTTTTTTTCTGCCATATAATCTACTAACACCTCTCATTACCACCGACCATTATTTTCCTGTCGATTCCTTTTTCCATCTTAGCCAAAAGAATCTAAAAAAATACTTAAAGGCATGTGATCCGGACAAGTATCATATAGTGGTTATACCGACATACCCTATTATCGGAAAAGGATGAGCAGGATGAAAAAGTTATGGTTTTTGAGTATAAGTGTATTGGCAATTATGGTCTCCGCATTTTTGATCCAATTCCAGATTGGCAACACTTCCATCGAGACAATCACATTTTTCCCCTTGAATGATGCGGTTAAGTATAAAAGTGCCAGTACCTCACTAACGCTTTTAAAAGATAAAGTAAACAATCAGCATCAGGTTGACTGGAAGGTCCATTCAAGTTTGGACCGTGAGGCTTACCTCCGGCAGGATATGGGACTTTTGTTCGTCAATGGGCTTTTAAAAGGGAAATTTGCCAAATGGGAGCAGGATACGTCAGATTTATCCCAGGAAGAACTCATCTCATATGGAGAAAGCGCCAGATATGACGCGATTTCTTTTCACTATGCTGAGCTGCATGGTGACGGGAACCGGATCACAAGTGCCCAAAAAATGTCTGATGACATGATCTATGTGGTCGACTCTCAGTTCAGCCCGCTCCAATCATTCACCATCGCCAAAAGCAAGCAGGAGAAGGAATGGAAAAGAGTGCTTGACCAAAGTGTAAGGAACAGGCTTAACCGAAGTTTGAAAATAGCTGAAAACACCTTCAGGTTCAAGGCGGCAGATTATCTATCCGTCCCCCTGGACACAATCAGGAAATATGAAGATCAGTCTATAACAGGTTTTACGAAAAAGGAAACCGCCAACATACTGGGAAAATTGTGGGAAGGATTGTATAAGAATTATTATCTGGGCATAAAAAAAAGCGATGGCACTGCCATTGACCCAAATGGAAGTACCATGCCATTGATTTTGATTGCGAAGGATAAAAGCCATCTGCTGGTTGTCACCCAGACAAGGACCGGAGAAAGCATCGTCCTCAAGCAGCTTCTTCAAGATAGAAATTAATCTGCTCAAGTGTCTTTTTATAGCTTTCTTTTCCAGGATTCAGCTCTACTGCTTTTTTAGCGTATATACGTGCCAGATCAAGATTTTTTTCATCAAAAAAGATTAAGGCAAGATTATAGTACGCTTCATGGAAATTCGGTTCCATCTCGATTACTTTAAGGAGATTCGATTTGGCCTCTTCCAGCCTTCCCAGCTTGATTTCGGTAAAAGAAAGCATGAATAAGGATTCTGATGAGAGCTGCTCCGACTTGCCATACTCTGTAAGCAGGTCATTTGCCTGCTGATATTCCTCTTCTTTAACATGCTGCTGGGCAAGCACTAAAATGGACCTTTCATCGACCAGATCTGCTTTTTCGCTAAAACCATATTGTAATGAGAAAAAGATAGCCCCAATCGTCACTGCCAGAAAGGTGGTTTGAAGCAAAATACGTCTTTTCTTTGGCAGATGGAAGATTCCTGCTGCTGCAAATCCTCCAATCAGGCCTCCTATATGGCCCGCATTATCGATTCCTGGAATGGTAAATCCGAATGCCAGGTTGATGCCAAGTACGACAAGTATATTCAGGCCCAGTGTCCGCCAAAACAACCTTGGTTTTGCTACACCGAAATACAGCAAGGCACCAAAGCAGCCAAAAATCGCTCCGCTTGCACCAGCCGAAAGATTCGGGCTGTATATAAAACTGGCAAGCACTCCACTGAATCCTGCCAGGATGTAAATAACCAAAAATCGAAAATTACCATACAGCCTTTCAACCATTGTTCCTAAATAATATAAAGCCAGTGTATTCATGAACAAATGGAGCAGGCCTATATGGATGAATATCGGCGTGAAAAAGCGCCACCATTCACCTTCAAGAATCAAAGGGTTGAATTTTGCGCCAAACTTAATCAGGGTGGAAGTATCCGTGCTTCCCCCCGCTGCCTCAAGGACGAGAAACATTAATACCTGGATGGCAATGAATATATAGGTGAAAAAGGGTTTTCCATAGTGAAAAACAGATTGTTCTTCCTTTGCCCTTTCTACTGCGTTTAAAAGGGCATTTTTTTTAATGGCCTCGATTACTTCTCCAGAATGTTCCTCAGCAAGATCAATTCTTAATTGGTCATTGAACCTGCTTTCAAGTTTTCCTAAAGCTTCCTCCGCCTTGGCCCTTTCTACCAAAATGGACTCAACAGTCACCTTTCCATTTACAGAAAGATAAGGCTCCGCAAGACGGAATTCATAATCATCCACAGGTGGATATGCACTAAAGTATAGGTTTAGGATCTTTAAGTCCTTTTTAGCAAACTTCCTGCGGATTCTCTCGCCATTTTCAGCAATCAAAATGATGTCACGTTGAAGCCAGTTGCTCCAGTCAAGATTATATTGAAGCAGGCGAATAACCTGCGTTTGCTTGTTTTCTGTCTTCTCCAGCCACAATTCTCCCTGATCCTGTGATGCTTGCAGGATACGGTATTCCTTTTTTACAATCAGGAATTCAGCAACTTTCCAAAACAAATACTCTTCCAAAAAAGCCAACTTCTCCCCTACTTTCCCGCCAAAATCCGGCCACTATGTATTATCTATATTTTTTCCTCTCCAAAATTATTATAAACCAAATAACTTCATACCAGATATAAAGAGGCCTTTAAAGCAGAAAAAGACCTTTTAAGGTCTTTTTACTGGAATTCCGAAGGTCCTGAAAATAATGAACCCATCATCTTGCTTCTGATTCCGGGCAGTCCCATGATCGAACCCACTGCCACACGGCGCAGGAACCTGTTTCCCAGAAGCATATTCATGACCCGGTATCTATTACCGAATACAAGGTATCCCGCCAGGCCAAGCATAAAAATCGAAACCACTTTTCTTGCCATATATATCCCTCCCTTTTTATTTTAGGAATAAAAGCACATTTTTATCCTTTCATACCAAAAAAAGATGGGTTAGAAAATGTTCCATATATAATAGAAGAAAGCGGTTTCAATTTTTAAAAAAGTTACAAGGGCTGCTTTACGGACAGCCCATTTTTTTACGCCTTCAGGACAGGATCCATGACCTTTCTTAAAACCTCTACAGAATGGTCAAATTTTTGCTGTTCTTCTTTTTCCAGCGGCAATTCAACGATCTCCCTGATTCCATTACGATTGACGATCGCTGGTACACCAATGTAGATATCATCGTGTCCGTACTCGCCATCCAGATGGGCGGATACAGTCAGGATGGAGTTCTCATCCTGCAGGATGGCCTTTGTCAATCGAACAAGACCCATGGCGATTCCATAATAGGTTGCGCCTTTACGCTGGATGATGTGATAGGCGGCATCCCGTACATTCGTGAAGATTTCCTCCAGGTCATCATGCCTGTAATCTTCCTGATCTTTAATCATCTTGGCAATCGGCTTCCCGCCAATATCCGCATGGCTCCATACTGGCAGTTCGGTATCCCCATGTTCCCCTATGATATAAGCATGGACATTACGTGAATCCACCTTGAAGTAGTCCCCAAGCAAGAATCTGAATCTGGCTGTATCAAGGATGGTCCCTGAGCCAATGACTCGTTCCTTTGGAAGTCCCGAGTATTTCCAGACAGCATAGGTAAGGATATCAACCGGATTGGTCGCGACAAGAAAAATACCGTCAAAACCGCTGGCCATAATTTCATCTACTATGCTTTTAAAAATCCTCGTGTTTTTCTCCACAAGATCCAGTCTTGTTTCGCCAGGCTTTTGGTTTGCGCCTGCACAGAGTACCACCAGGTCTGCATCCTTGCAGTCAGAATAGGAACCGAACCATATTTTCGTCTGTGAAGGAGCGAACGCCATCCCGTGATTTAAGTCCATTGCGTCCCCTTCAGATTTTTCTTTATTCAGATCGACAAGAACTAATTCCTCTGTTACACCCTGGTTGACCATCGCAAATGCATAACTCGATCCAACGAAGCCGGTACCAACCAGAACAACACGGTTTACACGATTTTTCATATCGCATCTCCCCCTAAGATTATAATTGATGACTTAATTGTACTTTTTTTCACAATGATTATGTATTGCTGTTATACAGAGTAAACGTTATCATTATAAACACTTTGTTACAATTCAATCCAGTTTATTTATGGAAGAAAAATCAAAGCTTTTCAGCTGTGTGTTAGAGGATGCTATATAATAACATTCCCCCCAAGGCCGCTGTAAAACATGAGAGAAAATTGACTGCATCATTATTCATCATGACCAGCCCGGAAACATGACGGGTTGGTTCCGAGCAATGTTGTATTTTCTCTGTGAGCAAATTGCATTTGACGCATGTGAATCCCGCCTGGACATAAGCCCCGAGCAGGGTATCGATCATCGTTCCCGTCACACCCAACAGAAAAACCGCCACTGTCCACCCTGCGCCCATCGCAAACAGGTAATCAGCAGTCAGGGCAATCAACAAGGCACCTCCCGCAGCTGCAGCTGTTCCAACAGTTGAAATCGCACCTGAAGTTCCTCTTGGCACCCTTTTAAAAGATTTGATCGATAATGGCTGTACTTTGCTCAATACGCCTAATTCCGAAGCCCATGTATCACCATTAGCACTGGCAAGGGAGCTCGCCAGAACAATGAACCACACAGGATCGGGGGATATGAAATTAGCCAGACCAGCAAATGCTGCAGTTCCCCCATTCGCTGCTACCTGCGCCCAATCCCTTGCCGAGCCCTTTTCATGTAATTCACCCAATTGTTCCTTGCGCTGGCTTTTATATTTGGACAGCAGGCTGGAGGTGAGGAAGAAAACCCCCAATAACATCATTCCCTTAATTCCAAATCCCGCCCATATCAATATACCCGTCAAAAAAGCCGCGAAAGCCCCAGATGGTTTAAGAAGCTGAAAATAGGCAGACATGCCAGCAACTCCTGCGATAAACCCTATGATCAAAATCTGATCAATTCCCAATATGGATTACCCCTTCGCTGTGAATGATTTTCTGTACGGGTATGTCATGGCTTTCAACGGGGACTTCATCAACCAGTTGATCTTTAAAAGCCAGGGAGACTGTCATTCCCTGGAAGTCTGCCAGGAAACGGTCATAGTAACCTCCTCCAAAACCAAGTCTATAACCGTTATGCGAAAACGCAAGTCCAGGAACCACAACCAAATCGATTTCTCCCCGGCCCACTGAAACGGTCTCGGAGACAATTGGCTCCAACAGCCCATAAAAAACGGTTTCGAGCTGTGAGAATCGCTTCAGTTCCCTGAAATCAAGGCCCCTCGTTTTAGGTTCACATTTAGGGACAACGATTCTTTTGCCCTGCTCCCAGCCCTTCCTGATGAGCTGAAAAGTATCAACTTCAGGAGCCTTCGACACAGTGAGAGCTACTGTTGTCGCTGAAATCCACTCATCAGAACGAAACAGCTGCTGTGCGATTTGATAGGACTGATCTTCATATTCTGGCAGGTTAAGTTTTGACAGTTTTTCCTTTGTCGACTGTCTGAGATTTTTTTTGGTATCCATGCTTCTTTCCCCCAACCCTTTGCTATTTTGTTTGTACCTGACATCTATGTATTAACAATACCATTCACACCATGTGGGAAAAAGGGTTTTGGATAGGCTCATGTGCAAATTGACTGCCTTTTTAGATAGTTCAGTTCAGAAGTCTTTCGGTATTTGCCTTGAAACCCTAAAATGCGATGGTGCATGGAAGACCAACACTCTATGGAAATTTGGCAAACAAAAAAGCAGCTGGGAAAAATCCCGCTGCTTATTTTGTTTCGCGATGTACTGTCGCGCGCTTATCTCTAGAGCAGTATTTCTTAAGCTCAAGACGATCTGGGTTGTTACGCTTATTTTTTTTAGAAATATAGTTGCGCTCTCCGCATTCTGTGCAAGCTAATGTAATGTTTACACGCATGTATTTTCCCTCCAAACTATTCAAGCTAGGTTCGTGCATACGACTTTTCTATAATATCACTTTTTGTCGGGGATTGCTAGTGTGTTTTTTAAAAGGAGCGCATTCAAATGAACAACGGCGTTTTTTTCCGTTCCTTCAATGATCCAACAGCTGCTTTTTTGGGTTTCCCGGGGGTTCATTTTCAGATCAAGCGAGAACAGGCTGGCTGCAGAACCTTTTGCCATTGGTTGATAGTTCAGTTTCCCTGACTCCCTGCAATTCCAAAGGCGTTCAGTGCTTACATTCCAAATCGGCTGGACAGTGCACTGCTTCATCCTGCCACTGCTGTTCAGTCCATTGACAAGGTAGATTCTTTTATCCGCAAAGTGATAAATGACATTCTCATTCGGCGATACAAAGCTGAATTGTTCATTTGCACTTTCAGCATGGCGCTGCATCAGGATCAGCTTGGCTTCCTTTTCAGTTTTGGAATGGTTCGTAACATAAAGTTCAAAAAATTCAACCTTTGAATGAACATTTGCAAGCTTGATTTTTATTGATAATTCTTCCTGCGGTAAAAGTTTTTCCGACATATTCCCTAGCCAGTACACTTTTCCATTGACCCATAAACCAGGGCTGAATATCAATGGTTTCTTGATTGGCTCGTAAGTCTCTTCATTGTCAATTTGGAGATAAGCATTCATCTTCATTAAATACCCTCCTTCTGTGATTGTTTGATAATACCTTTTTATATAGACTATCTGTTGACTTTGCATTTTGTGCCCAGCTGAACCTCTCAAGGACTTTCATCCTTCCTGTCCGGGCGATTTCCTTTGCCGCAGTTTGATTTTCAAGAATCCATTCCAGTGTTAGCGCAAGATCTTTTTCATTACCCGGCTGCATATAAAATCCGGTTTTATAATCTTCAATCAGATCCTGCATGCCTCCTGTTTTCGCCAGGACAGTCGGGACCCCTGCGGTAAGGGCCTCAGCTGCTGCAAGTCCGAATGGTTCATATTCACTTGGAAAAACAGCGATATCCGCTTTCATAAGTAACGCATCACGGATTGTTTCATTTACGAAGCCGATAAAATGAACAGAATCTTTAAGTCCCAGCTTACTTGCTTGATCCCTGTAGGTTTCCAATAAAGGTCCATTCCCCGCAATCACAAAACACACATCATGATGCTTTCTCATAAGTCCAGCCGCAGAAAGCAATGTATCGAATCCTTTTTCCGTGACGATCCTTCCCATTGAAAATATCAGTTTCTTTCTGGTTAAAAATGGGTACATCTCTGTAATCTCGACATCCTGATTGTGCTTTTCTTCTAATCTAGTCCCATTCGGAATAACATTGATTCTATCCTTTGAAACTTTAAATAATGTATTAACCTCATCTTCCATATAATCGCTGCAGACAATGACTTCATCAGCCTGATGGCAGAGTTCATTTTCTTTTTTGAATATGAATTGCTGGAGATCAGAAAAGATGCCTTTATTTCGGCCATATTCCGTACCATGGATTGTTGCGATCAGTGGAATCCCCAATTTTTTGCTGATAAATTCCGCTGCAGGACCTGTCATCCAGTCATGAGCATGGACAAGGTCGAATTGAACATGTTTAGCCAACTTCAATCCTTCTTCGATGACAGCCAGATTGAATCCGCCTATCCATGAAAGGAAATCAGGATCCTGGGCATTTAGTGGTGCTACACGGTGAATGTGGACACGGCCATCTCTTGCATAATCTGACTGGAAGGATTGTTTGCTGGTCACAACATGAATTTGCTGATGGATGGCTGCCAGTTCTGTTGCGAGAGCATGGACATGTCTCGCAAGTCCGCCTATAATCTGCGGCGGATACTCCCATGTGAGCATAAGGATCTTTTTCTTTTCATGATCTCCCCACCCCTTCACTTGTTGATGCTCCCTTCAAGGTTTTCATAATAAGTATAAGTGCTCACCTTTCCAGACCATCCAGGCAAAAGCGGTTTGTCTTCCTCTATCTGGATGTTGGGATTTTGTATAATGACATTTGATCGAAGCATTGGAAAGAATGTTTCTGTTTGGTGTCTGAGCCCCAACTCAACCTGGTAGTTGCTTGTTGCGTTGACTCCCTTGAACAGCCAGCTTGATACTCCTGGGCGAAGGATTGCTTCATGGATGACAGCTCGGGAGCCATGATCAGATAAGCGTAAAGCCAGAATCAGCTGTTCATCAGGTATCAGAAAATACTTGCCTATGAAACGTACTTTTTCCTCCTGCAGGTGCCAGTAAACAAATAACTTGCCTGGTGAGAGGATTTTCGCCTTTAAATGATCCTCAATCTTGTTTAGTTGTTGATTGCTATTTGTCACGACAGACCTCCAAAACCATCATTATATGATTGAAAATTGAATTATATTCATTAAATTTATGTTAGCACGTTCTCATGACTGCTACAATGAACGCAAATTGTCGTAATTTGCAGCGTCCTTTATCCACTTTGCAGAAACGCCCATTTATTTTTCCATAGTCATTTAGAATTACAAATATGGCGGTGATTCGACAGTGTTTACAACGAATGGAAATCATAATAAGACAAAACTATCATTTTTTTTCAGGAAAAAAATATCAATCGAATTTTCGAATTTTGAATGGTAAACTTATTCTATGTGTTCTAATAACAGCTCGGGAGGAATAATAGATGGGCTACATCATCATTAGCCTGGTTGTCCTGGCCGCGCTCCTTTTCGCTCTTTCTTTCTTTTTGAAAGATCCATACAAGGAATTGCGCGAGGAAATCGACCAGCTGACAATCCAGCAAATTCAAGATCTTTACCAGATCAAGAAAAAACTAAAAGTACTGGAAGAAGAATTGCTCGTAGGCGATGCGAACCTGGACAGGCAATCTTCATTTAATACAGGAAAAAAGCAAATTCACGAGATCATCAAAAACCAGGTATGGTCGCTTGCCCAGCAGGGGATGGATCTGAATCAGATCGCAAAGCAATCATCACTTTCAACTCAGGAAGTTCAGGAAATCATTAATGAATTCGTTGATAAAGGACAGATCGTATGAATAAACGAACAGCTCAAGCATTTGCATTAGGATTGCTTTTCGCAGCCGTGTTCCTATGGGCCGGCAGCAGCGTGATCGCTGGAAAAGAAAAAGAACCTGAAAAGAAAGTTGCCGTTTCAGACGCTAAGAAGATTCTTGAAGAAAAAGGATACAAGGTGCTGAACAACAACGAATTTGCGAAGCTTAACGAAAAGAAAACAGAAGTTGTTAAAGAAGATAAGCCAAAAGAAGAAACAACTAAAGAAGAAGCCCCTGCAGAGAAGGCGGAAGAAGTAAAAGAGGAGAAACCATTCACACTGATCATTGCAGGCGGCATGTCACCAGGTGATGTAGCCACGATGCTAGCAAGCCAGGGAATCGTCGATGATGAGAATAAATTCGAGAGATTCCTGATTGATAAGGGCTACCATACAAAGGTACAAATCGGCAAGTACGAATTAAAAAGCGGTCTTGATTACGACCAAATTGCCAAGATCATTACAAAAAACAGATAATAACAATCCACAAACGCAAAAGACCCTCAATTTAGAGGGTCTTTTTTTATGCTTAGGCACTGTTAAAGCCCAATGTTGCTTGTAGTGGAAGGCAATGGCTCCTCCGAAAATCAAAGCATTTTCATCGTGCGTGGGCAAGTTCGTGGAGGCTTAGCGCAGCCTCACGGAAAGTGAAGCCTTGAACTAAAATCAAACAGTCTTGTTTACAGAGCCATGATAAAAAGAGCAAGGATTCCCCTGCTCTTTCGCCTTATTGATTCAGATCATATCTCTTACCTTTGACTAAGTAAAAAACATTTTCTGCTATATTTGTAACATGGTCAGCTGCTCGTTCGAGATAACGGCTGATGAATGAAAGTTGTGTGATTTGGGCCAGCTGTTCAGGCTTGGTCTGGGCCAGGCTCAACAGCTCCTTGATTGTTTGTCCATACAGGTCGTCGACTTGATCGTCCATCTGCGCAACCTGTCTCGCTTTACCGAGATCCTCTTCATTATAAGCTTCCAATGAAAGTTTAAGCATTTCAACTGATAATTGATGCATCTGTTTGATGTGCTCAATCGGTTTTACAAGCGGTTCTTTTCCTATCCTGATTGTCGATTTCGCAATATTTACCGCGAAATCCGCCATTCTCTCAATATCAGTCGCGATTTTGATCGCAACAATCAGCCTTCTTAAATCGACAGCAACCGGCTGTTGCTTTGCGATTAACAGAATCGCAAAATCATTGATTTCCTCTTCCATGATATTTGCTTCGGCATCATCTTCAAGGATTTTCAGTGCAAGTTCGATATCCTTGTTTTCAAGTGCCACCAGTGACTGGTTTAGCGCATGGACAGCAAAATTCCCGAGCTCAAGCAATTTTCCATGCAGTGTTTTCAGGTCTTCGTCAAATTTCCCTCTTACTACCATTGTCCTCATCCTTCCAATCAAATTTCAAGTTAGTTCATCAACCAAAACGGCCTGTAATATAATCTTCCGTCCTCTTATCTGACGGGTTTGAGAAAATCTTATCCGTCTCAGCAAACTCGATGACTTCTCCATTCAGGAAGAATGCAGTCTTGTCGGAAATACGCGCAGCCTGCTGCATATTATGCGTAACAATGATGATGCTGTAATCCTTCTTTAATTCCTGTACAAGTTCCTCTACTTTCAAGGTCGAAATTGGGTCAAGAGCTGATGTCGGTTCGTCCATGAGGATGACATCCGGTTCAATTGCCAGTGCCCTTGCGATACAGATACGCTGCTGCTGTCCGCCCGACAGGCCGTAAGCGTTCTGATTCAGACGATCTTTTACATCATCCCAGATTGCGGCACCTCGCAAGCTTTTCTCAACAATTTCGTCTAGTACTTTCTTATCACGGATTCCGTGGATTTTTGGTCCATATGCAATATTGTCATAGATTGATTTCGGGAATGGATTCGGTTTTTGGAAGACCATCCCTACACTCGTTCTAAGATCCTCAACTTGATAGGACTTTTCAAGGATATTCCGTCCCCTGTATAAAATCTCACCGGAAATCTTGACAGAAGGAACCAGTTCAACCATCCGGTTCAAAGTTTTGATGTAAGTTGACTTACCACATCCGGAAGGGCCGATGATTGCCGTTACTTCATTTTCGTTGATCGCTAAGTTGATATTTTTTAATGCGTGTCCTTCACCATACCAAAGATTAAGGTCTTTTGTTTCATATACAACCTTTGAATTTTCTGGCGCATTATTCACCGCGTCGGATTGTACTGTTGCTTTTGTTTTCTCTGTCACTGCTGACATAAGTTAAAACCTCCCAGACTAATATCTCTTTTGGAATTTATTGCGTATTAAAATGGCAATTGAATTCATCACAAATAACACTAGTAACAGAATCACAATTGTCGCAGCTGCCAGGTTGGCATATTCGGCAACAAGGGCAGAGTCAATTGTCCAATAATAAATTTGCACCGGCAGAATCGTGAACTTATCAAAGATTCCGTCTGGAATAGGTATTAACAGTGCTGGAATACCAATAACAACAAGTGGCGCTGTTTCTCCGATTGCCCGTGAAAGCGCCAGTATTACACCAGTAAGAATTCCCGGAATTGCAGCTGGCAAAACAACATTTTTGATTGTCTGCCATTTTGTGGCGCCCATACCGTAAGAAGCTTCCCGCAGGAATTGTGGTACTGCGCGAATGGCTTCCTGGCTTGCCACAACTACTACTGGCAGTACCAGCAATGCCATTGTCAATCCTCCGGCAAGAACTACGGATCCCAAATCGAGAGCTCTGGCAAAGACTGTTAATCCAAGGATTCCGAACACAACGGAAGGAACACCGGCCAAGTTGGAAATATTCGTTTTAATGAAAGATGCTATACGGCCTTTTGCCGCATATTCTTCCAGATAAATCGCAGTACCGATACCAAGCAGCATTGTTACCGGGGCAACTACGAGCATAAGCCAAAACGTGCCTGTGATTGCTCCCCAAATACCTGCTCTTTCTGGATCAGTCGATAATCGATTCATAAGAAAATCCATATTGATCCAAGGTAATCCGTCTTTAAGAACTCGATAAATCAAAACGATCAGTACCATAAGTCCGAACATGGTCGCAAGGAAAAAGAGTGCCTTTGCCAGATTATTCGCTAATAGCCGTGTGCCCATTTTTTTCTGGACTTGAGTGGAATCTACATATTTCATATTAATATTCCTCCCTAAACTTTCGAGAGATAAACTGGGCGACCAGGTTCATGATCAATGTAAAAACAAACAAAGTCATGGCAACTGCATATAGGCTGTAGTATAAAGTTGAGCCTGCCGCTGCTTCTCCGCCGGTTACTTCTACAATATAGGCTGTCATTGTCTGCATCGATTGCGTGACATCAAAAGTAAAATTCTTGGAGCTGCCACTCGCGATTGTCACAATCATCGTCTCACCTATAGCTCTGGAAATTCCAAGGACGAACGATGCAATAATACCAGAAATCGCAGCAGGGATGACAACCTTCCAGGTTACCTCAAGCTTGGTTGCACCAAGGGCCAATGCTCCTTCCCTCATCGCATTTGGCACTGAACTCATTGCATCCTCCGACAGTGAAGCAACCATCGGGATGATCATGATTCCCATGACAATTCCCGGGCTAAGGATATTCGTTGGTTCCAGTCCGGGTACGAATGACCTTAATAAAGGTGTTACGAAAGTAAAGGCAAAGAAACCATATACAATCGTTGGAATACCTGCCAGAATTTCAAGAATTGGTTTTAGCAGCCTTCGAGTCTTTTCAGAAGCATACTCACTCAGGAACACGGCGGTCATTAATCCAACAGGAATCGCGACAAGCATCGCGATAGCAGTTGAAATGAGAGTTCCGGTCAGCAAAGGCAAAACACCGAATACCGCATTTTCCCCTAGCGGCTTCAATTTAGTGCCAGTAAAGAAATCTATGAATGGAACGTCTTTAAAAAAGGCGATAGTTTCCGTTAATAATGTAAGAACAATTCCGATTGTCGTCAGGACAGAGATTGCTGCAATCCCTAATAATATTTTTGGTATGAACTTTTCAGTATAATTTGTAAAGCTCTTTGTCTTTTTCTTTTCTGATATCATTTCACGAACATTCAACTTTTTGCCGTCTTCGTGAACAACGCTTTTTGCCACGCAAAAAACCCCTTTCATCCTTCTCATCCAAGAAAGAACTTTCCCTTATAGTACCCCAGGGACCATCTAATAATTAAAAACACACGCAAGAGATGAGAAGGTCTTACCTCTCATCTCCCGTTAGTAAAGGCTTTACTTCTTAAGGCCGTTCAATGTGTCCAGTGTTGATTTGATGTCTTTATCAGATAATGGTGCGAAACCAGTTTCTTTTGCTACATCCTGTGCATTGTTCATTGTATAGATTGCATAATCAAGCACTTGTGGCTTCTCTTTAGCTTGATTTACATTCAAATATGTGAACACTGGACGAGTGAATGGTGCATAGTCGCCATCTTCTTTGATCGTATCGAGTGAAGGTTCAACAGGACCGTTGCCAAAGTCTACTTTAACCGCTGAAAGCTTGTCTTTATTGCTTTCATAGTAACCATATCCGAAGAAACCAATCGCGTTTTTATCTTTTGAAACTAGGTCTACTAAAGTAGAGTAATCTTGCTGTAAGTTAATGTTTTCCGGCAGATCCTGCTCTTCCAGGATTGTTTCAAACATGAATTCGTACGTTCCGTGGTTTTCATTAGGTCCATAAGTCTTGATTTCTTCATCTGGGAAATCAGCGCGAACATCAGACCATTTCTTCTTTCCAGCACTTGCAAGGAAAATATCTTTCACTTCTTGTTCAGTTAGGTCTGTAGCCCAATCATTGTCTTTATTGATGACGATTGTGATACCATCTAGCGCAACCTTCATTTCCTGTACTTCGATGCCAAGCTCTTCTGCTTTTGCTTTTTCCTCATCCTTAATCTGACGGGAAGCATCGTTGAAGTCAGTTCCGTTTTTAGCAAGGAATTTCTTGAAACCTGCTGAAGTTCCGGAGCGGCTAACTTCTACTGATACGTTTTCCTGTTCACCCATATAGTTCTCAGCCATACGTGCCATTAAAGGATAAACTGTGCCAGATCCGTCTATTACGACGCTGCCTTCAAGTTCTTCTCCGTTTCCACCTTCGTTATCTCCACCGCCGCAGGCTGCCGTGAATACCATAACAGCTGCAAGCATTAAAAACAGGCTCATCTTTTTAAGACTCTTCATTTCTTGAATTCCCCCTACGAGATGTGGTTGTTTTGTCCTACAAGACCAAGAATACTGTTTTTCTTTTAAGGATGTTTTAACTTAATGTAAAGGTTTTGTAAATTTGCGGGATTGATGCATACTATTGACGAAAAACAAGCATTGTATGGTTTGCCGGTTAAGCATAGTATTCCCAAACGATAAAAAAAACTGCCTCATGTGAGACAGTTTTTAAAAACTCTTATTGCTCGGTATCTTCTGCAATTTCTTCTAAAAGTTCAGTTCCTGCTTCCTTCTTTTCAACTTCCTGTATCGGTTGTTCCGGGTTCATGTTCCCTTCCATACGTTTCTTTTTCAAATCAAAATACGTATCAAGGACTCTTCGGCCGATATCATTATTTGCATGGTGACCCGTATTGCCTTCATACGCCCATGGGACCATGACTGCCAGGGCAATTTCAGGATTATCATAGGGGGCATATCCAACAAGGCTTAAGTTCATGACTTCTGGCGGCATGTCATATTTTTTCCTTTTTGGGCCATCATAGAATGCCTGTGCAGTCCCTGTTTTTCCCGCTGGCTTATATTCCGCAGAATGAAATGCTCCATATGCCGTACCGCCCGGTTCCTGCATGACTCTCCTGAAACCTTCCTGCACTCGGTCAAACCATTCAGGCTTGGCATCGACCTTATTCAGGATGACAGGTTCAAATTCATTCACGACAGGACCTACCTCATCATTTTTCATGACCGGTTCCCTGATTTCCTTGACAATTCTCGGCTGGATTCTATTTCCGCCATTTGCGATCGTTGAAACATATTGTGCCAATTGCAGCGGAGTATACGTGTCATACTGGCCGATGGCAAAGTCGAGCAAGAGACCTGGCCTTTTCTCTGTTCCTTTAAAACCGATCATTTCGTTTGGCAAGTCGATTCCCGTTCTTGCACCAAGTCCGAATTGGCTGAAATGATTCCTCATGGTATCAAAAGCCTCGGGCTCTAGATACAATGGCTGATCATACTTATAATTTCCTTTACCAATATTGATCGCAGTCCTGAACATATATACATTCGAGGATACCTTCAAGGCATTACGGTCATCAAGAGTACCCAATCCCGCTTTCCAGGACTTCTTAGGGTTCGTGCCTTTAATTTTTATAGGCGTGTCATAAAATTGCGTCCCCGGACTGATCGCACCGGTGCTAAAACCTGTCAAAATCGTGGCACCTTTTACCGCAGACCCGACATTATAAGAAGTTGTGAAATTGCCGCTCGCAAAATCCTGCATGACATCCTTGCCTGTGTCTTCATCCTTGACAATCTGTTTCCCTGCAAGTGTCAAAATTTCCCCAGTATTAGGATCCATCAACACGACAAATGCCCTGTCAAGAAGCCCTGTTCTTGATGTCTGCTTCGCCTTCAGTAATTCTTCTTCAATAATTTTATCAACAGCAAGCTGCAGATCCATGTCAATTGTCAGCACAAGGTCCTTTCCCCGCTGTCCTTCGGATATCACCTGGGTATCAAGAACATTGCCGCCTTTATCGGTGATGTTCTTTACCTTTGCTTTCTGTCCGTGCAGGACATCTTCATATTGCTGCTCGATATAACTTAAACCAACCCTGTCATTCCTGCTATAGCCTCTGGCGAGATAATACTCAAGTTTTTCTTTAGGAAGTCCCTTTTCGGAATCACTAACCTTCCCCAGGATTGTTTTGAGTGTTTTATCATAGCTATATTGACGCTCCCAGTCTGTAGTGGTGTCCACACCAGGTAGCATTTCAAGATTTTCGCTTACAATGGCAAACTCTTCAGGTGTTAAATCTTTTTTGACGATTTGCGGGGACAAAGCATATCCGCTCATCATCTCGCGTAAAATTGCAAGGATTTCCAGATCATCCTTCTTTAACTCTTTCAATTCATTTTCAGTGATGCGCTCAAGCTGAAGATTGTATATTGCTTTATCATCAAGCTTTTTTTCCTCATACTGCGCCCATTCTTTTTCTGTGATTTTTTCTCGTGCGCGCTCTTCATTCCTTAAAATCCAGTAGTCCTTTTTATCCCTTTCACGGACTTTCTTCAGGTCATTTTCTGTATCCTTGACGATTAATTTTGCTACTCGTTCTGCAACCATTAGCATTTCCTTCGTTTGGGTGCTCTGGCTCTTTGTATACGTGATTGCATTGCTCGGCGTATTGTCGACAATAGCTTTCATATTCCGATCATACATTTTCCCTCTTGGAACAGGATTATTAACGGTCACATCTTCTGTCCGTTCGATTTCCCTTTTGAAGTCCTCACCGTAAACAATCTGAACGATGCCAAGCCTTAGAATAAGCATCGAAAATAATACAAACACCGCAAAAAACACCATATTCAGCCTGAATGGCACATGCGTTTTCTTCTTTTTCTTTTTGTTCAAGCCTCTCCCACCTTTTATATGTCCATGGCTTTATTCACTATCCTTTATTTTAACTAAAATCCTCATCATTTTCTATCAATAAACAACTACAGAATATTTTTCCATTTTTCAAACAGAACGAAAAACTGGGCTTTACGCCCGGTCCATTTGCTGGTAATTTCATAAGTCCCGGCTATGCAGGTTTTAAATGAATTTTCCTTATAAAGAAGTAAATCAATGTATGCCCGCTTCCAAGGATGACCAAAAGGATCGGGATCGCCTGTTTTTCGCTGAACAGGTGAGTTGCCAGCAGAAATAATAAAATCGATGCGACACGGCCAAGATTCAGGAATAATTCCCGGACGACAATATATTCGACCCTCATTTCAGCCGCTTTCCAGCCGCGCCCAATCACGTCGTAGGTCATTGAAGCATATGGAACAAGGAGCAGCGGGTAAGCAACTGCAATCATGGCAGCATATAATAGAAGCCGGAAGTAACTGAGGTCAAATATAATCAGGAAGATCGCCAGGAACAGAATCAGTCCGCCAACCAGAATTGCCTGTTTCCGATATTCTTTTTTCAGGGTACGGGATACAAAGTAATAAGCAAGAAAGGATATCCCGGAATTAATCAATCCATAAGTACCCAAAGCCATTTCGCTGTCTGTGGCAATGAAAACAAAAACAGATACAATGAATACAAATACCCCTTCTCTGAGTCCCTGGAAGAAATGCGCATTTGTAACCATCCGCCAATTTTTGTCATGCTTCCTTTCAGTAATAATCCGCCTGAACCAATACTTGCCATGGGCTGGCCGGCGCTTCAGGAAAAAGCTCAATAAAACAGCGATTGAAAACAATCCCAATGAAAGTCCGAAAACCACTGTATAACCTGTCAGCTTTTCTAATCTTGATATGATGAAGCCTGCAGCCACCGGTCCGATCATACCTCCAACAGAACCGAGAATTCCAAGAAACCCATTAAAGAAATCACGTGTTTCCGGCTCGGTGATCTCAAAGGTGAGAACATTGTAGGCAAGCCAATAGAAACCATAGCCGATTCCCAAAAGGATACCCAGCAGTAATAAGAAGTCGGACGCTTTTGTGCCCACAAACAATACCGTGACATAAAAAAGCGCCAGAAAGATGACACCAATGCGAAGCACAATGACTCTGTCGACCTTCTTTGCCCATCTCCCAGCAAGGATAAAGGTGAGAGGCTGGGCAACGACAATCGATAGATTATACATTGCCAAATCCGATAGCTCGCCGGATTGCTTCCATAAATAGATATTAACAAAAGTATTGGAAAGGGCAATGCTTAATGAGTACAAACCCCCAATAATCAATAGGAGCGCCAAATCCTTTGTCAGTTCAATGTCTCCTAATAATTTGTTTACTTTGCTCATGATCGACTCCCCTTTTCTCTTGGGTAGTTTCTTACAAAGCAATCGGGGTTATTCAGTTTTCTGGAGGGTCTTTGAAAGGAAAACCTGACAAAACAAATAGAGAGGCTGCAATAACTGCAGCCTCTCGCATATTCACTCTATTATTTCGCAGAAGCGAAACGCTTGCTAACTTCTTCCCAGTTAACAACGTTCCAGAATGCACCGATGTATTCTGGTCTTCTGTTTTGGTAGTTCAGGTAGTAAGCATGCTCCCAAACATCCAATCCAAGGATAGGCGTCTTGCCTTCCATTAAAGGAGAGTCCTGGTTTGGAGTGCTAGTCACTTCTAGCTCGCCATTGTTAACAACTAGCCAAGCCCAGCCAGAGCCAAAGCGAGTAGTTGCTGCTTTAGAGAATTCTTCTTTGAAGCCTTCAAAGCCGCCGAACTTTGAGTTGATTGCTTCAGCCAATTCACCAGTAGGCTCGCCGCCTCCGTTTGGAGAAATGACTTGCCAGAATAGAGAGTGGTTCGCATGGCCGCCGCCATTGTTGCGAACTGCAGTACGTGCTGCTTCAGGAACAGCATCCAGGTTAGAAACGACTTCTTCAACAGATTTAGATAGAAGCTCTTCGTTTCCTTCCAAAGCGTTGTTAAGATTTGTAACGTAAGTGTTGTGGTGCTTTGTGTGGTGGATATTCATTGTTTCCTTGTCGATGTGTGGCTCAAGTGCATCATATGCGTAAGGTAATTGCGGTAATTCAAATGCCATTTTTAACATCCTCCTATGTATCGTGTTTCACTTTCGGAACAATCTTTCATACAATTCAGTAATTAGAATTGTTCTAAAAGTGCTTCATGATTAGATTACCAAAGAACGGTAATGGTTTCAAATAAAATGCTTTGGCTTAACGAGATTAAACTTCCCCGATCCCCCTACTTTTATTCATAAGGTTTTATTAAACAAGGCTGATGATTTTCTCTCCAGTCGCTTCGCGTTCCGCAGGGCTGGAGCGGATTTTCCTCGCCGCTTTCCTCCTGTGGAGTCCCACTAGAGCTGCGACACCGGGTCATTAAGAAGCTGCCTCGAACTTGCCCACGCGCGAGGAAAATAAGGAACCAGCGGCGACTTCAGACAGGTTTTGGTGAAAGGATGCAAAACTGGCCGAAGTAGAGCTAAATTCAGACAGGTTTGAGGGAAAAGAAGCGGAAGCTGGCCGAACTAGAGGCAACTTCAGACTAGTTTGGAGGAAACCAACGAAAAGCTGCCCGAACCAGAGCTAACTTCGGACTGGTTTGGCGGAAAAGCAGCAAAACCTGTCTGAACCAGAGGCAACTTCAGACAGCTTTGGCGGAAAAGCAGCAAAAGCTGTCCGAACCAGAGCTAACTTCAGACAGGTTTGGGGGAAACCAGCGAAAACCTGTCCGAAGCAGAGTTAATTTCAGACAGGTTCATTTTTGGAGCAGTCTACGCACCTTTCTTTTCAATCCACAGGGTTTATAAATCTACATTCATCTTTACCTGAGCCAATTAAAACAAGTTTCAGAAAATCGTCAATATTCCCCGAATGCAGTCGTGTCAACGATATTTGTCGCACCTCACCAAAAACACACCCATTTATTTCCAAAACACAATTGACACAGTAGCAACAATTCTTTTAAATCAAAGTATAGAGAGGAATAATAAGGAGACGATCCTGATGGACAAAAATATATCATTATACAGTTTAATTTTACAAAACTTCATTGATAAGGAAACAATCCAAAAAATTAAAGCAGATACCCTCCTTTTTCAGGAAGACGAAAATGTTCAGAACGTTTATATTATCCTGAGCGGAAGTGTCTCTGTCGGACGCGTCCACATGAAGGGAAAGGAATTCATCCTCAAAATCCTGAACGGCGAAGAAATGATCATAGAATATGAATTGTTCAAACATACTCCACGATACCATTTTTCTGCAAAAACTCTCACAGACTGTGAGGTCCTGATGATCAAAAGGGAACAGTTCGAGGAATTCGTCCTTAATGATAACACCGCCATGAATGCACTGGTGAATTGGCTGAGCACAAGATACCTCAAGGCGCAAATGAAGTGCCAGGATCTGATCATGAACGGTAAAAAAGGCGGATTGTATTCCATTTTGATCAGGCTGTGCAACAGCTACGGAGTGATGACAGATGAGGGCATCCTGATTGATTTGCCGCTCACACACCAGGAACTTGCCAATCTGACCTATGGAACGCGTGAAGTAATCCAAAGGATGCTGAAGGAATTGCGCGAAAAAGACATCATTGCCTACGACCAGCTAAAATTCACTGTTAAAAACCTTAGCTATTTAAAGCGGGAAGTCGATTGCCAGAATTGTTCATTTGAAATCTGCGGATTAAATTGATCTCTGCGCCAGGTCAACCTAAATGGAATAAAAAAATCGTGCTGCATCAGCACGATTTTTTTATATGATCAGGAAGAAATAAACAAGCATGACTGCCATGATGATTCCTTTCGTCACTACGCTGCTGACAAATCCTACCACTGAACCGAAACCGATTTTGATCGCGTCATTCAGGTTCTTTTTATTGACCAGCAACTCCGCAATCGCCGCTCCGATAAACGGACCGACAAGGATACCGACAATTGGGATGACAAAAGGTCCAACGATCAGTCCGATTGTACTTCCCCAGATACCAGCCTTGCTTCCCCCATACTTTTTCACACCTATGATGTTCGCAATATAGTCAGCACCGAACAACAAGGCGACGAACGCACCCTGAATCGTCCAAAAAAACCAGTTAAATGGGTCAAAGGAATAAAAAACGCCATATAAAATAAAACCGCCCAGCATGAAAAGAACACCAGGCAAAATCGGTATTACCAGGCTCGCAAATGCGCCTGCGAATAATAGCCCTATTATTGACCAGTATAATGCATCCATACAATCCATCCTTTTCACTGCAAACTATGAAATCTAATGATAAAAAATAAGCAAGGGTTTCCCCTTGCTTATTTTACCACTATTTTTGTTCTCCCAAAACGTACTCTGCGATATTTACTGCATGGTCGCCGATCCGTTCAAGGTTGCTGATGATATCGACGAACACGATACCAGCCTGGCCCGAACACTGACCTTCATTCATACGCATAATGTGCTGCTTTCTTAATCTGCGTTCCATGCCGTCAATTTCATCTTCTTTTGTTACAACAGCCCGGGCTGCATCAAGATTCTTCTGATCTAGTGCCTGCAATGCCTCTTCGACCGTACTGACAGTCAAGTTAAACATTGTTTCCAGGTCATCCATGGCTGTGTCTGTCATTCTCACTTTATTAGCCTGCTGGTATTCAATAAGTTCGATGATATTCTCAAAATGGTCACCGATTCTTTCAATATCCCGAACAGTGTCGATCAACATGCTGTGTTCTTCTGACTCATGCTCAGATAGAGAGCTTGTGGCAAGATCCACCAGATAATCTGTAATCTTGCGGTCAAGATTATTGATGGCTTCCTCAAGCTGATAGGCATTCCCGGAATGCTTTGTATTTTTTGTTTTCAAAAACTCATTCGTTTCTTCAAGTCCCTTTAATGCGAACTTACCCATGCGAAGAACTTCTTCTTTAGCCTGGCCAAGAGCGATAGACGGTGATTGCTCGATGAATACCGGATCAAGATGCTGTGCCTTGTAGTCGACAATTGAGTCTTCTCCCGGAATCAGCTTTGTCACAATGAAAGCCAAAACCGCAATAAATGGCAATTGAATTATCGTATTCGTTGAGTTGAAAATACCGTGAGCAAAAGCTATTGTCATTTCAGGGTTAAGAGAAAGTTGATCCCTGAGCATTTCTATTAAAAGTGTGAATGGCTTCAATAATATTAAAAACAGCGTTGTACCTATCAAATTGAATAATACATGGGTAGCAGCAGCTCTTTTTGCCGCAACCGAAGTACCGATGGCAGCAAGCACAGCTGTAATGGTTGTCCCAACATTATCACCAAATAATACAGGGAGAGCTCCCTGAAGATTGATCAGATTCTCAGCGTGCAAACCTTGAAGAATACCGATCGTCGCACTCGAACTCTGAACAATCACTGTGAATAAAGTACCAATTACAACCCCAAGGAATGGATTTGAGCTTAATTCCACAGTCAAGTCGTGGAATGATTCAAGACTCCTTAAAGGCTTCATTCCTCCACTCATCAGTTCCAATCCATAGAATAACGCACCGAATCCAAAAACAATCTGTCCGATGTTATGGACTTTTTTACTTTTAAAGAAGAATAAAAGTATTGAACCAACGGCAATGATTGGAAGCGCATATTCACCTACGTCAATTCCGATGATAAATGCAGTGATTGTCGTACCAATGTTCGCACCCATGATGACTCCAATTGCCTGGCGCAATGTCATGAAACCGGCACTTACCAGTCCAACCGTAATAACTGTGGTCGCTGAACTGCTCTGTACTAAAACCGTAACAATCAGACCAGCCAGTACACCCATTACCGGGTTGGTCGTGAACTTGTCCAGGACATCCCTTAGTCGATCCCCTGCTGATTTTTGCAGCCCATCTCCCATGAATTTAATGCCGTATAAGAAAATTCCAAGACCCCCAAAGAATTCAAACAGCATTTCTTGTAAATTCAATTCCATTTTTTCAACCCCTAGATTTATTTCGACAAACATCTACAAACACAATCATTATGAAGGAATTATTAATAAAAAGTAAACTGTTTAAGAGCCGAATTTACAATACCTTAACATTCAGGAGTAATATTACAGAAATGTTACAAGAGAAGTTTGAATTGCTTGTTATAATCTCCTTTAAAAAGCTAAAATAGACAATGGAATCTATTAAAGGACGTGTAATGATGAATCTTATTACCCAAATGGCAAAAAGCCTGTATTCACCTAAAGATATTGCGATTACCCGCTTTCAGGGCATCGGAAAAACCATTCTATTTGTTTTCTTATTAACGTTACTATCCATTCTGCCAGTTATTTTTTATATGTTTACTGCCATTTCTGGAGCAATTGACTCGGCAAAGCAAGTTGTCTCAAATGACCTGCCTCCCTTTTCCATAGAGGAAGGCGTGCTAAAATCGGATATTAAGGCGCCGATCACCTTGAAAAGAGATCTTTACACGATTATTTTCGATCCAACGGGCGCCGTAGAGGAAAAGGATATGAAAAATATGGAGACTACTATCGGAATGCTGGAGCATGAGGTTGTCCTTAGTGCGGGCGGCCAAACCCATACGGTGCCCTATTCCCTTTTCTCGACTGGGAACTTATCCAAAGAGGATGTTCAATCCCTCATTGAAACGGCGGAATCTTCTCTCCCAGTCATGCTCGGATTACTGTTTATCATCATTTTTGTCTTTTCTGCAGGAATGAAATTCATAGAGGTCTCGATACTTGCACTTTTCGGTTTACTATTAAAAAACCTTGCCGAAAGGAAACTTCAATACAGACATTTATGGAGAATGTCTGCCTATAGTACAACTCTCCCTACTCTATTTTTTACATTGATGGCATTCCTTAAAACGACGGTGCCATTTAGTTTTGCGATTAACTGGTTTGTAGCATCGATGATTCTTCTATTAGCTATAAAGGAAATACCAACTGTACAGAAGAATGAAGAGATTTAAAAATGCGCCAAGGGCGCATTTTTTTTAGTTTCTACCTATCTCCCCTGATTTAATAAATCTTAATCACTTTCTTCCTGACCAAATAAATTAATAGGTATTTTTTCTAGCAAATTGGTTCTTAACTCTATTTTTCCTGCATAAATAATGGTATAAGCTGTTTAGGAGGAAGGTTCCATGAAAAAATTGGCAGGATTCCTGGTTTTCCTGGTATTAGCATATGCGATTTATAATGATTTAAGCATAGGAACGCTTCCCGCAGCGAGAACGTCAGAACCAGTTTTAGTAGAAGCGGAATCGGAAGAAGCAGGAAGCCAGGCTGAGGAGAAGATTCCTTATTTCGAGCATGAAGTCAAGCCTGGCGATACAGTACTGTCTGTCCTCGACAGCAATTCCAAAAAACCTCTCGCAATCCCGGTTTCCCAAGCGGTAGAAGACTTTAAACAGCTTAATGGAGGGACAGATCCCCAAAAAATCAAATTTGGCAATACCTATAAATTCCCGGATTACAGCAGTCGAAATTAACAAAGCCTAACTAAGAAAGTCTTTCCTTGTCAATTTGAACAAAAGATTGATAAAATGGGGTTGTGCATCTTAAGGAAATTTATCATGAATTCCATTTTTTAAAGGAGCGAATCACTGTTGAGTGAAATCATACATCGTACTAAAACCCGCCCGATAAAGGTTGGGAATTTAACAATTGGCGGTAACAATGAAGTTGTCATCCAGAGTATGACAACTACCAAGACACATGATGTCGAAGCGACTGTTGCCGAGATTAAACGCCTTGAAGAAGCAGGCTGCCAGATTGTCCGGGTTGCATGTCCGGATGAAAGAGCAGCTAATGCGATTTCTGAAATAAAAAAACGAATCAATATACCTTTGGTAGTTGATATCCACTTTGATTACCGCCTGGCGCTTAAAGCAATCGAAGGGGGAGCTGATAAGATCAGGATCAATCCCGGGAATATCGGCAAGCGCGAAAAGGTAGAAGCTGTTGTAAAGGCAGCAAAAGAGAAGGGTATCCCTATTAGAATCGGTGTAAATGCCGGATCACTAGAGAGACGAATCCTCGAAAAATACGGTTACCCTACTGCAGATGGCATGGTGGAAAGTGCTTTGCACCACATCAAAATCCTTGAGGATCTTGATTTCCACAATATCATTGTTTCCATGAAGGCTTCAGACGTGAACCTTGCAATTGAAGCATATGAGAAAGCAGCAAAGGCCTTCGATTATCCGCTGCACCTTGGAATCACCGAATCAGGAACTTTATTTGCCGGAACTGTAAAAAGTGCCGCTGGCCTTGGGGCGATCCTTAGCAAAGGAATCGGGAACACGGTTAGGGTGTCACTAAGTGCAGACCCGGTAGAGGAGGTAAAGGTAGCAAGAGAGCTGTTAAAATCTTTCGGCCTGGCTGCCAATGCCGCAACATTGATTTCGTGCCCAACGTGTGGACGAATCGAGATCGATTTGATCAGCATCGCCAATGAGGTGGAAGAATATATCTCAAAGATCAAAGCACCGATCAAAGTGGCCGTGCTCGGCTGCGCTGTAAACGGTCCTGGTGAGGCACGGGAAGCCGACATCGGTATTGCCGGCGCCAGAGGGGAAGGACTGCTTTTCCGCAAAGGAGAAATTGTCCGTAAAGTACCTGAAGAAACAATGGTAGAAGAATTAAAGAAAGAAATCGATAAAATCGCCGAGGAGAAGCTTCAGGAAGCTGCCCTCCAAAAATAAGCATATAAAAAATGCCCGGGAATCCCGGGCATTTTTTTGGCATTTTCCGTCAAAAGAACGGAAGAATAAAGATGCCGACCAGAATGGAGATTATCCCTATTCCAATCGCCCAGCTGCCGATAGCGGAACCCCGACGGCGGGCCATGAAGCCAAGGACAATTCCAGCTGCTCCGAAAAGAACAGGCAAAATAAACAGCGACAAGATCGATAGGGCAAGAGCCGAGTATGCAAGCCCCCGTCCTCCAGTTGTACTTTCTTCTTCTGACCTTCTTCTGATCGCAGGGGGTGCAGGAGCAGCAATTTCAGCCGCTGTCTCCTCACGATAATGTTCTTCACGAACAGGCACCGCAATCGCTGTCATCTCCTGATAGTGATCATCACGATCACTTCCGGCGATAGCCGTCATTTCCTGGTAGTGCTCATCACGTCCAGGTCCGGCGATTGCCGTCATTTCCTGATAATGCTCATCACGTTCAGGAGTATACAGCTCTGTTGCTGTTTCCTCCTGGTAGATCTCGTCACGCGCATCCCTTATAGTAATGACATCCTGCTTAGGTTCAGTAATATATTCGGTACCAATCTGTTTTCGCTCTTGGTCTGCCACTTTAATCCCTCGCTTTCTTAAGTGGAGCATTTATTATTGTTTACGAGTGGATTGATTTTCATCATGGCAATGTTTGACTGATGCACGAAAAAGTTAATCTTTTGCGTGCTATCCATATTTGGTAAAATTAATAGGAGATCAATGTTAAGGAGCAGACTGATGAAAAGACGTTTTGGCATAGATATAGATGGAACAGTCACCTGTCCCACCACATTTGTACCGTATTTGAACGAAGCATTCGATTTGGATATTACCCTTGATGATATCAAGCAGTATGATTTTATGCCGCTTGTAACAGTAAGTGAAAAAGAGTTTGCAGCCTGGTTCAAAAAAATGGAACCGGTTATCTATTCCAAATCCCCTTTAGCAGCAGGAGCAAAGGAAATCCTGAAGAGCTGGGAAAATGAACATGAATTGTATTTCATCAGCGCGAGGGGCACACATTTACTTGAACTAACTCAAGAGTGGTTTACTGCCAATGAACTTAAATATCATGATATTCACCTGATTGGTTCACATGATAAAATTCAGGCAGCACGGAAGTATGATGTAGATATTTTCTTTGAGGATAAACATGATAATGCGGTCAATCTGCATGAAGAACTGAAAATTCCAGTCATCCTTTTTGACACCCCGTATAACCAGGAGCCAATCCCTGATGGCGTCATTCGAGTTAATAACTGGCAGGAAGCCAATGAATGGGTAAGAAATTGGATAGAAAACAGTTAAACGGCCATTTGAGGATGGCCGTTTTTCCATTTCAATATGCCCTAGTGTATGCAATCAGGGCATCTTCCGTATATTTCAAACTTATGGCCCGAAATATCATAGCCCTTAAAGCTTGATTCGATATTCCTCATTGGGCAGGTCTCAATCTCTTTTGTCTTTCCGCAGTCAAGGCAGATGAAATGGTGATGATGCTCTTTATGCGAACACGTAAAACGGAAATGTTTTTCTCCTGACAGCTCAGTCATCTCCAGAATCCCCAGCTCTACAAACACACTTAAATTACGATAGATCGTATCAAACGACAATCCAGGGTAATTCTCCTTCATTTGCTCAAGGACATCACGTGCCGTCAAATATTTATCATGTTCGGAAAATAGCTGGAGCATGTCCTCACGCTTACCTGTATGTTTATACCCCTGTTCCTTCAGCAGGTTCATTGCTTCATTCACATTCATGATAACACCTCTTTAAATGGATCTTGTTGCACTGCGTTTTTTTAGCCAGATAGCCAGCACAAGGATGAATACAGAAATCATGACAATGGTTCCGCCGGGAGCGAGATCCATGTAGTATGACAGGAATAAGCCCCCCAGCACCGAAATTTCACCGAACAGGATGGAGAAGAAAATCGTCTGCTTGAATCCTTTGGCGAACCGGATGCTTGCTGCCACCGGCAAAGTCATAAGGGACGAAACAAGCAGGATGCCAACGATCCTCATGGAAGCTGCAATCACCAGTGCCACCATGACGATGAAAATAAAGTGCAATGACTTTGCAGCAATTCCGGTTGCCCTAGCATATTCTTCATCAAATGATAACAGAAACAGTTCTTTGTACAGCAAAGCAACGAGTGCGATCACCAGGATACTAATAATCAGGATGGTCCATAAATCCGCTCTGCTTACAGCGCTGACGCTTCCAAATAAATAACTGAACAAATCTGTATTGAAGCCGTCGGCAAGTGAAATAAAAATAACGCCGAGTCCAATTCCACCCGAAAGGATGATCGGAATTGCCAGTTCCTGATAATGCTTATAAACTGTGCGGAGTTTTTCAATGAACAGCGATCCGCCAACCGAAAAAGCCATCCCCATGTAAAGCGGATTTAGGCCGCTGAAAACCATGAACTTTTTCTCAAGCAGCAGGCTTGCTGCGATTCCCGCCAAGGTAACATGGCTAAGGGCATCAGCTATAAGGGAAAGCCTTCTTACAACAATGAAAACGCCGAGAAGGGGAGCGATCACACCAATGATCATGCCGGTCAAAAAGGCATTCTGCAAAAACTCGTATTGCATCAGTCCACTAATCATGATGGTGGCCTCCCCCGTGATGATGATCATGGTCATGAGTCAAAACATGCACATCATGCCCATATATTTCTGATACATCATTCAGCTTCAATTGTTCGAATTCCTCGGCACTTCCATGGAAATGCATATTTTTATTCAAGCATGCTACATTTGTGACTTTTTCGGAAATCGTGCCGATATCATGTGTCACCAGAAGCAAAGTAATTCCCTTCTCTTTGTTAAGTGTTTCGAGCATTTCATAAAAGGAGTTTACATTCTGCACGTCGACACCGACCGTCGGCTCATCCAGAATCAGCAATTCAGGTTCGCTCACAAGTGCCCTGGCAATGAACACTCTTTGCTGCTGGCCCCCGGATAGCTCACCGATATTCCTGTCCAGGAATTTTCCCATCCCGACAGATTCAATCGCCAGTTTAATCTTTGCATGGTCTGTCTTCTTTAAAAAATGGAACAGCCCGAGTTTTTTCGTCAACCCGCTGGCCACCACCTCAAAAACAGTAGCAGGGAAGCCCGTGTTGAAGGAATTGGCCTTTTGCGACACAAACCCGATTTTATGCTGCTCCCTAAACTTATTGATATCCTGTCCAAACAGTCGGATTGTGCCTGTTTGCGGCTTGATGAGACCAAGCATCAGCTTCAGCAGCGTCGACTTTCCGGATCCATTGGGACCAACGATTGCCAAAAAGCTCCCTCGAAGAATAGACAGATTTATATTTTCAAGTACATTTTCTTTATCGTATCGGTAATAAACATCCTGTACCTGGACGATGTAATCATTCGTATCCACTTTTATCACCTGCAAAATAAGAATCATTCCGATTTACTTTAAGTAGTATATCTCTTACTGCCCATAAAGTAAACAAAAGAACTTTCCACGCCAGAAAATTGTCACGAATTTAGAACTGGGCACATACCCTACTATGAAGGAGTGATGATCTTTGGCTATTTTTGAAAATATCATTAACCATAAAATAAGCAGCATAACGGCGGATGAGCTGCTGAGATACGCCTCTCAATTCAATATATCCATAACAGAGGCACAAGCAGATAAGATCGCCGGATACTTACGCGGTAAAAAGGTCAATATCTTTAATGATTCAGAAAGAACGGCACTCATTAAGCAAATTGCCAGAATCACCAACCCGGAAACCGCAAGGGAAGTCAATAAATTGTTTGTGAAATTCACGAAATAGGGTTTGTGTCCGTCGTAGAAATCTATGACGGACATTTTTTCGTCTTTCTTTAGGGTTTTTGTCCATCATGGGTTTGATGCCGGACACTTTTTCCCTTCTCTCCGGCATTTTTGTCCATCATGAACCTGATGACGGACACTTTTTCCCTTTTCTCCGGCATTTTTGTCCATCATGAGCCTGATGACGGACACTATTTCCCTTTTCTCTAGCATTTTTGTCCATCATGAGCTTGATGACGGACACTTTTTCCCTTCTCTCCAGCATTTTTGTCCATCATGAACCTGATGACGGACACTTTTCTCCATCTCTCCACTATTTCTGTCCATCATCAACCCGAGGACGGACACTTCCACCCTCTATGTCCATCATCACAGTTATTATTTCCTCTAAAAGGTAATACTCATTATCGTTTAACCCAACAAAAAGAAAAAAGCTGCGGAGTGTCCGCAGCTTTTGTTTAGTCATTCATGATTGTGTCTAGCAGGTTTTCTTCGAATTGCTTGTTTTTCAGCATCTTGATTTCATGTTTGTATGGCGCTTTTTTATTATTCTTGTCAGGACCGACAAATGGTGTTTCAAGGATTTTTGGTATTTGCGTCAGTTGCGGGTGATGGACGATGTAGTTTAATGCTTCAAAGCCGATATAGCCGAAACCGATATTTTCATGGCGGTCTTTTCTTGTCCCGAACTCATTTTTGCTGTCATTGATGTGCATGACTTTAAGCCTGTCGAGTCCGATGATTTTATCGAATTCGTTCAGCACGCCATCGAAATCCTCGACGATTCGATAACCTGCGTCATGGGTATGGCAGGTATCAAAGCAGACAGAAAGCTTGTCATTATATTTGACACCGTCGATGATCATCGCAAGCTCCTCAAAAGACTTCCCGCATTCTGATCCTTTTCCGGCCATGGTTTCCAGTGCGATTTGGACTTTGTCTTCCGCGCTAAGGACCTCGTTCAGGCCTTCAATGATTTTCTCGATTCCTTTGTCTGAACCTGCACCTACGTGCGCACCTGGATGCAGCACAATTTGCTTCGCTCCAATGGCTTCAGTCCTGTCGATTTCACTCCGCAAAAACCTGACTCCCAAATCGAAGGTGGCAGGATTCTGGGTGTTCCCGATATTGATGATATATGGAGCATGGACAACGATCTCGCTGATGCCATTCTGCTCCATATGCAGGCGCCCTGCTTCAATATTCAGGTCCTCGATTTTCTTCCTTCTAGTATTCTGAGGTGCTCCAGTATAGATCATGAAAGTATTTGCACCATATGAGACAGCTTCTTCACTTGCTGCGAGCAGCATTTTCTTGCCGCTCATCGAAACATGTGAGCCAATTAACATCTAGATCTCTCCTAAATCCCTTTATTTATTTCTCTTTTGGATACGGTTTTCACGTTTTTTGATTTTATCCATTTCGTATTTCATCTTCTTTTTATAGCCTGGTTTTACCTTTTTAGGCTTGGAGACAAGTGTCTTTGCCTTTGCTTCGCCTGCCGTTTCCTTCTTTTTTCGGTTTTGGCGTCGGTTGCGCTCCTCTATCTCGGTGAATTCACCTTTTTTCAAGTCGATGTTATTAAAAGTGATTCCCATCTTTTCAAGGCGGATCAATGCATCTTCATCGCTTTGCTCATAAATTGTCAAAGCAACTCCTGAGGATCCGGCGCGTGCTGTCCTTCCGACCCTGTGGATATAAAAATCAAGGTCCGTAGGCAGCTCATAGTTGATAACATGGCTGATGCCCTCGATGTCAATTCCTCTTGCTGCCAGGTCAGTCGCAACCAGGTACTGAAACTCAAGGTCTTTGATTTGCTTCATGACCCGTTTTCGCTCGCGAGGACTGAGGTCACCATGGATCCTGCCAACCTTCAAGCCCTTTTGAATCAGTCCATCCGCGATTTCATCTGCTTTTTTCTTTGTATTCGCGAAAACGATTCCCAAATATGGATTGAATGCGAGCAGGGCGGAGTGCACAAGGCCAATTTTATCACGGTGCCTTGCAGGAAGGAGAATATGCTCTATCTTCGCGGCTGTGGCCTGCTTAGGGTCGATCTGGACATATTTAGGGTTTTCCATGTACTTTTTCAAAAACGGTTTAAGCTTTTCAGGAATGGTGGCCGAGAATACCAGCATCTGAAGCTTTTCCGGCATTCGGGATGCAAATTGGTCGATGTCCTCGATGAATCCCATATCGAGCATCAAATCGGCCTCATCTATAACAAGGATATTGGCTGTATGCACGAACAAAGCGTTTTCCTTCACAAGGTCGTTGATCCTGCCTGGCGTGCCAATCACGATTTGCGGCTGGGTCTTCAGCTTTTCGATTGTTCTTTGCTTATCCGTTCCGCCAATATAGCAGCGGGCAGTGATCTGCTCTCCCTCCGGAGCATGTTCAGCTATTTTAAGGACTTCATGATAAATCTGGTTGGCAAGTTCACGAGTCGGTGCCGTGATGACTGCCTGTACTTCATTGCGCGAAGGATCAAGCTTGTCCATGATCGGCAGGACATAGGCATGCGTCTTTCCCGTCCCTGTCTGTGATTGACCGATCGCGCTGTCACCTTTCAGCACAGTCGGGATCAGACGTTCCTGAATCTCAGTCGGCTCGTAAAAGCCTAATTTATTGATTGCATCTATAATGAACGGCTTCAGTTCATAACGTGTAAATTTCGTTTCACTCATTGAAAATCTCCTTCTTTTCCCCTGTCCCGCAAGTGTTTCCAGGATTACAGCCTGTTCCGTAAGCTGTTCTTTTTCAGGTTCATCCTGTAATTATAATAAAGATTGCAGAAAATCTCCAATCAGTACTATCTTAACCTTTCCTATGAAAAAAACAAACCTGTTTCATTACATACTTTTTCCTTAAACCATTCCGGACTTCCCGCATAGTCTAATAGGAGAAGTTATATTGGGAAAGGAGGGGTCTCAATGCTACAAGGACCCCGTATGAATCCAGGCGGAATGCCGAATCGCTTTCAAGGTCCCCGCATGATGGGAGGGCCAGGGATGGGCCAGCGTCAGATGTATTCCAATCCATTCGCCCAAGGCCCAATGATGCCGCCAGGCCAGATGCCGCGAATGGGGGGCAGGAATATGCGCTCAAGCCAGGGAGGCGGACTGCTCTCGAAGATATTGGGAAGAGGCACCGGCCAGCGAAATGGTCCAGCAGGTTTCTTAACTGGAGCCAATACAGCGACACGGGGAGCCGGCTCAGGCGGCGGAATCCTTAAATCACTCGCTGACCCATCCGCACTGAGCGGTTTTCTGACAAACACGCAAAAAGTTTTGAACTCGGCGCAGCAGTTCGGTCCGATGGTACAGCAATATGGTCCGCTTGTCCGCAATCTGCCATCGATGTGGAAGCTTTATCGAGGATTGAAGGATCTTCCGGATGCAGATGAACAAACAACTGAAGCGGAGACAGATCAGCCAGAAAAGAACAAGAACGAAAACAAGAGTAAGAGCAAGAGTAAGAACAAGAAGAAGCCAGTGAAAGCCGAAAACACAGCTGTATCAGACAAACCAGCCCAAAAGCAGAACGGGGCATCAACACCAAAACTTTTCATTTAGTCTGAAGAATAGTTAATTCTTCCTTCCGGAAATCCTCTTTTGTAATCTTTCTATAAGTCTTATATAATAAAAGAAAGAATCAGAGGTATTCTTAGGAGGATGACTCAATGAATGTAATTAAAATTTCGCCGCGCGGCTATTGCTACGGCGTTGTCGACGCAATGGTCATTGCCCGCAATGCTGCATTGGATAAAAGCTTGCCGCGACCTATATATATACTGGGAATGATTGTCCATAACAAGCATGTTACCGATGCATTTGAAGAAGAAGGCATCATCACTCTGGACGGAAACAACCGTAAGGAGATCCTCGAAAAAGTTGAGGGCGGGACAGTTATTTTCACAGCGCATGGAATCTCCCCTGAGGTCAGGGAGCTTGCCAGGAAAAAAGGGCTGGTATCGATTGATGCTACATGTCCGGATGTCACGAACACCCATAATCTGATTCGCGATAAGGAAAAAGAAGGCTTCGAAGTCATTTACATTGGCAAAAAAGGTCATCCAGAGCCAGAGGGTGCCGTAGGCGTTGCTCCCGAAATCGTCCATCTTGTAGAAACAGAAGCTGATGTGGAAGCATTGAATTTACATGCTGAGAAATTGATTGTCACCAACCAGACAACCATGAGCCAGTGGGACGTTGCCGAGATTATGGAAAAAGTAAAAGAAAAGTATCCACACGCAGAGGTTCACAGAGAAATCTGCATGGCAACACAGGTACGACAGGAGGCAGTGGCAGAGCAGGCGAAAGTAGCGGATGTCCTGATTGTCGTTGGTGATCCGAAAAGCAACAACTCCAACCGCCTTGCCCAGGTATCACAAGAAATCGCCGGTACAAAAGCCTATCGGATTGCCGATATTACCGAACTTGAAATTGATTGGATCAAGGATGCCGAAACAGTAGCCGTCACTTCTGGCGCATCGACTCCGACACCAATCACAAAAGAAGTCATCACTTTCCTTGAACAGTTTGACCAGGAAAACGAAGCAACCTGGGTAAAAGAGAAAAAGGTGCCACTCTCTAAAATTCTGCCGAAGGTTAAGAAAACCGAAGCAGGTGTATAAGATGAAAGCAGCCCGAAAGAATTCGGGCTGCTTTTTTGGTACCAGGGGCTACTGCTCCCGACTTCCATTCTGGATTTGGGTTAGCTCCTAGTTCTGCAAAAGATGCATTAGATAAAAGTAAAAGGGTCAGTGTCAATTTCTGAAGCCAAGAACTGGACATCATACCCTTTTTCCTTACTAAGCCGTTCCATGACGCTGGCGGTTCCTTTTTTCATGATTTTTTCAACATTATGTCCGGGATCAATCATGTTCAAGCCGTCCATCAGTGCGTCATGTGCAGTGTGATAATATATATCCCCTGTTATGTACACATCAGCTCCCCGGAACTTTGCCTGAGTGAAGTACTTATTCCCGTCACCGCCAAGGACAGCTGCTTTTTTCACTTTAGCATTCAAGTCCCCGACTACTCGCACTTTATTGACACCAAGCGCTTCCTTCACAAAGTTTGCATAATCTCCCAGAGTTGTCTCCTCGACTTTTCCGATTCTGCCCAGTCCAAGCTGTTCTCCGCTATTCTCCAGTCTATATACATCATAGGCGACCTCTTCATAAGGGTGCGCTTTGATCATAGCCTGGATTACCTTCTTTTCGATACTCTGCGGAAAAACCGTTTCAACCCGGACTTCAATAACTGCTTCAAGCTTTCCCTGTTCGCCGATATGAGGGTTCGTGTTTTCCCCTGGCAGGAATCGTCCCTTTCCTGAGGCTGTGAAGGAACAATGGCTATAATCACCGATCGCCCCTGCCCCTGCGTTTCCTAATGCCTCACGGATTTGCTCTGCATTTTCCTCAGGTACAAAAACAACCAGTTTTTTCAGCTGGTCTTCATAAGTCGGAACCAGTACCTGGGAATCCTTAAGGCCAAGTGCCTCCGCAAGCAGGTCATTCACTCCGCCTTTTGCGACATCAAGATTTGTATGTGCAGCATAAACCGCGATGTCATGTTTGATCAGCCTGGCAATCATTCTGCCTGCTGGTGTGTCCGTCGCGATTTTTTTCAATGGCCGGAAAATCGGCGGGTGGTGGGCAATGATTAACTGAACATTCTTTGCGATCGCCTCTTCTACCACTTCCTCTGTAACATCGAGAGCGATCAGGACCTTTTCAACCGTCTGGTTCAATGCCCCAATTTGCAGGCCAATCTTGTCGCCTTCCATCGCGAAGGCTTTGGGTGAAAATTGTTCGAAAAGCTGGATCACTTCATGTCCATTTACTTTTTTCACTGGAACGCCTCCTCTGCCATTTTAAGTTTCTTCTCTAATTCCCTCTTCTTGCTTTCTGTTTCTTCATTTTGTACAGCTCCATCCAGCTGCTTTAATATCCGCTGCCAATTTTTTATCTCTGCGTTCCATTTTTCCATGAATACCGCAGATTTTTCACTCAATAAAAATGGGCCAAACAGAATGCCATTTTCGAGATTGAAGCCCTGATATGCTTTTAATGGTTCGCCTTTTTCGGCAACAAGGATTTCGTAGATCTTTCCATCTTCTTTCAGGATTTCTTCTTCTACAAGCTCCCATCCGTTGTCAATCAGCCACCTGCGCACTGCAAAACTTCCCACATTTGGCTGTAACACCAGCCTGGCGACTCCTTCGAGCTTCGATTTCCCTTTCTCCAAAATAGATGAGATCAATGTTCCGCCCATGCCGGCAATCGTAATACAATCCACTTCTCCTGGATCAATCACTTCGAGTCCGTCACCTTTACGGACTGTGATCCAATCTGTTAGATTTTCCACCCGAACCTGCTCAAGGGCAGATTGGAACGGTCCATTCGCGACCTCACCTGCAATGGCCTTCGGAACAGTCCCCTTTTTAACTACATAACAAGGTAGATAAGCATGATCAGAGCCGATATCGGCAAGCCTGGCACCTTGCGGAATATTATTTGCAACGGCATTCAGCCGATCTGAGAGCTTTCCAGCATTCATAAAAGTCACCTACTAAATCATATTTTGCTTTTATAAGTATATGAAAATCGCCCGCCCCTTGTCCAATCATCGAAAAAAGATGATGGCAGAGAACTGGATTGCGGACTGTTTAAAATAGTAAAGGCCCTCTGCAAAAAGCAAAGAGCCTTTAAAAAATTACTTCAATTCTTTTACGATCCATTCAGCCATTTGTTCTTCCTTGCCTGCAGCCATTCCAGGAGGCATGTTGCCTTTACCATTTGTCAGAATGTCTTTGATTTCGTCTTTGGAGTACTTGCTGCCTACACCTTTTAGCGCGGGACCAGATACACCTTCATACTGGTTGCCGTGGCAGCCTGCACAAGTTTGCTGGTAAAACTCCTCTGGGTTCACTTCAGCAGTTTCTTCGGTCTTTCCGCCGCCTTCTTTTTCCTTCGTAAGATCCTTAGCGTCACCAAGACCTTTGAAAGAAAGCAGGAACATCAAGCCGATCCCCATTACCATGATCAATACAAACGGGATAATTGGATTACGATTCATCATATACCCTCCTTTATGTACAACATCAACTAAATAATGATTTCACACAGATATTATTTTACTTGAAAAACGTTTACAGGGAAAGTAAAAAAGCAAACTTTGTCACACATGTTCACAATTTAGACAAAAAACTCCATCAATTGATGAAGTTTTGATGATTAAGGCATATTTAGGTTTCCCTTTTAGCAGCCAATTAATCTTGCAATCACCATTCTTTGGACTTCAGATGTTCCTTCGCCAATCTCCAGCAATTTCGCATCCCGCATATAGCGCTCGACCTCATACTCCCGCATATATCCGTATCCACCATGAATCTGTACAGCCTGGTCAGCAACTTCCATCGCGATTTCTGAAGCATATAGCTTACACATCGAAGCTTCCTTCGAGAACGGACGTTTCTGGTCCTTCAGCCATGCCGCCTTATAGACCATATTGCGTGCAAGTTCAATTTTCATTGCCATGTCAGCAAGCTTGAACTGGATTGCCTGGAACTGGGAAATCGATCTTCCAAATTGCTGTCTTTCCTTTGCATATTTCAAAGCCTTTTCATAAGCAGCCTGTGCTACTCCCACTGCCATAGCACCAATGCCAATCCTGCCGCCATCAAGTGTCACAAGGAATTGCTTGAAGCCTTCCCCTTTCTTTCCAAGCAGGTTTTCAACCGGGACATGGACATCCTCCATCACCAGCTGTGTTGTATTCGAGGCATTCAGGCCCATTTTTTCATAATTATCGATGACAGTGAAGCCAGGTGCATCTGTAGGCACAATAATTGCACTGATTTCTTTATTTCCATCCTTATTGCCGGTTATTGCAGTCATTGCAAGATGTTTCGCATAACTTGCATTAGTGATAAAGTTCTTGCTTCCATTGATGATGTATTCACCATCCACTTCTTTGGCTGTAGTCTGTGTCCCGCCTGCATCCGAGCCAGCATTAGGTTCAGTAAGCCCAAATGCGCCCAAAGATTCACCTGTACAGATAGGTGTCAGGTATTTCTGCTTTTGTTCTTCTGTGCCGAATAGGTTAATAGGAGCTCCGCCAAGGGATATATGTGCTGAATAAGTAATGCCGGTGGAAGCACATGCCCTGCTCAACTCCTCGGTTACAATGGCAAAGCTGACCGTATCAGCGCCTGCTCCACTATATTCCTCAAGGAAAGGCAGCCCGAGCATACCGAGTTCACCCAGCTTCTTAAAAATTTCTGTCGGAAACTGTTTCGTTTTATCCCTCTCAATCGCTCCAGGAGCTACTTCTTCCTCGGCAAATTCTCTAATCGTCCTTTTAATCATCGCCTGTTCTGATGTTAAATCAAAATTCATTTCCATCCCCCTCAAGACATTGAATGCGTTTACATTCTACATTATAAAGGTGAACAGACAATTTTCTCAACATTTAAAAACTTTTAAATTTTGAATTATTATATGAATATAGCAACTAGCAGGACAATTAATCCTGCAATTCCCGAAACTTTGAATGACACCATCTTCCACTTCATGCCTGCTGCAAGCCATAACAGACAGTTGAGAGCAGTGATCAAATAGAGAATAGCATGTTTGTCTGGAAATAGTATTTCACCCGCCTGAATGGATGTGATCAATAAGAGGAGTCCCGAAGATAGCAAAATGACTAAATCAAGATAAGAATTCTTCAGCATATAAACAGCGATTAAAACGGATGTTATTCCAAAAAATATTGTCAAACCGATTTGCAAAAAAAGGGACAATTCAGTAAAATAAAATAAAAAAACTGAAAGCGATAACAATCCAATCAAAATTATCCTAAGAAGATTCAAAGGTCTATGGCTATTTTTGCTGATTGGCTCCCCCTCTGAACCTCCTTCAGTATATAGGTTCAGGAGAAAGTCACAATAATGATCCGGCAGCAGCCTGCTTTCTTTCCAGTATTTGATTTCATTCGTAATGATTTTCCTGCGATGGTCATCCATTTATCGGCACATCCTGTCTCAAACATTTATACAGAAAAAAAGGAATAATTTACTCTTATTTTAAAAAGTAAATTATTCCTTGGCAATCCTATTCTAAAAAGTCTTTTAATCGCTTGCTTCGGCTAGGGTGTCTTAGCTTACGCAGAGCCTTAGCCTCGATCTGACGGATCCGTTCGCGTGTAACCCCGAAAACTTTACCTACTTCTTCAAGCGTACGTGTGCGCCCGTCATCCAGGCCGAAACGCAATCTCAGGACGTTCTCTTCACGGTCTGTAAGCGTATCTAGGACATCCTCCAGCTGTTCCTTCAGCAGCTCATATGCTGCGTGTTCTGAAGGAGATGTAGCATCCTGGTCTTCAATGAAATCTCCAAGGTGTGAATCATCCTCTTCACCGATTGGTGTTTCAAGTGAGACCGGCTCCTGGGCGATTTTAAGGATTTCACGAACTTTTTCTGGTGAAAGGTCCATATCTTCACCAATTTCTTCAGGTGTTGGTTCGCGTCCTAAGTCCTGCAGGAGCTGTCTTTGCACACGGATCAATTTGTTGATTGTTTCGACCATATGGACAGGGATCCTGATTGTCCTCGCCTGGTCAGCGATCGCACGAGTGATAGCCTGGCGAATCCACCAGGTAGCATAGGTACTGAACTTGAACCCTTTTCGGTAGTCGAATTTCTCAACTGCCTTGATCAAGCCCATATTCCCTTCCTGAATCAGGTCAAGGAATAGCATGCCTCTGCCTACATAGCGTTTCGCAATACTTACGACAAGTCGAAGGTTTGCTTCAGCAAGCCGTCTTTTCGCTTCTTCATCGCCCTGCTCGATTCTTTCAGCGAGGTTGATTTCTTCCTCTGCAGAAAGAAGGTCTACTCGGCCAATTTCCTTCAGGTACATTCTTACCGGGTCATTAATTTTGACACCGGGAGGAACACTTAAATCATTCAGGTCGAATTCTTCATCGTCCTTGGCAAGCTGTTTGATGTCCGGATCTTCCTCTTCATCACTTTCGCCGACAAGTTCAATTCCCTGTTCACCGAGGAATTCGTAAAACTCATCCATTTGATCGGAATCCAGTTCGAAGCTTGAAAGCCTCTCTGCAATATCATCATAAGCAAGGACACCTGTTTTCTTGCCCAGTGCCGTTAACTGGTCTTTCACTTGTTCAACTGTCACTTCATTTTCGGTGACTTCTTTAGAACGGGCTGACTTTTCAGCCATATGTCCCCCTCCTTCCAAAAATCAAAAACAATCAGCATAAGCTTTATAATGTCTTGCGCAATTGGATAATCTCTGTTGCGATTGCCGCAGCGCGCAAAATGTCGTTTTGACGTTCTGCCTGTTTTTGTTCTGCCATTTTTTCCTTTATTTTTAACATTTTTTGATAATTCAAGACCTGCTTGATATAATCAGATAATTCCTGATCGCTGATTTCCTCGTTCAGAGGCATCATCTCAATATCAGCAACAACCCTTTTTAGCTTATTATCCTGAAGATAATTTAAGAACGCACTTGGATCAGGGTCATGTCCTTTTTCATAGTATGCAAATAAATAAGTAATAATAGCCTGGTGTTCATCAATATTCATCATGCTTCCTGCCAGCATTCCCTGGACCTTGTAGGTGACGTCTGCGTCTCTCATCATATGGAAGATCAGCCGTCTCTCAGCCGTATGGTATGCCGGCTTAAGCTCTGCTTTCCTTGTATAGGCCGCTGGTCTTGTTTCGGGACGTGGCTGGTTTTGTTTTCTGGGAGCTGAAGCCTGATCCAACTGGTTAAGCTGTTGGATCAGAGCATCAAGCGACAGCGAGAATTCATTTGCCAGCTGACGCAGATACAAATCTTTTTCTACTGCCTTATCAAGTTTGCTGATTTCTTTAAGTACTTCTTCGATATATTGAAGGCGATCTCCTTCATTCTGAAGGTTTTTTCCTCGACGGTAATATAGTAATTTAAATGCCATCAAAGTGGAGCTGGACCCAATAATATCGTTCCTGAACTTTTCTTCGCCATGCATCTTTATGAAATCGTCCGGGTCCATCCCGTCCGGCATGGTCGCTACCCTGACAGCGAACCCTGCTTTCGACAGCATGTTAGAGGCCCTGAATGCCGCTTCAATACCGGCTTTATCCGAGTCATAACATAGCGTTACAGCCTGCACATTTCTTTTGAGCAAGGAAATATGCTCTTCGGTCAACGAAGTCCCCATCGTGGCGACTCCGTTTTCTACCCCTGCACGGTTGGCGGAGATGACATCCGCGAATCCCTCGAATAGAACAGCTTGCTGCTGTTTCCGGATCGAGCCGCGCGCAAGATGAAAATTATATAAAATTTTACTTTTATTAAAGATCTGCGTCTCGGGACTATTCAAATATTTGGGCTCTTCGTCCCCCATTGCTCTCCCTGAAAACGCAATCGTATTACCCTGATGGTCCAGGATTGGGAACATAATCCTGTTCCGGAACCTGTCAAAGTATGTCCCATCGTTTTCCCTCTGGATGACCAATCCTGCCTTAGCCATCACCCCAGGCGAAAAACCTCTTTTTTCAAGAAGTTTCACTGCAAAATCCCAGGACGGCAATGCATAGCCTATTTGGAACCTGTCTATAGATTCCTCGGTGAATCCCCTATTCAGAAGGTACTCCAGGGCATCCTGGCCCTCTTTTGTGTTTACCAGCAAATGATGGTAGAATTTACGCAAGAGTTCATGCGCGTCGATCATTTGCTTCGAACCTTCAGGCAATTGCGGATTCCTGCTGGCTGTTGTGCCTTCTAGCTTCAGTTCAATATTTGCCAATTCGGCAAGTTTTACTGCAGCTTCCTGAAAAGACAGTCCATCGATATCCATCAGGAATGAAAACACATTCCCTCCAGCTCCACAACCAAAGCAGTGGTAAATCTGCTTGTCAGGTGAAACCGAAAATGATGGGGAATTTTCTCCATGAAATGGACAAAGCCCAAAATAATTCCGGCCCTGCTTTTTCAATTGGACATAATCACCAATGACATCGACTATTTCAACCGCCTGCCGGATTTCATTTACTTTTTCCTCGGCAATCCTCTCTGCCATATGCATGACCCCATATTAGTTGTGATTCCTTGAACATATCTTAAAATTCGACAAAAGCATGTTCAATTCCTTCATGAATTTTTCTCTGTCTTTTTCGGTGAAAGGTTTTGGGCCTTTCCCGTAAAAACCCTGCCTCCTGGCCTTGGCAGAAATATGCCTAAGCTCAAGTGCAGTCTGGATTCCTTTTTCTTCGTATAAACTTCCCCTCGGGGAGATTGTGTAAACCCCTTTCGCAATGAGTGTAGATGCAAGCCCAATGTCTTGCGTCACTGCAAAATCACCTTTCTTAACGTGATTCATTAAATAAAGGTCTACAGCCTCCTTATTGGAATCGACAAAAACCCAGTTCTGCCCCTGAAGATCATTCTTCATATGAGCGTATGAAGCCACAAAAACAGCTTCGATGGAAAACTTCGAAGCAATTTCGACAATTTCCTTTATGACCGGGCAAGAGTCTGCATCCACAAAAAGGGACTGACTGTTGATTTCACTAGTATTAATTCTACATCACTCCGCATATTCCTTCTTCAGGAATGTATTTTTTACAGGGAATTTTGTCGAATTTTTTCGCGGTCTACATCTTGACAACTGATAGTAAATAGTTTATTCGTAATCTGTCAAGTCTAAACCTAAACAGATACATTTTTATCACAATTTTTTATTATAGTATAAGAACGCCTATTTTTCCATTATTTTTTCTCGAAAATCATCAGTGTTTAGAAGTGGAAGCTGAGGTGCGCGAAATTTTCGAGAACAAAATGGCTTCATAAAAAGAATGCTCTGTTAAACAAGACTGTTGATTCTTAATCCAGCCACTTAGTTGTCCTCAGGGTGGCGCTTAACCCGCAGGACAATGAGAAACTTCCACGAACTTGTCCACGAACGAAGAAAATACGTAAACCTTTTCGAGGAGTCTCCGCGCTGCACTAAATTAACAGGACATAAAATTTAACAGAGCAAAAAGAAAGCACATACAAAATATGTGCTAATTGCCTATCTGCCTGTTTCGGACGGTATGGAGGATGACATTGGCCGTTTCTTCTACGGCTTTATTTGTCACATCGATTACTGGGCATCCGATTTTTTCAACAATTCCGTCAAAATACTGTATTTCTTCTTTTATTCTCTCGATATTGGCATAAATTGCCTGGTCATTCAATCCAAGGGAAATCAGTCTTTCTCGCCTGATCTGGTTTAACTTATCAGGCGTAATTCTAAGGCCAAAGCATTTTTCCTTTGGAACAAGGAATAATTCTTCCGGAGGATCAACTTCAGGTACAAGCGGCACATTCGCCACTTTGTATCGCTTATGGGCCAGGTATTGTGATAAAGGCGTCTTGGAAGTTCTTGAAACCCCCACAAGGACGATATCTGCTTTAAGTATGCCCCTTGGGTCGCGGCCGTCATCGTACTTAACCGCAAACTCGATGGCTTCGACTTTCTTGAAGTAATCTTCGTCAAGTTTACGGACAAGACCAGGTTCATATAATGGTGTCTCGCCGCTAACTACCTGGATCTGCTGCATGAGCGGACCTATGATGTCGCATGCATAAATTCCCTCTTTACTGGCAGACTCCTGCAAATAATCGCTGATTTCAGGCTTAACCAATGTGTAAGCGATCATTCCGTCATCATGCTTGGCCATGGAGATGACTTCATCGATATTTATTTTATCCTCAACATAAGGAAATCTTTTTAGAGATACATCCAAATGTTCGAATTGGCTGATGGCAGCCTTTGTCACGAGCTCTGCTGTCTCGCCGACAGAGTCAGAAACCACATAAATAATAGGTGTTTTATTCATTCTCCAATCAACCCCTTCTCCGCCTTGATTCTTATTCTTCTCCCAAGGCAACAAAAGCCTTTGTAATGTTTGTCTTTGTCAATCTTCCAACAATCTCATATCCTTCATCTGTATCCTTGATGATCGGCAGGGCATCAATCTGTTTTTCAATTAATTCCTTTGCAGCATCAATCAGCAGATCATCCCGCCTGCAAACTGTTATATTCGGCATCCTTGTCATGATGATATTCACTGGCAGCGTGGACAGCTCCTGATTCCCGATGCTTGCCCTCAATAAATCTTTCCGGGACAGCACACCTACGAGTTTCGAAGTCTTATCTACCACGAATAATGTACCTACATCCTCAAGGAACATCGTAACAATCGCATCATAGACAGATACATTTTCAGGGACGACGACCGGAATGGACTGATAATCCCTGACAAGGATTTTTTTAAGATTCTCAGAAAGCAGCTGATTACCGGATTTTCCGGTATAGAAGTACCCGACTCGAGGTCTGGCATCCAAATATCCCGCCATTGTCAGGATGGCAAGATCAGGCCTGAGGGTAGCTCTGGTCAGATTAAGTTTTTCTGCTATATGTTCTCCGGTGATCGGTCCGTTATCCTTTACGATTTGCAGGATCTGCTCCTGTCGTTTATTCAGTTCGATTGTCCTCACCACCCATCGGGATTTTCTATTTATCCCGTATTCTTGGTTTTCAGCTTTTCCGAGATAGCCTCATTAGCTGACACTGAGGATTTATGTATTACAGGTTTCCCGAAAAAAGCTTAATAAGATTATTATATACTACATGAGGTAACCAAAAGAAAGAATTTTTATAACCTTCTTATCAATCTAATGACTTTTTCTCTACTCACAGATCATACCTAATAAAAAAGTACTTATTAGAGTGCCTTCCCATGCAGGAAGGCACTCTTTCAGTTCACCGATCTGTTTCTGTGAATAAAGCATGCTATTTTACGACGATATCATTCACCTTGCCAAGTTTCATGATCAGAACCGCTAGTGCTGCCATTTGATTCAGGCGATTTTCCCGGACATCAGGGTTTTCTGCCATAACCATGGTATGCTCAAAATAATCATTGATTTCCGGCTTGATTTCAGCCAGCAGCTGATAATAGGAAGCTGCATCCATTCCGTCATCAGCCTTCTTGCCGAGTTCAAGATACTTTTCATACAACTTTTGCTCATACTCATTTTCGAAGCGTTCCGGTTCGATTTCACCAAGCACTTCTTTTTTGCTGGCAATATTCAAGACACGGCTCAACGCTTCCATATTTTCCTTGAAGTCTTCCCTGCCGCTGGCATCCTGAAGTGCCGCTGCTTTATCAACCAGGGCGGAAACGTTACCGATTTCCCCGCCAAGTACGGCATCGATGAGATCGTAGCGGATTCCCCGCTCCTGCAGCATGTGCTTGACCCTCAGCTTGAAGAACTGGATAAGGTCATGGTATATCTCTTCTTCAGGGCGCTTGCCGATTCCTGCTTCAGAAACAAGGTTAAGCGATAAGCCGACAAGGTTTTCAAGGGTAATTCCCCACTGCTTTTCGATAAGCGTCTGAACAATCCCTGCCGCCTGTCTCCTTAATGCATAAGGATCCTGTGAGCCGCTTGGAATGATGCCCAGTGAGAAAAACGCAACAATCGTATCCAGCTTATCGGCGATTGCAACCAGCGCACCTGCAGGTGATCCCGGAATAGAATCATCCGCATTGCGAGGCATATAATGCTCATTGATTGCAGTTGCTACCTCCCGGCTTTCGCCTTTTTGCAAAGCGTATTTTTCTCCCATTATTCCCTGAAGTTCCGGGAATTCGTAGACCATCTGTGAAACCAGGTCGAATTTGCTGATTTCCGCTGCTCTGTCTGCGGCGCTTACGATCTCAGGTGCAAAATCCATTCTTTCAGCAATCAATCTGACAAGCTTGCGGACACGATCTGATTTTTCAGCGATTGTGCCGATTTCTTCGTGATAGACAACATTCTTTAATTTTTCTAAAGCTGATTCGATCTGCATTTTTTGATCTTCTTTATAGAAAAACGCAGCATCAGCCAATCTTGCTCTTAATACTTTTTCATTTCCGCGGGCCACTTTTTCGATATGGAGGTGGTCACCGTTCCTGACAGTGATGAAATGAGGAAGAAGCTCCCCTTCTGCTGACTTGACAGGGAAATATCTCTGATGCTCCTTCATGGATGTGATCAGGACTTCACTCGGTATTTCGAGGAATTCTTCTTCAAAACGGCCATATAAGGCTGTTGGATATTCGACCAGATTATTGACCTCTTCCAGCAAGTCTTCATCTACTGGGATTACCCATCCGTTTTCTTCCTCAATTTTTTCAAGCTGGGAAGTAATCGCGTCTTTGCGCTTTTGTGCATCTGCGACCACATACTGGCCCAATAATACTTCTTCATATTCTTCAGGAGCTGATAACTGAATTTCCCCTTCTCCAAGAAAGCGATGGCCTCTTGTCGTACTGCCTGTTTGAACACCGGCTATTTCAAAAGGAATGATGTCGTTGCCGAACATAGCCACAAGCCATTTGATCGGGCGGACATAACGAAGTTCAAGATCTGCCCAACGCATGTTTTTCGGAAAGGTCAACCCTGTGATAATCGCTTTTAACTCAACAAGAAGATCAAAGGTTTCCTGCCCCTTGATAAATTTCTTTACATGGGCATACTCTACGCCGTTGATTTCCTTGAAATAAATATCTTCGACCGTCATTCCCTGTCCGCGTGTGAAGCCCATTGCTGCCTTGGACCACTTGCCATCCTCAGTTAAAGCGATCTTTTTCGCAGGTCCTTTTGCCTCTTCCTCGCTGTCCTCCTGACGCTCATCGACATTCGCGACAAGCAAGGCAAGCCTGCGAGGTGTCGAGAAGATGCTGATGCCCTCAAATCCAATATTATTTGTATTCAGCCAGTTCTCTACTTTGGAAGCCAGCTGGTTAATGGAGTCGGTAATGAATCTTGCAGGCATTTCTTCAAGACCGATTTCAAGCAATAAATTCCGTTTAGTCATTTTTAACCTGCTCCTTCCTTTTAATGATTGGGAAGCCCAGTTTCTCTCTTTCTTCATAAAAAGTCTTCGCAACTTTCTTGGCAAGGTTGCGGATACGGGCAATATAACCCGTTCTTTCTGTTACGGAAATAGCACCGCGCGCATCAAGAATGTTAAAAGTATGCGAACACTTCAGGACATAATCATAGGCAGGATGGACAAGCCCTTCATCCATCTGGCGATTCGCTTCCTTTTCGTAAATATTGAAAAGGTTGAACAGCATATCTTTGTCAGAAGTTTCAAATGTATACTTGGAATGCTCATATTCAGGCTGACCGAATATGTCCCTCACTGTAAAACCGTTTGTCCACTCAAGGTCAAAAACATTTTCTTTATCCTGGATATAAGACGCAAGGCGTTCGATTCCGTAAGTAATTTCAACAGATACTGGTTTGCAGTCAAGCCCGCCTACCTGCTGGAAATAGGTGAATTGGGTGATTTCCATTCCATCCAGCCATACTTCCCAACCAAGACCAGCGCAGCCAAGTGACGGGTTTTCCCAGTTATCTTCTACAAAACGGATATCATGTTCCAGCGGATCAATTCCGAGCGCTTTCAGGGAATCCAGGTAAAGTTCCTGGATATTGTCTGGAGAAGGCTTCATGATCACCTGGAATTGATGATGCTGATAAAGCCTGTTCGGGTTCTCTCCGTAGCGGCCGTCTGCCGGGCGGCGTGATGGCTCTACATAAGCGACATTCCATGGCTCAGGTCCAATTGCCCGCAAAAAAGTATATGGGCTCATCGTTCCTGCCCCTTTTTCGGTGTCATAAGCCTGCATAAGGACGCATCCCTGTTCAGACCAGTGTTTTTGCAGTGTTAAAATCATGTTTTGGATATTCATCTTTACACCTCCGGAAAATTTTCAGTTCAAGTTTATGGATCGATTATCTTTACAACAAAAAAACTCCCGCCCCCTATGCATCGTTTTCATGCATAGGGACGAGAGTTTACCCGCGGTTCCACCCTATTTGCTGCCAGAAAGCAGCCACTTTAAAAGTGATGTCGCTCCGGAACGCCTTCCTTACTTTCTGCCACCCGGCTCACACCATACCCGGACTCGCTAATGCAGAGGGAGTTAAGTACTCTTTTCCTTCACAGCAACATATGTAATTGTCATTAAAAATCTGAGAAAGCTATTGATTTGAATAATAGCGAAAAGATTCAGCAATGTCAATAGTTAAAGGCGGTCCCTGAATGAATCCATTTGGTCCAGAAACTTTCTTGTTTTTAGATAAAGACCTGAATATTCATCATAGTATGCGGAAATGACCTTTTTCAATTCAGCTTTTGTTTCTGGTTTGACCGAAATATTGCCCAGCCGGCTTAAGTCCAGCAGATAAAAAAGCCGCAGCAGCCTGACTGTGCCAGGAGAGATTTTAATCCTGTACGGATCCGTTTCAAAGCACCGATGGCACAGGAGCCCTCCCTCCCTGATTGAAAAGTGGAACTCTCCCTCTGTGCTGCCGCAATTTGTACACCTGTCCAGAACCGGATACAGTCCCTGGACATTGAGCATTTTCATTTCATAGATAAATGTGAGGATTTCCATATCATAGCCCTCATTCATATAGTTGAGGGTCTGAAGGAGCAATTCGAACATAAAAGGATTCGATTTTTTATCCTCAGTCACTTTATCCGTCAGATCTACAACATAACTGGCATGGGCTGTCAGAAAAATATCCTCCCGGATTGACCGCATGGATGAAATCATCTCTCCCTGCTGCAGTCCGCCCAGGCCTGAGCTTGCCTGGAAAAGATAGTGGCCATACGTAAAAAGCTGGGTGACGGCAGCGAGCCTGCTGCTGGGCTTTTTCGCACCTCTTGCCATCACACCAACTTTTCCGAATTCCCTGGTATATAAAGTTACAATTTTATTGTTCTCGCCATAATCAGTTGTCCTAATGACAATGCCTTCGCATTTCTGCAGCATCTGTTGTCACCATCCATTACTACAGACAAACCTATGAGATTGGAAAATCAATTTGTGCTAGTTCATCCTCCTGATAACCGGGTATTTCTTGATTGTCTTTCTCTAATTCCTTAAAGAGAAGATACGTGTCAATGTTACCTGTTTGCGAAAACACCTTCCAGGTAAAATCCAACATCGAAAACCCCACCTTTCATTTTTTCACTAGCAATGCATCTATCCCAAATCCTTATGAATATCATAGCCTGTCAATCAGATTTTCATGTTACGCAAAAATTGTAAATCCTGTTTATGAATAATATTTGGAATCCGTTAATATGTTATTGGTGGAGCATTTGCCAAACAGGCTTAATATTCGTCTTCCCTGAAACCGAAATCACGAAGCTGAGTGGCTTTGTTTCTCCAATCCTTCTGGACCTTGACCCATAACTCCAGGAATACCTTTGATCCAAGGAGGCTTTCGATATCATGACGGGCTCGTTTGCCAATCTCCTTCAGCATGCCTCCCTGCTTGCCGATGATGATTCCCTTCTGGGAGTCCCTCTCAACAATGATCGTTGCCATGACATGCACCATTTCCTTTTCAGGCTGGCGTTCCATTTTTTCGATCACGACAGCGAGTGAATGAGGAATTTCTTCCCTTGTCAAGTGCAACGCTTTTTCCCTGATCAGTTCAGAAACGATGAAGCGTTCCGGATGATCTGTTACCTGGTCGGCTGGATAGAACTGTGGTCCTTCCGGCATTTTTTCCTTGATTTGCTGAAGCAGCCGATCTATATTATTCCCTTCAAGCGCAGAAATCGGAACAATTTCTGCAAAATTGAATTTCTGCTGGTAGGACTCGATCAGTTTCAACAGCTCATCCGGATGAATAAGATCGATTTTATTGATGACAAGGAAAACAGGCGTCTTCACATTTTGGAGTTTTTCAATGATGAATTCTTCTCCGCGGCCATATCCTTCCTGGGCATTGACCATAAATAACACCAAATCGACTTCTTTTAAAGTATTTTGTGCAACCTTCATCATGAAATCGCCAAGACGGTGCTTTGGTTTATGGATTCCTGGAGTGTCGATGAAAATCAATTGTGAATCATCGAGTGTCAATACTCCCTGCACCTTGTTCCGGGTCGTTTGGGGCTTATCGCTCATGATCGCAATTTTTTGCCCGATTACCCTGTTAAGAAAGGTCGACTTTCCTACATTTGGTCTCCCAATGATTGATATGAATCCTGATTTGTGCGATTTATTATTTGAGTCTTGATTATTAAAGTTCATCCTGTAATTCCCTTCTCCACTTTATTTTAACTTATTTCCAGTGTGATTTCATCGTTTGTAGCGAAAATGAAATATAAATTTTTAAATTTTCTAAAAACATTCAAGCACTGTTTGTACACTGTGATGATATTTTACTCAAGTTCTTTCCTATTTTCAAATCGTTCTAACATGTAACTGGCTATTGTCGCGATAGGAGCCTTTTAAAAAGGCTCTTTTCTCAAACTTTGTTGCTATTGACTACTAAATTGGATTGAATGACCTAGTTTTCTTTATAAAATTCAAGCTTATTATGAGAAAAGAGCTTGCACACTTAAAAACGAACTGCAAAATTGCTTATAGCACGTTAAAATCGGCTTTAAGATTTTAACAACAATCTTTACGAAAACAGCCTTTAAAAAAGAAAAGTTGCCCTGTTCGGACAACTAACTGAACCATGCTGGAATTTTCGGCAAAAAGATGATCATACCAATAATGACGCTGGCAATCGCAAAAATGAGCACAGCACCGGCAGCAATGTCTTTCGCCTGCTTCGCAAGCGGATGGAATTCTTCTGTATACAAATCAACCGTTCTCTCGATTGCCGTATTCATCATCTCCAACGACACCATTCCGCCAATACACAGAATAATCGCAATCCATTCGTATTTGTTAATCTCAAAAATGAAGCCAGACAGAACGACGAAAACTGAAATACCGAAATGGATTTGTACATTTCGTTCCCTGGCTGCTGCTGCAATTCCTTCAAAACCAAATTTGAAGGAGGAAGTCAACGGATGCTTCCTCCGTTTATCAGCGTCCAAGGCCATATCCTTCGAGCAGTTCCCTTTGCCTGTCAAACATCTGTTTTTCATCATTTTCATTCATATGATCATAGCCCAATAAGTGGAGGAAACCATGGACTGTGAGAAAGCCAAGCTCTCTCATGAATGAATGGTTGTATTCCTCTGCTTGTTCCCTTGCCTTAGGAATGGAGATGATGATATCCCCCAGGATGCGGGGGATATCCTCCCCGACAATCTCCAATTCACCTTCGCCCATTTCCTCTAATGCGAAAGAAATGACATCTGTCGGCCGGTCTTTATCCCGATATTCCCTGTTGATTTCCTGAATGCGTTCATTTGAAACGAAAGTTACAGAAAGCTCGCTTCCGTCCTGGACATTCTCATTCACCGCAGCATGATTCAAAAGTTTTTCAATTTCAATCATCTGCTCTTCTGCCAATTCATTTGTTTCATCCAAAAAATCGATTTCTAAACTCATGCCTGCTTCACCTTCTGTTTATTCATTTCTGGATATTCAATTCTGGAATGAAAAATTCCCTTTAATGTCTCACATAAAGTATCAGCAACGGTGTCCAGCTCTTTTAAGGTGATATCACATTCACTCAGCTGGTCATCCTGAAGCCGGTCCCTGATAATGTTGTCGACCAGTGTTTCGATCTGCTCATGGGTTGGATGGTTCATCGATCGTACGGCTGCTTCGACACTGTCGGCAATTCCGATGACCGCAGACTCTTTTGTCTGCGGCTTTGGCCCTGGATAGCGGAAATCTTCTTCCTTCACTTCATGGCCATTTTGTTTTGCTTTATGATAAAAGAATTTCAGCAAAGTAGTCCCATGATGCTGCTCAGCGATATCAATTATCTCTTTAGGCATACGATGTTTGCGAAGCATCTCTGCGCCATCCGTCGCATGGGCGATGATGATATTTTTGCTTGTCAGCGCTGGCAATTTATCATGAGGATTATCGATATTGATCTGGTTTTCGATAAAAAACTGCGGGCGTTTCGTCTTCCCGATATCGTGATAATAGCATCCAACCCTTGCAAGAAGGCCATTTGCACCGATTGCCTCACATGCGGCTTCCGATAGATTGGCGACCATGACACTGTGATGGTATGTTCCCGGAGCCTCAGTAAGAATCTTTCTTAAGAGCGGGTGATTAGGATTGGACAGTTCAATCAGCCTTAAGGTAGAAAGAATGCCGAATCCCGCTTCAAAAAACGGCAGCAGACCAATTGTCAGTACAGCCGAGACAATTCCGGAAACGAACGCGGCAGTAATATAAAACCCATATTCCAATCCAGAATACTGGCTATTCCTCAGGAACAAAATTGAAAGAATGACAATAAGGTTGATCACCGAGACAAATAAACCTGCCTGGAGTATTTTGGACCTCCGATTCTGTTTTTGCAAAAACAGGATCGCCGCCAAACCGCTCAATAAAATATAAATTCCCAGGGAGACATTCAATGTCCCGGTAATGCCTTCGTTGAATATGATCGTGCCGATCACCGCAAGAATGGCCACCTGCAGCAGGGCAAGCCTTTCGTTGATCAGGATCTTGATCAGCATCGCTCCCATAGCTGCAGGGAAAATATATCCAATCTCGGAGTATTCAAATTCATCGAACAGGCTGACCAGTTTCATCAATAAAATCGCGGTAATAAAAATAATACTGAAAATCAACAGGTTCTTTTGTTTTTTATCAGCGTTTTCCATTTCATTAAAAACGACATAAAGTCCAAACAAGGTTAATGCAGTAAGCATCCCTAGCCCGATGAACGGCTTATATGAATTTTCACTTTCCAGCAGGCCGACCAGTTGCAGTTTCTTATAGATATCCCTGCTGATCAGTTGTCCCTCATCCACGAGAATTTGACCTTCAAGAATCCTTACTGGTTCCACACTATCCATTGTCTGCTGGCGCAGGTCCTCGGTAGCTTCAGGATCATAAAATTCATTCTGGACGACAGCATAACGGCCAATTTCGATGACAGCCCTTTTCAAGCCGCCGTTTAGACTGGTATACTTCAATTCTTCCTCAACATTCAATTTTGCATTCTCCACTTCATCCGCGGGAACACTATGCTTCATTGTATTATTGATCGCCGTGACGGTGAGGTCCTTTGCAGCTTGCAGTTCTTCCTTTGGGGCTTGCAGTAAAGCAATGAATACGTCATCTGAAAGACTCTTCGTTTCACTGTCGGTCAATTTGGTTTTCAGCTTTTCGATTTTCTCCTCAATCGTCGGGACCTGAGGTGCGGAAACGTCTTTCCCATCCGCCTCGGCGGCTGTCTTCTGTTTATCAATTTCTTCCTGTGCTTCTGCATTGACTTCAGACACAGAACCAAATATCGAAGTGACCAGATCCACCCTGTTCTGGGCATATTCCCTCTTGACCCGATAAACGTCATTGACCTGTTCGACCGCTTCTCTGCGGTTCGCTTCTGTGCTTTCTTTATCCTCAATCGTAATAGGGGACCTGATGGTTTTCTCTGCCACAGAGAATAACTCGAGATTAAGCTTTTCAGGCTTCACATTGGTGAACATAGCAGAATACATAACAATACCAATAAGCAAGAATAATAAAACCCGGAAAATCTTTATATTCAACAAGTCTAAAATCGCTGTTAATTGGACCTGCAGCTTTTCCATATCCATACTGCCCTCCCGCTAAACAAATCGAGCCAGTTTGAGAATAACTGGGAAATCACCTGACTTTAAGTACCATCATATCAGTTTTTATCCAAAGTTTCATCACTAATTGAAATAACCGCCGTTTACAGGAGTAAAATTGTACTTTTCCATGCAAAAGCAAAAGTCCGCTCACAATTTTTTCAGGAGCGGACTGAGGTTGTTCATTCATTTTTTCCATATGCTTCAATGATCCGTCCGACAAGCGGATGACGCACCACATCAGCCTGTTCAAGGTGCACAAAAGAGATTCCGGAGACATCCTGCAATACATTCTCCGCCTCTACCAGGCCTGACTTAGCGCCTTTCGGCAAATCAATCTGGGTGGTATCACCTGTTATGATCATTTTGGATCCAAATCCCAGACGCGTCAGGAACATCTTCATCTGAGCCTGTGTCGTGTTCTGGGCTTCATCGAGAATGACGAACGCATCATCAAGAGTCCTTCCCCTCATATAAGCAAGGGGTGCAATCTCGATCGTTCCTCTTTCAATCAGACGCAATGTATGTTCAGTGCCCAGGATATCATGCAAAGCATCATACAGCGGACGGAGATAAGGGTCGACCTTTTCCTTCAAGTCCCCAGGGAGGAAACCGAGGCTTTCTCCTGCTTCTACAGCCGGTCTTGTTAAAATGATTTTGGATACCGTTCCATTTTTCAGTGCCGTGACGGCCATCACGACAGCTAGATATGTTTTCCCAGTACCAGCCGGTCCGATGCCAAAAACAAGGTCGCGGCTTTTGATGGCATTCACATAATGTCTCTGGCCAAGTGTCTTGACCCTGATGGGTTTACCTTTTACATTTTTACTGATTTCTTCATCGTATAAATCCCTGAAATATTCCAAGGTCCCTTTTTCGGCCATTTGAATAGCGTAAACAGCTTCTCTCTGGCTAACACTTATGCCTTTACGGATCACCGCAAGCAGGTTTTCCAAAACAGCCTGGGCCAGTGCGACCTGCTCCTCAGGCCCGGAAATCCCTATCGTCTCACCGCGTGTCACAATCGAGACTCCAAGCTCCTGTTCAATCAATTTCAGGTTGATATCTGCATTGCCGAATAATGAAACGGCTTCAGTTGGATTCGCTAGTTGGATTTCAGTCGTCTTTAGGTCTTCTGTCATTCTCAGTCTCCTTGGATAATTGGTTGTCCTTCTGCAATATCTTCAATGATTGTAAAATGTGTGATTAGTCTTACTTTATCATTCTCAATTGACTGATGTAAAATTTTTTCCCCTTTTATGATAGCATTTTCAGGCAGCATGTTTTTTATATCCTTCCTGGCAAGTTCTTTTGCACTTTCGATCGCTTCTTCCCTTGTATAGATGCGGGTAACCTGTTCCCGCTCCCTGATCGTCCTTTTTTCGATCTTAGCCGGAAGCTCCCATTTGAAAAATTTTATTGGCTGCTCTGAGACTTCGGTTTCATACTCCTTGAATTCATTCTTCCCAAAACCCCATACAGGTATTGCTTTTCCGGCTATTTTCAAAGAATAAATTCTTTTTTCATTTCCGTTATAGACCTGGAATGTACTTTTTAAAGGCAATTCCACCTTGGTTGAATACCAGGTCTCCCCAAGGATTTCACCAGTGGCCGCTACCACTTTTTGCTCATTCTCCTTACCATACAAGCCTGATACAAGGAGCTGACCGGGCTGCACAAAATCATTCACTTCCACCACCGGATCCCCTTTCTCCACGAAAATTTTGACAATGGCCGCCTTCTTTTTCGCAACTAAATGCCTTGGACCAATTGCTTCCGCTTTTTCCGGCTCACTTTTCTCGACAGCCTGAAAATGATAGGTCGTCCCCTTCAGCTCTACACCAATCCACGTCAAAGCCCCTACCTTATCTGTCAGTTCCTTCTGGATGCTTTCGACATTGTCAATCGAAAACTGCATTTTACCGACACCAATTCCCATCTTGTCCAATTCCTTGCGAATTTGATATTCAGTCGCGGGGCTGGCACCGTTTATTTCAATTCCCCAAACCATGTTTGAGAGGAGCACGATCAACGCAAAAAACAAAATTGCTCCTGCTAAAAAACCACTGTTTGTCCATAACTTCTTTAAAAAGAAAGGGCCTCCCGCCCTCTCCAGGAACCTGATCTTGCAGTGACTGTCCCTCGCCGGGATCCGCAGCTTTTTCACGTCCTGCAGATTGACATAAAAAGTAACCGCCTCTGAACCATGTTTCTTCACATTCCAAATTGACACGCCATTACGTGTCAGCTGGTTCAGGAATCTTTCTATGCCCCTGCCTGTCAATTTCACCTTCACAGTGCCAGAAAAGGTGTGTATCCATTGGTTTTTCATTTGGCTCCCCCTCAACTTCAATCATTTATATATAGAACCTGATCGATTTTTCCTTCGAGCAGTATCTCTTCAGGCAATATTGTCTTGATAACGAACGCCTTGCCCTTGACCAGAAGCTGGCCGCCTTTGATCATAAGCCTCACTTCACCATCTGAAAAAGCAAGCAGGCCCCGATGATTTTCTATATAAATATGGACTTGCCCAATCATCGTGATTCTAGGGAGATCCATCATGACATCTTGAGGAAGATCCATTTTTTGTGTCATCCATTTGCGTACATACTGGCCCCATTTTTTTGCCATAAAAAAAAGAACCCCCTTTCATCTCATATGTATGAGAAAAAGGGAGGTTCTAGCACCATTTTTAACTTTATCATAAGCATTCTTTCAAACCAGCAGGAGCGGTCAAAATCCTTTGCCTAATATCTCCTCGACGGGTTGTAAGGCTTTTTCGCACGGGGCTTTCCTAGGACTTCAGCCCAGATCAATCCCTCTAACAGAGTGTCTTTATCCGGCTGGAATACGACATCGGTTTGTACCTGTTCTCTCTTCTGGTTCAGCCGGCCAGATGTTTGACTGGACGACATCCTGCCAGTTTGCTGTTTTTTTGCAGATTCTTCAGTTTGATGCTTTCGTTCTTGATATTTCTTTTGAATATCTGTCAGGACTTCAACTCCTGAATCGGCCGGGCTCTGACTTCTCTTGTCCCTGCTTGGTTCTGCAGGTCTGCGGTTCTCGGACCGGGGATAGTAATCATCAGCTTTTTCAATCTCAGGACGGAGCGGCTCCCTTTTTGCTTCGGCCTGCTGTCTTCTCACAGGCGCCGGACGTGGCTGCTGGACTGGTCCGGGCGGCCTGACAGGACGGCGCTGCTGTTGCTGGCTGCCATCCTTCTTTTTTTGATTGAACAGACTTGAGATTACCCCGATCAGAATGAACAGGGCTATTGGATTACTGAATAATTCTAATAAAATTTGCATGTGGAGCCCCCCTTTCTTTTATCGGGTTCTCTCATCATTGATTATTCTTATCGTCTTTTTTACCGTTTGACAGCTTGCCGATGGAACCTCTCATATCTGTGTCGGCTTCGATATTCTGGATATTCATATAGTCCATCACACCAATGTTCCCTTCACGAAGCGCTTCGGCCATTGCCAATGGTACAGTAGCTTCCGCTTCGACCACTTTCGCTCTCATTTCTTCGACGCGCGCCTTCATTTCCTGTTCTTGTGCAACAGCCATCGCACGGCGCTCTTCGGCCTTCGCCTGGGCAATCTTCTTGTCTGCCTCCGCCTGCTCAGTCTGCAGCTCAGCACCGATGTTTTTGCCGATATCAACGTCCGCGATATCAATCGATAGAATTTCAAATGCTGTTCCTGCATCAAGACCCTTGGAAAGGACGGTTTGTGAAATCATATCAGGATTTTCCAACACTTTTTTATGGTTGTCGGAAGAACCGATTGTCGATACGATCCCTTCACCAACACGGGCAACAATCGTTTCTTCACCAGCACCCCCGACGAGTCGGTCGATGTTCGCTCTTACTGTGATTCTCGCCTTTGCCTTTACCTCGATTCCATCCATGGCTACACCTGCGATGAATGGAGTTTCAATAACCTTCGGATTAACACTCATTTGTACGGCTTCCAGTACGTCACGGCCTGCAAGGTCAATCGCAGCCGCTCGCTCGAATGAAAGCTCAATATTCGCACGGTGTGCAGCTATCAGGGCATTAACGACCCTATCAACATTACCCCCTGCAAGGTAGTGGCTTTCCAGCTGGTTAGTCGTTACATTCAAACCTGCTTTATGAGCCTTGATCATCGGATTGATGACCCTGCTTGGGATTACCCTTCTTAATCTCATTCCGATCAGCGTGAAAATGCTGACCCTTACACCCGCTGCCAATGCTGAAATCCATAGCATTACCGGCACGAATGTCAGCAATACACCAAGGAAAATGATCCCAAGTGCAACCGCAATCAATACAAACGCTGTACCTGCATCCATTTGAACTGCCTCCTAAGAATTATATTACCCAGGCTTTTGATCTTTCAGTGTTAGAAAATCAATCGATCAAATACCTTTGGTTTTATCTCTACTTGTTATGGTTTTTCATTGTTTTGCTTTGGAACATGACAATGAAAAAAAACAAATTAGATCTCATTAATTTCTCTTACCACGATTCTTGAGCCTTCCGTTTTAACAATCCTTACTTTCTTTCCTTTTGGAACAAAGCCGCCCTCGCTCACCACATCAATGCGCTCATCTTCCACGATGATGGTGCCTGAAGGCCTGAGAGGTGTCAGCGTCACCCCTTCTACTCCAATCAGTTCCAGACGGTTCTTGTTAGACACATAGCCTTTTTCAGTGCTTGTTGAATCGGTCAGTATGATTCTTTTGAAAAATTTCATCTTTTTTCCAAACACCCTTATCATCAAAATAGATAAAACAATGGACGCTGTCAGGGCAACCAATAAAGAGATTCCCATATGGACCACATTATCCGATGCCATAAAAAAGCTCGCGACAATGGCCAGTAAACCAATGACTCCGGCAATTCCGCCTGGGATGAACAACTCGAGCAGTATTAGCCCGACTCCGAGCGCAAACAGGATCAGTGTTTCAAAACCGGCCAGTCCGGCAACCATATGTCCATAGAAGAATAATAGCAGCGCTGACAACCCAGCAATTCCCGGCAGGCCAAATCCAGGTGAGTAAAGCTCAAGGACCAAACCAAGACTGCCTATTGTCATAAGGATTGGGATCACTATAGGATGTGTGATGAACCTCGCCAGCTTTTCAGCGAAAGTTTCATTTACATTCCGGACTTCGGCATCCTCATAGCCCAGTTTATTAAGCAAGTCATTGAGGTTTTTGACTGTTCCTTCCGAATATCCCACTTCAAGTGCCTGTTCTGCCGTCAGGGTAAGCAACTTCCCTTTTCCTGCACCCAGTTCAGGAAGGTCGATGCTTTCGTCAGCCATCGCCTGGGCATAGATCGGATCTCTGCCACTTTCGACAGCCGCAGCTTTCATGGCTGCAAACCAATAAGATTCCGCCTTCTTTCCAGCAGTGTTGCCCTGCTGGTCGATGATCGCAGCCGATCCCATTGTAGCTCCGGGAACCATATAAATTTCATCTGTATTCAGGGAAATATAGGCACCCGCTGATAACGCCTTTTTATTGACGAATGACACCGTTTTTAAGTCAGTTCCCGTCAACAATTTTCCAATCCCATCAGCGGCATCGACAGCTCCGCCAGGTGTATTCACATCAAAAATGATTGCTTCCGCACCAGCCTCTTCCGCCTCTCCCACAGCTCTCTTCAAGAAGGCAAGCAGGCCTTTTTCCACTGTTTCTTCAATCGGAACGACATAGACCACTTTTTGGTCAGCATCCGCAGTGAAAGGATTGACCAGACTGGCCAGTGACAAGAGGATGATGATGCTGGCAATCACTGATTTGATTTTCAATTAGGCACCTCCATTCTGTAAAAAATAAGGCCATATTGGTAATACGCATAGGTACACCAAAAGGTTTCAATGTTTTTTACAGATTTGTTAATTATGTATTTTGGAATGGGGGCCTCTTGAATCCCAGCCAACCGAAGTGCAGAATGTCCTGGGAACCACGCAACAAACATAACACATGAATCATGCTGGCACATCTTTTATTATGCGCTAAAAAGGCCGCAAGAGTATCCTGCGGCCTTCGAGCTTTTTATGAAAGGTGTTGTTGTACAAGTTTATTAACGAGAGATCCGTCTGCTTTACCTTTTACTTTAGGCATAAGGACAGCCATTACTCTACCCATATCGGCTTTTGATGCCGCACCGGTCTCCGCGATAGCTTCTTTGACGATTTCCGTCACTTCTTCTTCGCTAAGCTGCTGTGGCATGTAAATTTCGACATGCTTTAGTTCTGTTTGTATCTTTTCAACGAGGTCTTGACGACCAGCTTTTTCAAATTCCTGGAGGGAATCTTTGCGTTGTTTCACTTCACGAGAAAGTACAGTTAACTCTTCTTCTTCGGATAATTCTTGCTTGCCGAACTTGATCGCTTCGTTCTGCAAGGAAGCTTTTACCATCCGAATCGTCGTGAGTCTGTCCTTTTCTTTGTTCTTCATCGCTTGTTTCATATCATTATTTAAACGCTCGAGCAGGCTCAAGTTAATTCCACCCTCTCTTAGAACTTGCGTTTTCTAGCAGCTTCAGACTTTTTCTTACGCTTTACACTAGGTTTTTCGTAGAATTCGCGCTTTCTAGCTTCTTGGATAGTACCTGATTTAGATACAGTACGTTTGAAGCGTCGAAGAGCATCTTCAAGCGATTCGTTTTTACGAACGACAGTTTTAGACATTCTCTTTCCCTCCCTCCGAGCACAACACACTAACACCAAAACACATGGGAAACCATGTACCTTGCAATTATAATATATCACTGGCAGGAGGTCAACTGTAATTGGCCCTTGTTTTAAATTATGTATTTTCGCCCTCAACGATCCTTAAAAAAAGAAAATCCATGCATGTCCCTTTTTCCTTTTCATACATTTAAATGAAAGGATGGTGCTTATGGTCTATCTGCTATTATTTATTGTTTTCCTCGCTGTATTTATCGGAGGCATGACGCTGCTCCGTAAAGGCTTATTCGAGCTTTCGGCAAGCAGGATGAAAAACTGGCTGGCTCTCATGACTGATACACCAATAAAGGGTATGATAGCCGGAATGACAGTGACCGCACTTTTGCACAGCAGTTCTGCTGTCATGGTCATTACTATCGGCTTGATTTCTGCTGGGCTGCTAAGATTCTCGCAATCAATCGGCATCATTCTTGGATCGAATATCGGGACAACCTTCACTCTTGAAATCATAACTTTCAATATTGATGCCTTCATTGTGCCCTTTGCGATCATCGGGGCAATTCTATTGGTTTTCCGCAACCGGACATGGCAAAATCTTGGCGCGATTTCTTTTGGCATCGCTGCTATTTTTGCAGCCATGCGCGGTTTCACCTTTCTCGCCGACCCTGTAACAAGTCTGCCGGCAGTTGAACATGCACTCGCCAACTTGAACAACAGTCATTGGATCAGCATATTTACTGGTACCATTGTGACAGGGATGATCCAGTCCAGTACTGCAATGACCGGCATCGTGATGGGATTCCTGTCTGAAGGAACATTATCGATGGACTCAGCCATAGCTGCCATGCTTGGCGCCAATATCGGGACCTGCATTACCGCCCTGCTTGCGTCGATTGGCGCAGGCAAAGAGGCAAGACTGACAGCTTTTGCCCATGTATGGCTGAACATTGCAGGAGCCGCTTTATTTTTCCCCTTCATCGGCGAGATTGCAGCACTGGCCCCTTTTACTGCCGAAAGGCCAGATGTCCAGCTGGCGCATGTCAGCGTCATTTATAACCTAATCGCTTCATTGCTGGTTCTGCCTGTCGCGGAGAAATTCGGGGTGATGATTGAAGTGATTCATGGGAAGGGTCGGTGAGATGGTCGATTCATCTGTAAAATGTACTTTAACCCCTATGTGTTTGATATATTTAAAGATCCGACGATAAAACTTGGAATGTGGTCGATATAATTAAACTTTCGCCAAAATCTTTTTAATAAGGGACAATACACCTGAATTACTCTTGTTCTTTAGTTAGCGTAAAAACAAAAAGAGCTGGCATTTGGCCAGCTCTTTGCATTTCCCTTATATAACAGCTTGTTCTGCTGCGTTTTCATCTTCAAGCACGCGTACGAACTGGCCTTCATTGTAAGGATATCCCGACTTTGCGATCTTCACCTTGACAATTTTGCCGACCATATCCTCGGCAGCAGGGAAAACAACCTTTAAATAGTTGTCTGTGTACCCTACATAAAGCCCGCTTTCTGGAGCTTCTTTGTAAAGTTCTTCAGGGATTACTTCCAGTACTTCGTCCTCAAACTGTGAAGCATATTCCTTTGCAAGCTGGTCAGATAGTTCAATCAAGCGGTGAACTCGTTCGTTCTTTACCTCTTCATCGACCTGGTCTTCCATTCTTGCGGCAGGTGTGCCTGTTCGTTTTGAATATGGGAAGACGTGAAGCTCTGAGAATTGGTGCTCTTTCACAAAGTTGTATGTCTCCATAAATTCTTCTTCTGTTTCACCAGGGAATCCTACGATGACATCAGAAGTGACCGCAAGACCTGGCAAGACTTCTTTCAGACGATCAAGGCGCTCCCCGAAAAATTCCATTGTGTACTTGCGGCGCATTCTTTTCAAAACGGTATCAGAGCCGGATTGAAGCGGAATGTGCAGGTGACGGACAATGATATTGGACAGGTCGATTACTTCAATCACTTCGTCTGTAATCTGGCTTGCCTCGATAGAAGAAATACGCAGACGCTTAATCCCTTTTACTTGTGCCTCTAAATCTCTAAGCAATGCTGCAAGATTATAATCCTTCATATCTTCACCATAGCCGCCTGTATGGATGCCTGTAAGAACAATTTCCTTATAGCCGGCATCAACAAGCTGCTGAGCCTGGCGAATGACTTCCTGCGGATCACGGGATCTCATCAGACCGCGTGCCCATGGAATGATACAGAAAGTACAGAAGTTGTTGCAGCCTTCCTGGATTTTCAATGAAGCTCTTGTACGATCCGTGAAGGCAGGTACGTCAAGCTCTTCATATACACGGTTTTTCATGATGTTGCCGACAGCATTGATTGGCTGTCGCTCTTGCTTGTACTGCTCGATATATTCAAGCATTTTCACACGGTCCTGAGTTCCGACAACAATATCAACTCCAGGAATCGCCATTATTTCAGCTGGAGATGTCTGGGCGTAGCAGCCGGTAACACAAATAACAGCGTCCGGATTTTTGCGGACAGCGCGGCGGATGACCTGGCGGCTCTTTTTATCCCCAGTATTCGTTACCGTACATGTGTTGATGACGTAAACATCAGAGGTAGATTCAAAATCCACTCTTTCGTATCCTTGTTCCTTGAATAATTGCCAGATGGCTTCTGTTTCGTAATGGTTAACCTTGCAACCTAATGTATGAAAAGCAACTGCAGGCATGATCTTCACCTCAATAGTTCAAAATGATAGGAAACAGCAGACAATGCATAAAGCGGTGCTGTTTCAGTACGTAAAATGCGTGGTCCAAGACCACAAGCCAAAAATCCATTTTCAGTTAAAAGGGTGACTTCCTCAGCGGTCAATCCCCCTTCTGGGCCAAAAACAATCAGGAGACTTTGATCTTTCTCCATTTTCGCGAGAGTCGCAGACAGGACAGATGCTTCCCCGGCCTTCGCCTCTTCCTCATAGGCAATTAGCTTATAAGTATAATCATCAGCAAGTTTGACTAATTGTTTTAGGCTGACCGGCTCCTTAACCGACGGTACAATATTGCGATGGGACTGTTCTGCCGCTTCTTTGGCTATCTTTTGCCAGCGTTCAACCTTTTTGCCAGCCTTCTTGCTGTCCCATTTCACAATCGAGCGGGATGCGGTGAAGGGGACAAATTCATAGGCACCCAGTTCAGTGCCTTTTTGAATGATCAATTCGAGCTTATCCCCTTTGGGCAGACCGCTCGCAATCACGACATGGACGGGAAGCTCCCTCGTCCCTTCCTCCCATTTTACAACGTTTGCCACAACCATTTCATCGGTAATTTCTTCAATCTGACAAACTGCGCTTTTGCCATTGGGACTGACGCAGATGATTTCATCCCCAGTCTTCATCCTCATCACTCGAACAATGTGATGAAAATCATCGCCGATAATACGGAATTGCTCCTGACTTTCTAGATCGTCAATAAAGTAACGCTGCATCACAGCACCCGCTTTCGAAAAAAGCTGTTTTAAAAAGACAGAAAAAAGGGGTTAAGCTGTTCCCCTTTTTTCTTCATTATTTCTTTTTCCCGATAATCGCAACCCAGTCTTCCATTGTCATAATTTCTTCTATTTCAAAGCCAGCATTGATCATTGCATCCTTGACGACTTCTTTCTTCTGCTGGATGATCCCTGAAGTTATGAAATGACCGCCACTCTTGACAATCTTTCCGGCATCGTCCGCAAAACGCAGGATGACCTCTGCGAGAATATTCGCGACAACAATGTCGGCCCCTTCTGCAACTCCATCAAGAAGGTTGTTTTGTGAAATGGTTGCAACATCATGGACTTTGTTCAGCTTAAAGTTGAGTTTTGCCACCTGGACCGCGACATCATCGAGGTCCATCGCTTCCACTTTTTCAGCACCCAGTTTCGCTGCGGCAATACTAAGTACACCTGAACCTGTTCCAACATCAACGACCCGGTCGCCAGGACGAACTGTTCTTTCCAGCGCCTGGATACACATGACGGTAGTTGGATGGGTCCCGGTCCCAAAAGCCATGCCTGGATCAAGCTCGATGATCAGTTCATCCGTATTCACTGGAGTGTACTCCTCCCAGGTAGGGACAATCGTGAACTTTTCGGAAATCTTCACAGGATTATAGTACTTTTTCCAGGCAGTTGCCCACTCTTCCTCATTCACTTCGCTGATTGATACTTTATTCAATCCGATATCAATATTGTAGATGATCAGATTATTGATTGCTTCTTTGATTTCATCGACTGTTTCTCCCAGGAAGCTGTTTACAGGGAGATACGCCTTGACGATGACGCCTTCTTCAGGATAATCATCTGGATTGAGTTGGTATATTTCCCCGAACTGGTCCTCTCTTTCCTTCACAAGCTCAAGTGGATCTTCAATCACGACGCCGCTTGCGCCTGCTTCATGCAGGATATTTGAAATCGGCTCAACCGCTTCATTTGTTGTTAAAATGCTGATTTCGGACCATTTCATTTATACCAACTCCATTCGATTAATCACCTTTAATGGCGCGTTTCACTTTTGAAAAAAAGCTTTCCTCTTGCTCACCAAGAGGAGATTGCCCGCTTACTTCCGCAAACTCGCGCAACAGCTGCTTTTGTTTTTCAGACAGCTTTGTCGGAGTCACGATTCGTACCAGGACATGCTGGTCTCCTGTACCATAGCCGCGGACATTGGGAACCCCTTTGCCCTTCAAGCGGAATTTGGTTCCAGTTTGTGTTCCTGCAGGTACTTTAAGCTTTACCTTGCCGTGCAGTGTCGGGACTTCCACTTCGTCACCAAGCGATGCCTGGACGAATGTGATTGGCATTTCACAATAAATGTCATCGCCGTCACGCTCGAAAAATTCATGCGACCTGATATGGAAGACAATATAAAGATCTCCTGAAGGTCCGCCATTGATTCCAGCTTCCCCTTTTCCAGCCACTCTCAACTGTTGGCCATCATCGACACCCGCCGGGATTTTAACATGAATTTTGTTTCTTCTCGTAACCTTCCCGGTACCAGAACATGTTGTGCATTTTTCTTTAATTTCCTTGCCTGTTCCATTACAGTAATGACACACTCTGCGGTTAACAATACGTCCAAATGGCGTGTTTTGTTCCACGCTGATCTGTCCGCTGCCATGACAGTGTTTACATGTATCCACTTTTGTACCCGGTTTTGCACCTGTTCCGTCACAAGTATCACATTCTTCTTCACGAGGAATCTCGATATCTGTTTCCTTGCCGAAGACAGCTTCCTCGAATTTCAATGTCATCGTGTACTGCAGGTCAGCACCCTGTCTTGGTGCATTCGGATCACGGCGTCTTCCGCCTCCTCCGCCGAAGAAGGAATTGAAGATGTCTTCGAAACCGCCAAACCCGCCGCCGAAATCACCTCCGCCAAAACCCTGGTTAGGGTCCACATGGCCGAACTGGTCATACTGGGCGCGCTTCTGGTCGTCACTAAGGACCTCGTATGCTTCTTTAACTTCTTTGAACTTTTCATCTGCTCCCGGCTCTTTGTTGATGTCCGGATGGAATTGTTTAGAAAGCTTGCGATAGGCTTTCTTTAATTCATCCTTGGTAGCCGATTTACTGACACCGAGGACTTCATAGTAATCCCGTTTACTCATGATTACCACTCCCGAATCTTTTCACATAAAGGTAATTTTAACATTTCCATATATTCATACGCAATAATTAAAATATCTGTTATGCGGTAATTTAGTTCCCTTTTTAGCTGACGTTCTATTACATGAAAAAAGTCAAAGCCAAGTTATACCTGACTTTGACTTTTTGATTTCTATTTATTTTTTTTACTTGTCGTCATTTACTTCTTCGAATTCAGCGTCAACGACGTTGTCGTCTTTCTTTGTTCCTTCTTGACCTTCAGCGCCTTGCTGAGCCTGCTGCTGCTTTGCAGCTTCTTCGTATAGCTTGACGCTCAGGTTTGTAACGATTTCTTGAAGAGCATCCTTCTTAGTGCGGATTTCTTCAATTTCGCCTTTTTCGATTGCAGCTTTCAGTTCGTCTTTTGCTTCGTTTGCTTTCTTGACTTCTTCTTCATCTACCTTGCCTTCAAGATCCTTCAAGGTCTTTTCGGCAGTAAAGACAAGTTGGTCAGCTTCATTGCGAAGTTCTACTTCTTCTTTGAGTTTCTTGTCAGCTTCTGCGTTCTCTTCCGCTTCTCTAACCATGCGGTCGATTTCATCATCGGACAATCCTGTAGAAGACTTGATGGTGATTTGTTGTTCCTTGTTTGTGCCAAGATCTTTCGCACGAACGTTTACAATACCGTTTTTGTCGATATCGAATGTTACTTCGATCTGAGGAACTCCGCGTGGTGCCGGCGGGATATCCGTCAACTGGAAGCGTCCCAGCGTCTTATTGGCAGATGCCATTGAACGCTCACCTTGCAGCACGTGGATGTCAACAGCAGTCTGGTTGTCAGCAGCTGTAGAGAACACCTGTGATTTAGAAGTAGGAATTGTTGTGTTACGATCGATCAGCTTTGTGAATACGCCGCCCATTGTTTCAATACCAAGTGAAAGCGGAGTAACGTCCAGAAGAACGACATCTTTAACATCACCAGAGATAACACCGCCCTGGATTGCAGCACCCATTGCAACAACTTCATCAGGGTTTACGCCTCTGTGAGGGTCTTTTCCAGTTTCCTTCTTGATTGCTTCCTGAACAGCCGGGATACGTGTAGATCCGCCGACAAGGATAACTTTATCCAGTTCAGATGGGCTTAAGCCAGCATCTTTAAGTGCCTGTCGAGTAGGTCCCATAGTACGCTCTACCAATCCTGCAGAAAGCTCTTCGAATTTAGCGCGAGTCAGGTTCAATTCAAGGTGAAGCGGTCCAGCTTCCCCTGCAGTGATGAACGGAAGGGAAATCTGTGTTGAAGTGACACCAGAAAGATCCTTCTTTGCTTTCTCTGCTGCATCCTTAAGACGCTGAAGGGCCATTTTGTCTTTAGCAAGGTCGATTCCGTTTTCCTTCTTGAATTGTTCTACTAAATAATCAATGATGACCTGGTCAAAGTCGTCACCGCCAAGACGGTTGTCACCTGCAGTAGATTTTACTTCAAATACGCCATCACCAAGTTCAAGGATGGAAACGTCGAAAGTACCGCCGCCAAGGTCATAAACCAGGATTGTCTGGTCTTCGTCCATTTTATCGAGGCCGTATGCAAGTGCTGCAGCTGTCGGCTCGTTGATGATACGCTCAACTTCAAGGCCAGCGATTCTGCCTGCATCCTTTGTTGCCTGACGCTCAGCATCATTAAAGTACGCTGGTACAGTGATGACTGCCTTTGTTACTGGCTCACCAAGATAGTCTTCAGCATAAGATTTCAAGTATTGAAGAATGACAGCAGAAAGTTCCTGTGGTGAGTATTCCTTGCCTTCAACTTCCACTTTATGGTCTGTTCCCATGTGACGCTTAATGGAAATGATTGTATTTGGGTTAGTGATTGCCTGGCGCTTAGCCACCTCACCCACCTGGCGTTCGCCATTTTTGAACGCGATGACAGAAGGAGTTGTTCTGTTGCCTTCTGGATTCGGGATTACCTTCGGTTCGCCGCCTTCTAATACGGCTACACAAGAGTTTGTTGTTCCTAAGTCAATACCGATGATTTTACTCATATTCAATTACCTCCTGGATCTTTTATGTAACCACTGTTATTGGTTCACTTTTACCATCGCTGGACGAATGATGCGGTCCTTCAGTATATAGCCTTTTTGGAATTCTTCAACAACAATGTTTGGACCGTAATTTTCATCTTCAGCCTGCATCACTGCCTGGTGAAGATGCGGATCAAATTCTTTGCCAACTGCATCAATTACTTCAACGCCTTCATTCTTAAGGGCGTCAAGCAAGCTGCGGTAAACCATTTCTACTCCCTGTTTAAGGGATTTCGCCTGTTCATTATCCACGTCCATCTTCAATGCACGCTCGAAGTTATCGATGGCCGGAAGCAGATCTGTAATAATGTTTTGGGCTCTATATTTAGCGCTCGCTTCAAGTTCAATCCTTGAACGGCGGCGGAAGTTGTCAAAATCAGCCTGAAGGCGCAAGTAACGGTTATCGGCTTCTTCAAGCTTGCCTTCCAATTCAGCAATTTTCTGCTCCATCGGATCTTGTTGCCCTTCCTCTTGAGCCGGAATATCTTCAGTCTGTTCAGAAGCTTCATTTTCAGCAAAAACCTCTTCAACCGCTTCTTCTTCTGCCTGGCTGTTCAATTCTTGCTCAGTGTTGTTTCTCTCTTCTGTCACGTCAACTCACCTCCCTAAAAGTATCGCGGCAAGGATCACGGGCCGCTTTGTCCAGGTTAATCTGGATATATTTCAACGAAGCATAATCGCTTCAGTAGAAAACACATGACGATTCAGGATGGAACAGGCTGCTCCACCCTTAATCAATATTTCCATGCTTATTTATTTTGATACAGCTGTGTAAGTACCTTGGACAAATCCGTACTGATCAACTGAAGCAAGCTGATGACCCGTGAGTACTCCATCCGTGTCGGACCTAAAACTGCAATGGATCCCAGCTTTTCTTCACCCATGGAATAAGTGGCAGTGATCAGACTGCAATTTTCCATTGCTGAATTATCGTTTTCCGTACCAATCCTGACATTGATCCCGGCCGGGTTTTTCCTGATGAGGTTATATAAGCCATCCTCATGCTCGATCATATTCATCAGGTTGCGGATTTTTTCAACATCGTTGAATTCCGGCTGGCTGAGGATATTCGTCTTCCCGCCAAAGAAAACTTTTTCATGGGCTGGCATATTCAAAGTGTCCATGATTGTATTAAGGAGTGTGTCATAACTGCTGATATGCTGGCGCAGCAGCATAGCGATCTCCTTGTAGATCTTGGAATTAAGATTGGTAAGCGGGACGCCGGCCAATCGCTCGTTCAGGATATTGACCATTTTTTCTACATCAGACGGATCAATGCTGGTAGGGAAATGGAACATCCTGTTTTCCACATGCCCTGTATCAGTCACGATAATGGCGATCGCCGTATCTTTATTCAACGGAACGATCTGCAGCTTTCTCAGCCTGTTGTCTTTTACAGCCGGTCCTAAAACGATTGATGTATAATTGGTCATTTCAGATAAAATCTTTGCCGATTTCTGGACGATTTTCTCAAGCTCGTATATTCTTTCAGCAAAAATCGATTTGATCGCCGCCATATCAGAACGGTTCACTTTTTGCGGCAGCAGAAGGTTATCAACATAATAACGATAGCCTTTTTCGGAAGGAATCCTTCCTGAGGATGTATGGGTCTTCTCAATAAATCCCATATCCTCCAAATCTGCCATTTCATTCCGGATTGTCGCCGAACTGAAATTAATTTCTTCTTTTTTCGACAAGCTCCTCGAACCTATCGGCTGAGCTGAACGAATAAAGTCATCAACAATCACCTGCAAAATAAGCACCTGACGATCTGTTAACAACATCATCACCTCTGTTAGCACTCTATAATAACGAGTGCTAATTCTAAAAATAATTTATCAGTAATCGATAAGGATGTCAATGATTTGATACCCCAATGAATGATTGAAAAACTTCATTGCCAAGCATGCGTCCCTGCCTTGTCAGGAAGATGCGGTCATCATCGGTTTCCAGCAGCCCTTTCCTGGTCCAATCTTCAATTTGTCCAGCGAAAAATTGCATGGGATTGCGGCCGAATTTTTCTTCGAAATGTCGAATGGAAACACCTTTTGTCTTCCTTAATCCCAGGAACATTTCTTCTTCCATTTGTTCTTCAAGGGTAACCTTATGCACATCCATAAGAGGCAGCTCTCCCCTGTCGATCGGTTCCATATACTTTTTCAAGGGACCGTAATTGGACTGTCTCATGCCTTTTACATAACTATGAGCTCCTGCACCAAAACCATAGTACTCCTCGTTGTTCCAGTAGGTTAGATTATGCCTGCTTTCGTATCCCGGGACAGCAAAATTGCTGATTTCGTATTGATGGAAGCCGTTTGTTTCCATATGATCCATAAGCGTTTCATACATTTCCGCTTCGGCATCCTCGCCAGGGATTGGCAGTTTCCCTTTTTGCATTAAATTATAAAATACTGTTTTTGGTTCAATGATTAATGAATAACCAGAGTAATGGACCAGGCCCAAAGAAAGGGCCGTTTCGATGGATTCGATGAAGTCAGCCTTCGTCTGGCCGGGAAGACTGTATATCAAATCGATGCTGATATTATCGAAGCCTGCCGCTTTCGCATTTTCGATTGATTCAAATACATCCCTCGCCCGGTGGCTGCGGCCGATTTTTTTCAGAAGTTCATCATTAAATGTCTGTACTCCAAAACTCAGGCGGTTAACACCGGCATCTTTCAGGATGGCCAACTTTTCTTTTGACAAGTCGCCTGGATTCGCTTCGAATGTATACTCTGTGTTTTTATTGAAGTTCAGCTTTGCCTGGATTGACTTGACCAATTTGCCTAACTGCCTTTCATCCAATGCAGTCGGAGTACCGCCGCCCACGAAAATCGTATCAAGGACATGCTGATCATGTTTTACTGTTAACTCCATTTCTTTTGCAAGGGCATCAAGATAGTCATCAACAGGCTGTCCTTTCATGAAGACTTTATTGAAATCACAATAGTGGCAAATATGATGGCAGAACGGAATATGGATATATGCTGATTTCATTAATTTTCACTTCCCTGGTTTATTGAAAAAAGAGGCCAGAATCGCTTGGTTAACAAGCACATCCAGCCTCCCCTCTATATTATTTCTTTGTATTGTTATCGTCCATCTTCAGGACTGCCATGAAGGCTTCCTGCGGCACTTCTACAGAACCAACCTGCTTCATGCGCTTCTTACCTTCTTTTTGTTTCTCAAGGAGCTTACGCTTACGTGAGATATCCCCGCCATAACATTTGGCCAGTACGTTTTTGCGCATCGCCTTGATGGTCGAACGGGCAACAATTTTCTGGCCGATGGCCGCCTGGATTGGCACCTCGAATTGCTGTCGTGGAATAAGGTCTTTCAACTTATCGACGATTACTTTCCCTCGTTCATAAGCAAAGTCCCTGTGAACGATGAAGCTCAATGCATCTACTTTTTCAGCATTAAGCAGGATGTCCATCTTCACCAGCTTGGAAGGCTTGTAGCCGATCAGCTCGTAATCGAACGAAGCATAGCCTTTCGTGCTTGATTTCAGCTGGTCAAAGAAATCATAGACGATTTCAGACAGCGGGATTTCATACACGATGCTGACGCGTGTCTCATCCATATATTGCATGTCGATGAAGATACCGCGTTTCTCCTGGCAAAGCTCCATGATCGCTCCGACATAATCATTCGGCGCCATCATTGTTGCTTTTACATATGGCTCTTCTACACGGTCAATCTTTTGCGGATCAGGCATATTGGAAGGGTTATCCACCTTAATTTCAGTGCCGTCTGTCATGATGACATCGTAAATAACGCTTGGCGCAGTAGTGATCAGGTCAATCTTGAATTCACGCTCGATGCGCTCCTGGATGATTTCCATATGAAGAAGTCCCAGGAATCCGCAGCGGAAACCGAAGCCTAATGCCTGTGATGTTTCCGGTTCGAATTGAAGCGCTGAATCGTTAAGCTCAAGTTTTTCAAGTGCTTCCCTCAGGTCATTGAATTTCGCTGAGTCGATCGGATACAGACCGCAATATACCATTGGGTTCAAGCGACGGTATCCCGGAAGTGCTTCGGCAGCACCGTTTTTCGCGTTTGTGATCGTATCACCCACACGTGTGTCGCCGACGTTCTTGATTGCCGCTGTCAGGAAACCTACATCTCCGACAGTCAGCTCAGGTGAAGGAGTAGCCTTTGGCGTGAATACTCCGACTTCTGTTACTTCAAACTCTTTGCCTGTCGCCATCATTTTGATTTTGTCGCCGACTTTGACCGTTCCATCGACAACGCGGATATATGCAACTACGCCGCGGTACGCATCATACAAAGAGTCGAAAATCAATGCTTTTAATGGAGCATCAGGATCTCCCTGAGGGGCAGGAACTTTCTCGACGATTTGCTCAAGGATATCTTCAATCCCGATTCCTGCTTTTGCGGACGCCAGGACAGCTTCAGAAGCATCCAGGCCGATCACTTCTTCTATTTCGTTTCTGACACGTTCAGGATCCGCACTCGGCAGATCGATTTTATTGATGACCGGCACGATTTCCAGGTCATTATCGATTGCAAGGTAAACATTCGCCAGCGTCTGTGCCTCGATTCCCTGCGCTGCATCGACAACAAGGACAGCACCTTCACATGCTGCAAGGCTTCGAGATACTTCATAAGTGAAGTCTACGTGTCCAGGTGTATCGATAAGGTGGAAAGTATAGATCTCTCCATCTTTCGCTTGGTACTTCAATTGTACTGAGTTCAGCTTTATCGTGATTCCACGTTCACGCTCAAGATCCATCGAATCCAGCAGCTGATCCTTCATTTCACGCGCAGTCAATGCATTCGTTTTTTCAAGGATCCGGTCAGCCAGCGTGGACTTTCCATGGTCAATATGGGCGATAATCGAAAAATTTCGTATTTTACTTTGTCTATTAAGTCTATCTTCTCTGCTCATTGCGTTCACTCCTACTATACTCGCGCATGTACACTATTGTTGATTATATCAGCAGGAATATCAAGATTCAATAAATAATGGAGGAAGAGTCTCGTGGAGGGTGCCTTATCACGGCAGGATTGCGTCCATATATTGTTCACAGAATATTAGGAACTTATTAAGTAAAATGAATGGAAGAAGGGAGATGAATTATGTTTTTAAAAGAACGTTATGAGTCTGAAGAATTAAAAGTTTTGAAGGCATTGAACACACGGATGGTTTTATCCGAAAAAGAGAAACAGTACTATTTAAATTTACAAAAGGGATTTGAAGGCGAGGTGATGTTTGACGGGTACCTGCAACAAATAACCATGCAGTCATATATTTTAAATGACTTGCTGCTTGAGCAGAATCATTCTCATTTCCAGATTGACTCGTTGATGGTCTTACAGAGACTCTCCTACCTATTTGAAGTTAAAAATTTTGAAGGAGAGTATTATTTCGAAGGTGATACATTCAAAACCATTAACGGGAACGAAGTTAAAAACCCACTGCTGCAACTAGACAGGAACGTTTCACTCCTAAGACAATTTTTTAATAGTTCCGGAATTAAAATCCCCATTGAGCCGTATCTCGTATTTGTCAATCCCGAATTTACTTTGTACCATGCCCCGCTTAACAGGAGAATCATCCTCCCGACAAACCTGAACCGCTTTATCCATCAATTGAATAACCAGCAGACTACTTTGAACCATCAGCATGTAAGATTATCCGAAAAGTTATTAGCATCCCATATTACGAAATCCCCTTTTAGCAAGGTGCCTCATTTTGAGTATTCACAGCTAAGAAAGGGTGTATTTTGTCAGAAATGCGGGACAGGAATGGTAGAATATCATTCACATATACTAACATGCCCAAAATGCGGAAAACCTGTGAATACTAAAAGCGCGCTAGTGCAAAGCATTGAGGATTATCAAGTTCTATATCCGTCTGAAAAGTTATCCACTAATACAATCTATGAATGGACTGGCGATTTATTTCCCAAGAGAACCATCAGACAGACATTGAAGGAGAATTTAATAGTCTCAGGATATGCCCAATGGTCATATTATGAATGAATTTTTGGTCACCAATGGTTTTCATTGGTGACTATTATTTTGTAATAGGGCGTCCATAGCTTTAATGATGCTCCGTTCCTTTTTTGGGAGTTAAAGGGGTTCCAATACGGTCTATTGGTGACACAAATTCCCATTATCTGGAGTTCAGCAGTCCCAATGCGGTTATTGGTGACACCACTTTCCATTATCTGGAGTTTTTCAGTCCCAATGTGGTCTATTGGCGACACTATGTTCCATTATCTCGAGTTCAGCAATCCCAATGCGGTCTATTGGTGACACCACTTTCCATTATATGGAGTTTCGCAGTCCCAATGCGATCTATTGATGACACCATTTTCCATTATCTGGAGTTTTGCAGTCCCAATGTGGTCTATTGGCGACACTATGTTCCATTATCTCGAGTTCAGCAATCCCAAGGCGGTCTATTGGTGACACCATTTTCCATTATATGGAGTTTCGCAGTCCCAATGCGATCTATTGATGACACCATTTTCCATTATCTGGAGTTTTACAGTTCCAATACACCCTATTGGTGACACCTTTTCCCATTATCTGGAGTTCAGCAGTCCCAATATGGTCTATTGACGATACTTTTTTTCCATTATATGGAGTTTCACAGTCCAAAACACGCCTTACAAAAGAAAAACAGCAGGCCCCAAGCCCGCTGTCCTCGCTACTTCCCGGTAATCAATTCTACTGTTTTCTCCATAACAACGGATATTCCGTCTGCCAGCTTTTTTCCGATTGATGAAAAGAGGTTGAATGCTTTCATTTCTTCTAGCTTTTTTCGCTTTTGTTCAAGGTCATGGCTGGAAATGTCGTTGCCCAGGATTGCGGTCTCGAAGCTGCCACTTTCGTTTTCTTTTACACTGAGGGCACTTTTGAATTCGGGATCATCATACCCTTTCATTTTATGGATTCCTTCGTTTGCCTGCTGCATGCCGAACAATACGGATATGAACATTAAAGAAGCGAGCATTAAGCTTTTTAGCATGAACATTTTCATCTCGATCACCTGACTGATTTTATTTCTTGTCTGGAGGCTGTTGGGCTGGCGCTCCTACTTTTTCGGCCTGCCAGTAAAATTCGCTGAATACATCTGCCAAAGCATCCGCGGACCTATTTAATTCCTCGAATGTATTATCGACACCGCCGAATTCGATCAATAATGCATTCCCTGAAAGGTCCTGATTGAATTTCCCGTTGGTTGACGCACCCTTTTTCTCTATGACGCCCCTGCTGAGTCCTTTGCCATACTTTTTATCAAGGAGATTATGCAGTTCGCGTGCGAGTGCTAGGTTTTTCTCATAATTCGCATTTTCCCCGCCAATGACAAACGCCAGTTTAGCATAGGATTTTCCGTTGATTTGTATGGTTGTTTTATCTTTTCGGTAACCATCCCGATGGATATCTATGAAGTATTGCAGATTCCGGTCTCCTGACATGGCCGCTTCAACTACCGGGCGTGCTTCCTGATAGGCTTTTCCAAATCCAAGCCCTTTCTTGTTCAGGTTTCCCATGACATCGGTTTTATCAACCGTCGTTCCGATTCCCCGCTGTTCAAGACCTGATTTCAGATGATCACCAATCCTGGTCACGTTTACCTGTGAATGATACGCCTGATTCGGATCGGTTACACCCTTAAGGTACGGAAGATACGATTCTCTTGTATGGGTAAAATAAATATATACAGCTTTACGGTCGCCGGTTGACAGTGGCGGAGCTGCCGTACTTCCTTCCGAAGCACCTGGAAGATCCTCGGTATTTTGCAAGGCTGCCTCCTGCTCCGCTTTCAACACATCTAGCGGAGGAGCAGATTCCATCGGCATGTTTGTATAATTGGTTCCCTTACCCGCAACCAGAATTTTCCCATCAAAAAGCGAGAAACCAGGCAGTTCCCTTCCCAGCAAGCTTCTGGGATCATCCAGATTGATATTGGTAGTAAGCTTGAACATGACATTGGTCAGCTTTGGAGCTTCATATTCCTCTGGCAGCGCCTGCAGGAACTGATGATTTTCCCACCCCATCAAGCTGAACAGCAGCTGGCCGTTCAGGTTAGTTGCAGCCTGATTGACAGAATCGGAGGAAAGCCTAAGCTCCGGCCTCAGCGTCGTCATGGCCCCGCTTATCGAAACGATCCCAATGAGAAAGAATACAAATGCTAGTGCGGCTTTTACAACTTGAGTCCCCTGGACAGCTACAATTATTCCCGAACGTTTATTAAGTCTCATTGCTCCACCTCTCTCATGCAAGTCTAGTAAATGTTATGACTTTGCTAGAGAAGATAGAACCAGGATTCCAATCGTAATCATTTTGAAATATAACCTAATGTGTATACATACCAGTGTTATCCTGGTCGATGTTCGAATGCAGCGCAGAATTGAGTCCGCTGGCAATCAAATTCGCCATATCATCGATGAAAACATCCACTTCTTTTGGAGTGACCATCAGGTTGTGGCCCAATGGTGAAAGAACCTCATAAATCAGCTTCCTTTTTTCTTCATCCTCAAGTGTGCCGATCATTCCCATGAATGTCTGACGTTGTTCTGCCTCAGGCAAGTCTTCGTCCGTCAGCTTCCTTCTCTTCCCAAAACTCATCCCCGCAGGAACAAGTGATCTCGAAGGCTTGTTTCCTTCCCTCATTTCCTTTCCGAAATGCTTCAGGATAAAATCAATTGTGTCACTTGTAATCGAAACAGCATCGACGACTGTCGGAACGCCGATCGCAATTACCGGGATCCCGAGCGTCTCTTTGCTGAGTTCCTTCCTTTTATTCCCTACTCCAGAGCCGGGATGGATTCCCGTATCGGATATCTGGATTGTTGAATTGACTCTTTCAATAGAGCGTGACGCAAGCGCATCGATTGCAATCACAAAGTCCGGCTTCGTCTTTTCGACTACGCCAAAAATAATGTCCGATGTTTCGATTCCCGTTAATCCCATCACACCAGGAGAAAGCGCACTGACAGAGCGGTACCCCTTCTCGACAGACTCAGGCTGCAGTTCGAATAGATGCTTGGTCACAAGCAAATTTTCACAAACGAGCGGTCCGAGAGCATCGGGGGTCACATTCCAGTTCCCCAACCCAACAACAAGGCAGGATGCATCCTCCTTAATCCCGGATTGTTTGATAAACTGGGCAAATTCATTGGCGAAGACTTTCTCTACTTTCCCTTGCAGCTCGGTATCCTGCTGGCGGATGCCGACAACTTCGATTGTCAAATACTGCCCCTGCTTTTTACCGAGGCTCTTCTCACCCTCGGCGGTTACCTCAACGAGAGAAATCTTTATATCATTTTCCTCTTTTTCTTTTATAATGACGCCTTCAATTTGAGAGAGATTCTCCTCGGTATGGACGGTTGATGCCTGGTCTGCAAGCACCATCTCCCTCGCTTCCACAGCCAGGTCAGTCCTGATTGAATACATGCTCAAGTCGATTGGTTCCTTCATGGTCGCATTCCTCCCAAACAGTTTGGCTGCTAAACAGCATACTATTGCCTATCTTTTCCTTTTATATCAAAAAACATTCACGCAGCTCTGGACATAAATTAAAGCAGAGTATTGCATTATTCACCCCTGTTTGATAAAATATCATTTGTTCTTAATAAATAAGAAATGTACTGGAAATGTCGAGTTCCATAAAATCTCGATGCTTTTTAGGAGGTGAACGGAATGCCAAACATTAAGTCTGCAATTAAACGTGTAAAAACAAGTGAAGAGAGCAGAGCTCACAACATTACTGTTAAATCAACTATGCGTACAGCAGTTAAAAAAGCTGAAGCAGCAATCGTGAACAACGATACTGAAGCAAAAGCTTCTTACGCTCAAGCAGCAAGCAAGCTTGATAAAGCAGCAGCTAAAGGTCTTATCCACAAAAATGCAGCTGCCCGCAAAAAAGCCCGTCTTATGAAAAAATTGAACGCTAACGGCTAATTTTTTTCATACTGCTAATAAAAAAACGACCTGTCAGGGTCGTTTTTTTATTTTGCATTCTATGTAAGTTACCTGCCTTTGATCTGGAACAGGATCATTTCAATCAGCATTTCTTTTTTCATGCCGCCTGTTTTCATTTGATAGTCTGCGTCTGCCAGAAGCTTCATGATCCTTGTCAATTCTTCATCCGAAAATGCCCCTGCTTGTCCTGCAGCAAGTTTTACCCTGAAAGGATGGATTTTCAGCGTCCCGGCTATCTGCTGTTGGCCATATCCTTTCCGTGCAAGCTCCTTTACCTGGTAAATCAGCCTGAATTGGCCAGTGATGACCGCAAGGATTTTAATTGGTTCCTCATTTTGCTTCAAAAGATCGTAATAAATCCTCAAGGCAGCCTCTACATTCCGGTGGACAACCTTGTCGACCAGAGTGAAAATATTTTGTTCCAAAGACCTTGCAGTCAGACGGTCCACAATGTCCTTGGTGATCGGCTGGTTATCGCCCGCATAAAGAGCCAGTTTATCAATTTCAGAAGTGAGCATGAATAAGTTCGTCCCTGCAAGTGCGAGCAATAGCTCAATCGCATCATTTTCTATGACGGACCCATGCATTTCAGCGCGCTCTTTTACCCAGGATTTAATTTCCTGCTCATTCAGCTTTTTGGCTTCTACTACTGTTGCTTTCCGCTTTAACTCCTTGGTTATTTTTTTGCGTTCATCCAGTTTTTCGTATGGCGCAGAAAATACGACGATGGAGTAGGGAGCAGGCTGTGAAAGGTAATCCTCCAGTTTGGCGAGATTATGTTCAATCTTTCCTTTTGACTTTTCAGATGTCAAAAACATGGGATTCTGAAGGATGACCAATCGCTTTTCTCCCATGAACGGGAAGGTTTCAGCGTCTTCCAATGCTGCCTCGATGGGAGTTTCCTCAAGATCGTATACCGAAAAATTGAAATCTTTTTCTTCTTCATCCAAAACATTGTCGACCAGCAGCTGTTTTGTTTCATTTATTAGGAATGCTTCTGTCCCATACAATAAATAAACAGAATCCACCTGTTTTTTGCTTATCTTTTTCCAAATGTCCAATACCACTTTTTTCCGCTCCGTTCAGTTCCAGTTTTCCCATATGTCTATCGTAAAGAAGCTTGGACATTTTGACAAGCATTCTAAGGGAATTGGCCTCCGACTATCTCGGCCAATTCCCCTATCTATATTGAACGCTGCTGTATAAGGCCTAGGATACTTATATGGCAGCGGTGCATCGAAGTTAAGATTATTTTAGCCCCAACCGGGAAAAGTATTTGTGTCAACTCTTGGTACATTGGGTAAATAAGCTGTAAAGAGAAGACTGGATTTTTTAAATTGAATCGCTTATACTATTATAGAATTAATAGGGGGGATTGACTGTGAATCAATTCGAAGAGAATGTCCAAAGCAATCGCAATGACGCTGTTGACTCAGGTGTTGGATTCATCGTTTCTTTTGGATTCTTTGCAACAATGTTCATTATTGCGACAGTCGTGCAGTTAATCGGGAGTTAATCACGGCTACATAGGATAAAGTTGTGGAGACTGCATTTTTAGATGCAGTCTCTTTTCGTTTTCATGTGATTATAAGGGGAGAGACGTATTTGCTCTTTGTTCTATACTATGGCAATTGCATGCCAAAGGTTCCTGAATTGCCTTTGAACTTGTAAGTGATGGCACCACCTTCATCTGTCCTGTAAATAACCGCCCCAGCTTCCTTCAACCTTTCAAGCACTTCCTTCCCTGGATGGCCATACCTGTTCTTTTTCCCGACAGAAATGATCGCGTATTCCGGCTTTGTCCATTCCAGAAAGCTTTCCGAACTGGAATATTTGCTGCCGTGATGGCCAACCTTTAACACATCGATATCAAGTCCCTTAATGGTCTGCTCCATTAGCCTTTCCCCTTCCAAACCAAGATCTCCAGTGAAAAGCCACTTTTTCCCGCCAAGATCAGCGAGCAATACAATTGACCCGTCATTACGGTCTGCTGGAGATCGAATTGGATTGATAATCAGGAATTCCCCTCCACCGGAACTCCACGTTGTGCCCATTTCAGCTTCTTGGATTTCTGTTCCCTCCTTGTGTGCAACATCAATTATCCTGTATTCCAAGTCCGATCGATCAGGGACACGCGGGAGAATCAGCTGTTTGACCTTCAGCTCTTCGAACAGCGCCCTGGCCCCTCCAATATGGTCGGCATCCCCGTGTGTCAAAATCAATTTATCCAGGCTTCTGATTCCTTCGCTTTTCAAAAATGGGACGACGATTTTTTTGCCTGGATCATACTGGCTCCTTCCCTGCTGCCAATCTTCCTTTGCAAAAGGGATGACACCGCCAGTATCAATAAGATAATTCCCCTGGTTATGCGGAAGCCTGATGAAAATGCTGTCGCCCTGGCCAACATCCAGAAATACGATTTTTCCATATGGGCTCATATAGGGCCATAAAATCTGCATGAAAAGAGGAATGAGAGGAAGCGCAAAAATCCATAATGGCGGTTTGGCCTTCCTTATTAAAAATCCTTCCCACATATAAAAGAAAATCGGAATCAAAAGGATATGCAAAATCAGGAGGATCGGCTCCAGCTTACCAATCACGAGGGTCGATATCCGAAGCTCAGCAAGGCTCGCTGCAAAAAGGTTAACATTGTGTATCAGCGTTTCCAGAAGGATTAAATAAAACGAAGGCGGTGAAGCCCAAAAGATGGAAATATAGGTTAACAGCAAAATTGGAAGCAATCCAAATGAGAAAAGAGGGACAAAAAGAAGATTGGCGAGCATGGATATGACAGAGACTTCATGGAAGGACGAAATGATGATCGGGAGACTGGAGGTTTGGGCGATAAAAGAAGCTGCAGCAGTTTGCCCGGCAAGTGAAGTGAAGGTTTTCATGATAACCGGCGCCGAAAGGATCAATGAGAAACTGACACTATAAGAGAGCTGAAAACCTGTGTCATAAATGATGCCTGGCTGTAATAACGCCATGATCATAAATGCAGCTGAAATGGCATCTAGCGGATTCATCCGGACCGAATAGCGCTTTGAACCAATCAATAGAAGAAGCATAGCGGAAGCCCGGATGACCGGTGGTGCGAGTCCAGTCATGACCGTATACAACGGCAGGAAGGCCATCAGCAGCATCTCCGTTTTTTCCTTCGTCACCCCAAGCCGGATACTAATGAAGTAGAGCATTCCAGTAAGCAGGCCTACATGCAGTCCTGAAATCGCCAATAAATGAACAATGCCTATTTTCTGGTAGGATCGTTCTGTTTCGGGATTAAAGAAATCTCTTTCGCCAAAAATCAGTGCTGCCGCAAGCGCTGAGGTCTCGTCAGGGAAAATCTGATTGATTCTCAGCACTTCTTTTTGCCTGAAGCCTTTAAGCATTGTCAAGATACTTTGCGACTTTTTATGGCAGGTAGCCAAAGATAGCTGGTCGGCTTCAAGAATCCAGGATATTTTGTCTCGTTCAAGGAATTTTTTGTAGTCAAAAGCATTTGGATTTGTGGCAGGCGGCGGGCTTGAGAGGATTCCGGAGGCTGAACAGGCTGTTCCCGGATTGAGGAGATTCTGGATGATTTCTTTTTCAGCAATGGTTTTGATTCTGTATTTGATGATAAGTTTTTCATCGGCCGGCAGTGATCTGCTATAGGCATAAAGCAAATCACCATCCACCTTGATTTCATCATCAAATAAAACAAGGAAGTTCTTTTCGCTGCCCATATACACTGTTTCAAAATCATCAAAGTACCCGGCAGCCATAAATACAGCATAACAGGCACTCATAAGCACCAGGAGTGATGCATGGAGTTTCTTAAATTCTTTTAGAAAGAAGAGGGTGAGCAAAAACAACGCCCCGTACAGAAGTGGATTCTGTTTAATTGTCAGCAAGCCCAGCAGTGAGACAGCGGCAAAGTAAAGCAACTGTCCCCTGATGGGTGCAATCCGTATAAACTTCATGTCATTAATCCTTTAGATTTATTATGGCAAATGTACAACCTCTACATCCCTTAAAAAGAGATCATTGTATTTGTTAGGATACGCAGATTTATAAACAATACGGGCAATTCCTGATTGTGCAAGGGTCTTGGAGCACTTTTCGCATGGCTCATGGGTGACGAACGCCGTTGCTCCTTTTAATAGTCCTCTATCCGCATGGAGGACCGCATTTTCCTCCGCATGCAAAGTCCTGATGCAGCGACCCTGCTCATTAATCAGGCAGCCAACATCCTCACAATGGTCATGACCGTGGATTGATCCATTGTAACCGGTCGAAACGATATGCTTGTCCTTGACAATGACACACCCGACATGCAGCCTTGGGCAGGTAGAACGCGTGCCCACTTCTTCGGCAATATCCAAAAAATAATCATCCCAACTCTTTCGTTCCATGCTGTAATCCCCCTTAAAAACGCTCAATATAATTTATGATAACCTTTTTATATCCTCCATTTTAAGTCTTTGGCTGAAAGAGTTCAATTTCAACGGCAGCTATTTAACCGAAATCAAGTCCTTTAACTTTTCAAAAGTTTTTTCCCCAATCCCGCTGATTTCTTTTAAATCCTCGATTGCTTTAAACGGCCCGTTCGTTTCGCGGTACTCAATGATTGCTTCAGCCTTGGCCGGACCGATTCCCGGCAAGGTCTGGAGGTCGGCTGATTGGGCAGTATTTAAATCCAGCTTTCCATTTGCCGCCTCACCCTCATTCTGTACCGGCAAAGATGAAGGAACTTCTTCTCCGATGCGCGGCACATAAATTGACATTTCATCCTGGACATACATGGCAAAATTAATCGCGGCCGCGTCAGCCTCATTTTCAAGACCTCCAGCCACCTCAATCAGGTCGATCACCCTCCCTCCCTCTTTTACCTCATATACACCGGGATGAACAACAGCTCCTTTTATCTCCGCCATCATGATGATTTCTTTTTCCTCGACATCCGCCTCTTTCTCAGGTTCCAGTTCTGTAACCAATGCCACGGCATTTTCCTCGGTGAGTTCATCCCCTTTATCGAATGATGAATAAAGAAAAAATAACAAAGCCGCAATTCCTGCAATTACAAAGATTTTGTTTTCCTTGATCCATTCCAAGCAGCATCAACACCTTTCTTCATTGGCATAAAATAAAAATTAAAATCATATGGATATAGGAGAATAAATGTACGAAGGAGGGAAGGGTTATGAAAATAGGGATAATAGGCACAGGGAATATGGGGAGAATTCTCGCCGAAGCTCTCATTGATGGGAATGCCGTTTCCCCTTCTTCAATGATGATTACGAATAGGACCTTATCAAAAGCTTTAGAGATTCAAAAAATATATCCAGGCTTAGCCATTGGAAAGAATGCGATAGAAGTAGCTGAAAAAGCCGATGCCATTTTCGTATGCGTGAAGCCTCATAATGTATTGGGAGTCCTTGAAACCATCAATCCTGTGCTTACGAAGAATAAATGTGTAATCTCCATTACTAGCCCAATCAGTGTGGAACAAATTGAAAGCAAAGTGGATTGTTCAGTCATGAGGATCATTCCAAGCATTACAAGCAGAGCACTTGCCGGGGTATCGCTTTTCTCGTTTGGCACCCGATGCACAACGGAATGGCGGGAAGCTATGTTAACTCTTTTTAAAAAGGTATCTGTCCCGCTGGTAATAGAGGAGAACATTACAAGAGTAGCATCAGATATTGTCAGCTGCGGTCCAGCTTTCTTCAGTCACCTTGTCCAGAGCTTTATCAATGGTGCTGTCAAAGAAACGGAGATTGATCAGGAAACCGCCACCAAACTAGCAAGCGAAATGTTAATTGGTTTAGGGGAACTTTTGAGTCAAAATCATTATACATTACAGACTTTGCAGGAAAAGGTTTGCGTGAAAGGCGGTATAACTGGAGAAGGAATCAAGGTACTGGATCGTGAAACAGGAGATATGTTTGAAAAGCTGTTCCAGGCAACACATAAAAAATACGCAACAGAATTAGAAAGCATTAAGGAACAATTCGGTCCTTAAAAGTTTTCTCCATTTAACCCGAAAATCCTTCCTTAAAATTGTGACAGAAATGGTACAAAAAAGCTCCCGTGTGAATCGGGAGCTTTTCTAATGAATATAAATCCTATTATGACTTGATCATAGCAAAAAATAATCGCTCAGTTGTTGAGTCAGGAGCCTTGAGTGAATAATCACCGGTGATTTCAATATTCTCAAAGCCTGCCTGCTTCAGCAATTCTACATATATTGCATCCGGATATGTACGCTGGTAATGCACTTCATCAACACGATCATATTTTCCGGTTCTTTCATCGAGTACAAAAAAAGTCAGTTCATGTTCAACGCTATGCGGGTCGTCTCCCTTGAAGCTGTTCCAGATATAGGTGATCTCTTCGTCATCCCATGTGAATGTAGCATCCGCAAAAATATCGCGCATCTTATAAACGGAATGGACATCAAAAATGAACAAGCCGCCCTTTTTCAAAAGACGGTATACGCCTTCAAAGGTCTTCTTTACTGCCTGTTCATCCTTCAAATAATTCAGGGAATCGCAAAAGATGCCGATGATATCAAACTCACCTAATTCCTCTAGTTCTGTCATGTCCTGCTGGAAGAATTGGATAGGCATAGATTGTGCCTGGGCCTTCATCTGGGCTACCGAAAGCATATCGCCAGACAGGTCCGCGCCAGTAACATCATAGCCTTTTTGCGCAAATCTGACAGAAAGCTCCCCGGTGCCGCATGCGAGGTCGAGAAGCTTCATTCCATTCACTTGATATCTCTCTTTGTACGCTTCGACGATTTTGACCCATACATCATAGGGAACGTCCTGCATGAGCTCATCATACAAATAAGCGAATCTTTCGTAGGACACTTAATTCAGCTCACTTTGAACATTTTCGATTGGTGCGTCTCCCCAGAGACGTTCCAAATTATAGTAGCTTCTTTCTTCTTTATGGAAGACATGGACAACCACATCGCCAATATCAATCAGGACCCATCTCGCTTCATCGAAGCCTTCCATCCTTTTCAGACCATATCCCTGTTCTTCTGCTTTTTCCCTGATTTCACGTGCAATTGCCTGCACTTGTTTGTCCGAATTACCATGGCAGATAATGAAATAGTCGGCAATCAGCGAGATGCCTTTCATATTCAATACCATAATATCTTCTGCCCTTTTATCGTCTGCTGCTTTTACAGCTGTCATCAATAGTTGTCGATCGTTCATTCAATCACCCTCCTGAGTTTTTTACAATGCTGTTATATGCGTTAAATGTATCTGGAAAAACCTGCTGGTTTTTTTTTATCAAAAATAGGATGGTATTTTTCATTGACTGGGTCAGCGCAATGTCCAAATCTTTCTCTGCCAAATCCCTTACCTCATCGACCCCGGGGAAATGGCGGCCCGGCTCAATATAATCAGCCAGATAAATGATTTTATCAAGGAGGGTCATGCCTACCCTGCCTGAAGTATGGAATCGGATGGCATCAAGGATTTCCCCGTCTTTTATGCCTGCTTCTTTTTCGGCGAGAAAGGCTCCTACAGGGGCATGCCAAAGCTCACTGTTGAACTCCAGCAGGATGGCCGGCATTTTTTGGTCAACGATAATCTGCCTCATTTCCTCTTTTGGCCTGAATTTGGCATAATCATGGAAAATGGCGGCCATTTCTGCTTTTTTCCGGTCTGCGCCGTATTTTTCTGCCAGCCTGATGGCAGTCTCCATCACTCCAATAGTATGCACATATCGATGCTCAGTCAGCTGCGGCTTCACAATCTCAAGTGCTTGTTCACGATCCATATAAACCATTCTCCTCTATATAAAGCCTGACAGATTCGGGCAGCAGATAGCGAATGCTTATACCGTCCCTTATTCTCTCTCTGATCATGCTAGAAGAGATGTCCATCTGTGGCGTTTCTGCATACAGAATATCATATTCCGTTTCCGTCGTGTACGACGGCCTGCTGACCCCCACGAACTTCACCATCTCCAGCAGCTCATCTATTTTATGCCATTTTGGCAAGTACTCAACCATGTCGCCGCCAATAATGAAATAAAAATCAATTTCTTTATTCTTAGCTTTTAATATTTTCATCGTTTCATACGTGTAAGAAGGACCACTTCTCTCGAGTTCTGCTTTTTCCACCCGGAATTTCTGGTTGTCGGCAATAGCAAGCTCGAGCATCTCAAGCCTGTCTGAATTGCTGATAAGCATGTTGACTGTTTTATGCGGCGGAACCTGATTGGGCATGAACCAAACTTCATCCAGCCCATAAGCATGCAGTACTTCATTCGCAATGACCAAATGTCCGGTGTGCGGCGGATTGAAGGTTCCGCCCAATATGCCAACCTTCATCAAACAGGCACCTCCCAGTTGTTTATCTTGGAAGAACGATTTGCTTATTCTCGCGTGATTCTTTATACAATACAATTGTATTCCCGATGACCTGGACAAGCTCCGCTTTTGCTCCGCGTGAAAGCTGCTCTCCAACAGTATCCCTGTCCTCATCACAGTTCTGGAGGATGCTTACCTTGATTAACTCTCTTGCTTCAAGCACATCCGCGATTTGCTTGATCATATTTTCATTTACCCCGCCTTTGCCGACTTGAAAAATCGGAGTCAGATGATGGGCTTTTGACCTTAAAAAACGTTTTTGCTTACCTGTTAACATGTGTTAACCTCCTAAATTTCTTAAAACATTGGCTCTCATTCTCTCGGTGTCCGGAAAAATCCCGGTCCATTTTTCGAAAGCAAGTGCCCCCTGCAAAACGAACATCCCGACGCCATTCTGGATTTCGGCTCCTTTTTTAGACGCTTCCTCCAAAAATTTTGTTTGCAGAGGATTATATATGATATCACTGACGATTGCATCCCTGGAAATATTCTCAGGTGAAAGCGGCAAACCTTCTAGGTCAGGTGACATTCCAATGGAAGTGGTCTGGATGATCAACTGATATTCATGCAGTGACTTTTCAGCTGTTTTTCTGTCAAGGACCTTTGAACGGACCTTGAAGGGACAGGAGCTGACTAATTCCTCAGCCTTCCCGGCTGTCCGGTTATACAGGTCAATCCGCTGAATTCCTGCCTGGGCCATTGAGAAGTAAATCGCTCTTGAAGCACCACCTGCTCCAATAATCAAAGCTGACCTTGAACCAGGATCAGCATCCATTGATTCAAGTCCTTTGACGAAGCCGGGTCCATCTGTATTGTAGCCTGTTAAAATGCCATGTTCATTTTTGACCGTATTGACGGCTCCGATCGCTTCTGCCAAAGGATCGATTTGATCGAGATAGGCCATGATATCAGTTTTATGCGGGATTGTCACATTGAAGCCACTAACACCCAATGCTTTGAACCCTTTTACTGCTGCCTCAAGATTTTCCTTGGTGACATGAAAGGGAAGATAGACTGCATCGATTCCATAAAAATCAAAGAGATCATTATGCATGGCAGGAGACATGGAATGGCCAATTGGATCACCGATGACGCCGAACAATTTTTTCATGCTTTTCCCGCCTTTCCTCATAGTTTTTGGATCTCGAAGAGTTTAAATCAGAGACCTTCTCAGCATCACATGAACCCCTTTCGGAACATATGCTGCAATTTTTGCGCCCGCATCATTGACTGTCACCCAGCCAAGCCCTGAAAAAACGACATCTGTTTTGGCTTCCTTAATCGTGAAATCATGTCGGACAAGTTCAGGGAATTCATCCATTTGCTCAGGCCGAGGCGGGGTCAGCAATTCACCCGCATGGTTCTTATACAGCTCATCCGCATTTTCCAGCTTTGTACGATGGATATTGATTTCATTCGGTACATAGCAGGAAAAAGACCTTCTGCCTCCTGCCAGATAATCGAACCGTGCCAGGCCGCCGAAAAATAATGTCTGCTGTTCGTTCAGCTGGTACACCTTTGGCTTGATCTCTTTTTTAGGCGTAATGTACTTCAAATCACGCTTATCCACATAATGAGCCATCTGGTGATGGTTGATGATTCCCGGAGTATCGACGATCGCTTTGCCGTCCTCTAGCGGGATTTCGATCATATCAAGGGTTGTTCCCGGAAAATGTGAAGTGGTGATGATGTCTCCTTCGCCTGTCACTTCCTTAATGATTCGATTAATAAAAGTAGATTTCCCTACATTTGTGCAGCCAACAATATAAACATCCTTGCCATTCCGGTATTCATCTATTGCCGCCGCAGCTTCTCTGATGTTATACCCTTTTGCCGCACTTACAAGAAAGACATCGATCGGATTGAGCCCAAGTTCCCGGGATTCTTTCTTCATCCAGTCAATCAGCTTGCGCTGCTTGACCGATTTAGGCACAAGATCAGCCTTGTTGCCAATCAATAATACCGGATTCTTTCCAGCGAATCTCTGGATCCCGGGAAGCCAGCTGCCGTTAAAGTCGAAAATATCGACGATTTTTACAATGAGGGCATCCCTGCTCCCTAGTTCATTCAATATTTTCAAGAAGTCATCATCGGTGAGACTTACATCCTGGATTTCGTTATAGTTTTTAAGGCGGAAACATCTCTGGCAGACGATAGCCTCTTTTTCCAAGGAAGAAGCAGGGGCATACCCCAGTTCTTCAGGATTTTCAGTTTGGATTTTCACACCACAGCCTGTACAGATTAATTGTTCACTCAAATCTAGTCCTCCCAATTCAGCTTTCCTTTCTTCTTGAACCAATTTAAAATCCTTCTTTCCACTTTCCTGTTGAATCGGGTCACAAACCCATCTGTCTGGGCAACCGGTACAACGAGAATCGTGTGGAATCCGCTTCTATTGCCGCCAAGGACATCTGTCAGCAGCTGGTCGCCAATCACGACTGTTTCTTCTTTACGCAAGCCCATCTGCTTCAAAGCTTTATTGAACGCCTTGGTCATTGGCTTCCTCGCTTGAAATATAAAAGGGATTTGAAGCGGATCAGAGAATGCCTTGACTCTTTTCTCATTATTATTTGAAACAATCGTTATGAGTATTTCATTTCTTCTCATATTATCAAACCACTCGATCAGCTTCGGGGTCGCAGTCGGCCGATCCCATTCTACGAGGGTATTGTCCAAATCCGTTATGATTCCCTTGACGCCTTTTTCCTTCAGGCTATCCGGCTCGATTTCAAATATATTTTTCACATGCTGGTCAGGCAAAAAATGCTTTAGCAATTTTATAACACCTCATTAATTAAATTCCTATCATACCGTTAACATCATACCCAATTTTATCCTCGTATTCAAAACAAACATACAGATCTCCCCGAATTAACAGCTGTCTACTGATTAAAATTGACAAAAACAACCGATTTTCTGCTATAAGCGTTAAATTTTCGAAGTATTACAAAAAACTTTTCGACAAAATCCAGCGATTTCCAATCCTGTGGATAACCTTATGCACAATATACACATTGATTCTCTTACAAATTTCCCATTTATAAACAATTTAATCACAGGTTATCCACTGCTAATTGTGGATAATCAGAACGGTTGTTCTGCAAGTTTCAATCTGCTAGAGTAAGGGTAGAAACGAAACAACTTACAATTATATGCAGTTAAAATCTGATTTAGAAGATCCTTTTGGGGGTGAATGACTGAAATGCGCAAGCTATCGGACGAGCTGTTGATCGAATCCTATTTCAAGGCAAGAGAACTGAACCTTAGCTATGAGTTTATTCGTTTGATTGAAACGGAAATCCACCGGCGGTCATTATCTAACCGAATCAAAGTCTCTTCCTGACAGCCCCAAAAGGGCTCTTTTTTTTGCTTTGTGTGGCATAAATACAAAACAAAAACGAAAGACACAGATTAAACCTGTGCCTCGCTGGTCATCCTTGTCCATTCCTGGTACCGATTCTCTCGCCATATTTAATAGGATATGGCGCTGTGATGTTCGGCAGTAGATTCACTGTCCCCTTTTCAAATAGAAGCACAACAGTCGAGCCGAAGGTAAAATACGCCATTTGCTCGCCTTTTTCGAGGCTCGTTCCGGCGTGGGTGGTTTCAATCGAGTTGACGAACATGGCGCCAACCTTTATAACTGCCATCATGCCTGAATCATGCCTGATTTCAGTTATTTTACGGAAGTTCTTGGACAATGGATAATTTCCGTATTTCAACCCCATCTTGTTAACAGGATACGACTTCCTTCCCAATGTCCACTGATTTACTACATTGCCTGCAACAGGGCTGTGAATTTGGTGGTAATGGCTTGGGCTCAAGTAAAAAATCATATACGTGCCTTGTTCATACCTTGCCATTGCTTCATCATTACCAAGCATCTCGGAAATCGAATACACTTTCCCCTTTACGTTAATCGTTTTGTCAGCCTCAATTTCACCTATATCTTCAATCACTGAGTCTACAGGACTGACAACAGACAAAGGCTCTTCATCTACTATTCTTGATCCTTCTTTCAGGTTCCTGATGAAAAATTGATGCAGGCTCTCATACTCTTCTATCGATTTTTCCATTTCGTCCTGATTGATGTTATAAGTTTTGGCAAACGAAGGGATAATGACTTTGCTGTTTTTAGATTTTGCGAATTTATGCAAAATGGCCGAAGTCCATTTCCCATTTGTCAATTCTATAAGCAGGCGATAAATAGACTGGAGCAATGAACATACCTCCGATTAAATTATTAAGTATTAGTTTTGTTTTTTTGATGAATGTAATTGATTAAAAATTCCGGGAAATACCAAAAAGAAATCTTTACGAAAGAGCATAATCAGCTTAGAATTATATATTATTATATAATAACCCAATGTGCTAGTTCCCTTTTCAATAAGGCTCTATCTTTTTGAAACGATTATGAATGAATCTGCTCAAAAGGTTCGATGCAAATTTGAAATTGTGTCCGAATACTTTCGGAAAGCAGAACAATGCAGAAACTGTCTTCCAGTAAGAGGAGTGAATTATATGTTTCTTCACGATGTACTAGACTCAACTGTCAAAAAAGTAAAATCTCAGACTGCAAACGTGCTGACACTGGCTAATCTTTCGTTAGGTGGATTCGCAATCATCGTTGGCATGGAAGGCAATTTAAACTTAAGCCTTTTATTGATTTTCATCGCTGCCCTGGCAGACCGGTTTGACGGAATGGTTGCCAGAAAGCTTAATATTGAATCTGAACTTGGAAAGCAATTAGATTCCATGAGTGATATTATATCATTCGGTGTGGCTCCTGCACTATTAATCTATCAGGGAATTTTGTCCGAGTTTGGGGCTCCCGGTGCGTTTTTCATTGTTTTTTATATAGGCTGCGGCGCATTCCGACTGGCTAGATTCAATATTACCGAGAATAACGGCTACTTCACAGGATTGCCGATCACCGCAGCAGGAGTGCTGGCAACGCTGAGTTTTCTGACCATCCCCCATATTCCTCCGCAGTCATTCTTATTCATTATGCTGATCCTCAGTCTGCTGATGATCAGTCCTTTCAAGCTAAGAAAAGTATAAAACCCAGCCTCAAAAGGGCTGGGTTTTCGTTTGTCTGTTTCGGGCAAAACCTGCTTACGCCATATTACTAAATGCTGACTCTGCGGCACCTAAAGTGATACTAAAGCCTATTCCGTCAAAGCCATGAATTCCTCTACATCATCCACGCACATGCGTACGGCTTTTTCCCAGAAATCCTTTTTCGTGAGATCGACGTTCAGGTGTTTCTGTGCCAGTTCCTCTACTGTCATCGATGCTGAATCCTTCAAAAGAGCAATATACTTTTCTTCATATCCCTTGCCTTCTTCCAGGGCCATTGCATAAATTCCAAGGGAGAATAAGTAACCGAATGTGTACGGGAAGTTATAGAATGGTACTCCAGTTATAAAGAAATGCAGCTTGGACGCCCAGAACAGCGGGTGATACTCCTCGAGTGCCCCTCCATATGCTTCTTGTTGCGCATTTTTCATCAATTCCCCTAATCTTTCCGGATTGACCACTCCCTGTTTGCGCTCTTCGTAGAACTTAGTTTCAAACAGGAATCTGGCATGAATATTCATCAAGAGTGCGACTGAACGCTGGACTTTATCCTCCAATAAACCAAGCTTCTCTTCCTTAGTCTGCGCGTTTTTCACGGAAGCATCTGAAACAATCATTTCAGCAAATGTAGAAGCTGTTTCTGCCACATTCATCGCATAATTCCGATTCAACAGATGCAGGTCCCTCATTGCATAAGTATGGAAACCGTGTCCAAGTTCATGTGCCAAGGTTGAGACATTGGATGGCGTACCAGAGTAGGTCATGAAGATCCTGGATTGGCTGCTCTCAGGAAAGAAGGTATGAAAGCCGCCAGGAGCCTTGCCAGGACGATCTTCAGCCTCTATCCAATTATCCTCAAATGCCATTTTTGCAAAATCCGCCATTTCTTTGCCAAATTGAGCAAAGTTATCGACAATAAAATCAGCTCCTTGCTGATAGGACATTTTCGATTCAGCACTGCCAATTGGCGCATCCAAATCAAACCAGCTCAGCTTTTCAAGTCCCAGGAGCCCTGCTTTTCGGTTCAAAAACCGGACAAACGGCTCCTTGTTGTCCGAAATAACCTCCCACATAGCATCAAGTGTTTCTTTTTTCATCCTGTTGATATCAAGCGGCTCCTTCAAGACATCCTCCCAGCCCCGCAGCTTATATACATTCAGACGGAAGCCCGCGAGATGATTGAGTGTCTTTGCGTAAAAATCCTCTTTCTCTCCCCAGGCTTTTTCCCATGCCGCGAAAACCTCTTTACGGACAGAACGGTCTGCGTCTGACAGCTTATTGGCAGCCTGGCCGACAGAAAGACTTTCCTCCTTATACTGGACTTTCGTATTTCCCACAAGAAGGTCATACATCTGCCCCCAGCCGTGATAGCCATCCACACTTAATGCATTTATGGCCGACTCCTCTTTTTCGGAAAGTTTTTCAGCTGCACGTTCCCGCCGCTCAGTAAGCACAAAACGGAGCTCCTTCAATAGTCCGTCCTGCAACAGTTCATCCCAAACTTCATTTGAAAAGCTGGATAGCTTCTGATCGAAAATAGTCAGTGCAGTTTGCAATGAAGCACTGAGTTCGGTAACGGTCGCCTTCAATTGCCCAGCCTTCTTATCATCCGTGTTCTGAGCATGCAAACAGCTCACAAATGCACCAGCCTGCCTTACCTTCTTCGCTGCTCCATCGAACAGCCCTACGAGATTTGCCAGCATCGCACTCTCGGTTGACTGATTTACTGGCTCCCATCCCTCTACTTCCTTTTTAAACTTTTCGATTTGCTCCCCTGCGGCCTTTAAATGGTCTGCGAATTCCGGAGAACTGCTTCCCCCTTTAAAAAACACCTCGAGGTCCCAAACATCAGAATATGTATTTGCCATTTCATTTCCCCCTTTAGGTCTATTAATTTATTATAATGTTACTTTTCTAAAATTTCTATTTTTTCATAAACCCAGTCCATCCCTATTCAAGAAAAGGCATATTAAAAGGTTTATCCCATCAGGATAAACCCTTTACCTTCTTAACAAGTGAAATACCACCATCCTCCGAAAATAAGGACGATTACAAGCAAAATGATGAATAGTGCAAACCACGCACCACCCCCGCCGTAAAAGCCGGGATAACCTCCATAAGGAACTCCGTATGGCGGATAATAACCGTAAGGCATACTTTCAACCTCCTTTTCTTTATCCTATTATCAGGTTATGGGTTTCTGTCCATTTTGGTTTGGGCTCCGGTGCAGCTTCCCGTTAAATTTGCAAATTTATCAGCGAAGCACGAGTGGCGTGCACAATTTCTTCACTTATTTAGTGTAAGATGAAGATAATCATACTTTTCAAGGGGTAATTATTAAAATGCCGACAATATTGCTAATAGATAATGAAATGAGGATGCTTGACTTACTTGCTCTTTACCTGGAGCCTGCAGGCCATAAATGCATCAAGATGACCTCCGCCAGCGAGGCTATTGATTTCCTCGAGAATCATGGAGCAGACCTTGTCATACTCGATCTCATGATGCCCGAGATGGACGGCTGGGAGGCATGCGGAGAAATACGGAAACACTGGGATATTCCGATTATCATGCTGAGCGCGAGGAGCGAGAAACCGGATATCGTCAAAGGTTTAAAGATCGGAGCTGATGACTATATCACCAAGCCTTTTGATGAAGAAGAACTTCTTGCAAGAATTGAGGCATTGCTAAGAAGACATTCATCCAAAAGCCAAATGCTTACATTCAAAGGACTGAATCTAAATATGGAATCGTATGAAGTTCAGCATGACGGTATCCTGATCCCGCTGACCCCAAAGGAATTCTCCTTATTAAGCCTTTTCTTGCAAAACAAAAACAAGGTATTCACAAGAGAACATCTGATTTCTACAATATGGGGATATGGTGTCGCAACGGAAGACCGTACGATTGATTCACATGTAAGGAATCTGAGGGACAAGCTTCGGAAAGCCGGATTTGCCGCAGATGAATACCTGGCTACCGTCTGGGGAGTAGGATATAAGTGGATTGATTAGGAAAAAAAGTTTCATTCATATTCTTATGGATAAAAAGAGATAATAAGCAAGTCATTCTCAAAAGGGAGGAATACTTGAATGGAAACTTTATATGACCGCCTTGGCGGACAGGATGCGATTACGAAAGTTGTTGATGTTTTTTACGAAAAGGTGCTTGCTGATGAAACGGTCAACCAGTTCTTCGAGGAAACAGACATGGAAAAACAGCGGCGCCACCAGTCCTTATTCATCAGCTGGGCATTAGGAGGACCAAACCAGTATTCCGGAAGAAGCATGGAGCTTGCGCATAAAGGCATGAACCTTAATGATGAACATTTTGGCGCGATCGCCAATCACCTTGCAGAAAGCCTAAGGGAATTTAATGTCTCGGAACAAGATATCGATGGAGTTCTCACAAAACTGACAGAAATGAAAAATGACATCCTTTATAAATAGAAAAAGAGAAGGGATGCCCCTTCTCTTTTTCTATTTATTTAATTGCTTTGGCAGGTTTTGCAGGAAGGAAATCATCAGAGTCATGCCTTCCCTTGTTTCTTTCTGTGTGACAGCTCTCATCAGCTGCAGGGAGGTCAGAGGCTCTTTATCTTTTGTTTCCTCTTGAGCATGATGGAACGCAGACAGCATACCGTCAACAAGGTCGATGGCACCCAGCTGGATGAAGGAATCCGCAAGTTCTACACCTTTGATTGCCTTCTCCACCATATCGGTCACCATTGGTCCTGTCATCGCTCCTTTCATGGCAGCAGCCATATCCGCAAGCTGCATCAGTGATTTCAGGACTCCTGTTTCTTCCATGCGTTTTACTTCCATCAAAGTCCGCTCGAGGTTCTCGGCTACTTCAGGCAGGGCCTTTAATAGAGAGAGCGTTTCAGGCTGAAGCAGGTCATCAGCCATCTCGACCATCTTGACACCTGTTTCGGCAATGGTCGAGACCATTTCCCCGGTTACTGCATTCATGGCTGCATCAGTGAAGCTGACGAGCTTATGTTGTTCCGTTTTCTGTATTTGAGGTGTTTCTGTAACCATCTCAACCACCCCTTCTATAAAATCCCTTTGGCATTTAACCAGTAAAGCTCATTGTATACTGCTTTGAACCAGTGCAGCAGGTCAGAAGTCTCTGCTGGCTGCGGTGGGTTATTGTAGTCAAACGTAATCATGCTGGCATCTTCAAGGCTGTTTTCAAGGAAGCAGGCCACCTTGCCGTTATAGACAGCTGTTTCCGGACGCCCCGATAATCTGCTGATGATATTGGCAACCAGGGATTCAGATTGATAGTGTGCAGTTGATCCAGCTTTGCTGATTGGCAGGTTTGTTGCATCACCAATTACATAGACATCATCCTGGCCAATCATTTTCAATGTTGTCCGGTTTGTCGGAATGAAGCCTGATTCATCGCCAATGCCGGATTCAATCACAGCTTTGGCACCTGTATGCGCCGGAATCGTAATGAGCATGTCATACTCATGTTCAGAGCCGTCCATTGTAATCGCGACTTTGCGCTTTGGATCAACTTCTTCCAGATTGAAGAATGTTTCATACTTGATATCCCGTTTTTCAAACTGCGGCAGTCCCCATTCTGCAACAGGAACCAATGAATGGATCCGGCCGATGGGATAGGCGTATTTGATTTCAATATCCTTGCGTCTGCCATTTTTGCGGTAATAGTCATCCAGCATCAATGCCAGTTCAAGCGGAGCAGCCGGACATTTGTGCGGCACATCGATAGTGATCAGGATTTTACCTTTTTCCATCGCTGCAAGGTCATCACGCAGGCGTTCTGCTCCTTCGAGTGTATAGAAGTTATGCGCACCTTCCCGTAAACCTGGAACACTGTCAAAGTCAGGATGTGATCCTGTTGCAATGACTAGGTAGTCATATTGATACTGCTTTTTGCCTTTGACCGTCTTCTTCTCTACATCGATTTTCTCAACATCATCATAAACAAGGTTCACATGTCTGTGTACAAGGGCATCCTGCTTTCTGATAAAATGCTCGGACGGTTTTTCATTAAAAGCAATGAATAGGTATCCCGGCTGGTAAATATGCTTTTCTGTATTGGAAATCAAAGTGACTTCGACTTCCCGTTTTTTAATTTCTTCGCCAAGCTGACGGGCTAGCCTGTTTGCAACCATTGTACCCGCGCTGCCTGCTCCAAGAACCACGATTTTTTTTGTCATTTCGTCCACCTCTTTACTGGATTCCTTGATCAAGGCTGTTGTTTTTTTCGGACTTTTTTACGGCTTGAAACACTAGAGTTACCGTAAAGAGCCTGTGTCAAACAGCGATCAATTATTTTACTTTTTTAACCGCAATCTTGAATTCATCGCCTTCATTTTCGAGGTAGGCAATTTCGTGGCCCATTTTATTGACCCATTCAGGGATATCGACTGCTGAACCTTTATCAGTGGAAAGGACTTCTACCACATCTCCGACCTGTGCTGTTTTAATGCCTTTTACCAATTCCATTAATGGTCCAGGGCAATATGCTCCTCTTGCATCGATTGATTTTGTTACTTGTACTTCACTCATGATTTATGCCTCCTGTAAGTTCATTTTTATGTTAAAATAAGAACAGATTTTTATTTTTGCTTGAAGGGAAAGTGTGAAAGGCCTGCACGCCGAATCACTTTTCCTGCTTCTGCAGTTACATTGTAATGACTGTTGCTCCCTGGGTCATTCCCAGGAATTTCGTTACCCCGATGACTCCATCGAATACATCCAGCATATCTTCTTCTTTCCAATCCATGATGTCCATTGCCAATGCGCATCCGTAAATATTCAACTCACCCATCTCTTTGCCTTCCTGCAATAATGAATCGAATAATGGGATTTTCTTTGCAAGCATTTCCTTACCGATTGTACCTGTAATAAAGTCTGTGTTTTCGAAGCTGTCTTTACGGAAAGATTTAAGGGCATTCATTGTCACGAACACGTTAACTGTCATTCCTGACATAGATGCGACCGACCCAACAAGTGCTCCAGCATGCAATTTTTCTAGATCTTCAGATAATAAAATAACCGCTAAAGATGGTGTTTGCTGTTCCATAATTTATTGCCTCCTAATAAATTTTTTCGATTAATTTACCTTACACTTGAATTATACCCATACCCCCATATCTATGTCTGTTTCTTTTATGTGAACGTTATTGGTCTAAAAAGTGACAAAACAAAATGTTCATAGGGATATCTATTCCTTTTCAAAAACAAATTTATGGTATTAATTTCCAACAGAAAATTTTTATTGGGACAGACACAATCCCTCTTAATGAGACATAGGAATTTATTATAGGCGAAAGCCTAAAAAAGCGGGGGTGGAAACATGTCTGGCATACTGACAGCACTCGGGTATCTAGTAAAAGAAGTCATCCTTCTTGTTTCGTATGTTAAAAACAATGCATTTCCTCAACCGTTATCTGCTGCTGATGAGCGAAAGTACTTAAGGTTGATGGCGAATGGCGACCCACACGCAAGGAACATGCTGATTGAACACAACCTGAGACTTGTCGCACATATCGTGAAGAAATTCGAAAACACTGGCGAGGATTCTGAGGATTTGATTTCAATCGGAACAATCGGCCTGATCAAGGCCATTGAAAGTTATTCGGAAGGAAAGGGCACCAAGCTTGCCACCTATGCTGCAAGATGTATAGAAAATGAGATTCTTATGCATTTGAGGGCATTGAAGAAAACAAAAAAGGATGTTTCGCTGCATGACCCGATTGGCCAGGACAAAGAAGGAAACGAAATCTCGCTCATCGACGTCCTGAAGTCTGAATCGGAGGATGTAATTGACACGATCCAGCTCAATATGGAGCTTGAAAAAGTGAAAGAATATATCGATGTTCTCGATGACCGTGAAAAAGAGGTCATTGTTGGCCGTTTTGGACTTGATTTGAAAAAGGAGAAAACACAGCGGGAAATTGCCAAAGAACTCGGGATCTCAAGAAGTTATGTATCAAGGATCGAAAAACGGGCATTGATGAAAATGTTCCATGAATTTTACCGTGCGGAAAAGGAAAAGAAGAAAAATAAAGGACAATGAGGAAAAACCCGGACAGTTGCTCCGGGTTTTTTTATGGAATGCTACTTCGTAAATTGTAAAAACAGCTTTCCGGTTCATCAATATTCCCGCTTTTTTCTCTCCGGAATAGTCTTCAATGGTATAAGGGTGTGGGTGCAAAAAAACGCAATACGCATGCACCCCTTTATAACAACAAAGGCATCAACCACTTATGGCTGATGCCCTTAGACTTTCTACTCCACGCTCACTTCTGCAGCCACTACCAAACCGACAGCGCCGCAGATCACCAATCCCATGACGATTAAGAACATGCCCATCACCCCTTTAACAGACCCATTGTTACACCAAATTTATCATATAAGTACGGTGTTAAAAGGGCGGGGTTGTGAACATTTTGTTAACGATGGAATTTCTTTTTCCTGAAAACAAGCGTTAACAACAATATATGCAATGACATCAAATTACCTCCCAACTCCGTCGTTAGGTGGTGTCCTTCTCCACCCATAAGCTAGCCAGTCTTCTTTGAATTAAATAAATCATTTTCTTTCCACCTTTCTTCGTTAATTTTTCAAATGAATTAAAACTGGCGCAGCATTGATTGACGAGTTTTGTTTTCTTCAACCATTTTTTCAACCATTTCATTATGGCGAATTTCTTCTAAAGTCATTTGGCGTTTTTTAATTGTAATTGTGAAAAACAAGATATTTAAGGTCATAATCGGGTTCACCTCCTTTTGATTCCACCCCAAAAAGCCGCAAGGATTCCTCCCCTGCAGCTTAAATGGGCACAAAAAGGCCACAGGGCACGATTCTCCCTGCGGCTTTGGATGTATTAGTCAATAAAGCAACTTAAATAATCCAGTCCGATCCGGTCGAATGCGTATTACGATATGAAGTTTGTGCGTTTTCCCAGTATCCATTCATGATCATTTCACTCGACCTCCTTCTGAATTATTAACTCACATTGGTAAGTATATCCACTGTTCAATACTTTGTAAACCTTTTTTGGCCTTTTTTTCCAAAAAAAACATTCGCCATATTTCAACAAAAAAAACTGCATTCCTGTTATCGGATCAATCCAATAACCGGAATGCAGTTCAGCAAGCCATCCTTATTTCTTCATCAATAATTCCTGGCCTTCCTCTGATTCAATCAGCTGGTTGCGGTATTTTTTCGCAGCAGCAAAGAATAGGATCGAACTAGCAAGGAAGCCCATTGAAGCACCAATAGCAATATATATATCTGTCATCACTTTCGTTTCTGACGGAAGAATCGTCCCAAGATAAAAGAAAACTCCCACAGCAAGGAGGATCGTTCCAAACTGTTTGTAATCAACCATTTTTTCATAGAGTTGTTTAGCCTTCATTTTAATCACCTGCATTTATTAGACTTAACCACATCCCTACTTTAACATGTTTTAAACATATTAACGGTATGTAAATTTTGGAAACTGCCAGGTCCAAACTTATTCCATACCTGATAACATAAAAATAGCGTGGAATTAAGCTCCACGCTATTAAAACCTTTTCCCCTGATGTATCCGGACATTAAAGCTTCCAGTTTTTCACCATTTCATTGACGATTTCAAAAGAATTCTTTGAGGCAAGCTTTGTGAATTCCAGGAAGTTCACGTCTGCTGAACCATCTGCCTGGTCGGACATCGAACGGATGATCACGAATGGGATGTTGTTCATGCTGCATACCTGTCCGACGGCTGCCCCTTCCATTTCTGTGCAATAGCCATTAAGCTCCTCATGAAGGAATCTCACTTTTTTCCGGTCTGCGATGAATTGGTCACCTGATAAAATCCTGCCGCTGACGATTTTCTTGTCTTCAACGATTTCTTTGCTTGCTGCTAACGCCAAATCAATTAATTGCTTATCCGCTTTAAAGACAGAGACTTCCGTATAAGGGATTTCCCCTAGTTTGAAGCCTAGTGCGCGGACATCCATATCATGCTGCACACAATCTGTTGAAATGACGATATCGCCAATTCTTAATTCCGGATTCACCGCTCCCGCTACTCCTGTAAAAACAATTTTAGAAGCGGCGAATTCATCAATCAGGATTTGTGTACATACACTCGCGTTCACTTTTCCTACTCCTGACTTACAAAGTACAACGTCATATCCGTTAAATGTGCCGACATAAAAAGTAATGCCCGCTTTCTTTTTCTCATCATAATCCTTCATTGCATCAAGAATATGCTTTATTTCTTCATCCATTGCACCAATAATACCAATTCTGCTCATAACTGCGTCCTCCCAAAAATTTACTACTATGTATAAATACTTTTACGCATACGCACTACTAGAATTCGGTGTTAACCCCCGAAATATGCCTATCGTTTTAATTTATCAAAAAACGTATCATTTTTATAGAGAATTTGCTATTTTATTGTGTATAGAATTCTTGTACGCAAAAGGAGCAAAATCTATGGATTTCCAATTTGAACTAATTGAAGACAAAGTTGAATTTTTCGAAGCGGTCGATTTAAAAACCCTTGAGCAAAAAATCAACAAACAAATCGAGATCAATAAAGCAATCATGCTATCCGTCCATCATGTGTCCCATCAAATGCATCTTGATGATAAAGGCAGGCTGTTCTATTCTGCAGCGGTCCATTTCAAGGCTAAAAAGGAAAGGAACAACTAAGAGTCTTCCTATGCATTTACACTAATAAGCACACAAAAAAACTTGGGATATCCCAAGTTTTTTCTATTGAGGCCAACTACATTTATAATTTAATCGTCTTTGTGGTTTCTCCTATATTTACTTCTTTGACTTCTTTTAATCCAAACAAAAGCCGCAGATAGTTTACTCTCCGAATCATAAAATGGTAAATGCACATGATGAGGGCAAATGATAAGGATACCAATACTATTATCTTCAATGGAATGGGCCAATCTATGCTATATATGAAGTATCCTATTACGATTATAATCGGTTGATGAAGAATATAAAAAGGCATCGAGGCTTCACTAGCATATTTTAATGTTCGATTAGTGAAGTCCAAATATTTATCTCCCAGGAAAAGCATAAAGAATAGCGTGTTCCATACCAATAAGACACGAACAATCATAAAAATCGCCCAACTCACTCCTGTTTTCAGCGGGAACCCATAGAAGATAACCCAATTTAGATAGATCGCTGTAAAAAGGATGCTAAACCCACCCGCAAAAAGGCCTGTTTTACGCACGAACTGCCTTAATGATTCTCTAGCAAAAAAATAAAATCCGGAAATATAGAGCAATAAATAAAAGATAATTCCCCAACTTCCTAAATTCACAATGCTGTTAACAGTCAAGGCAGCGATTGATAAAGGAATGGGTATGAGCAAATAATGAAAGATACTAAATTCCTTTCGCCCTGCGTCCTGCCTTATTTTCAGAAAAAACGGCAGCGTGATGCCGGAAAAAAGCAGCAGCATTAAAAGGTACCAAAGATGATGTCCAAAAAAAGCGAAATTTCCATTTCCCCCTATCTCCAAATAGAGTCCATCAAAGTAATGGGGATAGAACTGCATGAATGACCCATTAAATTGAAGATTCGTGATTCTCTCAATATACACTTGAGGAGGTGATAATAGAAAGATTCCTAAAAGTAAGGGGATGCCCAATCGTAAAAGTCTTTCTTTTATAAAACTTGTAGAATCCCTTCTTTTTAATGCGTAATAAGTAGACATTCCTGAAAGCACAAAAAAGATTGGCATGATCCAATTTCCTACTAAGAGTGAAAAAAACTCAACATATGTATGATTTATTATGTTGTTCTTAATGTGCCAGTCAAATGAATTAAAAAACATTGAACAATGATAAAGAAACACAATCATCATTGCCAAGACCTTTATCCAGTCAAGGTAAAAATGTCTGATGGACACCTTTTTATCTTCCATAAATTCCCTCCCTTTACGTTAACTATATATCTTTTTGAAGGAAAATGCACAAAAAAATAGCAGTCTAATACAAGTGACAACTTCCATTGCCAAATTGTGTATTAGAGTGCTAATGATTAACTCTTTCGCTATTCTTTTTTAGACGTATAACGAATCATTGTTAGCGTTTATCATTTTGGATCAATTCTTCTACCTTGACCGGTTTCCAACCTTCGCCGTCCACCCATTGAATCCACACCCTGAATGTCTGGTCGCTGCCTTTTTCAGAGATCGTTCCGACTGCTGTATTAGGCGCACCGCCATTTTCATTCCACCATACCGTCATGTTATTTTTATCAATCCCGGTTGCATAAGAATAGGCAAGAATCATTTCCTGCCAATCTGCTGCATTTTGGTCGAATACAGTATTATGTTCGCCGGTTTGGGTAGTGCCAACCGGCTTCCATTCAGGATTTTCAATCGTTTGTTTCACGTTGGCATCACTGCCGCCCTCTGTCACGATCGGTTCTGCCTGTTCCTCGGCAGACTCTTCATCTGCTTCTTCCGAATCGGATTTCTCCTCAGCATTTTTTTCGGAGTCTTTATCATCTTTTGAGCCAACGCCTTTGCTATCCTCTTTTTTCTCTGGAGAATCTGAGGACTGACTCTTTTCTGTCGCTACATCGTTTTGGTCAGCTGCGCTTTCATCATTGCTGAAAAAGATATTAAATGAAACAATGCCAATTAACAAAATCACAATAACAATCAAGCTATTTAAAATAAGGTTCGTTTTTCTGCGCTTCGCCCTTTTCTGAGAGCGCATCCCCTCATTTAGGCTGTCATAATCATTCTTCAAAATCTTTCCCTCCCTTTCAAGGTTGTCAACATTCTACCATGACTCGGGGCAAACTTGAAGGATTTTATATTCGTCTAATCTGGTATCACTCATTTTCAGGACCTTCAGCGGGTGTTCCATGGTTGAAATTATAGACCTCCTTTACTATATCTGCAAAAAGAGGGTTAACACCGCCCTCATCCTCGAAGACCCCTAAATTGACAGTCACAAGTGCATACTTTGGCTTTTCAAAAGGAAAATATCCGGCGAACCACTTATTGTGCAATTGCTTTTTGCTTTCGTATCTGCCTGTTTCAGCAGTTCCGGATTTTCCCGCAACATCATATGGCAAGTCCCGGAACCACCTGCCAGTACCCTCTTCATTCACAACGACTTCCCGTAAAAGCTTTTGGAGTTTCATGGCCGTATAAGGGGAAATATGCTCCCCTGGAAGTTTATCTTTGGGAAATTCGGTCATTTTCGTCCCATTTTGATACTGGATCGACAAGACAGCCCTGACCATATCTTTTTCACCACCCCTGGCGATTGTCGCCATCATGTTGGCGACTGCAAGCGGAGACACCCTGACTTCATGCTGGCCAATTCCTGACAATGCGGCAAAATTCCTATCCTTCCTCGCTTCATCCGACAGGAAAACCCTTCCTGTTTCCTCATCCTGAAGCTGTCTGAAACCCTCTATATGAAAAATATTTCCAGTCCAGCCTGTACCGCCTGTCATTGAAAGCATTTCAGCATACCTTTCCAAAATATGTGGATCGTCTTTCTGTAATTCCTGGGCCACTTCTCCAAATGTTCGATTGCAGCTGACTGCGAAGCTTTCAGGAAAATTGAGCATCCCGTGTTGATATTTCGTATCTTTTTCACCATTGATGGTCTTGCTGCAATCAAACTTCCTGGCCGGGTCATCCAGCCCCTTATCAATCGCAGCCGCAGCGACCACCGTTTTAAACACCGACCCTGGAATATGCTGCTTGACCATCATATTTTCAACCCCTTCATCCGTATAGGGTTTGGATGGGTTTAAGACTGGCCTCGAAACCATTGCCAAAATGCTGTTTGTTTCAATATCCAGCAGGATGACTCCGCCTTTTTTGATTTTATGCTGATCCACTTTTTCCTCAAGGATCATTTGCAAATCCTTATCAATCGATGTCTGCAGATTGATTGGATAGAACGGGTTGGCTGGTTCGATATATTTCACATTGATTCCGAATAATGGAGCCCCTTCTCCATCCACATGGTAAACAAGCTTTGACTTCCCTTCCGCTACGAGGAATTCATCGAAGCTTTTTTCCAGACCTGATAGGCCAATCATGGTCCTAGGCAGGAACTCCTTCTCACCATACCTCGATCTCAGGGCATCTTCATTTTCGCCTATGATTCCCACAAGCTGCGTGGCTGGCACTTTTTCCATAGGGTATTTTCGCTCAACAGCAAATACACCAGGGATTTCCAGTCCATTGATGACCTCCATTTGGCTTCTGGTCAGGATTACAGGATCTGGATCTCCAAAAGCAAATGGTTCCTTGGAATCTTCAACTGCAGTTTTTAATGCGTATTCAGAAACACCAATGGCTCGTGCGACCTTATCAGCCTCCCAGTCCATTTTCTTTAAAAATGGAAACAGAACCAACACTGACGAGGTCTCATAGGTTAATGGTTCACCCCGACGGTCGAGGAAATTTCCTCTGCCATTATCTACGACCATTTCCTGTGACCTTTGCTTGACGCTTGCTTCGATTAAATTGATCCTATGTTTTGAAAATGATTCTGTATCGATCAGCTGCAGCTGAGCCAGCCGGAATATTAGCAGGCCAAAGCCTGCCAGACAGATGGAAATCCAGGCTACCATTCTTTTTTTACGCATAAAAAACACCTCGTCAAAAGTGTTGACGAGGTGCCGGAATTTCAAACCTATAGATCATTACTTAATAGAAGTGATGCGAACGCTCATTTCACCGCCAGGAGTCTGGACAGCCACTTGATCGCCCACTTTTTTGCCCATCAGACTTTTCGCAATCGGAGAGTCATTTGAAATTTTGCCCTCAAATGGATCTGCTTCTGCACTTCCAACGATTGTATAAGATTCTTCATCGCCATCAGGAAGCTCGACAAATGTAACCGTGCGGCCAAGGCTGACAGCATCTGTGCTCAACTCATCTTCCTGGATGATTTTTGCGTTTCGGATCATATTTTCAAGAGTCGTGATACGGCCTTCAACAAAAGCTTGTTCCTCTTTTGCAGAATCGTACTCAGAGTTCTCTGAAAGATCACCAAAGCTGCGGGCGATCTTGATTCTCTCAACCACTTCTTTTCGTTTAACTGTCTTCAATTGTTCCAATTCTTGTTCCAGCTTTTCTTTCCCTGCCTGTGTCATAGGAAAAACTTTTTCTGTAGCCAAAATACTTCACTCCTTCTAGTCTTCACAAATCCCCAAAATAGATTGTGTAATATTATATTATGTATCCTGAAAAATATACAGGAGCGCGTCCTATATCAGGGCGCGCAGTTTAAACAGGGCCATTTCAGGCCATTTATTTACCTTTGGAGAAAAGGAAGCACTTTTTGCAAGTACTTCCATGTCCATATTATCTATGCTATTGTGTCACAAAAATGATTTTTGTTCAAGAATTGTTTGAATTTTTGTTACCATCAGGTCAATCGCAACATGGTTGTGACCGCCCTCAGGTATAATTACATCCGCATAACGCTTAGTCGGCTCAATGAACTGGTTATGCATCGGCCTGACAACGTTCACGTACTGTTCAATAACCGAATCCATTGAGCGCCCTCGCTCCTTGATGTCGCGCAGAAGCCTGCGGATGATCCGCAAATCTGCATCCGTGTCTACATAGAGTTTGATATCCATCAAATCCCGCAATCTCTGATCCTCGAGGATCAAAATCCCTTCAAGAATGATAACATCCTTCGGTTCGACATGTACGACTTCGTTTGAGCGAGTGTGGATGGCATAATCGTAAACCGGCTTCTCTACTGCCTCGTGCTGAAGCAGTTTCTGGATATGCTCTATCAAAAGATCATTGTCAAAAGCCAGTGGATGGTCATAATTTGTCTTTAAACGCTCTTCCATAGGCAGGTGGCTCTGGTCTTTGTAATAGTAGTCTTGCTCAATCATAAGAATTGATTGACTCTTAAAGCTATCATAAATAGCTTTTGTCACGCTTGTCTTTCCTGAGCCGGAGCCGCCGGCTACACCAATTACAACAGGTTTGCGGTCCATTTATTACTTCTCCTTCCGCATCATGTTATTTGGGTAGACAGGCTTGTCCATCTTGAACTTCACGATCTGAAGCGGATGGCGGGCAACATCCAGTTCATTGCCATCTTCATCCCAGACCTTGTCAATCACATGAGTGAAGTTCTCGATTTCCGGTCCAAAGAATTCAACCTCGTCGCCAGGCTTGAAGTAGTTCCTTTGCTGGAGTGTCACCATTTGTGTCTCAGCATCGTAATCAAGCACAAGACCGGCAAAATCGAAAGTGGTCTTTTTGCTATGGTTTCCAAACATTTGCTCTTTATACCCAGGAACCCCTTCAAAGAAGGCAGTTGCTGTCTCGCGGTTCGCACATTTGTCTAATTCTTCAAGCCATTCCTGCTTGATTACGAAGTTTTCAGGATCCGCACAATATTCATCAATCACTTTGCGGTATACGCTGACTACTGTTGCGATATAGTGGATCGACTTCATGCGGCCTTCAATTTTTAGGCTGTCAATGCCAATTTCAATCATACGCGGAATTGATTCAATCAGCTTAAGGTCTTTAGGGCTCATAGCGAACGGAGCATCCCCATCATTGAACAATGGGTTCTCATCGCTTCCTTCGAGTTTATATAAGTCATAGTCCCAGCGGCATGACTGGCAGCAGCCGCCGCGGTTTGAATCACGTGCAGTCATGTGATTGCTCAGAGTACAACGTCCGGAATAAGCAATACACATTGCTCCGTGGACAAAGGTTTCTATTTCAATGTCGACCTTTTCCTTCATTAACTTGATTTCTTCAGCACCAGTTTCACGCGCCAGTACGACACGCTCGAGTCCTTCTTCCTTCCAGAACTGGACTGCTTTCCAGTTTGATAGAGATTGCTGCGTGCTTAAGTGGACCTCGATCTCAGGAGCGACCCTGCGGCAAGTTTCGATGATGAGCGGATCAGCCACGATGATTCCGTGTACCCCTGCTTCCTTCAACCCCATCATATAATCTTCTAGTCCATCAATATTCTCATTATGTGCGAAGATATTTGTTGTAACATATATTTTTGCACCGTATTTCTTGGCGAACTCGACACCTTCCTTCATTTCCTCAAAGGTGAAATTATCCGCATTAGAACGCAAACCATATTCCTGTCCGCCGATGAAAACGGCATCTGCACCGTAGTGGACGGCAATCTTAAGTTTTTCAAGATTTCCAGCCGGCGCTAGCAGTTCTGGTTTTTTCACGATGACACGTTTACCATCGACAATTTGCGAAATTTTATCTGCTACTGCTGCCATTACGCAACCTCCTCATAGTTCTTCCTGTTAATAAACCGTCTCTTTGAAAAAGAATCCTGTATCCAGCGGGCGATTAGGCGGCTGCAGTTCTTCTGCCGCTTCCAGCAAGCTATCTTTTTCTTCGTCGTATTGGTCAGGATCTTCAATTGCCAAATCAATGGCTTTGCGGTAGAGCTTTGTAACTTCCAATATATATTCAGGGCTCTTCAGGATACCGTCGATTTTAAGAGAATCGACGCCTGCTTCCAAAAGCTCCGTCAGTTCGTCAATAATGCAAATATCATTAGGACTCATGATATGCGTGCCATTTTCATCTTCGAAAATAGGGTATTTATTCTCACGCTCTTTATCGTGGAGGAACATATCACGTTCTTGCTTACGATTTTCTACCTCCAGTGCCTTGCCTTGATACTCAAAATAATGGCCAAGAAGCGGGCGCTTTGACTGGAACATGTTCATCATTCCATGAACCTGTACCTCGATTTCCACCTCGGCATTTTCCTTGATTTCTACGATGGCATCCATATTGATTTCCCTTGCAAGGACAGCGCGCTTTGCACCTTTCCTGCCCCAATAGTTGCACGTATACCAGTTCGTCCCTGTCATTTCGGTGCTCCAATGCAGCTTCATGTCGGGTGTATATTCCTTAGCAGCCATCAAAACAGCAGGGTCACCAAAAGTAACTGCATCCGCTTTTACATCTTGGAGGAATGTGAGGTAGTCGCCTAGCAAGTCCACTTTTTCGTTGTGGAACAACGCATTCATGGCTACATATACTTTTTTGCCTTTAGAGTGTGCCAATTCAATTGCCTGTTTTACGTCTTCACGGTTGAACTCACCAGCAAGACGAAGACCGAATTTTTGCTCTCCAATCAGGAATGCATCAGCTCCAGCCTCTGCCAATGGGATAATATCATTTATACTAGTTGGCGTTACCAATAATTCAGGTTTCTTCATTCCGTTCACCTCTTCTTACTAACCGCTACGCCATCGCCAATCGGAAGTATGATCGTGTCATACTCCTCATTGGCTGCAAGCCAGCGGTTGAATTCGTCTATTTTTTTTACCAGGCTGCGGACTCTTCTGCTTTCTGCTTCCTGGTTATATACAAGCCCCTTAAAAAGGATGTTATCCGTGATGATCATTCCCCCGGGTTTCAAGTAACTCGAGTACAGTTCGAAAAATCGTTTGTACTGTCCTTTTGCCGCATCAATGAAAATAGCGTCAAATGGAGCATGGGCCCCGACTTCCGCTTCAAGCTCAAGCGCATCCCCTTTGATCTGGGTGATTCGGCCCTGCATGCCCGCTCTTTTAATATAATCGACGGCAAGCTCGTACCGGTCTTCATCACGCTCGAGTGTGATGATATTAGCCTGCGGCAGGGCAAATGCCATCCTCATTGCGGAATAGCCGATTGCAGTCCCGACTTCCAGGATTGTTTCCGGCTGCTGGATTCTTAGAAGCTGGAGCATTGTTTCTATGCCGGCCTGCTCCATAATGGGTACACCGTTAAGCAACGCATACTCTTCCATCTCGGATAGTATGCCATCTCTGGGCTGTATGAGAGAATCTATATAATTCTGCAGCTCTTCGTTCAGCAAGCTGCCTCACCTCTATTCAAAGGCTCTAAAGAAAGCCAGAGTAGGTTTGGACATGACTGTACAGGCATGAAAAAATAGCGTTCACAGGTTAAAAGAGAAAACCAAACAGGTCCATTAGCTAAAAAGCTTAAACTCCTTCATCTGCAATGCACGCTATCGAATAAACACTGACGCCCAAATAGAGCATCCGCCAGACAGTAACATGACTATAAAAAAACACTTGAATTATTTTACCACAATAAGAAGGGAAATGCGAACCTTTCTGCATTTCCCTTTTATTGCTGTTATTTTTTATTGGTGATATGTTCATTCACTTTGCGATTATGCTCATCCAGAGTCTTCGAGAAGAGCACCTCACCTGTGGAAGTCGCGATGAAATACATATCATCAGTGTCAGCTGGAGCCAGTGCGGCTTCAATTGACATGATCCCGGGATTGGCGATAGGTCCAGGTGGCAGCCCCTGGATTTTATAGGTATTATAAGGGTCATCGATTTCAAGATCCTTAAAATACACGCGTTCTTTATGTTCGCCGTGGGCATACAGGACAGTTGGGTCTGTCTGCAGCATCATTCCGTCTTCCAGGCGATTGTAGAAGACGCTGGCAATCTTATCGCGGTCTGCTTTCTCAGTTGCTTCCTCTTCGATTAGTGATGCCATCGTCATTAATTCATGCGTCGACATTTCCTGTTCTTCCATCTGTCCCCTGAATTCACCAAGCACTTCCTTCGTCTTTGTCAGCATGACAGTGACAATTTCCTCGATTGTTGGTTTTTCGGAGTAAAATGGGTAAGTAGCAGGGAATAGATAGCCTTCTAGCGGGTACTTCACATTCTCTTTCAGGATTTCATCAGTAAGGACATCCGGATATTTCTCCATCATTTTTTTGATGAATTCTTTATCGTTCAGCTGTTTGAAAACTTCTGCTTCATCCTGCTGTGTTTTTTCAGCAATGATCCCGGCAATTTGTTTCAGCTGTTTACCTTCAGGAATTGTGATCTTCATGACCACATCCTGCATGACTTTACCTGTTTTCAAGCTTGTGATGATTTCAGGCAGCGTCATTGACGGTTTCATTTTATAATCTCCGGCCATGAAGCCGGCTTCATTTTTGAACTTCACATAATATTTGAAGACTCGGGCATCCCTTATGACCCCTTTATCCTCAAGAATCTGCCCGATACCTGTAGTAGAAGAACCAATAGGAATCGTGACATCGATGGTTTTCTTGCTGTTTTCCTCGACAGGCTTCATGGCTTCTTTTATGTAATAATAGCCGCCGCCGCCGATCGCTCCGATGAGCAAGATGGCCACGATTGCAGTAATGAAAACAATCTTCCTCACAATTTTCGCTTCTTTCTGCTGCTCAATCAGCTTTTCAGTAATCAAATTTTTCTTATCTTTTTTCGGATCCTGTATATTCTTTTCGTCAGACATAAGTTCCCCCTCCAGATAACAAAACATACTTCCTGGATACTCTCTATTATCACATCTCGAACCATTATACTATATTTTCTATTTCTATTTGCAAATAATTACGAAAAAATACCTTGAACGACAAACAAACCAAAAATTCGACAATGATGTTAGATATGTTCTGACACCCATATGCAGTGCCTTTTATGGAAGGTGCTATTGTGGAAGGCAAATATTGATTACACATTTTAAGATTTAGCTTTGTTTGATTGTTAGAGTTCTTCTATCGGACACTTCTTCAGGATTCTTCTCTCTTTTTGTCCGATAGAGCCCTGCTATCGAACACTTCTTCAGGATTCTTCTCTCTTTTTGTCCGATAGGGCCCTTCTATCGGACACTTCTTCAGGATTTTTCTCCCTTTTTGTCCGATAGGGCCCTGCTATCGGGCACTTCTTCAGGATTCTTCTCCTTGTTTGTCCGATAGCGCCCTTCTATCGGACACTTCTTCAGGATTCTTCTCCTTGTTTGTCCGATAGCGCCCTTCTATCAGACACTTATTCGGGATACAGCATCCTGTTTGTCCGTTAGAGCCTTCTATCGGACGCATACCTAAGAATCATGCCACTGATTGTCCATTTATATTTTTCCGGCAAAAAATAAAAGGACCAGGCTTCATTCGCCTGGTCCAGATTTGACAATCTTATTCTTCGTCTTGCTCGGCAAGGAATGTTTCGAGCATTTCTTCAATCATGTCCCACTCTTCATCTGTTTCGATTGGCATGAGCTCGCCATCTTCATTATCTTCTGTTGGTGTGAAAGCAGATGCGTGGATTTCGATTTCCTCATCATCGTTATCTTCTGCTCCGACTGGATAATAAAGTACATATGATTTTCCGAACTCTTCGGAATCAAATGTGAAAAGTACTTCGCATAATTGTTCGTTGCCGTTTTCGTCTACTACTGTAATGTTGTTTTCACCGTGATCCATTGTAGTCACCTCAATTTAATTTTGGCTGTTCAAATAGCCTTGTAAGATCATTACTGCGGCCATCTTATCGATGACCTTCTTTCTTTTTTTGCGGCTTACATCTGCCTCAAGCAAAACTCTCTCGGCAGCCACTGTCGTCAGACGCTCGTCCCATAAAATGGTTTGAACCCCAAACCGTTCTTCAAGCTCACGGGCATAGAACTGGCTTGCTTCGCCGCGCGGGCCAATCGTCCCGTTCATATTCTTCGGCAAACCTACGACTACTTTGCCGACTTCGTTCTCTTTTATTATTTTACCAATTTCATCGAAACCAAACACATTTTCTTCTTCGTTGATTTTCAATGTTTCAAGTCCCTGAGCTGTCCAGCCGAGTTCATCGCTCAGGGCTATGCCGACCGTTTTCGATCCGACATCCAGTCCCATGATCCGCAATTTATTTCCCCTCTCGATGGTTCCTTAAGTAGGATTTAACCAGTTCCTCGATAATTTCATCCCGCTCCAGCTTGCGGATGATGTTGCGGGCATCCCGATGGCGGGGAATATAGGCCGGGTCGCCAGAGAGCAAATATCCGACGATTTGGTTGATCGGGTTATATCCCTTTTCCTGCAGCGCTTCGTACACCTGCAGCAGGACTTCATTGGCATCATGCTCAAAAGGCTCTTCGGGAAAATTAAATCTCATCGTTTTATCAAAAGAGCTCATCGAATGCACCTCACTTTTAAGAAATGGCAGGTAAAATTTTCTTTCAAGATACCTTCATTCTACACTACTTTACTTTTATATCAAATTGATTTTACCCATTCTTCGGCAAATTGAAGCGCATTGTCGAGTTTTGATGGGTCTTTTCCGCCAGCCTGGGCCATATCCGGACGGCCTCCGCCGCCGCCGCCGCAAATGGCTGCTGCTTCCTTGATCAATTTTCCAGCCTGATAGCCTTGCTTGATCAAATCATCTGTAACAGCTGCAATCAGGTTGACCTTGCTGCCATCTGTCATGCCAAGCAGGATGACTGCAGAACCAAGTTTTTGCTTTAAGTCATCAGCCATATTTCGCAGGCTGTTCATATCAGAAGCCTGGACGCGTGCAGCAAGCAGTTGGACACCGTTAATTTCTTTGACCTGTGATGTTAGGCTCCCTGCTTCAATATTTCCCAATTTAGCAGCAAGGGATTCATTTTCGCGCTGCAGCTGCTTCATTTCTGTGAGCAGTGAATCGATCCTGTTCGCCACTTCCCTCGGAGAAGTCTTCAGCTTACCAGCAGCTTCCTTCAGTATGCCGATCTGGTCGTTAAGCACCTTGTAAGCCGCTTCGCCGGTTACAGCCTCTATCCTTCTTGTTCCAGCACCGATGCCGCCTTCGGATACAATCTTGAAAAGCCCGATGACAGATGTATTAGGAACATGGCATCCGCCGCAAAGCTCGAGGCTGTAGTCGCCAACTTTTACGACACGGACAATATCACCATATTTCTCGCCAAACAATGCCATCGCACCCATTGCCTTCGCTTCAGCAATTGGCTTGAAGCTCGTCTCCACCTGGATGCTTCTCCAGATTTTTTCGTTGACGATAGCTTCTACTTGCTCAAGTTCTTCAGCGGTTACCTGGCCGAAGTGAGAAAAGTCGAATCGGAGTCTGTCTGGCTCGACAAGTGACCCTGCCTGATTGACGTGCGTGCCCAGTACATCCTTCAACGCCTGATGCAGCAGGTGTGTTGCAGTATGGTTCTTGATGATTTTTGCACGGTTATCCTGATCGACTTTTGCAGTGACTTCAAGTCCTTTCGAAACAGTTCCTTCCACCACCACTGCATTGTGGAGGTTTTGACCATTCGGAGCTTTCTTGACGTCTTTCACTGACAGCTTGACGCCATTTGCTTCGACTGTACCTTTATCAGCTATCTGTCCGCCGCTTTCAGCGTAGAAAGGTGTGACATCAAGGATGAAATGGATTTCGTCGCCAGCATTCGCTTCCTCAACAAGCTCGCCTTCCTTAATCAATGCAACGATTTTGCTGTTCGTTTCAAAGTTATCATATCCGACGAACTCGCTGCTTTCTTTAATATCCCCCAGAACGCCTCCCTGAACCTGCATGGAACCAACATCCTGGCGTGCCGCACGAGCTCTTTCACGCTGGAGTTCCATTTCTCTTTCAAAGCCTTCGTGGTCGACCTTCAAACCTTCTTCTTCTGCATACTCTTCGGTCAGTTCAACTGGAAATCCATATGTGTCGTATAGTCTGAAGACATCCTCACCCTGGATTTTGCCGCTGCCTTTTTCCTTTTCCTTCTTAATCAATTCAGAGAGAATAGCGAGGCCTTCGTGCAGCGTTTCATGGAAGCGGTCTTCTTCATTTTTGATGACCTTCTGGATAAAGTCGGTCTTTTCTTTTACTTCCGGGTAGAAATCATGCATGATTTCGCCCACTACCGGCACCAATTCAAACATGAATGGCCGGTTGATGTTCAGCTTTTTTGCATAACGTACAGCACGGCGCAATAAACGGCGAAGTACATACCCGCGGCCTTCGTTGGAAGGAAGTGCACCGTCACCGACAGCGAAAGCTACAGTACGGATGTGGTCAGCAATAACTTTGAATGCTTCATCCTTCTCTTTGGACTGTCCGTATTTTTCACCGGAGATTTCCTCAGTTGCATTGATGATTGGCATGAACAAGTCTGTTTCAAAGTTTGTTGGAACATCCTGGACTACAGAAGCCATACGCTCCAGTCCCATACCAGTATCAATATTTTTCTTCGGAAGCGGCGTGTATGTGCCATCCGGATTATGGTTGAATTCAGAGAACACAAGGTTCCATACTTCGAGGTAACGGTCATTTTCACCGCCAGGATAAAGCTCCGGATCTTCAGGGTCGTTGCCGTATTCAGGACCTCTGTCATAGAAGATTTCTGTGTTCGGACCGCTTGGGCCTTCACCGATGTCCCAGAAGTTACCCTCCAGACGGATGATCCGCTCTTCAGGAATGCCGATTTTATCTTTCCAGATGTTAAACGCCTCATCATCCTCAGGGTGAATCGTCACGGATAATTTTTCAGGATCAAATCCGATCCACTTCTCACTCGTTAGAAATTCCCATGCAAATTCAATTGCTTCTACCTTGAAGTAGTCACCGATCGAAAAGTTGCCGAGCATTTCAAAGAAGGTATGGTGGCGTGCTGTTTTGCCGACATTTTCGATGTCATTCGTACGAATCGATTTTTGCGCATTGGTGATACGCGGGTTTGCCGGAATAACACGGCCGTCAAAATACTTCTTCAATGTCGCTACACCGCTGTTGATCCAAAGCAAGGACGGATCATCGTGCGGAACAAGCGAAGCACTTGGCTCTATGGCATGGCCTTTTTCCTTAAAAAATTCAAGATACATTCTTCTGATTTCAGAACCTGTCAGTTTCTTCATGAAACAAACCTCCTAAATCCTTGTGAAATTTTAGCTTTCAGGGATTTTAGGCAACAAAAAAAGCCCTCATCCCTGGACAGGGACGAGAGCTTGCTCGCGGTACCACCCTGATTATGGACGCAAAAACGCACGCCCATCTCTCAATGACGCTTTAACGCAGCTGCTACGGCAGGTTTTGCCTGCACTCCGGAATAGCCTTCTGTTATCCTTCACCGGGGATTCTTTCAGCCTGGGCAATCCCTCTCTGGACGATGGTCTATAACATACTCGTTCCTTCTACATTTTTCGAATTATTAATCTATAGCCGAATTATATATAGCTGGATTGCGTTTGTCAAACGACTTGGCATAAATTTATGTCGGACGTGCTTTTTTTCTCTCAAGAATGATGTGGTCTTTTGCGTGGATCAGTGCCGCCCTCAAAACAACCAGTACGGGAACGGCCAAAATCAGCCCAAGGATGCCGCCTACTTCTTCTCCTGCCAGAAGCGCGAACATGATCATCAAAGGATGCATATGCAGGCTTTTTCCGACAATCAGCGGGGATAGGATGTTACCTTCCAGAAATTGCAGTGAAAAGACGATCACAAGTGACAGCAGTACCATTTTCATAGACATTGTTGCGGCGATGATGACAGCCGGTATTGCCCCAATGATCGGACCGAAATACGGGATCACATTCGTAATTCCGACAATGGCTCCAAGAAGGAGCGAATACTTAATACCCGCAAGCCAGAAAAACAACGAGGAGAGCACACCGATGATCAGACAGATGAGAAGCTGGCCGCGTATATAGCTGCCGAGCGACTTGTCGACTTCATGAAGAAATCTTGCGCCCGGCTGCCTCCATTGCCTGGGGGTTAAGTACCAGGCTGCCTTTTTCATTGCATCGAAGTCCTTAAGCATGTAAAAGGCAATGAACGGAATCACCGCAATCGTCAAAATGGAATTAATGATTCCCATCAAAACAGACATCGTTCCTGCAAGCACTCCATCAAGCCATTGCTCCATACTGTTGATTCCATCCTCGATCCTCTCATGTATCCCTGCTGGCCATGTCGAGGTCTGGTCAACCACATTGTTAACCATCTGTTTATATTGTTCGGCGAAATATGGGGCGTTCTCCGTCAAATCACGCAGCTGGCGGATTAAAGCAGGAATACCCTTATAAAAAGCAAAACCTGCGCCGCCAAAAAATAAAATATAAATGATCAAAATCGATACTCCCCGGTGCAAGCCCCTTTGGTGAAGGGATTCAACAATCGGGTGAAGCAGATATGTAATGAAAGCAGCTATCGAAAAAGGAATCAGCAATGATATTAATATTTGAAGCACAGGTACCCATAGAGATTGAAGCTTGATAAAAACAAAAAGTACAATAAACAAAAGGAGAAGAAATCCAAGCCGGTAGTACCATTTCATTTGGATATTCACCATGTTCGCCCTCCCTCCTGTTTATTCTTGAAAGAAAGGAAGCGGATTATACCTTTTATTGGTACCGAGGCGGGATTTTTTTAAATAAAAAGGACCGATAATTTACTTTTTATAGCGAGTTTTTGCTTTTTATAGCGAGTTTTTAGTTTTTATAGCGACTTTTTACTTTTTATAGCGACTTTCGCCATAATATAGCGAACTGGAAATTCCGGAGGTTTTTTTCCATTTCCCCAACTAGAAAATCCCCTGCATAAAAAACTACAGGGGATTGGTTCCTTTTTTAAAGAAATGCTTTTGTCATTTTTCTGCCTAGCTTCTTCATTTTCCTGCCAGACACCATATTGTTGTTGGAAGCATAGTTATAGGCTGCCATACCTGCGCCAAATGCGATCACGGAGGTTAACATTTTGTTCATGTGTTTCACCTCTTCGGTTTATTTTACATGCCGTATTGACGTTGATCTTCGTCGAATAAGTCATCAAGGGAGCTGAGGGTTCCATCCTCTTCGACTTGATGGGTATGGATCAGACCTTTATTCAAAGACAGTTCTATGAAGCAATTCCAGCAATAATATTGGTTGATGCCAATTTTGCCAATATCCTTGCTTCTGCAATTGGGACAACTTAACATAAGGACACCTCATCTCGGTTTAACTGTCACGATGATGGCATCCTTTCCGATTGCAGGCGGACCGGTTGTCTTGACGACACGCTTTCCATTCATGATATCCGAAAAAAAGCCATCCGTTAGTTCGTACCCTACAATCGTGCCCAATTCTTCCATGAAATATACGTCTTCCAACAAACCTAGCTGTTCTCCATCCCTTGATAACAGGATCTTGCCAGCAAGTCCCTCATTATGCTCGAACGTATATTCAGGCTCTGCCTCCAAATGCTCCAACGCTGCTTTGTCTTTTACCATTACACCATCCCAGCCAAAGGATTCAACCTGACCTATCTTGACCTGAAACGTTTTCTTGATGAATGCACCCTTTTTTACAAGTAAGCCTACAACGCTTCCATTGCTTGAAATGCTCACATCACAAACTTCGCCCAGTTTTTGACCACTCGCCAATTCATATACAGGCAATCCCTTTAAAAGTGAAAATGTCCGCAAAAGTGTGTCCCGCCTTTCCGAACACTCTTAGTTTCCTCCGTCTCGGGCAAATCATGATGTGTAAGGTTTTCCAAAGCGTTTCACTGTCTGTAAAAATAAAAAAGAATCCACATAGCTGCGGATTCTTATGCATTATTCTCTTCCATAAAATCATAAGGAGACACGTTCTCCATTCCGATCATCGGGTCCGCGCTCTTCATCATTTCCAGATAGTCAACCTGCTTACTGTCCTCTTGTGTAGCCGGTAAAGTTACCTTCTCTGTCTGCTTACCGCTCAAATCAGGAAGCATCTCGACTAGCTTTTCAACAAGCGTTGTATTCCGCTCTGTATCTTCTCCGCGTTCGATGCCCATTTTCAAGGCATCTTCTTCGCCAACGAGAATCAGGAATTGCTTGCTTCTTGTGATGGCCGTATAGATTAAATTCCTTCGCAGCATCCTGTAATAACTTTTCACAACCGGAAGTACGACAATCGGAAATTCACTCCCCTGTGATTTATGCACCGAACAGCAGTAAGCATGGGTAATTTGTGAAAGATCTGGACGATTATAAGTTACTTCGATCCCGTCAAAGGAAACAATCAACTGATCTTGTTTTTCTGTGTTTTCCTTTGCGTAAAAAATCGCGACGACCTCACCCATATCCCCGTTGAACACATTTGCTTCCGGCTGGTTGACCAGCTGGAGGACCTTATCGCCGATCCGGTATTTCACATCGCCGAAGGCCAGCTCTTTCCTTGTGCCGTCTGCATTCGGATTGAATAAATTCTGCAAAAGCTCGTTTAGCCGGTCAATCCCTGCAGGTCCCCGGTACATAGGAGCCAGAACCTGGATATTTCTTGGCGAATAGCCTTTTTTCTTGGCATTTGCGACAACTTTTTCGACTACTTGGGGAATCTGGTTTGTCGAACATCTTATAAAAGAGCGGTCAGCCTGTTGGGCAGAAATGTCCTCAGGCAGATACCCTTTTTTGATTTGGTGGGCAAGTTCAATGATTGATGAACCTTCTGCCTGCCTGTAAATATCGGTCAGCCTCACTGTAGGAATCCTGCCGGAATCAAGCAGGTCCTTCAATACCTGCCCTGGACCAACGGAAGGAAGCTGGTCTTCATCGCCCACAATGATAACCTGAATATTATCAGGCAGTGATTTGAACAATTGATGGGCCAGCCAGATATCGACCATTGAGGTCTCATCAATAATCAGGATTTTCCCTTCAAGCGGCTGATCCTCATTATGTTCAAAGCCTTCAGCGCCATTCCAGCGAAGCAGCCTGTGGATGGTTACGGCAGGCAGACCCGTGGACTCGGTCATTCGTTTTGCGGCCCTGCCGGTAGGAGCTGCAAGCAAAAACGGATACGGCTCCTCCTTTTTATAATCTTTCGGCTCCAAAGAACAGCCATGGAGTTCTCCGTATAGTTCCACGATCCCTTTTATTACGGTCGTTTTCCCTGTACCAGGTCCGCCTGTCAGGATCATCATTGGCGACATCAGTGCTGTCTGGATGGCTTCTTTTTGACTCGGAGCATATTGGACATTGAGACGCTCTTCAAGATTCCCGAGCGCAAGGAGGAATTCGGATTCAGGAAATTGATTTTCATACTCCGTTTGTTCAAGAATCCTTTTGATATTCGCCACAAGTCCCTTTTCAGAATAATAGAGCGATGGCAAATAGATTCTCTGCTCTTCGGCAATCAGCTTTCCTTCTTCACCGAGCTTGATGATTTCCCTGGAGATATCCGTAAATTCAATCTGGAAATTCTGATTGTCTTCAAGCAGCTTTTTCACATCTACAAGCAGTGCTTCCGCCTCCATGAAGACATGTCCGCCCTGTATGCTTGAATTCTCCAGGGTATAAAGGCAGGCAGCCTTGATCCGGTCAGGATGGTTACCCGTCAGGCCCAGTTGGCTTCCAAGTTCATCCGCCCTGCCAAAACCGATGCCCTCAATGTCTTCAACAAGCTTATAGGGATTATTTTGGATCACTTCAATGGCCTGCTCTTTATACACTTGATATATCTTCATCGACAGCTGCGGGCCAAAACCATAATCGTTCAAAGCGACCATCACCTGTTCAAGGCCCTGATGCTCCATCAGAGTATCATACAAGTCCTTTGCCTTTTCAGGTGCCAGTTTCGGAATCTGGTCCAGAACAGAGGGATTCTCGATGATCCTCGTGATGGCTTTTTCACCAAGAGTCTCAACGATTTTTTCAGCCGTTTTCTTTCCGATTCCTTTAAAAAGGTCACTGGACAAATAGCTGATGATTCCCTGTTTTGACTGAGGAAGGTCTTTTCTAAAATGCGTTGCATGAAATTGTGCGCCAAACTTGGGATGTTCTTTTACCTCACCAAAGAAAATATATGTCTCCTGCTCATGAACCCTGGGGAAGTACCCGGTAATGACTGCCTCTTTATCATCATACTGTTCATTTGTTTCCTCGACCCTGATTCTCAGTACGGTGTAAAGGTTTTGTTCATTATGGAAAATGGTGACTAAATGCTTTCCTTTCATGAACTTCCCCTGCTCTGAAAACAAATCTAGAGAGTTCTGTTTATCCAAAGTTTCTTCCCCCTTTCCGCTGATTCACCGCATTTATTGGTTATCTTGTCCCTCAATCAATTTCTTTCCATGGCCGGCCAGCAGATGGTCAGGCTGTACTTCCAATGCGCGATTGAACATTTCAAGAGCTTTTTTGCCATCTTCTTTGAAACCGTAGGCAACGCCAAGATTATAGAGTGCATCGGCATGTCCAAGGTCAAGCATAACTGACTTTTCAAGTACGGTTATTGCTTCATCAATAAAGTTTTCCCTCGCAAGGCATAGCCCGTATTGGAAATGCGCTTCAGCATCATCCTCAAGAAGTTCAGTGCTTCGCTGCAGATATGGCAATGCCAGCTTGCTGCTTTCCATATTCGCAAGGCTCATGCCAAGCATGAAAAAGTTATCCCCGGTTTCCAGACCCTTTTTCAGGGCTAGTTCAAACATACTTTTAGCCTGAGCAAAATTTTGCTGGTCAAAATAAACCCCACCCTTGCTGTAATAGGCAGCAGGGGCATTTTCATCAAGATCGATTGCTTTATCGTAAAAATTCATTGCTCTTTCGGTATCGCCTACTGCTGTAAGGACATTCCCGAAATTTATGTATGCAACAGGATCCTTTGGCTGTTCTTCGATCGCTTCAGCGAAAGCCTTGGCAGCCTCTTCCCATTTTCCTTCTCTCATCAAATCAATACCTGTCTGGTTTTTATCCATTTTGAACACTCCATTCTCCATGCCAGTATACCACAATCATGTAATCAAACTCACAAAATAATCCCCGGCGAAGCTGGCCCGCCGGGGATCAATCAGAATTAACCGACATATGTCAATTTGCTTCCGTTTTTGAAAATCTCATCAATCGTTCCGCCGCCAAGACATTCTTCTCCATCATAGAAAACGACAGCTTGTCCTGGAGTAATAGCGCGGATTGGTTCTTTGAAAATCACTTTTGCGGTTCCATCGTCCTGAAGCTCAACCGTTACAGCATTATCAGGCTGGCGGTAGCGGAATTTCGCCGTGCACTCAAAGGTCCTTGGCTTTGGCTTGTCGGATACGAAGCTGATATTCACAGCCGTAATGCTGTCTGAATAGAGCAGATCGTTATGGAATCCTTGTTCAACTAGCAATACATTGCGCTCAAGGTCCTTTCCAACCACAAACCATGGTTCGCCTGCACCGCCGATCCCCAGGCCCTGTCTCTGGCCGATCGTATAATACATCAGACCGTCATGCTTGCCTTTTACTTCACCACTCATGGTCTCCATATTTCCCGGTTGGGCTGGAAGGTAATTTCCCAGGAACTCCTTGAAATTCCTTTCACCAATGAAGCAAATGCCAGTGCTGTCTTTTTTCGTTGCTGTGGCTAGATTTGCTTCCTTTGCCAGTTCCCTCACGCGGGACTTTTCCATATCGCCAATGGGGAACAATACTTTTTCCAACTGGCTCTGGTTCAGCTGATTCAAGAAGTAGGTCTGGTCTTTGTTCTCATCAAGTCCGCGAAGCATTTTCCGCTCGCCGTCCCGGTCTTCCACGCGGGCATAATGGCCTGTCGCAAGATAATCCGCTCCAAGATTCATCGCGTGCTCAAGGAATGCTTTGAATTTGATTTCTTTATTGCACATGACATCAGGGTTTGGCGTCCTGCCTGCTTTATATTCATCCAAGAAATAAGTAAAAACTTTATCCCAGTATTGTTTCTCAAAATTGACTGCATAATACGGAATGCCGATCTGGTTGCACACGCGGATGACATCTTCATAATCCTCCGTGGCTGTGCAGACGCCGTTTTCATCGGTGTCGTCCCAGTTCTTCATGAAGATGCCGATCACATCATAGCCCTGCTCCTTAAGGACCAGCGCAGCGACGGATGAGTCGACTCCCCCGGACATTCCAACCACCACTCTAGTATCTTTCGGTGATTTTTCCATTATGCTTCACCTCACTCTCTTCCTTTAAAACTAGTGTACCCTTATGCCCGTTTGTTTTTCGCGAGCCTCTGGACAATATTAGCTGTATCTGCAGCAGCTTTGTCAATCTGTTCTGGTGTATTGTTTAATCCGAAACTGAAACGGATCGAGTTCGTCAGCTTGTCAGAATCTTTTCCGAACATTGCAACCAGCACATGTGATGGGTCAATGGAACCTGCTGTGCATGCTGAACCACTTGATGCCGCAATTCCAGCCAGGTCGAGATTGACAAGCATGGCTTCGACATTTGTACCAGGAAAGCTTAAGTTTAAAATATGAGGCAGTGAATTATCAAGCAATCCGTTCAGCTGGAAAGAGATTCCGCTTTCTTCAAGCCTGCTGATGAAACGCTTCTGCAAATCCCGATATAAGGCGCGCTTGCGCTCAAGCTCTAGTTGCGATAGACGAACAGCTTTCCGGAATCCGGCAATTGCTGCTACATTTTCAGTACCTGCACGGCGCTTCCTCTCCTGTTCCCCGCCGAAAAGCTGGCGTGCCAGCTTAATTCCATCTCGGATATAAAGAAAACCGATTCCTTTTGGTCCATTGATTTTATGGGCCGAAACAGAAAGCATATCCACCTTCAATTCTTCTACGCTGAAGTTCTCGATTCCATAAGCCTGGACTGCATCCGTATGGAAAACGGCCTGGTGTCCGGCAAGTCGCTTCCCTATTTCTGCAATCGGCTGAATTGTCCCCACTTCATTATTTCCGTACATGATGGTCACAAGAATCGTATCATCCCGCAGCGCATCATCAAAAGCATTAATGGAAACAAGGCCATTTTCATCAACAGGGAGATAAGTGACCTCAAAGCCCCGTTTTTCCAACTCCTCACAGCTATGCAGGACAGCATGGTGTTCAACCTGCGTCGTAATGATATGCTGCCCTTTTGAGCGGTTTTGTTCGGCATAGCCAATAATAGCGAGGTTATCCGCTTCCGTTCCGCCGCTTGTGAAAATGATATTGTTCCCTTTTGTCCCGATGCTTTTTGCTAGTTCATCACGAGTATCATCCAGGATTTTTCTCGCCTCGCGCCCGAAATGGTGGATGCTTGAAGGATTCCCAAACTCAGATTCCATGACTTTAACCATTTCAGCCAGGACTTCTGGATGCATCGGTGTTGTGGCCGCATGGTCCAAATAGATTCTATCCAAAGTTTTACCCTCTCTTCAGAATATTTTAGTTTATATAGGCTCTGTTCGTCAGCTTTGCATTCAAAAGTCAATGTAAAAACAGCTTTTATATATAAAACATGTACGCATCAGACTCGCCAAAATTATCGGTGTGATTGGCAAGATCTTCAATCGTGGTGTTGTCCAGGACATCTTTTACTGCATCCCTGATACGGGTCCACAGTTCGCGTTTTGCAGGTTCTTCATCCTCAATGCCTTCGACAATACTGATTGGGCCTTCAAGGACCCTGATGATATCGCCTGCTGAGATCTGCGAAGGCTCAGAACCAAGAATATATCCTCCATACGCTCCTCTGATGCTTTTTACCAGTCCGGCATTCCTCAGGGGAGCCACCAGCTGTTCTAAATAGTGCTCTGATAAATCATTCGTTTGCGCAATCGACTTTAAAGAAATTGGCCCTTCGCCAAACTTTTTGGCAAGCTCAATCATAATTGTCAGTCCATAGCGCCCTTTCGTGGATATTTTCATATTGCACCTCTATTCCATAGTTCTTTAAAATGGGTTGATATTTATTTGATATATTCATAATGCCCCATATGGCATTCTCACACTATAAATTTTAACAAAATCCTTAGTCAATAGGTAGGCTTTTGACATTATAGCATAAATTGCATGTACAATGCGCAAGTCCCCCGTTCATGTTATTGTATATATACACGAAATTCCGTTTTATTGGAGCGATGAGCATGAACCTTAAACCTCTTGCTTTCAGGATGAGGCCGCGGACGATCGAGGAAGTGATCGGCCAGTCCCACCTGGTAGCTGAAGGAAAAATCATAAACAGAATGGTCAAGGCGAGACAATTATCGTCAATGATTCTATATGGACCGCCTGGCATCGGGAAAACTTCGATTGCCAGTGCGATTGCCGGGAGCACGAATTTTGCATTCAGGACACTGAATGCCGTCACGAACAATAAAAAAGATATGGAAGTAGTAGCTGCAGAAGCGAAGATGTCAGGGAAAGTCATCCTGCTGCTTGATGAGGTGCACCGGCTTGACAAAGCAAAACAGGATTTCCTGCTTCCATACCTGGAAAATGGGATGATCGTCCTGATTGGTGCCACAACCAGCAATCCGTACCATGCGATCAATCCTGCCATCCGCTCAAGATGCCAGATTTTTGAATTGAAGCCGCTTGAACCAGAGGATATAAAAACAGCTTTGCGAAGAGCGATTGCCGATGAAGAAAGAGGCCTCGGCAACTTGAAGATCGAGCTGACAGAAGAGGCACTTACCCATTTCGCCACAGCCTCCGGCGGAGATGTGAGAAGCTCCTTGAATGCCCTGGAGCTTGCTGTTTTATCCACTGAACCAAATGGAGAAGGTATCATCCATATCGATGAGGGCGCAGCAGAAGAATGCATGCAGAAAAAGAGTCTCTCTCACGATAAAGATGGTGATGCACACTACGATGTCCTGTCAGGTTTCCAGAAGTCCATCAGGGGCAGCGATGTGAATGCGGCTCTCCATTATCTTGGAAGATTGATTGAAGCAGGCGATCTTGTCAGCATCAACCGAAGACTTCTGGTGATTGCCTATGAAGACATCGGATTGGCAAGTCCACAGGCTGGGCAAAGGACACTTGCAGCAATTGAAGCAGCCGAAAGAGTCGGCTTACCGGAGGCAAGGATTCCACTCGCTAATGCGGTGATCGAGTTATGCCTGTCCCCTAAATCGAACTCTGCTTATGCCGCCATTGATTCAGCACTGGCTGATATCCGCTCAGGCATCAGCGGAGAAGTGCCTGATCACTTAAAGGATGCCCACTACAAAGGGGCAAAGGACCTTGGGAGAGGAGTGGACTATCTGTACCCGCATGATTACGAGGGTGGCTGGGTCAAACAGCAGTATCTCCCGGACAGAATCAAAAACAAGGTATACTATAAACCAAAGAAAACCGGGAAGTTCGAACAGGCCATTGCCTCCATCTATGAAAAAATCACCGGACACAAAAAATAAGCGGCAGGACCTTTTTAGAGGTCCTTGCCGCTTTTTCAGCTGTTTATAGGTCTGAAATCGATTTTTCCTTAGCTGTTCACTCGCTCAATTTCGATGTCTTTTAATAATTCCCTGACTACATGGCTGGCCATGATGAGTCCCGCTACTGAAGGAACGAACGCATTGGAAGACGGAGGCATTTTAGCCTTGCGGATTTCGGCATTGTCATTTCCTACCTCTTTCCGTACATCCTCCCTGATGACAATCGGGCTTTCGTCTGAAAAGACAACAGGGATTCCTTTTTTGATTCCTTCTTTTCGCAGGCGGGTACGGATGACTTTCGCCAGCGGATCGGTATGGGTCTTGAAAATATCAGCAATCTGGAAACGCGTAGGATCCATTTTATTAGCCGCACCCATGCTTGAAATCATTGGAATGCCCCTGTTGATGGATTCCTTGATCAGATGGATTTTATAAGAAATCGTATCTGAAGCATCGACAATAAAATCAAGGTCGTAGCCAAAGATCTCTTCATAGGTTTCCTCAGTATAGAACATTTTCAGCGCTACAACTTCGCATTCGGGATTAATATCCATAATCCTGTCACGCATCACTTCGACCTTTTGCTTGCCGACTGTCGAAAGCAGCGCAATTAACTGGCGGTTGACATTCGTGATATCAACATCATCCTTGTCAATCAAAATTAGTTTGCCAACTCCAGACCGTGCCAGTGCTTCTGCCGCAAATGAACCGACACCGCCAATTCCTAATACAGCTACCGTACTGTTTTTCATTATATCAAGGCCCTCTTTGCCGATGGCCAGTTCATTTCTAGAAAATTGATGAAGCATCCAGACTCACTCCAAATATTAAGATTGGTGTTACTATCTATACCCGCTTTCGAATATAACATACCTATCGTTAATTTCAAGTATTTTTATAGGAATTAATGTGTATTGGCATGGTGATGGAAGAGTTCTAGCAAAGATATAGCCTTTCCATCGGACTAACGTAGGTTCGAAACCGGATAACTGTCCGTTAGACGCTCTCTATCGGACAAACTTAGGTCTAAAACCCAGATAACTGTCCATTAGACGCTCTCTATCGGACAAACGCAAGTCCAAAAACCGGATAACTGTCCGTTAGACCCTCTCTATCGGACAAACGTAAGTCCAAAACCCGGATATCTGTCCATTAGACACCCTATCTCGGTCATAACTTTACGTTAGGCGAAAATCTATTAACATCTAAATTCCAGATCAAAAAAGCAATCCCCAAACCCAAGTTCCATAAAAACAAAAAAGCCATGCGGATGCATGGCTTTGGTGTACGTATGTAGGAAGAGTCCCAATCGTGCCGTCGTGTTGGATGCCTTCGTCTTGAACCCGCTCTCAGCAGGTGGGTGCCCTGTTCCGGGTTTCTGTAAGTCCTCTAGCCAGAGGCATTTACGCGGCCCGAAAACTCGTGCTCCCGAAGGATAGATGTTAGGTCAAAACTTCAGGTTAAACAACGAACACATCAGGACTCTTCATCTGTTGTTATTATATTATCACACGCTTGAATCAACTTCAAGAAAATGGGTGCTGGATATTACTGGTCTTTTTTAACATTTAATGACAAATGCAATTCATCCAGCTGGGCTCCGCTAACTTCTCCAGGAGCGTCTGTCAAAAGGTCGCTTGCGCTTGCTGTTTTCGGGAAGGCGATTGTGTCGCGGAGGTTTGACCTGCCCGCAAGCAGCATCACCATTCTGTCTAGTCCAAGCGCTATGCCTCCATGTGGCGGTGTGCCATATTCAAAGGCTTCAAGCAGGAAGCCGAATTGTTCATATGCCTGTTCTTTAGTGAATCCCAGCACTGAGAACATTTTTTCCTGGACATCTCTTTCAAAAATCCTTAAGGATCCGCCGCCAAGTTCATAGCCGTTCAGAACAAGGTCATATGCCTGTGCTTTTACATTCGCTGGATCGCTCTCAAGCATTGGAAGGTCTTCGCGGACTGGCATCGTAAATGGATGGTGTGCAGCGAAGTAACGGTCTGCTTCTTCGTCGAATTCCAACAGTGGCCAGTCTGTCACCCAGAGGAAGTTGAATTTGCTCTGGTCGATCAGTCCGAGCTCTTTTCCAAGCTTCAGGCGCAATGCACCAAGCGCATCTGCCACGACATTTTTCTTGTCCGCTACGAACAGCAGAAGGTCACCCGCCGTGACATCAAGCTTAGCTTGAAGATCAGCCTGCTCTTCTTCGCCAAAGAATTTTGAGATTGGCCCTTTTAGGCCATCCTCTTCCGCTTTCAGCCAAGCCAGGCCTTTCGCTCCGTATACAGCCACAAATTCAGTCAGGCCATCAATATCCTTGCGTGAGTAATTGGATGCCGCACCTTTTACATTGATTGCCTTGACCTGGCCGCCTCCTGCGACAGCAGATGCGAATACCTTGAACCCTGAATCCTTGACTGTTTCGGAAAGGTCAACAATCTCCATGCTGAAGCGTGTATCCGGCTTGTCGGATCCAAAGCGGTCCATTGCTTCCTGGTAACTCATGCGAGGGAATGGCAATGTCACTTCCAATCCTTTTACATCCTTCATGACTTTTTGCATCATTTTTTCAGTTAGGCCCATGATCTCTTCCTGGCTCATGAAGCTTGTTTCGATATCAATCTGCGTGAATTCTGGCTGGCGGTCAGCACGCAGGTCCTCGTCACGGAAGCATCGGGCGATTTGGTAGTAACGCTCGAAGCCGCCAACCATCATCAGCTGCTTGAAAATCTGCGGAGATTGCGGAAGAGCGTAGAATTCACCCGGATGCACACGGCTTGGTACGAGATAGTCCCTCGCTCCTTCAGGCGTGCTCTTTGTTAAGATTGGTGTTTCAACATCCAGGAACCCTTCGCCATCCAGGTAATCGCGAATCGCTTTTGTTACCTGATGCCTCATTTTAAAAGTCTCGAACATGACCGGGCGGCGAAGATCCAGATAGCGGTATTTCAAACGCACATCTTCAGATACATCCGTTTTGTCTGCAATTACAAACGGCGTTGTTTTCGCTTCATTGATAATGGTCAGGTCGTCTACCTGGACTTCGATCTTTCCAGTTTTAAGGTTTTCGTTCACACTGCCTGCTTCGCGGGCAATGACAGTCCCTTTTACATCAAGGACGTACTCTGTACGGACCTTCTCGGCGATGGAAAGCGCCTCTGGTGATACTTCAGGATTGAAAACAATCTGGACAAGGCCGGTTCTGTCCCGGAGGTCGATGAAAATCAGTCCTCCCAGATCACGGCGCTTTTGCACCCAGCCTTTTAGCGTAACCTTTTCACCAACTGCCTTTTCTGTTACTTCACCGCAAAAATATGATCTCCCAAACATGTAAACTCCCCCACTATCTGCAGATTTCCTTGAATTTTTCAATAAAGCTCTCAAGCGGCAGTTCTTTCTGCTCCCCGTCCGCCATTGATTTTAGATTGATTTTATTTTCTTTCAGTTCATTTTCGCCCAGAACGGCCACGTACCTAGCATTGACCCTGTCTGCAGCCTTGAATTGAGCTTTGATTTTACGATCAAGATAATCGCGTTCTGCCGAGAATCCTGCCATCCTTAACTTGTGAAGCAGGCCTACCGTATAATCTTTTGCCTCATCGCCGAGTGAAACGAGATAGCAATCGATTTCCTCCTTGACCGGCAGTTCGACACCTTCTGCATCAAGGGCTGCAAGCAATCTCTCAATACTCAGTGCAAAACCGATACCCGGTGTTTCCGGACCGCCGATTTCTTCAACCAGGCCATTGTATCTGCCGCCGCCGCAAAGCGTGGTGATCGCGCCGAACCCTTCAGCATTGCTCATGATTTCAAAAGCCGTGTGGTTGTAATAATCCAGACCGCGCACGAGGTTGGCATCTACTTCGAATTCAATTCCCAGGTCTGTCAGGTATTTTGTGACTTTGTTAAAATATACCCTTGAATCATCCGTCAAGTAATCAATGATGGATGGTGCTGACTTCATCAGCTCGTGGTCACGGTCCGCTTTGCAATCGAGGATCCGCATCGGATTTTTTTCAAGGCGGTTCTGGCAGTCGCTGCAGAATTCCCCGATCCGCGGTTTGAAGTGGCTCACAAGTGCCTCTCTGTGTGCAGTACGGCTCTCCTTGTCTCCGAGGCTATTAACCACCAACTTCAGCTTTTTTAGCCCCAGCTCCTGATAGATTCCCATCGCAAGCGAGATTACCTCGGCATCAATCGCAGGATCCGCACTTCCCATTGCTTCTACGCCAAACTGGACAAATTGGCGGAAGCGTCCTGCCTGGGGACGTTCATAACGGAACATAGGCCCCATATAATAAAGCTTTACTGGCTGGTTCGGATTTCCGAACATTTTATTCTCGACAAAAGAGCGGACAGCCGCTGCTGTTCCTTCCGGGCGCAGTGTCAAGCTTCGATCTCCTCTGTCAGTGAATGTATACATTTCTTTTTGAACGATATCTGTCGTATCCCCAACGCCTCGCTGGAATAATTCTGTATGCTCAAAAATCGGTGTCCTGATCTCCCGATACTGGTATCTTTCACAAAGTTCTCTTGCTTTCGCCTCAATAAGCTGCCATTTTTCAGTCTGGCCTGGCAAAATGTCCTGTGTTCCGCGTGGAATTTTGATTTGGTTAGACACAGTTCATCCTCCTCCATTCAATAGGTCTTTATGTATAGAAAAGCGCAAGCGCCTTGGTCAGCCCCGACAAGCGTTGGAGGGTCGACCGGTGAAGTCGTTCTTTGACTTCATTGGGCGGACCGAAACGTCTCGAGGGGCTAGGCGCTGGAGCTGGACAATTCTCAAAGTGAATTGTATACTTTCTTATCCCGTAAAAAAGAATGCAAAAAAGCCCCCAATCCCTTGCTATAATAACAAGGGACGAGAGCTTTGATTCCCGTGGTGCCACCCTAATTGAAGCGCCAATCGGCACTTCCTCTTTAACAGTTAACGCCTGCCTACGTCTTCTCCTACTGACGGCATTGCCGATGTTCAGAGAAAATCCTTCGGAGTGTTCATTCACCAGGTCATCATGCAGAAATGCTTCCAGCCGCGGCATTTCCTCTCTTGCCATTGTCTCCTGGCTACTATGCTCCATCAACGGTATGTTTTCCGTATGACATTTTATTTATATTATAATACGGAGTCCAATTAGCAATGTCAAGCACAATTCAATAACGTTCCAGCTGTTTTTTCAATTTTCTCACGTCACGGAGTGAAAGGCCAAATTCCGACGCCAATTCCACGACGTGTGCGTTTTGTTCTTTTTGAATGAAATCGTGGAAATCCACCCCGAATAGCTGGTTCTCACCGGTTGCTGCGGAAATTCCTTTATCACTGAAACGCATGGTATCACCTTCCATTGTTTATTGCCTATTATTCTTCCCACCATTTTTCGATTTTATATACGCTTTTTTCTATTGAATTTTCTTAATTGGTTCCGATATAAGAAAAAAGTCTTCGTGATTTTGCCGGTAAATTCCGGTAATATATTTTTATAAGACTCTATAAAGAATAAGGGAGGGAGATCATGCCCAGAAAGAAAATGGTTCCTGTCATCCTTTGCCTGATGCTTATATTTGGGAACCTGCCCGTTTTAGAGACGGCCAAAGCAGACAATGGCAGTGTATCGATTACTGCCACAAGCCTGAATGTCAGAAATGGTCCTGGACTGAGTTACCCTGTTACAGGGTCGGTTAAAAAAGGCGAAAAATTTCCAATCATAAAAGAAGAAGGCGATTGGATCCAACTCAGTCTTGGAGGCAGCAAAAAAGGCTGGGTAGCACAGTGGTTCACTGTCAGGGAAGGTGTCAAGCCAGCAGTTACCCAAAAGCCAGCAGGCAACTCGGGAAGCGTTACGGCCGATGGACTGCGTGTAAGGAAAGGCCCGGGCACCAATTATGATGTAATTGGATCATTTAATCGTGGACAGGCTGTCGAGGTCCTCAGTTCAAAAGGCAATTGGGCAGAAGTGCGCACTGCCGCTTTACAAGGCTGGGTTGCCATGGAGTACATAAATTCGAAAAAGAATGAAACGACGGCACAACCATCCAAACCTGCTGTATCAAGCGGGACGGTCACTGCCACCTCCCTGAATGTAAGGGAGAAACCATCTTTAAACGCCAGCAGAGTCGGACAATTGAACAATGGAGCTGTAGTTCCCGTCCACTCTCAGTCCAACGGTTGGGCAGAGATTACATATGCAGGGAAAAAGGCCTGGGTAAGCGCTGATTATTTAAAAATCAGCGGAACACCTTCATCAGGCAGTGCCTCGCCCGCCCCTGCTGATCAATTCACGGGTACGGTAACGGCATCTAACCTGAATGTCCGTGACAAAAATTCACTTAATGGCTCGGTCATCGGTTCTGTTTCCAAGGGGCAGAATTTCAAGATCCTTGATGAAAAAAATAAATGGGTCAAAATTGAATATCAGTCAGGGAAAACAGGCTGGGCTGCCAGCTGGTTTTTCGATATCAAGAAAAGCGGCCCCACGGCTGCGCCAAGCCAGCCAGTAAAAAACAGCAACGTTTCCATGCTCCATGATGGGACAAACATCCGTAAAGGCCCAAGCACAGGAACACCGGTGATTTTTCGTGCAAACCAGGGAGACAGCTTTGAAATCATAAGTGTCGAAAAGGACTGGTATAAAATCGCTCTTCCAAATGGAGCAACAGGCTTTGTAGCAGGATGGATCGTTTCAGTACAGGGCAATGCACCGCAAATAGAAAAGCCAGGTGCAGAAAAGCATACAAAAAATAAAACGATTGTCATTGACCCCGGGCACGGAGGCCGTGACAATGGTACAACCGGCGTGAGAGGATCTTTGGAAAAAACGATCACCTTGAAAACAGCACAGCTTCTATACGAAAAGCTAAGAGCAGCTGGCACGAACGCCGTCCTTACCAGGAATAATGATCAATACATCTCACTGGGGTCCAGAGTCAGCAGTTCGCATTACCATAACGCCGACGCATTTATCAGCATTCATTATGATAGCATCAATGACAGGACTGTCAGGGGGATGACAACCTATTATTATAATTCAAAGCAAAAGCCCCTGGGCGACCAAATCCACTCCTCGGTTGTAAGCAAAACGATGCTTAAAGACCGCGGCTCCCGTTTTGGTGACTATCATGTCATCAGGGAAAACAGACAGGCAGCCGTACTTCTTGAATTAGGCTATTTGAGCAACCCTGCAGAGGAAATGCTCGTCAATACACAGCAGTACCAGGAAGCTGTGGCGAATGGTATTTTTGAAGGACTGGCTCGCTATTTTAAAAACAATTAAAAAGAAGGGATCCCGCTAATTCGGGATCCCTTCTTTTCGCCTGGATTCATTTGCTGTCGATGATCAAGGTTACCGGACCGTCATTGGTCAATTGAACGTCCATCATGGCGCCAAATACGCCAGTTTCAACCTTCAATCCCTTTTCGGCAACAAAACGGTTGAATGCTTCATAGATTGTTTCTGCATGGTCCGGCTTTGCTGCATCCATGAAATTCGGACGGCGCCCTTTGCGGCAATCTCCATAAAGGGTAAATTGGGAAACAGAAAGAACCTCTCCCCCCACATCAAGCAGGGAAAGATTCATCTTACCGGCTTCATCTTCAAATACTCTTAAATTCGCTGCCTTCTCAGCAAGGAAAGCAGCATCTTTTTCAGTATCCTCATGGGTAACCCCCACCAGGATGACAAATCCTTTTTCAATGGAGCCTTTTACTTCTCCATCAACAGTAACTGTTGCTTCTTTGCTTCTCTGTATTACTAAACGCATTATGATTCTCCTTACATGTCAAGTCTCCCTTAACGCATTAGCATCAGGGATTAACTCATGACCCTTCTGACAGCGTAGATATCCGGAATCTGCTTGATCCGGTCCACGACCTTTTGCAGGTGGCTGACATTATGGATGGCAATCGACATATTGATGGTCGCCATTTTATTTTTATCTGACTTGCCGGAAACGGCAGTAATGTTCGTCTTTGTTTCATTAACGGCCTGAAGTACCTCGTTCAGCAATCCTCTGCGGTCATAGCCGCTGATCTCGATGTCAACATTGTATTCTTTCCGGTCGTTAAGGGCGGTTTCCCATTCAACCGGAATCAGCCTTGCTTGCGCATCCTCTGTGTGGATATTCGTGCAATCGGAACGGTGAACGGATACACCCCTGCCTTTTGTGATGAATCCAACAATATCATCTCCAGGTACAGGGTTGCAGCAGCGGGAAAGCCTGATGAGCAGATTGTCGATGCCAGAGACCCGGACACCAGATTCACGTTTCTTCGCAGGTGTGAAAGCCTTAAGCTCGGATACGGCATTTGAGATATCCTTTTCCTGCTCAAGGTCACGCTGCTTGCGAAGCTTTTCCGTCAGCCTGTTCGCCACTTGGAGTGCAGTAATGCCGTTATAGCCGATTGAAGCGAATAAATCTTCTTCATTGGTAAAATTGAATTTCTCTGAAACCTTTTTAAGATTTTCAGAGGTCAGGATTTCTTTGACATCGAAGTCCATATTGCGGATTTCTTTTTCTAAAAGCTCCCGGCCTTTTTCAACATTCTCATCCTTCTGCTGCTTTTTGAAGAACTGGCGAATCTTGTTTTTGGCCTGGGAAGTTTGAGCCAGCTTGAGCCAGTCCTTGCTTGGACCGTAAGAATGTTTCGACGTCAGGATTTCAATGATATCCCCTGTCTTCAGCTGGTAATCAAGCGTGACCATTTTGCCATTGACTTTCGCACCAATCGTCTTGTTGCCGATTTCGGAGTGGATCCGATAGGCGAAATCGATCGGGACGGAACCAGCAGGCAATTCGATGACATCGCCTTTTGGGGTGAAAATAAATACCATATCCGAGAATAGGTCAATTTTGAGAGACTCCATGAATTCTTCGGCATTCGCAGTATCATTCTGGAATTCAAGGATTTCTCTGAACCATGATAGCTTCGTTTCAAAATTGGAACCGTCAGCAGGTTTGCCTTCTTTATACGCCCAGTGTGCAGCCACCCCGAATTCGGCGATCCGGTGCATTTCATCGGTCCTGATCTGGACTTCGAGCGGATCCCCTTTCGGACCAATGACTGTTGTATGCAGCGACTGGTACATATTAGGCTTTGGCATCGCAATATAGTCCTTGAACCGGCCAGGCATCGGTTTCCAGCAGGTATGGATGATTCCAAGGATGGCATAACAGTCCTTAATGCTGTTAACGACTATCCTGACAGCAAGCAGGTCGTAAATTTCATTGAACTGCTTGTTTTGCAGCACCATTTTTCGATAGATGCTGTAAATATGCTTCGGCCTTCCCGAAATTTCAGCCTTGATTGAAACCTCTTTCATCCTTTCCCTTACCTCATCAATGACCTCATCAAGGTACTGTTCGCGTTCTGCTCTTTTCTTTTTCATCAAATTGACGATCCGGTAATATTGCTGAGGGTTGAGATAGCGCAATGCCGTATCTTCAAGTTCCCATTTGATCTTGGAGATACCAAGTCTGTGAGCGAGCGGAGCAAAAATCTCCAGTGTCTCATTGGAAATCCTGCGCTGCTTTTCACTTGGCAAATGTTTCAGAGTCCTCATATTATGAAGGCGGTCAGCAAGCTTGATCAGGATGACACGGATATCCTGTGCCATCGCCACAAACATTTTCCGGTGGTTTTCAGCCTGCTGTTCTTCATGGGACTTGTACTTGATTTTACCAAGCTTTGTGACGCCATCAACAAGCATCGCCACTTCGTCATTGAAGGCCTCTCTTAAATCATCAAGAGTCACTTCCGTATCTTCGACGACATCGTGAAGAAAACCGGCAGCAACAGTTGCCGGGTCCATCTCAAGGTCGGCAAGGATGCCCGCTACCTGGATTGGATGGATGATATACGGTTCACCCGACTTCCTGAATTGATCGTGATGAGCCTGCCTGGCGAACTCATATGCCTTCCTTACCAATTCAACATGTTGATCATTTAAATATGATTTTGTACAGTCAATGACTTGTTCAGCTGTCATTACCTGGTCATTCGCCATAGGATCACCTAATTTAGATTTCTTTATATATTAACCCGCTTTATATTCACCAGCGGGCACCAAGGAAAAAATCGACACATATACATGAAAATCCTTTATATACAATAATTATTCTTATAAAGGATTGTTACTATTATCAAAGAAAAAATCGAAGATGTAAAGAGAAAGGAAGATATTTTACAGCAGAAATTAAAAAAATTGTCGAAAGATATTTAATTTCTGGCAATTTAGCCCTATAAAGCCATTCTCAAGCTTTTCTATCCGTGTCTCATTTCCCAATAAGAAAAGGGCACTTCGCGAGGAAGCGCCCGTTTGATTAAAATTCCATAAGGGTTAAGACATCATAGCCCTCAAGTTTCTCGCGGCCATCCAAATAAGTCAGCTCGATTAGGAATGCGATACCAGCCACAATCCCGCCCAGTTCTTCAACTAGCTTGATCGTCGCTTCAATCGTTCCTCCTGTTGCGAGCAGGTCGTCGGTGATCAAGACTCTTTGCCCTGGTTTGATTGCATCTTTGTGAATCGTTAAAACATCGCTGCCATACTCAAGTCCGTAAGTGACCTTGATTGTCTCGCGCGGAAGCTTTCCTTCCTTCCTTACCGGTGCAAAGCCTACCCCATGTGCATAGGCAACTGGGCAGCCGATGATGAATCCACGGGCTTCGGGTCCGACAACAAGGTCGATGTTTTTTTCACGGGCATAGGCCACGATTTGGTCTGTAGCATATCTATAAGCATCACCATTGTCCATTAAGGTAGTGATGTCCTTGAATTTAATGCCGGGCTTTGGCCAATCGGGAACGATTGTTACGAATTGTTTCAAATCCATTGAATAATTGCCTCCTCATTTTTCACCGACTCTTGAATGAACTGGTCAAACCAGTTCTTCAACTGCTCATAGGGTGAATAGAGCAATTCATTTTCAAGAGTGAATGCTTGCACCTTGTGCTGATATGTTTTGGATTCAGAAAGATCCCTTTTGGGGACATTTTCTTTTAGTGAAATAAACCCATTGTTTATTTTAACAAAATCTAGTTCAAAAAACACCTGCGACATGAATTCTACTGTTTCTTTTGTCCATCCCCTATGCTTGGCCAATTCATCGCCATACCGTTTGAGGTCGAAGGGACCTTTCTTGGAAAGAAAAGCATAAAACCATTTGAAATGTTCCCTGGTCGGCATTGTCGTGAAGAAATCGCTATTTTCTTTGTAAAAATGAGCATAGATTCTTCCTGGATTCTTTTTGGCGAATAACCTTTCGAGAATATCCTTGGAAGGCGGCAGATCCAGCAAGACAACGAATGAATCGTTCAGCACAATCTGCTCTGCTTGTTCATCGGTCGCTACAAGCTGCAATGAATCTCCGATAATCGGAGAAAACTTATTTGTCGATTCAGCATTGAAGTGGATCCAGTGAACAGGCTGATCACCTGGAATCATGTCTGGAAGCTTTTCAATTCTTTTCAGTCCGCGGAAATCGAATAGCTGCCATGACCTTACGGCTAAATCCCTAAGGAAAATCTGCGGCTTTTTGATATTGTTCCATTCATTGATCGATAATTCTCCAATTACCGATAGTTTGGAGCTCGGTGAAATATGCTCATGCAGGTGGCCAAACCCAAATCCGATTCCATCAATCACCGTACCATTTTCCTCAAGCGCCAATTTCAGATGGGATTGGTCCGCTCCTATTTTTCGGAGGGTAGAAATGTTCGCCCCGTCAACCAGCACCTTTGGCTTGGGATTGCTGACACCATATGGAGAAAGGAGGCCAAGCTCATTGATCGTTTCTATTGTAATCTCTTTAACATCTATTCTGGCATCTATATGTGACACCGGAATCAGATCTTCTTCCTTCAACTGCTCTTTTGCCAGCGCATTCAGCCTGGACCTTAATTCATCGACATTTTTAAGCTCCAGTGTCATGCCGGCAGCCATAGGATGACCGCCGAAATGTGGAAGGATATCCCTGCATGTTGATAGATTTTTAAAGAGGTCAAATCCGGCAATACTTCGGGCAGATCCCTTCGCAAGCCCCTTTTCATCATCAAAACTGAGTACAATCGTCGGCCGATAATATTTTTCTACCAGCTTGGAGGCTACGATTCCGATTACACCGGCATTCCAGCCTTCCTTGCCCACAACGAGTACTGGATTATCTTCGATAGGATAACGCTGTTCCACTTCACCAATAGCTTCTTCTGCAATCTGGGCAACAATACTTTGCCGCTCTTTATTGATTGAATCAATTTCTTCGGCCAGCATTTTTGCCTCTTCAGAATCCGATGTCATCATTAATTGTACTGCCGGGTCTGCACTTCCTAAACGGCCTGCTGCATTGACCCGCGGCCCGATCATGAAACCGATCGTTTCTTCATCAATTGATGACCGGTCTGTTTTGGCGAGCTTAAGCAGCGCATTCAAACCTGGCGTCTGGCTTAACTTCAGTTTTTCAATGCCTTTAATTGCGATCAGCCTGTTTTCCCCAAGCAACGGCACCAGATCGGCAATCGTACCTATGGCAGCAAACTCCAGCAAATGCTCAGGAAGTCGGCCAAGCAATGCATGGGCAACCTTGAACGCTACGCCGACCCCGGCCAAATCCTTAAAAGGATAAGCACTGTCCTCCAGTTTTGGATGAATGATGGCAAACGCATCAGGCAAGACAGGACCTGGTTCATGATGATCGGTTATGATAAGGTCGATGCCTAATTCCCTGGCCACATTTGCTTCATGAAGAGCTGAAATGCCGGTATCGACAGTGATGATCAGCCCGACACCTTTTTCAGAAGCAGCTCTGAAAGCTTTTTCGTTTGGGCCATATCCTTCTGTAAAACGGTTCGGTATGTAGTAGTCGGCGTTGGCACCCAATTCAACCAATGCTTTCATCATGACCGTCGTACTGCTTACACCATCAGCATCATAATCTCCAAACACCCAGATGGGCTCCTGTGTCTCAACTGCCTTATTGATTCTCTCAACTGCCTTGTCCATATCCTTCAGCAAAAAAGGGTCGTGAAACTCACCTTTTTGCGCAAATAAAAAATACCGGGCATCTTCCACGGTATCCAGTCCGCGATTGACTAGCAATGAAGCCGTCAGAGGAGTTACGTTCAGGTCTTTTGCAAGTGACTCTATTTTTATCATATCGGATTCTTTAACAATCCATCTTGATTTTGGCTTTAACATACGTTCACCTCTCAGCTTTATCATTATACAAAAGCGAAAGGACTGTTTCAATGACAATGAATGCTAACCGGCTTATTATTTCGTGTCACGGAATGCATCGGTTCCTAAAAAAAGCATATAAAATGGCAGCCTTTTTCATGCTGCCATTTGCGGATATCAATGAATATCCTGTATTTGTTGTTCTTGTACTTGTTCCTCTTGAGCTGTTTCCTTTTGGGCCAGCTGTTCTTCCAATGACCTGTTTTTCTTTTTCAATGTTTTTACCTCACGTTGAAGGACAAACATCCTGAACAGGCCCACTGAACCAACAATGAGTCCTCCCATCAATACCGAACCCAGAATGACCAGGATCAGCGGCCATTTAGCTTCCCCAAACAAATAGTTCACTGTTACCGGATCGACATTGATGACCGCAAATACGGCAACAATCAATGCAAAAGCAAACCCCAGCAGCAACGTCCATTGAAACTTCATGTTTTCCCCTCCCTTTTTGCTATTGAATCTCTACGTTATCATCGAATGTTCCACTTTCACTGTATGGATTTATATGGACCATGACATTTTGGACATTCTTGTTCTCCATCAGTTTCTTTTTCACACATTTTCCAATCCGGTGGCCCTGTTCAACGGTGATATGCGGATCGACAGATATCTTCAAATCAATAATCACATAGTGTCCGTGCTCCCTTGCATGCAACTCATCCAGTTTCTTTACTTCCGGGATCGATTGGACGATGGTTTTGAATTCCTCTGTGTCCTCATCATGCAGTACATGGTCAAGTGTGTTATGGATAGACTCCTTGCCAAGCTTCCAGGCCATCCTGATAACTAGCAAAGCAACTAGCAAGCCTGTCACTGGATCGGCATACTCAAGCCAGCCAATCCCAAACTTGCCTCCCAGGACAGCAGCACTGATTCCAATAAGAGCGGCAATAGAGGAATAAACATCTGACCTATGCTCGTATGCATTGACAATCAACGCATCACTTTTCAGCTGTTTCCCCAATCTATATTTATATCTGAACATTCCCTCTTTTACGATAATCGAAACGATAACAGCTACTATGGCAATGGATTTAGGTGCTTCGATGGGCTTGAAGAAGGCTTCAAAGGACGATCTGCCGATTTCAACACCCACAAGCATCAATAGGACGGCTACGATGATGGCCGCAATGGATTCAGCTTTACCGTGTCCGTAAGGATGATCTTCATCAGGTGGAGCCTTCGCCGCCTTCAAACCTATGTATACAGCCAGTGATCCGGCAACATCCGAGGCAGAATGGACAGCATCCGCAACAAGAGCCTTACTGTTAGCGTATATGCCAATGCTCCACTTCAGTGCAGCAAGTATAATATTACCTACCACGCCAACCATTGCAGCAAACTCTGCCTTCTTAAATCGAACATCTTTTTCCAATGTGAAAATTCCTCCCTGCGCTGACTTTTGATGCAATCGATATACTTTTCTGCCATCTTTATTCTTTCGGTATTCGTTTTATTTTATCCTGTAAACTGGGTGTTCTAACCAAAAACGAAAAAATACCACGGGAAACCCCGTGGTATTTTTTTATAGCTTATATTAAACTTGCGGCTCATCTGAGTAGACTTTCTTTTCCTTGTAAGTCTTGATGGTGCCTTTTTTCTTAAGTTCTTTGACCTTCCATACATACCACAGCTGTGCCGCGATGAAAATGGAAGAATAAGTACCGGCAATCAAACCAACAAGAAGCGCGAATGAGAAATTCCAGATGGATGCACTTCCGAAAATCAACAGCGCAACGACAGTTATGACAACAGTCATAATTGTGTTGACAGAGCGGCCTAGTGTCTGCCGAAGCGAAGAATTGACGACATCCGCAATTTCTTCCGGTGTCTTCAAACGTCTCTTCTTCACCATATTCTCGCGCATCCGGTCAAAAGTAACAATGGTATCGTTGATTGAATAACCAACAATCGTCAGGACGGCGGCGATGAAGGTGATATCCACCTCGAGCCTGGTCAGGCTGAATAAAACAATGATAAAGAATGCATCATGGAGCAGTGCAAGGACAGCTGCCAATGCCATGTAAATTTCAAAACGGATTGTTACATAGATAATGATCCCCACGGAAGCGATGGCAACAGCAATCATGGCGTTTTTAGCCAACTCTTTTCCGATTGTCGGCGATACAGTCCCGACATTCGGCTCTGCTCCATAAACGTCCTTAAAGTGGGATTTCAGCTCAGAAATCTCTTCCTTTGATAGAACTCCTTTGAACCTGGCCACACCGATTTCGCCGTTCTCGCCAGATATGACGATATCATCCGTCTCGAGGTCTACCTTTTTCAGCTCATCCTTAACCTGTTCAGCTGTAAGCTTGCTGTCAGATAGGAGTTCCACCCTGGTCCCGCTCGCAAAATCGATCCCAAGGTTGAGTCGGAATGCGAAAAGCGCAATCAAACCTATGATGACTAATACAGCTGTAGCCGTAAAGAATTTATTCCTGTTTTTTATGAAATCAAAACGGTCGAATTTAGTTTTCAAATCCAGTGTATCCACACCTTCAGAAATATCATGGACTTCACTTCGCTTTACCCCGAACCATTGTGGTTTGTTCTTGAATAGTCCGCTGTTAACGAGCAGGCCAAGGAAAAGTCGGGCTCCGAAGACTGCGGTGATGAAGCTTGCCAGGATACTGATAATCAGCATTGTCGCAAAACCTTTTACAGAGCTTGTCCCATATGCGAACAATACGATTGCAGCAAGCAATGTTGTCAAGTTGGCATCGAATATCGTCGACAGGGAGCCTTTGCTTCCCGCTTCAAAAGCCGCTTTAATATTCCGTCCAACCTTCAATTCCTCTTTGATCCGTTCATAGGTGATGATATTGGCGTCTACAGCCATTCCCACACCAAGGATCAATGCGGCAATACCCGGAAGTGTGAGGACGCCGTGCATCCAGTCAAATACGAGCAGGATTAGGTAAACGTAGATAGATAAAGTAATAGCTGCCACTATACCAGGCAAACGATATAAAACCAGCATAAAGACGAATACAGCAAGGACACCGATGATTCCTGCGAATATTGTTTCATCCAATGCCTGTTCACCGAACTTGGCGCCTACAGATGTTGAGTATGTTTCTTTTAGATTGACCGGCAATGAGCCTGCGTTCAGCAAAGAGGCAAGCTGCTGGGCTTCTTCGATTGTGAAATTACCGGTAATTTCAACATTTTTCTGATTCAGGATTTTATCTACATTAGGATTGGAAAGGAATTTAGGATCAGGCTTCATCCTTTCTTCCTTGTAGGAATCCTTTCCTTCCTCGAAATCAAGCCAGATAATCAGTTGATTTTCAGGAGCCATATCACGAATTTGCTTCGTGATTTCACCGAACTGGTCCCCATCTTTTAAAGTGATTGAAATACTAGGTTTGTTTTGCTGGTCAAAGCTCTGCTTTGCACCGTTTTCCTCCAGGTCACTTCCATCCATCATGATGCGGTCGTTCACGTCACGGAAGGTAAGATTCGCTTCGGTAGAAAGGATTTCACGGGCTTTGTTCTGATCCTTGACACCAGCAAGCTGGACGCGGATCCGGTCATCCCCTTCTATCTGGATGTTCGGTTCACTGACACCTAGAACGTTAACCCTGCGTTCAAGTGCTTCCGCAGTACTCTTCAAGGTTTCCCGGTCAACTTTTTGTCCTTCTTTTCCATGCAGAGGCGAGACTTCATAAAGAACTTCAAAGCCTCCCTGAAGATCAAGACCAAGGTTGATATTCTTCAATATATTCTGGGTTGTTGCACCCATGGCACTTCCGATTAAAATAACCAGCAAAAAGAAGGCCAAGATGCGGCTGCGTTTAACCATTATGTATAAATCCTCCTTATTCTTCGCACAAAAACACATGCTGCCAGACAAATAAAAAAAAGACTTAATGAAAAAACTTTAACCAATTTATAGCATACTAATTATGTATCAGTTTAAAAAAACTGTCAATTAGGCTTTTTCCGTTCTCTTCATCAGGAAAGCTTTACATGAGAAGAAAAAATCGGGTTCCGTCTTTTTCGGGTTCTATTACAAACTTAATGCTACTTCAACAATTCCTTCATCTCTTCTTCGTTATCGAATGCAATATCTCCAAGTTTGAAAGCTTCAACTGTTGTGAAATTCATGACGTCACCGATTTTTGCAGATAAGATATCAGCAACAATTTCATATAGTTGGATGTCTTCTTTTGGTTTTTTCCACTTTTTCTTGGTCAGGTATGCCCATAGATCAGGTCCATTCACCTGGTCATAACCGAATATTTTGAATTCTTCGATTTTGCTTTCAAGAGCCGGCTTCACTTGCTTGTAATACCGTCCATACTGATGGCTTTTTTCCATCATCTGGCCTCCTCGTTCAAATTTTCTGGTTTAATGTTTTAACCTTGTCATGCTTTGTCCACTTTCCTGCATATAGTTAATTGTATATGAAATATGCATTTTTGAGAAGGCAGGGAGCGGAATGTCGAAGTTTTTAAAAGGAACATTTATTTTACTTATAGCCGGGCTCATCACAAGGGTCCTTGGTTTTATAAATCGAATTGTCATTGCCCGCTTTATTGGCGAAGAGGGTGTTGGCCTCTATATGATGGCCTTCCCTACCATGGTGCTCGTTGTGACGATTACCCAGCTGGGCCTCCCGGTCGCGATTTCCAAAAATGTGGCAGAAGCTGAGGCAAAGGGTGATTCCCGAAAAATCAAGAAGATTCTTGTCGTTTCTCTGGCTACGACCGTCTCACTGTCCATCTTATTTACACCTGCTCTCATCCTGCTTGCACCATACTTATCGGAAACATTGTTCACAGATCCAAGAACGCAGTGGCCGCTATTGGCGATTGCGCCGATAGTTCCGATTGTGGCCGTATCCTCCGTTCTTCGCGGCTACTTCCAGGGCCGGCAGAATATGAGGCCATCTGCCATATCCCAGGTAATCGAACAACTTGTAAGGATCACCTTGATCGCTGTTTTGACAAAAACCTTCATGCCTTATGGGATTGAATATGCTGCGGCAGGTGCCATGATCGCTTCAGTGATTGGGGAGCTAATTTCCTTGATTTATTTAATGACCACCTTTAAGCTCAGGAAAAAGTTCCGGCTGCGGAAGAATTTTTTCGGGTTTGTCCATTCTGGAAAATCGACCTTCAATGAATTAATGAGGATTGCTTTGCCAACAACCGGTTCAAGAATGATTGGCTCAGTTTCCTGGTTTTTCGAACCTATCGTAGTTGCTCACAGTCTTGCGATAGCCGGTGTGGCAGCTGTTGCTGCTACCAAACAATATGGAGCATTGACAGGTTTCGCAATGCCGCTGCTGTTATTGCCTTCCTTCATCACCTATTCTCTGTCCACATCCCTTGTTCCGGCAATCAGTGAAGCGAACTCAAAAAAGAACATGAAGGTGATTGAGCACCTCCTTCAGCAATCATTGCGCTTCTCCTTATTAACAGGCGGCCTTGCGATCGTGGTGTTATATGTACTTGCTGAGCCTTTGATGACGTTAATGTACGGGAGTTCAAATGGTTCTCAATTCATCAAGCTGATGGCTCCATTCTTCCTGTTCTACTATTTCCAGGGTCCGCTGCAGGCAGCACTGCAGGCTCTTGATTTGGCAAGGGCAGCGATGATTAACAGCCTGATCGGAAACCTGGCAAAAACCGCAGTCATCTTCCTTCTGGCAAGCCAGCCTGCGTTTGGCATCAATGGAGTCGCCCTGGGAATGGTCATGGGAATCGTCCTGATTACCCTTCTCCATTTTGCGACGATGCTTAAGGCTGTTTCCTTCAGCTTTTATGTAAAAGATTATTTAAAGTTATTTACCATCATCATTCTTTCTGGCTCATTGGGTTTCCTGCTCTGGGATTGGCAGGGTGAAGAGCTGGGACTATCATTAAGAATTCTTGCCAATGCTGGAGCGGTTACAACCCTCTATTTCTCACTGTCAGTTGCTCTTGGTTTAATCAGGAAAAATGAGCTTATGAAACTGCGGTCAGTCCTAATGTCTTTTTTTAGAAGGACGTATAGTTAAAAAACGTGGACAATGAATCCACGTTTTTATTTATCTTTGAGATCGATATAAAATTTTCCGTTTTGGTAGCTGCAAAAAGAGATCTCGCCGGGATCTTCATACCCCTTATTCCTAAGTTTCTCCAGCATCCAGGATCTTGATTTGTCGATCATATCAAGATTATCTTCCTGAACCTCGCCATCGATGATCAGCGGCAGGGCCAGACTGCTGTTGTCCTGCTGATCATCATAATTTTTCTGGAATATAGATAGGGTACCAGACGGCTCTAATATGGCATACTCCACATCGGAAATGTCTCCAACATCTTTTTCCCGTAATTGAAGCAGCAGATCGTCAAAGTTATACCTTTGCGATCGCATTGCCTTTTCATCAATCTTCCCATTATTAATAATGATTGTCGGCTTTCCATCTACAATATCCCTGAACTTTTTGCTTTTGAGAGAAAGGAGTGCCAATGTAATCTGGATAATGACAAGAATACTGATTGGGAGAAGGGTATTAATCAACGGATCTTTCGTGTTTTCTATGGCCAGGGAAGCCATCTCAGCGATCATGATATAGACAACCAAATCAAGGATGCTCAATTCACCGATTTCCCTTTTTCCCATTAAACGAAAAATCAACAGGATTAATAAGTAAAGGAGCAATGTCCTAAAAAGGATGATGAAGTACTGTTCCACTTTTCCCCCGCCCTTCTTCTTAAAGCATTCCTCCTTAGTGTTTTATTTTCCGCTGAAAAAATACTGACAGTTTCTGCTTTTTCAACTGACTGTTAATGAAAATCTGATTCTAATTGTCCATTTACCTGAATATGCTTGTACTAGGGTTTTCCCGGTTGCAGGGGAACAGAGACTAGAGAGGAGAGGGGTTAATGGAATCGAAAAGTTTGGGCAGGGCCGTCCTTTACGGAGTGATTGCCATTTTTTTATTGGCAATCGTGAGCAGTTTTATATTTTCACTTCTGCTGAAATTCACTTCAGTCCAGGAATCATCGCTTCAATACGTGATGACATCCATCTCATTTTTATCGATTTTTATCGGGGGATTTATCACCGGCGGGAACGGCAAAGAGAAAGGGTGGATAATTGGAGGAGGAACAGGCCTGGCTTATTCCCTGATTATTTTCTTGTTTCAGTATCTGGGATATGACAGTCTATTTTCGCTGGAACAAGTCATCTACCATGTTTGTTACATCCTCACCGCGATGATGGGCGGCATACTCGGGGTGAACATCGTAGGCGGCACCTCTAAAGCATAAAAAAGAAGCGGGCAAAAGTCCGCTTCTTTTTTCGCAAGTAAAACATTTTACATTCTGAATCTGTTAAGAGCGCATCCGCTTTACATTATACGCCCGCTGATTCTTTGACGTCGCGGATTGCCGCGCGGTCATATGTAAGACGGCTTCCGTCACCACATTTGATGACAACAGTACCTTCATCAATTCCATCAACGATTCCATGCAAACCGCCGATCGTGACTACCTTATCCCCTTTTTGCAGGTCACTCTGCATTTGCTGAACCGCTTTTTGCCTCTTTTGCTGCGGGCGGATCAACAAGAAGTAAAATAATACAAACATCAGCAATAACGGGAATACTGTACCTACCAATCCTTCCATTCGTTTCCCCTCCTTTCATGGTCAAGGCTGCCGAAGCTTTTGATGCCAGAACAGCCTCATTAAAAAGCAGTTTATTTAGAAGTTTTTGGCGTTAGGCTTATTGAAACCATACTGCTCAAAAAACTCATCTCTAAAATCCCCCAGACGGTCTTCACGAATCGCCTGTCTGACCTGCTCCATTAAGTTTATCAGAAAATGAAGATTATGATAAGAAGTAAGTCTAATTCCGAATGTTTCATCCGTTTTAATCAAATGACGGATGTATGCCCTGCTGTAATTTTTGCAAGTATAGCAGTCACAGTTCGGATCCAATGGGCCAAAATCACGCGCGAACTTGGCGTTCTTGACAACCAGCCTGCCCTCGCTTGTCATCAGCGTGCCATTCCGGGCGATACGTGTAGGCAATACGCAATCAAACATATCGATACCTCTGATGGCGCCATCAATCAAGGAATCCGGTGAGCCAACTCCCATCAGGTAGCGAGGCTTGTCGGATGGCAGCCATGGAGTGGTGAATTCTAGTACCCTGTTCATGACATCCTTCGGTTCTCCGACTGACAGGCCGCCAACTGCATAGCCAGGAAAGTCCATAGAAACCAGGTCCTTTGCACTCTGCTTCCTCAGTTCTTCGTATTCACCGCCCTGGACAATCCCGAATAATCCCTGGTCCTGCTGACGCTGATGTGCTGTCAGGCAGCGCTCGGCCCAGCGGGATGTCCTTTCGACTGACTTTTTCATATAATCATATTCCGCTGGATATGGCGGGCACTCATCAAAAGCCATCATGATATCGGATCCAAGAGCGTTCTGAATCTCCATCGCCTTTTCAGGGGAAAGAAATAGCTTGTCACCATTCAAATGGTTGCGGAAGTGGACGCCCTCTTCTTCGATTTTTCTGAACTCGCTTAAAGAGAATACCTGGAAACCACCTGAATCAGTGAGAATCGCGCGGTCCCAGTTCATGAATTTATGGAGGCCTCCAGCTTCTTTGACGATTTCATGGCCTGGTCTCAGCCAAAGATGATAGGTGTTGCTCAGGATAATCCCGGCACCCATCTGGACCAATTCCTCAGGTGACATCGTTTTGACTGTCGCCAGGGTTCCAACGGGCATGAAGACAGGGGTTTCGAAAGAGCCATGAGGTGTATGCACCCGCCCTAGCCTCGCTCCTGTCTGCTTACAAGTTTTAATTAATTCGTAACGGATTGCTGACAATGTTCAAGCTCCTTCCAGAAGTCCAAAGTTCATTTAATGTGTTTTTTACTATAGAATCAGCATCGCATCTCCGAAACTGAAAAAGCGATATTTTTCCTCAACTGCTTTATTATAGGCATTCAGGACATTTTCCCGTCCAGCCAAAGCGCTGATCAGCATGATCAGTGTAGACTTCGGCAAATGGAAATTGGTGATCATCCCATCGATAGCCTTGAATTCATAACCAGGATAGATGAAGATGCTTGTCCAGCCATTTTCAGCGACAAATTTACCATCATTCGCTGTGGCGATCGTTTCCAGTGTCCGAGTCGATGTCGTTCCCACTGTGATGATTCTGCCGCCCTGTTCACGAACTGTGTTTAAAAGCAATGCCGTACCTTCGGTTACCTGGTAAAATTCTGAGTGCATATCGTGCTCCTCGATGGAATCAACACTCACAGGCCTGAACGTTCCCAGTCCGACATGGAGAGTAATAAAAGCGATATGGACGCCCATCTCCTTGATATCTTCCAACAGGCTCTCTGTAAAATGCAAGCCTGCAGTCGGCGCCGCAGCAGATCCTCTTTCCCTTGCGTAAACCGTCTGGTACCTGTCCTTATCCTCCAGCTGCTCTTTGATATAAGGAGGAAGCGGCATTTCTCCAAGCTGTTCGAGTACTTCATAGAAAATGCCTTCATAGGAGAACTTCATGTTCCTGCCGCCATGCTCGGCTTCTCCGGTGCATACCGCTGTCAAAAGGCCGTCGCCAAAAGTGATTTTCGTGCCTTCCTTCACTCTTTTCGCCGGTTTAACAAGCGTTTCCCACTCATCATCCTCAAGCTGTTTCAGAAGCAGCACTTCAATCTTTGCTCCGGTATCCTCTTTCAAGCCAAAAAGCCTTGCAGGAAGCACCTTGGTATCATTCAGGACGAGGCAATCACCTGGCATAAGATAGTTTTTAATGTTCTTGAAAATATCATGTTCCAAGCTGCCCGTTTCTTTATTCAAAACCATCAGTCTGCTTTCCGCTCTTTGTTCAAGCGGAGTCTGGGCAATCAGTTCCTCCGGCAAATGAAAATCAAACATATCTACTTTCATGATGTCACCCTTACTAAGTTTCTATAAATTTTTAATGATCCTTGATTATCTGAATCGGCCGATCAAGTAAAAGATCGCTGATAAGATGATACTTGCCAGAATGGAAGTGACAATTGGAAAGTAAAAGGTTGTGTTTCCTTTTTTAATGACAATGTCCCCTGGCAATCTTCCTATATTGATAAACTGCATAATGAAGCCAATGATGAAGATGACTGCTCCGGCGATCATGACGAATTTCGCTGCTCCTGTCATCGTTCTGGCACCTCCATTTCAAAATGTCGGTATACAGCCTCCGTTACAATTCTTCCCCTTGGGGTCCTTTGCAAAAACCCGATCTGCAATAGGTAGGGTTCGTAAACATCTTCTATGGTCTGAGATTCTTCTCCGATCGTAGCAGAAATCGTCTCTAAACCGACCGGGCCGCCTCGGTATTTTTCAATGATGCCCTTAAGCAATTTATGGTCTATATGGTCAAGGCCCAAACGGTCGACCTGCATGAGCTCCAATGCTTCCCGGGCAAGTGTTTCCTCGACCGCACCATTGCCCCGCACCTGCGCAAAGTCACGCACACGCTTCAACAGGCGATTGGCGATCCTTGGTGTCCCCCGCGATCTTCTCGCGAGTTCCTGGGCCGCAAGCCAGTCAATTTCCGTCTCCAAAAGTTCAGCTGTCCTGACCACAATATCAGTTAGCTGTACCTCATTATAGTATTCCAAACGACTCAATACTCCAAACCTGTCTCTTAATGGTGCTGACAGAGAACCAGCACGGGTTGTCGCACCAACGAGCGTGAATGGGGGCAGATCAAGCCGGACAGAACGGGCACTCGGCCCTTTTCCGATGACGATATCAAGGCAGAAATCCTCCATTGCTGGGTAAAGCACTTCTTCAATCGTTCTCGGCAGCCTGTGAATTTCATCAATGAACAGAACATCGCCAGGTTCCAGAGCAGTCAAAATAGCCGCTAAATCACCAGGTCTTTCAATCGCCGGCCCTGAGGTTGTCCTTAGATTGACACCCATTTCATTGGCGATGATCGCTGCCAGTGTAGTCTTTCCCAGGCCGGGTGGCCCATAGAGGAGTACATGGTCAAGCGTTTCACGCCTCATTTTTGCCGCTTTAATAAACACCTCAAGATTGGCCTTCACTTTATCCTGGCCGATATATTGTCTTAGAGTCTGGGGACGCAGGCTTTGCTCAAATGAAAGATCCTGGTCGCCCGCTTCACTGGAGATGATTCGTTCTTCCATCTGTTTTCACCTCTTTATGCTGGATAATCGAACCTGCTGGTCAACTGGTCTGTTATCACTTAGTTTACTTTAAAAGCTTTTGCAATGCTTTTTTGATGTATTGGTCTGTTGTCAATTGTTCCTTTTTCAAATCTGGTGTGATTTTGCGGATTTCCTTTTCCGAGTAACCAAGTGCCTTTAATGCCAGTAGCGCTTCATCGAACTCATTGGACTGGGAAATTGTCGCAGCCACCTCATCAGCATTGAATAGATTAGGGAAGTAATCTGGAACCAGGTCATGCAATTTTCCTTTTAGATCAAGAATCATTTGTCTCGCAGTCTTCTTGCCTACTCCAGGAAACTTGACCAGGAACGATTCATCCTCATTTTCTATCGCCTGGACCACCTGGCCCGGTTCTCCCGACGCAAGGATGGCCAGTGCCCCTTTCGGCCCGATGCCGGAAACATTCAAAAGCCTGGTGAAAAGCGCCTTTTCTTCCCGGGTCTTGAACCCGTAAAGCGAAATGAGGTCTTCACGGACATAATGATATGTAAAAATACAAACCTCTTTGCCTGCTTCTTTTGTGAACACAAAAGGATTTGGCGTCATTATTTGATAGCCAATACCCCCGTTTTCAACCACTATATATTCAGGACCGACAAAATCGACGGTACCTTTTATGAATTCATACAATACTCTCGCCCCTCTGCTTTGCTGTAACTCATTTTAACATACTCTTTTTAAAGGTATGAACAAAAATATGCAAAAAGGCGAACGTATGATCATTTATAAGAAAAGCGCAAGCGCCTTGGTCAGCCCCGACAAGCGTTGGAGGGCCGCCCGGTGAAGTCGCTCTTTGACTTCATCGGGCGGACCGAAAACGAAAAGCGGAGGCGACTGCCCAACTCCGACAAGCGCTGGAGGGCCTGACAGTGAAGTCGTTCTTTTGACTTCATTGGCAGGACCGAAGCGACTCGAGGAGTTAGGAGCCGCAGCTAGACAAACGTCTCGAGCTGCTCTAATCTAAGTGGATATATTATACTTTCTTATCCAGTAATAAAATCTCTAAGAAACCTTGGAAAACGCAAATAAGAGCCAGTCATCCCGGCTCTTCAATGTAAGTCTTTCACCGTATATGGTTTAAAGGTCTCCAAGACCTCCTCATAGCATTGTTTACTGCGGATCGGAATTCCCTTTTTCAATTGATCCCGCTTGATGCTCTCAAGTCTGCCAAGGTCGATTTGGAAGAACGATTGAATAATATTCGAACCATCAGGCCTTCCATTAAAAATAGTCAGTACCCCTTCATCTGACAGGCCGAAATATCCATTTGCCTTCAGAAGCGGTGAAATATCATCAACATCCTGCCTGAATACCGCCATCTTTGCATCCATATCTACAAGCTGCCATTTATCATATTTAGCCCAAAAATCTTCTAACGACCAAACCGTCTCCACGACCTTTTCCTCACTCATTTCACCATCAAGATAGATTCTCTGCAAAATGATTGTGACCTTAAGAGGTTCATTGAATTCATGGACTGCTTCACCAGGCTTCTCAGCATGAACCTGCCCTGGGGGAAGTACTGGACCAGCCCCTGATAAACTGATTAGGAGCAATACAGCAGTGCTGAACGCTTTGATTAAATTGATTGAAGCCATTGCCGTCCACCTCTCTTATTTGCCAAAAGTGTTTAAATTCTTTTTCACTACTAGTATAGCCAATCGACTTTTAATTATCCCTTTGCTGTATTGCTTGGAATAATTGCTTTTGAATACCGTTATAGAAGGATTGGGTTGAATGAGGATGATGTTGAAAAAACTAGTGTTTGTTTGCAGATTAGCGGACATTAAGGGTAGATAAAGGCACGTCCACAAATTATCGGAGTTTAAAAGTGTTAATTATGAAGAAAAAGCAGAATTAACTTAAATTATCGGTACATTGAAGGAATATATGGAACTTTTGTGACGATAATTCGGCTCTGACTTTGTTTATCTGCACATTAATGTGATTATTGTATCGATAATTCGGCTCTGGCCTTGTTTATCTGCTCATTAATGCGATTATTGTTATGATAAATCGGCTCTGGCCTTGTTTATCTGCTCATTGATGTGATTATTGTCCAAGCTCGATCAAAAAATGTTTCTTTGAGCATAAAAATAGAAGGCAAGATCGTGATCTGCCTTCTATTATTTATCAAGGATTGATATTGATGCTTTCACGCGGATTGCCATTTTTTCGGTCATAATCAATATTCCTTGTCCTGCTGAAGGTTCCCTCATCCTCGATGATGCGAAGTTCCCTGCCTTCGGTATATGGCAGTACTGCTTTTTTAATTTTCTTATCTGTTTGTTTTTTCAGCGACTTATCCTTGTAGGATACCGCAATTTCAACTTCGCGGCCGAACAGTACGGACCTCACCTTATCGACATTATCGACAGACTCTGCTGCAAGCGAGACCTTGCGTGCAAGTTTGTTATCCTGTCCGGTATTGGAATAAATACCTGCCTTGCCGCTCCCTCTGTGCTCACTTAAATGTCCATGGTAATTCAGATCTCCTCGGCTGTATTTATTGTCTTTTTGAAAAAAATTATGGTCATGATCTGAACGCGGAACGGTCGGGTTTGGAGGATTCCCATTTTCATCCCTCGACTGAAGCATCTTTCGCTTGCGACTTTCTTCAGCGGCACCTTCTTTGCCAAAATTATGGTCAAATAGCTCCGTAAGTGCCCCTTCCCTGTCATCCATTACATCGACTTCGTTTCCTTTTTCATTCGAATAATAACCAAGTGGCTGGGCCTGGTTCCTGTTCGTACTTTGAACAGATGCCTCATTATTTCCGTTGCAGGCTGTCAGACCTAACGCAAGCAGTGAGGCTAAAGGAACGAACATCATTTTCTTGTTCAAACGAAAAACCCCCATCCTAGCTAAAATGAGCATTCTTCTTAATGCTCATTTATTAGAGTGCGGATGGGGATGGGTTTTCATTCTGACAGATACGTCCAAATCACTTCCAAGTATTAAGCTGGGATTTAACATCTACCTGGAATTTTTTTCTTTGCTGGAACTGGTTTATCGTCATATCAATCAGAGGAGAAAGTCTGTTTGGTGATAAATGATTTCTTTCTCTGAACATCCTGTTCCATTCCCTCAGGATATCTGCCGGGTACAATAGGCCGTATAAAAACGATTCATAACCGAGCCATTTTTTAAAATGACCGATTTTTTTCAGAGAGTCAAATTCCCAGTCCAGAAAGGGCAGGATTCGATTGGCATACTGGAGCATATCGTACGCTCTCGGGCCCAGGCTGATCAAATCATAATCAATTAAATACAGCTTTCCCTCTTTTGATCGAAGAAAATTATGATGGGCAACATCGCCATGAAGGATTGCTGGCGGTTCTTGTTCAAGCTCTTTTTTTGAAGCATCAAAATGTGTTAACGAAACATCGGCCCAATCCAGGAGCTCATCTGTGATGGCGTTGTTCACATAAAAATGGACAGCTTGCAAATTTTTGGTGAATTCGTTCTTTCGATGATCCCATTTTCTTGCCAAATCCGCTTTAGGAAGCATCCCTGCATAGGAAGGTGCCAGCAATGAAGTATGTTCATGGAATTTATCCAGGAGCGTGATTCCTTCTTTTCTGTCCGCCTGTTCCCCATAATCAAATCGATTTTCATGATGGTCAATGTACTCAATAAAGCCGTAAAATAAACCCTGGAATTGAAGAGTTGTGTTCATCCTTAAAAATCTGTATGAGGAGGCAAAGCCGGTTTGCCTCAATGAGGAAGCAAATGCCTCCTGGATCTTTAATTTTCGTAAATCTTTATATCCTTTTAAAATGAGGCGGGTGTCCTCTGTTTCAACAAGATAGACATTGCCCCTCAACTGTTTCATGCCATGAATTTTGACATCCAGTTCGCTGTTGAAATAAGAGAAGAGACGATTGAAAAAATAATCGTCTCCCCCTCTCCTGATGTTAATATTCATTGCTCTCTTCGTCATTATATCTAGGCATTGGCATTCCGTATCCTCCACCCATTGGACCTGCTTCATAAGGGTTCATAAATCCCTGCGGTCCCATGCCCATTGGGTAGCCATGGTGAGGGTACATATGCATTCCTGGTGCACCTGGATAGCCGCCGTAAGTCATCATTTGGTATGGGTTCATTCCAGGACCCATCATACCATAATGGCTGCCCATTGTGCCGCCACACCCGCAATCGCCTCCAGCAACAGCACCTGGAACTTGCTTAGGCATCATTGGAGGCTGCATCATTCCGCCGACTTGAGGTGCCATTTGATTATCCATCATTCCGCCTACATGCGGCATTTGATTATCCATCATTCCACCGACCTGCGGCATCATAGGCATTTGTCCCTGCATCATTCCGCCGACCTGCGGCATTTGGTTTTCCATCATTCCACCGACTTGTGGCATCATCGGCATTTGTCCCTGCATCATTCCGCCGACCTGCGGCATTTGGTTTTCCATCATTCCACCGACTTGCGGCATCATTGGCATTTGTCCCTGCATCATCCCGCCGACCTGCGGCATTTGGTTTTCCATCATTCCACCGACCTGCGGCATCATCGGCATTTGACCCTGCATCATCCCGCCGACTTGCGGCATTTGGTTTTCCATCATTCCACCGACCTGCGGCATCATCGGCATCTGACCCTGCATCATCCCGCCGACCTGCGGCATTTGGTTTTCCATCATTCCACCGACCTGCTGCATCATCGGCATCTGACCCTGCATCATCCCGCCGACTTGCGGCATCTGAGGCATCATTGGCATTTCAGATGATTCATCCTCCATCATGCCGCCTACTTGTGGCATTGGCTGATTATCCATCATTCCGCCGACCTGCGGCATATATGGCATTTGTTGCGGCTGAGGGATGTAGCCTGGGCCAGGCATAACAGGTGAAATAGGCACCCCATAAAAAGTCGGTCCAGTCATCTGCGGTGGAGCATAATGTGGCATGTTTTCACCCATTACCGGGCTCTGCATATTTGCGAAAGATGAGGATTCCATGTCCTCTGCCGGCAATGCCATGTTAGGCATCATATCTGGATACTGGGAAATTCCCTGCACCTGAGGGTATGGCATTTGTTGGGTTCCTGGATAACCATAAGCAGGACCTGACATTGAAGGTGCACCTGGATAACAATTATATGGGTATGGGATCATAGGCTGCTGGTAACCTCCTTGAACGAATGGCATCATTGATGGTGATTCATCCATGTAAGCATTCTTTTCAATTTTTATATCTGGTTTAATTTCTGATTTTACATTTGGCTTTACCTCTGCTTTTGGAGGCAGGGGCTTAAGTTCCGATTTTACCTGTGGTTTGATTTGCTTAGCCTCTGGTTTAAATTCCGGGAAAATGTTAGTTGGTTTTGGCGGGAGCTGCGGCTCCGCTTTTGGCTGGGCTTTTGGCAGTGGCTTTGGCTGTGGTTTTGGCTGTGGTTTTGGCTGTGGCGGGAGCTGCATATTAGCCATATTCATCATATAGTAATTGTTAATATCAATTTCCGGCTTGATTTGTACAGGCATTTTAGGTTTATATGGTTTAACTGGCTCTTCCTTTGGAGCAGGTTTAGGCATTTCCACCTTCGGCTGTTCCTTAACAGGAGCCTCTTTTGGTGCTTCTTTCTTTACTTCTGGAATTGGCATTGGTTTCTCTTTGGCAATCGGCATTTCCTTTTTGCCACCCATATTGATTTTTGCTTGAGGCGTTCCACCTGCGATGGGAGCTTCTTTCTTTATTGTGCCTCCACCAGTTGGAACTTTTATTTTCATACCGGGCATAATCATATCAGGGTTGCTGAGCTGGGCGTTCATCTGTTTCAGCTCTTCAAAGTTCACGCCGTACTTTTTGGCGATCTTCCAAAGAGTATCCCCTTTCTGTACGATATGGATTTTCACTCTGATTCCCTCCTATGGCATAAGTCCATATATTCTATGTTGGTGTGGGCAAATTGCTAACAATCTTCAAAAAAACTTATGCTTCTATGTAAATAAATATGTTTTTCGCCGTAAGATTAAGCTTTTCCCATAAAAAAAATCCTTCCCGATATGGGAAGGACTTCAATTATGATTGCACAAGCATGCGATTCAGGGCAAGCTTTGCGTTGAATGCTGTTTCTTCATCGACTTTTATGAGGTTGATTTCCTGACCCTGGATAGCCGATTCCAGACTCCAGGCAAGGTGCTGGAGGTCAATCCTGTTCATCGTCAAGCACGGACACATATGAGGATTCAATGAAATGATTTTTTTATCTGGATGCTGGGAAATCAGCCGGTTTACCAGATTCATTTCGGTACCAATCGCCCACGATGAGCCTGCAAGCGACGCTTCAATTGCCTCAATAATATAATTCGTTGATCCTGCCATGTCTGACAATGCCACTACCTCATGACGGCATTCTGGATGGACAATGACTTTCATATCAGGATATGCTGCCCGAACATCCGCGATATTTTCCACCGTGAAATTTTCATGTACCGAACAATGTCCTTTCCAAAGAATCACTTTTACCTTTTCAAGAGGGCCATCATACTCAAGAATATTTTCAATCGGATTGTAAACGGCCATTTCATCAAGCCCAATTCCAATGTTAAAAGCCGTATTCCGGCCCAAGTGCTGATCTGGAAGGAAAAGCAGACGCTCTTTTTTTGAAAAAGCCCAGCGAACCATCTTCTCGGCGTTTGAGGATGTAACGGTAGCTCCGCCATTAGCGCCGACAAATGATTTAATTGCTGCAGTAGAATTGACATAGGTCAATGGCAAAATCGTATCTCCAAACAGCACCTGCAGGTAATCCCAGGCGCGTTCTGTCTGGTAAATATCAGCCATATCTGCCATTGAACATCCGGCTCTCATATCCGGCAGGTAGACCTTCTGATTTTCAGTTGTTAAAATGTCAGCCGTCTCGGCCATGAAATGAACTCCGCAAAAAACAATATGCTCCGCTTCCCTGTTATCGGCAGACAGCTGGGCAAGTTTCAGTGAATCGCCTGTCGCATCGGCAAATTTGATGACTTCATCTTTTTGATAATGATGACCAGGTATGAACAGCTTTTTGCCCATTTTCCCCTTAATGTCCTTAATCATGCCCTCAAGCTCCTGAACCGACATGTTCCGGTATTTCTCAGGGAGCATTTTTGATTTAGCTTCGAGCGCCTCCAATATATTCATATTGTACATCCCCTTTCGTTTCAGCCATGACCTTTGCGCTAATATCCAATGATTTTACAGAGTGCGTGAGGAATCCCAGTGATATATAATCAACTCCGCAACTCCTGTAGCTATGCAGTGTATCGAGCGTGATGCCGCCGGAGGCCTCGGTTGCTATTCCTTCCGGTACATAGCCAATCCATTCTTCAATTTGTTCCGGCGTGCGGTTATCGAACATGATGCAATCTGCTTTCGCTTCAATCGCTTCAAGCAGCTGCTCCTTTGTTTCGATTTCCACCTCTACTTTCACCATATGTCCAAGGTTTGACCTGACTGCTTCCACTGCCTTGCTGATCGAGCCCGCAAAAGAGATATGGTTGTCCTTGATCATAACCGCGTCATACAAGCCGTAACGATGATTGAACCCGCCACCGCATCGAACTGCATATTTTTCAAGCATCCGCAGGCCGGGGGTTGTTTTTCGTGTATCACAAATCCTTGTCTTCGTGCTGTCCAATGCTTTTACAGCTTCGTTTGTTTTTGTGGCTATTCCGCTCATTCGCTGCACGAGGTTCAAAACGACTCTTTCCGCTTTTAATAGTGCGGAAACCTTGCCGGTAATCAACGCCAGTTCCTGACCTTTGCCAACCTTTTCGCCATCCTTTACCTTCATGGTAACCTGGCTGTTCTCATCCATCAGCCTGAAACCAAGATCGATAATCTGCTCTCCGCAGAAAACCCCTTCATCCTTCGCAATGAACACCAGGATTCCCTTACTTTCATTTGCGAAAATCAATTCACTGGTGACGTCACGCTCGCCGATATCTTCAATGAAAAATTGTTCAAGTAGCAAGCGCAGTTTGATTGAATTCATGCTTACCATCCTTTCGGTTTTTTCGCTGATGGATGATTTGTTTTTTCATCCAATTGGCATTATCTTCATATGGAAAATCTTCACGATAATGACCGCCCCTGCTCTCTGTCCGCTCCAATGCAGACTGGGTGACCAAGGTGGCGGTAATATACATAAACAGGCTGATTAATTGTGCTGGCGATAAGTGGTCCAGGTCAGCGTCCAGCCACTTATCGTGATTAAATTGAGCAAGCCATTCAGCCTGAAGGGTGAGCTGTTCCTTAGTCCTTACAATCCCGGCTCTGTCCATCATGGTTTGTTTTAGCATGTCAGGAACCGGCAGTTTACCAGCGAAAAAGGTTTTTACATGAACAGGCAGATTGTTGCCAGTCTCCTTGTCAGCCCGTTGGCTGTTGATCCAATCAGCGAGATTGCCGCCGACAAACATTCCTTCCAATAGAGAATTGCTTGCCAGTCTATTCGCCCCGTGGATGCCGGTACACGCTGCCTCACCGATTGCATACAATCCTGGGATGCTTGTTCGTCCCTGCAAATCTGTCTTAATTCCTCCCATGATAAAATGACTGCCGGGAACGACAGGAATCAGACCTTTTTCCATGTCTATCCCATGCTGAGTGCATAGCTTGCTGATCGTGGGAAACCTCGAGCTGAAATCCTCAATGTAGGATATATCCAAATAAATTTGAATTCCTCTTCGAGAATAATCATAGATTGTTTGCGAAACAATATGCCTCGGTGCCAGGTCCTTTAAAGGATGAATGCCTGCCATGATTTGTTTGCCATCTTCAGTGACCAGCAGCGCACCTTCGCCCCTGACTGCTTCCGAAATAAGCCCCCTCGTCTTTCCATCCACATATAACAGTGTCGGGTGGAACTGGACAAACTCCATATCCGCCAATTCAACCCCTGCTCTATAGGCAAGGGCAATTCCATCACCGCTTGCCGTTTCTGCATTGGAAGTAAAAGAGAAAATCTGGCCACAACCGCCCGTTGCCAGCACCACATGTGGAGCAAGGTAAATCTCATTTGATCCATCTGGCAGCTTCGCCTTCACCCCGATACATCTTGATTTTTCCTGATTTAAAATAAGGTCATAAACAAAAGTCGATTGTTCAACGGTTATATTGGAGGCTAGATCAGAAATCAGAAACTCGACCATATGCCTGCCTGTCTCGTCACCCCCGCTGTGGACAATCCTCTTTTCACTGTGTGCTCCTTCCATTCCCAAAAGCAGATTACCATTTTCATCTTCATCAAAACGGCAACCTGACTGCCATAAACCATTGATCAGCTCAGGAGCCTTTTTCGTCATTTCCAATACAGCTTTGGCATTATTGTGGTGCGCTCCCGCTTCCATTGTGTCGAGATAATGTAAGTAAGGATCGTCCCCCGGAGCAACGGCTGCGGCCACCCCGCCTTGTGCAAGATAGGAATTTCCTTTTGTCAGATTTTCTTTTGTGAGAATCATCACATTTAAATCCTTCGTTAACTTATTGGCCAATTGCAGTGCGGCAATGCCGCTGCCAATAATAATCACATCATATTGTTTCATAGATTGATAGCCTCCTGGATTAACAGGTGTCTTGACATATATATTTACACAGTTTTACACTATTGACAAGAACTTTTATTCTTTGAAACTAATACAGGAAAGCAAAAGGGGCAAAGCAGTTCACGTGTTGTCAGCTTGTGACCGTATAGCTGAGGATACCGCTTTTTCGGGCACATGTTCCAGCTTCTTGTGACCGTAATGCCGAGGATTTTTCTTTTTCGGGCACATGTTCCAGCTTCTTGTGACCATAATGCCGGGGATTTCTCTTTTTCGGGCACATGTTCCGGCTTCTTGTTACCGAAATGCCGGGGATTTTTCCTTTTCGGGCACATGTTCCGGCTTTTTGTGACCGAAATGCCGGGGATTTTTTTTTGGGGGCACATGTTTCACTTTCCTGGAAACAGACCCTGGGAATGATCATTAAAACAAATCGGAGGAGCGAACCTATGAAATATTTCGATTATGCTGCTACATGCCCGCTTGACCGGGATGCTGCAGATATTTTTATCAAAGCATCGGCAGAGTACTTTGGAAACAGCCAGAGTCTTCACGAAGCGGGCTCTGCAGCGGCTAATCTCCTTGAGAGCTGCAGACAGGAATTTGCCAGGTTGCTTGATGTCGAAGAAGCAGGGATATATTTTACAAGCGGAGGGTCTGAAGGGAATTTTCTTGGGATTATGGCGCTTCTCTCTGCAAAAAGAAAAAACGGCCGCCACATTATTACCGGTGCTGCTGAACATTCCTCAGTTTATAATTTGATGAAAAAGCTGGAGGGAGAAGGCTGGGAAATCACATTCCTGCCATTGGACGAGGACGGAAGAATTAAGATTGACACCTTTATCAAAGCTGTTCGGCCTGAAACAGTGCTCGTTTCCATTCAGCATGGCAACCCGGAAATCGGAACCCTCCAGCCGGTCAAAAACATCGCTGAATACTGCAGGACCAATGGAATCCTGATCCACACAGATTGCGTGCAAACCTTTGGAAAGATACCAATGGACTCTCTTGCACGTTCCGTGGATGCCCTGTCTATTTCGGGCCACAAGTTTTACGGACCAAAAGGAACTGGAGTCGCCTATGTCAATCCGAAGCTTGCCTGGAAGCCATATATTGATGGTACCGTGCATGAAAAAGGCTTCAGGCCCGGCACTGTCAATGTCCCGGGAATAGCCGCCATGACCGCTGCTGCCCATAAAGCGCACTCACTGATCAAAACAGAGAATGATCGACTTAAAGAGTTAAGGACTATTCTTGTTGATCTTCTTACAGGATCAAAAAGCCCATATAAGTTATTTGGCGTAGAAGGGGACGATCAGCTGCCAGGAATCGTGGGAATGGCCATAAAAGGCGTGGAGGGGCAATTTGTCCTGCTGGAATGTGACCGTAGGGGATTCGCGATTTCAACCGGGACAGCCTGTCACACAGGACTATTAAGCCCTGCCAGAACCATGACGGCAATGGGCATCAATAGCAAAGAAGCAAAGGAATTTTTCAGGATTTCATTCGGGCGGACTACTGCAGCCGATGATGTGGTCGAACTTGGGAAACTCCTGGCGGTCATCTCTGGAAAGGTCGCAGCCGTTTAACTTCAGGCTGATTTATGGTAAAATTCACGAATGAAGAAGTCGAAGGAGAGATCGGTTATGAAGGAACCTACGAAAATCCTTGGGGATGAACGCCGGGAATTCATCCTGAAGCGCCTGCAGGAAAGCCGTGAGCCGATTACCGGCGGCGAGCTGGCAGCCATTACGAACGTAAGCAGACAAGTCATTGTCGGTGATATCACCCTGCTAAAAGCAAAAAATGAACCTATCATCGCTACAAGCCAGGGTTATTTATACATGCACGCCTCCCGGCCAACAGAGGCGGAACGGATCATTGCCTGCTCACACGGCCCTGAAAGGACTGAAGAAGAACTTTTGCTCCTTGTCGATCATGGTGTAACGGTAAAAGACGTGAAAATCGAGCATCCTGTGTATGGCGACCTGACCGCTTCCATCATGGTCTCGAACCGTTACGAAGTGAAGCAGTTCATGGAAAAAATAAAATCCACCAATGCTTCCTATTTATCAGAATTGACCGACGGCATCCACTTGCACAGCATTTCAGCCCCGACGGAAAAAGCACTGGATGAAGCGGAAGAAACGCTTAGAAAAGCAAATTTCCTTATTGATTTAGAACAGTAGAAATGCAAAAGATCCATCAGTGGCTGATGGATCTTTTTATATTTTATGGCTGGAATAGCTTCCGAGCATTTTAACGGTGCAGCCCAGTGCCTCCAGTTCGGCTATGGCCCCTGGAATCAAGACGTCATCCATTTTAAAATTGATATCAATAATGAAAAAATATTTTCCGAGACCGGTTTTCATCGGGCGGGATTCAATTTTGGAAAGATTGAGCTTCCTCCATGAAAATGCCGACAGGACCTGATGCAATGCTCCTGCCTGATCTGAAGGCAGGGTGATCATCAAGCTGGTCTTGAAATCTTCGCCCTTGTCGAGTTGAAGCTTGTTTTCCGGCTTTGTGAGAACTGCGAAGACAGTATGGTTATAACTATAATCATGGATATTTTGCTGAGCCATGGCCAGTCCTTCATATTCTTGTGCAGCAAGACTGTTTGCGATCGCCGCGATATTCCGTTCCGGATGATCTTTGACAAATTTGGCCGCTGCGGCTGTTGAAGCCATATGTTCGTGCGGTACTTTTTTAAATTCTTTATGTAAAAACTTATGGCACTGTGCAAGTGCGTGCGGATGGCTGCAAATTAGCTCCGCATTTCTCCAGTTTTCCAAATTGTCCTGGTGTACCAGCAAATGCTGCCTGATTGGCACCACCGCTTCACCAACAATCTGGAGATCTGTTTCATGGACAAGGTAATCGACTGTTAAGTTAACAGAACCTTCGATTGAATTTTCCAATGGGACAATCGCTGCGTCAATCTCCCCTTCTGTGGCCGCATCCATGCATTCTGGTATGCTGACGAACGGAATCCGCTCCGCTTCATGAAACAACTGCCTGGCTGCGTAATCTGTAAACGTCGCTTCTGGTCCAAGATATCCTACTTTCAAATCCATACCTCCCCCTGCTGTTATCTTTAAGCGCCTGTTCCCAGCACTTCAACTTTTTCTACAAATTCCATTTTTCTCAGCCTTGTCAGCATCTCGTCCATTTCGACTCTCATTTCGGTGATATTCAAGCTTAGCGTCACATTCGCCCTTCCCTGCAGAGGAATGGTCTGATGGATGGTCAAAACATTGCAGCCAGTAGCCGCAACAGTGCTCAGCAATTCCGATAGTGTCCCAGATCGGTCTTCAAGCTGAAAAAACAGTGAAATGATCCGCTCTTTCACAACCGTATGGAACGGAAAAACAGTATCACGGTATTTGTAAAAGGCGCTCCGGCTCAAGTCGACCCTCTGGACTGCATCCCAGACCGACTCCGCTTTGCCCCGTTCAATCATTTCCTTTGCCTCAAGCGTTTTTTTCATTGCTTCCGGCAGGACATCTTCCCGAACGAGATAGAATTTTTTATCTTGATTTTCCTTCATCTCAAATCACCCCATCAGAATGCTTCCTACTTTAAAGAGGAAAGCCGATTAGCCTTTTGGCTAATCGACTCCCTGTCACCACCTGAGGCCTACTCTACGAATTCAAATTCATATTCCAGAAGCTTGACCGTATCTCCATCTTTTGCTCCTCTTTCACGGAGAGCATCATCAATACCCATGCCGCGCATCTGGCGGGCAAACCTTTGTACAGATTCATCTCTTGAAAAATCAGTCATTTTGAACAGCCTTTCTATACTGTCACCCGAGATAACAAATGTTCCATCCGGTTCGCGAGTAATCTGGAATTCCTGTTCTGCTTTTTCATGCTTGTACATAACGCGGTTTTCGTCTTTTTCCAATACCTCTTCATCAATGAGAGGGAACTCCGGCGTCTTTTCAATCAGGTCAGCTACTGCGAATAACAATTCACGCAGGCCTTCCCTCGTCACAGCTGAAATTGGGAAAACAGGATGTTCATCCCCGACTTTTTCCTTGAACACTTTAAGGTTCTCTTCCGCATCTGGCATGTCCATTTTATTGGCGACGATGACTTGCGGTCTTTCCGTCAGCCTTAAATTATATTCCTTCAACTCATTATTGATTGTCAGATAATCTTCATATGGATCGCGGCCTTCCGTCGCAGCCATATCGATTACATGGATGATGACCCTTGTACGTTCGATATGACGCAGGAACTGATGTCCGAGTCCCACTCCGGAGTGCGCTCCTTCAATAAGACCTGGCAAATCAGCTAAAACAAAGCTTCTTCCGTCTTCTGTTTCAACCATGCCCAGGTTTGGAGCGATAGTCGTGAAATGATATTCAGCGATTTTCGGCCTGGCTGCTGACACAACGGATAATAATGTCGATTTTCCTACACTTGGAAAACCTACAAGCCCTACGTCAGCAAGCAGCTTTAATTCCATGATGATTTCGCGTTCCTGGCCTGGCTCCCCTTTTTCGGAAAGTTCAGGAGCCGGATTGGCAGGTGTAGCGAAACGTGAGTTGCCACGTCCGCCGCGTCCGCCTTTAGCGATGACAGCCTGCTGGCCATGCTCCACCAGGTCAGCAATGATCGCGCCAGTTTCAGCATCAGATACGATTGTCCCTGGAGGAACCTTGACAATCATATCCTTGGAGTTTTTGCCATGCTGGTTCTTGGACATTCCGTGCTCGCCGCGCGGTGCCTTGAAATGGCGCTGGTACCTGAAGTCCATCAGCGTGCGCAGCCCTTCTTCCACCTGGAAGACTACATTTGCGCCGTTACCGCCGTCGCCGCCAGCCGGGCCGCCCTTCGGCACATATTTTTCGCGTCGGAACGCGACCATGCCATCGCCGCCGTCGCCGCCTTTTACATAAATCTTAACCTGATCGACAAACATTATGTCATTACCACCTGTCTGAAATTTGTTATTCGCTTTTTATGTTTCCCTAGAGTGTTTCCACGAAAACTTCGATTGTCAGTTCTCCTTCAACCACGCCATCGGAAATGATTTTTATCTTGTTTCCCGGCTTCTGGTCAAGGAAGCTTTCTAAGCGATTTTTATCCTTTATTATTCCGCTAAAATCAAAAAAGAACCCGATTCCTTTCTCCTGCGGTTCAATTGTAACGGAGAGATGATTTTCCTGATATGGTTCAATTGAAGAATTCAATGTTTCAAAAAGCTGCTTAGTCCAGTCTGTCAAAAGCTGGTCATCTAATCTGTGGAAGTTTTGGGAGTCCATAACCTCGTATTCCAGCTGGAAATGATTACTCTCCCAATTGCAGGTTAACAATGTAGAGGCAAACTGGGGAAGACGTAAATTTGATAGCTTTGCATCCTGCCTGGCTTCCATGATGATTTCTTCAATGATCTCTTTAGCCCGGTCCACTTTATTCAGCGATAAATTCCCTTTAATTAATTGAAGCTTGTTCATCCAATCATGGCGCTCATGGCGCAAAACCTCGATTGTATCCCACTCTTTTTTCATACACATACTCCCTACTCATAAGACTTGCTTGGTGTAAGTATAACAAAAAAGCCATTCTGCGTAAGCTAATTATGTATTTAAGTTAGTTGGATCCTTTTTTATTTATAGAGCACTAAGCCATAAAACGAAAGAAAACCCTAACCGAAGTGGTTAGGGCTTCTCTTTAGCTTACGCTTCTTGAGCTGCTGGATAAACACTTACTTGCTTGCGGTCGCGGCCAAGACGTTCGAATTTAACGACGCCGTCAACCTTAGCGAATAGAGTGTCATCTCCACCTTTACCCACGTTTACACCTGGGTAGATTTTAGTTCCGCGCTGACGGTAAAGGATAGAACCACCAGTTACGAATTGACCGTCTGCACGCTTAGCGCCTAGACGCTTTGCGATAGAGTCACGTCCGTTCTTAGTTGAACCTACACCCTTCTTAGAAGCGAAGAATTGAAGATCTAATCTTAACATTTGTTCCACCTCCTACTTTTTGAAGGTTAATTTTATGTGCTTTCCGTACTCTTGTTCCATCGATTGCAATGTAATGACCATGCTTTCAAGGAGTAATTGGATTTTCTCCTGTGTCTCCTCCGGCAAATTGTCGGGAATTTCACAGCGGAGAAAACCATCGGCACCTTGTTCAATGTCCGGGGTGACACCTGTCAATCCAATGATGGAATTGACTGTCCCAATCGAGATGGTGGAAACACCTGCACAGACAATGTCGCTGCCATGGGCAGCATATCCAGCGTGGCCGCTGATTGTAAACGACTGGATGCGTCCGGATTTTGTACGATTAATCGTTGCACGAATCATAGCAATCCGCCTTTAATTAAGCGTTGATCTTTTCGATAACTACTTTAGTGTAAGGCTGACGATGACCTTGCTTCTTACGATTGTTCTTTTTCGCTTTGTACTTGAAAACGATGATTTTCTTTTGACGGCCATTCTTTTCAACTTTAGCAGTTACAGTTGCGCCTTCAACTACAGGGCTTCCAACTTTAACGTTCTCGCCACCAACAAAAAGAACCTTGTCAAAAGTTACAGTTTCGCCTTCAGCAGCGTTTAGCTTTTCAATGTAGATTGCTTGTCCTTCTTCTACCTTTACTTGCTTGCCGCCAGTTTCGATAATTGCGTACATTCCAGTGCACCTCCTCATTAGACTCAGACTCGCCATCAGCAGGCGTTTGCAGATTGCAAAGCTTAATTACCTGTTGTGAGCGGTTGTAGCACGGGTGCTACAAACAATAACATTAAAATACTATCATATGCCGAGTAAAAGTGTCAACATATAATCCATGTTCTTTTAATGGCCAGCTTTGGTTCGATCCTGTTCTGTCGAAGCACCAGCCTGAAGAATTTCAAAAAAAGGTCTCGCCGCGTCTGACACCGAGAATTTTATCTTATAACCAAGCGCTTTTTCAAGCCTCAATTTATGGATATCAGCTTCACCGGAAAAATGGCGAATCACTTCATCAGTAGCGGAAATAAGCATTTCTTCGTAATCGGAATTTTTATATTCCCACAGCTCACGCTCAAGCTTGTAAGCCACTGTTTCCGAGCTGAGCACCTGCCCCGTTCCTCCGCATGTCCCGCATTTTTCCGTCAGTGTCTCGGCCACTGACTGCTTTGTCTTCTTCCTTGTCAGCTGAAGGATGCCAAGTTCAGTAAAACCGACAATCCGGCTGCGGCGATCATCATGGATCAGTTCTTTCTGAATGGCTTTCAACACCTTGTCACGCTCTCCGCTATTCTTCATATCGATGAAATCAATCAGAATGATGCCAGCCAGATCCCGGAGCCTGATCTGTCGTGCTGCTTCCACTGCCGCCTTTATATTCGTTTTTATGACCGTGTCACGCAAATCCGTTTTTCCTGAAAACTTCCCCGTGTTCACATCAATCATCGTCAGCGCCTCACCCTGGTCGATAACCATGTAGGCGCCTTTATCCAGCCAGACGACTCGCTTCAGCAGCCGCTCAATCTCCGGCTCGATTTTATAAAAAGAAAAAACAGGTTCTTTTCCATTATAAAATTCAAGCTCAACCCCTTCTGGAACATGGAGGTCAATTTTCTTCTTGAATTCAAGACAGTCCACGATGACAGTTCCATTTTTAACAGCTGCCAGTGCGGACAATGCCTGTTCAAAAAAATAATCCCGGCTAAAAACAAGACCTGGCTTTTTCATTCCTGAAGCAGACTTTTCTAATTCAGCATACAGGCTTCGCTGCTGATCGAGCTCCCTGATTATCACTTCTTCTTGCTGGTTCAGGCTTTCAGTCCGGAAAATGAGTCCTTCTTCATCCGTTTTTACCTGGCTCGCAAATTCTTTCCATCTGGCTCTCGTTTCACTGGAATCTGCCTTTTTGGAAACAGCTATGTATTTGCCCATCGGCATATAGACAATATTCTCTCCCGGCAGTTCGATGACCCCTGTCAGTCTTGCTCCTTTGGTCCCGGCCGCATCCTTTTCCACCTGCACTAGCAGCTTTTCGCCCTGATGGACATAAGATCCAAGCGGGATATTCGCTTTGTTTTCCTTGTCTGACAGAACATAGGAAGATAGCTTGTCTTTTTGTAAAAATCCGCTTGTTCCTTCGCCAAAGTTGACGAACGCCGCATTCATTCCCGGAATCACTTTTTCGACAATACCAAGATAAATATTTCCGACCAGCGATTGCTGGCCCGGCTGCTCGATATATATTTTTTCAACTTCACCATTTTTAACCAAAGCGAAGCGCTTCTCTCTTAAATTTGCATTGATGATTAACTGGTCCATCGTTTCTCCCTACTCACAAAAAATACAGCGCAAAAGGTGTCTGCGCTGCATTCATTATCCTATTTTAATAGGTGTAAAGCAAATCTCCTATTTTGGCGGTCAGTAATTTTTCACTGAAGAAAGCATGGAGCAATTCATTCTCGTCAATCACCATTTCCTTTCCATTCTGCTGCTTGACGATGATCGGATGCTTGCAGCCGCGCTGGAACCTTTCGAGCACATGGCCGACCATTTCATTCTCACTGGTATTGATGGGTTTCAGCTCGCGCAAATCCACTTGCTTGCCATAGTGTCTTTCCATCAAGAAGCGCATGAATGTAAAGCGCCGCTGCTTCCATTCAAAATACAGCGAAAATGCCAGGAAGCCTATGATGACCCAGACATTCAACGTCTGCGGTGCGATGAACAGCAGGGAAGCAGAAAAGATCAGCAGCGCTGCAACTGAACCATATAAGGTACGCAGATGGGCTTCCTGGAAAGAGGTGTTCATCGATAGCAGAATGAACATCAGCTTCCCGCCGTCCAAAGGCCAAATCGGTATGAGGTTGAAGACCAGGATCATCAGATTATACTCCATGAACAACGTATGCCATTTTTCGGGGAAAACCCCTGCGATGAAGAACAAATAGGAAAGCCCCAACATCCAGACATGCTGTAATGGTCCTGCGAGCACGACAACCAGTTCTTCTTTTAGCGGCCTGTTCCCATGCTCATCCACCTCAGCGACACCGCCAAATGGCAGCAAGGCGATTTTCTTGATTCTCCACGAAAAAAAAGAGGCTGCAGCACCATGTCCCATTTCATGAACAAAAATTATCAGCAGCACCATCATCAGCTCTATAAAATGCGCAGTCGCAACAGCAAGGGCGATGACCACCCAGAGTAAAGGATGAATCTGTACTTTCCGCAATAATTCAAAGTTTTTATTCAAACTTGATCACCTGGACGGGATCGACGAAATCATCCCCTTTTTTAATAGCGAAATAAAATGAACCTTTAAGACCGTCCTCGCTGTCCATCGCTGTTCCCACCTTCGCACCTTTGGAAATGTACTCATAAAGATTCACATCAATTTTGTCCAGGTTCCCATACCAGGTTTCACTCTTGTCCCCATGTTGGACAATCACCGTTTTACCAAATCCCTCTTTCATGCCGACAAAATGGACAAGGCCTTCATTCATCGCCTCAACACCCGCACCCTTGCCAATTTCAATCATGATCCTCTGTCCATTGTCGCCAAAATCCTCAAGAATCTTCCCAGAGGCAGGAAGCGCATATTGGCTGCCAGATGCAACCTCATTCTCGCTATCTTCATCAGCATTTTTTGCCGGAAGAAGTGCCAATGGCTTGCCAAATTGATCCTCATACCAATCTGAAACAGCAGCAAACTGGAACTCCTGCTCCATCGTATGATTCACGTATTGCTGGACCGACACAGCTTTTTCAGAAGGGCTCCGGTAAATAATCGCCACAATCAAAACAAGGCAAGCAGATGCAAGCACCTTGAACAAAAACACTTCCTTCTTGAATAACGGATGGCCCCCTTCCCCTGGACCCATATCATAGGATGGGAGCCTGTCAAAACCATGCCGTTCTTCCTCCGTAGAGAAAAAACGGTTATGGTTCGTTTTCTCCATCCTCTCCCGCTCCCGTTTCCGCTTCATCATCCTTCTTCGTATATCGTCAGCTCTCGAGTTCATCCAATCCCCACCAATCCCCTTGTACTCAATGTTAGTACAAGTTTATGACCTGTCCCACAAGAGTATGACATTTTTGGGGGAGTGGAAGGCTTAGAAAATTCAATAACCAATATCAATTCACAGTTTTTCTGCTGGAGACCCTTTGGGTAAGAAAAGTGGGTTGACTCTGACACTTTTCATAATAGAAACCATTATGGTTGCTACCGTAATCCAGCCACTTGCTCTCTTTTGGGCGGAGTACTGGTTGTGCTGCGACCGTATTCCGGCCACTTGCCTTTTTTCGGGCGGAGAACTCGTTGAGCTGCGACCGTATTCCTCCCACTTTCCTTTTTTCGGGCGGAGAACTCGTTGAGCTGCGACCGTATTCCTCCCACTTTCCTTTTTTCAGGCGGAGAACTGGTTGTGCTTCTACCATATTTCCACCACTTGTCTTTTTTCGGGCGGAGAATTGGTTGTGCTTCTACCATATTTCCACCACTTGTCCTTTTTCGGGGGGAGAACTGGTTGTGCTGCGACCGTATTCCGGCCACTTGTCCTTTTTCGGGCGGAGAATTGGTTGTGCTGCGACCGTATTCCGGCCACTTGTCCTTTTTCGGGCGGAGAATTGGTTGTGCTGCGACCGTATTCCGGCCACTTGTCCTTTTTCGGGGGGGGAGAACTGGTTCTAGCTGAGGACTACTCCCCACAAAAGTAAAAAGCACCTACTGTCCCGTGATAGCCGGGAGGAAGCAGGTGCTTTATATTTAGCGTACACCAAAGAATTTCTTGATCTTCGAAAATACGCCTTTGCTTTCAGTATCAAGCTGTTGCAATGGTACGGATTCGCCGAGGATCCTTCGGGCAATGTTCCTGTAAGCGATGGAAGCTTTGCTGTTTGGATTCAGCGCAATTGGTTCGCCGTGATTGGATGCTTTGATGACTTCATCATCATCCGCTACGATCCCTATGAGATCGATGGATAAATGTGTGGTGATTTCATCGACATCAAGCATGTCGCCATTTTTCATCATATGGCTGCGGATCCTGTTGATGACCAGTTTCGGCGATTCAACATTCTCTTCTTTTTCTAGCAGGCCGATGATCCTGTCAGCGTCCCTTACAGCCGAAACTTCAGGTGTAGTGACAACGATTGCCTTGTCTGCACCGGCAACAGCATTCTTATAGCCTTGCTCGATTCCAGCCGGGCAGTCGATGACGATATAATCATAATCCTGCTTAAGTTCATTGACCAATTTCCTCATTTGCTCAGGCTGGACCGCTGTTTTGTCACTTGTCTGTGCAGCTGGAAGCAAATAAAGGTGATCATCGAAGCGCTTGTCTTTTACAAGTGCCTGATGGATTTTACATCTGCCCTCAATGACATCGACAAGATCATAAATGATGCGGTTTTCAAGTCCCATGACAACGTCCAGGTTGCGCAACCCAATATCTGTGTCAATCAGACAGACTCTTTTGCCTTGAAGGGCCAAAGCTGTACCTATATTGGCAGAGGTTGTCGTTTTGCCGACCCCGCCTTTTCCGGATGTAATTACAATCGCTTCTCCCACTTTTAAAGGCCTCCTTCGAATCTAGTTAAATTAGGTCTTTTTTTCATTAAAACTTGCAATCTATCAACAACGATTTGCTTTGTATCTGATATGTACGCACATTCCATTGCACGATTTTCGTCCTCAGGCACCTCGTCCGGAGCGCGATTTATGCAGTCACTGATCCTAAGCTGCGAAGGCTTCATGACAGAAGCAGCAATCACTGCTTCATCATTGCCGGCCGAACCTGCATGTGCAATCCCTTTTAACGCACCCATGACAAATATATTTCCGGTAGCCTTGACTGTTCCCCCGGGATTAACATCACCAATGAGCAGCAAGTCACCCGTTATTTCAAGGACCTGGCCTGAGCGGATTACCTTGGCAACCGGAACGATTTCCGTTTCCTGGCGAAGTTTTTCGGCTTCATCCCTGGAAATGACATTCGTCTCAAGGTCATCAACGATCAAATTCCTCTTTTGCCGGATCAAGTCTTTCAGCTCTTCTTCCTGGGTCTTCGTAAGGTATCTGTTCCCTACCTTCACCTTAACAGAAAGCAGCTGCTGCTCCTCCTGGACACGAGTGGAATTCGATAACTTCCTCTCCAACTCTTTTTTCAAGTCGTCATAAGAACAAGTATCATCCAAATGGAGCGTAAGACCGTCTTTTGTCCCTTTAATTGTCACATTTTGTGTTTTCTTCATACTGGATGTTCACCTCAAACGAAAAGCGCAAGCACCTTGGTACCTCGACGAGTGTTAGAAGGCCTACCACTGAAGTCGTTCTTTGACTTCAATGATTGGATTGAAACGTCTCGAAGGGCTAGGCGCTGGAGCTAGACACTAATCTAAGTGTAAAAGTAAAACTTAAAGCGCAAGACAATTGTCTGCTAAAAAAATAAATTTCATATAGTACCTAAAAGGAATTCGACAATCGCCTGCCAAATTCCTTTATTTCCATATCCATGATTGCTTTTTTCTTCATAATGCTTCTATTCCATGGTAAAGTCCCTTTGAAATCTCCGTATGGATCCCTTAATCATGCCTGAGTCTGTCTGCGGCGTTCTCGAATTGCTTTTTGAACGGATAGGCAGCCAAAATGATAAAGGCCAGATTCAAAATCAAGGTAGGGACTAGTCTTATTTTAACATAGGTCGAAAAGTCCAGGTCAGTAATTTTTATTAACAGCATCATCTCATAGACCCCGAGTTCCAATAACGCAATCCCCAGAAGAGACAGGATGGAAACAACCAGCACATTGGTTTGAAGAATCCTGATCATGTATGTGAACAAATAGGCAATGACCGGAAACATGAAAAGATAAATCCCGATAATTTCTGTGTATACTAGATCAAAAAGCAGTCCAAAAATGATTCCGTACAGAATTCCATGTTTCGGACTCAGATATGCGGTAAGAAACAAAATCCCAGCCATCAGGAAATGCGGCACGAGGATACGGTCACTATTAAATAATTCAGCTGGCAGCAGTTCAACAAACAAACTTTCCAGAATGAATAAGAAAACGAAAAGCGCGGGGAGCAGGAAACGGATCAATTGCCTTCCTCCTCACCTTCGCTATCTTCCAAGCTTTCTTCAAGGTCTACAGAGACCATGGATTTCTTGACAACCATGACATGTTCCAAATCATAGAGATTTGCTTCCGGTTTTATATAGGCTGTTTGATTCAAGCCAAATTGATCAGGGACGACATCGACGACCTTGCCAATCGGCAAGTCTTTTGGAAAGATACCACCCATTCCTGTCGTAACGACGTTTTGCCCTTTTTCGATTTTGGCATTGTACGGAAGGCCTTTCAGTAAAAGCAGTTCTTTTTTCTTGTCATATCCTTCAATTGTGCCGTAAAGCGGCTTATCTGCCTGAAGGATGGCGGATATCCTGTTGGTAGGATCGATCGAGCTGACCAATTGGACTGTGGCTGAAAACGGCGTTGTGCTCTTTACTTTGCCAATCAGCCCCTTAGACGTGATGACAGCCATGTTTTTTTCCACACCGTTGGACGCACCTTTATTGATGATGATCAACTCATTCCAGCGTTCAGGGCTTCTGGCAATCCTGACGGCCTGGATTGGTTCATAGTCTGCAAGCGATTCTTTTTTATCTAAAATTTCCTGAAGCTCCTCGTTTTCTTTTTCAAGGGAGTATACTTTGGCTTCAAGGCGGGCCATATCATCAACGCGTTTCTTCAACTCTTTGTTTTCCTGATATGTATTTTGCAAGTCTTGAAGGTTTTCAATAAAGCCTGCAACATAATTAACTGGTCTGGATACAATGGATTGCACCCAGCTGGTCGAGTCTTTGACAAATTGCTCCGGCCATGTTAATTCTTCTCTTTCCCTCAAAGAAAAACCAATCAATGCCACGAGGACTATAATGCTCACAAGAAGCATTATCAGGCGTTTATTAAAAAAGAACTGTGGCATGATTCACACCTCTAATCTAAAAATATGGATGACAGAAGATGAGGGAAGTGGATGATTTCCGCTTCCCTTCTTCAAATTATCTTGATTCTTTTGCTTTGCTCTTGAATAGATCGATATGATCCAACGCCTTGCCTGTTCCGGCAGCGACACAATCCAGAGGATCCTCAGCAATCAATACTGGCATTTTTGTTTCTTCACTGATGACTTTATCCAGGTTACGGAGCAATGCGCCTCCGCCTGTCAGGACAATTCCGCGGTCCATGATATCGGAAGCAAGTTCCGGCGGTGTTTTTTCAAGTGTCAGCTTAACAGCATCGACAATCGCGTATACTGTATCGTGAAGTGCTTTAGCAATTTCTTCTGCAGTGATTTCAATTGTTTTCGGCAAACCGGTCAACAAATCACGGCCGCGGATTTCCATGTTTTCGATTCCTTCGGCGTCACCTGCTGAACCTACTTCCATCTTAATCGTTTCTGCCGTTCTCTCACCAATCATAAGGTTATACGTTTTACGGATATAGTTGATGATTGCGTCGTCCATCTCATCACCGGCAATGCGGACAGACTGGGATGTAACAATTCCGCCGAGGGAAATAATCGCGACTTCTGTTGTTCCACCCCCGATATCAACCACCATGCTTCCTGTCGGTTCCCAAACTGGAAGGTTGGCACCGATGGCCGCTGCAAACGGTTCCTCAATCGTGAACGCATCCCTTGCGCCAGCCTGTCGAGTTGCGTCGATTACCGCGCGCTCTTCAACCGCAGTGATTCCTGATGGAACACAGACCATTACATAAGGCTTGCCGGCAAACCAACCTTTGTTTTTCGTAGCCTGCTTGATATAATACTTCATCATTGTCGCTGTTGTTTCATAATCCGCGATGACGCCGTCCTTCATCGGCCTTAATGCTACGACGTTACCAGGCGTACGTCCGATCATGTTCTTAGCGTCATTTCCCACTGCGACGATGTTTTTTGTATCTGTCTGCAGGGCCACAACGGATGGCTCTCTTAAAACAATCCCTTTTCCTTTAACAAAAACAAGCGTATTCGCAGTACCGAGATCGATTCCCAGGTCTCTTGTTCCAATCCCAAACATATTTGTATCTCCCTTTCTTAACAAAAAAATGCAATAAAAGAACAGGCAATCTATAACAAAATTAGTTGAATGTTCATAGGCGGATTTTCCGACGAGTTTTTAAGCTCGTCCGCAAAAATCATAAATTATATTATATCGTAACGTCAATCAAAATCCTAGTATCATACATACCCTTTTTCCTTCAAACTAACATATTTATTTTCCCCAATTATCAAATGGTCTAGCAATTCAATTCCGACTATTTTCCCCGACTCACTAAGCCGCTTGGTGACTTCGATATCCTCCCTGCTCGGGGTCGGGTCGCCGGATGGATGATTGTGGACGCAAATGACTGAAGCCGCCGACCTGCGGACTGCCTCCTTGAACACTTCTCTCGGATGGACAATCGAAGCGTTAAGACTGCCGATGAATATTGTCTGTCTGTGTATCACCTGATTTTTCGTATTCAAATACAGGCAGACGAAATGCTCTTGGGTCAAAAAGCGCATATCATTCATGAGGTATTTTGCACCGTCCTCCGGGGAGCGGATGACATAGCGTTCATCAAGGGTATGATTGGCGATACGCCTGCCGATTTCAACGGCAGCGAGAACATGGATCGCTTTTGCCTGGCCGATCCCTTTAATCTGGGTCAGTTCTTCGAGGGTCGCGTCCTTTAACAGGCGCAGCCCCTCAAACTGGGAAAGCATCCGGTTCGCAAGCTGGAGGACCGATTCATCCCGCGATCCCGTGCCTAATAACAGGGCAAGTAATTCATGGTTGGAAAGGCTCTGGGGGCCATTCTGGACAAAGCGCTCCCTCGGCCGCTCATTTTGCGGATAATCTCTGATCATTAATGAATGTGTAGACAATACATTTTCCTCCCGGTCATGATTATGACGAGGGAAGTGTAGAAGAAGTTTCTGTGGTTTTCTTTTAATAAGGAAGGTTGTAACCGATTTTTCTTAACTCCCTGATCAATCTTGATACAGGCAGTCCAACAACTGTGTAGTAATCTCCACTGATTTCCCTGACAAGCATGCTGCCGAATCCCTGGATTCCATAGCCGCCCGCCTTATCGAATGGTTCACCGCTCTTTATATAGGTGTCGATTTCTTCATCTGACAGATCCCAGAATGTCACATCTGTTTTTTCATAAAAACGCGTTTCCTTCTCAGGGGAGATGATTGATACTCCGGTGTAGACTGAATGAGTATTCCCAGACAGCGTTTTGAGCATCTTTGAAGCTTCTTGTCCGCTTTCAGGTTTTCCAAGAATCATTCCATCATGGACCACAACAGTGTCTGAGCCAATCACAAAACAATCCGGAAAATGTTGAGCTACTGTCCCTGACTTCCTTGAAGCAAGCTCCATCACTGCTTCAGATGGGCTTAGGGTCTCACTGAAACTTTCATCTGCATCACTGCTCGAGATTTCGAATTCCAAGCGGAGGTTTTCAAGAAGTTCTTTTCGCCGTGGAGAAGAAGAGGCTAAAATGAGGCGTTGCATAAAATCACCTTTCTTTTCTTATTGCGTCAAAGGGAGACACAAGCTAATACTATCAGAGTTCACCATTTGCGACAATAATTAGCCAAGTAATTGGCAAAAAAAATCAGAGCCTGCCGCAAAATGGCGAAGGCTCTGTTAATTTGTACAATTTCCCGGAAAATATTCTTTTGGGGCTTCGTTACTACTATGGCTTATTTTCCAATGGCCTGATAGGCAGATAGGAATGAGAGTAGGCTTTTCTCCATTTCCTCAAGCTGGTTGGCGTCCTTCGACTTCTGGTAGCTGGCGAAAGAAGCACTTGCCTTCTCCATACTGGCCTTCGCTTTTAAGATATTTTGATCCTTTATATTTTTGTCCGCAATTTTTCCGAGGAGTGCGTTAAAATCTTCTGCCTTTTTCACTTCCTCTGGTGAAGCTTGTGATCCGCTCACCATGATTGAATACAGTTCCGGAGCTTGTTGGAGGAACTTTGCCTCATTTGCGTTCAAACCGGCGGCTGTTCCTCCCGGAATTTCGAATGGCTTCGCAAAAACCTCCACACCTTTGGCTTTGAGGGCCTCAGCCTGTTGTTTCGCCGCCTCGATGCTGCCGGCTGTTCCTAAATAGACAGCGAATTGGCCATTTACAGAAAACTGCTCAGCCGTGACTCCTTTATCTGCAAGCAGCTTCACTCGTTCCTTCGCACCATCCTCGGTCGTGAAAATTCCGTTCTGGACGATGAACACTGGAATTGGTTTTAGTTTTAGCTCTTCCCCGCCGCTCGCCGGATTTTTCGCTGGAGAGCCTTCTTTCGGGGCACTCACAGTCGGTAGTGCAGTCGTGTCTTGTTCAGATGCGACAAACTTAAGGAAAGTAATCCCAAACGCCGTTCCCAGCAACACCGCCAAAAAGACCGTCACAAAAATTGTCGTGTAAAACCGGTTGCTACGTTTTGTTTTTGTGTTCCAAACCGATATCCCCAGACTTTTCTTTTTCTTCTTCTGCTGCTTTGGCGCGATTTTATATTCTTTGACAATCTCCTGTTCGACGGGATCAGGTAAAATCCAGTCAAAGTCTTCCTCAGTCTTTTCCTGGGCAGCCGCAGTTTCATTTAACGCTGCTTCATTATCCAGTGGATATACCTTGCCCCGATCATCACGAAGATCATTAATCGGGAACTTGCCGCTATTTTCTTTTTCAATTTTACTATTTTCAACCTTATCTTCTTTCTGCTTCTTTTTTTCGATGCCGTTTTGGTGATCCTGCCTGTCTTCCTGAACCGGACGGTTCTTGCCATTAATCTTGATTGTAATCGTTTTGCCATGCTTGTCCAAAGCTTGTACCTCCCCCTGCCCGTTCCTGTTTTGCTTCATCCTATCACACAGACAAAAAAAAATAACAAGACTTTTGTCGTCTTGTTATAGAATGCTTTCGTCAATTTTTTTACTAGATTAGTTGCCATCCATTTCACTAGTTTCATCAATAGACTTTTCTGACTCTATAAGATTATCTTCTGAATAATCTCCGAAAGTCGGGAACGGATTGCGCTTGTTGGCCGGGGCTGGGGTTTCGATCTTAGTGCTTTCAGCCTTTAAGTCATCAACACCTGACAGATAGAACGTGTTTATTGTAACGGTCATCGTAATTTTACTATTTTTATCCGAAAGAGAAGTAATTTCCTCAGGACCGCTGAATGACATGGCTTCAATCATAACAATTCGCTGTAAGTCCTCCATAGTGGCCAGGAATTTTTCGAGGGAAAAATAGCCGTGGGACTCAACTGTAACCGTCACAGAGGATTTAGAAACCCCTTTAGGAAGATTTACCTGCGGCGCATTGTTTGCAGAAATGGTTTCCACCCCCTGGTTTTGGCCATTGGCAGTTTCCTCCTCTGAACTTTGCTTCCCGCTGTTACTAGCCTGTTCGTGACTGGCGATTTCTCCGTCATGATTGAATTCCATCGAAGTGATATAACTATCAGATATGACCTCCGCCTTCTCAAGGTCTAACACGAGCTGTTCGGTCATCGGGTCGACGGGGAGCTTTTTCTGAAGTTCAACAGTACTATTAAAATCACTCCCACTAGCTGTGGATATACGGCTCTCCAATGTCTTGCTCAGCTTTTGCTCTGTTTTAAGCTGGCTTTCTTTTAATGCGATGCTGCCTTTCAAAGGAGATATGTAAAGAACAAAACCACCTAAATAGATCAATATTGCCAACAATCCTATAGCAAGCATTGTCATGATATGTTTCTTTTCAAGTTGGAGGTTCATGTGCCACTTCCTTCTTTAGAAGCAATTCCCTTGTGCCCTTTGAATTGTTCAGGCTTGAAAAAGATTTCGTATTCCGCACTATAGCGCGGAAGGGTTTCCTCTTCTCTCGCTTGAGAAGAAGAAAGTGTTGCTCCTGCGGTACTTGTTACTTGGTCATCAGTTTCTGCCACAATATTCAAAAGTATCACTTTCTCAACCCACTCCGAGTCTTTTAATGAACTCAAATAAAATGCCGCATCTCTTGAGGCATCAAACTGAATCTTAATCACTACAGAGTTTGCATTACCGTATTCAAGTTCCTGGATAAATCCTCGCTCCGGCAAAAGTCCGATGACCCTCTGCAGAAGCGGAACCGTTTCAACTGGGTATTGTTCTGCCCACTCCACCGCTTGCTGAAGCATCGCAGCAGAACTGCCTGTATCTCCATCAGCTAATTTTGCCTGTTGGACTTCATTCAGCTTTTGAACATTCACAATCTGTTGATCAAGAGAAGCCATCCTGTCCTCGTAGCTGCTTCCCTGAAAAAAAATAACCGAGGCACTTACCGATACTAAAAGAATTCCTGCCAGTGCCATAAAGAGTACGGAGGATTTCTTATGTTCTTTTTTAGGTAAAAGATTAATCTCTACAAGCATCATTGCACCTCTTTTAATCCAAGGCCCAGCGCCAGATGAAAAGAATCAGGGAAGATACCCTGCTCACTTCCAGGTAAATTGATACTCAAGGTATCCACATGGACTTCAAATTGTTCCTTCATGTCTGCAATTACACGTTCAAGCATTGGATGGTCCCCAGTTACCAGGATTTTTGTTACTTCTTTTTTACCCTGGGTAAGTGAATAACGGTAAAAATCCATCAACTTTATGATATCGCGGTAAATATCCTCAAGCTGAAAGGATAGCTCGGAAATTTCTCCTTCATACACCATTGTCTGTTCAGAAACTTCACCTTTACTCAACTTGACCTTCCAGTTATCTTTCAAGTCACCAGGGATATGACGCATAAAAACAGGGATATGTTCCTCAAATACACACATGCTGATAACATCAAGGTCAAACCGGACCGACAGCAGGACATCATGTTTGCGGAATAAATCAGATTGGTGATATAGCCTGTATATCGCCAGCGGGGAGATATCGGCAGCAATCGGTTTAAGTCTGGCAGCTTTGAACAAATCTGCGTATTCAGTCACATATTTTTCAGGAGAAGCAAAAACTAGAACTTCTTGTTGTTTGCCCTCAGAGCCAAGGGTTACAATATCGAACACCGGATCCTCAAAAGGCAGGTGGATTGAAGTCCCTAACTCCAAATATAAGTAACCATGGATTTCATCCTCTTTCACATCAGAGGGAATAGAAACCTTTCTGATCATCACCAGGGAATCGGGTACTATGAACCGAACTTCCCTTTTAGCAATCTTCCAATCTTCAATGCATTCGTCAAGGATATTCTCCAATGTATCAAAATCTTGAATCTTTCCGTCCGAAATGACACCCGGAGGCAAAAAGCGCTGTCCATAATGAAGCGGAATGGCTGGATTCTTCTGTTTTAATTCAACATAACGAATAGCATGGTCATTGATGACAATATTGACAACTTTGCTTCTGCCAGAAAAAAAAGGAAATGCCATTTCAAAAAACTCCTTATTAAAAAACTGTAAGCAATAGATTCAGATACCAATCTATTATTTTCTCTCCGAAAAAATATGCAGTCAGCGTGCCAATGCCGATGAATGGCCCGAATGGAATGGGCTGCTTCTTCTTTACCAGACCAAATAGCAGGCCGATGATTCCGAAAAAAGCCCCAAAGAAGGTGGAAAAAAAGAAGGAGAGCAGCATCGATTTAAAACCAACAGCGAAACCAATCAACGCAAAAAGCTTGATATCACCGCCGCCCATGCCACCCTTACTTGCGAAAGCGATTAATAGGAGGAGAATGAATCCAGCAGCTGCACCGATAAGAGAAGCCCACCAAGGCATAAGAGGCTGATAGATTCGCTCGAGAGCAAAAATCCCTGCGAACACCAGCAGCACCCTATCAGGGATGATCATATAAGCCAGATCAGAGACCGTAATAATAATAAACAAAGAGATGAGCGTAAGAGCGATCAAAAGCTCATAGTTCCAGCCCTTTAACAGAAATGCTCCGGCAAAAAGCAAGCCCGTCAAAAGCTCGAAGAAAGGATAAACGGGAGAAATGCCGACCTTGCACTGGCGGCACTTCCCCCTTTGGAATAGATATGATAGAACAGGAATTAACTCAAGTGCCATCAACTGGTGCCCGCATTTCGGACAGGAAGAGCGCGGTGCTACGATGGATTTGCCTTCCGGCACTCGCAGTCCTACAACGTTGTAGAAGGAGCCTAGAAGGAGGCCGTAACTAAATAAGAAAATATACATATTATTATAAAGAAACGTTTGTTCTTTCAAGTTCGCTTGCGTCTACATCATCAGTAATGTGGTTTATTAAACTAGCATCAGAACCACTTTTTAAAGTTACTCTATATTTATATCCTCCAGTAACCTTGGTAATGGTTACAAGACTCGCATCGTCATTGTAATTTACACTTTTATTACTAGGGTTTTTAATATTCTCAATGTAGCCACCGGTTTTCAAGTCTCCTAAATCAATATTCACTGATCCACTACTTGGGACAGTAATAGTGCCATTAGTTACTGCCAACCTAGCAGCATTTGCCATTTGTTTAGCATTAGCGATGTGAGCATCTTTTTTAGAATTTTCTATAATACTACCTACACTCGGCACAGCAATCGCAGCAATAATCCCCAAAATAACAATAACCGCCAAAAGTTCGACAAGTGTCAAACCTCTTTGATCTTTCATTTTTTTCTTAATCGCTTTTAACATTCGAACCTCTCCTTTTTAGTTTTATTTTCCCGGTACAAAAGAACTATGTATCTACCAGTATTATAATTGATTGACTTTTAAATTAATATATAAATTAGGTTGTTTTTTGTCTTTATTTGCCAATTCCTAGTTCACATGATTGAATATGTCGAACATTGGGACCATGATGGAGGTGACAATCGTTCCGACGAGTCCAGCGAGTAAGACAATCATGATCGGCTCGATTAGTGACTTTAGCTGGTCGGTGCTTGTCTCTACTTCCTTTTCATAGAAATCTGCGACTTTTCCGAGCATGCCGTCAAGTGAACCGGTTTCTTCTCCGATTGCAATCATCTGGGTGACGAGTGGCGGAAAAGCCCAGTGCCTGCGCATTGGTCCAGTCATGGATTCTCCGACTTCCATAGCGTCACGGGAATCGCGTACGACACGGGCAATCACTTCATTCTCGACGACATTTTCTACAATGGACAACGCTTGCAGGATCGGTACTGAGCTTGTGAACAATGAACTTAGTGTACGGGTCATCCTTGCAAGCACTGCTTTTTGCATCAGCTTCCCAAAAATCGGCATTCTTAACATGGCGTAATCAAGGTAATATTTACTTTTCTTATTTTTCTTCGCTAAAACTAGTGAAACAGTACACCCAATAAAAAACAGAAGGAGCAACCACCAAAAACTTTGCATGAACTCACTTGCCTTAAGTACGAACATTGTGATAGCTGGAAGTTCCCCGCCAAAATCTTCAAACATCCCTACAAATGTTGGGACTACTGAAACAAGCAGGAAGATTACGACGCCAACAGCGATCAGGCCGATCACTGCAGGATATGTCAATGCGGCTACAATCTTCTGCCTGATGCTATGCTGTTTTTCATAATGATCGGCAAGACGTTCAAGTGTCTCATCCATATTGCCGCCGGCCTCACCAGCTTTGATCATATTTATATACATAGGAGAGAAAATTTTGCTATGTCTGCTAGAAGCCTGGGATAACTGGTTTCCTTCTCTTAACTCTGCTTCAATATCTAACAGTGCTTTCCTTAATGCTTTGCTGTCTGTCTGGTGGGCAAGAATCTTCGTCGATTCGACAACCGATACTCCTGCTTTAAGCAAAGTGGCGAACTGGCGCAAAAAAATGACTAGATGCTGGAGTTTGACAGGATTACCAAATGAAATTTCCTTAGTCAGCAGTGTCTCGGGAACCTCGATGATATCTGTAGTGCGGATTCCTTCTGCCCGCAACTTCTCGAGCGCTTCTCTTTTGGAGCCAGCAGTAATGGTCCCTGAGCGTTTTTTTGTCCGGTCACGTCCGGAATATTTAAATCTCGCCATTCTTACACCAACTTCTCCAGTAAGTATGGTTCAGCTGATTCCCTCGAGATAATCCCCTGCATGACCAGTTCCTTAATGCTCATCTCAAGCGTGTGCATGCCAAATGCTTTTGATGTTTGCATAATGCTGATGATTTGGTGGATTTTTTCATTCCGGATCAAATTGGCCACTGCCGCATTATTGATCAGGATTTCAGTTGCTCCGCGGCGGCTTCTTTTATCAACCGTCGGAAACAATCGCTGTGAAACAACAGCAACCAGGACTGAAGCCAGCTGGATCCGGATTTGCGCTTGCTGGGCGGATGGAAACACATCGATAATCCGGTTGATGGTTGCCGGCGCACTTGATGTATGCAATGTACCCAGCACGAGATGGCCTGTTTCAGCCGCAGTAATAGCCGTCTGGATTGTATCAAGGTCACGCATTTCCCCTACCAGGATTACGTCAGGATCCTGTCTGAGCGCGGCACGCAATCCGTTGGCAAAGTTATTCGTATCGAAGCCCACTTCACGCTGGTCTATGATGCTGTTCCCATGCTTATGCAAATACTCAATTGGGTCCTCTAGTGTGACTATGTGCTTCGACATATTTTTATTTATGTACTGTATCATTGCTGCCAGTGTTGTTGACTTCCCGCTTCCTGTTGGCCCGGTAACGAGTACAAGCCCCTGTGGCTTCTCGGCAATCTTCTTCAAGACCGAGGGGAGTTCCAGTTCCTCAAGAGTAGGAATTGTGGTTGGGACAACACGTGCTGCGAGGGAGACACATCCCCTCTGGTGATAAGCATTGACCCTGAATCTCGATATGCCAGGTATGCCGTAGGAGAAATCCAGTTCCCCCTTGGACTTGAAGTCGTCCCATAGTTTTGCAGGAATGATTGCTTTTGCCATTCCCTCTGTATCTTCAGGCAAAATCGCCTCTGTGCCAAATCTTTGTAATTCACCGTTGATTCTCAATATGGGTGGCACACCGACTGTAATGTGGATGTCAGAGGCCTTACGTTCAAATCCGGTACTCAGCAAATGTTCGATTTTTTCTTTCATTTTCGATCCCCGCTTACTCTGTAATTGCCACCCTTAATACTTCCTCAGTAGTCGTAAGACCTTGCTTTACCTTCAGCAAGCCATCGTCAATAAGAAAGATGGTCTCGTTTTTAACGGCAATTTCACGAAGAACGGTGACAGGCTCCTCATTCATGATAGCTTTACGAAGTTCTTCATTAATGTCCAATACCTCATGGATGGCAATCCGGCCGCGATATCCTGTCATATTACAGGAAGAGCAGCCACTGCCTTTCCAGACGGTATCGATTTGAATTCCTCTTTTTGCGAAAATATCGATTTCCCGCTTTGTTGGCTCTTGTGCTTTGGCGCAATCCCGACAGACCTTTCTGACAAGTCTCTGGGCGACTACTCCACTTAAAGATGATGCAACCAGGAAAGGCTCTACACCCATATCAAGCATTCGTGTCACTGAACTTAGTGCATCATTCGTATGGAGCGTACTTAAAACAAGATGCCCTGTCAGGGATGCTCTAACAGATACCTCAACGGTTTCCTTGTCCCGTATTTCCCCAACCATGATGATGTCAGGATCCTGCCGGAGAATGGATCTTAACCCTGCTGCAAATGTCATTCCAACATTCTGGTTCACCTGGATCTGGTTTATGCCTTCAAGCTGGTATTCTACCGGGTCTTCAATCGTGATGATATTGACTTCCTCGCTGTTTAGCTTGTTAAGAGCTGCATATAATGTCGATGATTTTCCTGATCCTGTTGGACCCGTAATTAATACGATTCCATTTGGCTTAGTAATCATCTTCAAGAACCGATCAACGTTCTGCTTGTTGAATCCAAGCTTTTCTATATCATTCAATGTGCTTCCCATATCAAGGATTCGCATGACAACCTTTTCACCAAATACAGTCGGCATTGTCGAAACCCTCAAATCAACAGGATGGAAGTCAATATTCACCTTGATGCGCCCGTCCTGCGGAATGCGATTCTCTGTAATGTCCAGGTTCGCCATGATTTTAATCCTGGCAATCAGCACATTTTGCATATGCTTAGGCAATACTCTTTGAACTCTGAGTATTCCATCAACTCGATAACGGACGACTATTCTTGTTTCCTGAGGATCTATATGAATATCACTCGCTTTTAGAGTGGAAGCACCAGAAAGCAGCTGGTTGACCAGCCGGATGATCGGCGAATCTGCTTCAGTCAGCACTTCTTCCTTTATCGTTTCAACCGGAGCATTGAGCTCCATGAACTCTTCAAACCCTTCATTGCTATCGTAGTACTTATTGATTGCCCTGAGGATATCGTCCTTTGTTGCAATAGCAGTTTCGACTTGAAAGCCTGTCGAAAGCCGGAGATCGTCTACTGTAAAAAAGTCCATTGGATCTGCCATCGCGACAAATAATTTATCGCCTTCTTTTTTCAGCGGAATGACCAATTTCCTTGTCGCCAATTCTTTTGGCACGAGGGTAAACAATTTGGTATCAAACGGATAGCGATATAAGCTGATATGCGGGATGCCTAGCTGGAATTCCAGTACTTCAATCAGCTGCTGTTCGGTGATAAGGCCCTGTTGGAGCAATGCATCACCAAGCTTCTGGCCATCAGCTTTTTCAGCAAGGGCTGCCTGCAGCTGTTCAGCTGTAAGCATCCCTGTTTCGACTAATAAATCACCAAGCCGCTTACGTGTTTGTCTCATCTTCTTTCGCTCCCGGTCCTACTGATTATTTTGGCTCCTCATTCGGCTTTCCCCAGAGACTGCTATCGTCTTCCACTTCGGCGCTTGTATCCTGTCCTGGAGAGTCATTGCTGTGATCTTGAGTTGGTGCGGTGCTGTCCGCTCCTGCTGGAACACCGGGCAGAACAGTTGTAGTTGTTTTGTTTTCAGCCGGTCCTGCTACAGTGCCAATGCTGTTATTGTCTGGGCTAGCAGGCTGAACTGCAGGGGCCACCGGCAGTATTTCCACTCTGTGTTCAGGCCGGTAAAAATCTTCTGAAAGGAATTGGGACTCAAGGAGCTCTCCTTTTTGCCCGTACTTTTCACGGTTGACTGTAATCAGGTATCCTGCTTTACCTTTTTTCTCTACCGACTTTTGACCCGGCTGTAAAAGTGGGGAGTACTGTTTTATTGTTCTTGGTTTGAACTCCTGCTTCCCAGATGCTGTAACCTTATATTCATATAGTAGAGGAGCTCCTTTAATCATTACCTGCAATTCTTCATTAACAATAGTAAGCTCTATCCTGTAGGGTGTTTTGTTGGGGTTATAAAATTTCAAATCAAGGCTTTTCGCAAAATCAACCTTTGACTCGAAACCAAGCTCAATATTATCTGCCAATACAGAACTGATATGTCTCTCTGTAATTGTAAAATTTGTTGGCAATACCGCTTTATAGATCGCAGATGCAATTTGACTGTAAGCAAAAGAAGACTTTTCGATCAGCCCTTTTTCATACGCAGTTTTAACTAAAGAGACTGGAGATTCGGAAGCTATTTCTATTTTTTGAATCACTTCCACGAGTTCTTTAATTTCATTGCTCTCATCAGGAAGATCAATGGAAGTTTTTGATATCGTTACTGGCTCCTCTTCCGGAAGAAAGTTTTCCAGGCTGATCTCCAATGATGGTAAAAACCGTTGACCGGCTGCACGCAATTCATTCATAAGCATTTCTTTTTCTATATGCCTGACTATAGTTTCAGGCAGGGTCAACCTGCTTAGAATACCTTCGTTCATTTCTACATAAAGCTCATTTTGAGTTCCGCTTTTAGCGTCAGCAACCGATTCATCAACTAAGTAAATGAATTGTGATGGATCAACAGCAAAGGTATCACTTTTAAATACCAGACTGATTCTGGTCGCTGCTGCCCACTCGTTCACTTTCGCTTCAACCGCTGCCTTTGCCTGCTCATGTGTTTTATTAGATACGTCCACGGTGCCTATGTATGTTTTTTCAGAGAATGCCTGGTTACTGGATGCGCGGAATCCGAATGCGGGTATTCCATAATAGGCGAAACTAAATATAAACACAGAAAAAACAGAGAGGATTAGCGAAAATTTAATGATTTGCTGCTTTCTCATGTATTTTTTCTCCCCGCAGATTAATTTAATAGATTTAAAGAGTGTAATCTTATGTATTTCCGATTTTTGATTGAAGCAGGAGATCTCATACCTAAAGGGTTTATTGCCTTCAATTACCAGGTAGCTATCTCGGAAGCTTAATCATCCCTGGAATGACTATGAACCAAAATACCTATAAAAAAACATGCTATTATTTTCTTTTTTTCTATAAATCGCTGATTACAACAAATTTCATATGAATATTCTGCTTGGATTCTCAAAATTAGACAATTTTCACATAGTAATATTGTATAATAAAATTACTAGATTTAGAAGACGGAGGAAGAAAGTCTTGGTAAAAAAGTTGGATGACCAGCGTGGTTTGACGTTGCTAGAGGTCTTATTGTCAATCGTAATTCTTACAATAGTTCTTACTTCTTTTGCTGGCTTCTTCAGCCAATCAGCATTATTCGTCAAAAAAAATGAAGAGAAACTATCAACATCTCAGACTGCCCAGCAAATTGTAAATTTAATCGAAGTATATATATCTAAGAGTAGGTTGCAAACGGTAACTGATTGTGTTGATTTTGATTGTGTCTTAAATAAAGAAAGCTTGGAAGCACTTTCCGGCCAAGCTATCAATAGTGCATATACTATATCGGCAATTTTTAAGCCTGGTGAAGAAAATTTGATTAAAACCAAAGTAACAATCTTTGACAACGATGATCCTGAAAGTTCCTCTGAAACATATACGTATATAAGAAGGTGAGTACATGAATAACCAAAAGGGATTGTCATTGGTAGAACTTCTCGCTGCAATTACTGTGCTTTTCATCATATCAGGAGTAATATACGGAGTGTTTTTCAGTTTTAATAATAATTACGATCAAATCTCCGATAAAAATAGCATGGGTCAGACAGCCAATCTGATCCTGGCAACTATTAAGGAGTATCACCAGAAAAATGATTCCTATTGGATAAATTATGATGATTCAGACAAGAGAGCCTACATTGGCAAAGATTCTGCAGATACCCTGCTTGGCGAAACCAATTATGATCTTGAATTAAAGGCAGGCTATCCTGCACCAGCTTCCATAGATAATATAAAAGTAGACGCTCATCAACCACTTACAGTTCATCTAAACTTAACCGATAAAAAAGGGCAGACATATGAAGTTGAAACGACCGTAAAAAGATATTAGGGAGGTCTCGTTTTGAAAGTGGAAAATCAAAAAGGGTATGCACTTGTCCTTGTCCTGGTGATTATCACCATCACCTTTACCCTGGCTCTTTCATTGAGTGGAATGGCACTGTCTGCCCGCAAACAATTTAATAAGACAGACGAGACCAATAAGGCCACCGACATTGCAGAAATGGGTGTTGCCCACTATGAAGCATGGCTTGCAAATGCTGTTAGCCGGGCAAACATCTACGCGGAATCCCAGGCTGATACAGCAATTAAGAACAACAACGGGAACAAAAAACCTCACCCTCTGGGCAAAGTAAAAACGTGTAAGAAAAACACAATTCGATGTACTGTCGAATATGATGAATACTTCCTGAAAGATCTGAAACTCAGAATTGATGCACTCAACAATTCTCTTTTAAGAACCGTTGAAGGAGATAATGTATACGAGGTCAAGGATATTACTATTTCAGACATTAAGGCGGATGATACTATCGCAGTTAACTTTAAAAGTTATGGCAAAACTAAGACAGAAACTAAAGTTTTGGAAAGTATGATTACTATTGAAAAGAACGGCGAAAGTCTGGTTGGGGAAACTAAACCATTGCCAACCGATTATAAAATCGTGAATTCAACGGAAATCAACTTAAAAGGACAGGATAAGCATCTGACCTTTGACCAATCCACTTACTTTGAAAAGAAAATTGAAATACAAGGTAACCGTGCTATCAAAGTGAATGGTAATGCCTACTTTAAAGAAAAAGTTCTCTTCTCTGGTACAGCAGACATTTTAGTATTCGGAGATGCAATTTTCGCTGTCCCACCTGAATTTAATGGTAATGCTTATTTATTTTGCATTTACGGCAACATCTATAAAATTGACGAAAATAATAAACTCATTGAATACACAGATTTCCCTTCAGGCCAAAACAAATCCTGCCCAAGACCAAATGACGATCAATGGTACATCAACCCTGACGAAGGTATAGATGTAAAATACTAAAAGGCTGATCCCACGGGGATCAGCCTTCTTCATTTCACATATTCCGCAACCCGATTCCGTCCGGACCGCTTGGCTCCAACATATAAGGCCCTGTCTGCATGCCTGATCAATGCCAGTGAATCATCGGCGTCCTGTGGTGCTGTTGCCACGCCGATTGAGGCGGTGATATTGACATGCAGCTGCTTTCCTTCTTCATCCATTGATTGCAGGAGGATAAAAGCCTCATCGGCAATCAGCAGCCTGATTTGTTCTGCGAGTTTAAGTGCATCACCTTTCATCATGTCGGGCAGCAGGATGACGAACTCTTCCCCGCCGTAACGTGCAAGGGTTCCGATTTTGCCGATTTTTTTCCTGAGTCGTTCCCCTAGTTGTATTAAGATTTCGTTTCCGCTTTGATGACCGTATGTATCATTTACGGATTTGAAATGGTCGATGTCTAGGAGAATGAGGGATAAGAGTTCCCTTTGGCCTAATTGCAATTTTTCGAATTCGGTTGTAAGCCTATTTTCGAAGTAACGGTAATTATACAATCCAGTGAGCGCGCATCGCTCGCTGTTTTCCTTCGTTTTTTCGTGATGCCTTGCATTTTCCACGGCAATCGCGAAGTGGGAGCAGAGGATGTCGACAATCATCAATTGTGATTTTTCAAATGCTCTTTTTTTGTTTGCGGCGAGGACGAGTACACCGACAACCTGGTTGTTCCGGACAATGGGAACGCCAAGTATGCTTTCAGCTCCCGCTGGGACGTAGCCGGAATTTATGTGGCTCCATTCTTTTCTGGAATGGAAGAGCATAGGTTTTTTCCCTGCCCAGACGAGTCCGCTGATTCCTTTGCCTTTTTCAAGCGGTTCCGCAATCGGTTCCAGTACTTCCCCGAATTCAACCTTATGGATCAGTTTCAATTCCTTATCTTCCACTACATCCAATATGTAAGCATAGTCTACCGGCAGCATTTCAATCAGCTTTTTGACGAAAAGATCAAGCACTTCATCCGCCTTTAATCTTTCTGCCAGCTGATGTCCGATTTCCGCCGCATTCTGTAAAAATTGGTTCACCTTGCCGCTGGAGTAATAGAGACTGAGAATGATAGACAGGCTTGCGAACGGAATCCCTACGAACAATAACGAATAATGTCCCATTTCACTTAAATACAGCTCATATAGCACGAAGCCAATCGGGAATGTAATAAATGTTGTGACTGTTTCCCATATGAAGTCTTTCCCGAAATATTGACCCTTCTGTTTAAAGATTACCGCTTGCAAAAATAACAGGAATAGGGTGTTTACCCCGTAATTACTAATGCCATAAACAGTTCCGAGGACATAAGTGTATGGGTTCTTTGCCAGATCAACACCTTCACGACCACCAAGCGCATAAAACAGCAGGCCGCTCACCAATGATACAATAAAGAACATTAACGAGTTTAGTGGAAACCTGTATATATCTGATTTTTGTACACGCAGCCTCATTAGAAGGATCAAGACCGAAATTTGCATTAGCACCATTTCGATGAAAATTCCATAGTTCAGGAATACCGCGAGTGAAACCCATTGGATCAGGAAGATTGGCGTATTGTTGACGACCATCGGCATGGAAGCCACCACGGCCATCAGAACAAGAAAGGGAATGACTTCCCAGATGCTCACATTGGGAGGTGGATAGACTTGATAAATCACCCAGATTCCGACTGGAACGGCCATCAGCCATGCAAACCATATTGAGTTTTTGAACATAGGGGTTATTTTCATCTATCCACCTCCTTTCTCCCTGGGTAAAAAGTCTCACTTTTTAAATATTTTAGCAAACTTTTTGTCGAATGTCATAATTTTCTTATTTATTTTTCAGCAGGTTGATAATCCTGGGCTTTGCGTCTGAAAGAAAATACAGAGAGCCTGTCACGATTAAGATTTCATCGGTTTTTATCTCATTTATTTTCTCATGAAGGAAGTCAGGATAATCTGGAGCAATGCTAAGGTTCTTGCTGTTTCCAACCTCTATTAGCTCTTCAGCAGACGCTGCCCGCGGAAAATCGAATGTTGTGAATACCAGCGAGTCCGCTGCATCTTCCAGTGTTGCAATCATCTTGTCGAACTTCTTGTCTTTGAGAGCCGCGAATAAGATGGTAATCTTTTTATCGGCATAGCGAGATTTTATTTCACTGGCAAGGGCATTTATTCCTTCCTCATTATGCGCACCATCAATCAAGACATATGGTGCCTCACTAAGGATTTCGAGACGTCCCGGCCAGTAAGCTTTGGTGAGTCCCTCCCGGACATCATTTCCCTCAATAATGAAGGAGTAGTAGTTTGCAAGAACCTGGGCCGCCATGACAGCACATGCCGCATTGTCGACCTGATGAGAACCAATCATGGAAGTTTCCAGATTTTTAAACTGGCCGAACATGCTTGAGAAGGAAAATCGCTCGCCTTGCTGCAGAGATTCCCTGGAACTTGTTGAAAAATCTTTTTCCAGCACATACAGCGGTGATTTTCCTTCTTGCGCTTTTTTCTTGATCACTTCGAGCGCTTCCGGCTGTTTCACTCCCGTAATGACACTCACACCGTTCTTGATGATGCCCGCCTTTTCAAAAGCGATTTGTTCATATGTATCACCCAGTATCGCTGTATGGTCCAACCCGATGCTTGTGATAATCGACAACAGCGGATGGATGACATTCGTCGAATCAAAACGTCCGCCAAGCCCCACTTCATAAATGACAACGTCAACGGGAGACATTTTTGCAAAATAATAGATCGACATGGCGGTGATTACTTCAAATTCAGTCGGTCCGCCCAATTCCGTCTGGTCCAGTTCGTCTGCGAGCGGCTTGATCACATTCGTCAATTCAACCAGTTCATCATCACTGATAGGCTGCCCGTTGATGCTGATCCGCTCATTGAATTGTTCGAAATAGGGCGAGGTAAAGGTGCCGACACGGTAGCCTGCTATCTGCAGAATCGAACGAAGGAAGGTGACAGTAGAGCCTTTTCCGTTCGTACCGCCGACATGGATTGTCTTGATCCTTCTTTCAGGATGCTCCAGTCTCTCAAGCATCCATTCCATCCTTGATAGTCCTGGCTTCATGCCCAGACGCAGTCTTGCATGGATCCAATTTATCGCTTGCTCATATGTTTCAAACATGTAAAACACCTCAATTCATGATGAAGACGAACCAAAAATGGTTCGTCTTCAGTATTTCATTTATTAGCTTCTCAATTCATTGATGCGAGCTTCCACTGCCGCACGCTTTTCAACGTAGTCTTTTTCCTTCGCGCGCTCTTCTTCAATGACTTTCTCAGGAGCCTTTTTAACGAAGCCTTCGTTGGAAAGCTTCTTCTGGACACGTTCTACTTCTTTATCCAGCTTTTCTTTTTCCTTCTGAAGACGGGCGATTTCTTCATCGATATTGATCAGGCCTTCAAGCGGCATGATGATTTCGAGTCCTGTAGCGACCGCTGTCATCGCTTTTTCAGGAGCGTTGACTTCAAGCCCGATTTCCAGGTTCTCTGGATTACAGAAACGGACAATGTAACCACGGTTGTTTTCTAGCATGCTTAATGTTTTTTCATCCTTCACCTTCAGGAACATATCAACCTTTTTGCTGAGCGGCGTGTTCACCTCAGAGCGGATATTCCTTACAGAACGGATGACTTCAACGAGCAGCTTCATATCTTCTGCAGCCTGTTGGTCTGTAAGAGCTGCATCAACCTGTGGCCAGCTTGCAACCGTGATGGATTCACCTTCATGAGGCAGGTTCTGCCAGATTTCTTCTGTAATGAATGGCATGAATGGGTGAAGCAGGCGCATCGTGTTATCAAGTACATATGCAAGTATGGATCTTGTCGTCTTCTTGGCTGCTTCATCTTCGCCGTAAAGCGGCAGTTTCGCCATTTCAATATACCAGTCACAAAAATCATCCCAGATGAAGTTGTAAAGGGCACGGCCAACCTCGCCAAACTCATATCGGTCTGAAAGTCTTGTAACCGTCTCGATTGTTTCATTCAGCCTTGTCAAAATCCATTTGTCGGCAACAGATTTTTCACCGCTCAAATCGATTTCCTCATATTTCAGGCCGTTCATGTTCATCAACGCAAAACGAGATGCATTCCAGATTTTATTCGCGAAGTTCCATGTTGCCTCAACCTTTTCAGTGCTGTAACGAAGGTCCTGACCTGGAGAGCTTCCTGTTGTCAGGAAGTAGCGGAGTGAGTCGGCACCATACTGGTCGATGACATCCATTGGATCCACACCGTTTCCAAGTGACTTACTCATCTTCCGGCCATCTTCGGCACGAACGAGTCCGTGAATCAATACATCCTCGAATGGCCTCTGTTCCGTGAACTCTAGTCCCTGGAAAATCATCCTTGAAACCCAGAAGAAGATAATATCATAGCCTGTTACTAATGCAGCTGTCGGATAATAGCGCTTATAGTCAGCTGCTTCCTCGTTCGGCCAGCCCATAGTTGAGAAAGGCCATAGCGCAGAGCTGAACCATGTATCAAGAACATCGTTGTCCTGTTCCCAATTTTCAGGGTCTGCTGGCGGCTCGTGGTCAACGTATACTTCGCCTGTTTCTTTATGGTACCAGGCTGGAATGCGGTGGCCCCACCAGAGCTGACGGGAAATACACCAGTCGCGGATATTTTCCATCCAGCGCATATAGGTGTTTTCAAAGCGCTCAGGAACGAAGTTTACTTTGTCTTCCTTGCCTTGAAGTGCGATAGCTTCATCAGCAAGCGGCTGCATTTTAACGAACCATTGAGTCGATAGATATGGCTCGACTACAGCCCCGCTGCGCTCAGAATGTCCTACTGAATGCATATGTTCTTCAATTTTGAACAAAACGCCAGCATCCTGAAGGTCCTTGACGATTTGCTTGCGGCACTCGAAACGGTCCATGCCCTGATACTTGCCCGCTTTTGCGTTCATTGAGCCATCTTCGTTCATGACAAGGACTCTTTCAAGATTGTGGCGGTTGCCGATTTCAAAGTCATTAGGGTCATGTGCAGGCGTGATTTTTACAGCACCAGAACCGAATTCCATATCAACATAATCATCACCGACGATCGGAATCTCGCGTCCCACGATTGGCAGGATTACCGTCTTGCCGATCAGATGCTTGTAACGGTCATCTTCCGGATGGACAGCAACTGCCGTATCACCAAGCATTGTTTCCGGTCTTGTCGTAGCGATTTCAATATGGCCGCTGCCATCAGCCAGAGGGTATCTCATATGATAGAAAGCACCCTGGACGTCTTTGTGGATAACCTCAATATCCGATAAAGCTGTTTTAGCAGCCGGGTCCCAGTTGATGATGTATTCGCCGCGATAAATCAATCCTTTGCGGTATAAAGAAACGAATACTTCTTTAACAGCCTTTGATAGTCCTTCGTCCAATGTGAATCGCTCGCGGCTGTAATCAAGTCCAAGTCCAAGCTTTGACCATTGCTTGCGGATATGCTGAGCATATTCCTCTTTCCATTTCCATGCTTCTTCTAAAAACTTTTCGCGGCCAAGCTCGTAGCGGTTGATGCCCTGGCTGCGCAGCTTCTCGTCAACCTTTGCCTGGGTGGCAATCCCGGCATGGTCCATTCCTGGAAGCCAAAGAACATCATAGCCCTGCATACGCTTCATTCGCGTAAGGATATCCTGGAGAGCTGTGTCCCACGCATGGCCAAGGTGCAGCTTCCCGGTTACGTTTGGCGGCGGAATCACGATTGTATAAGGTTTCTTTGTTTCATCATCTTTTGCTTCAAAAAACTTCCCCTTGACCCACCATTCATAGCGTCCCTGCTCAATCGAAGAAGGATCATATTTGGTCGGCATCGACAAATTCTCTTCCATCATTTTTTCCTCCATTCAAATGCTTTTCTTTGGAAAAATAAAAAACTCCATTCGCCATAAAAGGACGAATGGAGTATGTTCGCGGTACCACCTTTTTTCCCAGCAACGGTAAAAAACAGAGATCAGCTGCTGGCTCAAATATGGATAACGGCTCTTCACCGTCGCCTGTTACTGAGAGTATCCCGTTCCCAGGCGATGCTCAAGGGCGACCTTCCATGGTTCCCGCTTAGAAGTCCTCCCAGCAATTGGACTTCCTCTCTTCAAGCTGGCTGCTCATGTACTCTTCCCTGTCAATGCTTTGCTTTATTTTTGGTTTTTGTATATTAGTTATACTACCTAAAAAAGATGATTGACGTCAATCATCATTTCCTATTTTTCATTATTTTATACTTCATGCCACATCCTGTGACAATAATCAGCACATTTTAGGCCCATGTCTCATAGAATAAAAAAGGGATATCTTACTTGCTTGGAGGGATGGTAATGAAAAGAAAGAGGTATAATCCGTATTCACTCCCCAGATGGGCGAGGACGGCGAGGGCGGTGTGCGCACAGCTGATCATTCCTTTTTGTGTATTTCAAGGAATACGAACCCTTTTCTTCCCGTCGACCTTCGATGTCTTTCTGTTAACGATTTTCATCCTGATCGCTTTGGCAATAAAATTCGAAATATTTTAGGGAGCCTTAGAGCCGCTTTCAGCTCTGGGCTCCCTCTTGTTTGGCCTGCTCCTTCTGCCTTTCGAGTTCGTCCATCTTGGTAACTACATAACCTGTATTGCTCAAAAGCCAATACTGGCGCTGAAGCTTTTGCACAAATTTCCTTTCATCCACTTCTTTCTTGCGTTGATGATAGGTTTCTGCGACACGGATAATGCCTGACGGAAAGGCAAGATAACTCATGAATAACTGCATTTCATCATCACGGAAGGGGAAATGCTTCAGGTATACATAAATCCAGTCTATGATTTCATCACCATACTTCGGCTGTGTTTTTAATGACCTGGCCAGAAACGGCAGCAAATCCTGAATTGGAGAACCTTTCCTTGCCTTTTCAAAGTTGATGAAATAACCGTATCCCCTTTCATCGAACAGAAAATGCTCAGGCGAGACTTTGCCATGAAGCGTCACAGTCCTCGTTTTCTTCTGATCTTTCGTTTTTTCACTCCACGCCTCAAGCTTTTGTCTGGCAAACTGCATCGCCTGCCGAATCTGGATGTAATACAGACAGAAAGTCAGTTCAAATGGGGACATATATACCCTGTTCTCACAGCTTTCAAGGAAACCATTGACAAACTCTTCTTCTTTTTCCCATTCCTTCAAAGTCTGTTCATAATGCTCCTGTTTAACTTCCTGGCTGATTTCCAGCTCCTTGGCTGACAGGGTATGCATTCTTGCCAGCTCCCTGAACAGCTGCTTATGCCTTTCAGATTGGTCCTCCCTTATGGCATTTGGCATCCAGGGCATTAAATAATACAGTGAATTATTATGCAAAATTCCATAGCGGCCGTCGTTTGCCGGATAGACGGGAACAATCCTGTTATAGCCTTTTTGATAAAGAGTCTGGATATGTTTGATAAAATCCGTCCCTTCATATGGATGGATTTTCTTCAATGCAAAGGGTCCTGATTTGGTATAGACCTTTTTTATTTTTCCAAAGTCTTCCGCAAAATACGGCTCGATTGGATAATGCTTCAACACTGCCGATTCTTCTTTTAAAAAATTGCGATCATCCATCGGAACACTCGCCTACTTTCTGGAACTCGTATGCATGAATAGAGTTGGGCAGGTGCTTGTAAACACCTGCCCATACTTAGTGCTGTCACAATCCCAGCCAGCAGCCAAGCCAGCCCTGACAACCAGCTTCCTTTTGGACAAGGCATTGCTCCATTTTAAAGATTATGATTGGTGAATAGCCACACCGGGAACATATAATACCTGGCCTTCATGTACTTCATGGTCGATGCTCAGATGGTTTACTCTCAAAAGCTGCTGTACCGGCACATCATAGCGTTCCGAAATCGATTGAAGCGAATCTCCCTGCTGGACGATGCACACTCTTATTTTGGCAACCTCCGAAACCTCTTCCTTCCGCGCTAAAAATTCGGCAATGGAAATCCCTTTTTTCATGTTCGGCTTTTTCTTTTTCAGTAAAGGAGAAGATGAGCTTTCAGGAGATTCTTCCACTTCAGCAGGCATACTTTCTGGTACGGCCTTTTCTTCAGCCTCCAGCTCGACCTCCACTTCTGCTTCCTCTTGCTCAACCTCGACCTCCGCAACCGGCTCTTGCTCGCCTCTAAAATCACTGAAAGCATACTCTGGCTCGGGCTCCCTTTGGGCCTGCAGTTCCGGTTGTGATGCCTCTTCCGCTGCAGCTGTTTTCTTCGCTTCAGCCCTGAACGGTGCATACAATTCTTCTTCATAGGAATCTTCTTCTTGATGATTCAAGGTTTCATTCTGCTGAACGAAGGAATACGCCGGAGGATCCGGGAAATCCTGTTCAACTGCTTCTCCTGAATAATCATTGTCTGTCTCTGCGGCTGTTCCCGCCAACTCTGCTGTAGCTTCTTCCCGGTAACTGATTTCCAGTTCCTGGGCTTCTTCGTTAACACCGTCCTGCTCTGCTTCATGCTGCTGATCCCCGTACAGACCGGTAATCGCCAGATCGGCATTCAGCTTCAGACGCTCCTTTTCCGGAAAAACATAGTCGAAAGCCTCTACCTGGATATCGATGTCATAGATGCTTTCAATCCGGTTTTTCGGAATGGTGATATCCACCGGAAACCGGTGAAGGAATTCATAAACTCCTTCATCCCTCTCCATGACAGAATGGACGTACTTTAGAGTCGATAGCTGATCCTCCCCATCTTCCTCATGCTGCTGTTCATAGCAAGTATATTCCCCTGTCAATTCCAGAGATCCGCGAATGGATACATATTGCTCATTTTCCTGGATCGTTATATTGGGATCGAGTGAAATCGAGACAAGCTCCGCGACTTCCTGTCCTCTTTGAAACCACACTGACTCCTCTAGTGAAAATCGCAGGCACGATTGATTCCCCTGAGACAAAGCGACTCCTCCTTTCATTCCTTAAACGTAAAATCACTATGTCATTAACACTTTATGAGTCTGTATTTACTTTTATGATAATTTAGAACATAAAAATGAGATGAAGTGGCCGTAGCAACACTGCTATCTCTAAAGAATATGGTCCAATTTATAACGCAGAATGCTATATTCCTAAAAAGTAATGATATATTCCTTAAAACCGATAATTTATTCCTTAAAAAATAAATATATTCCTTAGAAACCGATTATATTCCTTAAAAATAAAATATATTCCTAACCCCTCAATTTACTGCAAAATGAAAAAGACACCCTTCAATTGAAAGGTGTCTAATGAGCTTATTTATTCTGCAGCTTGGCAAATGCTTTTTCGGCTGCTTCGATTGTTTTTTGCAGGTCTTCGTCTGTGTGTGCTGTTGACAGGAACAGGCCTTCAAATTGTGATGGCGGCAGGAATACTCCTTCGTTTGCCATTTCACGGTAGTAGGCCGCGAAGAATTCCAGATTCGATGTCCTGGCAATTTCGTAGTTGATGACATTTTCGTTGGTGAAGAAAATGCCGATCATCGAGCCTGCGCGGTTGATGGTATGCGGAATTCCGTATTTTTCTGCCGCTGCTTTTAGTCCTGTTTCAAGAATATCGGCTTTGCGCTCAAATTCCTTGTAAGATTCTGGAGTCAACTGCTTTAAAGTCTCGAGTCCGGCTGTCATGGCCAGCGGGTTACCAGATAGTGTACCCGCCTGGTAAATCGGTCCGCTCGGGGCGATTTGCTCCATGATTTCCCGCTTTCCGCCGTAAGCTCCTACTGGAAGCCCTCCGCCGATTACCTTTCCAAGGCAGGTCAGGTCAGGCGTTACATTGAAGTATCCCTGAGCACAGTTATAGCCTACACGGAAGCCTGTCATGACCTCATCAAAGATCAATACTGTTCCGTACTGGCTAGTGATTTCGCGCAAGCCTTCAAGGAAGCCTCCCACTGGCGGCACGACACCCATATTTCCCGCTACTGGTTCTACGATGACGCCGGCGATGTCATCTCCGTACTGTTCGAATGCGTAACGAACGCTCTCAAGATCGTTATAAGGCACTGTAATCGTGTTTTTAGCAACACCCTCAGGAACACCTGGGCTGTCAGGCAAACCAAGTGTAGCAACCCCTGAGCCAGCTTTGATGAGCAGCGAGTCGCCATGGCCGTGGTAGCATCCTTCAAATTTCAGGATTTTGTTACGGCCTGTATATCCACGCGCAAGGCGCAATGCACTCATCGTTGCCTCAGTTCCCGATGATACCATCCGGACCATTTCGATCGATGGCACACGGTCAATGACAAGCTGTGCAAGCTCATTCTCGACAACAGTTGGTGCACCGAAGCTTGTACCAAGCTCAGCTACCTTCTTGATTCCTTCCACGACCCTATCATTTGTGTGGCCAAGGATCAGCGGTCCCCATGATAATACATAGTCAATATATTCATTGCCGTCAATATCATAGATTTTTGAACCCTTGCCTTTTTCCATGAAAATTGGATCCATATCGACAGATTTAAACGCGCGGACCGGGCTGTTCACCCCGCCTGGCAAAAGTTCCTTTGCTTCTTTGAAAGCTTCAATCGATTTATTATATGAGCGCATAATATCCCTCATTTCTTTTGATTGTGCCTCTTTTTTACAGCATCAGCTAATCTGATGTCCTGCAGCAAGAAGCTTGATTACTGTTCTTTCAGCCAGCGCGCTGCATCCTTCGCATGGTAAGTGATGATCAGGTCAGAGCCGGCACGCTTCATTCCTGTCAGCATTTCCATGACGATGCTCTTCTCATCAATCCAGCCGTTTTGTGCTGCTGCTTTGACCATGGAATATTCCCCGCTGACATTATAGATGACAACTGGAAGGTTGAAGTTGTTTTTCACGTCACGGACGATATCAAGGTATGGCATGCCCGGCTTCACGATCAGGAAGTCAGCGCCTTCCACTACATCGGATTCAGCTTCGCGCATTGCTTCGATGCGATTTGCTGGATCCATCTGGTAGGATTTGCGGTCACCAAACTGCGGTGTGCTTTCTGCTGCTTCGCGGAATGGACCATAGAATGCAGAAGAATATTTTACTGCATAGGACATGATGGGCACATCCTGGAATCCTGCCTCATCAAGAGCAAAGCGAATCGCGGCAACGAATCCGTCCATCATGTTTGATGGTGCGATGATATCTGCTCCGGCCTTCGCCTGGCTGACAGCTGTCTTTCCAAGCAGCTCCAAAGATGGATCGTTCAAAACCTTGCCATCCTCGATGACGCCGCAGTGGCCATGGCTTGTGTATTCACAAAGGCATGTATCCGCAATGACAATCATCTCAGGAAAATCTTTTTTGATGACCCGGATTGCTTCCTGCAAAATACCGTGGTCATGATACGCCTGACAGCCTACTTCATCTTTTTCGTCAGGAACGCCGAAAAGCAGCACTGACTTAATGCCCAAAGAATCCACTTCAGTCATTTCTTCTTTTAAATTATCAAGAGATAATTGATAGACTCCCGGCATTGAAGATACTTCGTTTTTCACATTCTCTCCTTCAACGACGAAAAGCGGGTAGATCAGGTCTTCAGTTCGAAGATAGTTTTCACGTACTAGTGCGCGCATATTCGCTGACTGGCGAAGACGGCGATGGCGGCTGAATTCAAGGTGTTTCATCATTTACCCTCCAATTTGTATATACTCGGCAACGCTTTTCAGCATCTCTTCTACAGTGTATTTCTCAGGCATAGCATGGACCGTCAATCCCCATTGCTCTGCTTTCCTTTTAGACACAGGGCCGATGCAGGCAATGAGGCAACGTTCCAGCTTGCCTCTTAAATTATGTTCTTCTACGATTCCCATAAAATGATTAATGGTAGAAGGGCTTGTAAATGTAAGTATATCAAGTCTTTCATCACTTAGCATCTGAACGAGCTTGTCCCGGCTTTCTCCTGGAAGATAGGTTTCATAGATAATGAGTTCTTCGACAATGGCTCCCTTTTCTTTCAAGGACTTAGAGATATAGTCCCTGGCAAGGTTCCCTTTTGGGATGAGGATTTTGTCGCCAGCTTTCACATAAGGCAAAAACTCTTCCACGAATCCTTCTGCGACATACTCTTCAGGCGTAAACTCCACCTGTTCTCCCCTTTCTTCAAGGGAAGCTTTCGTTTGGTCACCAATTACCGCTATTTTAGGAAGGGACGGCCTATTTTTTTCAAAAAAGGAAAAAAAGGTTTCAACCGTTACATTGCTGGTGAAGATGATCCAATCATAATTATGTAATCCTGCAAGTGCATGAACCAATTTTTCCGAAGCTGCAACCGGCTGAAAGGCAATAAGAGGGATTTCCACAGGAATCCCTCCATTTCTAGCAACCAATTCGGAGAAAGGCTTAGAATGTGCCTTTCCCCTTGGATTCATTACTGTTCTATTTTGCAGCGAAAAAGGTGCTATCATTCACTATCAAGCTCCTGTTTTACCTTGTCGATCAGCTCTTTCGCACCCTGGCTGATCAATTTTTCTGCAGCAAGTTCTCCAAGCTCCTCTGGATTCGTTCCAGTTACCTGCTCTTTGAAGATTGTCTTTCCATCAGGAGATCCAACTAGGGCTGTCAGGACGATTTCTTCCTTGTCATTGATGTGCGCATATCCTGCAATCGGAACCTGGCAGCCGCCCTCCATCTTGTGAAGGAATGACCTTTCTGCTCTCACTGTCGCATTTGTTTCTGCGGAAGTGAATTTTTCAAGAAGCTCAAGAAGTTCTGTATCATCGCCGCGGCACTCAATCGAAAGCGCTCCCTGGCCGACTGCCGGCACACAGATTTCCGGATCGATGAATTCAGTGACGACATCACTTGCCCATCCCATCCGTTTTAATCCAGCCGCTGCGAGGATGATGCCATCATAGTCATCTGTTTCCAGCTTTGAAATTCTTGTGTCGATATTTCCGCGAATCCATTTCATTTCAAGATCAGGACGCTGAGCTAAAAGCTGGGCACTCCTGCGAAGGCTGCTTGTTCCGATAACCGAACCTGGTTTTAATTCTTTGAAAGGAACATGGCCGTTTGAAATCAAGACATCACGGTGATCCTCCCTCTCGGGGATAGATCCGATGACAAGTCCTTCTGGCAATACTGCAGGCATGTCTTTCATGCTATGTACAGCCATATCAATCTCTTTATCAAGCATGGCCTGCTCGATCTCTTTTACGAAAAGCCCTTTTCCTCCGACTTTAGAAAGAGTGACATCAAGGATTTTATCTCCTTTAGTCACGATTTCCTTCACTTCAAATTCAAAAGGAGCACCCAAATTTTTCAACTGCTGTATTACCCAGTTTGTTTGTGTCAATGCCAGCTTACTCCGTCTGGAGCCAACGATAATTTTTCTCATGACAGCCTCCTATTTATTGATACCAAAAATGGAAAGATGATAATTTCCCAGAAAGAAAGAAGTTAATCAGTACGATCAGGAAAGACGCAATATTTAATAGTGCCAGCGCTTTCCCATACATCTCCTTGCCAACCCTCAAATACAGGTAGATGCTATAAACTGCAAGGACGATGAAGGAGCCTAATAGCTTGGCATCATACCAGGCAAGATCAGGAACCTTGATCCATGCCCATTGCAGCCCAAGGATCAGGCTAAGGAGCAGCATCGGCACCCCAATGACGTTCAATATGTAAGACCAGTAGTCAAGCCGTGATAAATCAGATATCCTCCATAACAGCTTACCCCACTTTTTCCTCTTTAAAAGGTCATATTGGATGAGATATAACAGCGAAAAGACGAATGAGATCGAAAAAGCCCCATAAGACAGGATCGCCATCGTGATATGGATGAGCAGAAGCTCTGATACCAACTGTTCAGACATGACATTGGAGTCGTATTGCACCGGTGCGAAGGTATGGATCGCCATGATGATGAACCCCAGGATATTCGTAAAAAAAACAATGAAATCCACTTTCAGCAGTTTATTGATTGCCAGCGACAGTGTGACCAGCACCCATGCATAAAAGTAGAGCCCCTCAAAAAGGGTCAGTACCGGGAATCGGCCTGTGTCGACCATGTAAAACACCAGGAAAACCGTCTGGAATACCCATACAAATGCAAGTAACCAGAAGGCAACTTTATTCGCCCTCCGGTTACGGTTAAGAAAATCGATGAAATATAAGAGCACACTGGCCGCATAAATCACAATGGTTATTTCATGGAGACGCGTTATATAAAGATCACCCATGGGCAACACCTCTCTTATGGCTGAAAAGAAGCCTGAGGCGAAGGAACTTTTACCTGCTTAGTCTCAGCTGTTTTCATTCCTTCTTGTTCTGCGACGAGCTGTTCAATATTAAAAATCTTGACGAAAAGGTCCAGAGCATCTTCCGCATCCGGCCCTGCCGCTAGCTCCTTAGCCTGCAGGATCGGGTCTTTCAGAAGCTGGTTGATGATACTCTTCGTATGCTTGTTAAGCACCTTTTTATCCCGTTCAGATAAGTGCGGCAATTTCCGTTCAATGCTATTCATTGTCTCTTCCTGGATTGAGAGGGCTTTAACTCTTAATGCGGAAATGACCGGTACAACACCAAGAGTGTTCAGCCATTGCTTGAATTGGACAATCTCCCCTTCAATCATGATCAGGATCTTCTCGGCTGCTTTCTGGCGTTCCTGAAGGTTCGCTTCGACAATTCCTTCAAGGTCATCTATATCATATAGGAAGACATTTTCCAATGTCGCGATTTCCGGATCCAGGTCACGCGGAACAGCAATATCCACCATGAATAACGGCTTCCCTTTCCGCTTTTGCTCCACCATCGCCACCATTTCCTTTGTGACAACAAAATCCTTGGCTCCTGTGGAACTGATCAGGATATCTGCATCCGCCAGCGCAGTCTGGAGTTCATCCAAGCTTTTGGCAACCCCAGAAAAACGGTTTGCCAGGTCTTCCGCCTTCTGGTAAGTACGGTTGATGACCGTCACTTTCCTCGCTCCATTTGCATGAAGGTTTTGGATGGCAAGTTCACCCATTTTGCCGGCACCGAGAATCAGCACATGCTTCTCGTCAAGAGTTCCGAAAATCTTTTTGGCTAATTCAACAGCCGCATAGCTGACCGACACAGCGTTCGCACCAATATCCGTTTCGGAATGGCCGCGCTTTGCGAGCGTGACAGCCTGTTTGAACAACTGGTTGAAAACAGTTCCAGTCGTGTTTCCTTCGAGTCCAAGCATGAAGCTTGAACGTACCTGTCCAAGGATCTGGGTCTCACCTAGTACCATTGAGTTCAGGCCGCATGATACCTTGAATAAGTGTTCAATTGCTCCATCTTGTTCGTAGATGAACAGGAATGGCGTGAATTCTGCCTGAGGGATCCCGAACCATTCAGATAAAAACTCTTTGATATAATATCTGCCAGTGTGAAGCTGATCCACGACGGCGTATATTTCTGTACGGTTGCATGTTGATACGATAACATTTTCAAGGATGCTTTTCTTTTGCTGGAGTGCGCTCATTGCTTCTCCAAGATTCGCTTCATTGAATGTCAACCTTTCGCGGATTTCGACAGGGGCAGTTTTATAGTTAAGACCGACAACGATAATATGCATTATGAATTGACACCCCCACAGAGAAATTGCATAATTGGCTAAGGCAATTATACATGAGTTTTTCCACTTTTAACGTTGTAAATGTGAACAACTCTTGAAATTACATTTATATAATGGCATTGATTAAATTGAACTATTTTTTCCTGTATGTTTGTTATACTTTTATACTATCTACTAAGCAAATAAACATACTCCCTAATGTACCTTATCAAAGTTTGTCCTTTAATTCAAGTGAGCCTTATTGGAAGTGGTGGAAGAATGAAAAATCAGAAAATCATACCCGGAATAATCCTCATAGGTTTTGGGGTCTATTTCTATCTCCAGCAGGAAAATATTTCACTGTTCAACGAGTTTTATACGTGGCCGACACTGTTGATCATCGTCGGAGCCGCCTTTTTAGTCCAGGGATATTGGGGCAGGGATTATGAATCGATTTTCCCAGGCGTGATCCTGGTTGGCTTTGGTGTTCATTTTCACGTGGTCAATAAGTTCGAGCTGTGGCCCGATCATCTTGGAGCCTTTATCTTGATCATCGCCCTTGGGTTCTTGCTGCGTTATCAGAAAACCGGCAATGGGTTGTTCCATGGAGTCCTCTTTCTCATTTTAGCAGGTTTGCTGCTGTTTTATGACAGAGTCACTGCATGGCTCGGTTTATTGGAAAATGGGGTTGCGACGGCATGGAAATTCTGGCCTGCGGCATTAATAGTGATTGGACTGTACTTGTTATTCATTAAGAAAAAATAAGAAAACCCGCACTGTGGTCCATCACGGTGCGGGTTTTTCTTTTTGTTCAGATTCACTTTATCTCATGAAGCTTCCCATGACTGACCATGCTTTGTCTTTCCCTTCACCTGTTTCAGACGAGAAAAGAATGATTGAATCCTCCGGGTCTAAATCAAGTGTTTCTTTCGTGATCTTCAAGTGCTTTTGCCACTTGGACTTTGGGATTTTATCGGCTTTGGTCGCAATGATAATGACAGGGATTTGATAATGCTTTAGGAAATCATACATCATGACATCGTCCTTTGAAGGCGGATGCCTGAGGTCTACGATTAGCAGCACAGCCTTAAGCTGCTCACGCGATGTGATGTAGGTTTCGATCATCTTCCCCCATGCTTCACGTTCAGATTTAGATACTTTCGCGTACCCATACCCTGGAACATCAACAAAATGCAGCATTTCATTGATCAAATAAAAATTCAAGGTCTGGGTCTTGCCCGGCTTCGAGGAAGTCCTGGCAAGAGCCTTTCTGTTCAGCATTTTATTGATAAAAGAAGATTTACCAACATTAGAGCGTCCTGCAAGAGCGAACTCCGGAAGATTACCTTCCGGATACTGGTTCGGCCTTACAGCACTGATTACGATTTCTGCACTGTTTACCTTCATTGATAATCACCGCTGGCAAGAGCGTGCTTCAATACTTCATCTACATGTGAAACTAACACAAATTCAAGCTCCTTACGTACACTTTCAGGAATATCATCAATATCTTTTTCATTATCTTTTGGACAAATAACTTTTGTAAGACCCGCCCTGTGTGCGCTCAAAGATTTTTCCTTGAGGCCGCCAATCGGCAGAACCCGTCCTCTTAATGTTATTTCTCCTGTCATTCCTACTTCCCTGCGGATCGGCTTTCCTGATAAAGCCGAAACGAGTGCAGTAGCAATCGTAATCCCCGCAGAAGGTCCATCTTTAGGGACTGCTCCTTCAGGGACGTGGATGTGAATATCATTTTTCTCATGGAAATCCGGATCGATGTCCAAATCCTTCGCTTTAGAACGGACATAGCTGAATGCTGCCTGCGCAGATTCCTTCATGACATCCCCAAGCTTTCCTGTCAGCACTAGTTTTCCTTTGCCCGGAGATAAAGAAACTTCGATCTGCAGCGTATCTCCGCCGACCGTTGTATAGGCAAGGCCGGTTGCCACTCCAACCTGGTCTTCCAATTCTGCCTGTCCATACCTGAACTTGGATTTCCCCAGGAATTCCTCTACATTCTTCTCGCTAACAATTACGCGCTTTTTCGTGCCGGAAACTACAATTTTAGCCGTTTTCCTGCAGATTGAGGCAAGCTGTCTTTCAAGAGAGCGGACACCTGATTCACGGGTATAATAACGAATCACTTTTGTGATCGCTTCATCTTTCATTTGAAGCTGGGATTTTGACAGTCCATGGTCTTTGATCTGTCTAGGCAGCAAATGGTCTTTGGCAATATGCAGCTTTTCCAGCTCGGTATAGCCAGCGATATTGATGATCTCCATCCTGTCGAGCAAGGGCCCTGGAACAGTGGAGAGGTTATTGGCAGTAGCAATGAACATGACCTTTGAAAGATCATACGTCTCTTCAATATAGTGGTCGCTGAAGTTATGGTTTTGCTCCGGATCCAGCACCTCTAGCATCGCTGAAGATGGATCGCCGCGGAAATCGCTGGACATTTTATCGATTTCATCCAGAAGGAAAACAGGGTTGATGGTTCCTGCTTTTTTCATGCCCTGGATTATCCGTCCCGGCATCGCACCTACATAGGTCCTTCTATGGCCGCGGATTTCAGACTCATCACGCACTCCGCCCAGCGAGATGCGGACAAAATTCCTGTTCAGGGACTTGGCAATCGACTTCGCCAAACTCGTTTTCCCTACCCCTGGAGGTCCAGCCAGGCAAAGAATCGGTCCTTTCAAGGAATTAGTCAATTTCTGGACAGCCAAATATTCAAGAACTCTTTCTTTTACTTTTTCAAGTCCGTAATGGTCCTGATCAAGGATTTTCTCAGCCTTGCTGATATCGAGGTCATCCTCTGTGGATTTAGACCACGGCAAAGCAACCAGCCATTCAATGTAATTCCGGATCACTGCGCTTTCAGCAGAGGTTGTTGGAACCTTTTCATAACGGTCAAGCTCCTTCAACGCTGTTTCCTTCACATGATCAGGCATTCCGGCAAGCTCGATTTTTTCGGTAAGTTCGGATATTTCACCCGTTTTCCCTTCCTTATCACCAAGCTCCTTCTGGATGGCTTTCATTTGCTCACGAAGGTAATATTCCTTCTGGGTCCGCTCCATTGAACGTTTTACGCGCTGGCCGATTTTTTTCTCAAGGCCAAGCACTTCTTTTTCATTGTGGATGATTTCGATGACTCGGTTCATCCGGTCCTTTATGTCGATCGTCTCAAGGATTTCCTGCTTTTCCTTCAACTTCAGCGGAAGATGCGAAGCAATGATATCCGCCATCCTTCCAGGCTCCTCTATATCTGAAACGGATGCATACGTTTCCGCAGAAATCTTCTTGGACATTTTTATGTATTGTTCGAAATACTCAAGCATCGTTCTCATCAATGCTTCATCTTCGACATCCTTGCTGTCATCGTCTTCAAACGTTCTGACTTTACAGGAGAAGTGATCATTTTCGTCGAATAGCTCAATAATTTCAGCTCTGGATAAACCCTCAACCAGTACGCGGATTGTTCCGTTAGGCAGCTTCAGCATTTGTTTGACGCGGGTTAGCGTGCCCATCTGGTAAAGGTCCTCCTCGCCCGGCTCATCTATGGATATATCTTTTTGGGTAGTTAGATAGATCAAATGGTCATCCACCATCGCCTTCTCCAGTGCCTGTACCGATTTTTCCCGCCCTACATCCAAATGCAGGACCATCGTCGGATACACAAGCAGACCGCGCAACGGCAGGAGTGGGACTGTGTACTCGTTCTTGTTCGCCATGACATTGCACCTCCAACATGCATTGTATCAAACCATAATACTTTGTTGTTCAATTCTATCGTATTTGTTTTCAAGTGTCTAATATCTAGAGCGGATTGCCCTGTTTTAGTTCTAATGATTAGTATCCTGATATTCCTGTTAAAATATGTCCGAATCATGATTGACTTTATGGTTCAAATTGAAGTTTCTTTCACTATAAATACTGGTACAAAACCTTTTCCTTTTTCAGGCAAAAATAAACACATTTAGCTGCTAGACTTAAATGATGAGACAAAAGCTCCATAAAAAAAGAACGCAGACACGCGTTCTTTTTCATGATCCAATTAGCTAGTCTCTTTTTGGGCTAGATCACTCGCAGCCTTGATGATCTGCTCTCGCGGATGATCTTTTAAAAGAGCGATTTCAAAAACCTCATCCAGATGGGTAACAGGAATGATTTCAATTCCCGTGATCTCATTCAGGATGGTCTGGACATTTTCCTTTGGAATGATGACCTTCGTGGCGCCTGCTTTTTTCGCTGCCTTCACTTTTGGATAGACACCGCCAATCGGCTTCACATTTCCATGGATGCTGATTTCTCCAGTCATTGCAACGGTATTGTCCATTGGGATTTTATAGATGGCTGAATAAATTCCAGTCGCCATGGCAATTCCGGCAGATGGCCCATCAATCGGTGTACCGCCAGGGAAGTTCACATGGATGTCAAACTCATCTGCCGGTACGCCCATCGACCTCAGGACAGTTATGACATTTTCAATCGAACCCCGCGCCATACTTTTTCTGCGGATTGATTTTCCCTGTCCGCCGATGCTTTCTTCATCTACGATGCCGGTGATATTTATGGACCCTTTTTCCTTCGCCTTGATGACCGTTACCTCGATTTCAAGAAGAGCGCCGGTGTTTGGTCCATATACAGCCAGGCCATTTACCAGACCAACCGCTGACTTTTCATTAATTTTTCTTTCCATCCTCGGTGTCAGCTGGCTTGAATGGACGACCCATTCAATTTCCTCTTCCTTGATGTATGTCCGGTCATCTGATATGGCAAGCCCTGCGGCGATTTGCACCATATTGACTGCTTCACGGCCATTCCGTGCATAGTTTGACAAAATCTCAATCGCTTTTTCACTCATCGACAGCTGTACTTTTTCAGCTGCATTCCTCGCTACTTCAGAAATTTCCTCTTGAGTTAGCTCACGGAAAAATACTTCCATGCATCTTGACCTAATTGCCGGAGGGATTTCGCTTGGAGTTCTCGTCGTCGCGCCTACAAGGCGGAAGTCTGCCGGGAGCCCATTTTTGAAGATGTCGTGGATATGACTCGGGATTTGCGTGTTTTCTTCATTATAATACGCACTCTCTAAAAATACCTTCCTGTCTTCCAGTACTTTTAAAAGCTTGTTCATCTGGATTGGATGCAGTTCACCGATCTCATCGATGAATAAAACTCCACCGTGTGCATTGGTGACCGCCCCTTGCTTAGGCTGAGGGATACCGGCCTGTCCCATTGCTCCAGCTCCTTGATAGATCGGGTCATGCACCGAACCGATTAAAGGATCTGCAATCCCTCTTTCATCGAACCTGGCAGTAGTAGCATCCAGTTCAACGAATACCGATGATTTTTTGAAGGGGGATTTTTGGTTTTGCTTAGCCTCTTCCAATACCAGTCTCGCTGCCGCTGTTTTCCCTACTCCAGGAGGTCCGTAAATGATGACATGCTGCGGATTAGGACCACACAAGGCTGCTTTCAAAGCCTTGATTCCATCTTCCTGTCCGACAATATCATTGAAGCTTGAAGGCCTGACCTTTTCAGCAAGCGGCTCACTCAGTGACACCGACCTCATCTTTCTTAACTGTTCCATTTCCTTTCGGGATTCCCGATCAATTGATACCTTTTGCGTCCTCTGATTCCTTAATAGATTCCAGAAATACAGCCCAATGATGATACCGAAAAACAGCTGTATAAATAAGGCGATTCCGGTCCAACTCAATATACATTCCCTCCCGTAAGTTGATACTATTCGCTTTCACCTAGTATCCCCCTGAGCGTGTTGGAATAAACAATATTTTCAAGTGAATTTTTCTGCCTGAAGTGACCGGGTTTTATAGCGGATTGTAGACATTTTGCCGGGAGGGTTTGAGGTAGTTCGGACAGCTTTTCCTCTTCCACCACCCAAGCTGTCCGAAGGTGGCCCGAGTTCGGACAGCTTTTCCTCTTTCACCGCTAAACCTGTCCGAAGTTGGCTCTGATTCTGACAGCTTTTCCTCTTTCACCGCTAAACCTGTCCGAAGTTCCCTCTGATTCTGACAGCTTTTCCTCTTTCACCGCTAAACCTGTCCGAAGTTGGCTCTAGTTCGGACAGCTTTTCCTCTTCTACCACTAAACCTGTCCGAAGTTGCCTCTGATTCTGACAGCTTTTCCTCTTTCACCGCTAAACCTGTCCGAAGTTGGCTCTGATTCTGACAGCTTTTCCTCTTCCACCATCCAAGCTGTCCGAAGGTGGCTCTAGTTCGGACAGCTTTTACTCTTCTACCACCAAACCTGTCCAAAGTTCACCTCCGATCGTTCCAGCAATCGGAATTTTTCACACTAAAAAATCCCGGTGAGCACTCACCGGGATTTAGGAAGCATTAAGCTGAATTTCTTTCGTCTTTCAGGACTGTACCGTCTTCTAGGACTAGCTTTGGCGGCATGTTGTTCTCGACTGTTTCCTTCGTGATGATGCACTTAACAATATCGTCACGTGATGGAAGGTCGAACATGACATCAAGCATGATGCCTTCAATAATGGAACGCAGTCCGCGTGCTCCTGTCTTGCGCTCGATTGCCTTTTTCGCAATCTCGATTAAAGCATCATCTTCAAAATCAAGCTCGACATCGTCCAGCTCAAGCATTTTCTGATATTGCTTCACAAGTGCGTTCTTCGGCTTTGTCAGGATTTCAACCAGTGCTTCTTCGTCAAGCGGAGTTAGGCTCGCAATCACTGGAAGACGGCCGATGAATTCAGGGATCAAACCGAACTTCAGCAAGTCTTCAGGAAGCACTTTTGACAGCAATTCCTTCTTGTCTAGGTCTTCTTCTTTTTTATCAGAACCGCCGAAGCCGATTACTTTCTGGCCAAGGCGGCGTTTGATAATTTGTTCGATACCATCAAATGCCCCGCCGCAAATGAACAGGATATTCGTTGTATCAATCTGGATGAATTCCTGATGAGGATGCTTTCGTCCACCTTGTGGCGGAACGCTTGCAACTGTTCCCTCAAGAATTTTAAGGAGCGCCTGCTGCACGCCTTCACCGGACACATCTCTTGTAATAGATGGGTTTTCGGATTTTCTTGCGATTTTATCGATTTCATCGATATAAATGATTCCTTTTTCAGCTTTTTCCACATCATAGTCAGCTGATTGGATCAGTTTCAACAGGATATTTTCAACGTCTTCACCGACATATCCTGCTTCAGTCAATGATGTTGCATCCGCGATTGCGAAAGGAACATTAAGAATACGAGCCAATGTTTGGGCAAGTAAGGTTTTTCCGCTACCTGTCGGCCCAATCATCGCAATATTACTCTTTGACAGTTCAACATCATCAATCTTGCTGTTTGAGTTGATACGCTTATAGTGGTTGTAAACGGCTACAGAAAGGTTTTTCTTCGCCTGGTCCTGGCCAATTACATACTCATTAAGGATATCACGGATTTCCTGTGGCTTCGGAACATCCTTGAACTCAACTTCTTCTTCAGTACCAAGTTCTTCTTCAACGATTTCTGTGCATAATTCAATACACTCGTCACAGATATAGACACCTGGACCGGCTACCAGCTTGCGGACCTGATCCTGAGTCTTGCCGCAGAAAGAACATTTGAGCTGTCCTTTTTCATCATTAAATTTGAACAATGCCTTCACCCCTTGAGAACTTCTAAAACATATATAAAGCTGCGATTCATAAGCAAACGAACAGTTAAGTGACGGTTTTTCTGCTGCATTGTAGCAGGTATGTATTGCATTGTATCATATTTTGCCAGGGTACAGGAAATAATAACCCTCGGCTATTTCAGGTTCGCGCTTATGAATCGAAAAAAAAATATGTACTAACTCATCTTAACCATAAATCCGGCCATTAAATCGGCTTACAGGAAATTGCTAAAAAATTATGTATGTATATTGGTGATAATGGTAGAAAACAAGGCACGATTTACTCGCGCCTTGTTTCTATCTTTTATACTAAGTATAAAATTCACTTTGAGAAATGTCTAGCTTCAGCGCCTAGCCCCTCGAGTCACTTGTCTAGTGTCGCCTCCTAGAAACTCCGAAACTTCAACTCCGCCGGCAGAAGCAAAAAGCGCTTCTTTGTCGAAGTCTCCAGTTTCTGCGTTTCTGGACAGTCGGCTATACTTTTCGATTTCGGTCCACCCAATGAAGTCAAAGAACGACTTCACCGGTCGGCCCTCCAGTGCTTGTCGGGGCTGACCAAGGCGCTTACGCTTTTCTAATATTATGCAACAGTTTTGCTGTTTTCTACAAGGAAATCAACTGCTTTTTTCAGTTGAAGATCGCCTTTGATTCCTTCAAGGCTTCCGCCTAGTGCTGCCTGGATTTGGTCAGCAGTCATATTGTACATTTCAGACATCTTTTCAAGCTCTGCATTTACTTCTTCATCAGTTACTTCGATGTTTTCAGCTTTTGCGATTGCTTCAAGAGTCAGGTTCACACGAACGCGTGTAGCAGCTTCTTCTTTCATTTGTTCGCGAAGAGCAGCTTCATCTTGTCCTGAGAACTGGTAGTACAGGTCAAGGTTCATGCCTTGCATTTGCAGGCGCTGTTCGAATTCGTTCACCATGCGGTCGATTTCAGTGTCGATCATCGCTTCAGGAACTTCGATTTCAGCATTAGCTGCTGCCTTTTCAACAACAGTGTCGCGCTCGAAATGTTCTTTCTGGTGCGCTTTGTCGTGTGCAAGACGATCTTTGATTTTTGTTTTAAGCTCATCTAAAGTTTCAACTTCTTCGTCAGCATCTTTAGCGAACTCGTCATCTAGAGCTGGAAGTTCTTTTCCTTTGATTTCGTGAACTTTCACTTTGAAAGTTGCAGGCTTACCAGCAAGTTCAGCTGCATGGTACTCTTCTGGGAAAGTAACCTCTACATCTTTTTCTTCGCCAGTAGCTGTTCCAACTAGTTGTTCTTCGAAACCTGGAATGAATGAACCTGAACCAAGTTCAAGTGCATAGTTTTCAGCTTTGCCGCCTTCGAAAGCTTCGCCATCAACGAATCCTTCGAAATCGATGACAACATTGTCGCCATTTTCAGCTGTGCCTTCTTCTTTAACAACAAGCTCAGCCTGCTTTTCTTGCATTGCTTTCAATTCGTTCTCTACTTCTTCATCTGTAACGTTTGTGTCGAATGCTTCTACTTCAAGTCCTTTGTATTCGCCAAGCTTCACTTCCGGCTTAACTGTTACAGTTGCCTTGAAGATCAGGCTCTTGCCCTTCTCGATTTGTTCTACATCGATTTCAGGACGGTCAACTGGCTCGATTCCAGTTTCGTCGATTGCACTTGCATATGCTTCTGGAAGAAGGATATCAATTGCATCCTGATATAAAGATTCTACGCCGAAACGCTTTTCGAACATTTGGCGTGGCATTTTTCCTTTACGGAATCCTGGTACGTTAATTTGCTTAACGACTTTCTTGAATGCAGCGTCAAGACCCTGGTTGACCTTTTCTGCATCTACTTCAATTGTTAGAACCGTTTGGTTCCCTTCTCTTTTTTCTACCTTTGCAGACATACAGTTCCCTCCAACAATAATCTATTGTCATTTTCATTCGACGATGAATACTCTTGTTAACCAAGCAATATTCCAGATTAAATGTAAAATAGAATGATTTTTACATAATACAACCACTACATTATAACACAGGTTTATTTCGTTTCAACAGCCTGGACTATATTATCGGGTAAGAAATTTCTTCTAACTCTCTGATAAACTCAAGAACCTTTGCTGCTTCAACATGGTGACTGCCGTAAAGATCAGCAAACTCCTCAAGCGGATCATCAAATCCATAGTACTCGTTGGCAGTGAAATGAACTGCAGCAGCCCAGGCAGCAGGCTTGCCGACAGGAGTTTTATACGGATAAACCAGAAAAAAATACCGCTCAACGAGGCTTTGCACCTGTTCATACAATACAGGATCATCATTTTCAATCTCATCGGCTAATAACTGAAGCACTCCGCTGTCCTCAATGTACTCCTTCACATCAGGCAAATGAGTGGGGGTAAAAGATTCATTCCAGCCGAATTTACTTACACCAATTTCCTCTGAATACTCTTGTTCTCTCAATATATTGACCAGCATGGTTTTTATAAAGGGATGGCCCTCTTCTGAACCTGCAAATTTTTTCAAAACCTTGATGAACGGACGAATGTTCACATTGGTGAGACTTCCTAAAGCCAAAACCTGCTTATTTATGTCTTCCGATTCAAACAGATGTAGTTCCTGTTCTTCTGGTTGTTCATCATCCATTTCAGCAGTCTCATATTTTTCTGTCCCATCTTTCATCTTTCGACCAAACTCAAGCATTTTCATAAAATGCTCATGCTTATCAACAGGGATTTCCCGATCTTCGAGCAATGCTTCAATCGCAGTAACTACTTCACTGTACTCATTCAACTGGACGAGGATCATCAAATACATTTCGATCACCTGGATATAATCACCTCGGCCGCTCTTTAGCATATCCGCCGCGATTTCCTTGGCCAGCTTTAGGTTGCCCGTTTCATAATGGACGAGTATGAGTCCTACATATATATCGCTGTTCTCAGGTTCGTGCTCCAGGGCTTGCTCCAGACATTGAATGGCTTCCCTGTACTTTTGCTGTTTTAAATAATCCAGGCCTTTTTCCAAAAGCCTCTTTCCCAGACCGGGAAACAGGATCAGATTATCCTTATTTGAATCCCGTTTTTTCATACACATACCGCCTTACTTTTAAAAAAATATCTATTTGGTAATCGATTTAGCTCTTCAGCTTTTTAGAAAGTGTAGCACGATTTCTGGAAAAAACAAAAAGATTCACAAGCAGAGCCTGTGAATCTTTTAATTTCTATAAAGTTTAGTTGCCAAAACTAGCACCCTATCTTCGCAACCCCATCCTCATATTCCTTAATACTTCCTTCGAGCTGGAGAGTCAATTCGATTTCGTCCCATCCGTTCAGGAGCATATTATACCAGTATGGGTGAATTTCGAACTCTGCCCTGAAACCCTCATTGTCATAAACACATTTCTGCTCAAGCGAAACGGTCATCTCATACTCCTGCCCAGCTGCTTTTCCAAGCAGGCAGGATACTTCCTTTTCAGACAATACTACAGGGAGAATTCCATTTTTAAGGCAATTCTGCTTAAATATGTCTGCGAACGATGGAGCAATGATTACCCGGAACCCATAATCCTGCAATGCCCATGGCGCGTGTTCCCTGGAGGATCCACAGCCAAAATTTTCGTTGGCGATTAAAATCGATGCTCCCTGGCTGGCAGGATGGTTGAGTTCGAACCTTTCATCTGGTTCACCATCTGGCTTGAAGCGCCAGTCGTAAAATAAATATTGACCAAACCCGGTCTTCTCGATTCTTTTCAGGAATTGCTTCGGTATGATCTGGTCTGTATCCACGTTGGTCCGGTCCATTGCAGCAGCTTTTCCTGTCATTTCTTTAAAACTGGACATTTCAGGCTCCTTTCATCGTAAAGTTTTTCCTTACGAATTAACTGTTAGGAGGCGGCCGGAACTTGCCTAGAGTTCAGGACAATTTTTTCAGCTATTCTTCCTCCTGGAAAAATTATTCTCTTACTCATTAGTGGTATTTGCACGAAAAGATAGCGAGAATAGTGTCTTTCGTGCCGTTAATTGCAATACTCATGGTCATTAATTGCGCCATCAGTCACTATTTGGTATAAACACTAAACCGTTACTCCAGCCATCGACCTGACATCAACAAAGTGTCCGTTAAGCGCAGCTGCAGCTGCCATAGCCGGGCTCACTAGATGCGTCCGTGCTCCAGCACCCTGTCTTCCCTCAAAGTTCCGGTTTGAAGTGGAGGCGCAATGCTCCCCGGCTGGTACGATATCAGCATTCATGCTGAGGCACATGCTGCAGCCTGATTCCCTCCACTCAAATCCTGCTTCGATAAAAATAGCGGCTATGCCTTCTTCTTCTGCTGCCTTTTTCACCTGCTGGGAACCTGGTACGACAATCGCATTTACTCCTGCAGCGACCTTCTTCCCTTTGACAATCTCGGCGGCAGCTCGGAGGTCCTCGATCCTTGAATTCGTACAGGAACCGATGAATACTTTCGTCACGTGGATATCTTTGATAAGCTGACCTTCCTCAAGTCCCATATATTCAAAGGCTCTTTGAACGGATTTCTTTTCTGCATCCGTTTCACATTCTGCTAAATATGGCACTCTTTCCGTAACCGGGGCCGTCATCGCTGGGTTCGTTCCCCAGCTGACCATCGGTACGATTTCTCTTCCATCAACTTCAATCACATCGTCATGCTCCGCATCTTCATCAGAGGCAAGCTTCTGCCATTCAAGGATATGATCAAGAAACGCATCTCCCTGTGGTGCATACTTCCTTCCATTAAGGTAGGCGAAAGTCTTTTCATCAGGAGCAACGATTGATGCTTTTGCCCCGCCCTCGATTGACATATTGCAAAGCGTCATCCTTTCTTCCATCGACATATTCCTGATCACATCGCCGCAAAATTCAATAACATATCCTGTACCGAATTTGACGCCATATTGACCGATAATAAACAGAATGACATCTTTGGCGCTGACTCCAGGCCCGAGTGAGCCGGAAACTTCGATTTTCAATGTTTTCGGTTTTGTCTGCCAGAGCGTTTGCGTAGCAAGAACATGTTCAACCTCACTTGTTCCTATCCCGAAGGCAAGTGAACCGAAGGCTCCGTGTGTCGATGTGTGGCTGTCTCCGCAGACGATGGTCATCCCTGGCTTCGTCAAACCGAGCTCAGGCCCGATGACATGGACGATTCCCTGTTCCGGACTGTCAAGGTCAGCGAGCGGAATTCCGAACTCCTCGCAATTATTCCTTAATGTGTCCATCTGGTTCCTGGCAACCTGGTCATTGATCTCCCGGCGATTAAGGGTGGGAACATTGTGGTCCATCGTCGCAAATGTCAGGTCAGGCCTCCTTACTGTCCGATTTTTCATCCTCAGCCCTGAAAAAGCCTGCGGGGAGGTCACTTCATGGACAAGATGCAAGTCAATGTATAATAGGTCCGGCCTGCCCTCTTCCATATGGACGACGTGCTTCTCCCAGATTTTTTCAATGATCGTTTTTCCCAAAATAACCTCCCCTTTCATTTGTATATAAGATAGATTTATACTCAGTTAAGATCTTAGAATCATTAACACCGGTTTAAGCATAAGCACCCATGATATTGAAAATTGCTTCATTATCGAGAAGGGCAGCTTTGATTTCTTCGGCCATTTGTTCAGTTGTGACCGGGAAGCTTCCCATTACAGCGATATCACGTGTCCTGCTTCCTGATTCAAGAACCTGCTTCACGGCGTTCTCGACTGCTTCTGCTTCCTCATCCAGCCCAAAAGACATTCTCAGCATCATCGCAGCTGAAAGGATCATCGCGATTGGGTTGGCAGCATTCATTCCGGCGATATCTGGTGCTGAACCATGGATCGGCTCATATAAATATGGTCCCTGGACTGAAACGCTGGCTGACGGCAGCATGCCAAGCGATCCGGTCAGCACCGAGGCTTCATCACTTAAAATATCTCCAAACATGTTTTCTGTTACAATTACATCGAACTGCCGAGGATTTTTGATCAGCTGCATTGCTGCGTTATCCACGAGCATATGGTCAAGCTGCACATCCGGGAACTCTCTCGCGATTTCTTCAGCTGTTTCCCTCCACATTCGGCTTGATTCCAGGACATTGGCCTTATCCACTGAAGTGACCTTGCTTTTGCGCGTTGCGGCCAGCTCGAACGCGTAGCGAATGACTCTCTCCATCTCTTTTTTCTGGTAAAACAAAGTATCTACTACAGAAGCTTCACCTTTTTGGACTGTCCGCTCACTCGGTTTCCCGAAGTAAAGCCCGCCTGTCAGTTCCCTGACTACGACCATATCAGCACCCTCGACGACTTCCTCGCGAAGCGGAGATACACCGGAAATACTGGAGTAATATTGGACTGGCCGGACATTCCCGTACAATCCAAGCTCTTTCCTGATTTTCAACAACCCTTTTTCAGGACGCAGATACCCGGGCATCCCATCCCATTTCGGTCCGCCTACTGCCCCTAAAAGAACAGCATCGCTGGTTTTACAAAGATCCAGGGTGTGCTCCGGAAGCGGGGTTCCATACTCATCGATGGCTGCGCCGCCAATTTCTCCATACACACAATGGAATTTGTGCCCGAAAAGCTCGGCTACTGCCTGGAGGATCGTGACCGCCCCCTTGCTTACTTCTTTACCTACGCCATCTCCTGGCAGGATTGCGATCCTTTTTTCCATTACACTCGCCTCCACTTTTTTAGTAGTTGTTGATCAGCCGTTAACGGCAACCTTCTTTGTTTCTTCCATATAAAGGACTCTGTTGACAGCATTGAGATACGCCTTCGCAGAAGCTTCAAGCACATCCTGTGCGAGGCCTCTTCCGCTTGTCTCGATTCCCCCGAAATCCAGTTTCACGTAAACCTGTGCAAGAGCATCCCTGCCCGCCCCGACTGACTGGATCCTGTAATCTAACAAGCTCGCTGTTTCTTCCATGCATTTTTCAAGCGTATTATATAAAGCTTCGATACTTCCGGAGCCTGTTGAAGCTTCCTGGATTTTTTCATTCTGACAGCCAGACAGGGTGACCGTTGCAGTAGGTACCTGGTTGGTCCCGTACTGTACCTGAATGGAATCGAGCCGGTAATACTGCTGTTCTTTAGACAGCTTCTCTTCGAGGATGATGGCTGCAAGGTCATCATCAGTCATTTCCTTTTTCCGGTCTGCCAGCTCTTTGAATACAGAGAATAAGTGATTGATCTCGTGTTCTGGAACAGATAGCCCAATTTCATTTAATCTGTTTCGGAATGCATGTCGTCCAGAGTGCTTTCCGAGTACCATCGAGTTATTCTGAAGGCCGACCAGCTCTGGAGAAATGATTTCATAAGTCGTTTTCTCTTTCAGCACTCCGTCCTGGTGGATTCCCGACTCATGCGCGAAGGCATTCCGGCCGACCACCGCTTTGTTCGCCGGAACCGCCATACCCGTGAGCTTGCTGACAAGGCTGCTTGTTCTGCTGATTTCCTTGAGGTTCATCCTTGTTTCCGCCTCGTAAAAATCTTTACGGATATGGAGGGCAACAGCGAATTCTTCGAGTGCTGCATTCCCTGCCCGCTCGCCAATTCCGTTAATGGTTCCTTCCACCTGTGAAGCACCCGCAGATACAGCGGCAAGGGAGTTGGCGATTGACATCCCAAGGTCATCATGACAATGCGCTGAAAGTTCGACCTTACTAATAGAAGGAACGTGTTCCTGCAAGTAAGTAAAAATCTGTCCATATTCCTGCGGAGAGATATATCCAACAGTATCTGGAATGTTGATCACATTTGCACCTGCCCTGATCACCTCTTCAACAATCTCAGCCAGGAAATCAAGCTCAGTCCGGCAAGCATCCTCAGCAGACCATTGAATGACCGGGAATTTGGCTGCCGCATATTTCACCGTTCTTACCGCTGTTTCGATCACTTCTTCTTTGGTCTGCTTCAGCTTGTGGACCCTATGAATAGGCGAAGTTGCGATAAAAAGATGCAATCTTGGTTCTGCACCATGCCTCAAGGCTTCCCACGCAGAGTCAATATCCGTTATAACCGAGCGCGCGAGCCCTGTCACCGAACAGTCTTTGATCTCACGGGCAATTTCCGCAACTGAGGCAAAATCCCCTTTGGAAGCGGCCGGAAACCCGGCTTCAATGATATCGACATTCAGCCGCTCAAGCTGTCTGGCAATCTCTAGTTTTTCCGTGAAATTCAAATTGACCCCGGCTGACTGCTCCCCATCACGCAATGTCGTATCAAAAATTTTAATTTTTCGCACTGGCAGCCACTTCTCTCTGCTTTTGTTTGTTGACAAACGGCATCATCTTTCTTAGTTCTCTTCCCACCTCTTCAATCTGGTGGCTGTTTTCTTTTTCATTGATCGCATTGAAGACCGGTCTGTTGTTTTCGTTTTCTTCAATCCAGCCTTTTGCAAAGGTTCCTTCCTGGATGTCTGTCAAAACTTTTTTCATTTCCGCTTTCACCTGATCATTTACAACCCTTGGCCCGCTGACAAAATCGCCCCATTGTGCCGTGTCAGAAATGGAATAGCGCATTCCTTCCAATCCGCCTTCATACATCAAATCAACGATCAGCTTCAGTTCATGCATCGTTTCAAAATATGCCAGCTCCGGCTGGTATCCTGCTTCGACAAGTGTTTCAAAGCCCGATTTAACGAGTGAAGTCAACCCGCCGCAAAGCACAGCCTGCTCCCCGAATAGATCTGTTTCCGTTTCCTCCTTGAAGGTTGTTTCCAATGCTCCGGCCCTTAATGCTCCAATTGCTTTTGCATAAGCGAGCGCTAGTTCCCTTGCTTCTCCCGATACATCCTGATGGATGGCGAAAAGCGCTGGAACGCCTGCCCCCTCTTCATATGTCCTTCTGACAAGATGTCCCGGCCCTTTTGGAGCGACCAGCAACACATCACAAGTTTCCGGCGGAACGATCTGGTTAAAATGGACATTAAAACCATGGGCAAACATCAAAGCCTGATTTGAAAGCTGGGGTTCAATTTCATTTTTGTATACTGCTGTCTGCCGCTCATCCGGCAGCAATACCATGACCACATCTGATGAGGCAACTGCTTCAGCCACTGTCTTGACCTCAAAGCCATCTTCAACAGCCTTTTCCCATGACTTTCCTGATCTTAAGCCAACAACAACCTCAACGCCACTGTCGCGGAGATTCTGTGCGTGCGCATGTCCCTGTGAGCCATAACCGACAACCGCAACCCTCTTTCCGTTGAAATAAGCCTCATTTGCATCACCGTTATAGTACATTTTCGCCATATTCTCTCTCCCTTTCTATTTTAAAAATTGGTTTTTGATCAGACAAAAGAAAATGTTTTTTGCTGGCTGGTCCGCTGGTTCCCCCGCGGGAATGCAGTCGTTCCAGTCCGGGCCAGCTCCCTGATTCCATATGGTTTGATCAGATCGATAAATGCCTCGATCTTTTCCGTTTCACCTGTCAATTGGATGATGATGCTATCCTTGCTCACATCAATCACTGATGCCCGGAATGGTTCAATGATGGAGTAGATTTCTGCCCGATTCTGGGGAAGGACCGGCACTTTCACAAGAACCAGCTCACGGGCGACTATCGCCTGGTCGCTGATATCCGCCACCTTCAGCACATCGATCTGCTTGTTCAACTGCTTCGTGATCTGCTCAACCATCCCGTCATTCTCCACATGGACAACACAGGTCATCCGGGAGACTCCTTCCTGCTCTGTAAGACCAACCGAAATGCTTTCAATATTGTAATTTCGTTTTGTAAAAAGATTGGTGATCCTGTTCAAGACTCCGGGCCGGTTCAGGACCGTCATCGTTATGATTCGCTTCATTTCCTCACTCCCACCATTTCGTGGATTCCTTTTCCTGGGGCAATCATTGGATATACATTTTCAGCTCCATCGACCCTGAAATCGAGCAGCACCGGTTCATTGTCATTGAGCACTTCATCCAGGATGGCATGCGCTTCAGCTTCGGAGTGGATTTCAAACCCTTTGATGCCATATGCTTCAGCCAGTTTTACGAAGGATGGCTGTATCGGATTTTTGCTGTGAGAATACCTTTCCTGGTAGAAAATCTCCTGCCATTGCCTTACCATCCCAAGTGCCTTGTTATTGAAAATCGCAATCTTGATCGGCAGCTGGAATTCGGCAATCACAGCCAGCTCCTGGGTTGACATCTGGAAACCGCCATCACCGAGAACGGCGACTACGCAAGCCTGCGGGTCTGCCAGCTGTGCGCCTATACTGGCTGGAAGACCAAATCCCATTGTTCCGAGCCCTCCTGAGGTGACCCATCGATCAGCTGTTTTGAACTGATAGTATTGAGCAGCCCACATTTGATGCTGACCGACATCGGTAACGACAATCGCTTCGCCTGCTGTTTTTTCATATAGCAGTTCCATGACCTTTTGCGGTTTTAGAATTTCATTGTCTTCGTAATGAAAAGGAAATTCATTTTTCCAGGACTCCAGAGTTTCAATCCATTCTTGCTGCTGCGGAGGTTTCCCTTCGAGCTTGAGCAGCTGTTTTAAAGCTTCCCTGGCATCTCCTACAACCGGAATCTTCGTAGGCACGTTCTTCCCGATTTCCGCAGGGTCTATATCAATATGGGCGACAGTTGCTTTTGGCGCAAAGTGCTGCAGGTTGCCTGTCAGCCGGTCATCAAAGCGTGCCCCGATATTGATCAGCAAGTCACAATGATAGAGAGCCATGTTGGCCGTATAGCAGCCATGCATCCCCGCCATCCCCATAAACTGTTTATGTCCTGCGGGAAATCCACCCAAGCCCAGCAGTGTGTGGACCACCGGAATGTTCTGCTGTTCAGCGTATTCTTTTAATAGATTTGATGCCTTTGAATGAAGGATGCCAGCTCCAGCGAGGATGACTGGTCTTTTTGCCTTGCTGACTGCTTCTGACAGCTTTCTGACTTGCAGGAAATTCGGCTCCGTTGTCGGCTGATAACCTGGTAAATAAATTTCCTGATCTGCCGACTCCGGTTCTGCCAGTATTCCCGACGCAAGGTCCTTTGGAAAATCGATGACCACCGGACCAGGCCTGCCGCTTGTCGCAATATAAAAAGCTTCCTTGATGATCCGTGGGATGTCTTTGATCTCCCTGACCTGATAGTTATACTTCGTGATTGGGGTGGTGATTCCCAGAATGTCAGCTTCCTGGAAGGCATCTGTACCGATGACCCCTGTCGCCACCTGGCCGGTGAAAACGACCAGCGGCAGCGAATCCATCATCGCATCGGCAATGCCGGTGATGATGTTGGTCGCGCCCGGTCCAGAAGTTGCGATGACCACACCCGGTTTCCCGCTGATCCGCGCATATCCTTCAGCCGCATGGATTCCTCCCTGTTCATGCCTTGGCAGCACATGAAGGATCTTAGAATCATAGAGTTTGTCGTAAATCGGGAGGACAGCTCCTCCTGGGTAGCCGAAAATGACTTCGACGTTTTCCTTTTCCAGAGCCTTTAGCAGCAAATCTGCGCCGCTCACTTTACTCGTTTTAGCCTTTGTTTCCTTCAAGGCAGCTTCCATTTATCGAACCTCCCATATTTGGATTCACTGTATTTTTTCAAAATAAAAAAGCCCATCCATCTCCATATGCCTAAGGTTTCCCAGGCAAAGGGATGGAATAGGCTTTATCTCCTTGTTCCACGGTACCACCCTTCTTCACGCTTAACGCGTGCGCTCGTGATTTTGATAACAAGTGCGTTGCACTCGACCAGTTTTACTAGTATCCTTTCAAACTGGCGCTCCAGGGTGAGTTCATTCAATACGGCATCACCGGCTTCCAGCTAACCCGGCTCTCTGTGCATGCTGATCGCATTGAATTACTTGTCCCTGTCTTCGCTTTATCTATATTCGATTAAAAACCCAGATAGGTTGATGTTGTTTGCAACATAATCAACTAAGCTTGACATAAAACTATATTTAACTGACTTGATGGGCTGTCTCCGGATAGACCTGGATGCCATCGGCTACAACAGTAGCCCTGAATTCCTTCAGGATGTTTTGGGTATGCTCGCCTGGCATCCCATCGCCGATGACTCTTCCATCCACTTTGACAACGGCGATCACTTCGGCTGCAGTTCCGGTAAGGAACACTTCATCTGCCGTGTAAACATCATGGCGGGTAAACGGTTCTTCCTTCACCTCGTATCCTAGTTTAGAAGCAATTTCAATCACCGCGCTCCTTGTGATTCCTTCAAGGGCCCCTACATAACTAGGCGGGGTAAGGAAAGTGTTGCCTCTTACGATAAAAATATTATCCGCGGACCCCTCGGCAACATAGCCCTGGTCATTCAGCATCAGAGCCTCGCTCACATTGGCCAGATGCGCCTCAATCTTTACGAGGACATTATTTAAATAATTCAGTGACTTCACTTTCGGGCTTAAAACATCAGGACGGTTTCTTCTAGTCGCCACCGTAACAATCTCAAGTCCGCTCTCATACAATTCCTTCGGGAAGATGGACAGCGGCTCCACAATGATAACGACATTCGCATTAGGGCACTTATACGGATCCAGTCCCAGGTCACCAACACCCCGTGACACGACCACCCGGATATAGGCATCTCTTAATCGGTTCCGTTCTACTGTCTCTACTACAAGATCAGTGAACTCCTCTTTAGAGTGTGGCATATTCAGCATGATGGATTTAGCTGACCGGTAAAGACGGTCCATATGTTCTTCCATCCTGAAAATATTGCCGCTGTATACCCGTATCCCTTCAAAAATACCGTCTCCGTATAAAAATCCATGATCATATACCGAAATCTTAGCATTTTCCTTGGTGACGAATTCCCCGTTTAAGTAGATCCACTGCTCGGGCACAACACAACACTCCTTTAATGAATAGACGCTTTAAATGAATAGAATTAGGTTTAAAAAAAATACAATTTTACACAATGGGCTGTTGCAAAAACTGCATTGGTGAAACTTGTATTTTTATATTTGAGGATTATCTTACGCCCATTTATCAGCCTCGTCAACACCCTTTTTCTAAATTATTTGATAATTTTGACTTATTGACTAATCTGTATACGCTTACATTGTTGATATATTCACATTTATAATTTTTTAATTTTTTTCTCTTTAGGGTTCCTGAGCATAAAAAAAACTCACCTTCCATGAAGGTGAGTTAAGGTATGTAGTTTAAATGGCGTCCCAGGAGAGATTCGAACTCCCGACCGTACGCTTAGAAGGCGTATGCTCTATCCGGCTGAGCTACTGGGACATAGTTGTTTTTTAAAGACAAGATTTATTATATTAGGCTAATAACAAAATGTCAATATGAAACCTAAACTTTTTTCCGAGGGGAAAGATTGATTCCCCTCAGAAAACTATTATAGTAGTATCAGTCTTTTTTGTGAAGTGTAAACTCCTGCCTTAAGTCGGATAATTCTCCGTTACCATAGTCAAAGATCCTTAATAAGACTTTATTACTGTCCAGCTCGAGGATCACATAGGTCTTTTCAATTCTGCCGCGAGGAAGTCTGATGCTTCCCGGGTTGATGAAAAGCACATCATCGACCATTTCAGCACCGAGAATATGCGAGTGTCCAAAACAAACAATATCTGCCTCTGCTTCTTTGGCCTTATAGTACAGGTTCACGAGTGTGGATTTCACTGAGTATAAATGCCCGTGTGTCACAAGAATTTTCAGGCCGCTTAAGTCGTGGACTTCATTGTCAGGATAATTGCCGTAAAAATCGCAATTCCCTTTGACTGACCTGAAATTCATAATGGCAGGATCCTTCTCGGAAAGCTCCGAATCACCGCAGTGAATCATCAGGTCTACATCCCTTCCGTGCTCTCTTTCGATTCCTTCCAGCACCTCTGTTGACCCATGGCTGTCACTGACAATCAGCACTTTACTCATATCGTTTACTCCCGTTCCTTGAGAACTTCATCCAGTTTCCTGATCGCATTGGCCCGGTGGCTGATGCTGTTTTTTTGCTCTGAAGTCAATTCTGCCATGCCTTTCCCTTCTGTCTCAACGAAGAAAATCGGGTCATAGCCAAACCCATTGCTGCCCCTTCGTTCACGAAGGATTCTCCCCTCACATGTCCCGAAAACCGTCAATGTTTCCTTGCCTGGCTCAGCCATCGCCAATGCACAGCAAAATCTGGCAGTCCGTTCGTTTTCTGGCACATTTTGAAGTCCATCGAGAACTTTGTCGATGTTTGCTTCGTCATTCTTTTCAATTCCTGCATATCGTGCCGAATAGACACCAGGGCGGCCATCCAGCGCGTCAATTTCAAGTCCTGAATCGTCTGCGATCACCCGGACTCCGAGTACTCTGGCAATTGTCTCGGCTTTCAGGACTGCATTCTCCTCGAAAGTCGAACCAGTTTCTTCAACATCCTCAAGCTCCGGGTAGTCAAGCAGTGTTTTTACAGTAAGTCCTTTAGGCAAAAATAACTTCTCGAACTCCTTTGCTTTCCCCTTATTTTTTGTTGCGATAATAACTGATTCCATTTTTAGATCTCCCCTAGCGCTTTTTTGCTCTCTCGATCTTTGCGGCCAATTCCTCACCGAGTGCAGACTTTTGCAATTCGAATAATTCCGTAATCCCATCCTGTGCAGCCTTCAATAGCTCCTGCAGCTGACTGTAGGAAAATGTAGCTTCCTCTCCTGTTCCCTGCAATTCAACGAATTCTCCATTGCCCGTCATCACCACATTCATGTCGACATGGGCAGCCGAATCTTCTACATAATTCAGGTCCACAACAACTTTTCCATCTTTCAAGACACCAACGCTTGTTGCTGCCAGTAAATCATTTACCGGGAAAGCAGACAGCTTCTTTTGCTTACTAAGCTTCTCAAGAGCCTGTGCCATGGCAATAAATGCTCCTGTAATCGATGCCGTCCGGGTGCCTCCATCTGCCTGGATGACATCACAGTCAACCCAGACCGTCCGCTCGCCAATAGCCTCCAGATTCACGACCGCGCGCAAAGCCCTGCCAATCAGACGCTGGATTTCCATTGTTCTTCCAGAAATTTTCCCTTTTGCCGCCTCACGAATATTCCTTTGCTCTGTCGCTCTAGGCAGCATGGAATACTCAGCCGTGATCCATCCTTTTCCCTCGCCGCGCATGAATGGCGGCACCCGATCCTCAATGCTCGCGGTACAGATTACTTTCGTATCGCCCACAGAAATCAGCACAGAGCCCTCAGGGTGTTTTAAATAATCGGTTTCTATATGTATTGGTCTTAATTGTAAGGGTTCTCGCCCATCGTATCTCATTTAAAGCCCTCCTTAGCATGTTCAAGCAGTTTGCCTGGAACAACAATAAATAAGAGGCAGGAAAATCGCCTGCCTCTTTGAATGTCTTTAATTAGTATATCAAAATTTTGTTATTAAAAACTACCTGTGTTTACTTTTTCAGGTCTTGTGACTGGCTCTGCCAGTTTCTCGCCCTTTTCTGACAGCACATCTGCCTTTCCATTCACCGTCAGTGCCACACTCTTGACACCTTCCTGCTCTGTCAGTGACAACACAAGAGAATTCAGCAGATGTTCAGATACCATTTTTTCTTCCAGGCTTCCGAAAATAGATTCGTTGAAGTTCAACGTTACCTTGCCATCTTCGATCTTTGGCTCATCAAGCAGCTTCACACCGGACTGGAAATCCGACAGCAGATTCGAAGCATATGCTGGACCCTCAACAAGCTCATTGACAATGGCAGTGATATTATCTTTCTGATCATTGCTGACACGCTTGGTTACCGGAACATAGTAGTACGCGCCTTCTTCACCGCCAATATAATAAACGGTCACTGCTTTCGTATTAGTGATATCTACGACATCTGAATTGTCGACATTGATGCCATCAGCACGGCTCAACTCTTCGCCGATTGGAGTTCCATTCACAGGCATCGCTTCGAGCGGCGTGCCATTCATCTGGAGTTTCACCTCATCGATGGAATCAAATTGTGTAAGCGTCCAGGTCACCGCTTGAAGGATTCTTTTCTCATCCTCTTTTTTGTAGGTTGCGAATTCCTTTGAAAAATCAACCGTTGCTGTCCCGTCCTTGATGTTCAGTGTCATTTGCGTGTCAGCTGGGAGGACGGCCCTGAAGCCATTAGGGAGCATTTGCTCCACAGGGCCATTGGCCACGAGGTATTCCAATGCCTGCTTGGCGACACTCTCTGTTTTTGGAAGTTCCATCGTCTGGGAGACGACATATCCATTTTTATCAATCAGGTACAGTTCTGTCTGGATGGATGTCTCCACCGCTTCTTTACCATTCTCTTTTGTTTCAGTCGTAACATTTTCATCAAGCGCTTCCCCATTCTCCATGAGAGTCACGTCCTGAGGCGGGTCGATCTTCTTCTTCTCCTCGCCCCCGAATAGACCACAGCCTGACAGGAATACAGTAGTTGCCAATGTAGCAGCTGTAACGACCACAGCCTTTTTATTTTTTGACATATAAATCCCTCCAAAGACAGTTTGTACTATCATGTATACGAGCCTTTCGATATTTTAGACCCTCTTTGGTAAGATTTTTAGTATAAACTGAAAACAAAAAGACCTCCATCTCTGGAGGTCTATAACATCATCCTAATTTGATTTTCTCCGCGTTCTCGATTGGCCGTTCGAGCCACTGTGAAGCGATCGTGGTAAAGATCGTTCTGGATCCAGTCATGTAAAATGAATGCTCAGGCAGCTCGTCCCGGTCTGCAAACATATCGTTGTGGCCAAGGATCGTACTTACTTCGCGTGCGGTTTCCTCTCCAGAACTGATGACCTTCACTTCAGGTCCCATGACTTCTTTGATGAGCGGCTCAAGCAAAGGGTAGTGGGTGCAGCCAAGGATCAATGTGTCGAGTCCTTGTCCCTGCAATGGCTTCAGGGTTTCCGTTACGACTTTCTTGGCAACACGGCCATCAAATTCCCCGCTTTCCACCAGAGGCACGAATTTTGGGCAGGCGAGTGCTTCAACCGCAGTCTTTCGGTTGATTGATTTCAAAGCATGCTCGTAGGCACGGCTTTTAACCGTGCCTTCCGTCCCGATAATCCCGATTTTGTAATTATCCGTTACCTTGATGGCTGTCCTTGCGCCCGGCTGGATGACACCCAGTACCGGTATGGAGAGCTCTTCCCTGATTTCTTCCAGAACCACCGCGGTCGCTGTATTGCACGCGATGACTAGCATTTTAATATTCTTCTCAAGCAGGAACCGGGTCATTTGCCAGGTGAATTTTTTCACTTCCTCAACAGGCCTTGGTCCATAGGGACAACGAGCAGTATCACCGACGTAGATGATCTGTTCGTATGGCAACTGTCTCATGACTTCCTTGGCAACGGTTAACCCGCCAACTCCTGAATCAATGATTCCGATTGGTCGATTCAAAAAACTCGCCTCATTCTCCACGCATTTCTTGATGTAATTTTGCCAGGCCTTCCTTAAGCGACACGATTTCTTCGCCGGAGAAATCCTTCAAAACCTCTTGAAGGTACAGCTGGCGTTTCTTGATCACTTCATCGATGATCCTTTCGCCTTCCTCCAGAAGATGGATGCGGACCACACGCCTGTCATTCGGGTCCTTCACCCTTACAACCAGCTGATTCTTTTCCATCCTGTCAACAAGGTCCGTCGTCGTGCTGCAGGCGAGGAACATTTTGTTCGACAATTCCCCGATTGTCATATCTCCGTCTTCAAACAGCCATTGCAGGGCAATGAACTGGGGTGGTGTAATGGTGTAATTGCTGAGGATCTCCCGGCCCTTCTGCTTAATGATTCCTGATATGTACCTTAGATCCTTTTCAATACCAGCTACCGTCTCCAGCCCTTTATTTTTTTCTACCCCTTCAAGTTTCATCCGTAACAACTCCTAAAAAAATCTAATTCTATAATCAATTAAAACTTGGTATCCAAGCCGAGATGATTTTTACTATTGCCCTTATTTTCTACTTTTTTCGAGCAAATTTCAAGAAAGAATTCCGATACTCGCCTGTTTTACCCCTATAAACATCTTAACCGGCCCACCTCTAGGGTTGGCCGGTCATGATTAAAGTTCTAGCTCTCCCATTCGCAGGAGCTCTACAACAGCTTGGGAACGCCCCTTTACACCAAGCTTTTGCATGGCGTTTGAAATATGGTTCCGAACTGTTTTTTCGCTGATAAATAATTCACTAGCGATCTCTTTTGTTGTTTTGTCTTGTACTAACAGTTCGAAAACTTCTCTTTCGCGTTTAGTGAGTAATGGCTTGTGAGTATATTCATTTTCCTTCAAGTATTGTAACCCTCCTTGCCTTCGCCAGCTGTGAACTGCGGGGTGGGTATAAATTTAGTCAAAATATCATATGTGAAGGAAAGTAGTGGAGTGACAATAATTAAAGGACTTCAGCCAATTTTTATAATTAGGCTAAATTCCAAGTCCATATTCGTTTTCAAATACCTTATTTTATTGATTTACCAGGCGCTAGCAGCAGACTTAAAATCTCTGCAAATTAATTTTTTAAGCTTTACGAAAAATTAATTTCACAACACCTTATTGAACGGTGGATTTTTTGCTTTTTAAAAATAGCTCCCTCATTTCTTCTGTCCAGGGTTCGCCCTTGCCTGTTTTCTTGGAAATCTGGACAATCGTCCCCCTGCCAGTAAGGCAAATGGAACCATCGGCTTTCTTTGCCATATAATGAAGGTCTACCGAGGAATTGCCGACTGAGTTGGCCTTGACAAAAATCCTCAGGTCTTCATCAAAAAAGATCTGGCTTAAATAATCGCATTGCAGATCTGCTACAACCGGGATTGTTTTGTTTTCCGGCTTTACCCAATCCTGCATGAATCCCTGACTCTTGAAATATTCAATCCTCGCCTGTTCAAAATATGTAAACGGAACGGTGTTATTTAAATGTCCGAACATATCTGTTTCAGAAAAGCGCACTTTCACCTGGTAAAAAAAATCAAATTCCTTTTCCCAGCTGACAATCTCATCAATATATTCCATCTTCTTCATGTTGAAACCTCCCGAAAACTGAATGAACATTCATTCTTTTCTTTATTATAAGTATTTTTATGAATTTTGGAAATAAAAATAGATGAAAAAACGAAAAGGAAGGATTGGGAGTCCCAATCCTTCCTCTTCATTAGCCTGCGCTTCTATACCCGCAAGCCTTTGCTTTTTTATCGTGTCCCAAGTGTTTTCCGTTATTATCCATTACCTTGTCTTTCGCAGGGTTACCACTTTGTTCCGGACACTGATTCTGTCCAAAATCGATTTGTACCAATACTGGATCATGGTCGCTTGCACGTCCATGTTCTTCCATATACAAAGAATTGATATTGACGATATCAGCAACACTGCTGCCTGCAAGGTGGTTGGATACGAGAATATGGTCCAGCACCTGTGAATTCCCTTGATAATTGTACGTGAACCTTTCCCCAGATGGCAATGTTTCTATCATATTGGTTAGTTGGCCGTTTTCAAGGGCATCAATTGGATTTGAAAATTCGAAGTCGTTCAGATCACCAAGTACGACTACATTTGCTTCAGGATCTTGAGCGTGTATCCCCGCCACAAATTCATTCAGCAATCTGGCAATCTCGATTCTTTTCACTTCACTATCAAGTACTGGCGGCTGCGTTTTGCCGAATATTGGGTCATCTCCGCCTTTAGAGTTAAAATGGTTGGCAATGACAACCACATCATCCCCTTTGAACTCAAACTCTGCTGCCAGTGGTTTTCTAGTGTCTTCAAAAATAGAATTCTGCGGATCGATTCTTCCTGGGTTCAATGTCAGATCCCCATTCTCATAGGCAACTGCTTCTGTCGAAGTGCCTTTAGGGGCATCTTTCAATTGCACTCGTTCCGGGTTAAATAAGTATCCGACACGTATATTTCCGCCTGGTGCCCCTCCGTCCTGATTGTATTCAGGAGCAATATCCGTCCACTTGTATACAGGCCCGCCCTGCGCCGCGATTTCATCGATCAGTGTCTGGTAACTCTGGGATGCATCTGCGGATCCGCTAGCTGTCTGGCCGTCATTATCCTGAACTTCTACCAATCCAATGATATCAGGCGAGTTCAAATTTTGGATGATTGAACCAGCAATTCTTTTTGTCTTAGCTGCGTCAGTTTCAGCGGAGAAGTTTTCAATATTATAGCTGGCGATTGTCAGTTGATCTTTTCCCGCTTCCAACTCCGAATAATCTTCTACAAATTCAGCTTCATTTAACTCAGGCAGAGTTTCCTGGTCCACCAATATCTTAAAATTGGAGAAGCTATAACTTACAACACCTGTGACCAATCCATCAAAACGGTCTCCTGCCTTTGCGATAAAGTCTCGGTTGATCAGCAGGAACAATCTTTCAGGGTTGCTGCTTTCCTTCGTCAGCAAAATTCCGCCTTGAGGGCTATATACCTTCCCTTCAACCTGATTGGCGATGACAGGTACTTCGCCATACTTTTGAGGGCCGATTACCTGGGGACTTTCAACCCCGATCCTCATGCCTTCAAGACTTTCATAAAAATCGATCCCATCTTCTTCTGGATCAAAAACACCAAACTGATCATTGTCAATGACCCTGGTTGGCTGCATTCTATCTTGATCAATGATGACCGGCTCGGGGAGCTCCGTGCCTGAAGCCAGCTTTGTTACGGCAGTCGCATTGATTTCAGTCATCGCCAGATCCGTTTGCAGCTTATCGCCGTACCCATCAAGAACCCATTCCTTAACGAGTCCATCCACTTTTACCAAATCACCCACAGCAAGCCCATGAGATTTTTTGTATACGTAGATAGCTTCAGAAGTATTAGGGTTCCCATCTCCTTGTGGTTCCTGCATAAAGAAGGCGCTATTACCCTCTATTTTTGTCACGACACCTGTTACACCGGCAACATTCTGGTCCTTATATGGAGAGATATGACCTTCACCCTGAATATCATGGATTTTTAAATTAGTAACAGCCGGGGGCTCAGGTTCTCCTGGGTCACCAGGGTTCCCGCCGCTGCCATCTGCAAATTGCATCGCTGTTGGGGATTTGAGGCCAGGTACAGTGAAATAAGCTTCGAGAGAGCCTGTAACCTGAACTTTTTTACCGATGAGATCCGGATTTGACATTAAACCAAATTCAGCCCTGAAAGTAGTCTTAATCTGGACTGGCAGGATCTTTGATGCATCTTTTTCATCGGGGCTGTCTGCAAGCGCAAAGTTGTAATCATCTTTGAAAGGAGCTTCAAAATCATACGAATTAGTTCCTGTTGTATGGGCAACTATGTATCCTTCAACCGTTCCGGTACCGCTATTATTTTCTATTGCCTGCTGGACAGTCAGTATGCCTTCTGCAGATGTTTGGCCTGTAAAGGGCATACCAATACTGATCACCAAAATAACAGCTGTCAGCAATGAAAAAAGTTTCTGTCGAATCTTCCCCACATGTATTCCTCCTCAGATTTTTTTATGAAATATAAAGCTTTGTCAGAAGGAATATAACATGGATAAATCAGCTATTCCATGAAGGTACTGTAAATTATGACTATTTTTTGAAAAATGAGTCAATAGTATGAAAACGCTATCAATTCCTATAGTTACCATCTTACCATTTTAAAAACCGTCCAGGACTTTTGATCCTGGACAGTTTTTGTTAGATTAATTACCTTCTGCTATTCTCTTGGCATAGATAATATACCGGTCAGGAGCATCCCCAACATAACTGAAAGGGTAGCAAGTTGTCAGCACGAGTTCTTCTTCATTATTCTGAAGTGTTATGATGCTGGTATCATCTGCGCTGACAATTTTTGTGCTGACGATCTCGTATGAATAATCTCCGTACGGCATTTTCACTGTCAAAAGATCCCCCACTTTCAAATCACCTGCTTTTCGGAAAACAGTATCACGATGACCCGAAAGCACGATTTGACCATTTTCATCAGGATAAAAAGAGTCTTTAAAATGGCCTACACCTTTTTCAAGATCATCCGGTTCCGTTCCTTCTACAATCGGCAGTTCTGCTTCAATTTTTGGGATTAATAGCAGGCCTGATGTCTCACCTGTTTCCGGCTTAAATTCTTCATTTTTCACGGACTTTCGATCTTCTTTAACCAATTCTCTGGCAGCTTTTAGCGAAGCCTGCTCCTGGCGCTTCATATCCCATAATTGGAACAAACCAATTCCGAGAACCAAGATTCCACTGATGACAATTACAATAGCCAACAATTTTGTTAGTTTCATATACTGCTCCTAATTGAGTTCTTAGTCTCAGTATACCAAGCTGTACTTATGTAAAAAAAGCATAAATTGAAAAGCCTCCTCTTCCATAAAGAAAGGGAGGCTGTGCTTTACAATGGATAAAGTTTTCAAATCCAATTAGACTCCAGCTCCAGAACTTGCCGGGGACTGACCAAGGCGCTTTGGCTTTTCTTTACACCTGGTCGCTTCCGAAGAAGTTCTTGAAAGATTGGAATGTTGTATCACGGTTCAAGGCAGCAATTGATGTCGTCAATGGAATGCCTTTAGGGCAGGACTGGACACAGTTCTGGGAGTTACCGCAGTTTGCAAGTCCACCGTCTCCCATGATGGTTTCAAGGCGCTCGCCTTTGTTCAATGCTCCAGTTGGATGAGCGTTGAACAGACGAACCTGTGATAATGACTGTGGACCAATGAAGTCTGATTTGCTGTTTACATTAGGGCAAGCCTCTAAGCAGACACCGCAAGTCATACATTTCGAAAGTTCATATGCCCATTGACGCTTTTTCTCCGGCATACGAGGTCCTGGTCCAAGATCATACGTTCCATCGATTGGAATCCATGCCTTTACCCGCTTCAACGAGTCAAACATGCGGCTGCGGTCAACCTGAAGGTCACGGACAACCGGGAATGTTCTCATTGGCTCAAGTCTGATTGGCTGCTCAAGCTGGTCAACCAGCGCTGAACAAGACTGGCGCGGACGGCCATTGATGACCATCGAACATGCACCACATACCTCTTCAAGACAGTTCATATCCCAGGCAATTGGTGTTGTCGCCTCACCTTTAGCATTAACCGGGTTACGGCGAATTTCCATCAATGAGGAAATGACATTCATATTTGGACGATACTCAAGTTCAAACTCTTCCTGATAAGGGGCTGAATCAGGAGTCTCCTGGCGGCTGATGATAAAACGGACAGTCTTTTTCTCTGACATACCTTATTACTCCCCTTTCTTCTTGGAATAATCGCGCTTACGCGGTTTGATTAAGGAAACGTCAACATCTTCATAATGGAAAGCCGGTGCTGAATTTGCATCAACAAACTTAGCCATAGTCGTCTTCAAGAACTCGTCATCATTACGGTCAGGGAACTCTGGCTTATAGTGTGCTCCGCGGCTTTCATTACGGTTATAGGCACCGATTGTGATAACACGTGCAAGCTGAAGCATGTTTTGAAGCTGGCGTGTGAACACCGCACCCTGGTTGCTCCATTTTGCAGTATCGTTGATATTGATATTTTTGTAACGCTCCATCAGTTCAACGATTTTATCATCGGTTTTCTTCAGTCTGTCATTGTAGCGGACAACTGTGACATTGTCTGTCATCCATTCGCCAAGCTCTTTGTGAAGGACGTATGCATTTTCAGTTCCATCCAATGACATAACATTGTTCCACTTTTCCTGTTCCATCTTGATTGCATCATCAAACAGAGCTGATGAAACAGCATCTGAGCTCTTTTCAAGCCCGTTGATGTAGCGGATTGCATTCGGTCCTGCCACCATTCCGCCGTAAATTGCGGACAATAATGAGTTGGCGCCAAGACGGTTTGCACCGTGCTGTGAGTAATCAACTTCACCGGCAGCAAACAGGCCAGGAATATTGGTCATCTGATCATAATCAACCCACAGTCCGCCCATGGAATAGTGAACAGCAGGGAAGATTTTCATCGGAACTTTTCTTGGGTCATCACCCATGAATTTTTCATAGATCTCAATGATTCCGCCAAGCTTGATATCAAGCTCTTTAGGATCCTTGTGTGATAGGTCAAGGTAAACCATGTTTTCGCCGTTGATGCCAAGCTTCTGGCTTACACACACGTCAAAGATTTCACGTGTAGCGATATCACGCGGTACAAGGTTGCCATAAGCAGGATACTTCTCTTCAAGGAAGTACCATGGCTTACCATCTTTGTAAGTCCATACTCGTCCACCCTCACCGCGGGCAGATTCACTCATCAGACGAAGTTTGTCATCGCCAGGAATTGCCGTTGGGTGAATCTGGATGAATTCACCGTTTGCATAATAACCACCCTGCTGGTATACGATCGCAGCTGCTGAACCAGTATTGATAACCGAGTTAGTCGTTTTACCGAAAATAATGCCAGGGCCTCCAGTTGCCATGATTACGGCATCTGAAGCAAATGATTTGATTTCCATTGAAGTCAGGTTCTGTGCTACAACTCCGCGGCACACACCTTCCTCATCCTTAACTATTCCGAGGAATTCCCATCCTTCGTACTTGGTAACCAAACCAGCCACTTCATGGCGGCGAACCTGCTCATCCAAAGCGTATAATAGCTGCTGGCCTGTTGTCGCACCAGCGAAAGCTGTACGGTGATGCTGTGTACCTCCGAAACGGCGGAAGTCCAGCAATCCTTCAGGTGTACGGTTGAACATTACACCCATACGATCAAGAAGATGGATGATTCCCGGTGCTGCTTCAGCCATTGCTTTTACAGGAGGCTGATTCGCAAGGAAGTCACCGCCGTAGATTGTATCATCGAAGTGCACCCATGGAGAGTCACCTTCACCCTTTGTATTTACTGCACCGTTGATTCCGCCCTGTGCACAAACAGAGTGGGAACGTTTTACCGGCACAAGAGAAAACAGTTCAACAGGAGTTCCTGTTTCTGCAACTTTTATAGTAGCCATTAAGCCAGCCAAACCGCCGCCGACTATGATAACCTTACCTTTACTCATCGTGACTCACTCCCTTAAATCCAAGTCTGTCTTTCATATCCGTTCATGGGTAAATCTATTTTTTAGCATAAGCTTGTTCATTTTTTAAAAAATCTTATACAAATGCCAGGATCGCACGGACACCAACGATGGAAAGCGCAATGAATACACCGATTGTGACATAAGTGGAAATCACTTGAGAACGCGGTGTAACAGTGATGCCCCAGCTTACGAAGAATGACCATAATCCGTTAGCAAAGTGGAAAGTAGTAGAAATGATACCAATCAAGTAGAACCATAGCATGAATGGACTTGAAAGAATTGTCTCCATCATCTGGAAGTTAACAGCAGCACCGAAAGCCGCAGCAATACGAGTTTCCCACACATGCCATGCAACGAAGATTAAAGTGATCACCCCGGACACACGCTGAAGCATGAACATCCAGTTTCTGAAATAGCCATATTGGCCTATATTGTTTTTAGCTGTAAAAGCAATATAAAGACCGTAAATAGCATGGAATAATAATGGTAAGAAGATAATGAAAACTTCTAGAAAATACCTGAAAGGCAACTGCTCCATGAAATGTGCTGCATTGTTGAATGATTCCTCTCCCCCAGTAGCAAAGTGGTTGACTACAAGGTGCTGCGTGAGGAAAAGACCTACCGGAATTACACCCAGCAATGAATGCAGCCTCCGCCAATAAAACTCTTGTCTACCTGCCATATGTATACCCCCCTTGAAATTTGGCCGTGATGTTAAGACTTCTCTCCCCATCCCTATTAACCTAAGAGATTGAAACAGCCTCACATCAAAAATATAAGCATTTCTTACAATTATGTGACATGTTCATTTTACTCCCATCATATTGGAGCGTCAAGAAAACGTATACATAAAAATGCTTATATAAATAAAATTTTTAAAATATATTGATATCGTAAAAATCCCACTTTTTATTTATTCCCACCTCAGAAAGAGTATATTAAAATAATACTATTGCCCTTTGCAGCCGAATGACACAAAATTAATTTTTGAAATTCCGAGTTACGGGTATGGTATAAACATGGAAAAAATTTATAAAATTCTTTATGGAAACAAAAATTAACAGTTATTTATTTTTATCAACGCCAGTGTTTTTTTGGCAAATTGTTTATAATAGATTCATAGAAAGTGGGGAGAACATGAGCGAAACAACAACTTCAGAGCCAAAAACCGAAAGCGAGCCACTCGCTGTCAGCGCTTTCGGATATGAATTGATCAGGGAAGAATTATTGAACGAACTGCTTGGCAAAGATACTCCAGAAATCCTTTACTGGGCCGGTAAACGCCTCGCCCGCAAACATCTTTTGTCCAACTTGGAGGAGACCATCCAGTTTTTCCAGGACGCCGGCTGGGGCCGTCTCACCATCAAAGAAGAATCCAGAAGAGAAATACTGCTGGAACTCAGCAGTGAACTGATTTCCTCCCGACTGAAAAAAAACCCAAATACCACATTCCAGCTGGAAGCCGGTTTCATCGCCCAGCAAATGGAACACCAGAAAAAATTTACAGCAGAAGCATTCGAGCACCCCAATAAGAAAGCATCAAAAGTCCAGTTTACAATCAAGTGGGATAAGACTGATATTATTGAGTAAATATAAGAGGGCACAGTGAAACCGTTACTGTGCCCTTCCGCTTTAATGTGACGATAAACTCTCTTCTGCCCTTTATCCGCACATAATCCGCTTTAATGTAACAATAAACTCTCATTCTGCCCTTTTATCCGCATATAATCGTCTCTAATGTGCCTATAAACTCTTGAGGGACACTTTTACGATCACACAGCAGCATATATAAAAGCTTTCCTGGGGGGCACCCAGGAAGCTTTAAGCATGATTTATTAGTTCGTCTTAACCGCTCCTGAATAAAGCTCGAATGCCTCATGGAGTGATTCGACGGCATGGACCATTTGTTTTTCGTTTACGACTGTGGAAACTTTGATTTCGGATGTGCTTACCATTTTGACCTGGATGCCGTTTCCTTCAAGGACTTCAAACATTTTCGCGGCAACCCCGGGATTTGAGACCATGCCTGATCCGACAATCGATACCTTTGCAAGGCCAGTTTCTGATTCGACGGATTGATAATTCAATGATTCTTTATTCCGTTCCAGTACGTCCAGTGTTTCTGTCAGATCATTGCTCTTGATGGAGAATGAAATATTGGCTGTGCCTGCTTCTGTGCGGCTCTGGACGATGATATCCACATTGATATGATTTTGGGCAAGTGTGGTGAAGATCGTAGAAAGCCCTTTTAAAGAAGTGCTTACTCCCAGTACTGATACTCTCGTGATCTGGTCTTCAAACGCTACTCCACGTACAACTAGATTTTGTTCCATTTCATTCTCCTCCTCGATCATTGTGCCTCTTTCTTTTTCCATACTGGATCTTACTTCAAGCGGCAGTCCGTAATTCTTGGCGAATTCGACCGCACGCGGGTGGAGCACACCTGCTCCCAGGTTCGCCAGCTCAAGCATCTCGTCATATGAGACACTCAGTAACTTCCTTGCACTTTTCACAAATCTTGGATCGGTCGTGAACACGCCCGTTACATCTGTATAAATATCGCATTTATCAGCCTTCAATGCGGCTGCAAGCGCGACGGCTGTTGTATCTGATCCGCCCCTTCCAAGTGTGGTGATTTCCCCGTCCTCTGTTACACCCTGGAATCCGGCGACAATGACCACCATTCCTGACTCCAGCTCTTTGGAAATCCTGTCTGTGTCAATATCGATAATCCGGGCGTTTCCATGGATGGCTTCGGTCTGGATTCCAGCTTGCCAGCCAGTAAAAGAAACTGCGTCTATTCCGCTCTGTGCAAGAGCCATTGAGTAAAGCGCGATGGTGATTTGCTCTCCCGTCGTCAAAAGCATATCCATTTCCCTTTTGGATGGCGCCCTTGAAATATCGTTCGCCATGTCGACAAGATGGTCGGTCGTCTTGCCCATTGCTGATACGACTACGACAACATTATTGCCGTTCCTCAATTCTTCTGCTGTCCTTGAGGCAGCATTCCTGATCTTTTCAACACTGCCAACCGATGTTCCGCCGAATTTCTGTACAATCAATCCCATTAGTTTCCCCTGCCTCTTTTTCAGTATTTTGCCTCTGTAAGAGCTTCAAGGCTTATCTGCATATGTATTTTCCCCGAGCCTTTTAAAAAAAGAGCCGTAAAAACAGAAAAAGCAATGGAAGTGGCTCCCATTGCTTAATAAACGTGTATATACGCTGCAACATGAGATAGCACTCCAAGATGGCAATCTTGACAATCCAGCGTTTATTCAACGAAGGACCAGCGAGAAAATGGATAGGCATCTCCTCACTTCGGCAAGCATCCCCTTTCAAAGCCCTTCCCAGAATCCTATAATTCTCCGGCCTTTTACTCTTGAAGCTTGCACCTCTATCTTCACTTTAATACTCTAAAGTGATAGCAATATGAAATTTTTATCATTATAGCATACAAAAATATAGATTGCTACATTAATCCTGTAATTTCTGATATAGTTCCTGAGCAACATTCGCCGGCAGCCCGGCTGCACTCAATTCCTCAACAGAGGCTTCTCGCATTTTTTTGACTGAACCGAAATGTTTCAGCAGCGCTTTCTTCCGCTTTTCGCCAATGCCTGCGATATCATCGAGGATCGATTGGAAAGCGCTTTTTCCCCTCAGCTGGCGGTGGAAGGTGATGGCAAAGCGGTGCACCTCATCCTGAATCCTTTGCAGCAGGTAAAACTCCTGGCTGTTCCGCGGCAATTCAATCACCTGCAATGGATTGCCATATAGCAGCTGGGAAGTCCTGTGCTTATCATCCTTGGCCAGGCCGGCAATCGGAATATCAAGACCTAATTCATTCTCCAGGACATCCCGGGCGGACTCGATATGCCCTTTTCCGCCATCGATGATGATCAAATCCGGCAGCGGCAAACCCTCTCTCAACACCCGGGTATACCGGCGGCGGACGACTTCCCTCATCGACTCGTAGTCATCTGGCCCCTTCACTGATTTGATTTTATATTTCCGGTACTCCCTTTTCTCGGGTTTCCCATCAATGAATACGATCATCGCTGAAACCGGGTCAGTTCCCTGGATATTGGAGTTATCAAATGATTCGATCCGATGGGGTGTATAGATCCCCATTTGTTTCCCAAGGTTCTCAACTGCGTTAATGGTCCTTTCCTCATCGCGCTCGATCAGGGAGAACTTTTCCTGAAGGGCGATCCGGGCATTTTTTGAAGCCAAGTGTACAAGCTCTTTTTTCTTGCCGCGCTGAGGCTTGAGGACTTTTACACCAAGCAATCCCTCTGCCATTTCTAGGTCGACGCTTTCGGGCACCAATATCTCCTTTGGCTTGAAATGCTCATTTTTCGAATAAAATTGGCCAAGATATGTGAGAATATCTTCCTCGGGTTCATTATGGATCGGGAACATCGAAACTTCCCTTTCAATCAATTTCCCCTGGCGGATAAAAAATACCTGAACACACATCCAGCCCTTATCGACTGCATAGCCAAACACATCACGGTCGGTAAAGTCTGTCGTGGTCATCTTCTGCTTTTCCATTGTTGCTTCAATATGGGCAATCTTGTCGCGGAACTCCTTTGCCCTTTCAAAGTCAAGTTCCTCGGCAGCGGCAGCCATTTTTTCTGTCAAATCAACCTTGATTTCCTTGTATCCGCCATTCAGGAATTTCGTGATTTCATCGGTAATCTGCTTATATTCTTCCTTGCTGACGTCCTTGACACAGGGTGCCAGACATTGGCCCATATGATAGTAGAGACAGACCCTGTCTGGCAGTGTCGAGCACTTCCTGAGCGGATAAATCCTGTCGAGCAGCTTTTTCGTCTCATTCGCTGCCTGAACATTCGGGTATGGACCAAAATATTTTCCGCTGTCTTTTTTGACCTTGCGGGTAATGATCAGTTTTGGATGCCGCTCTGCCGTCAGCTTGATGAAGGGATAGGTCTTGTCATCCTTGAGCATGATATTATACTTCGGGTCATATTTTTTGATTAGATTGATTTCAAGCAGCAGTGCTTCCATATCGGAAGAGGTGACAATATACTCGAAATCCTCGATTTCATTCACAAGCCGGAGCGTCTTGCCGTCATGCGATCCGGTAAAATAAGAGCGGACCCTGTTTTTTAAAATCTTGGCTTTTCCCACATAAATGATGGTTCCCTGCCTGTCCTTCATTAAATAACATCCTGGCTGCGCAGGAAGAAGAGCAAGCTTATTCCTGATTTGCTCATTCATGCCATTCACCTCCTGTTACGGTGTCCATTTATATAAAATAATCTCATGATAGACCGGGTCAAAAATTTCATTTGACGAAAATGTTTTCACTTCTTCAAGCTTTCCGCCTGGATTGATACCCTGGGACCGGAAGCCGTCTATTACACTATTTGTTAAATATATCGTTTTTCCTTCATATAATCCCTGGTCATGAAGAAAAATCTTATAAGTATAGATTCGTTTATGGGGATAAGGCATTCCCAAGAACTGAAGCACCCTTGTTTCCTCCCATGTATAAAGGACAAACTCATCATGCTGTTCCTCAAGATAATTCGCGAGCTGGTAGACAGCGGGTGATAACTCAGCCTGTTCCTGCACATAGCTTGATGAAACAATTGCCTGGGCAATGATTACAGCAAGCGCTAGATAACGTGTAAATTTCTCTGCTCTTTTTTTAAAAAAGACGAGCATGCAAAAAAATACAATCAGCAGCGCTACGGGCAATATATGCCTCGGCTTGTCGATATTCTGGGCAAAAAGCGCCCAGCCTCCATAAGCCAGCATCAGCAGCAGACTTAATTGGACATTGCCTTCTTTAAAAATTCCGCTTTTGCGGGATGGCCATAAAATAATGCTGCCAATAACTATATATAATACCATCAAAACAGTTGTTCGTGAAAATATTCCCCACCACAAAATGTTGGTAAACACGAATGCCTTCAACCTTGCAAAAATGGAAAGTTCGTTCGATGCCGAGGTGCCACCCCATTCCTGAAAATGGCCGCCGGTGAATCCGAATGCCAGCTCCAGGAAATTGGCGACACTTCCTTCGGTGAGAATCAGACCTCCAACCCAAATCAACTGGAACAAGCCGGCAATAGCCGTAAGTTTTATCATACCTGGCAAAGTAAGCTCTTGTTTCGTCCATTTTTTATAAAAAAGATAGATGAGGCCAATCCCCATCGGAATATAACTCAATCTGATCCCCAATAGCACACTGAATAAAAACAAGGGAAGGAGCATCCATTTCCCTGAAGATTTTGTTTCTGCAGCTGCTATGCTCCAGAAGTACCACCAGAATGCGGCAAGTGCAGCACCTTCAGACATCGGCTGATTGACGATAATCAGCGGATAGCTCGCTGTGTAAATAATGCCTGCAACGAGAAAGGCATTTTCCTTTGAAACGACTTTTGACGCCAGCAGGTACACGGGCAGTATCGAACTCGCATATACGAGCACATTGAATGCTACCAGCGCCTGTCCTGGATTCTGCACGAATTTATCCGTGAGCAATCCACCTAAAATGAAGTAAGGATAGCCAGGAAAATGGGGTTGCATTGCCCTTAAATCATATCGATCAAGCGCTAGGGTAAAGTCTACCTGATCCCAGGATGAGACGAAGGGATTCAGATTGCCAAGCTGCGTCATGAAAACATATAGGATAGCAAGCAAACTCACTCCTGAGATCAGGACTCGGTTTATTTTTGCGAAATTCATCTTACAAACACCAACTTTGTTTTTACGTATGAAAAAAGTACAAGGAATATCCCTGTACTTTTTCTGGAGAGAGGAGAGTTACACCTCAAAACTTTTATTTTACTTGTGGCTTCAGTACATTGACCTGCTTCGCTTCTGCCGTTTTTTCAGCAGCCTGCTGTTTCTTGGAGCTGCGTGATGATGTCAGCAGGAAAATTGCCGCAAAGTAGCCAATATAAGCAATGACTTCCTCGATGGATGGCATTGAAGAATATCCGAACAACGCCTTCAGGAAGATTCCGACATCACCGGATATGAGCGGTGCTGCACCGGTGTCCCGGAGATAGTGTGCATAATCAATCGGGTGTTCAGGCAACAGCCATGTAATATCGTAAACATGGTACATGACGCTTCCAATCAAGTTAATGTCCTGCATCATTGAGATTGCCTGTACAAGCAAACCGGCAGATATCAGGATGATGAAAGCTCCTGTAATCTGGAAGAATGTCTTGAGATTCACCTTCATTGTGCCTTTGAAGAACATATAGGAAACGACTACAGCAATCAGTGTTCCGGTAATCGCTCCCCATCCCTGCATCGCAGCACCGATGTTACCGCCGGTGATCGCTGCAAAAAAGAACACTGTCTCGATTCCTTCACGCAAGACAACGAGGAATGAATGGATGACCATACCGACAATATTGCCTGTCGAGATGAATTTATTCATTTTCCCTTCCATATTGCCTTTAAGGTTTTTGCTGTGGCTCGCCATCCAAAATACCATCTGGGTCAGAAGGACCGTCGATACAATCATGATTCCGATCTTGAGGTAGATCTCGCTGCCCATCGCTGCGAATCCGGTGAACACGACCTGGAACAGGATCGCTACCCCGATGCTCGCAAGAACGGCAAGACCCGCTCCCAGCCACACATACTTCGTATATTTGGAATGATCCATCCTTTTTAGATAGGTTGTGATGATCCCGATAATTAATAATGCTTCCAATACTTCACGAAAAGTAATCAATAACGCTTGAACTTCCATTGCTGATTCTCCCCTCTCCAAGGTGTCATCAAAATTTATGCTCTTCTTCTCTTTATGCCAATGGCCACTACTGCCGCAATCACTCCAATGATGATGATGATTGGAATCCAGTTGCGGAAATTCGATAAATCCGTCCAATCCTTTTTGCCCGTACCTTCTTGTTCAGTTGCACTTTCAGCAAAGTGACCTACTTCCAGGCTGGCGAGATTGAACTCCTTTTGTAATGAATCGAGGATTGCTTCTTTTTTTTCTTTAAAAGTCTCGATGTCCGATGGTTTTTTCCCGACGCCAAACAATCCGGGATTCCCCAATGCTTCCAGTGCAGCATCAAAATCAGCTTTGATCTGTTGGTCCACTTCAGCATTTTGCGCCTCTACCTTTGGCGATAACGCTTGATATGTAGCAAATCCTTTCGCAAGGAGCTTTTTGGAGTTGTCAAATTCCTCAAAATTCTTTTCGATGCTTTCAAGTCTTCTCGCTATATTCAATACGAGGAGTTTTTCCATATTCTCAATGGTTGCTTCTTTATCTTCATCATCCAGGCTTTTCATGATGACTTCTCCTGGCTCAGTTCCCATATGCATGTCAATTTCTTCCTTGACTGTTCCGAACAGGGATTTTGCCGCTGTGAAATTCGGAGGGTTCTCATCCAGCTTCAATTGCATTTCCTTATAGACTTCTGCAACCTTTTCTTCATTGGGATCCCCATATGAATATGCGCTGGCAGACAGCGGAATGTTACTGAGAATCAATATCAGTGAAAAACAAAAAAATATGGCTCTTTTCATTCGTTGTTTCCCTCCTACAATGATAATGATAATGATTATCATTATGAATGTCAATCATATTTGATAACCGTCACCTTTTTGTCACTTTTTTTACTGCCTTTACGTTGAAAAATCTCTTCTCCAGCAAGTTTAGATACCGGCCTGGACATTTCCCGGTAGACGGCAGGCACCACATTCGTCATATATTTTTTGAACGAAATAAAGGATGTGCCCGTTGTCCTCACGCGGTATTGGATTGGCACCTCCAGCACCCTGAAGCCTTTTCGGACAAGGTTCAGTGTCAATACTTGCGCATAATTGTAATCATGGATGATTTCCGCATGCTTGAGGACCTGCCGTGAAAACGCCCTCATTCCAGATTGTCCATCATAAAGCCATTTTTTCAATAATAAGGTTTGCAAAAATGTGAAAAAATAATTCCCCATCCTGCGGTGAAATTTCATTCCTTTTATTGTGCCCATAAATCTTGAGCCCATTGTATAATCTGCTTCGCCATTCAAGATTGGTTTGACGATATCAGGAATTTGCCATGCAGGATATTCTCCATCTGCATCAATCATTACACCGACATCTGCACCCATCTTATAGCACTCTTGTATTCCCTTTCGGACCGCGGCACCCAGGCCGCGGTTTTTTTCAAAGCTGATGACATGGTCTGCCCCTGCTTTTTTTGCTTCAGCAACTGTTCCATCGTTAGATCCATCGTCAATGACCAGCACTTCCACCTGAGCAGCACCGGCAAAACTGCGCGGTATATTGCCAATCACTTCAGCTATTGACTCTTCCTCATTAAAAGCCGGTAAAAATACGATCACTTTATTCAAATTCATTCTCTTCCTTCTCTGCTTTGATTGCGTCCATTAAGACTTTGCCCCTGCTGCTTGCTGGATACGGCGCTCCCATCAGATAGGAAATCGTCGGAGCAAGTGAGACGAGGCTATGCTTTTCCTGGACTTTATTTCCCTTCCTGATATGCGGCCCATGCATGAAAAATGGAACAAATCTTTCACCTTCATCAAGGTGGCCATGGCCCCCGATTCCGTCAGCCTGCCCATGGTCTGCACAAACGACAAGCGTAGTGTTCTCCATTTTCCCTTCTGCCTCGAGCCATTCAACAAACTCCTTAATCAGTGCGTCGGCTTCCTCGATTTTTTCAATATAATCATCATAGAGGACTCCGCGGCTGTGTCCAACCTGGTCTGTCCCAATCATTTGCACGACAAACAGATCAGGGTCCTGCTCGTCCATGATTTTTCTTGCCCTTGCCAGCATATTGGTGTCAGCCTTATCCTTATGCATCACAGCCGTCACCGTCTCGACATCGCTTCCCATTGCATCAACCAGATGGGCTATGCCAAGCAGTCTTCCCCTTTTGCCAACTTTCCTCAGCGAGTCAAAGATCGTTTCCGTATTGACCCCAAGCTTATAGACCATATTGGATTTTATGCCATGCTCAAACGGATAGGTACCGGTAAACATTGAACTGAAGCACACCACGGTTCTCGCAGGGTACAATGTTTCCATATTCAGATATTCCGTGCCATTCTCTTTTAACTGGTCGAGAAAAGGCGTATTCGCCTCGTAAAAACGTTCCTTACGCATTCCATCAATGACGATGACAATCACCTTATCGGACAGGCCATTTTGAGGAACATCAGGCCCCTCATCCTTTGTATACGTTTCATAAGCCTTTGGTTTCCAGTCGAATAAATATTTGTGCAAAATAAAGGCAAACAATAATATGAAGCCATAAAAGATCACCAAATCCGCCAGGGGAAGACCAGAGCCGCCAGAAATCGCGGTATATGACAATTCCCATACGGAGAGCAGCAGCAAGAACTTCGGAAGCTGCTCCTGGGCATTACCGCTTGTCGAATCACTGTTCTTTAAAACGAGCTTCCAAAATCTCGTGAAGTTCAGCCAGGAAGTGCCAATTCTTAAGTGGTAATAAAACGTCCCCCAGAAAAACACGGTAAAGAAAAAATAAAGGCCAGCTGCAAACAGCAGCAAACTTAAGTTAAGATCGGGCCAAATAACGATAAATACGATAAACGGAATCCATAGATAGTTTCTCAAAAACAACGGAAAATCATAAATAAAATACATGATAAACAGCGGCAGGACTGTAAGCAGGGCGAAAAGGAACTCTGTGAACCTTCCCGCGCTGCCCAAATCGCCGAGGTGGAATAATACCATGGTGCCAATCGTGAAAATTGGCGTGAATGGCTTCCCCTCATTAAGCAGATTCCAGCTTCGGGCCGCAAATTTTTCAAATTTAGATGCGCTTTTCATTTTAATCCTTCTTTCTCCCTGACCTGAAATTCCTTAGTTCCCTGCGAAAATATGCAGGAGAGGAAATCAATAACAGCAGGCCAGTAAAATATGAAAAAACAAATTTAAAGCCATGGCTTAAAATGGAAGCTGTATAGGCCTCCCTGGTCCCAATCCCCAAAATGGCCAAAGCGGATGTCATAACTGATTCATACGTTGATATTCCGCCAGGTGTAATTTGGAAAACCTGGCCTCCAACAGTAAGGGAATTAACCCACAAGCCTTCAATGAAAGAAAGAGATATCCCCATGGACTTTGCGACATTCCAGATGACGAAGCTCTCCAATACCCAACTGATGATGACCAATGGGAATAGATAGAGACTCCTTTTTTGGGACAAAGCATCCTTCAACATTATCAGATGCTTTTGGACAAAACCAGAAAAAAAACGGTTTAGAAGCATAATTCCGATTACAGCGAGAATCGCGAAAGCTGCCAATAATGGCAAGGAGAGATTGAAGACAAGATCTTTGCCTAAGATCAATAATCCTGCTCCGGTAATGGATGCCAATGTAACTATATCGAGGAACCGCATAAAAATCACGGAATTGGCGGATTCATCGACGGTCAATTCTTGTTCCTTGGCGGCCAGGAACCCCGCACGAAAAAAATCCCCTGCTTTGACAGGCGTAATATGATTGATGGATAAACTTAAAAATATACCCTGCACACAGTTCAAGTACTTCACTTGTTTCGGAATATATACTTTCCATGCCAGGGCCCTGATTAGAAATGCAAGGAGGTATGTAAATGCGGCACCCCATAACAGAAAACCTGACCTCCAAAAATGGATGCTCTCGTCTATCAATGTGCCGATATGGAAGTATCTGAATGATAGGATCGCAAAAATGATCACGAGAATCATTCCAACGATTTTAAAAAGTAAGGACTTATTCCTTGCCATAGTAATCAACTGCCCACTTCACTGTTCTGGCCAACCCTTCATCGAAAGGAACTTTGGCTTGGAAACCCAGCAGTTCCTTGGCTTTGGAGGTATCAGCCCAGGTCGATGTCACATCCCCCTGCCTGAACCCTGCATGGTGAATCTTCATATCTGGAAAATGTTTTGCGATAGCCTCTATCAATTCCTCGATGGAAACTGGGCAGGAAGATCCTAAATTCATAATATTCGTTCCACGCGCTTTATGGATTGCTGCATAAATCCCTTCAATTATATCATCTATGTAAGTATAATCACGTGATGTCCCATTGCCATAAACCGTGATTTCTTCACCGTTCAAAATTCTTTCTATAAACTTTGTGATCGCCATATCTGGCCGGCCCCATGGACCATACACTGTAAAGAACCTAAGGATTGTCATATCATACTTGTACATGCTAGCGAATGCATGGCAAAAGGATTCGGCACCATATTTAGCTGCAGCGTAGGGTGAGATCACTTTGCCAGTTGCCATTGCTTCTGTTAATGGTTTATTCGCCTGTTCTCCATATACAGAAGATGAGGAAGCGTAAATGACCTTCTTTACATTCGACTCGCCGGAGAACTTCAGGACGTTGACGGTCGCTTTTACGTCATAATCGACATATTGCCCGGGGGCTTCAAGTGAGTAGCTGACTCCAGGCAATGCTGCCAGGTGAACTACACAGTCTGCCTGAAATTCAAGGAAAATTCTCCGGATATCCTCCTCATCATCCAGCAGGTTCTTTTCCTCAAATCGATACGGTCCCGCTTCTCCAATGTAATGCAGCTGGTCCAATTTCCTTTTTTTTGAGTAATAAGGATGGATTGCATCTATGACCAGTACCTCATTGCCTTCTTCCACTAACTTTCTTGATAGGTGGCAGCCGATGAAACCGGCACCGCCTGTAACGATTATTTTCAAAGAATACACCTCAGTCACGATTGTCTCTGCCATTCTATATTATAGAGAAATTTAGAAGCAGAGTAAAAAAGGAAAAACCTTGTCAGGGTACAAGGTTCTTCCGGCAAGCATTATTTTGCTGAATCGATTACAGTCTGAAGAGCTGCTTCTACTTCTTTCCTCAAAACTTCTCCATTTTCTTTATCTTTTGCTTTGGCAGCTTCGTAATATTTTTGGGCGTTCTCTGAAAGTGAAGCATATACCTCTTCACCGACCAGGCGCTTAATGTCTTCACCAATAAGGTCAGTGAACAGAGCGCCTTCAAGAGCTGTGATTACCCCTTTATCCTCGCCCCAGTTCTCTTCGCTTTCTTCTAATTCATGGAGAGCAATTTTCGCAAAACCTCTGACTGCAGCATTATTTACAGCTGCCGGGTCAATCGTCTTCACATCAGTTTCCAGGTTGAACTGTTTTTCAATAATCTCTGCTTCTTCCGGTGCGTTCTTTACAAGGTAGCTAGCAATTGACTGGTAGAAGGCCCATCCTTCTGCCTGTTCAACTTTAGCCGCTTCGGCATCTTCTTTTGCCTCATTTGCGGCTTTAGTAGCATAACCATTTGGAACTGCAGCAGTTGCAAGGTAGAATGTCTTCATTAACGTTTTATCGACAACTTGTTGTCCAAGCTTGAATGCTAATTGGTCATCTGCCTCAACAGCCTTTTCCATTTCAGCGAACCCGCCGGAAATTGCATCCTTCATGTTCGTGCCATTAGCATCATCGCGTTTTTGGACTGTACCTTCAATGATTGCGTAAAATTCTTTTGCCTCTTCAATTTCTTCCTTCACTGCTTCTTTATCATCCCAGTTTTCAGCCACTTCGATAAATTCATGTTTCATCGTAGTATAAAATACTTTTTGCATAAGCTTATCGAAAATTTGTTTAACAACTACCTTATCCATTGAACCATCTTTTCCAGCCTGTAATGCTGTCGTGATGTGCTGGTCAACTGTATCTTCAAATTCCTGATCTCTCTTCTGGACTAGGCTTTGAAGATTTTCGTTATAAAGCTTTGTTACTTTATCAAAGTCGACATCCTTGTTTTCCTTGGCTTTTTCAAGCTCGGTGACAGCTTCCTTATATACATCACCATACTCGACTTCTGTTTCCGCTTCTTCAGCTTCTGTCGTTTCTTCCTTTTTTACGGTTTCTTCTTGCTTTTTATCCTCAGGCTTTGAAGCTGTATCTTTATCCGCGCCACATCCAGCCAATACAGCACTCGCCATTATGAAACTAGCAAAAACTATTTTAAGATCTCGTTTTTTCATGATTGTATGCCCCCAATTGATAATTTCTTTTTTAAATGATAATGATTTTCAATCACAGTTGTTATTATAATCGAGAATGATTTTCACTGTCAACGAACTTTGTGAGAAAACTTTGACAAACTAATGAACATTGAAATTATCATGCCCTATTGTTAGAATTTCTGATGAATCTTCATCAACGCAAAAAAATCCCGCCATCAATGAGATGGCGGGATTTTTTTGTTGCTAGTTGATTAGATATGCTGCTGAAGACGTCCTGCAAGTGCTTCTTTTGGCTGGAAACCGATTACTTTATCAACCGGCTGTCCATCTTTAAGGACAAGCAATGTCGGAATGCTCATGATGCCGTATTGTGCTGCAGTTTCCTGGTTGTCATCCACATCAAGCTTCACGATTTTCACTTTGTCGCCCATTTCTGAATCTAATTCTTCAAGCACAGGAGCGATCATCTTACAAGGGCCGCACCATGGTGCCCAAAAATCAACAAGCACTAGGCCTGATCCTGTTTCGTTAGCAAAAGTTGCGTCAGTAGCATGTGTAATAGCCATTTGAATGCCTCCTAAAAAATCTGGATAATATCGTCAGTATATCATCGTTTACCAATTGATGCTATCTATATGCTCTTGTTGTAATTTACCCTCTTTGCATTTGAATATTCTTTAAAAAATGAAAAAACGGACGCTGTTCACGTCCGTTTTAATGTATTATTTTAAGCATTGACTTTGAGTTTTTTGAACTCTTCAGTAAGCATTGGAACGACCTCGAATAAGTCACCAACGATTCCGTAGTCTGCCACTTTAAAGATATTTGCTTCCGGATCTTTATTGATCGCTACGATGACTTTGGAGTTTGACATACCTGCAAGGTGCTGGATTGCTCCAGAGATACCAGCAGCGATATATAAGTCTGGTGTTACAACCTTGCCTGTCTGGCCAATCTGAAGTGAATAGTCACAATAGTCAGCGTCACATGCACCGCGGGAAGCGCCAACCGCTCCGCCAAGGACGTCTGCCAGTTCCTTGAGAGGTTCGAAGCCATCTTCACTCTTGACACCGCGTCCTCCAGCTACAACGACCTTTGCTTCTGACAGGTCTACGCCTTCAGTTGCTTTGCGGACAACATCCTTGATGATTGTTCTTAAATCCTTGATTTCTGCTGAAACAGTTGATACTTCACCGGATTTGCCTGCATCTTTTTCCAAAGGAGCAATATTGTTTGGACGGATTGTAGCAAACAATAATCCATCAGTGACAATCTTCTTTTCAAAAGCCTTACCTGAATAGATTGGGCGAGTGAATACAAGATTGCCTCCCGCTTCCTCTACCGCTACCGCATCTGAAATGAGTCCTGAGCCCAGTTTGCTTGCGATTTTCGGTGCAAGGTCTTTTCCAAGGGATGTATGTCCGAAAATGATGCCTTCAGGATTTTCCTGCTCGATGACAGCCATCAATGCCTGTGAAAACCCGTCTGGTGTATATTGTGCCAGTTTGGCATCTTCTACAGCCACAACTTTGTCGGCACCATATTGATATAGGTCATTGCCTAATGAACTTACAGATTCGCCAAGCAAGACTCCAACTACTTCTCCGCCCTCAGCAACTGTTTTTCCAGCCGCGATCGCTTCAAAAGAAACATTCCTAAGCTGTCCGTCACGCGCTTCTCCCAATACTAATACTTTTCTCGCCATTTGATTTACCTCCTGCGTATTTATTCTTCCTATATGTCTTAAACGACTTTTGCTTCTGTGTGAAGCAGGCTGACAAGTTCCTTAACCTGGTCGGCTAACTCACCTTGAAGGACTTTTCCTGCCTCTTTTTGCGGAGGAAGATAAATTTCGATTGTTTTCGTCTTAGCTTCCACATCGTCTTCATCAAGATCAAGATCATCAAGTTCTAGCTCTTCAAGAGGCTTCTTCTTCGCTTTCATGATTCCCGGAAGAGATGGATAACGCGGCTCGTTCAAGCCCTGCTGCGCTGTTACAAGAACCGGCAGGCTTGTCTCAATGACTTCAGAATCCCCTTCTACGTCTCTAGTGATTGTAGCAGTAGTTCCGTTGATTTCCAGTTTAGTAATGGTCGTTACATAAGGCATACCAAGTTGTTCAGCAACTCGTGGTCCTACCTGTCCGGATCCGCCATCGATTGCGACATTTCCGCCAAGGATCAAGTCGGCTTCTTTATCCTTCAGGTATTCAGCAAGGATTTTTGAAGTTGTGAACTGGTCTCCGTCTTCTATGTCATCTTCGATATTGATCAATACTGCTTTATCCGCTCCCATTGCCAGGGCTGTACGAAGCTGCTTCTCTGCTTCCTCGTTTCCGACAGAAACAACTGTTACTTCTCCGCCATGGGCATCCCTGACCTGGATAGCTTCTTCGATTGCATATTCATCGTAAGGGTTGATGATGAATTCCGCACCATCTTCATTGATTTTGCCGTTTGAGAGCGTGATTTTTTCTTCTGTATCGAATGTCCTCTTCATTAGAACGTAAATATTCATTTGTTCCCCTCCTAAGTATTCAAACATTTTAGCTGTTCTAAAGATTAGAAAAATTTATAACAAAAAATTTTGATGCTAAAAGTTTGCTTATCTGCCTTTAAACTCCGGCTGTCTTTTTTCAAGGAATGCCTTGATTCCTTCCTGGCCATCCTCTGACAGGAAGACATCGCCGAAGAGTTTCGCCTCATCTTTGACCCCTTTGTAAAAGGCTTCATGCTTCGTATAGTTTAAGAGTTTGATAGCTGCCCCAATGGATACAGGACTCTTCTTCGCAATCTTGCCGGCCAGCTTGTATGCGTTTTCAAGCAATTCCTCTTCTGGGTAGGCGTGGTTGGCGAGGCCGTATTGTACTGCTTCCACCCCTGTGATCGGATCGCTTGTGAACAGCATTTCCGCTGCTCTGGCAACACCAACATATCTTGGAAGACGCTGGCTCCCTGCAAATCCAGGAACCAATCCGAGCTGCAATTCGGGCAATCCTAATTTAGCATTTTCTGCGACAAGCCTGAAGTGGCAAGCCATTGCAAGCTCCAGTCCTCCACCCAGTGCAGCACCATGGATAGCTGCGATAATCGGCTTCGAAAAGTATTCCATGCGCTCAAAAAGATCTTGTCCATACTCTGCGAGCTTCCCAAAGTCTTCACCGGTTTTGATTGTGGTGAATTCCTTGATATCTGCTCCTGCAGAGAAGAATCTCCCTTCACCATGGATCAGGATGACCCTGACTTCTTCATTTCCCTCGATTTCATCAAGCACTGCCGATATTTCCTTTAGCAGTCCTGAAGCAAGGGCATTCGCTGGCGGACGGGCAATCGTAATTGTTGCAATCCTGTCCTCCGTAGACCATTTAAGATACTCCACATTTTCCCCTCCTTTTACATTAAGACAGGTTTCGCACAAGGGATGGGCCCCATGTGCGATACATGCCTTTTTACGTACCGTTTCCATAAGACCTGATAAACAGGAAGATGGAAAGGACTTGATTAAAGGACCGGTTTGGCACCGTGGTAACCGCAGCCGTTGATCAGCAGCTGGTGTACCGCTTCAGCCAGGTCTGGCAGATTGTATTTCTGTTCATTCATTACCCATGAAGTCACAGTTTCATCCACCGTACCAAAAATCATCTGCCTAGCAAGACGCAAATCCAGGGAGCCTGAAAACTCTCCATTCTCTATGCCTTCCAAAATGATTTTGTCGATCAGCATTAAGTAGCCTTTCAGCACCTCGTTGATTTTATGACGGAGGTCCTTATTCGACTGCCTTAGCTCCAGCTGGGTCACAATTGCAAGATGCCGGTCCTGGGAAAGCATTTTGAAATGCGTTTCGACCAACATGTATAATTTCTCTGTTGCTGTCTTTTTTCCTGCAATTTTTTCTTCGATATTTTCTACGAAGTAACCCATCTTCTCCTGGAACAGAGAAATCAGTATGTCTTCTTTATTCTTGAAATACAAATAAATGGTCCCGTCAGCCACTCCAGCCTGCTTCGCTATTTTAGACACTTGCGCCTGGTGATAGCCGTTTTCTGCGATAACGACGACTGCTGCATCAATTATTTGCATATACTTCGGCCTGTTTTTTTTCAATTCACTCACTCCCGCTCCAGGAAAAGCACAAGCAATAAATGCTAAAGTGGCACACTCCCGATTACGATTTTGTCTGCATTACTTTTTACTGAATGAATCGTCATTCATATTTTTATAATAGTATTCACTCACATTTCTGTCAAGGAAATGTGTTTCAATTGGACAAGCTTTCTTTGTCAAAAAGAAAGAGCCGATTAAGCCGGCTTTTAGTGTTAAGCTCGCTTTTGCTGATCTTCTAAACTTTTTGCTTTTTCTTCGTCTACAAGTGCTCTTCTGAGAATCTTGCCCACTGCTGTTTTCGGCAATTCTTTTCTGAATTCATAAAGTCTTGGTACCTTATAGGCCGCCAGATGCTTGCGTGAATACTCGTTGAGTTCTTCCTCGGTCGCCTCTGCACCTTCCTTCAGCACAATATAGACTTTTACCGTTTCTCCTCTGTAAGGATCTGGTATACCAGCCGCTACAACCTCCTGGACCGCAGGATGCTCGTAGAGGACTTCCTCGATTTCACGCGGATAGATATTGAAGCCTCCGGCAATGATCATGTCCTTCTTCCGATCGACGATATAAAAATAACCTTCGTCATCCATATAGCCAAGGTCGCCAGTCAGCAGCCAGCCATCCTTTAGGACCTGCTCTGTTTCTTCAGGCCTGTTCCAGTAACCCTTCATCACCTGCGGACCTTTTACAGCTAATTCGCCGATTTCACCAGGCGGCAGCGGCTCGCCAGTCTCCATAGAGAATATAGCGGCATCTGTATCCGGCCACGGGACGCCTATACTTCCTTTCACACGCTTTTTATCCCACAGGAAGTTAGCATGAGTAACCGGTGACGATTCAGTCAGGCCATATCCTTCAACGAGCTTCCCGCCTGTTACTTCCTCGAATCTTTCCTGGACCTCCACAGGCAGTGGCGCAGAGCCGCTGATACAGGAATCAATCGAGGACAAATCATATTTCTTAATATCAGGATGATTCAACAACCCAATGTAAATGGTTGGCGCGCCAGGAAAAAGTGTCGGCTTTTGTTTTTGAATCGTCTTTAACGTCGTTTCAGCGTCGAATTTCGGCAAAAGCACCATTTTTTGTCCCTGCATGACAGACAAAATCAAAACAGCTGTCATCCCATACACATGGAAAAACGGAAGGATCCCCAGGACGGTTTCTTGTCCCTCTTTGCATTTATACAGCCAGGCATTGCTCATTGCCGCATTCGCTATCAGGTTTTTATGCGTCAGCATGACCCCTTTCGGAAATCCGGTTGTTCCGCCTGTATATTGCAATAAAGCCAAGTCTTCTTCAAAGTCAAGCTCGTATTCCTTAATTTTGCCCGCAGGCTTTTTCATAATCTCGGTAAAAAGATGATTCTGGCCTTCATGCTTCACGTTCACGATAATACCATACTGTTTTTTCTGGATGTAAGGGTAGACAAGATTCTTTGGGAATGGAAGATAATCCTTGATAGCGGTTACAATTACATTCTCTAAATCCGTATTGGCAATGACCTTTGACACCCTAGGGAATAAAATATCCAGGGTGATAATTGCTTTGGCACCGGAATCTTTCATCTGGTACTCAAGCTCTCTTTCCATATACAGCGGATTTGTTTGGACAACGATTCCGCCGGCCATCAGGATTGCATAGTAACTGATGATTGACTGAGGAGTATTTGGGAGCATGATCGCGACTCTGTCCCCTTTTTCAATTCCTAAGTCTTGTAAATAGGCAGCCAGTTTCTTCGCATAGTTGTAGACTTGCTTATACGTCAGTTCTTTGCCCATGAAATGGATGGCAACCTTCTCGGGGTACTTCTCAGCAGTTTGCTTAAGGTAATCCTGGACAGTTGCTTTTTGGAGATCCAAATGAGCAGGGATTTCCGGAGGGTATTGCGACAGCCACGGCTTTTCTACTTCCATCTTGACGCCTCCTTATTTAAAATTTTTTGAAAATTCTATCTCCCATTATAATATAATGGTCTTTTTATGACAATTAGAATAGTTTTTTGTAGGATAATAGGGACAAACACCCAAAAAATAATCAGATAGCGTTCATTTTGCCCATTAAAAAAACCGCCATAAAAGGCGGTTTTCTACAGTTTTATGCAAAAAACATCATATAGATGATGCCGACCAACAGAAAGACTCCGCATAGGATCAGCAAGATTTTTGCCAGTTTTTCCATCTGTTCTGATCCTCCTGATTAAATTCCCGCCCCGATGATATACGACAGGCCGATAGAGATGACCATGGAAATCAGGCCAACTGCACGGTTGTCATTTTCTATTTCTATATCGATGTTGAACTTCGGTGTCAGGAATTCAAAAATAAAGTATCCAATCAAAAGCAGCAAGAAGCCGAAAACTCCCCAGCCAACCATCGTGAGAAGTGAATCATGCTGGTTGATAGAATGGCGGAAGATATTGGCTACACCGAAGATTTTCCCTCCGGTTGCCATCGCGACTGAAATATTCCCCTTTTTGATTTCATCCCAGTTCCGGTATTTAGTGACCAATTCAAAGACAGCCAGGAATACAACCATGCAGAGAATCGCCACACTGTAATAACCTGCTGTCACTACATATTCATTTTCCCAGAAATGCTTCATGTCCAATCTCCCTGAATATATTTTACCCCTAAGCCTATTATAATGGTTTCTGGAGTGATTAATATTTTTTTCTCTGTTAAACAAGACTGTTGATTTTCGTTCCAGGCGCTTCGCTTTCCGCGGGGGAAGAATTATGAAAAAGCTCAAGTGCCAGCTTTTTCAAAGACCAAATTCTTCTTGGCTGGCGCTGAGCCTCCTCGTCGCTTTGCTCCTGCGGGGTCTCACCTGACCAGCTGCGCCCGCAGGACACTGAACAGCTTCCTCGAATCTGCCCACGCACGATGGAAATGCGTTAGCATTTTCGGAGGAGTCTACGCGCCTTCCACTACAATCAACAGGTGCAAAATCAACATTGGGCTTTAACAGAGCCATTTCTTTATCGTGTCATTATTTGAATTCCACTACCGTTACACCTGTTCCGCCTTCTCCAGCGTCTCCGAAGCGGATTTTCTTGACGGAGCGATGGTTGCGCAGATATTCCTGGACTCCCTGCCTTAAGGCTCCTGTTCCTTTTCCGTGGATGATGTTAACGCGCGGGTAGCCGGCAAGCAGGGCATCATCAATATATTTCTCGACTCTCATAAGCGCATCTTCATAGCGCTCTCCTCTTAGGTCAAGCTCAAGGCCTACATGGAAGTCCTTCCCTTTCACGGTGGCAACCGGTCTAGTTTCCACCGGCTTAGGCGTATTGATATATTCCATATCAGACTCTTTCACTTTCATTTTAAGAATGCCAATCTGTACTTGCCATTCTTTATCATTTACGCGGTCCACCAGGTGCCCTTTTTGGCCAAAGGTCAGAACATTGACCTCATCCCCAGGCTTGAATTCATGGCGGGCAGACTTCGCTTTGCCAGCATTCTTTACCTGGCTTAGCTCTGGTGTTGCCTCACTTAGGCGCCTTTTGGCATCAATCAATTCATGCTCTTTGATTTCAGCCCCTTTTTCCAGTCTCAGCTTCCGGAGCTCACGAATGACTTCTTCTGCTTCATCCTTTGCTTTTTCCACGATGGATGCCGCTTTGACTTTTGCTTTATCAGCAAGTTCCTCTTTTTTCTGATAATATTCAGCCATCTGCTTCTGCATGTCTCTATGAAGGTTTTCGGCATCCTTCAGAAGCTGGTGGGCCTCATCCCTGTCCTTTTCCGCCTGCTTGCGGCTGGATTCCAGGGAAGCAATCATATTTTCAACCTCATTGCTGTCAGCGCTGATATAAGACCTTGCTGTTTCGATGACAGAATCCTTCAGTCCCAGTCTCTTTGAAATCTCGAAGGCATTGCTTCGTCCCGGTACACCAATCAGGAGTTTATAAGTCGGGCTCAGTGTTTCGACATCGAACTCTACGCTGGCATTGATGACACCCTCGCGATTATAGCCATATGCCTTCAGCTCTGGATAATGGGTTGTCGCAATGACTCTTGCTCCGCACTTGTATACTTCATCGAGGATTGATATTGCAAGGGCAGCACCTTCCTGCGGGTCGGTTCCGGCTCCAAGTTCATCGAAAAGCACAAGACTGTTATAGTCCACCTTATTTAGGATTTCCACGATATTGACCATATGGGACGAAAAGGTACTTAAGCTTTGCTCAATTGATTGTTCATCCCCGATATCCGCGTATACTGAACCAAATACAGCGATTTCCGACCCATCAAGCGCGGGGATTTGCAATCCGGCCTGGGCCATGAGTGTACAAAGGCCGACTGTCTTCAATGTAACAGTTTTACCCCCGGTATTTGGGCCGGTGATGACAATCGTCGTATAGTCACTTCCTAAAGTGATGCTGTTCGGGACAACTTCGTCTATTGAAATCAATGGGTGCCTTGCCTGAAAAAGATTGATTCGGCCTTCGTCATTGACGATTGGCTTCGAACCCTTGATCTTGCTTCCGTATCGGGCCTTCGCAAACATGAAATCAAGCTCGGCCATGATGACCACGATCTCCAGGAGCTCATCATGATGCTCAGCGGTCAGGGCTGAAAGCTCAGACAAAATCCGTTCAATTTCCTGCTGTTCTTTTACCCGGATGTTCTGCAGCTCATTATTCAGCTGGACAACCGATTGTGGTTCGATGAACAGCGTCTGGCCAGAAGAACTCTGGTCATGGATAATGCCGCCGTAATGGGATCGGTATTCCTGCTTGACCGGAATGACGAATCGATCATTTCTGATGGTGATGATGGCATCAGAGAGCATTTTTGAAGCACTTGATGAGCGGATCATGCTCTCCAGTTTCTCCCGTACCCTTGATTCTCTTGTCCGCATTTGCTGACGGAGCGACCTAAGTGCTTCACTCGCGCCATCAAGAACTTCGCCGCCTTCATCGATTGCATTCCTGATCGACTCCTCCAGGTTCGCCAGTACGATGATGCCTTCAGTGTAGCTCAGCAAAATCGGCACTTCGGTCACTTCCTGAAGATCTTCGACGAAACGCTTCATCTGTCTGCTGGCATGCACCGTGCTTGCCACCTGCACCAGCTCAAGGGGACTGAGCGTCCCGCCAATCTGCGATCTTTTCACATGTGGCCTGATGTCGTGAATGCCGCCTAACGGTATATTCCCTTTTAGCCTTAGAACCTTTGCTGCTTCATCTGTTTCCTCCTGCAAACGGGAAACCTCGTCAAAATCGACCGAAGGCAACAGGGCTACTGCCTTTTCCCGCCCCAATGAGGATGATGTATGTTCTACCAGCTGGCTCCTGATTTTATCAAATTCCAATGTTTTCAAAACTCGTTGCTGCACAAAAATTTCCTCCTTCTTCCTAAGCGAAGGTTATTAGCAAAGCTTAAGCGCTTTGGTCAGCCCGACAAGCGCTGGAGGTCCTGGAAGTGAAGTCGCTCTTTGACTTCATTGCCAGGACCGAAATCGAAAAGTATAGCCGACTGACCAGAAACGCAGAAACTGGAGACTCCGACAAAGAAGCGCTTTTGCTTCTGCCGGCGGAGTTGAAGTTTCGGAGTTTCTAGGAGGCGACACTAGACAATTCGAAAAGCGGAGGCGACTGCCCAACTCCGACAAGCGTTGGAGGGCCTGACAGTGAAGTCGTTCTTTGACTTCATTGGCAGGACCGAAACGTCTCGAAGAGTTAGGAGCCGCAGCTAGACAAGCGTCTCGAGGGGCTAAGCGCTGGTGCTAGACATTTCTACAAAAGAATTAAAATTCCCTTATTGATCCCGGCCGTGCAGGAAATCTAGCAAACCTTTCAAGTCCAAAGCATTCAGGACAGATGATTTCTTGATCCATCCTTTTCTGGCGGCCGTTACGCCAATTTCCATGTGTTCCAGCGTGTCCACTTTATGCGCGTCCGTATTGATGACGATTTTAACGCCTTCATCCTGCGCTTTTTTTAGGTACTCCGCCGCCAGATCAAGCCTGTTAGGATTGGCGTTCAGTTCAAGCGCCGTATTCGTTTCCTTCGCGAGTTTGATCAGCATATCGATATCAACAGAATACCCCTCCCTGCGGCCAATCAGCCGTCCAGTTGGATGGGCGATGATATCAACATGTGCATTCTCTAAAGCAGTCTTCAGCCGATTCATGATTTTTTCTACAGGCTGTGAAAAAGAGGAATGGATCGATGCGATAACCAAATCCAGGTCAGCAAGCAGTTCATCCTCGAAGTCCAGTGTTCCATCCGGCAAAATATCCATTTCAATTCCCGTCAAAATCGTGAAGTCATCGAATTTCTTATTCAGTTCTTTCACTTCTTCCATTTGCTTCCTTAAGCGTTCGGGCGTCAAGCCGTTCGCTACCTTCAGATACTGTGAATGGTCGGTGATGGCCATATATTTATAGCCTCTCGCGATACATTCCATCGCCATTTCTTCAATTGAATGGCCGCCATCGCTCCATGTTGAGTGCATATGAAGATCCCCATTGATGGCATCAAGTGTAATGAGTTCCAGATTTTTTTTGTATAACTCAACTTCCGAGCCGTCCTCCCGCAATTCTGGCGGAACGAAAGGAAGTCCAAAATATTGATAAAATTCCTCTTCTGACTTGAATGTGGTGACTTCCCCCGTCTCTACGTTCTCCACACCATATTCGCTGATTTTCTCTCCTTTTTCCTTCGCCAGCTGCCGCATTCTCACATTGTGGTCCTTTGAGCCGGTAAAATGGTGGAGGGCTGTCGCGAATTCCTCAGGATCAACAAGACGGAAATCCACATTGACATCATAATCAAGCCCAAGGGTAACAGAAACCTTCGTATCGCCTGCAGCAATGATTTCTTTGATTTTTGGAAGCCTGACCAGCTCGTCCTTAACAGCAGACGGATCAGTGGAAGCGATGATAAAATCCAGGTCCTTTATTGTCTCTCTCATCCTCCGCAAGCTGCCCGCCCTTGAAAATTGTTCGATATCTTTTATCTTTTGAAGATACGATTCAATTAATTCAGCAACCGGAAGCATATAGGCAAGCGGAAGCCTTTCCGGTCTCGTACCAAAATTTTCAACCGCAGCGAGAATCTTTTCTTCTGATTTTTTGCCAAATCCTGCGAGGTCCCGGATTTTCCCCGCCTTCGCAGCTTCCTCCAGGTCATGGATACTCTCCACACCCAGTTCTTTATACAGCTTGGCGATTTTTTTGCCGCCCATTCCAGGCAGCTGCAGCAACGGAATGAGACCGCTCGGTACCTCTTCCTGTAATTCTTTCAGCTCGGTCGACTGACCAATTTCCATGAACTCCTGGATGACTCCTGCAGTGCCTTTGCCAATTCCTTTGAGTTCAGTCAGATCGCCTATTTCCGACATGCTCCGTTCATCACCCTCCAGAGCTGCCGCAGCTTTTCGGAACGCGGATACTTTAAATGGGTTTTCACCTTTTAATTCCATATATATAGCAATAGTTTCAAGTAATTGCACGATATCCTTTTTATTAACAGACATGAACTCCACCTGCCTTTTCGATTTCTCGACCGTTTTTTATAACCCGGACTTGGTCATTGTCTTCTATTTTATAGAAAACAAGCCCCACTGTGAAATTAAATGAAAACTTTTCGGCACGATAAAAAAACTTCTCCGCAATAGAGAAGTTATGCAGCCATGTATTCAATCCAGAGTTGCTTGATTTGCTGAGAGAATACCGGCGTATTTTTTATGATGTTTTCGGCTAGAATTGAATCGTTCAATGGTCCCTGGATCGCCTGGATTGGCAGCAGGGCTGCAATGTAAAGAACGATGAACAGCAGCAGGTAAACTTCGATAAAACCTAGAAACCCTCCTGCCCAGACATTCAACTGCTTCAGGATTGGCAGGTGTGCCACAAAATCAAGCATGGATCCGATAATCTGGAGCAGGATTTTCACCGCGAAAAAGATAGCCGCAAACGCGATAGCCCGATAATAGGCATCTTCTAAATTGGCATTCTCAAATATGAGATTCAATGTAGAATTGCTGCCGAGGTTCGGATATGGAATCCATAGAGTCAGCTTGGGAGCAAGCTGGTCGTAATATAGGTACGCAACAACGAAAGCTGCGATGAAACCGGCCAAATGGATGGTTTGCAGGATGAACCCCCTCTTCAGTCCTACAATGAAGCCCATGACCAATATAGCCAAAACAGCAAGATCAAGCATGAATTATTCAGTCCTTTAACCTTTTAATTTCCGCTTCGAGCGATTCAACACGATCTTTCATTTTTATGTAATCATTAACAGCATTCACAGCCGTCAACACAGCTAATTTACTAGTATCAAGTGAAGGATTCGCTGAACCGATTTCCCGCATTTTATCATCTACCATTGAGGCAATGAGCCGGATATGGCTGGTGCTTTCTATGCCGACTATTGTATATTGCTGTCCATATATATCGACAGTCGACCGATTTTTTTTTGTGTCTGACAACATTTATGCCCCCATTCATAAGAATCCTATTCTATACTATATCATGAACGTAAAACGCTGGGAAGTAGTTGCCTGTCAGATTGATATGGTTTTTGGAAGAAAATGTCTAACTTTAACAAGGAGTGTAGAGCCATGGGAAATAGTGTCCTTCAGAAAAAACCGGAAGAAATCAGAAAGATGAAAGAATATTACAGCAAGTTCCTGATCGATAAACTTCCGCCCGGCAGTGTTTTTGCCGCAAAAACACCTTCCTGTGCGATCACTGCCTATAAATCAGGAAAAGTTTTATTCCAGGGGAAAGATGGAGAAAGTGAAGCAGCAAAGTGGGGCACTGCATTAGCACCTGCAGCTAAAAAAAGTGCTGCGCCAGCACCGGGAGCCCATTTGCCGAAAAATATCGGGGAAATGGCGATCATCGGTTCGGATGAGGTGGGCACCGGCGACTATTTCGGTCCGATCACGGTTGTCGCCGCCTATGTCAGGAGACAGGATATACCTGTGCTGAAAGAGCTTGGAGTCCAGGATTCCAAGAATCTCAAGGACGATAAGATCATTGAGATTGCGAGACAGCTAGTGACCTTTTTGCCTCACAGCCTGCTGACCTTACATAATGAAAAATACAACCAGATGCAAATGAAGGGCATGTCACAAGGGAAGATGAAAGCCCTGCTGCACAATCAGGCCATCAACCATGTTCTTGATAAAATCGCCCCAGAAAAACCGGAAGCGATCCTGATTGATGAATTCGCTAAAGAACCTATTTATTTTGCACATTTGAAAGGCCAACGTCAAATCATCCGGGAAAATGTCCTGTTCAGCACAAAGGCAGAAGGAATCCATCTAGGGGTCGCAGCCGCATCGATGATTGCCCGTTATGCTTTTGTTCGACATTTTGAAAACCTTAGTAAACGCGCAGGTTTCACCATTCCAAAAGGCGCCGGCGCTGCAGTTGATAAGGCAGCGGCCAGGCTGATTCTTGAAAAAGGTGTGGATGTGCTGCCCGAGTTCGTCAAACTTCATTTTGCTAATACTGAAAAAGCGAAGAAGATTGCGCGGGTGTAAAACGAAAGCTGGAATTTTTTGCTCGGGTGTTGACCTGGTAATTGGAAAATCACTCGGGTGTTGACCTGGAAACTGGAAAAAATGAGCTGTTTTTTCCAGTACGCGGAATTATGCTGGATTTTCACGGAATTAGTATCAAGTTTCGCGGGAATCCCTAGCTGGATCGCGGAATCCCATCGCTAGCAGAGTTCAAACGCTATAATTGACTGTAATCACGTTGATTTTCTCGGTTGATTAGCTATTCACCAAGATTTCCACCTGGTCATTGGATTATATTTTCGCGATTCTCCCTCAGAATCCCATAATAAAAAGGCAGCCCGCGGGCTGCCTTTTTAACATTTATCCTCTTAATACTGCTCCAGCTTTTTCTTCAAGTGCAGCAAGGACTTTATTGTGTGCTTTTGCAATGTCTTCATCTGTCAGTGTCTTTTCTGGATCAAAGTATTTCAAGGAGAACGCAAGTGACTTCTTGCCTTGCTCCATTTTTTCACCTTCGTAAAGATCGAAAACATTTACTTCTTTTAAAAGTGATCCGCCAGCTTCGGTGATGATCTTCTCCAGGTCACCGGCTGCCGTCCCTTTGTCAACAACAAGGGCAATATCCCTTGTGATCGATGGGTAGCGCGGGATTGCTGTGTATTGAAGCGGTGCCGTTTCAGCTTCCAACAGAGCTTTAAGCGACAATTCAAAAACATATGTTTCTTTCAGGTCGAGTGATTTTTGCATGGTTGGGTGAACCTGGCCGATAAAGCCGATCACTTTATCGTTCAACAAGATTTCACCCGTACGTCCTGGGTGCAATCCATCAAGCTCAGCCTTCTGGAATCCAAGCTGGCTCTCTAGGCCAAGCTTGGCAAACAAACCTTCAACGATTCCTTTGAGAACAAAGAAATCAACAGGCTTCTTCTCGCCCTGCCATGGATGGCTTTCCCACAGGCCAGTGATCGCGGCAGCCAGGTGCTCTCGCTCTTCAGGCAGCTCGTCATTGCTGTTCTTCAGGAAGACTGCTCCTGTTTCATAAACAGCGACACTATCAATCTGGCGAGCATTATTGTATTTCAACACTTCCAGCAGCTGAGGCACGATGCTCAGGCGTAGAAGGCTTCGGTCTTCACTCATCGGCATTGCCAGTTCAACCGGTTCGCGCTGGTCCAACGCATACTGTGTTGCTTTTTCATCGCTTGTAAGTGAATAAGTGACTGCCTGATACAAGCCTGCTCCTTCCATGAAACGGCGGACCACACGGCGTTTTTTCTGGTATTCAGAAAGATGCCCAGGTGTGGATGGACCTATAGGAAGAGTAGTCGGCAGATTGTCATAGCCATACAGACGGCCTACCTCTTCGATTAAATCTTCCTCGATGGTGATGTCGCCGCGGCGCGTCGGCACAGTCACCGTGATTGTCTCATTGTCGACGGAAGTTTCGAACTTCAGTCGGGCAAAAATTTCTTCGACCTGCTTCATTTCAAGTTCTGTACCGAGAACTTTATTGATTTTTCCAAGAGTGGTTGAAACAACTGCAGGCTTAACCTCCAAAGCATCAGCTTCGACAACTCCGCCTAGTACTTCACCGCCGGCAAGCTCGATCATTAGTTCAGCAGCACGTTCTGCAGCAGGACGGACTCTCTCAGGATCCACACCTTTTTCATAGCGAGAGCTTGCTTCGCTGCGCAAGCCATGGTCTTTTGAAGCTTTGCGGATCGCTCCTCCTGTGAAATAAGCGGACTCTAACATGACAGTCGTTGTGTCACTGCTGACCTCTGAATTCGCTCCGCCCATGACACCTGCAAGAGCTACTGGCTCAGTACCGTTTGTGATGACCAGGTGGTCCGGAGTCAACATACGTTTTACATCATCAAGCGTTTCAATCACTTCGCCATCCTTCGCACGGCGCACAAGGATTTCTTTTGAGCCCAATTTATCGTAATCGAATGCGTGTAGCGGCTGTCCGTACTCCAATAAAATGAAGTTTGTGATATCAACTACGTTATTGTGTGGACGGATGCCTGCAGCCATCAGCCTTGTTTGCAGCCAAACTGGAGATGGACCGACTTTGACATTCTTGATTACTTTCGCAACGTATAGAGGATTATCTTCTTTTGCATCCACTGTCACATTGATATAGTTACTTGCTTGTTCTGATGAAGTTTCAGGCTGTGGATTTGGCAGCTTAACTTCTTCTCCAAGGATGGCTCCAACTTCGTATGCAACACCAAGCATACTCATCGCATCAGCACGGTTTGGCGTCAGACCAAGCTCAAGGATTTCATCATCCCTGTTTAAGACTTCAAGAGCGTCCTGGCCGATTTCTGTCTCAGGAGTGAAATTGTAGATTCCTTCTGCATACTCTTTCGGCGCAAGCTTGCCTTCAATGCCAAGTTCCTGAAGTGAGCAAATCATCCCGTGGGATTCTTCTCCGCGAAGTTTTGCTTTTTTAATTTTGAAGTTGCCCGGCAGAACAGCACCAACCGTTGCAACCGCCACTTTTTGGCCTTTGCCGACATTCGGTGCGCCGCAGATGATTTGTACCGGTTCACCTGTACCGATGTCAACAAGTGTCTTGTTCAGTTTTTCAGCATTTGGATGCTTCTCGCATTCAAGAACATGCCCGACAACGACGCCCTTCAAGCCTTCATTCAATTTTTCTACGCCTTCTACTTCGATGCCGCTTTTGGTGATTTTTTCGGCAAGCTCTTCAGCAGATACGCCTTCCAAATCGATATATTCCTGCAGCCATTTATATGATACCAACATGGTTTTACCCTCCTAATCCTTATTCTTCAACCGAAAATTGCTTCAAGAAGCGGACATCGTTCGTGTAGAAATGACGGATATCATCGACGCCATACTTGAGCATCGCAATACGCTCAGGCCCCATACCAAACGCGAATCCAGTGTATTTCTTTGAATCGTATCCAGCCATTTCAAGTACATTAGGATGGACCATCCCTGCTCCAAGGATTTCGATCCAGCCAGTTCCTTTACATACGCTGCAGCCTGAGCCGCCGCAAATTTTACAAGAGATATCCATTTCGACAGATGGCTCAGTGAAAGGGAAGAAACTTGGACGCAGACGGATTTCTCGGTCTTCGCCGAACATTTTCTTCGCAAAAACTTCAAGCGTTCCTTTCAGATCGCTCATTCTGACATTCTCATCGACGACAAGGCCTTCAATCTGCATGAACTGGTGGGAGTGAGTTGCATCGTCGTTATCGCGGCGATACACTTTCCCTGGGCAGATGATTTTTACAGGACCCTTGCCCTGGTGTTTTTCCATCGTCCTTGCCTGGACAGGAGATGTATGTGTGCGCATCAATGTTTCTTCGGTGATGTAGAAGGAATCCTGCATGTCACGTGCCGGATGTCCTTTCGGAAGGTTCAGCGCTTCAAAGTTATAGTAGTCTTTTTCGACTTCAGGTCCTTCTTCAACTGTATAGCCCATGCCGATGAAAAGATCTTCGATTTCCTCGATGATGCTTGTCAGCGGATGATGGCTGCCCGTCTTAACAGGTCTTCCTGGAAGAGTAATATCGATTTCTTCAGCTGCCAATTGCTTTTGGACGGCTGCTTCCTCAAGATCCTTTTGCTTTACTTCGATCTGGCCGGAAATCGCATCGCGGACTTCGTTGGCCAGGGCACCCATCTTCGGTCTTTCCTCAGCCGATAACTTGCCCATCCCTTTCAAGACTTCTGTGATTGGACCTTTTTTTCCAAGATAGGAAACGCGAATATCATTCAATTCCTTTAGGTCAGCAGCTGCGGCCACTTTTTCAAGCGCCTCAGCCTGCAGTTCTTTTAACCGATCCTGCATTGGTAAATCCTCCTTCATTTTCTCTTTTTTGAACACAAAAAGACCTCATCCCGGATAAAGGGACGAGGTTCATGGTTATCGCGGTACCACCCTTTTTAACAGGCAATACAGTTATGTATTACGTGTTCGCTTCATTGAGATAACGGCTTGTGCCGATGCATCTTTACGCTAAAAAGCGGTCCCGATGCCAACTCTGGAGGTGAACTTCGCTTGTCTGTTCCATAAAAATGCTTCCAGTCACCGGCATTTTCTCCCTGAATGGCCATCTTCAAGCTACTTTTCTCCGTCATCGTTTTTGAAATATTAATTTTACTGTTAATTATAGTATATTCTTTCCGCAGTATCAAATGGTTTTATGAAAAAACGAGCCTATTTTGCTGTTTTCAAATAATATAGCAGGATACCTGCTGCGACTGCGACATTCAGCGATTCGCTCTGGCCGTAGATTGGGATATAAAGATTTTGCGTTGTTTTATCCAGCAACTCTTTATTAACGCCGCTTCCTTCATTTCCAACGAGCAGGGCGAAGGCATCATTATTTTCAGCCTCTGTAAAAACAACTCCATTTTCTAGAGCCGTTCCAAAGACTGGGATGTTTTCAGACTGAAGTTCAGAAATCCATTCTGAAAGGTCTCCACTTATAACCGGCAAATGGAAGTGACTTCCCTGCGCAGAGCGCAATACCTTCGGATTATACATATCGACACTGCCCTTCCCAACAATGACTGCATCAATCCCTGCAGCATCAGCCGTGCGGATCATCGTCCCAAGGTTGCCCGGATCCTGGACAGAATCAATAAGTAAATAGGTTTTTCCATTTGTTTGCGGGTTCTTTGGCTGTCGGCATATAGCAAATATGCCCTGAGTTGTCTCAGTGTCAGCAAGCTGCCTGCTGATTTCATCCGTTACCACCGTAACAGGAATGGAACCGTAATCCAGGCTGGAAGGCAACTCCGTTTTTTCGCTTAAAATAATCTCTTCAACATCTTCTTTTTTCGATAGTGCTTCTTCAACTAAATGGAAGCCCTCAACAAGGAACATGCCGGTCTTATCGCGTTCCTTGCGCGTAAGCAATTTCTTCCACTGTTTAACTTGCGGATTTTTATCAGATTGAATGTACTTCAATTCTGGCTCTCCTTTATTATGGCTTGTTCAATTTTACTATTATAGCTCAAAACGGATACATAATAAAACCAAAATTGTTAAAGCTATAACCAGCAATGGAAATTTGAAAGGAGTTTGAGCAAAGATGAACCTTAACCTTAGAAACGCTGTTATTTCAAATGTAGCAGGAAATACGCAAGACGAGCTTAAAGATACAATCGTCGATGCCATCCAGAACGGCGAGGAAAAAATGCTTCCTGGACTTGGAGTGCTGTTCGAAGTCATCTGGCAGAATGCTTCTGAACAAGAAAAGCAGGAAATGCTGGATGCTCTGGAATCAGGCTTAAAAGGGAAATAGTTTTTTGGAAGGACTCCTTAATGTTTGAGGGGTTCTTTTTTTATAAAGTAAACATCTCGTTTTCTATTTTATGGAAAAAGCAGAGAATAAGGTTATTTCCGTAGAGATTCTGGCTGTTTTTGTAGAGATTATTATTAATTCCGTAGAGAATATAGTCATTTGCGTAGTGATTTTCCTAACTCAGGAGTAAATACCGGTCCAAAATGTAGTGATGAAAGAGAACTTTCGTTTATAGGCAAAAAAAATTGTCCAGAAAACATTTTCTGGACAACTAAATCTCATTTTTTATTCAAAAGTAAGTTTTTCAACTGTTTCTTTATCAAGTCGTTTGATGACTTCAATGATCAATTTAACTGCGTTCTCGTAGTCATCACGGTGAAGCATCGCTGCGTGTGAATGAATGTAGCGTGTCGCGATTGTGATGGACAGCGCAGGTACACCGCGGTGTGTAAGGTGGATCGCACCTGAGTCTGTGCCGCCGCCAGCTACTGCGTCAAACTGGTATGGAATGTTCAGCTCGTCTGCCAAATCCGTTACAAAATCACGAAGGCCTTTGTGTGACACCATTGATGCATCATAAATGATGATTTGCGGACCGTCACCCATTTTGCTTAGAGCTTCTTTTTCAGTAACACCTGGAGTGTCGCCGGCAATACCTACATCGACACCAAAACCGATATCAGGCTCGATTGATTGGGCAGATGTTTTCGCTCCGCGAAGACCAACTTCTTCTTGAACGGTTCCTACGCCATAGACAACGTTTGGATGCTCAGCATCTTTTAGACCTTTTAGGACATCGATGGCGATCGCACAACCAATGCGGTTATCCCATGCTTTTGCAAGCAGCATCTTTTCGTTGTTCATAACTGTGAATTCGAAGTAAGGAACGACCATGTCGCCAGGAGTGACTCCCCATTCCTTCGCTTCATCACGGCTTGATGCACCGATATCAATGAACATATCCTTGATATCAACAGGCTTTTTACGAGCTTCAGCAGGAAGGATATGTGGCGGTTTAGAACCGATCACCCCAGTTATTTCACCTTTGCGGGTTACGATTGTCACACGTTGTGCAAGCATAACCTGGCTCCACCAGCCGCCGACTGTCTGGAAGCGGATGAATCCTTTGTCATCGATGCTTGTCACCATGAATCCTACTTCATCAAGGTGGCCAGCTACCATGATTTTAGGGCCGTTTGCATCTCCAACCTTCTTCGCAATCAAGCTTCCCAGGCCATCTGTTGTTACCTCATCAGCAAATGGAGTTATGTATTTCTTCATTACTTCCCTTGGCTCACGCTCATTGCCGGGAATGCCTTTGGCATCGGTCAAATCTTTTAGCATTGTTAATGTTTCATCTAATTTAGCCATTATTTCGACTCCCTTAATATGTATTTCCGAAACCTATTATACTAGACAAGAGGTGCAATGTACAAAAAATTCTGCCTAATACCCTTTTCGCTGCCTATCATAATTTACTTCATTTTTTTGAATATATGCCTGTTCAATTTGATCTTCGTGCAAGTCAAGCAGTTCCGCAAGTCTCATGTAACTTTCAAAAAGTCGGACATAGTCTTCCTTGCTGCGGCTGTCCCTGAATTTTTGTACCGACTCATATACTGCAAGGAACTGGTTGCTTGTGTCTGTCACCGTTGGTCTGTCTGGGGTAATGTATTCAATATCTTCATAACCGCACTCAATTCCCAGTGACAGGATGAAGTGTACTCCATCCACAAATTCCTCAAGGATTACATCCTTTTCAGATGAAGGTTTCACACTCCAAAACTTGAAGCACCTTGTCTCATTAGCAAGTTCCCCGATTTCAACAAGCAGCGCCAGGACCTTTCTGTCAATTAAATCATCATTCTCTAACTTGTGCTGCGTTTCAATATGACTGTCGAGTGCTTTTTGCATTTTAAATAGTGTTATTGTATTCATGATTCAGCTCCATCGTTTTATTATCACTAAAAGCAGGCTTCTGGATTCCGCCATTCAGGTTTTCTCCTTTTAACAACACAGCTCTGCAATAAAAAGTATATATTAATTATAAATTTGTTGAAACTATTTGGAATCTCATCCGTAAATAAGGAAAGTTCGCATTGGAGGGGCAGTCATGATTCTGCTTTTACGTCTTATTTTCTTGCTATTATTCATTTTCCTGATATACAGCGGGGTAAAGTATTTATTCCACCCGAAACGGAAGCTTGAGCTTGCTCATGAGCAGAAGCGCTTCTTTTTACTGGATGACCCGGACAATGTCCGCAAAAACTTCTTGATCACTTATAAGGGTGTTTTGTTCGAGGGTGAAAAGTATTTAGGTACGACTCCGTCTGCGTTTGAGGTCGTTTCCATTTTCATTTGGCCTAAAAAAACGTCTGCCTTGAAGGGACTCGTGCTTGAAGACTTCCAATTCATCGAACGAAAAATCCGCGAGAACTATCCTGTCGCCAAAATCGACTGGAAAAGCCCGATCAAGGAATTTATGGCTAATCATGAACAGGATGAGGAATAATCAAATATAAAAGCGTCCGAACATGAGTCGGGCGCTTTTCCTTTGTGCATAAATTCCTACTTCAAGGTGTCGTATCGAAAAACTCCCGCCATTTAATGAGGGTACTCTTTTCTCTGAACAGATAGGTGAGCAGCAACAGGCAAATAACCACAAAGCTGCCCGCAAGCGCATCAAAACGTCCAATGCGCTCCCCGAATATGGTAAAAAAGATTACGAATGGAATGTTCGCTAAAAAAGATGCCATCATAAATTCCTTAAACTCTTTTTTCCGCTCATAAAGGCAAAAGCTCAGCAGCTGATAATGAATCAGCGGGATCAGTCTCAGCAACGCAACCTGCAGTACGGTCAGATCCCTGAATCGCCCCATCAGACGCTTTTTCAACCTGCTTAACTTTTGCATGGTGTCCGGAATTTTTTCCATCAAGAAATAGAATAATATACTGGCCCCCGTCAAACCAAGCATTGAATAGATGATTCCCGGAACCACCCCAAAAAGCAGACCGCCCGCGACGCAGACAACTGCAGGCGGAATGAGTATAAACTGACGGAAAACATGAAGAAATACAAACAAAACTGGTGCAAACCAGCTTCCAGATTCCACAATAATCAGCAGCATCGACCACGCATCATCCATTTATGTCACCTGCCTGCGAATCTCTGTTGCTACTAGCATATAGAATCACCCAAGCTGTTATGCCAACAGCATAAATAAATATATAAAAATACCAATCTCTAAAACAGCCAGCACCGGCAAGCCATACTTGAACTGCACATGCTTCGTCTTATGCCTGAAATGATTCATGCCTGCAGTGGCCCCGATTGCCCCTCCAAGCAAAGCTATGGTCCATAACGTTCTTTCGCTGATTCGATAATCATGGTTTTTTGCCCGCTTTTTATCCATGCCCATAATCAAAAAGCCAGCAAGACTCATTACGATGATCAGACCAGCCAATATCCAGATTTCCACGTCTTCACGTCCTCTTAAAATGATGTTAGTACTGCTTCATTATAACGCGCCATCCATCTGTATCGGACATTTTCCACGAGACTCCATTTCTGTTTTTCCGTTAGAGGCCGCCTATCGGATATTTTTCTCGTGTTTCGACTTCTGTTTGTCCTTTAGACCTCCTATATCGGACAGTTTTCTCGTGCTTCCACTTCTGTTTGTCCATTAAAGCCCTTCTATCGGACACTTTCCATACGACTTCGCTTCTGTTTGTCCATTAGAGCCTCTCTATCGGACATTTTCCCCAAAACTTCGCTTCCACTTGTCAGATAAAAATACGCGAATGCTTATGTATCTAAAAAGAAAAAACCATCCTCAATATGAGAATGGTTCATCTTATCGTTTAATTACTTGTTGAACTGTTGCTTAGCTGTTTCAGCCAATTGAGCGAATGCTGCTGCATCGCTTACTGCTAGTTCAGCAAGCATCTTGCGGTTTACTTCGATACCTGCAAGCTTAAGGCCGTGCATCATACGGCTGTAAGAAAGGCCGTTCATGCGAGCTGCTGCGTTGATACGAGCAATCCAAAGTTTGCGGAAGTCGCGCTTCTTCTGGCGACGGTCGCGGAATGCATACATTAGGGATTTCATAACCTGCTGGTTAGCAACTTTGTATAATGTATGTTTAGAACCGAAATAACCTTTTGCTAATTTGATGACTTTTTTACGACGCTTGCGCGTAACTGTACCGCCTTTTACACGTGGCATGTAATTTCCCTCCTATATAAATCGAGATTCCTCGAGTTTACTTAATGTTGTCAAGCATGTGACGAATACGTTTGAAATCGCCTTTTGAAACAATTGCAGATTTGCGAAGCTTACGCTTAGCTTTTGTAGATTTGTTAGCAAATAAGTGGCTAGTGTAAGCGTGTGAACGCTTAAGCTTGCCAGTTCCAGTTTTCTTGAAACGCTTGGCAGTGCCGCGGTGTGTTTTCATTTTTGGCATAGGGACTTCCTCCTCGTTACTTTTCAGTTTTAGGTGCTAGTACCAAGAACATGCTTCGGCCATCCATCTTTGGATGTGATTCGATTGTCGCTACATCTTTGCAAGCTTCAGAGAAGCGATCAAGAACACGCTGACCGATTTCCTTGTGAGTGATAGCACGGCCTTTAAAACGGATTGATGCTTTAACTTTATCGCCTTTTTCCAGGAACTTGATGGCATTGCGCAACTTCGTGTTGAAGTCATGCTCATCAATTGTCGGGCTAAGACGGACTTCTTTAGTTGTGATGATTTTTTGGTTCTTACGTGCTTCTTTCTCTTTCTTTTGCTGTTCGAACTTGAATTTTCCGTAGTCCATGATTCGGCCTACAGGAGGCTTCGCGTTCGGAGCAACAAGCACAAGATCAAGATTGACGCGCGCTGCGATCTCAAGAGCCTCAGCTTTGGATTTGATTCCTAATTGCTCGCCGTTTTGATCGATCAGACGAATTTCGCGAGCACGAATTCCCTCGTTTAATAACATCGCATCTTTGCTAATAATTAGCCACCTCCAGGGTTTTATCGAATACATTGTCAAGGAGAAGAAGTACATTGAAAGGACAAAGCCTTTATCTTGCTCACACAATGACATACGATATGGTCCATTTTTATTTTGCAATAAAAAAAGTGCAGGCGACGACACCCACACTTACGGAAACAAAATAATTAGACGTTTACGTATTACCTGCCAACAGCATTATTGCGTCAGCCAGGTGAGAAGCGGGTGCTTCTTCTTTCCTAAAACTTGTATTCAGTTCACTCTTGCTAATATAGCATAAAGAAATTGATGTGTCAAACGAATCACTTTTCGTTAACTGCAACAAAAAGTATTGTATCAGATAGGATTTAAGGCTGCAATACTTTTTTCAGGCGAAATTAAATTTATCCGAAAAAAAATATGTCGAAGGATCATAACAATACGTTAATTTGTCACTGCCTAATTGCTTCTTTCTTGCTATAATGATTGGTAGAATTATACAAGAAAGCTGGTGTACAAATGCTGATCGCAATTATCATTACCGGTGTGGTCACTGGACTGCTCGCTGGTACTGCATTGAAGTTTTTCAGGACTGGCTATGGTTTTTCAAATGATATTGATAACACGCCTGTTAATATAAAATCCTGCCGGAATTGCGGTGAAAGAATCCAGCGCAGCTATACAAAAAATCTATGTCCCACCTGTTCCAAACCTATTGAATAATCCCATAAAAATAAGAGGAGCCAGTTGGCCCCTCTTATTTTTTTGTCCAGCTCCAGCGCCTAGCCCCTTGAGACGCTTGGCTAGCTGCGGCTCCTAACTCCTCGAGACGTTTCGGTCCTGCCAATGAAGTCAAAGAACGACTTCACTGTCAGGCCCTCCAACGCTTGTCGGAGTTGGGCAGTCGCCTCCGCTTTTCGAATTGTCTAGTGTCGCCTCCTAGAAACTCCGAAACTTCAACTCCGCCGGCAGAAGCAAAAAGCGCTTCTTTGTCGGAGTCTCCAGTTTCTGCGTTTCTGGGCAGTCGGCTATACTTTTCGAATTCGGTCCGCCCAATGAAGTCAAAGAACGACTTCACTGAGCGGCCCTCCAGCGCTTGTCGGGGCTGATCAAGGCGCCCTCCGCTTTTCTTATTTCTTCGCTTCTTTCCTGAATGATTCAAGGAACTCATCGAAGGAGATAGTTTCTGAATTCTGTTCGCCGTATTTACGGACATTGACTGCTTTGTCTGCAACTTCATTGTCACCGACAACCAGCATGTAAGGGATTTTCTGCATTTGCGCTTCACGGATTTTGTAGCCGATTTTTTCGTCACGGCCGTCAATTTCGACACGGAAGCCTTCTGCTTTCAGCTTATCCTGGATTTCCCTGGCATAGTCATAGTGGACTGCAGGTGAAACCGGGATGATTTGCGCCTGGACTGGAGCCAGCCATGTAGGGAACGCTCCTTTGTATTCTTCGATCAGGAAGGCTACAAAACGTTCCATAGTCGATACTACGCCGCGGTGGATGACAACCGGACGGTGATGCTTGCCGTCTTCACCGATATAAGTCAGGTCGAAGCGTTCAGGTAGCAAGAAGTCGAGCTGTACAGTTGACAGTGTCTCCTCTTTGCCAAGCGCAGTCTTGACCTGGACATCAAGCTTCGGACCGTAGAATGCCGCTTCGCCTTCTGCCTCGAAATAGTCGAGTCCTATTTCATCCATCGCTTCTTTTAACATTGCCTGTGCCTTTTCCCACATTTGGTCGTCATCGAAGTATTTTTCTTTGTCTTCAGGATCACGGTAAGAAAGACGGAACGAATAATCATTCATGTCAAAATCTTTATAGACTTCAAGCACTAGCTGCACAACACGTTTGAATTCTTCCTTGATCTGGTCAGGACGGACGAAAATGTGAGCGTCATTCAATGTCATTCCGCGGACACGCTGCAGGCCAGCCAACGCGCCTGACATTTCGTAACGATGCATTGTTCCAAGCTCAGCAATCCTGATCGGAAGCTCCCTGTAACTATGGATGCTGTTTTTGTACACCATCATGTGATGAGGGCAGTTCATCGGTCTTAATACTAACTGTTCATTATCCATATCCATCACCGGGAACATATCGTCCTGATAGTGGTCCCAGTGGCCGGAAGTTTTATAAAGCTCGACACTTCCCATTACCGGAGTGTAAACATGGTCATAGCCGAGGCTGACTTCTTTATCGACAATATAGCGCTCAATGATGCGGCGGATCGTCGCGCCTTTCGGAAGCCAAAGCGGAAGTCCCTGTCCAACCTTCTGCGAGTTTGTGAACAGGCTAAGCTCTTTGCCAAGCTTGCGGTGGTCGCGTTCCTTCGCTTCTTCAAGCAGTCTTAAGTGCTCTTTCAGGTCTTCCTTTTTGAAAAATGCTGTTCCGTAAATACGCTGCAGCATCTTGTTATCGCTGTCGCCGCGCCAGTAGGCACCGGCAATGCTCAGCAATTTAAATTCCTTCAGCTTGCCAGTTGATGGAACATGGACTCCGCGGCAAAGGTCTACAAAATCGCCCTGCTCATAAAGAGTGACTTTTTCATCGGCCGGAATTGCTTCAATCAATTCAAGCTTATATGGGTCACCAAGCTCCTTGAAGAATTTGACAGCCTCCTCACGACTTACCTCTTTACGGACAATCTCAATGTTCTCATTGATGATTTTCTTCATTTCCTTTTCAATTTCCGGCAAATCTTCCGGTGAAAGGGAATGCTCCATATCGATATCATAGTAGAATCCGCCTTCAATCACCGGTCCTACTCCGAGGTTCACATCTTTATACAGGCGTTTGACTGCCTGTGCCATTAAGTGGGCTGTACTGTGGCGCAGGATTTCTAGTGCTTCCGGGTGTTCCGGAGTGATGATTTCAATTGAAGCATCTTCCTCGATTGGTCTCCTGAAATCATACGGATTTCCATTCACCATACCGGCAATGGCTTTTTTCTTAAGGCCCGGGCTGATTGAACCGGCAATGTCTTCAGTTGTTGTGCCTGCAGGAAACTCCTTCACTGCTCCGTCTGGAAACGATATTTTCAACATGTCTGCCATTGGCTTTTCCTCCTTTTGAAATGTGGCGCATATTTGCGCAAAAAATAAAAAAACCCGTCCCTGAAACAGGGACGAGTTTGATCACACGTGGTTCCACCCAATTCCCACTCTTGCGCATAAAGAACGCAGGAATGGCTCTGGTTGCGATAACGGCTTCTGCCGCCAGCCAATACTTGCCTTACAGGCGTTCATAGCTGGAGTTCAGAGGTGGTAAGCGTTTCTTTAGTGTTAGGAAGTTTTCAGCCGTGCCTTCCCTCTCTGCAAACCTTTCAAGAATGCCCATATCCTCATCATTACATTTACTATTGTTTTAGTATGTACGTAATTATAGTTTGTAATGTTTTGAAAATCAAGTGGGCTATCGTATATTTTCATGATCCTCATTGAAAAAATCCAATCTTTCCTCTTCGAAAACGGAAATTGGCTTAATCTTGACCCGCTCTTCAAAAAGGTTGATAATGGTCCGCACTAATGGCTGGTGCGAATCATCGGTATACAGGAAAATCGTCTGTGGCGCGATCGACAGGAGCGGCGCAATCGTTCCGGAATCGACGTAGACCGGGTGATTGACAAGCAGCCTCCGGTCAATCGTTTTAAACAGCTCGCTCCGCTTCATTTCCGTGAACTCTTGATTAAAAAATGTCATGTTTTCTTCGATGACCAAGTACAAATATGGCATTTGCGGTTTTCTGCCTTTCAGAAAACTTCTCAATGTATGAAGGAACACCTGATACTCCTGTTCCATTTTATACTCATCGATTGCGACCTCTGCCCAATTCGAAAGCTGCTCAAAATATGATTTTAGCCTGAATACGACAAAGGAATCGAATGAAAATGAGACTCTCTCATCAAGTATTTCATTGATTGCTTTTTTAACGATCCCTGGTTCTTCGGCACCCTCCATAAAAGGTGCCAGATCCTTTCGGTTCCCTTCCATGACAGAGTAAATGATATCAAGGATTTGATCCTGCTCTTCACTTTCCGTGTAATAAAAAGATTCTGCAAGGATGTTTCTTAACCAGTCATCCCGTTTCAGCTTAAGAATAAAATCATATACACATTTCTTCAGTTCCGGTATTTTTTCTTTCATAAAAAAATCTTCTGGAATCAGGACTCTATTTTGATCTTCATTAAGAAGAATTGAATTCTTTTCCTGCAACGAAGCAAGCCTGGCGACTAAGTGATGGTATAAATTCCAGGCATCCTGCTTTTTTTGGAAGATGATTTCAATCAACCATATCCCCCCTTTTAAATAATCCCTGATTATATATATGGGGGACTTGGACAATTTAGAAGTATCCATATCGCCGCTGGATGATTAAAGCGCAAAAAAAATAGGCTGCAGCCTGTTTCGCTGCAGCCTATTGCTATACTCTTCGATTCTTTCCTTCTACTTTAACCGGCTGTGCCAGGTACTTGATCCGTTCCATGATCCTCGCTGCCTTCAGCTGTTCCTCTTCTCCCCGCTGGCTGTGGGTCAGATGGTGTTCAAGCCCGCTAAGGTCGAAGTTGGAAGTAAAGAAGGTTGGAAGGTTCTCAAGCATGCGGAATTGCAGGATTGTTCCAAGGATTTCATCCCTCGCCCAGCTGCTCATCGTTTCCGCTCCGATATCATCTAGCATCAGGACATCAGATTTTTTGATTGCTTCCAGCTTGTCGTTGACCGAATGATCCCCGATCGCATTCTTCATTTCCCTGAAAAACTCCGGAACATATACGATTAAGGAACTGACCTGTTTCTGTGCCAATTCATTCGCAATGGCGCCAAGCAGGTATGACTTACCCGTTCCGAACGGCCCATGCAGGAACAAACCTTTTTGCTTCTGGCCGGATTCATAATTCTCAACAAAATCCTTCGCCATTTTTATGGCCTTGAATCTCCCCGCGTCATCAAGCTCAATATCCCCGAATGACGCTTTCAGGATTTCCTTCGGCACATATATGCTGTTAATCAGCCGGGCGTTCTTTTGCTGCTCATCGTACATGACCTTCTTTTTACAGCGGTCATATTTGACATCAATGTAATTCCCTTTGATGAAAAGCTGTGGTTCATAGCCTTTGATCATATTCTTGCAGGCTGCGAGACTTTCGCATTTATCACAGTCCTTGCTCTGGGTAGAAAATTCATACAGTTTGGACATGCTGCCGTCAAGCATTTCCCTGGTGATATAGTCCGCATTTTCATCGAGGAATTGCTTTATATGCTGATCCTGCATGACCTGTCTTTTAAGTGTTTCATAACGTTCCTGGAAGTTTTGGTTATTAGCAAGCTTCTTCAGCGTTTCATTTATGTTTTGCAACTGAATCACCTCCCGGATTTGTATTTTTTCAGTTCTTCTTCAAGCTTTTTCTTTTCTATTTCAAAGTCAGGGTCCACTCCGGCAGCAGAACTTTGCTGCTGGTCTGGTCCATTCTCGCTCTTTTTCTCAAACCAGTCCGGCAAGACTTCCTTGCGTACAGGTTTCCGTTTTCCTGAAGCAGCGGTCGTTTTCTTTCCTTCTGCCCAATCGAGGTATTGCCTGTGCTCACTTTTCGCCAGCTCCATGGCATCCCTTACAGTCGAGATTTTCTTCCTCGACCAGTGGCTGGCGATTTTCTCAATATAGCCTTTGGCCAGCTTCATATCCGTTCTGATCATAACATATTGGACCAAAACATTCACGACACCCGGAAGCAGCTTTTGCTTGAACATCACTTCTTCGATGATCTGCAGGTCAGATTTTGAAGGCACGGCACCGCCTGATAAGTCGATCAGCAGTTGTCTTGGTGATGTTTTTTCAAAATAGAGAACCAATTCCTCTTCTTTTGTTTTTGGCTTCTCGATTCCAGCTTTGTGCTGAAGAGGCTGGGTCCGGTCCAAGAGTGCCGGCAACTGGTCCTGGTATTCAAATTGGTACCAGTCCCGGGCCGCCTTTCTCAGCTCCTCGATATCGATTTCATTATCAGCTGTTACGGCACTCAAGACGATATTCTTCATCTTCAACGCATCAATTCCATAAAGGAAGGCGAGATTGCTGACCGCTTCTTTGACCTTCGTTGTAAAAGCTTTTTTGGGGATCAAAGAATCCTGAAGACCTCCCAATAACAGATCGAAATTAAATTCCGAAGGGTCAATCTGTATTTTGTCAGACTCCCTCCTGCCGATGAAGGATTGTGCTTCATCCTCTCCAAGGTCGGCAGCTGAATCACTATTATGCATGAGTGCTTGAGGAGGAACAGACAGGAACACATCCTGAAAAGCCCGGGTAATTTCAGAATATCCCTCCTCTGCCTCGGGCAGCTTGTCACTGAAAAACCGTTTAAGCCTCAAAAACTGATTCTTTCCGATTTTTCGATACAGATAGACATTCAGCATGCCATCCAGGAAAAATTGTTCAGGAGTCAACGGCGGCTGTAATTCATAAATGAATGAACGGCCATCTTCACTATTTTTGACATATGTCTTCAGCAAACCCATCCCCTCAAGCTTCTGGCGGGCGTGATAAATCTCCTTCAAATTCATATCCATGATTGTCATCAGGTTATGATGGGTACCAGACTGTGACCATAGCCGATTCTCTTCAAGTTCGGCCCATAAGGTCATATAAAGGCTCAAACAAGCTGGCCCAATCAACGGCTGGTACAAAAAGGTGAGCACCTTGCGATCATAATCATGCAGCAGGCCGCCGGATGCAACAATATATTGGTCTACAGGCAAAGTCTCCTGCCAATGCTGAGCCATCCTATTCCCCTCCACTCTATCCGGTTAAAAACTATAACAATACCACTATGCTGAAAATCAAATCGTTCACGCGCGCCTTAAAAAGAGCCGAAGTTTCCTTCAGCTCCCTCATGGAAAAGCGTAAGCGCCTGATCAGCCCCGACAAGCGTTGGGGCCTGGCAGTGAAGTCGCTCTTTGACTTCATTGACAGGACCGAAACGTCTCGAGGGGCTAGGCGCTGGAGCTAGACAATTCTCTAAGTGAAAATTTATAAAGCGCAAGCGCCCTGGTAAATATACTTCATTGGTCTGGACCCCAGCTTTATCATTGTTCTTTCTTCAATAACTCTTTTAATTCATCGATGAATACATTGATATCCTTGAACTGCCGGTAAACAGAGGCGAAACGGACATAGGCGACTTCATCGATCTTAGCCAGCCTGTCCATCACCATCTCGCCCACTGCTTCGCTCTTGACTTCGGATACTCCATGGCTTCGCAATTCTTTTTCCACCTCGGAGACCAGATCCTCAAGCTCTTTTAGGGCGACCGGTCTTTTTTCACACGCTTTCAGCAAACCGCGAAGGAGTTTCTCCCGATTGAACTCCTCGCGAGTACCTTCTTTTTTTACAACAATCAATGGGATTTCTTCAACTTTCTCAAAAGTGGTAAAGCGAAATCCGCAAGCTTCACATTCACGTCTGCGTCGAATTGATCGGCTATCGTCAACCGGTCTTGAATCAAGAACCCGGGTAGAGTTATTTTGGCAAGTTGGACATTTCATCTCGATCAGCTCCGAATATTTTGAAATATAGAATGAGCGAAGGACCATTCGCTTTATCCACCAATACGTCCATAAGCATTATCCTTACTATTATCTTATAAAAAAGAAGCTGATGGGACAAGAGGGACTATTGATTCCCATATTTACCTGAACCGATGAACGTAAGTGTTTTATCCAATTTTCCATATACCTTGATTACTTCTTGTCTCAATGCAGGATTGATTCCTGCCATAGAAAACTTTTCCGTGGAGATATGTAAATCGACCGCTGTCTCAAAGGGTTTTGTCGTAATGACAGTCGCGGTTAAAAAACTCCTGACCCTGCCGTTTAGCTCAGCTGAGATTTCTCCATGTTCCTTTGATACACTTGTGATCCGGGCTGCAGGGTCAGCTTTAAGCAGATCCTCGACTGATTGGAATACCTGATTAAAATTTGCTTTATAGTAATGGGTCCGCAATTGTTCATCGCTGTTATTTTCACTCGTCCCGCTGAATTTCTCGTATCTTCCTGTTATGGATTTCAAAAAAGACATCAAAAATCCTCCTGCAGATTATTTCTATTTACAGTTTACCTTAATTTTCGCACAAAATAAAAAGAGGTGTATCACTACACCCCTTGTAATTTTTCATATTTTCAATTATAGAGCCTTCGCTTGTGCCTGTTTCACATGCACTGGACCCATGCCGCGTGGGATTTCGATATTCTCACGTGTTTGAGCGCTAAGAGCTTCAGCAATATAGTCAGCTGCAATATTAGGATCGAGATCGCCGCAAGTGTAAACATCAATGCTGGCGTACCCGTGCTCCGGGAAGCTGTGAATAGTTAAATGAGATTCAGAGATAATGACAACTCCGCTTACACCCTGTGGTGCAAATTTGTGGAAAGCCACTTCGCGGATTTCAGCACCAGATTTCAAAGCTGCTGAAACGAAAGTTTGTTCAATAAAGTTCATATCATTCAATTTTTCAAAGTCGCAACCCCAAAGTTCAGAAATTACATGACGACCCATTGTTTCCATATTCAATTTCCCCCTCTAACAATATTAGAATGAAATTCCTAGTTTCAATGGTATCTTAACTACCACGGGGGAAAGTTAGTCCAGAGAGGTCCTAACCCTTTAAGTAGCCAATTGGTACCGTTATTAAGAAGTTCACGATGACTAGTATACTTTGTTTATATTTTTTTTGCAACACATGAAAATAAAATTTTTTCAATGAATTTCAGCTTGCTATATCAAAAGGTTTTTAGATAGCTATTTTAAGGATATCCCCGGGAATCGATTGATTACCTTTGTAAGATTAAAGAGGTTTTTCTGAAGAGGGAAGACGGTAATCTGATACAAAACGAAAGCGTCATTAAACAAGCCTGCCGGGAGCGGCAGGCTTGTTTAATGACTATTCTAATTATCCAACTTTCACGGCTGTTGAAGCAGACATTGCCTCGGCAACATGTTTTACCAGGTCTACCACCCTGCTTGAGTATCCCCATTCATTGTCATACCACGCAAGTACCTTGACTTTGTTGGCGCCAATGACCATTGTAGACAGTCCATCAATGATCGCTGAGTGCTCATTTGTGTTGAAATCGATGGATACAAGTGGATCTGTTGTAATATCCAGTATACCCTTAAGCTTTCCTTTTGCGGCAGAATAGAACGCATCGTTCACCTCATCCACAGTTACCTCTCGCTTCAAGTCAACAACCAGGTCTACAAGTGAAACGTTTGGCGTCGGCACCCTTAATGACATGCCGTGAAGCTTTCCTTTCAACTGCGGAAGAACAAGGGAAAGCGCCTTTGCCGCCCCTGTTGAAGTAGGGATGATTGATTGGCCGCAAGAACGCGCCCTGCGCAAATCCTTGTGCGGATTATCGATATTATTTTGGTCATTTGTATAGGCATGAACAGTTGTCATCAATCCGTTTTCAATTCCGAAAGTATCATCCAGAATTTTTGCGACAGGTGCCAGGCAGTTCGTTGTGCATGAAGCATTGGAAATGATGTCATGTTCTTCAATTTTTAATGCGCTTTCATTTACGCCCATCACAATCGTAATATCTTCATTTGTGCCCGGTGCTGTTATAATGACCTTCTTTGCGCCTGCTTCCAGATGAAGTGCAGCCTTGTCACGTGAGTTGAACTTTCCTGTGGCCTCTATGACAATATCAACCTGCATTTCTTTCCACGGAAGCTCAGCAGGATTGCGATTGCTCAAAAGTTTGACAGTTTTCCCATTGACTACTAGGTGATCATCAGCAGGGATAATCTCACCTGCAAATTGACCATGGGTTGAATCATATTTAATCAAATGCGCCAGTGTTTCAGCCGGATAGCTCGCATTAATCGCTACAACCTCAAGATTTTCCTCAAGAATGGCTCTTCTGAATACCATTCTGCCAATTCTCCCAAAACCGTTTATCGCTATTCTCGCCTTCATTGTACGGCCCCTTCCGAATTAGTGTTATACTTAATAACCCTTTGTTATGGTATTAGTATAACATATTAAAAATTATTTGTGATATATAATTGCACACATTTAAAATTTAAAATAATTCTGATAATAATTATCAGTAAAGACAAGTATTTCTTGAGTGGATTTTATTGAAACAAAGATTAAAAATCCTGAAACAAAGATGATATTGAGCCAACAGGTATTTATTTGGGCTGTAACAGGGGTATAACCGGAAGCTCGGCCATAGCGGAAGGTGTACTGACCAGAAGGGCTTTTAGTAATATGGCAATAACCAGGTTAACGGCAAAAGAAAAAAGAGCCTATTCGGCTCTTTAGATTCCCCATTTATTCAGGATTTTCTTCAATTGCTGCCTTGATTGCTCAATTGTTCCTGTGTTGTCGATGACTTCATCTGCCAAATCCACTTTATCCTTCAAAGGCATCTGCGACTTGATCCTTGAAAGTGCTTCATCTTCGGAGAAACCATTCCTGGACATCAGCCTCTCCAGTTGGGTCTTCTCATCCACGTAGACAACGATGATCTTTTCGACCAGGCCTGTGAGCTTGCTTTCAAACAGCAATGGTATGTCCAGGACCACTGCTTTTTCATTGGCAGCTTCAGCTTGCTGCCTTTTCATGGCCATCCTCTCACGTACGGCGGGATGGACGATTGAGTTGAGCAGCAACCTTTTTTCCTCATTGTTAAAAATGATCGACCCTAAGGCAGGGCGATTGATAGTGCCATCTTCTTCTAAAACTTCTGTGCCAAAATGGCTGACAATATCATTGTATGCTTTTTCTCCTGGCTCAACAGCAAGCCTCGCTTCGATATCAGCATCGATCACAGTGATGCCAAGCTCAGTGAACATGGCCGATACCGTGCTTTTCCCGCTCGCTATACTTCCGGTTAATCCAATGATTAATGACATTTGTTTTATCCTTTCAAACAGACCGCTAAAGCTTGAGCAGTCCAATTATGATCAATAAGATTCCAGGTACGAATGAGAACTTCTGCAGCCAGCTCCTCTCTGAAAAATAGCTGCCCATTCTCATGCCGGCATAGACGAACAATGAACTCATACAGGCAACCGTCAAAGCCAGATAGCCGGGCGAAAAGCCCAATAAGGCAGCACCGATCCCGGCTCCGAATGCATCAAGAGACAGGGCGAGACCGAGCATGACGGCTTCGATTCCATTGATTGTACCCGATCGGTCAAAGTCTGCCGACATCGGCTTCTTCAAAATATTGATAACAATGCCAAGTGATTTAATCTCAAAATTCAGGATGATTTTTTCATGACAGAGCATCTCTGACTGGTCATTGCGAAAAAACTGGAATAACACCCATCCGCCCAATACTATCAAGACAGTGCCACCAATTGTCTCTGCCAATTCAGGTGAAAAAAAGCTCTCAAGAAAATGTCCGATCATCATGGCAGCCATCAGAACGGCCGCTGAACAGACCGCAATAACAGCAATCGATTTAACCGGGATTTTCATTTTCCGCAATCCATACGTTAACCCTACACTGAAACTGTCAAGACTGACAGCGAATGCAAGTAAAAGCAGGGAGATTATTTGTGCCATAAACTGAGCTCCTTCCTGTCAATCGCTACGTTAGTATATGGAAGGAGCCTAGATATGGTGAGAAAATCAACAGGCGATTATATGTTCACAGTTTTTGGCATGTTGGACAGAAGTGGGTACCCCGTCCTCCGACGACTGTTTTTTCCAGTGGTGTGCCACACACCTTGCATGGTTCATTTTTTCGGCCATACACCAGCAGCTGTAGCTGGAACATGCCGATCTGCCCCTGTGAATTTACATAGGATCGTATTGTGCTGCCGCCCTTCTCTACAGCCTCAGAGAGAGTACTGACAATTTCCCGGTAGAGGACAGCTTCTTCCTCCCGAGACAATGAGTTCGCAATTCGTTCCGGGTGGATTTTCGCCCGGAAAAGCGCCTCATCGACATAAATATTCCCGAGACCGACAAGGATCTTTTGATCAAGCAGTGCAGACTTTATTTTCCGGTTGGTCCTTTTAAGCTTTTCCGAAAGCCATTCTACTGAGAAGTCTCCTGAAAATGGCTCAGGTCCCAAATCAGCGAGCGGCTGCGAATCGAATTCCGTCCCTTTGGCGTAAAGGTGCATTGTCCCAAATTTGCGGACATCCTTATAGCGCAATTCTTTCCCATCGGTAAAATGAAAAATGACATGGGTATGTTTTTCAACAGGTTCATCTGCGCTGAACAAACCGTATTTCCCTTCCATTCTAAGATGGGAGACAAGCGCATAGTCATCTGTATAAAATATCAGGAATTTGCCTCTCCTGCCGATTTCACTGATTGTCTGACCGCGTAGGGCATCATTAAATTGCTCAACTTCACTCGGCTTTTTGATCATCGTGGGCCAAAAAACCGACACCTGGCTAATTTTTTTGCCAACTGCAAGTACCTCAAGCGTGCCCCTGACGGTTTCTACTTCTGGAAGCTCAGGCATCCTATCCCGCCTTTCTTTTTTTCTCTCTTGTCTTTCCTTTACTTCGCATCATACCAGGTTGGACCGTATGAGAAGTCCACCTTCAAAGGAACCTTTAATTCGATTGCATTTTCCATGACATCCGGGACTATTTTCTTCAGCTGCTCAATTTCATCCTGCGGCGCCTCGAAAATCAATTCATCGTGCACCTGGAGGAGCAGCCTAGTCTTCAAGCCTTCTTCACGCAGCCTTTCAGCCATATCGATCATCGCTTTTTTGATGATATCAGCAGCGCTTCCCTGTATAGGCGTATTCATCGCTGTCCGTTCCGCAAAACTTCTCAGGTTGAAGTTGCGCGCAGTGATTTCCGGTATATACCTGCGTCGGTGCAACAATGTCTGGACATACCCTTTCGCCTTCGCATCTATCACGATTTCATCCATATAGTCTTTTACCCCAGGGTAGCTCTCAAGATAGCGTTCGATGAATTCTCCGGCTTCCTTCCTCGTGATGTTCAGGCTCTGGGATAAACCATAATCGCTGATTCCGTAAACAATCCCGAAGTTTACCGCTTTCGCATGGCGGCGCATATTTGAAGTGACCTCATCTTTTCCGACATGGAAAACTTCCATCGCTGTCTTAGTATGAATATCCATGTCATGGCGGAATGCATCGATCAGTTTTTCGTCCCCGGCTATATGGGCAAGGACACGCAATTCAATTTGCGAATAGTCAGCCGCAAAAATCACCCAGTCTTTCTCTGAAGGAACGAATGCCTGCCTGATTTTCCGGCCTTCTTCAAGTCGAATCGGAATATTCTGCAGGTTAGGGTCCGTTGAACTGAGCCTCCCTGTAGCGGTGAGGGCCTGGTTGAACCTTGTATGGACTTTTTCGGTTTCCTTATTTACAACCTTTTGCAGCCCCTCAATATAGGTTGATTGCAGCTTGCCAAGCTGGCGATAATTTAGGATTTCTTCGATGATTTTATGCTTAGGCGCCAATTTTTCCAGTACGTCTGCTGAAGTTGAATAACCGGTCTTCGTCTTTTTGGCAGCAGGAAGACCCAGTTTTTCGAACAGAATGACACCTAATTGCTTCGGTGAATTGATATTGAATTGTTCTCCTGCCATTTCGAAAATCTTCATTTCGATTTCAGCAAGACGCCCTTTGATTTCTTCGCCCATGTTTTCAAGGCGGACCATATCAAGCTTGACGCCAAGGTATTCCATATCCGCCAGCACCAGTGACAATGGCATTTCCAGGCTGCTGAACAAATCGTGCTGGTCGTTATCCAACAGTTCCTGCTCAAGCTTTTCCTTTAAGGACACCAGAACATCTGCTTTGCGCACCAGGTGTTCCCCTAGTATTGCTTCATCCGGTATCTTCCGTCTGGCGCCTTTTCCATAGACCGCTTCATCAGACTGTACGCTTATGAAGCCATGCTGCCTGGCTATGGCAGCCAGGTCGTCCGGCGATTCGGAAGGATTGATGATATAGGATGCTAGTGATACATCGAATTCGGCGCCTTTCAGATGGATTCCGTGATGGCGCAAGGAAACCTCGGAACGTTTCGCATCATAGACTGTCTTTTTGCTGGACTCATCTTCTGCCCATTTTTTGAACTCTTCAGACTCCAAAGCGGTTTGCACAGGCAGATAATAGTGCCCGTTTTCATTCACGACCGCAAAACCGATGATATCAGCATAGTGATAGTTATCCTCAAGCACCTCGACATAAAAGCCGTTGTCTTTCGCAAAAATGTTTGGATCGACTGCCTCGAGCTGTTTGAACTCAATGTCTTCAAGCTCGACATTTTCAGTCACTGCTTCCGCGCCAAGCTTGTCCAATAACGAGTTGAATCCCAGTTCCTTGAACATCTTCACCAGCTTCTCGTTCTCTGCGCCTTCATATTCAAGTTCGCTTAACTCGATTCCCACCGGAGCTTCACGGGTGATGGTCGCAAGTTCTTTGCTCATGATCGCCTGGTCTTTGAATTCCTCAAGCTTTTCCTTGAGTTTTTTCCCGTTGACCTGATCAATCGATTCAATCAGCTTTTCAAGCGTGCCATGCTCTTTCAGCAGCTTGATAGCCGTCTTTTCCCCTACACCAGGAACTCCGGGTATATTATCTGATGCATCCCCCATAAGTCCTTTCATATCAATGATTTGTTGTGCTGTCAGCCCGTATTTCTCCAGGATATGCTCCGGGGTGTACTCCTCGATATCCGTGATGCCCTTCCGGGTGATGCTGACTGTCGTTTTGTCAGAACTCAACTGAGTCAAGTCCTTATCACCAGATATGACCTTCGTTTCAAACCCTTCTTTTTCAGCAAACAAACTTAATGTACCGATGATATCATCGGCTTCATAATTTTCCAGCTCATATTGGGCGATCCCGTATGCTGTCAGTAATTCACGGATGAATGGGAATTGCTCGGAAAGCTCCGGCGGCGTCTTTTGCCTGCCACCTTTATATTCACTGAATGTTTTATGCCTGAACGTCGTTTTTCCTGCATCGAACGCAACGAGAATATGAGTAGGCTTTTCATCCTCGAGAATCTTCATCAGCATCATGGTAAAACCGTAAACTGCATTTGTATGTATCCCTTTTTCATTATTCAACAGCGGCAAAGCGAAAAATGCGCGGTAGGCGATACTATTGCCGTCGATCAATACAAGCTTCTTGGACATGTCATTCCTCCTCCAGTATCATGGGAATTTTATATAAAAAAAGACCGTTAGATTCCTTCCTATTTTATCATGAGAGATGATAGAAAGAAAAATAACGGCCTTTGTCAGCCTTCTATTAATCTGTGTAACCCATCAGCATCCTTGCGTAAGGTGAATCAGATGGGAGGACAATGACGGTCTCGCCGTTGATTGTCTTTTTATAGGATTCCAGGGTACGGAACATGGTATAAAACTCTGGATCTTTTGAGAATGTTTGATTATATACTTTTGCGGCTTCCCCTTCTCCTTCACCGCGGATGGTTTCTGCGTCAGCTGTCGCCTTTGCCAAAATCTCTTTTACTTCACGGTCTGTCTGGGCAATGACCCTGTTCTTTTCAGCATCACCCATTGATAGATATTCCTGCGCCTTTGTTTCACGTTCGGAGATCATACGAGTGAAGACCGATTTCTCGTTTTCCGCAGGAAGATCTGTTCTTTTCATCCGGACATCTGTAACAACGACACCATAGTTGCCGCCAGCCAGCAATTCATTGACCTTTTCAGTCACCCTGTCATTCAATGAACCACGTGAGGATTTTTCATCGTTGATGATTTCATCATAGTCTAGCTGCCCCAGTTCAGAACGGACAACAGAGTAGATGAATTCTTCCATGCGCGATTCCGCACCTTCAAGCGTCCTTGCATTGGAAATCATTTTTTTCGGATCTTCAATTCGCCAGATCGCGTAATTATCAATGAGGATTCTTTTTTTGTCCTTTGTATTGATTTCTGCCTGCGAGACATCATAGGTCATTTGATACTTTGGCAGAGTGGATACGCTCTGGATAAACGGGACTTTGTAGTTAAGCCCAGGTTCCTTAATAATCCGAACGACCTCACCGAACTGTCTGACGACCTTGTACTCGCCTTGTTTTACCACGAAAACGTTGGTGAAAATGAAAACAAGAAGGGCAATGAGAATAATCAGGAAAATCCCCATCTTGGTATAATTTCTCCAATTGAACGAACCGCCGCCTCGTTCCTTCAAATCAATCACTTTTTGATCAGCCATTATTCTTCTCACTGCCTTCCTTCTCTGACTTAGGCTTTTCTGTTTCAAGCGGGCGAATCGGGAAGTACTTCATTGTATTTCCGTCATCATTCATGATGTATATTTCCGTTCCCGGCAGAACCTGCTCAAGTGTTTCCAATATTAGACGCTGTCTGGTGATTTCCGGATTCGATTTATATTCAACATACAGCTTATTGAATACGGCCACGTCACCGCGCGCCCTTTCTATTCTTGCAGCTTTTTCACCTTCTGCCCTTGAAATGAGCGCATCCTTTTCACCCTGTGCTTCGTTCAGTTTCTGGTTACGGTACTTCTTCGCTTCATTTATTTTGGTATTCATCGTCTCACGGGCATCCGTTACATCGGTAAAAGCTTTCCGGACTTCTTGGTTTGGCAGTTCAACATCCTGAAGTTTTACACCAAGGACGGAAATCCCCATATCGTATTTTTCAATCAATGATGACAATAAGTCACGGACATCTGCTTCAATTTGTGCCTTCCCGGATGTAAGGGCATCATCAATTTTGGAACTGCCAATGATACTTCTGACAGACGCTGAAGTTGAATCATACAAAATTTCTCTAGGATTATCCGCATTGTATAAATATTTTGCCGGGTCAGTAATTTTCCATTGAACAACCAGGTCGGCCAGCACAATATTCTCGTCACCGGTGATCATTTTCGTTTCATCTGGAAACTCGACGATTTCTCCATTTTTCTCTTCATAGCCGAACTGAAGGCTGAATGTTTCCTTCGATAACTTCTCAATACTCTGAATCGGCCAAGGAAGCTTGAAATGCAAGCCAGGTTCGCTGATTCCTTCCTCCACCTTGCCAAATGTCAAAATGACCGCCTGTTCTGATTCATCGACCGTATACCAGGTCGTAAAAGCAGAAAGTCCTAAAATAATGGCAAGAACGACAATCCCGCTCGTCACGTAAATCTTTTTTAGGCTCACCATCTGATTCCCCTCTTCCTGTGTTTCTGTCTATGTTGATTTTTACGTTTATAAGTCAGAAAAGTTTCAAAATGCATGAGATTTGTAATATTATTTTGCCGGAGTGGAATTTTCGGGTATGAAAAAAGCACAAGCGGGGTCTGCTTGTGCTTCTTTCGGCTCCTTGGATGAAGGGGTTTTCACTAATGATGATAACAAGAAAGTGTTAAGAAAAATTAAATCCCTTGTTAAGACTATGTAAATTTGGAAAAACCTCTCTTCACCAAAGCTTTTTGGCCAATTGCGAACTTACACCTTGAGGACTCCGCGGAATCCTCTTGCAGCATAGTACGAATCTGCTCCATTGTGATATAAAAACACCATATTGTAGCGGCGGTCACAGAAAACTGCGCCTCCAAGGCTTCTAATATGATCAGGTGTTTGCACCCAGCTCGATGTTTTCAAATCGAAATTCCCGAGCTCTTGCAGCTTTCTATATTGCTGCTCTGTTAAAAGTTCAATTCCCATGTCAGCTGCCATATCCATGGCGTTATTTTCAGGTGGATGCTTTTTCCTGGACTCAAGCGCTTCACGGTCATAACAAACACTTCTGCGGCCTTTTGGACTTTCAGCTGAGCAGTCGTAGAAAAGGTATGCTCCTGTCTCTTTCTCAGTGCCAACAACATCCGGTTCTCCGCCTGTTCTTTCCATCTCGTTGAGTGACCATATTTTTTCCGGGTTCAATTCAAGCCTGGCTTGTACATCCTCCCAGACAATATCTTTATGCCGATTCATATTTTTTTCAAAACGTGTTTTTAAAATCAGTAGCAGTTGCTCTTGCTCTTCCAGAGGCAATTTCTTCGATTTGTCTGTCATTTCAATCCTCCTATTCATTAAGTTTCTGCTTTCACTTCTCCCAAGCAGGCAATGAACACCTTCAACCATTTCCTTATTGAGGCAGCTTCTTATAAAGCTTGATGGTAAAGGTGGTTCCTTTGCCGACTTGACTGGTTACCTCAATTTGTCCTCTATGGGCTTCCACGATATGTTTGACGATGGCAAGGCCAAGGCCTGTTCCCCCAGAATTCCGGCTCCTTGCCCTATCCACACGGTAAAAGCGTTCAAAGATCCTTGGAATCTCACTTTTTTCAATACCGATACCTGAATCTTTTACCAGAATAGACACAGTGTCATCCTGATCAATTAAAGAGATTTCCACACGGCCGCCATTTGGTGTATACGTTATGGCATTGCTGATGAGATTGATCAGTACCTGCTTCAGCCTGTCAGCATCTCCTTCAATGACTGCCTGACGGTCTTTCTGGTCAAGCGTTAGCACGATATCCTTTTGTGCAGCTTTTCCTTCTAAAATCTCAATGACTTCAGCTGCTTGCTGGCGGAGATCCACACTTCCAGCTGACAGATGGAAACCATGCTGTTCAATCTTGGAAAGGTCAAGCAACTCCTGTATCAATACTTGCAGGCGGTCACTTTCTTTCAAGATGATTTCAAGGAAAGCTTCCAATGTATCTTTATCATGCATCGCGCCATCCAGAAGTGTTTCCGAAAAGCCCTTGATCGAAGTGATGGGCGTCTTAAGCTCGTGCGAAACGTTGGCCACAAAGTCTTTCCTCATCTGCTCGAGTTTTTTCAGTTCCGAAATGTCATGGAAGACAAGGAGAATTCCTTTCCAGACATTGTTTGTCCCGATGATTGGCACTCCGTACACTTCAAAATGGCGTCTTTCAATCTCAATCGGAAGAACAACTTGCTTCCTTACTTTTTGCTCAGTCATGAAAATCTCTTCGACCATCCTGATTATTTCCTCATGGTCAATGACTTCATAATAAAGTTTATACAGATACTCAGAAGGTTCCACATTGAAAATTTCCTTGTAGGGCTTATTGATCAAGTTGATAAATCCCCTGCTGTCAATCAGGATCAGACCGCTGCCCATATTTTCTAACAATGTTGTCAGTCTATCCTGCTGGGATTCCTTTAGCTTCATCAGTTCCTGAAGGTTTCTGGCCAGGATATTGATGGACGAACTGAGCATCCCCGTTTCATCTATATGATCTTCATAAGTCCTTGCACGGTAGTTCCCTTTTGCCAGTTCGATCGCTACATTTGTCGCAGACTCGATTGGTTTCGTATAGCGGTTCGTAATCCTTGTACCGAGGAGGATGATCACAACCAAGGCCAAGCCAAGACTAACGGTAAGAATCCACCAGATTTGGCGATATGCTTTCTGCAGCTCATCGATTTTTGTAGTTAGAAATACATAGCCTTCTTTTTTACCTTCATGGCTGAGCGGATTCCAATAATAATGCAGGTCGAAGCCTCCGCCTACTTCAAGGTCGCTCTCTGATTTCGGTGGATTTTCCACAATATCCCCAATAATATCCCTATGCCTGCTGATTTTGGTACTTGATAGTTCACCAGTGTCGTAACGAATATCGCCGTCCAGATCAACGATGGTGATCCTTGAATTCAACAACCGGCTCATCCTTAAAATTTCTTCTTTATCCAGCGAATCAAGCCCTCCGTTTTGCTCGATATTGGAAGTTAAAAGATTCATTTCAATCATCAGGCGTTCATTGAATGAATTGATATAATAATTCTTGAATAATTGCCCCAACACAAGGCCCAGGCCTATTAACACGATGATGATCAAGGAAATGAGGGCAAATAAAAGTCGTGTCCGGTACTTTGTCATTCTCCCTTCGGTTCCTCCAGCTTATAGCCAAGACCACGAATGGTTTTGATATAGGACGGCTTCTTTGTATTCTGTTCGATCTTTTCGCGCAAGTGGCTTATATGTACATCTACAATTCTTGTGTCTCCGGCAAAATCATAATTCCAGACCGCACTTAACAGCTGGTCACGCGTCAGTACCCGGCCTTTGCTTTTGGCCAGATAGAGAAGCAATTCGAATTCCTTCGGTGTCAATTCGAGCAAGTCTTCCATGAAATAGGCTTCATAGAAATCCGGCATGATCCTGAGTTCGCCTATTTTGATCTGGGCTTCGTCCTCAGGCTTCTCCTCGACGGGATCCGGCACTGCCTGCACCCTTCTAAGAATGGCTTTTACCCTTGCAACAACTTCCCGCGGGCTGAACGGCTTCGTCATGTAATCATCTGCACCCAGCTCCAGGCCAAGTACTTTGTCAAACTCGTCATCCTTTGCCGTCAGCATTAATATCGGTACATTGATTTTCTGCTGCCTAAGCTGCTTGCACACTTCCATGCCATCAAGCTTCGGAAGCATCAAGTCCAGGACCATCAAATCGGGTTTTTCTTCAGCAGCAAGGCGAATCCCTTCCTCACCGTCCATTCCTGTCACAACGGAATAACCAGCCTGCTCCAGATTATACTTCAGCAGTGTCACAATAGATTGTTCATCATCCACAACCAAGACCTTCTTGTTCATATAAGCCTCCAAAAAAGTTATTACCCCTGATTCATCCAATTAGCTCTATCTACATTATAATATCAACCCGCTGTCTAAAATCAAATTTTAGAATAAAATGAAAAAGGATGTACAAATGAATGTACATCCCAAAACTCAAAAATTCTCCAATGCCTTACCGTCCAAGCGCTGTACTGGATATGGCGGACAGACGAGCATCCGGCCTTTTACCACTGTCTCATCATCTTCATTTTTTCCAGTAACCGTGATCTCAACATTATGCTTGCTCTTGATGACTTCGGTCACTTCAAACAAGAATTGCACTGTCCCATAATGATAGACAGGTTTCAAATACTCTATATCCTGCTTAAGAATATGGCTTCCAGGTCCCGGAAGATATTTGGAAACAGCCGAAGTGATGATCCCATTCAGCATGATTGCAGGAACAATCGGCTTTTCATATGGTGTTTGTGAAGCATAATCATGCTGGATATACAAAGGATTCGCATCATTCGTCAAACCCAAATACAACAGAAGGTCTTTATCCTCAATCTTTTCTGTTAATGTCAATTTTTCTCCGACAGTCATTTCTTCTATTTTCCTGCCAAGCTTACGTTTTCTTCCAAGCAGCATAGCATTTACCCCTTTGCAATAGAAGTTCGATTTAGTTGCATTATATTCCCCTGTCCGAAAACAATATACGTCCCATATTGGAAAAAAATCGGGGAAGGTTCCCCGATTCTTTTTAGGCTGTTTTCGAATCGATTGAGTCATAGCATGTGATGTAAAAAGTTTCCCGAATGAATGACCGTATTATGCCAAAACAGCCATCACATTACGGACTGATTCTGCTGATTTATCGAGGGCTGCTTTTTCATCTTCTGTCAGTTCAAGTTCAATTACTTTCTCGATTCCCCCGGCTCCAAGGATCGTTGGAACTCCCAGATAGATTCCTTCATATCCATATTCGCCTTCAAGATAGGCAATCGCCGGAAGAACACGGCGCTGGTCTTTAAGGATTGCTTCACACATTTCTACCAGCGAAGCTGCAGGTGCATAGTAAGCGCTGCCATTTCCAAGAAGGTTGACAATTTCGCCTCCGCCTTTGCGAGTGCGCTCTACAATCGCTTCAAGGCGTTCTTTTGGAATTAATGTCTCAAGAGGAATGCCTCCTGCATATGAATAACGCACAAGTGGTACCATATCATCTCCATGGCCTCCAAGGACAAAACCAGTAACATCCTTTACGGAAAGGTTCAATTCCTGGGCTACGAATGTACGGAAACGAGCAGAATCCAATACACCCGATTGGCCGATTACACGGTTCTTAGGGAAACCTGATTCTTTGAAAATAGTATAAGTCATCGCATCAACAGGGTTAGTCAAAACGACGATAAAGCTATTAGGAGAATGCTTGGCGATTTCCTGGGCTACACTTTTCATGATTTTCTGGTTCGTCTGGACAAGATCATCACGGCTCATGCCTGGCTTGCGGGCAATGCCTGCTGTGACAACAACGATGTCTGAGTCTTTCGTATCCTCATAGCTGGATGTACCGGTAATGTTCGCATCAAATCCCTGGACAGGGCTTGCTTCTAGCATATCAAGCGCTTTACCCTTTGTCGGATTTTCCATTTGCGGGATATCAACCAATACTACATCCCCAAGTTCCTTCTGTGCAAGCAAGAATGCTGTTGTTGCTCCTGTGAATCCTCCACCAATGACCGAAATCTTTTTGCGTTTCAATGACATAAGGCTTCCTCCTCAGAACGAATATATTTTAATAAAATATATGTTATTTATGTAAAGGCTATCCTATAAAAGGATAGCCTTCCGTACATTTTTAGCCCATGTTCTTGATCAGTTCATCGCCGAACTCAGAAGTCTTGACTTCTGTAGCGCCATCCATCAAACGTGCGAAGTCATATGTTACAACCTTTGAAGCGATTGATTTTTCCATTGACTTGACGATCAGGTTAGCTGCTTCAGTCCAGCCAAGGTGTTCAAGCATCAGGACGCCTGAAAGGATTACTGAAGACGGGTTAACTTTATCCAAACCAGCATACTTAGGAGCTGTACCATGAGTCGCTTCGAAAATAGCGTGGCCAGTTTCATAGTTGATGTTTGCTCCAGGAGCAATACCGATACCGCCTACCTGTGCTGCAAGTGCATCTGAAATGTAGTCGCCGTTAAGGTTCATTGTTGCAACAACATCGAACTCTTTCGGACGTGTAAGGATCTGTTGAAGGAAGATATCAGCAATCGCATCTTTAACGATGATCTTGCCAGCAGCCTCTGCATCAGACTGAGCTTTGTTTGCTGCATCCGTACCTTGTTTTTCCTTAATCTTGTCATACTGAGCCCATGTGAAAACCTTATCACCAAATTCTTTTTCAGCAAGTTCATAACCCCAGTTTTTGAACGCGCCTTCTGTGAATTTCATGATATTGCCTTTATGTACAAGCGTTAATGACTTACGGCCTTCTGTAATGGCGTAATTGATCGCTGAACGTACAAGGCGCTCTGTTCCTTCTTTGGAAACAGGCTTGATACCGATACCTGAAGTTTCAGGGAAACGGATTTTATTTACGCCCATTTCGTTTTGCAGGAATTCAAGAAGCTTCTTGACTTCGTCAGATCCGCTTGCATATTCGATGCCCGCATAGATATCTTCAGTGTTTTCACGGAAAATGACCATGTCAGTGTCCTGAGGACGCTTTACAGGTGATGGAACACCTTCAAACCAGCGTACAGGGCGCAAGCATACAAACAGGTCAAGCTCCTGGCGCAAAGCAACGTTCAAAGAACGGATTCCGCCGCCAATCGGTGTTGTCAGTGGACCCTTGATTGCGATCAGGTATTCATTGATCAACTCTAATGTTTCACTTGGAAGCCACTCGCCAGTTTGGTTAAATGCCTTTTCTCCAGCTAATACTTCTTTCCAGACAATCTTGCGTTCACCCTTGTATGCTTTTTCAACAGCTGCATCAAGAACGCGGACAGAAGCTGCCCAGATATCCGGACCTGTGCCGTCACCTTCGATAAAAGGAACGACTGGATTGTTTGGTACGTTTAAAACTCCATCTTTGACTGTGATTTTTTCACCTTGCATTGTTTTCTCTCCCTCCAAAATCCTCATTCAATTCATAATCAAAGGTTAGCAGGCTTGTATGCCTCTAACCTTTTCTCAGGGAAGCCAGGCAATAATGACTGACTGCCCTCACTCTCCTATTACAGCAATTTTTCACCCAAAAGTAAAATATTGCTCCTCTATTTCTAAAAATTATCTCATTTCAACGGGAACATATTCTTGCTTTCCAGGACCTGTATAATCAGCACGAGGGCGGATCAGACGGTTGTTGTCATACTGTTCAAGGATATGCGCAAGCCATCCGGATACACGGCTCACAGCAAAAATTGGCGTGAACAGGTCATGGTCGATGCCAAGGCTGTGATATACGGATGCAGAATAGAAATCCACATTCGGCGGCAGGTTCTTTTCGCCTGTGACGATTTCTTCGATCTTAGTGGACATATCGTACCAATGTGGTTCGCCAGTAAGTTCAGTCAATCTCTTGGACATTTCTCTCAAGTGCTTTGCGCGAGGGTCGCCCTGGCGATATACACGGTGGCCGAAGCCCATGATTTTTTCCTTTTTCGCAAGCTTTTCACGGATTGCCGGCTCTACATTTTCAAGTGTGCCGATTTCAGTCAGCATTTTCATAACTGCTTCGTTAGCTCCTCCGTGAAGAGGTCCCTTTAATGCACCGATAGCAGCTGTTACACCAGAGTAAACATCTGATAGTGTCGCAACACATACGCGTGCTGTGAATGTTGAAGCATTAAGCTCATGATCAGCGTGCAGGACAAGAGCTTTGTTCATAGCTTCTACAGCTACATCTTCAGGCTCTTCGCCTGTCAGCATATACAGGAAGTTTGCTGCGAAATTAAGGTCTTCCCTTGGAGCAATTGGCTCAAGGCCTTTTCTAACTCTTGCAAAAGCGGTAACAATAGCTGGCATTTTCGCCTGAAGACGAATTGCTTTGCGGTAATTCGCTTCTTTCTCCATGACATCTGCTTCATCATCATATAATCCTAAAAGAGATACTGCCGAGCGAACTGCAGCCATCGGATGGACTTTATCGATCGGGTACATCTTGAAATGCTCAAGCACTTCCTTTGGCAATGCTGCATTCTCTGCGAGCTGCTTCTTCAATTCGTCCAACTCTGCCGCTGTAGGAAGCTTGCGGTGCCATAATAGGTAAATCACTTCTTCGAAACTAGCATTTTCAGCTAAATCGTCAATGTCATAGCCAACATAAGTCAGCGTATCATCGATGATAGAACTGATAGAAGATGTTGTTGCCACTACCCCTTCAAGACCACGTGTTACTGTCATACTCAATCTCTCCTTTGTAGTTTAATTTCCCCATATCCCATAATTTGTCTGTATGTTGAATTGCTGTTCAGAACAGCGATCAGAAAAAAGAAATTTCTGACACTTTATACGAAAAGCCGAATCATACGCCGGCGACAGACCGATTCCGACCGGATTTGCCATACACAAGATGGTATCGAGCGCTTGCTCAGGCAGCCGTCAAAAAAAAGAAAATGCTTACATTTTATGAAATGAATAAAACCGTGGATTCCGCTTCTCTCCTTAGCCTATATAAGAGAATGGAAGCAGTTACAAGTCCTATTATAAACAATTATCTGACATTTGTGAATGAAAACAACTTAATTCAGCAGAAAATATTATTTTAAAAAAAGGCTATTTAAGAAAATCAAAGATTTTCATTGCAGCATAGGCAATCCCTGCGCCGATCAGCGGACCGACAGCTACACCTTTGAAAATTGAAACCGCCAGTATCGTTCCAAGGACGAGTGCAGTAGTGATATGCGGATCTTCAGCCAGCAACGTAACCCCGCCTTTTGCAAGCAAAGCAACTGCCATTCCTGAAATGAGGGCAATCCATGCATATGGCGATTTAAACGCACCTGATAAATCCTTGAAGCCAATATCCCCGCTCGCAATCGGAGCCAGGACGGCGATCGTGATGACGGTAACTCCCCAGTTAATTCCTTTTCCCTGTAAAAGTGAAAACGTTTTAGCCTCAAATCCAGCAATCTTCATTACAAGGAGGACCAATACCGCAATGATTAATGATTGGTTCTTGGCCACAAAGGCAATCACCAGCAAAGTTAGTAAAAATAGCATAGGCTCTAGCATAAAATTTGTCATCCTTCCACGGTTAAAACTATTGTAACATAATTTAAAATATTGCACCAAGCAAGTAGTATCCCTGGCATTGCATCTATTAATATACGCTGCAATTCTTTGTCCGTATTCACTATTATATTCTTCATGCAGAAGAGGTTTTTAAAGGGATTTTCATATAGAGGTCGAATCTTTTTTATGGACAGACCGTATATTGTAGAAAAACTTTCAGGACTGGCATCAAGTTTGCAGGACGTACAATTGGAAACACCCCCGCCAGATTGGCCATTCCAAAAGGAGGAACCTGCTTGAACCTCGTATATCTTCATCGAACACTGCGCTTTATTCTGGTCATCAGCGTGATTGTCGCAGGAGCATTAGCCTTATTTTTTGTCTCAAAGGTCACATATCCATTCATCATCGGGTTTCTGATTGCATTTATGATGAACCCACTCGTCAACTTTTTTCAAGAACGGGTGAAAATGCCCAGGGCCCTGGCAGTGATTATTGCCCTTGCCCTGATTATGTCATTGTTTGCCGGACTGATTACTTTGCTTATTGTCGAAATCGCTTCTGGAGCCGAATATCTCGCGAAGGTTGTTCCCGAACACCTTGTTACACTGATTGATTACGTAGAGCACTTATTCGCTGCACAGCTCATTCCGCTTTATAACCAGTTGGCTGGAATGTTCCAGAACCTTGAAGCGGACCAGCAGGATACGATCATGAGTAATATCCAGAATGTCGGCGCCAACATCGGGACCACTGCAGGGAATTTCATCAAGAACTTTTTCGAAAAAATTCCCAACATCCTTTCATGGTTTCCCAATGCAGCTACCGTTCTTATTTTCTCACTGCTGGGAACTTTCTTCATCAGCAAAGACTGGTACAGACTATCCGCTTTGAGTAACCGGCTGCTGCCGAACCGTGCAAGGACAAGCAGCAGAACCGTTTTTATCGATTTAAAAAAGGCGTTATTTGGTTTTGTGAAGGCTCAGGCTACCCTGATATCGATCACAACGGTCATCATCCTGATTGGCTTGCTGATCCTTCGTATCGATTATGCCATCACAATTGCCCTTGTTACAGGGATTGTCGATATTATTCCCTATCTAGGCACAGGTGCTGTTTTTGTTCCATGGATCATCTATGAAGCAATCGCCGGTGATATGGCTACCGCAATTGGTTTGGGTGTTTTATATATTGTCGTCCTCGTGCAGAGGCAGGTCATGGAGCCGAAAATCCTGTCTTCCAGCATTGGGCTGGATCCGCTCGCAACCTTGATTGCCCTTTTTGTCGGATTCAAGACCATCGGCTTCCTTGGTCTGATTGTCGGTCCTGTCGTCCTGGTTGTCTTTAATACCCTGCAACGAGCAAATGTATTCCAGGATGTATGGACATTCATCAAAGGGAAGGATGAAGTGATTATCAAATAATTATATTACAGGGAACTTGCGAGCTTTTATTGGGAAGAGCAGGAATTTTCACCGAGTAAATAACAAAACGCCAACAATAGATGTTGGCGTTTTTATATTAGCGTATAACCTTTATGGTTCCTTTATCCATCCAGTTACGGAACAGCTTTAACATCAATGCTTTAAAAAATTTCCTTGTAGGTGGCGCCAGAAGTAAAATTCCCAGAATGTCAGTAATGAATCCCGGTGTCAGAAGCAGGACTCCGCCAACAAGGATGCTTACTCCATCGAGAATAACATCTCCAGGCATCATGCCTCTCCTTAATTGATCCTGTGTTCTTCTGATGGTTTCCAATCCTTGCTGCTTAGCAAGGTAAGCGCCAAGGAAGCCTGTAAGGATAATGAGTAAAATCGTAGGCCAAATGCCGATTGTTTGCCCTGAAAGCAGCAGGACAGCGATTTCAGCCGCCGGAATAATAATTAAAAACATAAAAATGTACTTCATTTTCCACCTCAATGTGTTGGAATAGGCTGTCCTTCTATTATACGTGGCGAACTGGCGATAATACAATAATATGATTGCCCAGACATGAAAGCTTGGTGAACACTGGTATTAGATTCCATGAAAGATATAATGCGAGGTGACTTCGGATACTTTCCCAAAAATCCGCTGCCGTCTTGTCCGAACCTTGACCTGCTCAGCAATTCACTCGATGGAACCCCTCTATTTTTTTCGGGTCCTTTAGTGAATTGAGTTATTTATAAAGGCTGTTTTAGTAAAGAATGTTGTTAAAATCTTAAAGGCGATTTTAACGTGCTATAAGCAATTTTGCAGTTCGTTTTTAAGTGTGCAAGCTCTTTTCTCATAATAAGCTTGAATTTTATAAAGAAAACTAGGTCATTCAATCCAATTTAGTAGTCAATAGCAACAAAGTTTGAGAAAAGAGCCTTTATAAATAAAAGCGTGAAATCTGTAGATTTCACGCTAAATATTTTTGAAGGATTATTTTACTTATAGTACGCTTGCATGTCCTTTGTATATGACACCTCTAGCAGAATCAACGGTGATTTCCTGTCCATCCTTGAAAAGGCTCATCGCATTTTCTACACCTACGATGACTGGGATTCCGAGGTTCAGCCCGACAACAGCAGCATGGCTGGTCAAACCGCCCTCTTCCGTGATCAACGCGCTGCACTTTTCAAGAGCAGGTACCATTTCGCGGTCAGAGCCAATAGTTACAAGGATGCTGCCTTGTTTTACCTTGCTGATCGCTTCTTGTGCGTCTTTTGCCACGACTACTCTTCCATATGCAGATTTGCGGCCAATACCTTGTGCTTTTGCCAGGATATCGCCAACCACATGGATCTTCATCAAGTTCGTTGTGCCTGCTTCACCTACTGGTACACCTGCAGTAATGACTACCAGGTCACCGTGGGAAACATGTCCGCTGTTGACACTTTCTTCGACTGCGCTCGCAAGCATTTCATCCGTTGTTTCTGCCTTTTCTCCAAGCTGTGGATACACTCCCCATACAAGGGCAAGACGGCGGACCACATGATCATTAGAAGTAACCGCAATGATCGGTGCCTTTGGACGATACTTTGAAATCATACGTGCAGTATGCCCACTTTCAGTTGGTGTGATGATGGCATTCACTTCAAGATTAAGAGCCGTATGTGCAACCGATTGTCCGATGGCATCGGTGATATTGTGGTCCGTCTCTTTACTGCGGAATGACAGCAATTCTTTATGATTAAGCGCCTCTTCTGCACGAGAAGCGATATTATGCATGGTCTGAACAGCTTCTACTGGGTATTGCCCAGCTGCTGTTTCGCCAGATAGCATGATTGCGTCAGTTCCATCGAAAATCGCATTCGCAACGTCACTCGCTTCTGCACGAGTCGGGCGCGGGTTGCGCTGCATCGAATCCAGCATCTGTGTAGCAGTGATGACTGGCTTTCCTAGTGTATTACACTTTTTGATCAGGTCTTTTTGAACGAGTGGTACCTCTTCTGCAGGAATTTCCACTCCTAGGTCACCACGAGCAACCATAAGACCATCGGAAACTTCAAGAATTTCGTTGATGTTGTCAACGCCTTCCTGGTTTTCGATCTTAGGAATGATCTGGATGTGTGATCCGTTGTTTTCTTCCAATAGCTGGCGGATTTCCAATACATCAGTTGCGCGGCGCACAAATGATGCTGCAATGAAGTCCACTCCCTGCTCGATTCCGAATAGGATGTCTTTAGCATCCTTCTCCGTGATTCCTGGAAGATTCACAGAAACACCCGGCACGTTTACACCTTTTTTATTTTTAAGCGTACCCGTGTTCAGGACTTTGGTTTTAATCTCATTATTTTCCTTGTCGATGCTGATAACTTCAAGACCGATTAAGCCGTCATCAAGGAGGATTTTGGCTCCTGGATGGACATCATCGATCAGCTGGTCATAAGTAACAGAGAACTTATCAACTGTACCCAGAACCTCTGTCATTGATACGATGCATTCCTGGCCTGTCTTCAGTTCAATTGCACCATTCTCCATATCATTTGTGCGGATCTCAGGGCCTTTAGTATCAAGCAGGATCCCTACCTTCTTCCCTGTTTTCTCCGCAGCTTCTCTGATATTTTTGATACGTGCTGCATGCTCTTCATGATTTCCGTGAGAGAAATTCAAGCGGGATACATTCATTCCTGCTTCAATCAGCTGAGTTAATTTTTCTACACTTTCACTTGCGGGACCAATCGTACAAACAATTTTTGTTTTGCGCATAGATTGCAACCTCCTGGTTTACTGTAAAAGAAATTAAATAGAAAGCTCTTTTGATAATTTATATAAGTTCAAATCAAGAGTGTGTTCTTTTGCCAGTGCTTCAATGATATCATAATCCACCAGCTGGTTTTTCTCCATACCAACAGCCCGTCCGCCTTTTCCTTCCAAAAGAAGCTCTACAGCACGGGCGCCAAGACGGCTGGCCAGTACACGGTCAAATGCAGTCGGAGAGCCTCCGCGCTGGACATGTCCAAGAACCGTTACTCTCGTATCGAAATCTGTCTCTTCCTTTAATTTCTTCGCGAATTCGTAGCCGTTCATGACGCCTTCAGCCACAACGATGATGCTGTGCTTCTTACCGCGTTCATGGCCTTTTTTAAGACGGCTGGCAATATCCTTCATATCATGAGGGTCTTCAGGGATGAGGATCGTTTCAGCTCCGCCTGCCAAACCTGCCCACAGTGCGATATCTCCAGCATTACGTCCCATAACTTCCACGACAAAGGTTCTTTCATGTGAAGAGGCGGTATCGCGGATTTTATCAATTGCATCGATTACTGTGTTAAGTGCAGTATCAAAGCCGATTGTAAACTCCGTGCCTGAAATATCATTATCAATTGTCCCTGGAACTCCGACACATGGAAAGCCTTGCTCTGTCAGGGCCTTTGCACCACGATAAGATCCGTCGCCGCCAATGACGACCAGGCCATCAATGTCAAATTTCTTTAGTTGTTCAATTCCCTTTTGCTGGCCTTCCTTGGTCTTGAATTCTTCACTGCGTGCGGAATAAAGGAATGTTCCTCCGCGATGGATAATGTCACCTACGGAACCAAGCTCCAGCTTTTCGATATTTCCATTCATCAATCCAGCGTAACCGCCGATTACGCCATAAACTTCGACATCATGATAAATACCTTTTCTTACTACAGCACGAATCGCAGCGTTCATCCCTGGCGCATCCCCGCCGCTCGTCAAAACACCAATTCTTTTCATTTCATTCACCTCATTCGGTATATCTATGTACTTTGCTGCTCTTTCGAATGGTTCCTTCCATATTTCAACTGTAAAGTTCATCGAAGTCTATTATTTACTCTTGAATATAAAAGCAACGAATCCGGAAAAACATACATAAAACTAATTACTGTGTATTCTGTTAGCTTCTCTTATTATGAACAGAATACCCGGGAATATTTCTAAAATAACATGTAGGGTGCGGTATCTCAACTGAATCCTCAATATTGACAATAAGTTGGAATTATCACGTAATTGCAAGCGCTTTATTATAGGGTTGTATGGAAAAAGAAACGCGAAAGCGCCTTATTCTGCCCTGGCAGCCTTCTCAAAAAAAAATAAAACGTGCACGATAGCACGTTTTATTTTACCCCGATAAATTCCGTTGGAAACGAAAACTCGCCAATTCGTTTATATTTCTCATAGCGCTGGCTCAGCAATGTCTCTTCATCCAAAACCAGAAGTTCTGACATCGAGTCTTTTAGAATTTTATCCATATACTTTGCCTGCTGTTTTAAATCTTTATGTGCCCCGCCTTTTACTTCTGGGATGATTTCATCAATGATCCCCAGTCCTTTAAGGTCAGGAGCAGTGATTTTCATCGTTTCAGCAGCTTTCTTCGCCAGCGAAGAATCTTTCCAAAGAATCGCTGCCGCACCTTCTGGAGAGATAACGGAATATGTGGAGTTTTCCAGCATGTGAATATAATTGCCTACACCCAGTGCCAGTGCTCCGCCACTTCCACCTTCGCCAATGACCACACAGATCACTGGAACGGTAAGTCCAGCCATCTCGAATAGATTACGGGCGATCGCTTCACTTTGCCCACGCTCTTCTGCTGCTTTACCAGGGTAAGCACCCTTAGTATCGATGAAGCAAATGATCGGACGCTTAAATTTTTCCGCTTGCTTCATCAAACGCAAAGCTTTTCTGTAACCTTCAGGATGCGGCATACCAAAATTCCTGCGGATATTTTCCTTTGTATCTTTCCCACGCTGATGGCCAATGACTGTCACGGGATAGCCATGGAATTTGGCAATTCCCCCAACAATCGCTTCATCATCTCCATATAATCTGTCGCCGTGACATTCGAAGAAGTCGGTAAACAGCAATGAGATATATTCAAGGGTCGTCGGACGATTTGGGTGACGGGCAATCTGCACCCGGTCCCACGGTTTCATGTTCTCATAAACTTCTGATTCGAGCTTTTGCAGTCTTGCTTCAAGTTTATTTATTTCTGATGTGAGATCCACATCCGTATTTTTGGTGAATTCCTTTAGCTCACTGATTTTTTTCCTTAATTCCAATACCGGTTTCTCGAATTCTAGTTCTCCTGCCATTCGAACGTCCCTCCTGGCTGATGGATTTCAAGTATTCCCGCAATCTTTTCCTTCATATCGACTCTCGAAATCACTGCATCAAGCTGCCCATGCTTCAGCAAAAACTCGGCTGTCTGGAAGTCTTCCGGCAGTTCCTCTCGAATTGTCTGCTCGATGATCCTTCGTCCTGCGAAGCCGATCAGTGCTCCTGGTTCGGCGAAATTATAGTCCCCCAGACTGGCAAAACTTGCAGAAACTCCTCCAGTGGTGGGGTGGGTCATGATGGAGATAATCAACCCTCCGTTATCGCTGAATCTTTTCAAAGCCACGCTGGTTTTCGCCATTTGCATCAGGCTTAATACACCTTCCTGCATTCTTGCTCCGCCTGATGCGGTAAAGATGATGAATGGAATGGACAATTCATCAGCCTTCTCGATCGCTCTCGTAATCTTTTCGCCTACAACCGATCCCATGCTTCCCATTCTGAAAGTAGCATCCATGATCGCGATGGCGACATCATATCCGTTCACAGTGCCTATGCCAGTAACTACTGCCTCATTTAGACCCGTTTTCTCCCGGTCCTTTTCAAGCTTTTCTTCGTATCCAGGAAATCCGAGCGGATTGCCGGATACCATTTCCCGATCCAGTTCACGGAAGCTTTCTGAATCCAGGAAACTTTCGATTCGTTCTGCAGAATTCATTTGATGATGATAACCACACTGTATACAAACCTTGCAGTTTTTATTTAGTTCTTTCGTATACATGATTTTTTTGCAGTTCGGGCATTTTGTCATGATTCCTTCAGGAACATCCTGCTTTGCTGCTTCAGAAGGAATTGTCGCGTACTTTTTCTTTTTCGTTTTCGTAAAAAGTTCCTTAAGCAATGTATAACCCCCTCCGAATAATACTGGTTGTTTTGTAATATCCTAAATTGTAAGGCTTATCTTCCACTTGTTTTTTCAGTTGCGAAAAGAGCCTTAGTCATAAAGCCCCAGGTGGTCAGACCACTACAGCAAAAAAGAAAGAGAGACTGCCATCCTGGCATCATAGGCATGTCCACAAGTATATAACATCCTCTCTTCGAAAGATGTTACTTCATGTCGTCATTCCGTCGACATTTTCCGCAGCATGCGATGCCTATTCAGAATCAGTTCTCCATTTTTTGTTGCAAGCGAGTCCAGCAACAGATGGTATTCTTCTTTTTCAGCTGGAATTGCTTTCAGCTCAAGTGCCTTGTAATAATCATTCAATATATACCAAATTCGATAAAAAAGGTGATTGTCAGCAAGTTCGGCAATTTTCCTGAAAAATTCCTCGTCCTCAAAATTATGGTCATCAATCCAGACCTTTAATCTTCTGATTTCATCTTCCCGGATCTTTTCAGCCGCAAGATATAGACAATCTGCCTCGATCATGTTTTTCGTTTCCACCACATCATCTTTGGCTTTTTTATCCTGCAGAATAAAGGTACTTAATAATTGGACCAGCTGGTTGCCGCGGAAGTCCCTTATAAAGGTTCCTTCTCCCCTTCTTGTCTCGATCAGCCCGAGGAGCTCAAGGGCGCGCAAGGCTTCGCGAACAGAGGAGCGCCCAGCATTCAGGCGCTCTGAGAGTTCACGTTCGGAAGGAATTTTATCTCCGGGCTTCAAGCCGTCTTTATTAATCATTTCCCTTAGCTGCCTGACGATTTCAACATATACTTTCGTGCTCTTCTCAGGCTGTGCCACTAAGAAATCACTCACCTTTTCCAATCAATGCAAGGCGTTCAGTACGCTCCCTGACTTCCTGAGGATCCACTTTGATTCGCGCAACCCCGGTTTCCATCGCGGCTTTCGCGACAGCTGCGGCAACAGCAGGTGCTACACGAGGATCAAATGGGCCGGGGATCACATAATCGCTTGAAAGTTCTGATTCCTCAATCAGCCCAGCGATTGCTTCCACAGCAGCCACCTTCATCTTTTCGTTGATATGGGTAGCCCTTGCATCCAATGCTCCACGGAAGATTCCAGGGAAAGCGAGAACATTATTCACCTGGTTAGGAAAATCGGAGCGGCCAGTACCAATTACAGCAGCCCCCGCAGCCTTCGCTTCCTCTGGCATGATTTCCGGAACCGGATTAGCCATCGCAAAGATGATTGAATCATTATTCATTGTTGCGACCATTTCTGAAGTCAGTGCTCCAGCAACAGAAACGCCGATGAAAACATCTGCACCTTTGATCGCATCAGCCAGGGAACCTTCAACATTGTCACGGTTAGTGAATTTCGCTACTTCGTCCTTGATTGCATTCATGCCGTTTGGGCGTCCTTCGTAAATCGCGCCTTTAGTATCACACATGATGATGTCACGGACACCGTATGAATACAGAAGCTTGATGATGGCAATTCCTGCAGCTCCTGCTCCGTTGGCAACCACCTTGATTTCATTCATTTTTTTCCCGACAATTTTCAGCGCATTGACGAGACCTGCCACGGTCACTATTGCCGTTCCATGCTGGTCATCATGGAAAACAGGGATATTTGTCTCTTTTTTCAAACGTTCTTCTACTGCAAAACAGTTTGGTGCAGCTATATCCTCAAGGTTGACACCGCCGAATGTTGGTTCAAGCAGCTTCACCGTTTCAACAATTTTATCTACATCCGTTGTGTTTAGACAGATTGGAAAAGCATCTACACCAGCGAAGCTTTTGAAAAGGACAGCCTTTCCTTCCATTACAGGCAGCGCGGCTTCAGGACCGATATTTCCCAGTCCAAGGACAGCAGTGCCATCGGATACGACCGCCACCATATTGCCCTTCATTGTATAATCATAAACAGTTTCTGGCTTATCATATATTTCCTTGCAAGGCTCCGCGACACCCGGAGAATAGGCCAGGCTTAAATCTCTGGCATTCCTTACAGGCACTTTCGATTTCGACTCTAATTTCCCTTTATTCACACGGTGCATGTGCAAAGCTTCTTCACGTAAAGTCAACTCAGGTCCACTCCTTAATTATGGGCTCTCTCCGACAATATCATTGCATTCATCATATTCCGCACTCTTGACTACGGCTGGTACTCTTCGATGAAAAATGCGAAAGATCAGCGACACAATAATAGGCGAACGGCCTGATTATTTAAAAAAGCTGCCTACTTCAGTGGTCTGACCACACATATCCTTTTCCAATATAACACATCTATTATACTTGTAAAGAACTAATTTTTCAGGACAACATTCTTGTCGCCCAATATCTTCTTTAATTCTCCCACACTTCCCCGTTCGGGATTCACGCAGAACTCATTTGGCAACAGCATGGATTTTTCGTTCTCTTCGTTATACACAATAACCGGAACAGTGCCGTGATGTTTTTTCAATAAAGCTTTAAGTTCATTCATTTTACCGGCGCTGTCGGCACCCTTCGTGATTCGCAAATACAAGACCGGCTTTTTCTGTCCGTTTTTTTGTGCTTCTTTTTCAAGGTCAAGCACTTGCTGTACGATAAATTGGCTCCTTCCATCCCGTTCATCGAACTTTCCTTCCAGAAGCGCCATCCCACCCTGTTTCAGTACATGTCCGTACTGCTTGTAGACAGTTGGGAAAACAACCGCTTCTGTTTCTCCGCTTGCGTCACTGAGAGTGAGGAAGGCCATGGCTTCTCCTTTTTTTGTGCGGATTTTCTTCTGTTCCGTTATATAGACGCCAAGCCTTATTTTGCTCCCCGGAGCCTTTAACGCAATCTTTTTAACTCCGGCGGCCTCGAACTCCTTCTCATGGATGGAAACAGGATGCCTGGAGAGATAGACTCCCAGGACCTCTTTTTCAAGGCAGAGTTTGTCTTCTATTCGCATCGGATCAACCTCTATATACTTCGGCTTCAGGGAAAACTCTGCTTCTGCGAACATATCGATTTGCCCGTTGTCATCCGGTGCTACGAGCTGTGCGTGTTCAAGCGCCACATCTATAGTCGCTAAAAGGACGGCACGGTCCTGCCCGAATTCATCGAAAGCGCCTGAATAGATCAGAGCTTCCACTACTTTTCTTGTTGCGGCCTTTTGCGGCACACGGATGCAAAAGTCGAAGATATCCTTGAAATGCCCAGTTCTTCTCGCCTGGAATATTTCCTTTAGTGATGCGATTCCCACGCCTTTGATTCCTGCCAGGCTGTATCGAACACTGTCTCCTTCCGGCTGGAAGCTGAAAGCGCTTCTGTTGATGGATGGAGGCAAGAGTTTGATTTCCATTTGCTGCAGTTCCCTTGCATACTGGGCGATTTTGGTGTCATTGCCGATGGCGGATGTCAGCAGGGAAGCCATGAAGTAAAGCGGATAATGTGTTTTGAGATAGGCCAGCTGATAGGCGATCATACTGTACGCGACAGCATGGCTGCGGTTGAAGCCATAATTGGCGAAACGGACGATTAAATCATAGACCAGATTGGCGGTCTGTGTATCGTATCCCTTCCTTAACGCGCCATTCACAAAATGTTCCCGTTCCTGGGCAAGGACTTCTTTCTTTTTCTTCGAGACCGCCCTTCGGAGCAGGTCTGCTTCTCCGAGGGAGAAACCAGCCATTTTAGAGGCAATCTGCATGATTTGCTCCTGGTATACAATGACTCCATATGTATCGTGCAGGATCGGTTCGAGGTCCTTATGATAATAATCGATTTGCTGTCTCCCATGCTTTCGGTCAATGAACAGAGGAATATTCTCCATCGGGCCCGGACGGTAAAGGGCATTGACTGCGACGATATCTTCAAATCGTGTTGGCTCCAGCCTTGTCAGTACTTTCCGCATTCCTTCAGACTCAAGCTGGAAAATCCCTGTCGTCTCTCCCCTGCCAAGCAATTGAAATGTTTGTTTATCTTCACCAGGGATATCATGGACCCTAAGCTTTTTCCCGGTTTTATGCTGGATCGAATGCAGGATGGAATCAATTAAAGTCAGATTCCTTAAGCCAAGGAAGTCCATCTTCAATAAACCTATTTCTTCAAGATGATCCATTGAATATTGGGTAAGGAACACTCTTGACTGGCCTGATTGGATCGGCACGACATTCGTAAGCGGCTGTTCACTGATGACGACACCTGCAGCGTGAGTGGAAGTATGTCGCGGCAAGCCCTCCAGTTTCATCGCCGTTTCAAGGATTCTCCTATTCTTTGAAGATTCTTCGATAAACTCCCTGAGTCCGCCGGATTCATTGATGGCATCCTTCAGAGTGATTCCCAATCGTGATGGAACAAGCCTGGAGAGCCTCTCGAGTTCCTTAGTGTTCAGACCGAAAACACGGCCTACGTCCCTGACCGCCGCCTTGGCTGCAAGTGTTCCGAAGGTAGCAATCTGCGCGACATGCAGCTCCCCATATTTTGCTGCAACATATTCTATAACCTCATCCCTGCGATTATCAGGAAAATCGATATCGATGTCGGGCATGGAAATTCGTTCCGGATTCAGGAACCTTTCGAAGAGAAGATTATGTTCAATCGGATCGGCATCGGTAATGAACAGTACATAGGATACAATCGACCCCGCAGCTGAACCACGGCCAGGACCAATCAGAATCCCCTTTTCTCTCGAATATTTAATGAAATCCCATACAATCAGGAAATAATCACTGAAGTTCATTTTCTTAATGATGGATAATTCATATTGAAGTCTTTCCACATGCTGGGGTGAAGGGTTTCCGTAACGTTTTTCGAGCCCCTGGAAACAGAGCTCCTCAAGCATCCCATCGGCACTTTTACCCGGTTCGACCGGAAACTTTGGCAAATGCCTTGTACCAAAGTCAAGCATGACATTGCACTCTTCCGCTATTTTCAGCGTGTTCTCCAAGGCTTCTGGATATTCCGAAAACAAATCGCCCATTTCTTTTGCGGTTTTCAGATAATACTCGCTGCTGCCAAGCCTTTCGCGGGCATCATCCTGAAGTTTATCGCCATTCTTGATCGCAAGCAGGCATTCCTGGGCAAAGGAATCCTCCTTGTCCAGATAATGCACCTTGTTCGAAGCAGCCAATGGCGTGTTAGTTTCCGAGCCTAGACCAGCCAGTTGTTTGACCAGCTCCTTCTGTCCGGGGAGACCGTGATCCTGTATGGCCAGGTAAAAGTTATCGTTTCCAAAGATTTGTTTATATGAAGCAACTGTATTTAATGCTTTGTCTTTTTCTTCATTTGCCAGATAATATTCTATTTCACCCCTGGTACCTGGTGTCATCGCAAATAGTCCCGCGGCATAATGCTTCAGCCACTTCACCGGAATTCCTTCAGGGGATTTCGTCTGTACAGCACTTGATATCTTGATCAGATTCTGGAATCCCTCATTGTTTTTCGCGAGGAGAACAAGCGGGAAGGATTCATTTTCCAGAGAGGTACTGACGACATCAACTGTCAGTCCCAGCAATGGCTTTATTGAATTCCTCAGGCATTCTTTATAAAATGCAACCGTTCCGTACATTACATTATGATCTGTCAGTGCGAGTGCGGAAAAGCCTTTTGCCTTTGCATCGCGGACAAGCTGCTCGACTGTAGCCGTACTGGTGAGCAGGCTGAATGCACTATAGACATGAAGGTGAATAAACGGCATATCTCTCACACCCTTTAGGTAAGGTTCATCTTCTTTCATTATAGGCTTTTAAGACCAAAAAAGAAAATATGTTCTCCTTTATTCACGTAAGTTTAAACATATCGCAGGCTGATTGTCCATATGATGAAGTACGAGGTAAAAAATCGACTTTTTACAAAGGGTGTATACGATGAACCAGCCATTTATCCCGGGTTTGTTTGAAGCATATTTCATTGCGCTAGGCGTTTTGCTGGGCGGCTCTTTGATCGGAGGGTTAGCCGCTTTTTTAACAGGACAGCCTTTAATGACGGAAATCGCCCGTTTCTCCAGCTCCATTCGGATCTGGGCCATCATCGCTGCGATTGGCGGCACATTTGATACTGTCTACAGCTTTGAAAAGGGACTTTTACACGGAGAAACAAAGGATATTTTCAAACAGTTTCTATTGATCCTCACTGCCATGGGCGGTGCCCAGACTGGGGCCCTTCTCATTGACTGGCTGACACAGGAGCATGTCTGATATGAGGGTTCCTCCTTATTACCGAAAGCCAGAATGGCAGCGATTCTTTTCCGGTGCAGCAGTTGGCGCACTCGTAAGCTGGGTTTTGTTTTTATATATGAATGGCGCATGGATGGAAAAACACGCGAAAACGATCGAGCAGCAAAAAGATGAAATCGCAGACTTGAAAAGTGACATCGAAATCTGGATGGAGGATTATGAAGAATTAAACAAAAAGAACCAGGAAAAGCTCACCGTGCAGGAAATCAAGGTGAAAATCGTCAATGATAAAAAGTATAAACAGCTGGATACACTCAGCATCTACGAAATCGAGGAGGAGACCAAAGGACAATTAAACATGCTCCTCGCCAAAGACCTCGATTCTGTTTTCAAAAGCAGGGAACTGATTACAAAGGTGATTGAAAATAAATCAATCAGAATCAGTGACAAACGCTATAAACTGAAAATCAAATCAATGGTCATTTATACATCAGTCAGCATACTGGTGGAAATCAGTCTGGATTGACCGGGTTTGCGAGACAGTTTTTGGTTAGAGCTCGGACACCTCATTGGAGGATACAGCTTGAAGGACAAGAATAGGAAGATGGCTGGAAACCCGACACGATTCCGCGTTTTCTTGACAGCTTTGGCCTTTGAACCTTGTAACCTGTCACGATAACCGTGTTTTCCTGACAACTTTGGCCTTTGAACCTTGTAACCTGTCACAATACCGATGTTTTCTTGACAGCTTTGGCCTTTGAACCTTGTAACCTGTCACGATAACCGTGTTTTCCTGACAACTTTGGCCTTTGAACCTTGTAACCTGTCACAATACCGATGTTTTCTTGACAACTTTGGCCGCTGAACCCTGAAACCTGTCACAATAACTACGTTTTCTTGACAGCCTTGGGCTTTGAACCTTGTAACCTGTCACAATACCGATGTTTTCTTGACAACTTTGGCCCTTGAACCCGGAAACCTGTCACAATAACTACGTTTTCTTGACAGCTTCGTCCTCTGAACCTGGAAACCTGTCACGATAACTGTGTTTTCTTGACAGCCTTGGCCTTTGAACCCAGAAACCTGTCACGATAACTACGTTTTCTTGACAGCTTTGGCCTCTGAACCCGGGAACCTGTCACAATAACTACGTTTTTTTGACAGCTTTGGGTACTGAACCCGGAAACCTGTCACAATCACCGCGTTTTCTTGACAGTTTTGGGCTTCCCACCCGATATCCATAAACAAAGGTAATTTATTCCATTCGTTATCTACTCGTGTGACTCTTGCAAGATACGGGAATCATACATTATCAGAGCAAGTATAGACAGGAGGGATTTCAGATGAGTTTTAACAACGGAGCTGGAAATAGTGGTAGCGGCGTCGGAGGTGGTTTATTCCCGCCTTATGCGATGAACAATGCTGATTCTGATAATCAGGTAAAACTAAATGAAGATCAGTATGATGTTTATGTGAATGATGATTTTATCGGACAAAAAAGCCTTAAGAACCAGGGTGAGCATCTATCCGACATTGATGACTTTTTAAAACTGCAGGGCATCGCTGATTTTACCTCGTCCCTCGATGGTGACCATTATACAATCAGAACCGATGGAATGGATGCCGATATTGCTGATGCTTTGCGGGTTTATTTTAACAATAGATGATTGGAAAGGTGCGTTTCTGAATGAAACGCACCATATTTTTATTCTCTGCAAGCTTCGATAAGGTCAGCCAGGACACGGTCGACATCATCCCATGAGTAAATTGACGCCCCTGCAGCGAGCGGATGTCCGCCGCCATTATATTTCCTGGCAATCGTATTGATGACAGGTCCTTTAGAGCGGAGACGCACACGGATTTGGTCTTCTTCTTCGATAAAGAACACCCACGCTTTGATTCCCCCAACATTGCCCAGTTCACTGACAAGCAACGATGCTTCTGAAGGTTTCACGGAATACTGGTCCAGTAATTCCTGCTTCATTACGACCTTCGCAGCACCATTTTCGAGCAACTCAAAGTTCTGTAAGATGTATCCGTTCAACTTCACCACATTAGGTGCGAGTTCATACATTCTGTCATATAGCTCTGTGCGTGAGAAATTGTAGTGAATCAGTTCTCCCGCATAGGCAAATGTCTTATTGGTCGTGCTTGGATAAAGGAATCGGCCCGTGTCTCCGACAATCCCGGCATAAAGCAATCTTGCTGCCTCATCAGACATCCTTAAGCCCCTATCCTTGAAAGTAAGGTAAAATTCATAAATCATTTCACTCGTGGAACTTGCAGTAGTATCAACCCATTGAAGGTTACCATATGGATCTTCATTTGGATGGTGGTCAATCTTCACAAGCTGTTCTCCCAGGCGGTAACGCTCGTCACAAATCCGCTCGGCATTAGCGGTGTCACAGACAATGACAAGCGCACCTTTAAAAATATCGTCCTGAACAGAGTCAAGCCTTCTCAGATAATGAAGTGATGGTTCCTCTGCGCCAACAGTGTAAATATTCTTTTCAGGATAGGAAGCCTTTAAAATCTCGGCAAGTCCCCCCTGGGAACCGTACGCATCAGGATCAGGCCTCACATGGCGGTGGATAATGATGGTTTCATAATTTTCAATTGCCTCAAGTATTTGCTCTTTCATTTAAATGCTCCTTCACCTTTTTCATATCTCAATTATGAACATATTTTTTGGAAAAGAAAAGCATGAAGACATTTTACGGGGAGTGTGGAGCTGAAAAAAAGCCGTGTTTTTTTCCAATTTGCGAATGGTGGTTTTTGCGAATAAAATTCTTTTTTTGCGATTAAAGTCCTTTTTTTGCGATTAAAATTATCTTTTTGCGAATAAATAATTTTTTCGTGACATAATTATTTCTTTTGCTTATGTGGGAAGGAGTTAATTCGAAAATAATAGATTTTAACCTTTATATAAGGCCGCTACAAGGACAACTGTATGGCATTCTGCTTAAATAAACGGTAAAATAGAGTAGATTATTGAATTTGGAGGAATTGCAATGCCTATTCTCGTACTTTTGATCGTTCTTTCATTCGTCTTTTATATCTTTTACAAGATTAAATATGTCCGCAGCAAACGTCCTGCGGAGCGTAAATGGCTTTCTGCCAAATCCAGCATCGCCCTGGGACTTTTCGTCGCATTTTTTGGGATTAACCAGCTATTCCTTTTCCAGACAACTGTCACCTACATCGTTGGTGCTATATTCATTGCCATAGGTTCATTGAGTGTATGGGGCGGGATTAAAGCCTACAAGTTCTATCTTCCCCATGCCGTGAAGGAAGCGCAGGAAAATTAACGTTCAAAAAAGCCGATCCAATCACGGATCGGCTTTTTAATCTATTAATGTCTGTCGATCAGCTGGCACATCATCATCGCCTTGCCGACAAGAACTCCGTCATTGAAGGCTTCAATATCGACCTTCCCAAACTTCCTTCCTACCTCGAGAACCTTCGGATAAATTTCTATGACACTGTCAATTTGTACAGGCTTGATAAAATAAATCGTCATATTCTCAACGACCAGGTCACCTTTTTTATATCCTCGCAACACACGGTTCGCTGCTTCTGTCACGATGGTTGTAAAAACACCGTATGAAATGGTCCCAAGGTGGTTCGTCATCTGCGGAGTCACCTGGCAGCGGAAAATATCTTCATCCTTGGTTTTTCCTTTTGCCAGGACAAGCTGGTTCGTCACTGTATCGTCCAGCGTCTCCCCTACCTGCGGCTGGCGCTGGACCATCTGAAGGGCTTTCAATACATCCTGTCTGCTGACGATGCCCTGAAGCTTGTTTCCATCATCAACAACTGGCAATACCTCAATTCCTTCCCACACCATCATATGGGCAGATGAAGCAACACTCGTCGACCCGCTGACGGTCATTGGGCTTTTCGTCATGATTTTCTCGATCAAGGTATCCTGTTCATGGCCCATGACATCCTTTGAAGTGATCATCCCAATCACTTTCATATTGTGGTCGACGACAGGAAAACGGCTGTGCAGCGTTTCGTCCTTATGGCGATACCAATCTGATACAGTGTCATTCGCCTTAAGGAAAACCGTTTCGGCTACCGGAGTAAGGATATCCTCGACAAGGATGATTTCTTTTTTGATCAGTTGATCATAAATCGCACGGTTGATCATCGTCGCGACTGTAAATGTATCATAACTGCTTGAGATGATCGGCAGCTGCAATTCATCGGCCAGCTTTTTGACATGGTCCTCGGCATCGAAACCGCCAGTAACCAATACGGCTGCTCCGGCTCTTAGCGCATGCTCGTGCGCTTTATCGCGGTTCCCGACGATCAGCAGGTTGCCCGCGCCCGTATAGCGCATCATCGCCTCCAGTTTCATCGCCCCGATGACAAATTTATTCAATGTTTTATGAAGCCCTCCGCGTCCCCCAAGGACCTGTCCATCAACGATGTTGACGACTTCTGCGAACGTAAGCTTCTCGATATTTTCTTTCTTTTTCCGCTCAATCCTGATGGTGCCGACACGTTCAATCGTGCTGACATACCCTTTATTTTCCGATTCCTTTATGGCTCTGTATGCAGTTCCTTCGCTTACGTTAAGTGCCTTGGCGATTTGGCGCACCGATATTTTTTCACCTATTGGCAATTCATCTATATATTGAAGTATTTGTTCATGCTTAGTTGCCAAGACTTTCACCCTTTATCATAATTTTCCGTTCAATGTAGCTCTATCCATTTACATTATAAGGTTTTAAAGGGTTTGATTCAATTGTATTAGGGTCAAGGCCATAATTTAGAAGAATGATACTCTTAAAAAGAAAAACTGGCGATTTAAATCAGCCAGTGTAGACGCGCGATTTTCTTTTCTGGTTGCTTCCCATTTTTCCGCTTCCTGTGCCGGCCTTCTTTTTCGCCGTGTATAAGAAAGCCGCCAGATTCCCGGCAAAAACCAGCAGAGCGAGAAACAGCCAGGAGCCTGCAAACAGGGCTTCCTTTCCTCCCGCCTGGAGATTAATCTCCGGCAATGCGATGTAAAGCATGACGCCGCATAACAGCAGGTACAATAAGTAACGGTTCTTCTTCATTCTTGCCCTCCTATAGGTTGTCTTAATTCATATCTATGCTTAACAGGCAGAAAAAAGCATGGTAAATAAAAAAGCCGCACAAATTTTGTGCAGCCATGGGTATTACAATTCGATCGCTTCTCCCGCTTCAAGGACACGACCTTGATTGTTTTTCAGCATTTTTACGAAGGCATGGGGATCCTGCTTGATTGGCGGGAACGTATTGAAATGGATTGGCACAACTTGCTTTGCGCCTAGAAATTCAGCAGCCAGTGCCGCATCTTCTGGTCCCATCGTAAAATTGTCGCCAATCGGCAGGAATGCCAGGTCAATTGGATGCCTTTCGCCAATCAGCTTCATGTCAGAAAACAGACCAGTGTCGCCCGCATGGAACACTGTTTTTCCTTCTGCCATGAACAGGATGCCAGCAGGCATGCCTCCATAAATCACTTCATTGTTTTCCGTGACCATACCTGTTCCATGGAAGGCCTGGGTCATCTTGACTTTGCCAAAATCAAATTCATACGCGCCGCCAATCGACATCCCATGTGTGTTCAGGCCTTTCCAGCTTAAATATGTAGCGACTTCGAAATTGGCGATTACCAGAGCATCATGTTTCTTCGCCAATTCAAGGGTATCCCCGAGGTGGTCTCCATGCGCATGGGTGAGGATAATCACATCTGGCTTCACATCCTCCACCTTCAGATCGGTCAGGTCATTTCCAGTAATGAATGGATCAATCAGGATGGTTTTCCCATTCGATTCAATTTTAACAACAGAATGGCCGTGATAAGATACTTTCATATTATCGCTCCTTTCATTGGGCTATTTTCACAAAAATCACGTTAGAAACCTTGCAAAAATCAGCCATATAAATAAACTATTTCAACACCCTTTGACAATCTCCTGCTTCCATTTTCTTTTTACCCAACAACTCTTATCATTAAAAGTTTTACTTTTGACCAGGTAATTGCTACTCTCATAGTGTGATGTACATATAGAGGAGGAATATCTATGACTGAAAGATTGGCTGCGTTATCAGGATGGATGAAGGACAATGATGTGGATGTCACATTTATTACATCCCCTGATAATGTATTTTATTTGAGCGGATTTTTAAGCGATCCACACGAAAGATTACTGGCTGTTGCCGTGTTCCAGGATGCTGAGCCTTTCATGATCTGCCCGGCTATGGATAAGGAAAATGCCAAGAATGCCGGATGGGAGCTTGAAATCCTTGGCTACAGCGACACAGATGATTCAATGGAACTTGCCTTCAATGCGATGAAGAAGCGTATTTCTTCCATCAAGAAGATTGCAATTGAGAAGGAACAGCTGAATGTCGAGCGTTATGAGAAGCTGACTGGACTTGTAGGCAATGGTGAATTCGTTTCAGCAGAGGAAAAACTGCGCCTGATGCGGATGGTGAAAACTGAAGAAGAATTGCAAAAGCTCGGAAAAGCTTGTGAACTGGCTGATTTTGCGATTGAGACAGGAGTCAGCGAGATCAAGGAAGGCAAAACCGAGCTGGATGTCCTTGCTGCAATTGAGTATGAATTGAAGAAAAAAGGCGTTACAGAAATGTCATTTTCAACAATGGTACTCACAGGAAAGAATGCTGCAGCTCCGCATGGCACTCCAGGGCTGACAAAGATCAAGAAAGGCGACCTCGTCTTATTCGACCTTGGCGTTGTGATGGATGGCTACTGCTCAGATATCACAAGGACCGTTGCCTATGGCGAGATTAATAAACAGCAGGAAGAAATCTACAACACCGTGTTGAAAGCACAGCTGAAAGCTTTGGATACAGCTCGTGCCGGCATAGCCTGCTCAGAGGTTGACCTTGCTGCACGCAAAGTGATTGAAGAAGCGGGATACGGCGACTACTTCCCGCACCGCCTAGGCCACGGACTCGGAGTCAGCGTCCACGAGTATCCATCATTGACTAGCACGAATCCATTACTAATGGAAAAAGGAATGGTGTTCACTGCAGAGCCGGGAATCTATGTGCCAGGCGTCGCGGGCGTAAGAATTGAAGATGATGTGGTCATCACCGAGGATGGAATTGAAATTTTAACGAAATACCCTAAAGAATTGGTATTTGTATCGTAAAATAAGCCCAAAAACCGCCTGCTGTCATGTGATCCAGGCGGTTTGTTTTTGATTTTCATTGAGGAAGCTTCTTTTTTAGCGAGTTTCAATTTTTTATAGCGGAAATTTCCTTTTTTATATAGCGAAAAAATTTTTTATAGCGACTTTCCTGTTTATATAGCGAAAATTTCTTTTTTATAGCGACTTTCTTTTTTATATAGCGACTTTTGAATTTTTGTAGCGAGTTGGAAAAAATCCGTGTTTTTTTCCAGTTAAAAAAGAGCAGCATCTGCAGCTGCTCTTTTTCCTAATTAGCGATTATCGACTTTTTCCGGGTACATATCGTGGTTCATCATCCGGTAGTTAGCCATTTCCTCGTATTTTGTTCCTGGCTTTCCGTAGTTTGTGTACGGATCGATCGAGATTCCGCCTCTTGGCGTGAATTTTCCCCAGACTTCGATATATCTTGGATCCATCAGCTTGATTAAGTCATTCATGATGATGTTCATGCAATCCTCGTGGAAATCACCGTGGTTCCTGAAGCTGAACAGATACAATTTCAAGGACTTGCTTTCTACCATCAGCTTATCCGGGATGTAACTGATATAAATCGAAGCAAAATCCGGCTGTCCTGTGATCGGGCACAGGCTCGTAAATTCCGGTGTATTGAATTTTACAAAATAATCCCTGTATGGATGCTTGTTTTCGAAGGTTTCCAATATTTCAGGGCTGTATTCGAATAAGTATTTGGTCCCCTGGTTTCCAAGTAACGTCAAATCTTTCATTTCCTCATCTTTTCTTCCTGCCATTATAAAGCCTCCACTAATGTCCGCAAACGCTAAACGAGGCCGAAAACCCTGCTAATAAAAAAACCACATCCTCATGGATATGGTTGAAATTATTCAAATCCATAGTTTTTTATAGAGGGTGTCCGCTATGAACCTCTCCCGCGATGCAGGATTTGTATTCAATTTATATTGCCACTATAAAGAAATGTCCTGTTAAAGTCAAAAGAAAATTTTACAAAGACAAAAGGAGTTATGACAATCCCGTGTATTTCCAGTTTTTATTTTTACATATGTTCATTAGGTTATTTACATTTGTTCAACCACCTGATATATTATTCATGTAAGTAACACATAATAACTTTGTGCTATATATTTTTGCTCATTATGAAAGCGTTTCATTACATTTTTTTTGGAAAGGGAATGAATTATATGATTAAAGATTTAGCGGGTATGATTGATCACACATTGCTTAAAGCAAATGCAACTGAAGCAGAGATTGTAAAGCTGGCTGAGGAAGCAAAAGAATATAAATTCGCTTCTGTCTGTGTTAACCCAACATGGGTAAAGACTGCTGCTGAAATTCTTAAGGATGCTGAAGGTGTAAAAGTTTGTACAGTAATCGGCTTCCCTCTTGGAGCTGCAACTTCTGAAACAAAGTCATTCGAAACAAAAAATGCAATTGAAAATGGCGCGACTGAGGTTGACATGGTCATCAACATTGGTGCTTTGAAGGACAAGCAGTATGACCTTGTTGAAAAAGATATCAAAGCTGTTGTTGACGCAGCAAAAGGCAAAGCATTGACTAAGGTGATCATCGAAACTTGCCTTCTTACTGATGAGGAAAAAGAAATGGCTTGCAAGCTTTCTGTTAGTGCAGGAGCTGATTTCGTCAAGACATCTACAGGATTCTCAACAGGAGGAGCAACTGTGGAGGACATCGCTTTGATGAGAAAAACAGTGGGCCCTGATATCGGCGTTAAGGCATCAGGTGGCGTTAGAAGCCTTGAGGATGCACAAAGCATGATCGAAGCTGGTGCAACAAGAATTGGTGCAAGCTCTGGCGTAGCAATTGTCAACGGATTGTCTTCTGACTCTTCATACTAAGCAACAAAAATACCATTTGGGAATGGGGAATGGACGATGGATAAAAAGACGCTTGTTGAAAAAGCTATAGAAGCAAGAAGCACAGCATACGTTCCATATTCTAAGTTTCAGGTTGGCGCAGCAATCATTACGAGCAATGACAATGTCTATCTTGGCTGCAATATTGAAAATGCCTCTTACGGACTGACAAACTGTGCCGAAAGAACTGCCATTTTTAAGGCTGTATCCGAGGGTGATACAGAAATCAAGGCGATTGCAGTAGTCGCTGATACTGAAGGTCCTGTTTCTCCTTGCGGTGCCTGCCGCCAGGTTATTGCAGAATTTGCGACTGAGGATACTAAAATCTATCTTTCGAACCTGAACGGTGATGTGAAGGAAACGACAATTGATGAGATCCTGCCGGGATATTTTACATCCAAGGATATGGACAAAGTCGATCAGTCGAAGAAAATGGTTTAATAGCTGCAAGTTAACATAAGGAGCAATTCCTTTCATCCTCGAAAATAGGGTTTTGGAATTGCTCTTTCTTATTTAATCTATCGCTGCTCGATAAAGGAGGAAAGAGCCGTCCATTCATCAGGACGGCATACATCATGGGAGACGCAGGTTTATTATTATCAGGCGCAGCACTTTTCCTGAACAGCTTGATGCTTCTGGGAAAAGCGAATGCGAAAAGTGTAGCAGTATTCAATTTATTTATCGGAGCCATGCAGGTCATCGTTCCATTCTATTTAATCATCGCATCTGACCAAAGCAATTGGACTATATACAGCCTTGCCAGCATCTTTCTGTTTGGCTTTACTTATTTATATGTTGGCATGACCTTATTGAAGGACCTTGATGGCAGCGGACTGGGCTGGTACTCTCTTTGGGTGGCTGTCATAGCCCTTATTTACGCATTCGTTGCATATATCCATTTTGGAGACATCGTCAATACGCTTACTTGGCTGATGTGGGCCTATCTCTGGTTCCTGTTCTTCCTGTCGATGGGAATAAACAAAAAAATCGATGCGTACGTCGGCAAGGTAGCAATGGTTCAGTCATGGCTGACTTTGACTTTCCCGGCATTGCTGTCCATGACCGGCCTATGGAAGACTGATCAGGTAGCGCAAGCATGGATCTATTTCTCGATTGCAGCTTTTGTCTATTTTGCCTATATTACATTCAAGCTGAAAAAAGCAACAGCAAGATCTGAGAGATTCGCTTAGCCAAGATGGGTTTATCTGACCCCCAAAAAAGCAAAAACCGTCCTGCCGATTTGGCATGGACGGTTTTCTTTTGTTGGCGATTATTTAGCCAATACGTTTGTCAGTACTGGAACGACTTGCTTCTTGCGGGAAACGACGCCTTTAAGTGTCGCTGTATTGTCTTCAAGCGTCACATTGAATGCTTCTTCGACTGCTGAAGCCTTTTCACCAATCGCAAGTGCAGCAGAATCATTTGTTAAAATATCCGTGATGACCAGCAAGAATAAACCAAGCTTCTTTTCAGTCACTTTCTTGTTCAATGCATCCTCAAGCTCAACCTTGCGTGAGAGAACATCATTGACGTCCACTGTGTTCACCTGGGCGATTTCAACCTTGGACTCACCCATTTGGAATTCCTTTGCGTCAAGGGAGATGAGCTCTTCAATCGTTTTGCTGCTAAGATCAGCGCCAGCCTTCAGCATTTCAAGACCGTATTCTTCTGCATTCACGCCAGCAATTTCAGCCAGTTCACGAGCAGCCGCCACGTCCTGGTCTGTGCAGGTTGGTGATTTGAATAGCAAGGAATCGGAAATGATTGCAGACAGCATCAATCCGGCAATGTTCTTATCGATTTCAACATTGTTTTCCTTGTACATCTTGTTCAGGATTGTCGCTGTGCAGCCAACTGGCTCAACACGGAAATAAAGTGGATCGCTTGTTTCAAAATTGGCCACACGGTGGTGGTCAATTACTTCAACGATCTGTACATCAGTAATATCTTCCGCACTTTGCTGACGTTCGTTATGGTCGACAAGGATGACCTTGTCCACTTCTTCAGAAACCCTTCCAGCAAGGCGAGGTGCCTCAGCCTTGAAATAATCTAGTGCATATTGAGTTTCCCCATTGACCTGGCCCAGTCGGACTGCTTCTGCATCGACACCAAGCTTTTGCTTTAAGTTTGCATACGCAATCGCAGAGCAGATTGTATCTGTATCAGGATTTTTATGACCAAAAACAAGTACTTTTTCCATCATGACACTCCTCAAGTTACAATTTATCACGGACATTCCATTAAAGAACCCGTATCCCATAAATAATATACGCTAAAATTGAAAGATTTTAAACAGCTTTGTCCAAAATTGGCCCATATAAAAAGATCCGGATGCTTGGCTCCGGATCTCAGTGAATCATTAGATTTGTTCCAATAATGTTTTTGTTTCAGAATATACAAGGTTATGCGCTTCAGCGACCGCCTGGTATGTTACATAGCCATTAAGCGTGTTGATTCCTTTCAGCAACGCTTCATTATCCAGGCAAGCCTTCTTGTACCCTTTGTTCGCAATCTGCACAGCATAAGGCACTGTTACGTTTGTCAGTGCGATTGTGCTTGTCCGTGGAACTGCTCCAGGCATATTGGCAACTGCATAGTGCACAACACCATGCTTTTCATAAGTTGGGTTGTCGTGAGTCGTGATTCTGTCAGTTGTTTCAAAAATTCCGCCCTGGTCGATCGCGATATCAACAACGACTGATCCCGGGTTCATGGACTGAATCATTTCTTCAGTCACAAGCTTAGGAGCCTTAGCGCCAGGAATCAACACAGCACCGATCACTAAGTCAGAAGCTTTAACTGCTTCAGCAATATTCAAAGGATTGGACATTAAAGTTGTAATATCAGATCCAAAAATATCGTCTAAATGGCGAAGACGGTCAGGATTCAAGTCGATCATAGTAACTTCAGCACCAAGTCCGACTGCCATTTTCGCTGCATTCGTCCCGGCTACACCGCCGCCGATAATGGTAACCTTTCCTCTTTGTACACCAGGAACTCCGCCAAGAAGGATTCCTTTTCCGCCATGTACCTTTTCAAGGAACTGAGCGCCGATTTGTGTGGACATACGGCCAGCCACTTCACTCATAGGCGTCAGCAATGGAAGTGAGCCGTTTGCCAGTTGAACTGTTTCGTAAGCAATACCGACTACCTTGTTCTCGATCAATGCTTTTGTCAGCTCAGGTTCTGGAGCGAGGTGTAAATATGTAAATAAAATTAAACCCTCACGGAAATATCCGTATTCTTCTGGCAGTGGTTCTTTAACCTTCATGACCATATCCTGTGCCCATGCTTCTTGAGCGCTCTCGACGATTAAAGCGCCAGCAGCTTTGTAATCCTCATCTGTAAAACTTGAGCCGATTCCGGCACCTGTTTCGATATAAACCTCATGCCCGAAATTCACAAGGTTGACGACTCCTGCAGGCGTCATCGCCACACGGTTTTCATTATTCTTTATCTCTTTAGGTACACCGATACGCATTCTTGCATACCTCCTATGTATTAGATTGCTCTTCCATTTCAAGCTGCTTCTTCATACTATTTTAAAAGTGGAAAAAAGTAAAAAGAAACAAGATTGAAAACACTTTCATTTTAGTAGAAAAAAGAGCTTTTGGCAAAACAATTCGTATGAACTTCCCTAAAATATACTATTCTGAATATTAAAGATATTATCTCTCTTAATTATATTTCATATTGACGGTTAACTTTTAAAATCACTCTCTTTTACATTATTCCAACTGCAGCCATCTTCCGTTTGCCAAAAAATTGCTATCCTTTTAAAAGTCAAAGGCTTGCTAAGAACACTAGATTAGCAAGCCCTTACTACTTTTTCTATAATTTGCAGGACCTTTCAGGCTGATTTCCCTAAAAACTATCTCATTTCCTCATCGGCTTCTGCGGCTGCTTTCATCTGTTCCTGGGGTACTATTCCGCTGTTGTAGGAATCCATGATCTGCTGGCTGACTTGCATAATACCCTGGTCATCATAATCATAGGATGACCGGCCTTGTCTCTCCTTTTTATCCATATTGGTTCCTCCTTTGATGTGATGCTTGCATATATAGTTTTCGTTGGATTGTCACAGCTATACCAAGGAAACTGTTGTATAATATAGGTAAAGGAGGCGAGAACTATGGCGCTATATTATAAGAATATTTTAGTTGCCGTTGATGGTTCTAAAGAAGCAGCATGGGCTTTCAAGAAAGCCATTGAAATCGCAAAAAGGAACGATGCCAGACTGGTCATGACCCATATCATCGATTTGCGCACATTTGCCACTGTTGAGGCATATGACCGCACAATCTCTGAGCGTGCGAACCAGTTTGCCACTGAGCTGATGGAAAGCTACAAACAACAGGCAACCGATGCCGGCATTAAAGATGTAAGCTACGAAATCGATTATGGTTCACCCAAGGTCAAGATTGCGAAGGATGTTGCGAAAAAATACAACGCCGACCTGATTATTTGCGGGGCAACAGGAATGAACGCAGTGGAACGCTTCTTTATAGGAAGTGTGTCTGAACATATTACCCGCTATGCATCTTGTGATGTCCTGGTTGTTAGAACAGACAAAAATGATTAATTACCATCATGAATAAAGCACGCAGCAAAAGCTGCGTGCTTCTTACATTTTAATGGACGCTTTTGCTTTTCCGATTTGAACCTCGACCTGTGAAAAACCGGTGCCTCCAGCACTCTTCCTTCGTTCTACCGCATTATACGGATTCAATGCATGATAGATATCTTCCTCGAATAAAGGGTTCATATCTTTATATGTCTCTAACGGGAGATCCGCAAGGTAACAGCCTTTTTGTATGCAAGTCAGCACAAGCTTGCCGACGATTTCATGGGCCTCCCTGAAAGGAACTCCTTTAGCGGCTAGATAATCAGCCAATTCCGTTGCATTGGAGAAGTCATTTTTTACAGAGCCTTCCATCTTCTCTTTCTTAACCTTCATCGTACTGATCATCCCAGCAAAAATCTTCAGGGAGCCTCTGACTGTCTTGACTGTATCAAACATTCCCTCTTTATCTTCCTGCATATCCTTGTTATAGGCTAAAGGCAAACCTTTCAATACGGTCAGCAGACCCATCAGGCTGCCATACACACGGCCAGTTTTTCCCCGGATCAATTCGGCCATATCAGGATTTTTCTTCTGCGGCATGATGCTGCTTCCAGTAGTAAAAGCATCGGATAGCTCGATGAACTGGAATTCCTGGCTGGTCCAGAGAATGATTTCCTCACATAATCTTGAAAGGTGCATCATCAAGATCGAACTGTCCGACAGGAACTCAAGAATGAAATCACGATCACTAACCGCATCAAGACTATTTTCATAAATACCGGCAAACCCCAGCATTTCAGCTGTCATATGGCGGTCAATCGGAAAAGTAGTCCCAGCGAGTGCCCCGGCACCAAGAGGCGAAAGATTGATCCTTTTCAGGCTATCGATAAAACGCTGTTTGTCTCTATCCAGCATCCAAAAATAAGCCATGAGATGATGTGCAAACGAGATAGGCTGTGCTCTTTGCAAATGGGTGTACCCTGGCATCAGTGTCTCGATATTTTGCTCAGCCTGATCGACGAGTGTTTTTTGGAAATCAGTGATCAGTGCAATGATTTCCGACACCTGCTCTTTCAGGTACAAATGCATATCAGTTGCAACCTGGTCATTCCTGCTTCTTGCTGTATGGAGTTTCCCGCCAGTCGGACCAATCAATTCTGTCAGGTGATGCTCCAGATTTAAATGAATATCTTCCAGTTTAGCTGAATAATCCAGTTCACCTTGCTCAGCTTGCTGCGCAAGTTTTTTCAATCCTTGAATGATTTCGTCCGCCTCCGCTTCTGTGATGATTCCACAGGCAGCAAGCATTGTAGCATGGGCGACGCTTCCCTCGATGTCCTGCTTCGCCAATTCCTGGTCAAAGCCGATCGATGCACCGAACTCATCTACCCATTCTTCTGCAGATCCGGTGAATCTGCCGCCCCATAATTTTTTCACACTGTCACCTTCTTGCCCTGGACCATGCTGTGGACAACTGTTGGCAGTCCCCAAAGGTTGATGAAACCAACCGCAGCATTGTGGTCAAACTCGTCATCTGCAGTATATGTCGCCAATTTCTCATTGTATAGAGAATAAGGTGATTTTCTGCCCTCGACGATGGCGTGGCCTTTGAATAACTTGACGCGTACTGTGCCAGTGACATGCTTCTGGGTTGACTTCAGGAATGCAGCCAGCGCTTCCTGAAGCGGGGAGAACCATAAGCCTTCATAAATCAATTCTGTCATTTTTTTCTCAATTACCGGTTTGAAATGGGCCACTTCTTTTACAAGTGTGATATCTTCCAATTCTTTATGTGCCTTGATCAGAGTCATCGCAGCAGGTGCTTCATACACCTCGCGCGACTTGATGCCAACAAGGCGGTTTTCCACATGGTCAATCCTTCCAACACCATGCTTGCCTGCAACGGCATTCAATTCAAGGATCAATTCTGAAAGAGGATATGCTTTGCCGTCAATGGCAGTCGGCACTCCTTCAACAAACTCAATCTCGATGACATCAGGGGTATCAGGTGTATCTTCCAGCTCAGCAGTCAATTCATATGCCTCGACTGGAGGTGCCTGCCATGGATCTTCCAGGATTCCACACTCATTGCTTCGCCCCCATAAGTTCTGGTCGATAGAGAATGGACTGTCCAGATTGATGGGAATCGGTATGCCATTGTTGGCCGCATAAGCAATTTCTTCTTCACGTGACCATTTCCATTCACGTACTGGAGCGATCACCTTAAGTTCAGGATTCAATGCTTTGATGGATACTTCAAATCGAACCTGGTCATTCCCTTTGCCCGTGCAGCCATGGGCTACAGCAACAGCGCCTTCCATTTCTGCAATTTCTACTAGTTTCTTAGAAATAAGCGGGCGAGAAAGTGCCGAAACAAGCGGATACTTCCCTTCGTATAACGCATGTGCCTGGAGGGCGAAAAGTGCATATTCGGTGGCAAACTCTTCTTTGACATCCAAAACGTATGATTGAACTGCCCCTACTTTCAAAGCTTTTTCTTTAATAAAATCAAGGTCCTTACCTTCACCGACATCAAGGCAGCACGCTACTACCGCGTATCCTTGATCCTTTAGCCATTTAATCGCAACAGATGTATCAAGCCCGCCAGAGTAGGCAAGCACCACTTTGTTTTCAGTCATTTTGTTGATCTCCTTTTCTAGTTCGGATATTTATGCATGCATATAAATTTTTATTCATGTTTATAAAATTAACAGGTTTTATCGAACTTTTCAAGGCTAAATTTTAATTTTCCAAAAAACTTCTGATTGGCTAATGTAGAAGAGGAAATGAAAGTATAGTAGAATGTAAGCATGTTTACCGGAATGGGGGCTTCACGAATGGATCAATATTTTCTTTTTAACAGCCGACTGGGCATACCCCTGCCTGATTTTAAGAAGAACTGGGAAGAATATGACCTGGATACACAGCACGCCATCCTGCTTCACTGGGAAAAAATACGCGGGAGCATTCCAGACCGGATTGCCCAGCTCGAAAAAACAATCAACCATAAACAAGCAGAGCTTTCAAATGAGAGTAACTTTATCCGCTCCTGTGAATTAAACAGCGAAATTGCCGAGCTCGCATCCATCATCAACGACCTCTGGCTCTGGTACCGAACACATCAGGATATTACATCAGAGAAGATGCACGGATAACACATTCAATTCCATAAAAAATAGCCTGGGTGAGCCTCAGGCTATTTTTGGTGTCTCTGCTTTTTGCCTATATTGATCGCGCTAATAAGAACAGTCGTACCCTTAATCAGCCATTTCCCATCAGGCCGAGTTCATTGACAGAGGAACCAATCAAAATATTTCCTATTACGGCAATGAATAAGGCAATGATTAGTTTCATCTCAATTGCTTTCCCATTATGACATAAGGCTGTCCATTTTCATTTGGGTAAAACGGCTGTTTAATGACGCGCCATCCCAATGTTTCATATAAACCCCTAGCAGAGTCGTTATCAAGTTGTGTTGTTAATACCGCTGTCTTATGACCTGCTCCATCCAGTAAGTGATTTACCAGCTCTTTTGCCAGTCCTTGATTCCTGAATGCCGGAAGCACACCCAATTCAACGAATTCAAAACAATCTGTCAGCCAGGTTTGTTCCTCTTCTGGATTTAACGCGTCTGAGAGTAATCCATGATAATACTGACCCGGTAGAGAAGAATAGCCATATGCATATCCAGCAATTTCCCCCTGATTGGAAATTGCCACAAACCCTCTGTAGTCAGCATAGCCTGCATGCCTCGTAACTCGTTCCTTGATTGAAAGGTCCTCTTGAGCCCATACTTGTTGATATAAGTCCGCTACTTGGTTTAATAACTCTTTATCTTTATTTATTTCTCTTAACTTAAACATTTCCAGTTCCCCCTTGTTCCCTTCAACCTATTCCAGTGTTTTTTTGACAGCCTTTCCTCCGAATGCTTCAAACCTGTCTGAATTCAGGGCTTTATTTGACAGCTTTTACTCTGAATGCTTCAAACCTGTCTGAATTCAGGGCTTTTTTTGACAGCTTTTCCTCCGAATGCTTCAAACCTGTCTAAATTCAGCGGTTATTTTGACAGCTTTTCCTCTGAATGCTTCAAAACTGTCTGAACCCAGGGCTTTTTTTGACAGCTTTTACTCTGAATGCTTCAAACCTGTCTGAATTCAGGGCTTTTTTTGACAGCTTTTCCTCTGAATGCTTCAAACCTGTCTGAATCCAGGGCTTTTTTTGACAGCTTTTCCTCTGAATGCTTCAACCCTGTCTGAATACAGGACTTTTTTTGACAACTTCTCCCCTTATTGCTTCAAACCTGTCATAATCCCGAACTTATTTTGACAGCTATAACACCAAATGGTCCAAACCTGTCAGAATCCAGGCTCTTTTTACAGCTTCCCCGTTTTTCTCTCTAACCTATCAAATGATTGACTACCTCAGTCGGCTTTAGAGTCTCCTTTTATCAACACTTCAACTTCCTTTTCTCTGGAAACTTCTATACTTAATTCTACAATTTTTACCAAATCCCATTTCACCACAAAAAAAGATGAAATCCGTTAAGATTCCATCCACTTTAATATTTATAAGTCCTTCTTTAATTCTCTCACCACATGTCCAATCTCTGGGATAATCAGTTTTTCCATGGCCAGGCGGACTGCTCCTGTTGAGCCTGGTGTTGAAAAGACCGCCCGATCGTTCACGACTCCTGCTGCGGCTCTTGACAGCAATGCGGCTGAGCCAATATCCTCCTGATAGCTTAACATCCGAAAGATCTCACCGAATCCCGGGATTTCTTTTTCAAAGAGGCTCTGGACTGTTTCGATCGTGACGTCACGTTTGGCGATTCCAGTACCGCCGTTTGTCAGGATGACATCCACTTCTGGGTTGGCGGAGCCTTTCAGGACTTCGGACCTGATTGGTTCTGCTTCATCTTTGACAATCACATAGTCGACGATTTTGTGGCCTGCTGATTCAAGGTACTCCATCATCAACTTCCCGCTTTTGTCGGTTTCGGGTGTCCTTGTATCGCTTACTGTTATGACTTTGCAGCGCACTTGGCTTGGTGCAGCCTGCTTATGCTCTTGTATGCTCATTTCCTACAATGCCCCTTTTTCTTTGAAATATCTCATTTGGTAAAATCTATGGGCAAAATCGGTGACTCTCCTTGTCAATTGATAGTTTGCCCCTGCGCCGATTGCCATCGAGATGATCGGCATCCCCTGGACATGCTTTTTGCGGAACATCAAGATTGCCATACCTTTGAAGACTTGCTTAATTGGCTGTTCAAGCCATGTTACGTCTGTAAGATCGTCATTTCCTTCGTAAAAATAGAAGTCTTCTGCCTGGTCAAGGTCATTTTTCAATTCTTCCCAGCCGGCACTTTGCATCCTCGAAGGCATTGTGGCAGTATGGAAGACCTTCAGCGCGACCATCATCTCAAACGGTGTATTCACCTCGAAACCGTATGTCATCGCAACAAGCTGAACAATTCGCAGATTGATGACCGCCATCGCCGGCATATCGACTCCCAGCACAAGGTTTCCGCCGCTTCCTGACATTCCTCCCTGTACAAAGGAATAGAGTCTATGGCGGGCAATTTGCTGCTTGGCGATGAATTCCAGCTGCTCAATAGGCAGTTCTCTCAGGTCTTTGATCGTATCTAAGTCCGGATCGAATACCCGTCCAGCAGAAAGAATCCGTTCCTTGGCATCCATTTGCAATTGCGAACCCTGGATCAAAGAATGAAGGTGGAAAAGCCAGCTGTCGAACAGCGTAAAAAAGCGCTCCTGGACCTCGACTGGCAATGATGTAAAAGAACGTTCAAGATATCGGTCATATGCCAGTTCAAAGTCATTCGGTTCATAGTCATATAGCTTGTTTTCCCAAGCATTCAAATCATCCAGCACCTTTTGTTCCCGTTGAGTCAAAGGCATCGAAAACCCTCCAGCTAGTGTGAATTTTCTTCCAGTATAGCATAAATTCGGATTCAACATTAAAAGGCAGGAGCACTCAGCTCCTGCCTGAAATCAATTTATTTCGCCAAACGCACAACATCACGTGCAATCATGACTTCTTCATCTGTCGGAATGACCATTACTTTCACTGGTGAGTGAGGATAGCTGATGAATGCTTCTTCCCCGCGAACTTTATTCAAAGCTGGGTCCCAGTAGATACCCATGAATTCCAGTCCCTGCAATACGCGGGCACGGATTGCTGAACTGTTTTCACCGATACCAGCTGTAAAGATGATGGCGTCAACACCGCACATGCGGGCTGCGTATGATCCAATGTATTTATGGATTCTGTCAGCAAACACCTTCAACGCAAGCTCTGCACGGTCATTTCCTTTTTCGGCTTCGTCTTCGATGTCGCGAAGGTCACTTGAGAATCCGGATACACCTAGCATACCGCTCTCTTTATTCAGGACATTCAATACTTCATCCGCACTCTTATCTGTTTTTTCCATGATGTACGGAATCAATGCAGGGTCAATATTTCCTGAACGAGTTCCCATCGTCACACCTGCTAGAGGTGTGAATCCCATGGATGTATCGATAGATTTTCCGCCTTCGATTGCCGCAATACTAGCTCCATTTCCAAGGTGGCAGGAAATCAGGCGAAGGTGTTCCACAGGACGGCCAAGCATTTCTGCAGCACGCTGGGAAACATACTTGTGTGAAGTTCCATGGAAGCCGTATTTACGGATACCGTACTTTTTATAGTAATCGTAAGGAAGGCTGTAAAGGAATGAGTTTTCAGGCATCGTCTGGTGGAATGCTGTATCAAACACAGCAATCGCCGGAACATTCGGCAGTACCTGCTGGAATGCACGGATACCAGTCAAGTTTGCTGGGTTGTGCAGCGGTGCCAGCTCGGAAAGCTGATCAATTTTCTGTAAAACCTCTTCTGTGATCAAGATAGAATCACTGAATTCCTCGCCGCCGTGAACGACACGATGGCCGATTCCTTCGATTTCATCCAATGACTTGATAATGCCCAGTGTAGTCAGTTTATCAAGAAGGATTTTTACCGCAACCTCATGATTCGGAATATCGGTAACTTCTTTGTTTTTTTCTCCATTCACACTGATTGTGAAAATTGAATCCTTCAGACCGATCCTCTCGACGATTCCTTTTGTTATAACCTCTTCGCTCGGCATTTCGAACAGTTGGAACTTAAGTGAAGAACTGCCGGCATTAATTGCAATGATTTTTGCCATTTTGTACCGCTCCTTTTATATAACAACCTGATTAAAAACCCAGTGAAATAGTACACCTTTATTGTGTGCCACAGGCCGTGAATATATCTCTCAATACCCCATTTAAACACTGTCCTTTTCACATTTCAAGAAAAGCTTGCTTAAACGCAAAATGAGTTTTTATTCTGATACTTCTAAGGATTAGAAAAAAATATTATCATGGTGTATTTACCCTTTTGAACGACAAAAGAACCGGCAATAACCGGTCCTTTTCGCTATTTTACTGCCTTTTATTCTCTTTATACCATTGGTCAATTTTATCCAGAACCCGATTGACTGCTGGCCCATCTGAGAATTTCGGCAGCTCTGCAAGGAGTGCCTGTTTTGGAGGCTTCACTTCGTCACCCTTTTTCTGAAGGATCAGGATGCTCTTAGCAGCCTGCTTGGTTTTGAACAAAGAAGCTGGAAGCTGTAAAACCCCCTGGACAATCAGATGATCCTTAATGAATTCATGCAGCATTGGAGCTTGCTCGCTTTCAAAAAGTCCATTCGGGATCATGAAGAACAAGTAGCCGCCATCTTTTAGGTGCCTTGTGCTTTGCTCAATGAACAAATGGTGCGAATACGTATGTCCTTCTGCTGCTTTGACCTCATAATCCGCAGCCCTTAGGTCATTTGGATAATAGCCAACCGGAAGGTCGCAAATGACCACATCCGCCGGATCGACAAACAATGGTTCAAGACTGTCCTGGTTAAAAAATTCAACCGGATGCTTCTGCAGATTGGCATTGACGAATGCGAGGCGGATGAGGAGATCATCAATCTCAACACCTACAGATTCGATTTCTTTATTGGTCTGCTGGTTCAAAACCGTGGCCAGCAAATTCCCCGTGCCGACAGCCGGATCAAGCAGCCTGAATGATTTCTTGTCAACAAATTTACTGACGAGATATCCGATGAACATGCCGACAGAATCTGGCGTCATCTGGTGATTAGGCTGAATATGCTCCTTCATGCCCTTCAGGATCGCCAACTGGAAGCCTTTGCGGATTTCCTCTTTGCTAAAAGAATCAAGAATGATATCTTTGTATGCTTTTTCAAGCCTCTTCTTTGTGACTTCATCTAATTCGTCCTGAAGCACCGTGCCCTGGAAAATATTTTCCCCTGTTTCAGCCAGCGCCTCTAAATATGTACATGAAAGTTCTTCTTTTAAAATGTCCGCTGTAGTATTGAATGCGGTAAATAATTGTTCGACCGGAGTCATACTCAATTTACTTCCTCCCGATTTGAATAGATATTTATCTATTTTAGCCATGTTTCTTGTTCTGTACAAGGTATATGGCTGGAATGTCTCAAGCCATATAGCATTTGTCATGTGGGATTTATGATTCGTCTTCTCTATATCCCTAAAAAGACTTTCTTTTGAAATTCTACACGTTCCCAGCCTTCTGTTTGTCAATTAGACACCTTCTATCGGACACTTTTCTCGATTCCAGCATTCCGTCTGTCCAATCACAATAACAAAACAAGCCGCAGTTTTATTCTGCGGCTTGTTCCATGGTGGCTGATTGTTTTAGTTTGCTTGTTTTGCAGCTTCTACTGCTGCTTCATAGTTCGGGTGGTCTGTTGCTTCGCTTACATATTCTGTGTAAGTTACTTTGTCGTTTGAGTCAACAACGAATACTGCGCGAGCTAGCAGGCGAAGTTCCTTGATCGCTACTCCATATGCTTCACCGAAAGAAAGTTCGCGGTGGTCTGATAGAGTCTGGACGTTCTCGATTCCAGCGGCTCCGCACCAGCGCTTTTGTGCAAATGGCAGGTCAACGCTTACTGTAAGAATCTTGACGTTATCAAGGTTCGCAGCTTCCTCGTTGAAACGGCGAGTCTGTGCGTCACAGACGCCTGTATCAAGTGATGGTACCACACTGATTAGTCGTACTTGTCCTTTTGAATCCTGGAGAGTGACTTCAGAAAGATCGTTTGCAAGCACTTTGAAATCAGGTGCCTGGTCTCCTACCTTTACTTCATTTCCTAATAATGTAACTTGATTCCCCTTAAATGTAACAGATGCCATACCTGCTCATCCTCCTTGTCCATTTTATGTACAGTGTTAATATATCTTTTAAAGAATTTTTTTGCAATTATTTAAAATTGTACTGACGTCGCCAATGACATAAGCAAGCTGCCTCTTCAATTTGAAAAGGCAGCGTTGGCTTAAAACTCTAGGTCAGTTTTTGGTCCGTTGTAGTCGTTTTGGTTTTGGTTCTTGTTCTGGTTGCCTTCCTGACTGCCCTGATCTTTCTTGGACATCATTTGTTGGATTTTTTCCACTGCTTGTGGTGCCAGATCAAGAATCTTCTCGTAAAGATGCGTGCTTTCATCAAGATGGAGCATCTTGACGCCTCTTGAACTCACAATCAAGAAAGCGATTGGCGTAATGGATACCCCTCCGCCGCTACCGCCGCCGAATGGATGTTGCGGTCCTCCTTGCTGTCCTCCTGAGCCACCTGAGCCACCTGAGCCGCCTGAGCCGCCTGAGCCGCCTGATCCTCCCTTTGAACTTTCCAAAACGAATTCACTGCCTCCAGCCGCAAATCCGAAACCCACCTTTGAAACTGTCAGGATTACACTTCCATCCGGTGTTTCTACAGGGTCCCCAATGATTGTGTTGACATCAATCATTTCCTTTAAGCTTTCCATAGCAGTTGTCATTAGTCCTTGAATTGGATGGTCGGACATTCCTGTTTCCTCCTTATTTTAGACAGAATTAGTATTGTCACCGGAAAGTGCGGACAATTGCTTTGATTTGAAGTCAGGCCAGCCGCCTTTCCAATATTTAACCAGCTTTATTCCTGCTAAAATAGCATGCCCGACTCTGACTTGAAACATACATTTAAAACTAGTAATTGAAATGGTTTGCTGAAAACTTGGCGTGATTGTCATGACCGGCATCTCTTTTAGTTTCATATACTGGCTCATAATCCCGATCACACCGCCCTTGGCCGCCCAAAAAGCACCGGTGATCACCGCCGTGGCTGCTGCGTCACCCACGCCAACCATAGTATGCCATTCTATATTGCGGATCGTTACTTTCTTCAGAAATCCTCTGATGATTTTGTGAAAGCCAGCAATATGTGTAAGGAGCTGCCTGATATCATGGATGCTGTTCAGTACATCATTTTTGTCTACTTGAGTGGTTTGATCTTTTTTAATGGTTTCATCAGGACCTGTTTCCGTTTTTTTCTCGGCAACGATAGAAGGGGAATTGTCATCAATTTTTATGACAGGGATGTCAATCTTGTATTTTATGAGTCCACCCCAGGCCTTTAATGTCACTTTTAGATGATCATTATCATTGCCGTGGAAATAATCCAGAAAAATCTTAACTCTAGTAAAAAGGATTATAATGGCCAGCACTGTTAAGAGCAGTATGGCAAGCAGCACCCATTTCATCATCCTCCACAACCTTTCAGCCTATTATTATCAACAAAAAGGCAAAAAAATAAACCTGCCGCAGCAGGTTCATTTTAGCGTGGTTCATATATGACAGTGGTATCAGCGAACAGGTCATGCAATCCCTGCTTCTTGTTTGTAAAAGCAACGACAACATACAGCACAAAAATGGTTGCTGAAATGAAGCGGCCGATCCACTCGCGGAAAATGACAGTGCTCCATGTCAGGCTTGTGCCGTCCAGTTCCACCACTTTCAGTCCAAACACCATTTTCCCTAGAGTCTGGCCGAGATATTTTGTCATCAGCACAAAATACAAATAGAAAACAACAGCCGTGGCGATGGTCATAGGTGAAAAGACCCCTTCCTCAAGTAATGGGATATCCAATGCCCGGAAAACAGGATTGATGATCAGCCTGTTAATACTCCCAATGACAATCAAATCCAGCAAATAGGCCCAAAAACGCGTCCAGAATCCGGCATATTGGCCAGCGAATAAATGATTCTCTCCAGTTGGCCTGCCTATTTCATCATGAAAGGCATTTGCATAATCTGCCTGTGGTGCCGATTTTTCAGATTCTGCATAACGAGTACTGTCGCCTTTATGTCGGATGTTTTCATGTTCTTTATGGTTTGTACGATCAGTATCTGTCGCAATGCTGTCATGTTTTTGATCCGTAGGGTTGTTGCCGTGTCCTGGATCTAAACGATCAGCATCTGTAGTGATGTTGCCGTGTTCTGGATCTAAACGATCTGCATCTGTAGGGATGTTGCCGTCTCCTGTATCTAAACGATTAGCATCAGCCAGGTTGCCGCCAGATTCTCCTTGAACATCATTCCGCCCAAGTTCTGCCGAATCTTTCGTTTCATCTTTATCAAATTCTTTGGAATTCATTTTTTGTCCCCCCCTTATTCAGCGTATAAGTACATTAGACGTGGAGAATTAGGCTGGGATAATAGTTTCATCAGGCCTGCCATTTCTGCGTCTTTCCCCATGATTTTCTGTGCCCCCATGCTGAAAAACGAACCAAAGCCCATGCTTTCCGTATACTTTACTACAGTCGCATCCCCAAGCTTCTCATCTTTCCTGACGTTGTCAATGACATCTTCCAGATAGCCGAATCCATCGATCAAGTTCAGCTGCTTGGCCTGGCGTCCATCATAGATGCGGCCATCGGCAATTTTTTTGACCTGCTCGACAGACATGCCGCGTCCTTCAGAAATGACTTTGACGAATCCTTCATAAGAGTTGTTGATCATGGACTGAAGGATTTCCCGTTCTTCATCCGTCATCGGTCTTGTTGGGCTCATGATATCCTTGTATGGACCACTCTTAATTGTCGTGAATTCGACACCGTATTTTTCTGCAAGCCCTGCATAATTCACGCCTTGCATGATGACGCCAAGTGAGCCTGTCAGTGTTTCGGGACTTGCAAAGATTTTATCGGCAGGAGCAGACACATAATATCCTCCTGATGCTGCCATTGAACCCATCGATACATAAATCGGCTTTTTCGTTTCTTTCTGGATTTCCTTGATCTTATCGTGGATTTCTGCGCTTTCCACAACACCCCCGCCTGGAGAGTTCACCTGGAGGATAATGGCTTTCACATCATCCGATTCTTTTACATAATCAAGCTGCTCCATGAATACCCGATGATTATAGAGTGGGCTTTCAAAGAACGATTGTGCATCCCCGGTATCCTGGATGACTCCGTTAATGGTCAATACCGCAATTTTGCTCAGCATGTCACCCTCTTCGATGACTTCTTCAGCAAACATTTCTTCCGAGACAGCGAACATATCTTCAAACGCATTTTCCGCGTCGCTGAATGCGAATGTTGATAGTAGATTAATCACAATTGACGCAATAAATAAACCAGCGGCTATTCCTAATGCCGCCCACCTTTTACCATTCATTTTGAATCCCCCTTGAAAATTCCTTGTACTTTCAAAACCTTATGAAAAAATGATAAACTAATGTCAATAACCTATATTTTAGCAAAAGTTTTTTATTGTGGGTAAAAATTTGGAAGAAATACATAATGTTTGGAGGAATCAGTAATGCCAGATCGCCGCAATATTTATTTTCACCATACCCCTGACACAACTATGCTGGAAAAAGTACAGCCCCTTTACGAACTAGCCCGCAGATATGATTTCAATATTGTCACTGACCACAAGAATGCCAATATCATTGTCAGCATTGGTAACGATGGTACCTTTTTGGAGGCAGTAAGGAAAACTGGTTTCCGCGATGACTGTCTGTACGCAGGCATATCAGTCACTGGCTCCCTCAATATGTACTGTGATTTCCATCTTGAAGATACTGATAAAATGATCCAGGCCAGTACGAATTCAGAAATTGAGGTAAGGCGCTATCCGACGATCGAGGTAACCATCGACGGAGAAACATCGTTTGAATGCTTGAACGAATTCAGCGTCCGTTCCGCGATTATAAAGGCTTTCGTAATGGATGTATTCATCGATGACAACCATTTTGAAACCTTCCGTGGTGACGGAATGATTGTCGCAACCCCAACAGGCAGCACCGCCTATAACAAGTCCGTGAACGGAGCGGTTGTGGACCCGCTGCTGCCGTGCATGCAGGTGAGTGAGCTTGCGTCAGTGAACAATAATCATTACCGGACACTCGGCTCATCCTTCATCCTTAGCGGTGACCGCAAGCTTACCTTCAAGGTTGCCCAGGACGGCAACGATTATCCAATCATGGGGATGGATAACGAAGCGCTGAGCATCCAGCATGTTGAAAAATTCGATGTAAAATTGAGCAATAAATTCATCAAGACAATTAAGCTCAAGGACAATTCTTTCTGGGAAAAAGTGAAAAGGACATTTTTATAAAATCCTATTAAGAAAGAGCTGCGGATCCCCCGCAGCTCTCTTTGTTACATATGCATGCCTTTTTCTTTTTTTAACTTGAGGGTCAGGGCCGCTGCCAGTTTTGTCCGGGATAGTGAGTACAGGATCAGTGCCGACCAGATAAAGGTAAAGGCAAGCAGATGGACCGCCGAAAATGTTTCGTGATAAACGAATACCCCTAAAATAAGTGTCAAAGTTGGTGCGATATATTGCAAGATCCCAAGTGTAGCAAGTGGGATTCTCTGTGCACCTTTCGCAAAAAACAGCAAAGGAACCGCCGTTGCTGCTCCTGCTCCGACAAGCAGCAGCGTTGTTGTCCACGAACCTGAGAACAGCGAATTTGTCCCCTGGGCAACTAGATAGCCAATGTAAATGGCGGAGAGCGGCATCACGACCAGCGTTTCTAGCGCGAGGCCGACCGAAGAATCAACTTTGATCAATTTCTTTGCAAGTCCATACAGGCCAAATGAAATGGCCAGTGATAAAGCGATCCACGGGAATTGCCCGTAAGAAATCGTCATGATCAGCACACCGATGGCTGCAAGGAGAAATGACAGGTACTGCGGCAGGGACAGTCTTTCCTTAAGGAAAACCATTCCTAAAAGCACACTGACAAGCGGATTGATATAATAACCGAGACTTGCCTCGATCATTTGATCGCTATTGACAGCCCAAATATAGATGAACCAGTTGATGCTGATCAGGATTGATGCGATTGTCAGTGCCGCCAGCTGTTTTTTGTTTTGCGAAAGCCCGCGGAGGGTCCCTGTAAAAAGACTCCATTTTTTATTCAGGAGCAATATGAATGCAACAACGAAAAATGACCAAAACACGCGGTTTGCAAGAATTTCATCAGCATTCACATGTTGCAATAGCTTCCAATAAACCGGAAGAATCCCCCATAGTATATATGAAAAGGCTGCGTACAAGACGCCAGCCTGTTGTTCGGTCCTGTTATTCATCCGAACATCCCCCTAATCTTTCTAGACTCGAAATAATATCAATTATAAGGGGGATGCTCCGGGCTGACAATCATTTTTTTTGAATCAATATATTCAAAGCCGGAATTATTTCGTGGTTCGTGGGTTTAATTTAAAGTTGTAGCCAAATGTTTCTTCCGGGGAGGAAATCTTATAGCCCAGCCCCTGCTTGAAATCCAAAAAGATTCTGCCTGGAAGGGACTCAACTGATTTCTTTGGAACGAAAAAATGGATACCTGATTCTGATATCACTTCATCATCTTCCTGCTTTTCTTCGATTTGAAGCTGGATATCTGTCGCGATGGAACAGGTGCCTACAAACTCCGCTAATATTCTTATGCCTTCTCCATTACCGAATTGGACTTTTTTTAACTGTTCCAATGCAGCCTCTTTTATATCGATTTTCAAATTGCCTCACCCTTTCTTATTAAAAATATACCCAAGTTTTGTTGTGTCACTCATCTCTCAATCTAAAAGTAAAATCTTGAGAATGCCAACAAAAAAACAGACCTTTTGGCCTGCTTTTTCATGGCATTCTATTATCTTGCGCCTTCTAATTCTTTCTTGCGCAGCTCAATGCGGCGGATTTTACCTGAAGTTGTCTTTGGAAGTTCTTCAAGGAACTCTATTTTCCTCGGATACTTATATGGAGCGGTCAAATCCTTGACGTGCTGCTGCAAATCAGAAACTAGATTTTCCAGTTCGGGGCTGACACCGTCACGCAGGACGACAAAAGCCTTGACGATATGTCCGCGGATTTCGTCAGGTGACGCGACAACTGCGCATTCTTTTACATATGGATGCTTAACGAGTGCATCCTCGACTTCGAAAGGACCAATCGTATACCCTGAACTGATGATGATATCATCCCCGCGTCCCTCAAACCAGAAATATCCTTCTTCATCCTTGCTCGCTTTATCGCCTGTTACGTAATAATCCCCGCGGAACTGCATGGCTGTCCGCTCTGGATCCTTGTAATAGTTTTTGAATAAAGCAGGTGTTTCAATATGGACAGCGATATCACCAACTTCACCCGGTGCACATGGTTCTCCGTTCTCATTGATAATTTCAACCCGGTTGCCAGGTGTAGGCTTACCCATTGATCCAGGCTTTAACTCCATGCCCTTTGTTACACCGACAAGCAGTGTATTTTCTGTCTGGCCATAGCCGTCGCGCACCTCAACATTAAAATGCTTTCTGAATGTGTCGATGACTTCACGGTTCAGCGGTTCTCCTGCGGATACCGCGCTATGAAGACCAGGCAAACTGTAATCACCAATATTTTCTACTTTGGCCATCAGCCTGTATTCAGTTGGGGTGCAGCATAGAACATTTATATGATACTTTTGCAAAAGCGATAAATATTTTTGCGGCTCGAATTTGCCTTGATAAACGAGGCCTGTAGCTCCCGTTCCCATGACGGACAGGAACGGACTCCAGATCCATTTTTGCCAGCCAGGACCGGCAGTAGCCCAGACAGTGTCCCCATCCTCTATGCCGAGCCAATTTGTTGCCGCTGTCCGCAAATGAGCATATGCCCATCCATGTGTATGGACAACACCTTTCGGATTGCCCGTCGTACCGGAAGTATAGCTGAGGAATGCCATATCATCACGATCGGTGTCGGCAAGCTGAAGCTCTTCGGAAGCAGTTTCCATTTCTTTATCAAGTTGAATCCAGCCTTCTTTTTCTGCCCCAATAATGAACTTAGGCAGCTTTTCCACTTCCTCGATTCCATCGAACTCGCCGGTAAAAGGAGCATAACTGACGATAGCTTTTACATCGCCATGGTTGATTCGATATTGAAAATCTTTTTTTCTCAGCATTTCTGAACTTGGAATGACAACAAGTCCCATTTTCAGTGAGGCAATATAAACCTGATACGCTTCAATAAGTCTTGGCACGACAACAAGCACTACATCCCCTTTGGCCAAACCATTTCCCAAGAAAACGTTTCCAATTTTATTGGCGTTCTTTAGCAGCTCCTGGTATGTAATTTCTTTTGTACTTCCTGCTTCATTTTCCCAGAGAATCGCTTTTCTCGCCGGGTCCTGGGCGAATCGCTCCATTTCTGATACAAGATTATACTTTTGAGGTGCAATCAATTGTTCCCTTTTCATACTCTTCCCCCTGATTATCATTTTTTTCGCTTGTCTTTGAATGAGAAAACAAGCTTTCATATCCCCATAACCCATTATACTAAATTATTCAAAAAATTTAAAATTATATGACAATGTTATTCTGAAATAATTTTACACAACAAAAAGAGCAGGGCATCCGCCCTGCTCTTTGTAGCCATGTTATTCTTTTTTTGATTAGCGAGAGAATCCGCCACCAAGTTGTTGTTCAGCCATTTGAACCAAACGCTTAGTGATCTCTCCTCCTACAGAACCGTTAGCGCGAGAAGTAGTTTCTCCGCCAAGCTGTACTCCAAATTCAGTAGCGATTTCGTACTTCATTTGGTCAAGAGCTTGTTGTACTCCAGGAACTAGAAGTTGGTTTGAGTTGTTGTTGTTTGCCATGTGTTTCACCTCCTTGTGAGTATAGAGTGTGTAGAAACACATGGCTTAATTCAAAACTTTAATTGGTAAATGTTCACAAATCTTTAACAAGTTAGAATAGATCATCCACCGGATTATCTTCTCTTTCAGAAGCCGGTTTGACGATAATCCGCTCTGTTCCTTCAACAGCTCTCTGAATCAGTTCTTCAAAGTCGAAGAAGCTTTCAAAGTTCTGGACTTTATCCAGCTTAGGCTTCGTTTTAGGCGATGAAGGGACAAAGACCGTGCAGCAATCTTCATATGGGCGGATTGATATATCATGGGTATCGATTTCATGGGCGATATCCATAATCTGCAGTTTGTCCATTGTGATTAACGGCCGGATAATGGGAGTTGTTGTCACTTCGTTGATGGCGTACATGCTTTCAAGTGTCTGAGAGGCAACCTGCCCAAGGCTTTCGCCAGTTATGATGGCAAGTCCTCCCTGCTTTTCCCTGATTGCGTCCGTTATACGCAGCATTAGTCTTCTTGTTGTAGTCATCGTATAGTTTTCCGGTATTTGCTTGTGAATGGCTTGCTGGATTTCAGTAAAAGGTACGATATGAAGCGCAAAATGTCCGTTTACTTCGGCAAGCTTCTCAGAAAGGTCGATTACCTTTTGCTTGGCGCGTTCACTTGTGAAAGGCGGACTGAAAAAATGGACCCCTTCCACTTCAAGGCCTCTCTTCATGGTCAGGTAGCCGGCAACCGGGCTGTCAATCCCGCCGGAAAGCATCAGCATCCCTTTGCCTCCGGACGCGGCAGGCAGCCCTCCTGCGCCCTTGATCGTTTCCGCTGAAATATAGGCTGCTTCTTTTCTGATTTCAATCTGAAGGTTGATATCAGGATTCCTCACATCAACTTTCAGGCCTTCCACATTCCTCAGTATATGGCCGCCAAATTCCGAATTGATTCCGTTCGTATCCAATTCAAAAGTCTTATCAGATCGTTTGGCGGATATTTTGAAGGTCTGTCCTGGCTGGTGGATTTTCTTGAAAAGCTCCAGAGCAGCATCCTTCATTTTTTCAAGGTCCTTGTCCACTTTAACGGCGGGGCTGAAGGACTGGATCCCGAATATTTCCTTGAGCTTCTTTCCAATTTCATCGCTGTCTTCACCATTAAGCAGGATGAACATCCTGTCGCGTTCCGCTTTGATGACAGCATTTGGATAGTCGCTCAATGCCCTTTTGATATTTTTTCTTAGGCGGTCAATGAATTTATTTCTATTTCTTCCTTTGGTCGATATTTCACCATACCGAACCAATATACGGTCATACATCATTTCTTGATAACCTCGCTTAAATGTTTTACAGTCCCGGCGATTGCCTTTGCCGCTATTTCTGCTTCTTCTGCTGTATTGCTGTATGTCAGGCTGATCCTGATCGCACTTTCCGCTTCTGCGACAGGAACTCCCATTTCCAGGAGCGTCTTGCTGGCAGCCTTTTTCTTCGAGGAACAGGCACTTGTCGTTGAAACATAAATATCCTTCTCTTCAAGAGCATGAACGAATGTTTCGGCCTTCAATCCGCTGATGGAGAAATTCAGGATATGGGGAGCGCTTTTTTCCTCTGGCGTGTGAATGGTAATTTCCTTGATATGGCTGATGCCGTTTCTTAATATTTCCATTGCTGACTTCATTTGATCCAGCTTTTCTGCCCGCAGTTCAAGCGTCATCCTGAGCGCTTTTGCCATGGCTACCATTCCTGCAACGTTTTCGGTCCCGCTCCGTTGCTTCCATTCCTGATTGCCGCCGGATAATAAAGGAGACAGCCGGACCCCTTCTTTCATAAACAAGGCCCCCGTCCCTTTCAGCCCATGGAATTTATGTCCGGAAATCGTCGCTAAATGGACCCCCGAATGGTATAAGTCCAATGGCACCTTCCCAATTCCCTGGACGAAATCAACGTGAAAAAATGCCTTTGGATACTTTTTCAAAACTATCCCGATTTCCTCGATTGGCTGGATTGTGCCGACTTCATTATTGACATGCATGACAGACACAAGGATTGTATCCTCACGAAGTTCCTTCTGGATTGAATCCGCACTGACAAAACCGGTGGAATCTGGTTTCACATATGTTATTTCATACCCGAGCGATTCGAGCTGTACCATGGCGTTATGGACAGATGCATGTTCAATGCTTGTCGTGATGATATGCCTGCCCCTCTCCCGGTGAGCCATCGCAATCCCCTTGATGGCAAGGTTATTGCTCTCTGTTCCTCCTGAGGTGAAAAGGATTTCCGTCTCTTTGACCCTCAGCAGCCTGGCCACCTGGGACCTTGCCTGCTGAAGCAGCTTTTCTGCCTGTCCTCCGATTTTATGGAGTGAAGATGGGTTTCCATAGAAATCCTCTGAGACTTTTATAAATGAATCCAATACTTGTTTATAAGGTTTGGTCGTTGCGCTGTTGTCAAGATAGATCATCAGTGTTCCCCCTTGCTCCAAGACCTTGCTAACTAAAAATCATATCATAATAACATTTCAATGAGAAATGATGAAAAATTCTAAAATCCATTCCCAAAAAAACAGGCCTCCAATCGGAGACCATGCTTTATCACTTTTTATCGGAGAGCATATGCTCTATTTTCTTTATTGCACCTGGATCCACTTCTTCAATAGATGTAGCTGCCTGTTCAAGTGCTTCGCGATAATCGTAATTCCGGAAATGCTCTTCTGCTTCACGTAACCCTCTTTCGACGGAAGGGTAACGGCTGCGGTATCTGTTGCCATACTGGATGACGCGTTCAGCCAGCATGACTGTCTCGACGATTTCCTCAGTCGAGGTTTCAAGCTTTTCAACTGTCAGGACGGCGATTTCCAGATATTGCTGAACAGCAGGAATATCCAGCGGCTTTTCCTCAAGCTTATCATTGACCTGCTTGATGCTTTCATGCGCATCTTCCAGCAGGTATTTGTATTCCTGTGAAAGGCCAGGCATATTGCTTTTGGAGACAGTGCGGATCAGTTCGGAAATCTTTTTAGAAAGTCCCCTTACTTTATCACGTGCTGCCAATTCATCCTTTCTCAGGGCGCTTAGCTTTTCCATCAATTCTTTTTGCTCTACTACTAGCTGATCAAGCTGTTCTTTCGCTTCTTGAAGCTCCAATTTGATCATGCTTTGTGCTGTATCGTTTTCGGTAATTCTATGGTCGATCAGTTCAAAGCGCTTTAGCAGGCCCTTGAGCTGCTGCTCAACATGAGTTTGTGCCGAAAGTTCTTTTTCAGTCAGATGATAACTCTCCTGTATATGCTTTGTTTCTTCCTTAAGTGTCTTGTTTTCAGTGATTGCTTTCACAAGTACTTCTTTAGCAACATGTTCCGTGTTTGTAATATATCGTTTAGCCAGGACTTCTTCTTCAAGCATGTCGAACAGTTTTTCAAGTCGCTCCTTCAAACCCTGGATGCCCTGTTCGGCGTTCTCGACATCACCTTTTTCAAGAGAACCAAGATAGCTCGCCAATTCATTGCTTATTTCCTCGATTTCACTATCGGCATTCAGATGATCCAATACATAGCCCTGTTCCTTCATCTCTCTTACGCCATCTTTCAGATCGCTGACCTGGGCCGGGATGGCCGACTGGCAATCATGCAGAAGTGCAGGAATGGATTCCATTTTCGCGGATACCTGTTCAAGCAATGACTGGATGGACAGAACCGTTTCCCTTGCTTCAAGATAATTTCCGTTTTCGGTCTTCTCGTCAAACTCGATGAACTTTGCCTGAATCTCTTCAAGCACAGCCTCGAGGCTGGCTTCTGCACTTCCATAGCTATGGCGATGCGTGAGAAGGTTTTTCTTATTCTCTCGATAATTCTCTTTAAGACCATCGATTTCCTCACGGTTCTTTTCTTCGCTTCCTACAAGTTCATTCAACTCGCCTAGAATCTTCTTGATCTTATCTTCTGTTTCAGTCAGCTTTCGGTCAATGACTTCCAGAGATTCCTTCGCCTTCTTGAACCTGTACTTATCGATATACTCCTCCGCGTCAAACAGGTAATCCTCGATGCCCGGAAGCTTTGAAGTAACAAGCTCGTCCCACTCCTGGCGCCAGCGCTCAAAAAGCTCTTCTGTTTGCCCGGTCATGTTCAGCTGTTTTACCTTTGACATTTCATCCAGTACAGGCCGGTTCATGATATCGATTTTCCAGGACTCATAGCGATCGACCTCACTGTAATATTTTCGTTTCATAAAATAGCCGATTAAAAAAAGAATGATTAGTATCGCGATACCGCCAATTATGTACTCCATTATTATCCCCCTGGCCTCACAAATTCCAAGTTCTGAATCCTTCTATATAAAATCTCTTGATAAATGCGTGTATAATGTAATTATATTACCATGTTAACGACAATTTTTGACTATTAAATTCATATTTTTTGTTGAAATTGTCCGAATTAGGCCGATTTAACTTGAATTCTTACAAAAGAAATCACTTCTGGAGGTGCATTTCCCTGAAAGACGGACATGTCCACACGGCTTTTTGCCCTCACGGGACAAATGACAAAATCGATGATTATATACAAAAGGCCCTTCAGCTCGGCTACAGTGAAATCACGTTTGCCGAGCACGCTCCATTGCCGGAAGGATTTATCGACCCGACGCCATTACAGGACAGCGCAATGGCGCCCGAAGACCTGGATTCCTATTTTCAAACCATCGCAGAAGCAAAGAAGAAATATGCGGGAAAAATAAAAATCAATACCGGATTTGAGATTGATTTTATCGAAGGGTTTGAAGGACAAACGGCCGATTTTCTGAACAAATACGGGCCGCTTCTAGATGACGGCGTACTGTCGGTCCATTTTTTAAAGAACGAGTCTGGTACATATGATTGCCTGGATTATAGTCCAGACCATTTCGGGAAAATGGTGGAAGCTTATGGTTCAGTGGAAAAGGTTCACCGGCATTATTATCAAACAGTACTGAAATCAATCCTCGCTGATTTGGGGCCGTATAAGCCAAAAAGAATCGGCCATGTGACCCTGGCTAATAAATTCCAGCTGAAATACCAGCTCAGAAATGATTGTACAGATGAAATCATTGAAATACTGGAGAAGGTGTCAGAACTTGGCTATGAACTGGATTACAACGGAGCCGGTACGGCAAAGCCATTATGCCGTGAACCCTATCCGCCCGAATGGGTAATCAGTGAAGCCAAAAAACGCGGAATCCAGCTCGTGTACGGATCTGATGCCCATCAGGCAAAGGAACTGGGACAGGGACTGGAATTCATGGGGATAAAAAAATAAGGAAACCGGCAGATTTTCCGGTTTCCTATATATTTATTAACATCTTCTGATGAGCCTGCTGTTCCGTGCAAAGGGTTCCTTTGATCCAATGTGAAATCTCATCGCTGTATTTGTCCGCAAAATATTTTTCATGCGGCTGTACATGAAGAACTTCTGTAACATAATGGGTATTCAAAAACGGCATCTGGAGAAGACCTTTTAACTGCAAAATACTGTACTGGACTGAATGCTTTTTGAATTCTCCGTTCTCAATCCCGGCTTCAAGGACCTTTTTGAACATATAACGTTCTTTTACATGGTAGGTCGACATGATTTCCCTGACAACTTGCGAGTCGATCGTCATCTCTCTTAATATGAACCTTGTTAATTGAATGTTTTCGCATTGGTATCTCAATACATTTTCAACCATCGCATTCAGGCAGTACTCTGGACCGTATTCAAGGAAAGAAAAACCTTTCTCCAGCTCTTTAAGATAGCTTTCAAAAAAAACCGTAAAACAATTTTCGAGGAGTCCATTCTTGTTCTGGAAGTAATATGAGATATTCGCTGCATTCACGTCTGCCCTTGCTGCAATGTCCCTCACTGATGTTCCATTGAACCCCTTCGTATTGAATAAGTAGATGGCCGCATCAATAATCGCAGCTTTTGAATTTTTTCTCATTGCTCCGCCCCTCGCTTTCCGCAATTAACCTTACTGTTTATCTTTCTGGAAATCATTAAAATTTCCTTTATAAAAAGCTCGACAAAGTCTCCATTGTTTCGCCGATTTTTGATACAATGTAGAGTAAAACTTCATGAATTAGGGGGAATAACGATGTTTAACGTCGAAACATACAGCGGAAGCCGCGAAAAAAATTACGACTTGGTGATTAAACAACTGAAAGCACTAATTGAGGATGAAAAGAATTCTATTGCCAACTTGAGCAATGCTTCTGCACTTTTGAACCAGTTTCTTGACCGCATCAACTGGGTCGGCTTTTATCTGATGGAGGATGGCGAGCTTGTCCTCGGACCGTTCCAGGGACTTCCTGCCTGTGTAAGAATTAAACTTGGAAAAGGTGTTTGCGGTACGGCTGCATCCAAAAAAGAAACAGTAAGGGTTGAAGATGTCCATGCCTTCCCTGGCCATATCGCCTGTGATGCTGCCTCCCAATCTGAAATCGTCGTACCAATCCTGAAAAATGGAAACGTTATTGGTGTCCTTGATATCGACTCGCCTGAAAAAAATCGTTTTGATGAATTGGACCAGCAAAAGCTGGAGGAATTCGTTGAAGTGCTTGCACAGTCTATCTAAATGAACGAACATACTGAACCCCTCCTGGATTTCCGGGAGGGGTTTGATTTGTTTTATTAAATAGAGCCTGTTTCCATTGTGCTCTCTTTTCTTACTGATTCAAATGCCATCTCAAGGTCATCCCTTAAATCTTCCCACGCTTCCAGTCCAACCGAAAGCCTTAGCATATTCTCTCTGATCCCCATTTTTTCTCTCGCTTCCTTCGGCACGACCGCATGTGTCATTGTCGCCGGATGCTGGATCAATGTTTCTGCATCACCGAGGCTGACGGCGATTTTAATGAGTTTTAATTTGTTGATGAATGCCTGTGCCTCTTTCTGGCCACCTTTTATGTTGAAGGAAATCAGTCCGCCCGGTTTGCGCATTTGCTTTTTCGCGATTGCGTAATCAGGATGCTTTGGATCGCCAGGGAAAATGACTTCTTCCACTGCCGGATGCCCGGACAAATAGGATGCCAGTTTTTCAGCATTTTCACAGTGACGGTCCATCCTTACAGGAAGTGTCTTCAAGCCGCGAAGCAGCAGCCATGCATCGAAAGGTGAAATCACCCCGCCGATATCCTTTTGGGTAGTCATCGCGATTTTAGACATGATCTCCTTAGGACCTACAGCTACACCAGCAATCACATCTCCATGCCCACAAATATATTTTGTTGCGCTATGGATGACGAAATCGCATCCAAGCTCAAGCGGATTCTGCAGATATGGTGAACTGAAGGTGTTATCGACGACGACCGGAATACCCTTTTCTTTCGCGACGTCCGCAACCATCTCCAAGTCAACCAGTCTCATCGTTGGGTTAATTGGTGTCTCGATATAGATGACTCTTGTCTCCGGGGTAATAGCGGCCAGCACTTCTTCCCTTGTCGCCATCATCGAAAAATCATGATTGATATCATATTTTTCTTTCATAAGCTGCAATAGGCCAAATGTGCAGCCATATACACCCTGTGAGCAAAGTATATGGTCCCCAGATCTCGTCAGTGCCACTAATATCGCAGAGACAGCAGCCATCCCTGACCCAAACGCAAGTGCCTTTTCCCCTTTTTCAATCGCTGCCATCCTCTCTTCCAGCATGGCAACAGTCGGGTTTCCAAGCCGGGAATAGATGAATCCCTCTTCCTCTCCGGCGAAACGCCTTTCCCCTTGCTCCGCGCTGTCAAAAGTGAACGTGCTGGTCTGAAATAACGGGGGAGCAAGACTTCCCCTGAATTCGTCCGATTTATATCCTGCATGGATTACTTCTGTCTCGAATCTTTTCTCTCCCATTTCGATTCCTCCTATATTTGTAAGCGTTTACAAAATACCCCCATAAACAGGATATGATATTTGCCCTGATATGGAAAGTGATTTCACTCACAGCAGCTGAAAAAGTCCTGTGTTCTGCTAAACGGAAAAAGCACTCATTTCTGAGTGCTTCTTAGAAAGGCGTGAGCGCCTTGATCAGCCCTGACAAGCGTTGGAGGTCCGCCAATGAAATCGTCCTTGACTTCATTGGCGGACCGAAACGACTTGAGGGACTAGACGCTAGCTGGCCAATTCCCAATGTTAAATTTAAACCTCATCACTAAAATCAAACTGGTTTTCATTCTGGACCACTACTTTGTTCTTACCGGAGCCTTTTGCTTTATAAAGAGCCTGGTCCGCCCTTTTGAACACGGTCTTGGTCGTATCTTCCTGTCCCCTGATCCATGTGGAAACGCCGCATGAAATCGTGACATTTGGATTCGTATGTTTCTCGACTTTATCGACAAGCCTGTTGGCAATCATGACTCCGATTTCCAGTGGAGCTCCTGGCAGGTAAATCGCGAGTTCCTCCCCGCCCCATCTGGCACCAATATCCGTGCCGCGGATATTTTTGGCTATCTGCCGGGCCAGCTGGATGAGCACTTCGTCTCCAACCTGGTGGCCATACTGGTCATTCACACATTTAAAATTATCAATATCAATTAAGATGAAGGTTCCCTGCGCATCCTCAAGCATCGACAGATTCATTTTTTCATCCAGATAGCCTCGGGAATACAGCTTTGTCAAATGATCCGTCACGACCATTTTCTCCAATTCTTCACGAAGCATCGAATTGGTGAAAGCTAAAGTCGAATGGTGGATGAGGGACTGCAGCAGCTTGAATGTATCGAATGCAAAGTGATATGGCTCCTCATGCATGACAAGCGCGAACCCCTTTAAATCACCGCTCTGGATCATCGGTACACACATTACCGAGCGGAAATGCGTAGAAGCACCCCCGATATCATATGAAATATCCCCTATGAACAATGGTTCCAGATCCTGCTTGACCCGTTTGGCGACTTTCAAAATATAATTGGAAGCCTCCTTTGAAAAGAAGAAACTGGTGCTTCCCTGAAGGACGGAGTAATCAAGATTGTCTTCATCAAGCATGATAAAACCGACTTCCCTGGCATCGAAGGACTTGATGATCCTTCCGCATATAAACTTCATCGTATCTGTGAGGCGAAGGCTTGTATTCAATTGATGAGATGTTTCATTAATTAGCTGCAAATCTGCAATAAGCTTCCTTGATTGCTCGTAAAGCTTCGCATTCTCCAGTGCGCTTCCGGCGGTATTTGCAAGGAGTTTAATGAATTCTACTTCGTTTTGCGGAAACACAAGCGAGTCCGGGGCAATGACCTGCAGCACTCCGTATACGCCCTGTCTTCCTTTTAAAGGTGCATACATGATGGAATTTTTATCAATGACTGAGTCCTCGAACTGGATCTGACCGCTCACATAAGATTGCATGGCAGTCTGATTTTCACTGTTGTACTCAAGGTCTTTTACCGGCAACTCTCCGTAGCCCTTGTGGTCATGGGACAGCAGGAGATAATAGGTGAACGAAGGATACACTTCTCTTAATGTGGTAATGATTTCATCGAGCACAGCATCCATATCCATTGTCGAGTGGAATTTTTTCGTTACCCTGAATAATTGCTTATACCGTTTTTCTTCTTCCGTTGTCTCCGCAAGGGTGTGGATTTTTTTTATGAACAAAGCACACTCGTCAACAAGCCTTTCCAGAAGGCTGTCCGAAAGGCGCTCACCTGAAGCGCCATTCATTTGAATAGCACATAAATTCTTAACATTTCCCTTTGCATCTAGGACAAACGCTAAATCATATTGCGGGAGAAATTCTGGATTTTTTTTAAATGATTGTGGAGTTTCAGTCAGTTTGCCTATGAGACATTCCGGGAAATTACCCGTAATTTCCTCATTCAGATCGCTGCGGGTCGTGGCCTCAAGAATCATGCCATGCTCCCATTCCTCGCATCTATATAAATCGACCTCAGCTGCCTGGAGAAGTTCTTTTAGCAAAGTCAACATTTGCGAGAGGATGTCCGTGACAGACAATCTGCCCGTGCTGATTAATTCAAAGAACCTGCTTTTCAATTCCAATATTGTTTCCCGTTCTACCAATTCTTCCATATGTATCACCTGTTTTAAAATCACTTCACAGCGATTTGTAAGTAGCTGTTTTACAGGCAGCAGCCTGATTAAGAGAAAATGATTCATCACGTGGCAAGGCAATATCCAAATATTTGAAAAATAAAATAATTACTATTTATTATATCATAGACCTAGTAAAATAGTATGATATATAAACCAAAGTTTTCGGAAGAATTTCATCTTAAAAAGGCAATGACTTGAAATATCCCCTTGACTTTATTGGCACAGAAATTATATAATACTCTTTGTGTAAAATATCGCAGCCTATGTGATCTGCATGATGTATGTATTTTGTTCCTCAAACCTGGTTTGATGGTGTATCTCGTAACCCGCTGCTGCTAGGGCGAAGGTACATGAAAACAAAATACCCATGATGGTTAATCACAATCTGTTTTTATTTTACAAAATAAAAACTAAGGAGGAGTCATTCATGGCTCGTTATACCGGCCCAAGCTGGAAACTATCCCGCCGTCTTGGAATTTCACTAAGCGGTACAGGTAAAGAATTAGAAAAACGCCCTTACGCACCAGGTCCTCATGGTCCTAACCAGCGTAAAAAGCTTTCCGAATACGGATTGCAACTTCAAGAGAAGCAAAAGCTTCGTCACATGTACGGAGTTACTGAGCGCCAGTTCCGTAACTTGTTCGACAAAGCAGGCAAAATGCCTGGTAAGCACGGTGAAAACTTCATGATCCTTCTTGAAGCTCGCCTTGACAACGTTGTTTACCGTCTTGGTCTTGCTCGCACTCGTCGTGCAGCTCGCCAGTTAGTAAACCACGGCCACATCATGGTTGATGGCGCACGCGTAGACATCCCATCTTACCGCGTAGCTCCTGGCCAGACAATCACACTTCGTGAAAAGTCTCGCAACCTTGATGTAGTTAAAGAAGCAATCGAAGTAAACAACTTCGTACCTGACTTCTTGACTTTCGATGCAGACAAGCTAGAAGGAACTTTCACTCGTATGCCTGAGCGTTCTGAACTTCCAGCTGAAATCAACGAAGCTCTTATCGTTGAATTCTACTCTCGTTAAGCGAGATGCAATTTAAATAGTGACTTTAAAAACCCTAGAAACCTTGTTAAATCAATGGTTCTAGGGTTTTTTATTTATTATCAGCTTCGTAAAACAATGTATTCTCCCACAACCAATTGGGGGAGGTTTTGGGGGAACTTTGGGGGCATCATTCAAAATTTATGGACAGACGCTTTATTGTAATATTAAACCATCTAAATCTGAGGGTCAGAAAGGATTGAATATAAAGTAGTCGTTTTACCCGCATATTACCAATTCCCTGTGATTTGTAGTATATTAGACTCTGGTAAAACTGCTCCCCTCACACGTTTATAAGTATCCATGTTCATACCCATAATATCTTCCCAATCTTTCCTGGTCATTTCATTTGGAGGTTTCTTTTGTTTGGATCGTAACCGGTTATGCTGCTGTGTCTGGTCTTCGGATAACTGATCAGCGGTTCTCATGTTTCCACCCTCTTGAACATAAAATAAAAAGCACCTCATTAAGAGATGCTTTAAAACTTACTTATCCGGATAAATGTTTTTCGCAAAATTCTCAAGAGTAATTTTTGCCTCTTCCAAGATACCCAATTGTTTCCCTAGAATGATAGGACCCCATGTTTTTCCATTCCTTAAATTAGTGATAATAATATGGTCACGTTCATTAATGTCAGTATGAAAAATCTTGTACTCCAAAAGAGCATTTAATGAATCATTAACGTAAACACCTTGCTCATAAATACTATTTAATCCTGCCTTTAAACCCATGCTGTGACCTCCCCTTTAAACTCTCCAAAATTCTAAAAAAGCACTCTCGAAGGAATACTTTACTCAAAATCTTGTATTAATCTTAAATTGTCTATGACATTGTTGTACAAATCGGGATCTCCGGAGAAGTATCCCTGTTCAATAGCTTCCTGCCTGTATTTTAAAGATTGTTCATAAAATGGGACATTCAACCTTCTTATCATTTTTAGGACTTCAGATTTTTCCACTCCTGATGTCACTAGGATTTCCAATAAATTATTGAGTCCATCAGGACCAGTGTAGTAATCCAAGTGCATATCCTTAGTCATATAGCCTTCTCTAAAGAGACGTCTCTCATCATGCATACATTTTTTATCATGATGAACAATCCTGAAATCGAATTGCCTTTCCCCATCTCTTTCTTTCAACCATTCAAACCATCCTTTATCATCAGAGTCGATAATTTCTTCACAATGATCACAGTACCACTGTTTTAATGGTTCGAGCTTAATTTTATCGCTAGCCCTTAACACTTTTTCTAAAATTGCTTCATCCATTTAAATCACTCCTTTCGTCCTATACTTCGACAAGTGGAGATATTTCCCTGCAAAAACCATTTAAAAAAGCACCCTTGAAAGGATTCTAATATGTTTCACTTTTTTCTTGCTCACTCTTGTATGTTCTTTCAAATAATTTCTGATTTTGAACTACTTTTTTAATTTTTTCTTCCGAAAGTTTGTCATCTTCAATCAGTTTTACTAGTTGAGCAAAATGAATTAAATAATAGTCATATGGATATATATCAGCTGATCTCCCCTGCTTCTCTGATTCTTCAAGTATTTTTGTGGTTCTGAATTCATACTCCTTTAATGAAGCTTCTAATACTTTAAGAGTTAGTTCCTTTTGTAATTCCTTTTTCTTGTTAACATAGGTAAGCCACAAATTTCCAACCGTTGTGATAACCGTTACTGCTAACCCACCAATCAAACTTATTGTTCCTATTTCCATAATTCTCTCACTCCTTTATACGAAAATTCGACAAAAGAGTATAATTTCCTTCATTTAACAAATCATGCTGCCACTTTCTTCGGCTGGCAGCAAACCGTCCCGATCCATTCCTTAGGCAGTTGGGATCACTGCGGTCCCTACAAGGAGGTTTTGAATAAAAGGGTATGAGCTATGGCCTGACTGCCTTTGTGTGTCAGCGACTACCGTAACCAGGCATGGCGTGTTCAAAATTAAGAGTAAGCAATAAAAAAAGGAATCGAATGAGTGTCCCTCAATCAATTCCCGATGATATTAATTTAACATATTAAAAACCAAATGCTCTGCCGTCGTTCAGCTAATTATCTGCTATTGTCTGACATTTCCTCAAGTTAAATCATAAACTTCAAGCAAACCATTGTATAATTCTCTTAAATTTGTTTCATATTCAGCAGGAAACATTAGTGGAAGTGATAAATGCACTTCTGTATTTCTATGAAACTGTCTCCATTCATTGATATCATCCATTAAGTTGTCATAATTTTTATGAGTTACAGTCTGGCTCAAGTTTTGTTTTAATTTTTCTATACATTGGTAAAATTCAACTGTATGAATATCTCCTAAGTGGTTATAACCATAAGTTTGGATAATTGATTCTAACCAAGGATTTTGGGGAGCAATCACTCCAGCAATACCAAAAGGAGAATTTTGAGTAACAGACTGTTTCTGATTTTTAAAAATATCAATATTCCTTTTTAGACAAACTGATTTAGTTAATATCTCTAAGCCAACATTACTTATAATTTTAAACTTTTGTGGCAATTTTAACCCTTCCATATCATCACCAGGATTAAATTTTCCATTTTCATATTTCCATATTTCTTCATCTTTAACCAACCTAATAGCAAGATATTTTAAATCTTCATGCCACAATGAAATGTTTTGATTGAAAATTGCCATTCTTCATTTCTCCCTTTTTAAAGAATAAAGAGCATCCAATTAAAAGTGCTCACATTTATAAACCTCAATTTTTCAGATGAAAGCTAGCTTGTAAAATATTCTAGTTTTCTTTCGACAATACCTTCTTTTACTAGAATAATTTGTCATAGTTGGCATAACTATGTAAGTCAGCGAATTCCGTGCACAGGAATAGAATATTCGTTATTAAGGAGTAAGCAATAAATAAGGAATCGAATGAGTGTCCCTCAATCAATTCCCGATGATATAAATTTAACAAGATAAAAACAAAATGGCATAAATAATTTTCATTTATTTTTAAGAATTTTTCCTATTATTTTCTAATTTTATTTATACAAGACAAGGAAAATGGGAGATTTTTGTCGAATTATTAAACAAAAACTTAGAGGAGATATATAAGTGGAAAACTGGAATTTTAATTTAAAAACATTATGGATAATACTTAACTTGGTGTGGGTACTTCCTTTGGTGGGATTCATTTTAGTTGTAGTCTTTAATAAAAACTTTGACGACTTAGGACCCTATGGTGATTTCGTTGCAGGTTCTACTGTACCTATCTTAACATTTGTAAGTTTCCTGGCTGTTGTAATAACTCTTAAAATGCAAAAGGATCAGCTCGAAATGCAAAGGGAGGAGTTAAGAAACTCAATCGAGGAAATGAAGGCAACAAGAAAAGAATTTGAAGAGCAAAATAAAACTTTAACTAGGCAAAGGTTTGACAATACTTTCTTTCAAATGATTACCTTACATAATAACATTGTTAACTCCTTTTATATTGGTGGTGAGTTTAGTAAAACTGGCCGGGCAGCAATACAGCAATTCCATATAAGGTTTCAACAACATTATAAATTAATGCTCGCTAATAACGAGTTTAATGGTAAAGATGAAATTACTAGAATCAGAATGGCTTTTTTTGCATTTTTTGATAAACATGAAGGTGATTTGAGCCATTATTATAAAAACCTCTATGAAACAATTAAATTTTTGGATGAATCTGCTTTAGATTCCAAAGAAACATACATTGGAATTATTAAGGCACAATTATCTCCTCATGAACAATCATTAATTTTGTATTATTGCCTATCGATTTCAGGACATGATTTTCTACTTTATTTAAGAAAATTTGATTTGTTGTCAGAATTAAACCCAAGGATATTGATAAAAAAATCTCACTATGAAAATATTTTCTTGCAAGCTATTGATTAAATAATAAAATTAGCCACCATTAGGTGGCCTTTTTATCTTCTTTAGTTACGGCAATATTTAAATTTAATGCAAGCCTATAAAATGCTTTCCAGCGGATTTTAGCATAAGTCATAGAACTTATAGGCGGTTGAAACTTATGGCAATAAACATTAAAATCAGTTAAATACTCACTATCATCGGACATATATCTTTCTTCGATCAGGAAACGCTCCATTTTAGGCAGCTTATTTACAGCGCGATCAATCCACTCACAAAATAACTTTCTTCTTTCCTGTTCATCCACATTGTAAATGGCAATGGATCCGGTCTGGTCTCCTGTTAGATTAGTTGGTGCATGATACCGCGGTGTGCTGCTGGCTGTAACAGAAGATTCTCTTTCCTCAAACGTCAGGTATTTAAATAGTCGGTATTTTTCTAGGTACTCTTCAACTTTTTTCTGTGTTGCTTTTCTGTCCAATTCAGGTAGCTCAAAGCTCATTCTCTCATCTCTTTAAGGGTAGTCGTACAAGTAGATAGTTTTAATTAAAATTTTAACCATGACTCCCAACTTGCTTATACCATTTATATTCCTTATCTATTCAGAACTACGAGTTCCATCAATAAAAATACTGGAGAGGGAAGACAAGAACGTTAATAAATTTTTTAATAGGAGTGGTATTATGCTTTCGAGCCAATTTAAAACTGATTATGAAATAATTCAATATTGGTACGTATTTGATAATGATTATAGGTTTTATATAGCCAAGAATCTTCAAAGTCACTTCCTAGTAGTAAGAGAGGAAGGTCCTTATGTACAAATCCTTGAAAAGTATCCTACTTACGATAAAGCAAGTAAATATATAAAAAGTAACTTCTTAATAAGAAAAAAAATGACCAAATATAAGAAATAAGCATTCCTTTAAAATTTGTTGACTATTTAACTAATTATTGGCAGGAGAATCATCATGATTAATTGCGATATAAACCGATAATCCAGTAGCCATTTCGATTCCAGTAGAAGCTCCACCACTACCGGCAAAATTATTAACTATTATTTCTCTGAATAAGTCCAATTATTGCATAAGTTCCTCTGATCTCTGTTGTTTTCAAAATAATTGTACATTTTTGGAGTTTTTTAAGAAAAATGTACTTGATTTTGTTTTAGCGATATTGTTTTACAACTCTTAATAAGAAATAATTAAAGTAAATAGGTAAAAGGTGGTATAAAAAATGACTAAAGACGAAAAAATCAAATTTGTTATCAATACGTTCGAATCAGCTTTACCCTCCTATATGAACGGAAGATTAGGCCAAATTATTCTAAAACAAGATGAAATATGGCTACACAGATACGTAAAAAGTGCAAACTTTGAAGATGCTTTACAAAATGATGACACCCTTGAAAATGCGTATAAAGCTGCATTTAACATTAGTAGAATGTAAATTTAACTGTTTTGTTGTTCATAACAACTGATTGAAAGATTAGTCACGCTTATCCTGCAATACTCCAGCTTTTACAAAGATATTTCTCCAGGCTACTTCCAATGATTCTTTACGTCGGCGGGCAAGAGATTTGCCCAACCGTCTTTTTTGTTTCTTTTTATTATTCATCACTTTCATCTTCCTCATTTGATACTTGCCCTTCTGAAACCGATACATTCCCATTGCCGTCTACAGAATATTCAATGCCTTCGTGATCATCAATGCTCATCTGGCCATCTGGTGCACTATCCTTCTTGGGACGACTTTCCATAACTTCTTTAGGAGTTTGATAAGCGTATGTTAAATCAATCAAGAAATACTGACCGTACTTGTTATATTTCTCTGTTATTTTGTGCATTTGAAGACTATCATTTTCCTTAGCAGCTGAAACAATTTCCTCAGCTTGATCACGTGTATCTGCGTAATGTTGTTCCTTTTGGTTAAGTTGTACTTTTGACATTATTAATCTCCCTTTAGTCTTTAACTTGTTCTACAAATGTTATTGCAACTGCAAGATAGGATTCACCTTTGTTCCTCTGACCATCAGAACCACCTATTTTCATCTTTCTGAATATCGATTTCTCGAAAAGACGCGAGAACCAATTCATATTTCATATCTTCATAACTTAATTCATGAACGGGAACACCTTGCTGCGTTTTCGTTACTCCTAATTCACTCAACTTCTCCAGGACAAAATTCTCTTTCATCGTCTGTTTCAGCTTCTCTTTAGTAACCGTTCCAGCTATCCCCATGATGTTCACCTACAAAGCTTTCCTTGAAGCTTCATAAGCCTGCTTGTAATGATCACGTTGCTCCCGGGCAAGTTTCAAACTTTCTTCAAGGCCGAGATTTTCCTTCGCCATATCCATGTAGCTTTTGTAACGAGTTTGAGCTAGAAGTTCCTTTACGACTTCTCTTTGAGTTTCAACTTCTGTTACTAGCCAACTCATATCTCTTAAAGGTAATCGGCCGCGTATAATATTAGCTTTGATTTCTTCTAATCTATCCACAAGTTATCCCCACTTTCTTGATATTTTTTAAAATATTCCTGTTTTCAGGTAATACTTCGCTTGATAGTAAAAATGGTGATATATCCAGTTGCCGGAGTACTTTTCGTCTAGGTACACGATTTCGAAATTGTATTTCGCTTTGAATGTATTAAGCCGGCCAAGTAGTGCCAGCGGATTGTATTTAGAGCGACACTCACCTTTTAGCATTTTTTCGTATCCGTGCAGGTCCTCCACAATCAAAGTGAAGGGAACGTCTTTTGAACGAATCAGTTCATTTTCGAAAGCCGTTGCTGTATCCTTCTGGAGATTCCCTGTGATTTCATCGATGTGCGCTTTACGCTCAACCCGGCTATTCAAGAAAATGTCCCGGGATATTCCCAGCTCTTCATTTTTGGGAATCATACAGCCATAATCACCGGTATCGAGTTTTTGAATCTTGATTGGAATATCCTTCTGACGAAGGTAATTCAGGATATGGCCGTTTACGTTTTCCCGGGTATCAATCACGATCGTGAGTGTTTTGATTATTTTATTTAGCTCCGTATCTGTGTAATGATAAGAAATCAAACTTTCACCTTCTTTTTTGCATATGTAACAGCACTCCTAAATATCTCTTGGGCCATTACAATGGATTCTTCATTTTCGAATTGCCGGTGATCTTCATAGATATCTTTCCAGCCGTTCTTTGCTAGGACAATCATCCACTCATTAAAAATGTCCAGTGAATCTAATTCAGAACATAGCCAATCATTTAGTTTTTCATTGTTCTTCCAACTTGAAATATGATGGATCATTTTCATTAAAGTGATATTCTGAGAACTTTCGGTTTTCCACGAATTAAACCAGTTACTAATATCTTGGAAGTTCTCTTCAGCTGCTTGCATCACTTCTCCTGGTATTAAATGTTGGTTTTTTATTGCAATGCAATCATCATCATGGTCAAGATAGATATTTGCACCCGATTTCCAAATGTCGCTTAGAATTTTTAACAAAACAACTTACAAGCGAGTTTATATTAATGAACTGTTAAAAAAGTATGAACCCGGCACCGTCCAGCTCTTCCACAGATTGTTCAAAGTTGCGGTTAATGCAGCAGTGGACAATGAAATTATCCCTCGTAACCGATTCAATAAGATTACAATTCCAAATGAAAAAACGACGGATAATTTCTTAACAAGCTCCGAATTAAAAAACTTCCTGACTGCAGCCAAGGACCTAGAGAATATCACTAATTATTCTTTGATACTTCTCCTTGCTTACACTGGCCTAAGGAAAGGTGAAGCATACGGTTTAAAATGGAGCGACATTGATTTGGAAAACAAAACAATAACTGTGGAAATGACCAGAGATAATAAAGGAGTCAGGTCGCCTAAAACCAAAAACAGCAATCGTACTATCTTGATCGATGACACTTTGATCAAGCAACTCAAACATTATAAAGCCTGGTGCAGAGAAACATTGCTCACTTTTGGGTCCCGTTTGGCAAAGGATCAATTCATATTTATCTCTTATCAAACAGGTACACCCATAGTTGATGCAACTTTAAAGTATAGCTTTGACCGAATTGCTAAAAAAACAGGTATCAAACGCATTACTCCACACGGATTAAGGCATACTCATGCCACTTTGTTAATCGGCCAGCGCATTCCAGTTAAAGTAATCGCTGAACGTTTGGGGAATACACCTCAAATGATCTTGGATATTTATGGCCACTCCTTTAAGGCTCTGGAAGAGGAATCAGTCCAGGCATTCGAAAAAGCATTAAATATGTAATTGGGGGAACTTTTGGGGGAGTTTTTAAAATGAGTACCTTCGAACCTCAGTACTACTAGGGTTTTGAGAACTATTGAATTCTACTCTCGTTAATAGAGTGTTTGAAAAACCCCAGCCGATTTGGCCGGGGTTTTTTGTTTCATTTATTCCACTAACATTTCACATGCGCCAGCCTATTATATTCGGGTTGGTCGATATCTACTCAAATGTGGTCGATATATTTGAAAATTCGCCGATATTTTTGAAAGTATGGTCGATATATTTAAAAATCCGCTGATATATTTGCAAAAGTGGTCGAAAAAGTGAAAACTGATTTCATTCTTATAGAAGAAACAGCCTCCCGGTATCCCGGGAGGCTGTTTTTACGATGTTCTCCGCATAAAACATCAAAATTAGCGAAAAAACTCTAGTATTTAATCATAAAGTACTTCTTTTTGCCGCGGCGGACGATCGTGAACTGCCCTTCGATCTTGTCTGCATCGCTTAAGACGTATGCTGTATCGGTTACGCGCTCTCCATTAAGGGAGACTGCTCCGTTTGATACATCTTCACGTGCCTGCCTCTTCGATGGCGAGATTTTGGCAGCCACCAGCAAGTCGACAAATCCTTGTTCTTCTTCCCCTTCTACTGTAAAAGAAGGAACATCTTTGAAGCCTTGTCTGATTTCGTCCGCACTCAGGTTTTTGATGTCGCCGCTGAAAAGTGCTGCGGAAATCCTGATTGCCTGTTGAAGGGCTTCTTCACCATGGATCATGCGAGTCATTTCTTCTGCAAGAGCCTTTTGAGCCTTGCGCAGATGCGGTTCTTCTTCAACTGCCTTTTCCAGAGCTTCAATTTCTTCTTTTTCAAGGAAAGTAAAGAACTTCAAGTATTTCACAACATCTGCATCGGCGGTGTTGATCCAGAACTGGTAGAACTCGTATGGAGAAGTTTTTTCAGGATCGAGCCATACTGCTCCGCTTTCTGATTTGCCGAACTTGGTTCCATCAGCTTTCGTTACAAGCGGAATCGTCATACCGTATGCCTTGGAGCCTTCTGCAGACATTTTACGGATCAGTTCAAGTCCGGTGGTAATATTGCCCCACTGGTCACTTCCGCCAATCTGCAGTTTGCAGTCATGCTTTTCGTATAAATGGAAGAAATCCATTGCCTGCAGGATGGTGTAGGTGAATTCTGTGAAGGAGATCCCTGTTTCCAGTCTTGAAGCGATCGTATCTTTTGCCAGCATGTAATTCACGCCGACATGCTTGCCGAAGTCACGCAGGAATGTCACTACATCCATGGAACCTGCCCAGTCGTAATTGTTGACCATCAGTGCACCATTATCGCCTTCTACGTCAAAAATTTTACCTAGCTGCTTCTTAATTCCATCAACGTTAATCTGTACTTGCTCCAGCGTTTGCAGTTTACGCTCCTCACTCTTGCCGCTCGGATCGCCAATCAATCCGGTTGCTCCGCCAACAAGGACGATCGGACGGTGGCCCGCATTCTGGAATCGGCGCAGTGTCAGGAATGGAAGAAGATGCCCGATATGCATGCTGTCAGCTGTTGGATCGACACCACAGTACAGTGAGATTTTCTCCTTTGAAAGCAGGTCCTTCATTCCCTCTTCATCTGTTTGCTGGTAGATAATCCCGCGCCACTCGAGGTCTTTCAATAATTCCATTTCTAATTCCTCCATTCAAAATATATTTCGTAACCGGATTTTTTGCGAAAATAAAAAACGCCCCTGCAATAAATGCAGGGGCGCTAAATGCGCGGTACCACCCGGCTTGAAAACTAAAATAAAAAGTCTTCCACTCCATAAAATAACGGTTAAACCGTCCGCGGCTACTATGAATCCAGTTCACTGCGGCGCTCGGGGAGGTAATTCATCCTTCTGTTTGTACCGGCTCACAGCGGCCGCCGGCTTTCTGGAACATGGACAGAAGCACTACTTATTCCCTTCAAAGCTTTTTGCTATAAAGTTAATAAAGCATTTTTACCATAAAGCGATATATGTTGTCAAATTCGACATAAGTTTTCAGAAAAATTAAGATTAGAGTCTATTCGACAGCTTGTTTATGCTATAATGTATGTGATTTTAGGGGGAATGATATGAATGCATGAAGGAAAACAGGCTTGGAAAGAGAAGCTTAAATCCTTTGGTGCTTTTTTTACGAATAAAAAGACCGTAAAAGGAGCCCGGATTACTTACTCGGTTGTCTGGAACATATTGCTTTTATTGATTATTGTACTGGTCCTCGGTGCGGGCTTTGCCGCAGGAACAGGGGCCGGGTATTTTGCATCCCTTGTCAAAGATGAACCAATCCGGCCATATGAAAATATGAAGAAGGATATTTACAACTATGAAGAAACATCGGATTTATATTTTGATAACGATGTTTATCTTGGCAAGCTCAGAACCGACCTTTACCGCGAGGAAGTAAAGCTTGACGATATGTCAAAGTATTTGGTCAATGCGGTCGTGGCAACAGAAGATGAGTATTTTTACGAGCATGATGGTGTCGTGCCTAAAGCGATCCTGCGTGCCCTTTTCCAGGAGGTCACAAACTCGTCGACATCCTCCGGGGGAAGCACACTGACGCAGCAGCTCATCAAGAACCAGATCCTGACGAATGAAGTTTCATTCGAGCGAAAAGCGAAAGAAATCCTTCTCGCCCTCCGCCTCGAAAAATTCTTCGATAAAAAAGAGATTCTCGAAGCTTATTTGAATGTCGCTACCTTCGGCCGTAACGCGAACGGCAGCAATATTGCCGGTGTCCAGGCCGCAGCAAACGGGATTTTCGGAAAAGACGCGAAAGACTTGACTCTGCCTCAAGCTGCTTTCATCGCCGGACTTCCACAGAGTCCATTTGGCTACACGCCATTCAGCAGCGACCACGGCAAGCTTAAGGATCCTGCAGGACTTGAACCTGGCGTGTCGAGATACAAGACCGTCATCACAAGGATGCACGGTGCCGGCTTCATTTCCGATAAGGAGTTCAATGAAGCAATCAACTACGATATTACGAAAGACTTTGTGAAAGAGGTTCCAAGTGATAATACAGTTGAGGAATATCCATTCCTTACATTTGAAATCGAGAAACGCTCAATCGATATTTTGGCTAATCTTTTAGCTGAACGTGATGGCTATGAAGCCGACGATTTGAAAAAAGATGATGAATTGATGGCTGAATATGAGGCACTAGCCAACCGTGATCTTCGCCAGAACGGCTATAAGATTTACACAACCATCAATAAAGAGATTTATGAAAAACACCAGGAAACAGCGAAAAATTATCCTTATTATGGACGCAATAAACCACAGGAAGTACCTGATCCAGATGATTCAAGCAAAACAATTACAATTTCGGAACAGGTTGAAATAGGCGCAGTTATGATTGAAAACAAGACTGGGAAGATTATCAGTTTTATTGGTGGACGTGACTTTGATATACAGCAAAGAAACCATGCTACCGATTCACCAAGGCAGAACGGTTCTACGATGAAACCATTACTTGCTTATGCACCTGCGATTGAAATGGGGAAACTGTCCCCGGGTTCAGTCTTGCCTGATGTGGAAGTCCGTTTGGATCCAGGAGCACCCGGGAAAGTATGGCCAACCAACTATGATAAGCAATACCGCGGATTGACTTCCGTAAGATATGCCTTAACCAAGTCTTATAACGTCCCTGCAGTTTTAGCATACAAAAGTGTATTGGGTCAAAAGCCTGCTACATATTTGGATAAGATGGGATTCTCTTCATTGGTGGAAAGTGATTATTACATTCCGGCTGCTGCTATTGGATCTATAGATGGTGGCGTAACTGTTGAAGAGAACACTAATGCTTTTGCAACTTTTGGCAATATGGGAAAGTTCGTTGACGCCTATTTAATCGATAAAATCGTCGATAAAAATGGAAATGTCATTTATCAGCATAAAGCTGAGCCAGTTGATGTGTTTAGTCCACAAACTTCATATTTGACTTTGGATATGATGAGAGATGTCATCAGCCGTGGAACTGCCACTGCAGTAAATGGTCGTTTGAAGTTTAATTCTGACTGGGCTGGTAAAACTGGAACAGGCCATGATTATTTTGATTCTTGGTTTGTGGCTACTAACCCGAATGTATCATTCGGAGTGTGGCTGGGTTATGACCATAATAAACCACTAGAGAAGAGTTATAAGGGGCTTTCATATGGTCAACGTACCCAATACATCTGGGCCGACCTAATGAACGATGCCTATGATGTTGCACCACAGCTTGTCGATCCGGAGGAGCCTTTTAAAATGCCTGGCGGAATCGTCAAAAGATCTTATTGTGCAGTTTCTGGATTGCTGCCTTCAAGTGCATGTTCGAAAGCAGGTCTGGTAGAATCTGATTACTTTATTGCAAAGTACGCACCTACAAAGGTTGATGATAGTCTTGTTGAAAACAAGTTCGTTACTGTTGGAGATAAGCGTTATATAGCACTTGATTCAACTCCTGCTGAGTTTACAGACACTGGTGTAATTCTGAATCCAGAGTATATGGAAAGCATCATCGGCCATAAAATCCGGAATCCTCAACAGCTAATCCCTAAAAAGGATGCATGGAACAAAATACTCGTTGCGAATGATAAACTGAGTGAAAATGGCAAGACTCCGGCAGCGCTCGGTATCAAGTTTTCTGGAAAAACAATTGCCTGGGGCAAGCACCCTGAGAATGATATTGTCGGCTACCGCATCTATAACAACAAGAAAAAAGTCGGCAGCATCAAAGCGGGAGAAAAAATGAGTTTCAATGCAGGAGACGGCGTTTTCTATGTCACTGCTGTCGATATAGCTGGAAAAGAATCCGCTCCTTCGAATATCATTGAAATTGGCAAAAAAACAGAACCTAAGGATCCTCCAAAGGACGACAAACCGACGGATCCAAAACCGAAAGACCCGCCTCCAACTGATCCAAAACCAAAGGATCCTCCGAAGCCTCCACCACCTCCGCCACCGCCTGGTGATGGTGGTGGGACCGGCGGAGGAGATGGCGGCGATGGAACTGGAAACTAGCCATAAAGGAAAACACCGCGTCCAAATGGATGCGGTGTTTTCCTTTATTAAGATGTAAAAAGAGGCTGACTCAAAAGGTTGAATAAATTCGACCTGAGAGTCGCCTCTTTTACTTTATATCCAGTTTATAGGATTGGATTTGATGGATTTATAAGACAAAGAGGGATATTCATTCCCTTAATTACCC